>NZ_SRLB01000022.1 GCF_004745635.1 Methylobacterium nonmethylotrophicum | reverse complement strand
TCGGCGGCGAGCTGGGCGAGGTCGCTCTCGGGCAGCTGGCGCAGGTCCGCAGGCTCGCGGACGCGGTCGAGGAGGGGGAGAACCGGATCGGACACGTCGTGACACTCGCTCATTCGGGGGCGGACCCGCGCGGGCCCTCGTGGGCCGGGGATCCTGGCAGCTGGCCGCCGTTATACCTCAAGCGGCCGTTCGCGCCATCGCGCGACCTTCTAACGCCACGGTTGCGGCTGTGCGCGGCGCAACAACTCCGAAGAACATCCTGAACCTGAGGTGAATTCCGGGCGCGGCGGGACAGCTGCGCCGGAATGCGCTAGAATGCTCGCGCAGGCCGTGATCGCCCCGCGATCTCGCCAATACGCATCCCCAGGAGGTCGGATGGGACGGTCGCTACCGGCGCGCGGGCTTGCCGCTCGCGGGCTCGCCTTGCCCGGGTTGACCTTGGGTCTCCTGCTCGCGGTGCCGGGTCAGGCCGGGGCGGTGCCCCTGTACCCCGCCCTGGATCCGACCTGGCTGCCGCATCGTCCCGTCTGCCCGCCCACCGACCGGACCTGCGACACCGTCTCGCGCCGCCGGATCCCCGTCTGCACCTGGCGGGTGCGGCCGACGCCGGAGGGCCCGCGGCGGGTCCGGATCTGCGCGTGAGGCGCGCGGCCAAGGTGGCCACCGCCAGGACCCGCGCCGCGCTGCCGCCGGCTCGCGGCGCCCTGTGCCTGCTCCTGCTGGTCCTGCCGGGGCCGGTCCTGGCGCGCGGCTGCCCGGAGCACTTCGCCGGCGGCACGCTCCCGGCGCTCACCAACCCGCGGCTCTCCGCCAACACCACGCTCCTGTGCTACCAGGCCTTCGCGGTCCTGTATTCGGGGCTGTCCCGTACGCCGCTCTACGCCGCCGAGCACCTCACCGCCGCGGGCGTCGAGGCCGCCCGCCGCATCGACCGGGCCGACGCCTTCCACGAGGAGGAGCAGTTGCCGGAGGCGATGCGCTCCGAACTCGCGGACTATGCCGGCAGCGGCTGGGACCGGGGCCACATGGCTCCCTCCGGCGACATGCCGACCCCGAGCGCGCAGGCCGAGTCCTTCAGCCTCGCCAACATCGTGCCGCAGAACCCCGACGACAATCGCCGGCTCTGGGCCGGAATCGAGAGCAGCGTGCGCGCGCTGGCGATCGAGCGCGGCGACCTCTTCGTCGTCACCGGGCCGCTGTTCGAGGGCGCGAGCGTCCAGTCGCTGCGCGGCCGGGTGCTGATCCCGAGCCGGCTGTTCAAGGCGGTCTACGACGCGAATCGCGGCGAGGCCGGGGTCTACCTCGCCCGCAACGCCCCGGGCGACGCCTGGGAGGCGGTCTCCCTCGCCCAGCTCGCGACGATCGGCGGCATCGTGGCCTTCCCGGACCTGCCGGATTCCGTCCGCCGCCGCACCATGGCGCTGCCCGAGCCGCGGCGCGACGAGTATGCCGGCGGCCCCCGCAGCCGCCGCGAGCCGAGCTTCCTCGACTGGCTCACCGCCGAGCTGCGCCGCGCCGCGCGCCGCGCCTGGCGCGACTTCCTCCGCTCGCTGTTCTGAGCTGACCGGCGCTGGCAGGCCGGCGCGTCGTCCGCTTGGATCGTTGTTCTGCCGCAGGTTTTCATCGCAAAACCGGCAGCCACTGCTGCGAAACCTGCCTTGACGAGACGCCCCATGCCCGCGCACGCGAAGCCCGCCTTCACCCCCTTCGCCGACGATGCCGCGGTCCAGACCCTCGGCGGCCTCACCCTGGAGAACGGCACCGCGCGGATCGCCCTGCACGGCTCCCTCGACTTCGCCCGGGACCGGGAGAGCCTGGAGCGGGCGAGGGCGCTCATGCAGACCCTCGCGGCGATCGTGGCGGCGCTCGAGGGCGAGGGGCACCTGCCGGAGCGGGCCGAGGAGGTCCGGGTGGCGACGCAGGCGGTGAGGAACCCCTTCGGGTGAGGGCGGCGGAGCGCCGCCCAGGCGCCGCCTTGCACCCCCCCGGCGGCCCTGGTAAGCGCGGGAGCACTCCCCATTCCCGCGCGCGGCCGGCCGCGCCGACGCCCGGCGATCCGATCGTATCCCGGGAAACGGCCCGAATCCGGCAGAAAACCGCCCAACCCGGACCGCGCGCCAGAACCCGAAAAGGATCACCGCCATGGCCCGTGAATTCATCTACCACATGCGGGGTCTGACCAAGACCTATTCCAGCGGCAAGAAGGTGCTCGACAACGTGCACCTGTCCTTCTACCCGGACGCGAAGATCGGCGTGCTCGGCGTCAACGGAGCCGGCAAGTCGACGCTGTTGCGGATCATGGCGGGCATCGACACCGAGTTCAACGGCGACGGGTTCGTGGCCGAGGGCGCGCGGGTCGGCTACCTGCCGCAGGAGCCGCAGCTCGATCCGGACAAGACCGTGCGCGAGAACGTGATGGAGGGCGTCGCCGAGTCCCAGGCGATCCTCGACCGCTACAACGAGCTCGCGATGAACTATTCCGAGGAGACGGCGGACGAGATGACCCGTCTCCAGGACGAGATCGAGGCCAAGGGCCTGTGGGACCTCGATTCCAAGGTCGACCAGGCGATGGACGCCCTGCGCTGCCCGGGCGACGACGTCGCGGTCGGTACCCTCTCGGGCGGCGAGCGACGGCGCGTCGCCCTCTGCCGCCTGCTGCTGTGGCAGCCGGAACTCCTGCTCCTCGACGAGCCGACCAACCACCTCGACGCCGAGACCGTGGCCTGGCTCGAAGGCCACCTGCGCTCCTATCCGGGCGCGATCCTGATCGTCACCCACGACCGCTACTTCCTCGACAACGTCACCGGGTGGATCCTCGAGCTCGACCGCGGCCGGGGCATTCCCTACGAGGGCAACTACTCGTCCTGGCTGGTCCAGAAGCAGAAGCGCCTCGCGCAGGAAGGCCGCGAGGAGGAGGCACGCCAGCGCACCCTCGAGCGCGAGCAGGAATGGGTGTCGGCCTCGCCGAAGGCCCGGCAGGCCAAGTCCAAGGCCCGCATCGCCCGCTACGAGGAGCTGGTGGCGAAGTCCCAGGAGAAGGGGCCCTCGACCGCCCAGATCGTCATCCCGATCGCCGAGCGGCTCGGCAACAACGTCATCGAGTTCGAGCACCTCGAGAAGGCCTTCGGCGACCGGCTGCTGATCGACGATCTGTCGTTCAAGCTGCCGCCGGGCGGCATCGTCGGGGTGATCGGCCCGAACGGCGCCGGCAAGACCACCCTGTTCCGGATGATCAACGGGCTGGAGAGCCCCGACAAGGGCGAGATCCGCGTCGGCGAGAGCGTCAAGCTCGGCTATGTCGACCAGTCCCGCGACGCGCTCAACCCCGACGCCACCGTCTGGCAGGAGATCTCCGGCGGCAACGACGTGCTCTATCTCGGCAAGCGCGAGATCAACTCGCGGGCCTATTGCGGCGCCTTCAACTTCAAGGGCTCGGACCAGCAGAAGAAGGTCGGGGTCCTGTCGGGCGGCGAGCGCAACCGGGTCCACCTCGCCAAGATCCTCAAGAGCGGCGCCAACGTGCTGCTCCTCGACGAGCCGACCAACGACCTCGACGTCGACACCCTCCGGGCGCTGGAGGAGGCGCTCGAGGATTACGCCGGCTGCGCGGTGATCATCAGCCACGATCGCTGGTTCCTCGACCGGATCGCAACCCACATCCTCGCCTTCGAGGGCGACAGCCACGTCGAGTGGTTCGAGGGCAACTTCGCCGATTACGAGGCGGACAAGAAGCGGCGCCTGGGCGTCGACTCCACCATCCCGCACCGGATCAAGTACAAGAAGTTCAGCCGCTGACGGCGCAGGGCGGCGGGAGCGCCGCCCTCGTCTCCAGGCGAATCAAGAACGGGCCCCGCGGGGCCCGTTTCCGTTCCGAGGGATCGTTCGCCGGATTACCGCGTCGCCGAGTACAGCGAGGCGCCCGAGGCGATCGGCGAGGTGACGGTGGAGAACACGCTGAGCACCTTCTGGACCTCGGTGAAGGGCGCGTTCGAGACGTAGACGAGGTCGCGGTTGCGCATCCGGAACGCCTGCGAGACGAACAGGCTGTTGGGGTCGCGCATGTTGATCCGGTAGACCACCGGCACGAAGGTCGAGGCGAGGAGCGGGCTGCCCGGGTGCAGGCGGCGCACCACCGAGGCGGGCTCGAACCGGAAGATGAACACGCCGGCCGGATCGGCCTGGAGATCGCGCAGGCCCCCGGCCTTGGCGAGCGCCTGGGCGAGCGTGATGCCCTCGGCCGAGAACGGGATCTCGAAATTCGCCCCCGTGGCGCCGACGGCCAGGAAGGTCTGGGGGTCGCGCACCAGGGTGAGGGTGTCGCCCGGGCGCAGGAAGATGTTCTCGCGCGGGTTCGAGACGATTGCGGTGAGCGGCACCGTCGCGGTGGTCGAGCCGCGGGAGAGGCGCACGAAGGTCTCGTTCACCGGCGCGGCGACCCCGCCCGCCGTCGCGATGACGTCGAGGAGCCGGTCGCCCTTCTCGGTCAGCGGCACCCGGCCGCCGCCGAGGTTGGAAACCGGGCCGCCGCGGGCCGCCGCCAAGCGGGCGCCGCCGCCCGCGGCCGCCGCCTCGCCCAGCACCGTCACGCTGGTGCTGAGCGGGGAGTTGACGGTGACGAGCACCTGCGGCTGGATCGCCTTGCCGGCAAGCTCCTGCTCGATCTGCGCCTGCACCTCCGGCGCGCGCCGGCCCGCCACCTTGATGCGGCCGGCATACGGCACCGAGATGGTCCCGTCCCGGGCGACGATCTGCTCGGGGATGCTGGAGGATTTCGAGCCGGTGGAGAAGCGGTCGGCGATCGCCGGGCCCGAGAACAGGCCGCCGCTGCCGGCCTCCCAGATCGTCACCGTCACGGCGTCGCCGACGCCGATCACCGGCTGCACCGAGGGGCGGCGGTCGCCGAAGGAGGCGAGCAGGCTGTCGAGGGGGCGACCGCGCAGGGCCTCCACCACGGCGGCGTCGACGTCGATGATCTCGTAGCGGGCGAGCAGGCCCTGGTCGGTGGCGACGTCGGCCCCCTCCTGGACCGCGCTCGCCGTCGGGCCCGCCGCGGGCAGGAAGCTGCTGCAACCCGCCAGGAGGCTGCAACCCGCCAGGAGGCAAGCCGCCGCCAGAACCGCTGGCATACCGACGCGCACCATGCACTCACCCTCCGAACGACTCTCGAGAGCCGTCCGCGACGACCCCTTCGGTCCTGTACCCTACGATGCCGGCCGCGCCTCAAGACCGGCCGGCATCCGTCCCGATCCCGATCGGCAGACGCAGACGAGCACGGCCGCACGCGGCCACGCTTCGCCATCCTCCCTCTATCATCCCGGACCATCACGATCGAATGAACGGAGCGCCGTTTCGGCGTTCCGCGTGCACGCGCGCTCCCGGTGTTGCCCCGGGTCCACGGCCGACGGGTCGACGAGGAGGGGCGTCGGCCGCGAATGCGTCACGAGCGTGGCGGCAGGCACGGAGTGTGGCACGATCGCAACGCCCTGTGAATCCGGGGCATAACGCCGGAATGTCCACGTTCCTGCCCAGATCGGCGGCCTAATGGCGGCCGTCGCCCGACGGGCGACCGCGACGGCCGGACCTGCGCGACGGCGAGACTGCGATTTCCACAGAGTGTTGCATCCTTGCCATTGTTCGCCTCGGGCCGGTCGGTACTGTCCGCTTCGTCAGCGGCTCGCGCGCAGCTCGCGCGCCCCGAATGCCCGTCCGGGCAGGCTGGCATCAGCCTGTTCGGGCCTTCGTCGCCGCAGGGCCGATCCGGACGACCGTGCGCGGTCATCCGGCTCCCGCCCAGACTCGAGGTGTGCCCGTGAGAGTTGAGCCCGCGCGAAACGTCGAACCGAGCCGGCCGGGCCTCCGCCCCGGTCATCGCCAGGTCTTCCTGTTCCTGCAGGGTCCGATCACGCCGTTCTTCGCCCGGGTCGCCGATTCGCTCGAGGCGCGGGGCCATCGCTGCCTGCGGGTGAACCTGTGCTTCGGCGACTGGCTGTTCTGGCGCCGGCCGGGCGGGATCAACTTCCGGGGCACGCGGGAGACCTGGCCGGCCTTCATCGCCGACCTGATCGACCGCGAGGGCGTGACCGACCTGATGCTGCTCGGCGAGCAGCGCTACTACCACAAGGTCGCGATCGCCGCCGCCAAGGCCCGCGGCCTGAACGTCACGGTGACGGATTTCGGCTACCTGCGGCCGGACTGGATCACGCTGGAGCGCGACGGCATGTCGGGCGACAGCTGCTTCCCGAAGGATCCGGAGGCGGTGATGGCGCTCGCCGCGCAGGCGCCCGAGCCCGACCTGGTGCCGCGCTACCGCGACAGCTTCCTCACCCAGGCGGCTTGGGATATGGCCTACCACCTGATGAGCAACTGGCTCTGGTGGCTCTATCCCGGCTACAAGTCGCACCAGGTGCACCACCCGGCCCTGGTCTATATCGGCACCGGCCTGCACATCCTGCGCGCCAAGCGCACCGGCCCGCGGGGCGACGCCCTGGTGCGCCGCCTGCGGGAGGCCGGCACGCCCTACTACGTGCTGCCGCTGCAGATGGAGAACGACTTCCAGCTGCGCGCCTACTCGCCGTTCTTCGACCTGAAGACGCCGATCCACGCGGTGATCCGCTCCTTCGCCGAGCACGCGCCGGCGGAATCGCGCCTCCTCGTCAAGATCCACCCCCTCGATCCCGGCATCCGCAACTGGGCGCGCATCGTGCGCCGCTCGGCGGTGAAATGGGGCGTGGCCGACCGGGTCGACTTCGTCGACGGTGGCGATCTCGGGGCGATGCTGGAGGGCTGCCGGGGCGTCGTCACGGTGAACAGCACCGTCGGCCTCTGGTCGATGCGGGCCAACAAGCCGACCATGACCCTGGGCGCCGCGATCTACGACATCGAGGGCCTGACCTACCAGGGCGGCCTCGAGACGTTCTGGACGCAGGCCCCGCCGCCCCGGCGCGACCTCTGGGAGGCCTTCGTCAAGGCGATCGTGGCCAACATCCAGATCCGCGGCGTCTACTACAAGGGCGAGGGCATGGCGGCGGCGGTGGAGGCGACGGCCTCCCGCCTGGACCTCGCGCAGGGCGCCTGGCTCGAGGTGCGCACGCGCGCCCGCGGCACGGTCGAGGCGGGCGGCGACCTGCCGGGCCTCGAGGCGCTGCAGAACGCCTGACCGTACAGCAAGGAACGGAAGAACAAGAAGGGGCCGGAAACGGCCCCTTCGTCGTTTCCGGGCACCACCCACGCCCGCATCACCGCAAGCTTTCGCATAGGTGAAAGCCAGATCGACATCGCCCGTGTTGAGCTGAGAGCGCCGATCGCTTCGGGAAGAAGCCGGCACCTCACCGTCCGGCCCGTACATATCCGCTCTTTTGCGTGATACTGGCCGGACAATATCCTGCCTCGGTCGTGATGCCTCGGCGCATGGCTGACGGGAAGACTGCTCTCACGGCGCGAAAGGCCGCCCACGACGGTGAGCGCGGCCGCGCGCGGGGCCCGGGAGGAACCGCTCCGATGTCGTCCACCTCAACCGTCTCGGCGGGCGCAGGCGCCTCGTCACTCGCCCGCGGCGTGGCGCGGGCCGTCGGCGCGGCCGTCCGGACGCCGCTCTGGCTCGCCGGCGTCGCCGGGGCCGACAAGTCCTTCGCCAAGAACCCGATCCTCGGCAGCCCGGCCCTGAACCGGCTCGGGCTCCATGTCGGTCGGGTCAGGCTCGCCGCCCACATGGCCGAGCGGCGGCGCGCCCGGCTGGCGGCCCTGCTCGATCCGGCCGACCGCGCCGCCTTCGACCGCGACGGCATCGTGATCAAGCGCGACTTCCTCGACCAGGACGCCTTCGCGGCGTTGAAGGCCGAGATCTACGGGCGCAGCTTCGAGGCGCGGGAGCTGCGCCAGGGCCAGGCGGTGCAGCGGATGGTGCCCCTGGGCGGGCGGGCTCTGGCCGAGCTGCCGCACCTGCGCGCGCTGACCGAGCACCCGACCTTCCGCGGCCTGACCTACTACGCCGCGTCGCGCGCCGGCGAGCCGGTCTGTTACCTCCAGACGGTGCTGGCCGAGCCCGACGGGCCGGACGACCCGCAGACCGCGCTCCACGCCGACACCTTCCACGCCACCACCAAGGGCTGGTTCTTCCTGCACGACGTCGCCGAGGAGGACGGCCCCTTCACCTACGTGCCGGGCTCGCACCGGCCGACCCCGCAGCGGCTCGGCTGGGAGCGCGCGCAGAGCATCGCGGCGCGCGCGGCCGCCAACGGCCACCACGCCGCCGGCTCGTTCCGGATCGCCGAGGAGGAGCTGGCGGGCCTCGGCTACGGCTCGCCGGTCCGGGTCGCGGTGCCGGGCAACACCCTGGTGATCGCCGACACGTTCGGGTTCCACGCCCGCGCCCCGAGCCTGCGGGCGAGCACCCGCGTCACGGTGCACACCTATATCCGCCGCAACCCGTTCCTGCCCTGGACCGGCCTCGACCCGAAGGCGCTGCCGGGCCTGCGCGGGCGGGAGCTAGCGCTCTATCTCGGCCTGCAGGACGCGAAGCGCCGCCTGACCGGCCGCGGCGCGCCCTGGCGCCCGGTCGGCGCCGTCGCCATCGATGCGCCGGCCCGGTCCTGAGGGGCGCGCTCACCGCTCGTCCTAGCCTCGATCCGTCAGGTCCGGACGGCGGGACTCCGGTCCTCACCCACGGCGCAGCAGGTGGCGCCAGATCAGCGACCAGGCCTGCTTGAGCAAAGCCTCGGGGGTGAGGGTGCGCCGGGCCAGCTCCGGGTCGCCGGCGGCGAGGCGCTGCACCAGCACCTCGGGCGGGCAGGGCAGGCCGGAGCGCGGGTCGACGTAGCGCGGATACAGGATCAGGGCGCCCGCCACCAGCTCGTCGAGGGTGAGGCGACGGGTGCGGCGCGGGCAGCCGGGATCGTCGGTCAGGCCCCAGCCGGCGTAGAACGGCAGGCCGTGGGTGGTCACCGCCTTGCCGCGCAGGAGCGCCTCGAAGCCGATCAGCGAGGTCACGGTCTCGATCCGGTCCGCCGCCTCGATGGCGTCGACCGCCGAGACGTCGCGCAGGACGACATCGGCGTGCGCCGCCAGCTCGTCCGGCGGCACCCAGCCCGGCCGCAGGCCCGCCTCGACGTCCGGATGCGGCTTGAAGGCGATCACCGCGCCGGGGTTGCGCTCCCGGGCGAGACGCAGGAGCGCGGCGTTGCCAGACACCGTCGCACCGCCGAGGCGGATCGAGGCGTCGTTCTCGACCTGGCCGGCGACCAGCACCACCGGTCCCGGCCGCGGCATCGGCGGCAGCGCGGCGCTGCCGACATTGTACTTGCTCACCCGCGCGGCGATCACCGCCTCGCGCAAGGAGGCCGCCCGGGCGAGGAGATCGGCCGAAAAATCCTCCGTCTCGAGCAGCCGCTCGAGGTCGCTCGGACCCGTCGCATCGTAGTAGACGCCGGCGGCGTCGAGGACGTGCGAGGCACCGGGGCGCAGGGCGACCCCGAGACCGATCGAGCGCAGGAAGCCGTCCTCCATGCGCAGGAGCGGCACGCCGGCCTCCCGGCAGGCCGCCTCGGTCCCGGCCGGCATCCGGCTGGCCCAGGACACGACGCGCCGGACCTCCGAGAGCTCGCCCGCGGTGACCGGGTCATCCCCCCGCCGGACCACCGGGCGGCTGCCCGGCGCCGACAGCGTGCGGGCGATCCAGTCCCGCTTCCAGGCCGAGAAGCCGACGCAGAGGGTCGGCACGGCGTTCTCGCGCCAGCGCGACGCGACGAGGCCGAGGATCTCCACCGCGTCCTCGAACCGGGCCGGCGTCCCGGTATAGGGGTCGAAGTAGCGCGAGCAGACCAGGTAGGCGGCGGCGAACACCTCGGCGGGCTCGCGCCGGCGGGTGCGCCGCGGCAGGTGCAGCCGGTCGTCGGTGAAGCCCCAGCCGGCATAGAAGGGCAGGCCGAAGCAGGTCACGGGCGTGCCCGCCAGCGCCGCCTCGAAGCCGGCATGGGCGGAGACGACGTAGACGCGGTCGCTGTCCTCCGCCACCGACCAGGCGGTGACGGGATCGCTCACCAGCCGGGCCCCCGCCGCTTCCGCCGCGGCGGCGTCGATGTGGCCGCGCCGGCCCAGTGTCGCGGCGGGATCCATCACCACGAGGCGCTCGGCCTCCGGCGAGGCCGCGGCCGCGGCCGCCAGCATCGCCGAGAAGGCGCTGGCCCCGGCGAGGCCGAAGCCGACCGTGGGATCGCCCACGGCTTGGTCGACGATCACGATGCGCCGGCGGCCGGCCGCCCGCGCCGGCAGGTCGCGGCGGCGGGGGTCGTTGTCGAGGCTGAGCCGCCTCTCGCGCAGGCGCGCGATGCCGGCCCGGGCGCGGGCGACGAGATCGTCCGATTCCCAGCCGCCCTCCTCGAGCATGACCTCGAGCTCGCTCGGGGCCGTGGCGTCGTAGTGGATGCCGAGCCCGTCGATGATGTAGCTCAGGGCCGGCTCGGGGCGGATCTCGCCGAGGCGCAGGAAGCCCTCGTCCCAGCGGTCGCTCAGGCGCACCCGCCGCGAGGTCGGTTCGCTGCCCAGGCGCCGCGAGCGCCGCGGGCCGGGTCCTTGCGACTCCGACGGCATCCGGGGCCACAACCGCTTCAGCTTGCCGCGATCCATCCGCCTCTCACTCACTGCGGACCGTGCCGCCCAGGCGTTGCGGCCCGGAGCAGGGGCCGTTCCACATCACCCCGGCGCCGTCAAGCATGCACGCTCTGCGCGCAAGCCCGGGCGAGGGTGGCGCCGGTCTCCGTCCCGCTCCGGTTCTCCTTGAGGACGGTGTCACTTTTCGAGTCCGACCCTGCCGCCGGACGCAACCGGATTTTTTCGCGACCCGGCCGGGACCGACGTGCTACAGGCGCGGCCGTGCCGCCGCGTTCCGCTCACCGTCCGGGAGTAGCCATGCCCGTCATCCTGATCACCGGCGCCTCGAGCGGGATCGGCGCGGCCCTGGCGCAGCATTACGCCGCCCCCGGCACCACCCTGGTCCTGAACGCCCGCGGGGCCGAGCGCCTCGAGGCGGTGGCCGAGGCCTGCCGGGGCAGGGGCGCGACGGTCGAGGCGCGCACCCTCGACGTGCGCGACCGGGACGGCGTGC
This sequence comes from Methylobacterium nonmethylotrophicum, assembly GCF_004745635.1. Lineage (GTDB taxonomy): Bacteria > Pseudomonadota > Alphaproteobacteria > Rhizobiales > Beijerinckiaceae > Methylobacterium > Methylobacterium nonmethylotrophicum. Next base: position 89,887 of record NZ_SRLB01000022.1, on the reverse strand, counting down.
GGGCCTGGATCGACGACGTGGCCGAGCGGCGCGGCCTCGACCTCGTCATCGCCAATGCAGGTGTGAATGGCGGCCACCCGGAGGGCGGGCTCGAGACCGAGGAGACCGCCTTCCTGGTGCTCGACGTGAACCTGATGGGCGCCCTCAACGTGGCGCTCCCGGCGGTCGCCCGGATGGCCGCGCGGGGCAGCGGTCAGGTGGCGCTGATCTCCTCCCTCGCCGCCTACGCGCCGCTGCCCGACGCCCCGGCCTATAGCGGCACCAAGGCGGCGCTGCTGGCCCACGGCCTGGCGCTCCGAGAGAAGCTGGCGCCCCGGGGCGTGCGGATGAACGTGGTCTGCCCCGGCTACGTGAAGACCGCGATGGGGGCCGATTACGAGGGCTGGCGCCCCCTCGAGATGAGCGCCGAGGCGGCGGCGACGCGCATCGCCAAGGGGCTGGCGCGCGACGAGGCGGTGATCGCCTTCCCGGCAGCGCTCGCCGCGGCGGCGCGGGGCGCCGGGCTGATCCCCGAATCCTGGCGCCGCCTCGGCATGCGCGGCTTCAGCTTCCGGATGGGAGAGCGCCAGCAGCGCTGAGCCCCTCCTTTGCCGCGGAGATCGACGACCCGGTGCGGATCGCCCTGTTCACCCTCGAGGCCCTGCCCAACGCCCGGGCGGTGCGCCGCTTCGTGGCCGACCACGCCGCGCGGATCGCCTTCGTGGGCCTGTCCGATCCCGAGCGGCCGAGCACCGGCGGGCTGACCGGCCAGGTGCGGCGCCACCTGATGCGCTCCGGACCGGGCTTCCTGCCTTATCTCGCGGTGAATTTCGGCCTGCCCGACCTCGCCCGGGGGCTGGCTCCGGCGACGCAGGCGCTCGCCGGCAGCCGCGACGTGCCGGAGGCCACGCCCTTGCGCACGCTGTGCCGGCGCCTCGGCCTGCCGCACGCCACCATCACCGACGTGAACGGGCCGGAGACGACCGGGCACCTGCGGGAGCACCGGGCCGACCTGATCCTGTCGTTCCACTTCGACCAGATCTTCGACGCCGCGACGCTCGCGGCGGCGCCGAAGGGCGGGCTCAACGTCCACCCCTCGCTGCTGCCGCGCCATCGCGGTCCGGTGCCGACCCTGCACGCGCTCCTGGAGGATGAACCGGATTTCGGCGTCACGGTGCACCGGCTGGCGCCGACGATCGATGCCGGCGGCATCCTGGCGCAAGAGGCCGTTGCGCTGCCCGAGGGCGTCACCGCCTCGCGGGCGGCGATGCTGCTGCACGAGGCCGGGCGGCCGCTGCTCGACGAGGTACTGGTGCAAGCCGAGCGGACGGGCGCGCTGCCGGAGGGACGCAGCGTCCCGGTCCTGCCCTATTGCGGCTTCCCGACGCCGGCACAGCTGCGCGACCTGAAGCGGCGCGGCCGCAGGCTCGTCGATGCCGGGGACCTGCGGGAGGCCCTGAGCCTGTCGCTCAAACCATAGCGGCTTGGAGCGCATCACACGTCTATCCCAACCTCAACCTCATCCTGAGGTGCCCGGCGATCGTAGGATCGCTGGGCCTCGAAGGAGGGCTCCAGAAGTCTCAGCGATTGCTGGAGGCCTCCTTCGAGGCTCGCTTCGCTCACACCTCAGGATGAGGTCGCGGGTGGGAGAGAGAAGACCGTACCTTCCAAGTCACCTTGGGTCCCGCAGCGCGGACCCAGGGTTACCTAAGAGGTTCACGCCCGCCGCGACATCAGCCGCTCGACCAGCGAGCCGCCCTTGTTCAGCTCGTCGAGCTCGTCGGCGAGCACCGTCACCGTCTCGCGGATCTGCTCCGGCGTGTGCTCGGAGGTGATGAAGAAGCGCAGGCGCGAGGAGCGCTCGGGCACAGCCGGGTGGATGATCGGCTGCACGTTGATGCCGCGCTTGAACAGCCGGTCGGACAGGGTGACGGCCTTGAGCGAGTCCCCGAGGATCACCGGCACCACCGCGAGGCCGAGGCTGGTGCCGGTGTCGAGGCCGCGCTCGCGGGCGGTCGCCAGGAAGAGGGCGCCGTTGCGGCGCAGGCGCGCCACCCGCTCGGGCTCGCGCCGCATCAGGGCGAGGGATACGGTCGCGGCGGCCGCGAGAGGCGGCGAGAGGCCGACCGAGTAGACGAAGCCGCCGGCCGTGCACTTCAGGAGTTCCACCAGGGCCGCGGCGCCGGCGACGTAGCCGCCGCAGGAGGACAGCGTCTTCGACAGCGTGCCCATCCAGATGTCGACGCTGCCGGGGGGGACGTCGCAATGCTCGTGCAGGCCGTGGCCGTCGCGGCCGAGCACGCCGAGGCCGTGGGCGTCGTCGACCATCAGCCAGGCGCCGTAGCGCTCCTTGAGGGCGACGAATCCGGCGAGGTCGGGGGCGTCCCCGTCCATGCTGTAGAGGCCCTCGATCACGATCAGCGCGCGGCGGTGCTCGTGGCGGGTGGCGTGCAGCAGCGACTCCAGGGCCTGGAGATCGTTATGGGCGAAGCTGCGGCGCTGGGCGCCGGAGAGCTGCGCCCCGGTGACCACGCTGTTGTGGATCAGGGCGTCGTGGTAGATCACGTCGCCGGGCTCGAGCAGGGCCGCGATGGTCGCCACGTTGGTGGCGTGGCCGCTCACCATCACGACGCAGGCCTCGGTGCCGTAATGCGCCGCGATCGCCCTCTCGAGGGTGAGGTGGCCCGGCCGCTCGCCGGCGACGATCCGGCTCGCCGAGGCCGAGGTGCCGTAGGTGGCGAGCGCGGCTTGCGCCGCCGCGTTCACCTCCGGATGGCCGTTGAGCCCGAGATAGTCGTAGGACGAGAAATTGACGAAGGACTGCCCGTCGATCCGCGTCGTGGCGCCGGCCTTGGCGTCGTGGACGCGGAAGAACGGGTTGCCGAGGCCGATCAGGTCGGCGGCGGAGCGCTGGAGCTTCAGCTCCTTGTAGGCCGGCAGGCTGTCGAAGCTCGGAGCCTGCGCGAGGACGGGCTTGGGCGCCGGGCGGGCCGGCGCGGGGCGGACGGGAGCCTTGCCGAGGCGGGCGGCGACGAAGCCCGCCAGGGCCTCGCGCCCGCCTGCCCCATTGGAGGATCCGGTGCTCATTTGGTGATGACCTTGATGTCCTGGCTGTTCTGCTCGACCAGCACCTGGATGGATTGCAGCGCCTCGGCGTCGACCGCCTCAGCCCCGCCGTGGCGCTGCGACAGGCTGAGCACCGCCGCGGCGCTCTCGTCGACCGGGGCCGCCACCGACTGGATCAGGGTGTCGGCGAGTTCGGTCACGGTCTGGCCGCTCGATACGCCGGCGGGCGGCGCCTCGAGGCCGAACCGCTCCTGCAGGCTCGCGCCGAGCTCGACGCCCATCAGCGAGTCGAGGCCGATCTCCGAGAGCACCCGCACCCGGCTGATGTCGTCCTTCGGCAGGCGCAGGATGCGGGCGATGTCCTCCACGATGGCGTCCGCCACGGTCTTGCGGACCTCGTCGAGGTCGTGGGCGCGCAGCAGGCCCGCGATGCTGATCACCGCCTGCGCACCGGACTCCGCCTGCTGCTCCGAGCCGAGGCTGGCGTAGCTCGGGGAGCGCAGGGTCGCGAGGCGCTCGCGGGCCTTGCCCCAGTGCATCGCCGCGATGGCGATCACCGCGTCGTCGGGCGCAGGGCCCTGCGTCCCCAGCGCCTCTGCCATCAGGTCGAGGGACTTGCGGGCCTCGACCGGCGTCACGCCGACGCGGCCGGCCAGCGTCTCCATGACGGCCTTGTTGCGGGCGAGCACGCCGACATCGCCGATGGCGCCCCAGGCCACCGCCAGGGCCGGGAGGCCGATGCGGCGGCGCTGGCGGGCCAGCCCCTCCATGAAGCCGTTGGCGGCGACATAGGAGCCCTGGCCCGGATTGCCGATGAAGGTCGTGGCCGAGGAGAACAGCACGAAGTAGTCGAGGGCCCGGTCGCGGGTGAGCGCGTCGAGATGGCCGGCGCCGGTCACCTTCGGGGCGATCACCGCCTCGAGGGCGGTGGAATCGAGGTTCGCGATCAGGCCGTCCTGCAGCACCATCGCGCCGTGGATGATGCCGGCGAGCTTGCGGCTCTTGCCATCGACACCCTTGGCCTCGACGCGGTCGAGCAGGCGCTTGACCGAGGCCCGGTCGGCGATGTCGCAGGACTCGACCCGGACCTCGACGCCGCGGGCGGTGAGGTCGGCGATCGCCGAGAGCGCCGCCTCGCCCGACGGGGCCTTGCGACCGACGAGCACGAGGTGGCGGGCGCCCCGGTCGGCGAGCCAGCGCGCCGCCTCGATGCCGAAGCCCCCGAGGCCTCCGGTGACGAGATGGTACCGGTCCGCCGCGACCACGAAGGGCTTGGTGGCGACGGCCGGGACCGTGCCGGCCCTCGGGGGGGCGATGACGATCTTGCCGACATGGCCCGACTGCTGCATCAGCCGGAACGCGTCCGAGACCTCTTCCGCCGCGAAGGGCTGGTAGGGCAGCGCCTTCAGGCTGCCGTCGGTGAAGAGCGCCATCACCTCGCGGAACAGCCGCTTGCCCTCGTCCGGCTGGAACTGGAGCAGCTGGTCGAGGTCGACGCCGAAATAGGACAGGTTCCGGCGGAACGGCCGCAGGCCAATATGGGTGTTGGCGACGTAGTCGCGCTTGCCGAGTTCCACGAAGCGCCCGAAGGGCTTGAGCGCGTTGAGGCTGCGCTCCATCGCCTCGCCGAACAGGCTGTTGAGCACGACGTCGACGCCGTCGCCGGTGATGCGGCGGATGTCGTCCACGAAGGCGAGCGAGCGGGAATCGAGCACGTGCTCGGCGCCGAGCGCCTTGACGAGCGCCCGCTTCTCGTTCGAGCCGGCGGTGGCGATGACCCGGGCGCCGCGCATCCGGGCGATCTGGAGCGCCGCCAGGCCGACGCCGCCGGCGCCACCATGGACCAGCACCCACTCCCCGGCCTTGAGGCGGGCGAGGGTGACCAAGCCGTAATAGGCGGTGAGGAAGGCCACCGGCGTGGTGGCGGCGGCCTCCGGCGACAGCCCCTCGGGGGCGGCCGCCACGACCATCTCGGGCACCACGATGTGGGTCGAGAAGCCCGACTGGGCGAAGGCCACCACCCGGTCGCCGGGCTTGAAGGCGGTCACGCCCGCACCCACCGCGGCGACGCGGCCGGCGCATTCCAGGCCGAGCCGCGGGCCAGCGAAGCCGTCCTCGAGGATCTCCTCGGGCAGCATCGACAGGGCCCAGAGCACGTCGCGGAAGTTGAGGCCGGTGGCCTCGACCGCGATCTCGATCTGGCCGGGTCCGGGGGCGGCGCGCTCGGCCGGGCCCCAGTGCATCTCGTTGAGGCCGCCCGTGGTGCTGCGCTCGAGCCGCGCGGCCGGGGCCGCGGGCCCGGCGCGGCGCACGGGGCGCGCCCCTTGCGCGAACCGCACCACCCGGGTGCGGTCGTCGTCGACCACGATCTCGGTCTCGTGGGTGCCGGACAGGATCAGGTCGCGCAGCCGCTCGGCGGCGCGCTTCGAGGGGATCGCGGTCGAGAGGTCGATGCGGCGCACGTCGAGGCTGGCCACCTCGTTGGCGAGCGTCCGGGTGAAGGCCCAGACGCCGGCCTCGACCCCGCAGGCCAGCCCGCCGCGGTCGCGGGTCGCGCCGGGGCAGACCACCCAGAGCCGGGTCTGCCGGCTGCCGAGATGCTCGACGCAGCGCTTGAGCCCGAGGCAGCGCTCGCGCAGGCGCTCGGCCGGCTCGCCGCCGCGGTTGAACGCGCCGGCGAGGTAGACCACCGTGTCGGGCGTCTCGCGCTCGAGCTCCCGGAGGGACGCCTCGGAATCGAGGATGATCGAGACGTGGACCCCGCTCGCCACCAGGAGGGTGGCCAGCGACGAGGCGGTCTCGGCCGCGAACTCGTCCTCGGAGCCGATCACGAAGGCGAAGGTCTGGCCGGCGGCGGCCTTCGGCCGCGGCGGAGCTTCCGCCAGCAGCAGGAGGTCGTTGCCGTTGCGGGTGACGGCGCGGTCGGCCGCGACCTTGACGAGGCCGACGGCGCTCAACGAGCGCTGCCAGCCCGCCACGTCGTCGAGGCGCCCGACCGGAACGTCGCCGGCGGCCTCGAACCAGCCCGGGGTGAGGCCGAACACCATGTCCCGGAACAGCGAGGCGCCGGGCTCGACCGCCGCGAACAGGCCGCCCGCCGCCAGCGACGCCGCCAGCGGCGCGAGGAGGTCACGGGAGGCGCGGTGGAGCACGTCGCTCGCCAGCACCGCGTCGAAGGCGGCGAGCCCCAGGGCGGCCGGGTCCTCGATCACCGTGACGCCGGAGGGCAGGGCGAGGCGCGCGCGCTCGGCGAGGCGCCGGTCGGCCTCGAACACCGTCAGGCGCGCCTCGTTGAGCCCCGCGAAGGTCGCGACCTGGGCCGAGAGCGGCCCGAACCCGACCTGGAGCAGGCGCAGGGCCCGGTCGCGGGGCAGCGCAGCGGCGCTGTCGGACAGGAGCCGCATCACCGCGTCGGCCGAGGCCCGCACGGTGGCGCCGCGCAAGCTGAACGCGTCGAGCGCCGCCTGAGGCAGGGACGGGGCCTCCGCGAGGGAGCCCGCGAGGATGCGCGACACCACGGCGCCGAGATCGGCGCAGAGCAGGAGCTCCGCCGACAGCTCCGGATGGTCCGCCGCGATCCAGCGCATGATCTCGTCGGGTTCGGGCAGCGTCACATCGGCGCGCAGGCGCCAGCGGTCGTCGCCCGCGCCGTCCGCGAGGCCGCTGACCTCGAGGGCCAGGAGCTGGTTGACGAGCCACGGCCGAAGCGCCGCAGGCAGCCGGCGCGAGGCCGCGACGTCGACGACGCCGCCGACCGCGAGGCCCCGGGCGAGCCGGTCGGCGAGCGAGGTCGCCCAGCCCTCGAGCAGCATGTGGCCGGCGCCGAGGGCCGCCTCGCCGGCAGCAGTGACCGCGCGGGCCTGCCGGCGGATGAGGGCCGCGATGGCCGGCTGCGGCTCGAGGGCGATCGCCGTCGGCTCGGTGGCGAGCTCGGTGAACTGGCGGATCGCGAAGGCGTCGAGATCCCCCCCCGCCTTGACGCGAAGGGCCTGGAACCGGCTCTCGCGCAGGGTGGCGATCACCTCGCCGGCCTCGTCCACCAGGGTGAAGTCGGCCAGGATGCTGCGCTCGTTGCAGCGCCGGGTGCGGATCACCGCCCGGGCGATCGCCGCACCGGGGCGCACGAGGCGGATCTCGCCGAAGCGGATCGGCACGTAGGCCCGGCTCGCCGCCTCGCCGAGCAGGTCGGCGAAGAGCAGGATCAGGCCATGGAAGCACGCGTCGAGGCGCGCCGGCACCAGGCCGTAGCGGGCATGGGCCTGGTCATCGGCTTGCGCCGGCACCAGGTCGGACACGATGGTGACGTCGTCGAGCCGCGCCGAGCGGGCGACCTGGCGGAAGCTCGGGCCGAAGCCGAGGCCGGAGGCCCTGGCGCGGGCGTAGAGCGCCTCGCCCTCGACACTCGTCTCGGCCGGCAGCGGCGCCATCGCGCGGCCGGAGAGGCGCGCCGGCGCCGGCGCCTCGCCCTCGACCAGCTTGGCGACGGCGTGGAGCTGCCACGGCGCCTGGCTCAGGCGCGGCCGGGACAGGATCTGCACCAGGTTGGCGCCCGGCGAGAACCGGGCCAGGACCTCGCGCACCGCGTCCTCGGCGAAGACCATCGGCTGCTGGATCTCGAGATCGGCGAGCGTCACGCTCTCGGAGCGCACGATCTCGCGGCCGACGGCCAGCGCCATCTCGGCGAAGGCGGCGCCCGGCAGGATCGCCTGGCCGTCGATGCGGTGGTCGTCGAGGTCCGGCACCGTCGCGACGTCGAGATGGGCCAGCCACTCGAGGCCGTCCGGCCCCTGGCGGGAGCCGATCAGCGGGTGGTAGGGCCGGGCGCTCGCCGGGTTGGCGGTCTCGGTGGTCTCAGGCAGGCGGAAGACCTTGCGCTGCCAGGGATAATGCGGCAGCGCCACGATCCCGGCGGGATCGGCCCCGAAGGCCACGTCCTCGTCGACGGCCGCGCCGGCGGCCAAAGCCGCCGCGAGGGCGCGCCGGAACGGATCGGCCTTCAGGTCCTTCTTGGGCAGCACGCCGACCGTGGCGCCGTCAAGCCCGAGAGGCTCGAGGCAATCGCCGATATGGGGCAGCAGGGTCGGGCGGGGCCCCACCTCGACGAAGACCCGGGCCCCTCCTTGCGCCGCCGCCTGGATCGCCGCGCTGAACCGCACCGGCTCGCGGATGTTGCGCCACCAGTAGCCGGCGTCGAAGGCGCGGCCGTCGAGCATGTCGCCGGTCACCGTCGAGGCGAGGGGCACGGTGCCGGAGGCGGGGGAGAGCCCGGCGAGGTCGCGCCGCAGCGGCGCCTCGATCGGGTTCATCAGCCGGCCGTGGAAGGGGTAGTCGAGGTCGAGCTTGCGGCCGCGGCGGCGCTTGCGCGCGAGCGCCTTCATGGCGGCGTCGATCACCGCCACGGGACCCGCCACCGTCACGGCCTTCGGGCTGTTGTAGGCGGCGATGTCGAGCTCGGGGTAGTCGACCAGGAAGGCCTGCGCCTCATCGACCGGGGCGAGCAGCACCGCCATGGTGCCAAGGCCGCGGGTCGCCTCCTGGTGCTTCGAGCGGTAGAAGATGACCTTGACGGCCTGCTCGAGGGTCAGGATGCCGGCAGCCTCGGCGGCGCCGATCTCGCCGACCGAGTGGCCGACGATGGCGGTGGGCTGCAGGCCGACGGCGCGCAAGGCCGCCGTGGAGGCCGCCTCGATCGCGAAGATCAGCGGCTGCGACACGCTGGTGAGGGCGAGCCGGGCATCGAGGTCGTCGGCGTGCAGGGCCTCCTTGAGCGACCAGCCGGCCAGCGGCCGGAACAGCGCGTCGACGGCGTCGAAGCGGGCGCGGAAGACCGGATTGAGGGAGTAGGCGTCCCGGCCCATCCCGGCCCACTGGCTGCCGTTGCCCGAATACACGAAGGCGACGCCGCCGGCGCGCTCGACCGCGGTGGCGACCGCCGCCGCCGGGCTCTCCTCGCCCTCGGCGAGGCCGCGCAGGGCCTCCACCACGCCCGCGGGTCCCTCGAGGGCAGGATCGCGCAGCGGGATCGCGGCGCGGACCGGCAGGCGCTCGCGGCGATGGGCCGCCGCCGCCGCGACCCGGGCGATCTCGGCCGCATCCGCCCCCTCGAGGCGGGCGGCGTAGTCCTGGGCGAGGTCGGCGAGGGCGGCCCTGGTCTGGGCCGAGACCAGGAGCACCTCAGGCGCCGGCTGCGCCGCCGCGGAAGGCGCCGGCTGCGCCGCCGCGGACGGCGTTGCGGCCGCGGCCGGCGCCGGGTCGGTCAGGATCACGTGGGCGTTGGTGCCGCCGAAGCCGAACGAGTTCACGCCGGCGAAGCGCTGCTTGCCCGTGCGGGGCAGGGGCCGCAACTCGCGGTTGACCTCGAGATTCAGCTCGTCGAACGGGATCGCCGGGTTGAGCTCGGCGCTGTGCAGCGAGGGCGGCAGCAGGTCGTGCTCGAGCGCGAGACTGGCCTTGAGCAGGCCGGCGAGGCCCGAGACCGGCTCGGTATGGCCGATATTGGTCTTGATCGAGCCGATCGGCAGAGGCGTCAACCGGCCGCGGCCGAGCTTGCCGCCGATGGCGCCGGCCTCGATCGGGTCGCCGACCGGGGTGCCGGTGCCGTGGGCCTCCACGAAGGCGATCGCATCGAGGGGAACCCCGGCCTCGCGGTAGATCTCGTCGAGGAGCGCGCCCTGCGCGTAGCCGGAGGGCAGCGAGATGCCGGTGGTGCGCCCGTCCGAGTTGACCTTGGCGGCGGCGATGACGCTCCGCACGGTCGCGCCGTTGCGGGCGGCGGCCGCCGCCGATTGCAGCACCAGGACGACGCCGCCCTCGGCCCGCACGTAGCCGTCGGCCTTGGCCGAGAAGGCCTGGCACAGGCCGGTGCGCGACAGCATCGAGGCGTTGGAGAACGCCACGAAGTTGAACGGGCTCACCAGCAGGTTGACGCCCGCCACGACCGCGGTGTCGATCCGCCCCGTGGCGATCGCCGCCACCGCGGCGTCGAGGGCGACGAGGGACGACGAGCAGGCGGTGTCGAGGGTGAAGCTCGGCCCCTTCAGGTCGAAGATGTAGGAGATCCGGTTCGACAGGATCGACAGCGTGTTGCCGGTCGCCGCGTAGGCGTCGCCCGAGGCGGCGTCGAGCACCCGCAGGTTGCCGTAATCGAGCGAGGAGGCGCCCACGAACACGCCGATCGGGCTGCCCGCCACCGCGGAGGGCCGCAGGCCCGCGCTCTCCAGCGCCTCCCAGGTCAGTTCCAGCAGCATTCGCTGCTGCGGGTCCATCTGCTCGGCCTCGCGCGGCGAGATGCCGAACACCGAGGGATCGAAGGACCAGGGATCGTCGATGACGCCGGCGGCCCAGGTGTAGCTCTTGCCCCGCTCCTGCGCCCGGGGGTGGCCCATGCGCTCGAGGGACCAGCGGTCCTCCGGGATGCGCGAGACGGCGCACCGTCCCTCGATGAGCATCTGCCACAGGCTGTCGACGCCAGAGGCGCCCGGAAGCCGGCAGGCCCGACCGATGATCGCGATGTCAGGACGCTGTGTCACGTTCGATTCGCACACGCTCTTCTACGGAGGACCGGACGCGGCGGCGCCGCACCCGGGCATTCGGCTCAACCCATAGTATGAGGCCCGCATCGCGCCAACCCCGGAACGGCGCCAACCACCCCGGAACGGCAAGACTTGGTCCACCTGTGACATGCCTTCATCAGTCAAAGTCCTGCCGCGCGACCGGGGACAACGCCGGTGCACACGACACAACATTGTCATCAGACAGAGATGTCCGGCATCCCATACAATCCCGTTAAGCTTGCCCGCGGATCCCGGTCAGTCTGGGACACGCTCAATGCGATAAACCCGATGAATCGGGTGGCAATGGGGCAGCCCCGCAGGCGGCGCGGTCAGAACGCCTTGAAGGTGATGATGGTGCGGGTGTCGTGGATGTCGGCGATGGTCTGCACGTGCTCGGCCACGAAATGCCCGATATCAACGCCGTCATCGACGTGAAACTTGGCCAGTACGTCGTAGTGTCCGGCCGTGGAATAGATCTCGGATGCAATTTCGCGATCGGCCAGGGCGCTCGCGACGGTGTAGGTCTTGCCCAGGCGGCACTTGATCTCGACGAAGAAGGTCTGCATCGGCTCGCTTCCGGTTACCTGCGGAACTTGTCGTTGGAAGAATTCGCGAATCGGCGGAGACGCCGGCACGCCCATCGTGGCGTCATCCATCGATCGCCGGATGATGTCCGGCGCGAGGGCGCCTTCAGGGCCGCCCGACGCTGGCGTATGTGAAGCCGTGCTTGCGGGCGTCCTCGGGCCGGTAGACGTTGCGCAGGTCGACGAGGACCGGCTCGGCCATCGCGCCGCGCAGGCGCCTCAGGTCGAGGGCGCGGAACGCGTCCCATTCCGTCACGATCACGAGCGCGTGCGCCCCTTGCGCGCAGGCATAGGCGTCGGCGGCGTACGCCACCCCGGTGAGGTGCTGGCGAGCCTGCTCCACGCCCTCCGGGTCGTAGGCCACCACCTTCGCGCCGGCATCCTGCAGCCCGGCGATGATCGCGAGGGACGGCGCCTCGCGCATGTCGTCGGTGTTCGGCTTGAAGGTGAGCCCCAGCACCGCGATCCGCTTCCCCCGGACGCTCCCGCCGCAGGCCGCCACCACCTTGCGGGCCATCGCGCGCTTGCGGCTCTCGTTGACCGCCACCACGGTCTCGACCAGCCGCACCGGGGATCCGGCGTCCTGCGCCGTCTTGACCAGGGCCAGCGTGTCCTTCGGAAAGCACGAGCCACCGTAGCCCGGCCCGGCATGCAGGAACTTGCGCCCGATGCGGTTGTCGAGCCCGATGCCGCGGGCGACCTCCTGCACGTCGGCGCCGACCTGCTCGCACAGATCGGCGATCTCGTTGATGAAGGTGATCTTGGTGGCCAGGAAGGCGTTCGCCGCGTACTTGGTCAGCTCGGCGGTGCGGCGGCTCGTCACCAGGATCGGGGCGTGGTTGAGGTAGAGCGGCCGGTAGAGCTCGCTCACCACCGCGGCGGCCTGCGGCTCGTCGGCCCCGATGACGATGCGGTCGGGACGCTTGAAGTCGGAGATCGCCGCGCCCTCGCGCAGGAATTCGGGGTTGGAGGCGACCGCGATGGCGATTTCGGGACGCTCCTCGCGGACGATGCGCTCGACCTCGTCGCCGGTGCCGACCGGCACCGTGGACTTGGTGACCACGACGGTGGGCCCGGTCACCGCGCGGGCGATGTCGCGGGCCGCCTGGTAGACGTAGGTCAGGTCGGCAAAGCCGTCGCCCCGGCGCGACGGCGTGCCGACCGCGATGAACACCGCGTCGGCGCCCTCGACCGCCTCGGCGAGGTCGGTGGTGAAGGCGAGGCGCTCCTGGCGCACGTTCTCGGCGACGAGGGCGTCGAGACCGGGCTCGTAGATCGGGATGCGGCCGTCCTTGAGGGCGGCGATCTTCCCGGGCGCGGTGTCGACGCACGTGACGGTGTGGCCGAAATCCGAAAAGCACGCCCCGGAGACCAGGCCGACATAGCCGGCCCCCACCATCGCAACGCGCATCTCACGTCCTCCTGGCAGCGGCGCGGCGCGCGCCCTCGGTCGCCGCCGCCCTGATGTCCGCGACGGTCCGGCCCCGGTCGAGCGTCCTACGCCGAGCGCCCGGCGCCAAGCGCCCGGCACCGAGCGCCCTACGCCCCTTGCACGCTGTAGCGTTGCAGTGCAGCGCGGGCAACGGGCGCGGCCTCACCAGAGGCGGAACAGCGCCTTCGCGCGGGCGAGGTTCGGGTTGTAGTAGGGGTCGTTGCGCAACTCCGGGCCCCAGCGCTCGGTCATGGTGGCGACCTCGGCCTCGAAGCGGGCGCGCTTCTCGGGCGTGTCCTCCTTGCCGCGGCTCTTCGATTCGTGGTGGGTCAGGGCGGCGTGGGGCGTCCAGATCACGCTGTAGCCAGCCCGCCGCACCCGCAGGCAGAGGTCGATGTCGTTGAAGGCCACCGCCAGGTGCTCGGCGTCGAAGCGGCCGACCTGGTCGAACACCTCGCGGCGGATCATCAGGCAGGCGCCGGTGACCGCCGAGACCTCCTGGGCGATCACCATGCGGCCGAAATAGCCCGGGTCGTCCGGCCCGATATCGGGGTGGCTGTGGCCGGCCACCCCCCCGACGCCCAGGACCACGCCGCCGTGCTGCAGGGTGCCGTCCGGATAGGACAGCTTGGCGCCGACCGCGCCCACGGCCGGCTCGACCGCGATCGAGGCCATCTCGGTGAGCCAGCCCGGCTCGGCGATCGCGATGTCGTTGTTGAGGAACAGGAGGAGCGGCCCGCTCGCCGCGGCCGCGCCGTCGTTCGACAGCCCCGAGAAGTTGAACGGGCCGGGCCGGGCCAGCACCCGCACCCGCGGGTCGGCGGCGGCCTGTTCCAGCAGCGCCAGGGCCGAGGGCTCGGTGCTGCCGTTGTCGACCACCACGACCTCGATGTCGGGATAGTCGGTGCCTGCCAGGAGCCCGTCGAGGACGACGCGCAGGAGCTCGGCCCGGTCCTTCGTCGGGATGACCACCGAGACGCGCGGCGCCGGATCGGGCAGGGCCCTCACCAGCCGGTTGAAGCCGAGCGGGCCCCGCTCGACCCGGTGCGGCCAGCCGCGCCGCGCCACCAGCTCCTCGAGCGCCCTGAGCCGCGCCGCCTCGGCCCGGGCGAGGAACGCGTCCGAGAACGTGCCGGAGCCGATCGCGGTCCGCCAGTGATAGAGGATCGCCGGCAGGTGACGGACGCGGCGGGGCTCGAGGCGGTCGCTCAGGCGCAGGAGCAGGTCGTGGTCCTGGCTGCCCTCGAAGCCGGGGCGCAGGCCCCCCACCGCCTCGACCAGGCTGCGGCGCACCACCGTCAGGTGGTTGAGGTAGTTCTGGCCGTAGAGCAGCTCCGGGTTCCAGTCGCCCTTGAAGTGGGGCTCGAAGCGCCGGCCCTCGGCGTCGATCTTGTCCTCGTCGCTGTAGATGAGGTCGAGCTCGGGCTCGCGCCGGATGGCCTTCGCCACCTCGTAGAGGGCATGGGCCGGCAGCACGTCGTCGTGGTCCATGAAGGCCACGTAGGCGCCGCGGGCAAGCCCCAGGGCGGTGTTGGTGGCGGCCGCGATGTGGCCGTTCTCGGGCCGGCGCGCGACGCGGATGCGGGGTTCCTCCGCCGCGGCCCGGGCGAGCAGGCGCGGCACCGCCGGGTCGGTCGAGGCGTCGTCGGCGATGCAGAGTTCCCAGTGCGGGTAGAGCTGGTCCCGCACCGAGCGCAGGGCCTCCTCCAGCACCGTCGGGCCCGGATCGTAGACCGGCATCACCACCGAGATCAGCGGGGAATCGCGCCACTGCGCCACCTCGGCGCGGATGCGGGCGCGGTCGGTCTCGCTCAGCGTGTCGAAGTGGCGGACCCAGGTATCGTAGCCGGTGAGCCCCGGCGGCACGAGGGCACGGGCGAGGCGGTGCTGCGAGCGCACCCTCTTGCCCACGCTGCGCCAGAACAGCGCCTGGATGGTGAGCCCCGGCCGCCGCAGGGCCGCCCGGCCGACCAGGGCGAGGCGGCTGCGCACCGTGACGGTGAACTCCGTGATGCTCAAGGCCGGCTCGCCGAGCATCGGCGTCAGCCGCAGCGACGTGGTGCCGGCGGGCAGCCGCCCGAGCCAGGTGAAGCGCCCGTGCCCGAAGGCGCGCTCGGACAGGCTGGTGCCCTGCGGCCCCTCCGGCCCGTCCGCGACCGCCGTGAGCTCGACCCGGCTGAAGGCGCCGTGGTTCTCGTCCTTGAAGGCGATGCTGACCCAGCGCGCCCCGAGCCCGAGATCCGCCACGTCGAGGCTCAAGGCCTCGGCCCCGAATTCGAGCCGGATCCGGGTGAAGTCCCGCGCGGTCGCACGCCCGCGCCCGGTGCGGATCGACGCCCGCAGGGGTGCGGCGGGGGAAGGGGTCTGGGCTGTCACCTGTCCTCGCGCCTCTGGCTGCCGCACGGCCGGCGGCAGCGCCATCCTCGTCCCTGCCACCGCATCGTCGGACCGCCCCCTGGTGCCGATCGCGTCGCACGGATCCATCTCGGGCCAGGCGGGAGCACGTCCATCGGGCGCGCGTCAATCCCCGGACGGCATCTGCGCGCCCATGCGCAACCAGCCGGACCCGGCCCGACGCACGAGACGCAGGCGGCGTGCCCGTCAGCAGGTTTCGCAGCAGGGCCCTCGGTTCTGCGAGAAAAACCTGCGGCGCAGCAAAACCTGAGCAGACCTGCGTTGATCGGCCCACGGTACGCGACCATGCGATCGATCGGGGTCACGTGCCTCCGACCCTCAAACCCCATCCTGAGGTCGCGGGGAGGAAGGGCCGACGCTGCCTCACGACCGCACTGTCGTGGACCGTGCCATAAGAAATCGGATCGATCGCTTCGCGATGCGGATTTCGGCTCCGCTCAGGCGCCGCGGCCGGGTTTTCAGCTGATCGGGCAGCGCCCGCGCCCCTTGTAGACGTAAGGCCGGCCCGCGAAGTTGTAGCAGATCTTCCCGCCCCCGCCCGGCGGACGCGGCCGGTGATAGCCGCAATCGCCCATCGGGCAGTGCCGGCCGCCATGCTGGCCCCTTCCGCCATAGCCGCCCCATTGCGCCTCCGCCGGCACCGCCAGCAGCAGGGCCGCCAAGCCGCCGACCGTGGCGGCCATGCCGGCCGTGACATGAATCCTCGTCATCTTGCGTCTCCTGCACGCGTGTCCAAACGTGATCCTGCCCCGGACCCCGTCAGGGCGATGTGCCGAAGCTCACCGCGCCTCGGGCCGTGCATGCCGCGTTGCGGAGGACGGGCTCGAGGGCGGCACCGGATTCCGTCGACGCCGACGGGCATCTTCCGGCCCGCGCCCGGGACGGTCGGGCACGGCTCCGGGGCGGGGGCTGCGGGACGCCGGGGGCGGGACAAGCCAGTCGGCGAAGAACCGGCTTGCCACCCGTCCGAACAGCCTCTATACGCCCACTCACACCGGGGCCGCGGCAAGCGGCTTCGCCGGGCGCGTAGCTCAGCGGGAGAGCACTACGTTGACATCGTAGGGGTCACAGGTTCAATCCCTGTCGCGCCCACCACTTAACTTCCTGACTTCACTCAGAAAGTTTCGTGCCCTACCCGGTTCTGCGACGTGATCCCAGGTTCAGCGAACCTCGGAGACCGCGGATCACGCCCGGCCGCAGGTTCACGACCGGACGCGCTGCGGTCATCCTGGAACCGGCCGGGCTGCCCGAAACCACCCTCCCGCCCACCATCCTCGACTGATCGCGCGGCCTCGCCAGCCTGTCGCCTGGGGTGCCGCCGGGTCCCAGTCTCCTCGCCGAGACGGGGCAGGAGACGCATGAAGAGCGGCAATCGCAGCCAATCGTGGTAAAAAGGCCTGGATTGAGCATCAATCCCAAGCCGCCACGACGATACATCCCACTTGTATCTGCAGTGACTGATGGCACGCCAGGGATCACCGCCCAACTGTTGTGAATAGAGCGATCTGCTCTGCTTCCGTGCGAACGCTCTAATGGACGGAAGGCGCGGAGCTGCCACTTGCAACAAACATCCGCTCAGCGGAGCGTCACACCTGGCGACCAGCATTTCACAATTGTGATGTCTAGTATAAATAAATATGCAATATTTATGTTAGAACTTAAATCTGTTGTCGGCCCGCGCAGCGACAGAATAAATTTTGAAACATTCTGAAATGATAATGATACAATATCAATTCGCAGTTGCTTAGATTCAACAACGCAGGTGACGACTACAGCTTATAAATCCGGCAAATCAATTATTATTTGCACAGTCAATATTTTCATGATATATTGTTGAAGCCTTGAGCAAAACAACTTTACAGCCTGGGAGGTTATAACAATGCAAACTGTATACTTCAGCCGCACAGCTAGCTCCAATGAAGAGTTGTGGTCGTCGGACGCCTATGGCACGAGACGCATCACGACTCTCAACACAGTGGGCGCAACATCTTCTCATTTTATCACCGTCGGAAATCGATTGTATTTTGATGCTTATACCAGCAGTTACGGCTCTGAACTTTGGACATCGGACGGCACGGCATCAGGGACACAGCTTGTCAAGGATATCTATCCGGGAACAAATGGATCTGCTTATTCAAATTTCATTAATATGAATGGTACGCTGTATTTTACAGCGACCGATGGGTCGACCGGATACGAGCTTTGGAAGAGTGACGGCACAGCATCAGGCACAACTCTCGTCAAGGACATCTATAGCGGTTCCAATAGCAGTTATCCAGGTTATTTTGTTCGATCTGGCAACAACATATATTTCACGGCAAATGATGGCACCAACGGATATGAGCTATGGAAGACGGATGGCACGTCGGCAGGAACCACGCGGGTGAGAGACATCAACCCAGGAGCGTCCAGCTCCAGCCCATACAATTTATATGCGAGCAACGGATCGGTCTATTTTACAGCTAACGATGGTCCTGACGGTTACGAGCTTTGGAAAACCGACGGAACCGCCTCCGGAACTTTGATGCTGGCTGATCTATATACAGGTTCTGGCGGATCATACCCCGGCAATTTTACAAACGTAAACGGGACATTATTTTTTACGGCCCTGACGAGCACCTTGGGCTATGAATTATGGAAGACGGACGGAACCACATCCGGAACAGTACTGGTAAAGGATATATATAGTGGCTCTTCCAGCTCGTCGCCATATAATCTGACCAGTCTAAATGGCTCGCTTTTATTCGCTGCATATACTCCCACATCCGGATATGAGCTGTGGAAATCCGACGGCAGCGCCTCAGGAACCGTGCTGCTGAAAGATATCAGAATCGGTTCACAGGATGCCGGGATCGCAAACATCACGACGATCGGCAACAAGGCGTACTTCGAGGCGACCGATGGCAACGGTGACGAAATTTGGGTGACGGACGGAACGGCGTCCGGCACCCGCATGGTGTACAATCTAAATCCAACCACCACCCTCACATATGGCTCGACGTTCTTCCAGGCGAACGGCGATGTGTATTTCACAGGTTATGATGGAGATTACTGGAACCTTTACAGCACCGATGGAACATCGGAAGGGACAAAAATTGTCGCTGCAGCAATAAATCCAAACAATGTCGCTGTTACGAGCGGCTCCGGATTAAATGCATCGCAGATCACGGACTATAACGCAGATCAAACGTCAGATATTACATGGGCCAATCAATCCGGAGAAATCGACATCTGGTACATGGATGGAACGAACATCAGGGGTGGCGGACCAGTCTTCAACACGGCGCCGGGCTTTCAGGTCGTTGGACATAGCGACGTCAACGGCGACGGGAGAAGTGATATTGTTCTGCGCAACAGCAGCACAGGCGAAATCGATCTCTGGCAGATGGATGGCAAATCCATCATCGGAGGTGGTTACGTTTCCAATCCTGGGACCGACTGGAAGGTCGCAGCTCTCACCGACACCGATGGCAATGGCACGAGCGACCTCATCCTGCGCAACAATACGTCGGGTGAACTCGATGTCTGGAGAATCGATGGAAAAGGCAAGATCGCCGCGGGTAGCGGTTACGTCGGCAATCCTGGATCCGACTGGGACGTCGTCGGCAGTGGCGACTTCAACTACGATGCGCATGGCGACCTGGTGCTTCGCAATCGCAATACCGGAGAAATCGATCTCTGGTTCCTGAATGGGAACACCGTTCTCGGGAGCAGCGGGTATGTCGGCAATCCCGGTACCGGCTGGACGGTCACAACGACCGGCGACCTGAACGGCGATGGCGCGACGGACATCGTGCTGCGCAACACCGCCACCGGCGAACTCGATGCCTGGTTGATGAACGCACGCGCGATCGTGAACGGAAGCGGCTATATCGCCAATCCCGGTACGGCGTGGACGGCAGAGCAGTCCGGAGATTTCAACTCCGATGGGAAGGCTGACCTCGTCCTTCACAACACCCAGACGAACGAAGTCAACCTCTGGTACATGAACGGAACAAATCTGACTGGGGGTGGATACGTTTCACAACTGGACGGAAGCTGGAAGCTTAGCTGAGCCGCATGCAGCGATGGAGGGCGCGACCTCGCGCTCTCCATCTGTCGCCCGGTCGGCAACCGGGCCACACGGTCAAAATCCTGACCGACGAGCGGCTCGATGCGGCGGGCATGGCCTACCTGGCCGGTCCGTCGAAACCGGTGGTGCTTGGACATCGGGAAGCTGTGCCTCGACGTCGCTCCGGCCGTCCTGACCAACGCCTACCGGGCGTGGGAGTTCGAGCGATACCTGCCGGCGAAGCCTTCACGGCGAAGCTTCTGACCGGACGGGCGTCACCGATCGCGCGTGCGGCCCGGCAGAGCACCGGACCGCGCGGCTCACGAGGCGGGCGAGGCCGCAAGGCGCCGGGTGGCAGACATCAGGAGAAGACGAGCTGATCCTGGATCTGGGCCACGGTGAAGTTCTGGACGATCACGCCACCGGTGCCGCCCAGCTGCGTCGTGCTGACCAGGACGTCGCTGCCCTGCTGCGTCACCTCCAGGCTCGACGCCGACATCCCCAGGAAGAGCAGGGCATCGGTATCGCCTATCGCCTCGTGGAAGTCGCTCACACGATCGAACACCCCGGCCTGGAAGTCGCCGGCCTGGAACGCGAAGGTGTCCGAGCCATCTCCGCCGACGAGGGTGTCGGCCCCCTGGCCGCCATACAGGAAGTCGTTGCCGGCCTGGCCGTAGAGCTGGTTGCTGCCGGCATCGCCCTGGAGGTTGTCGTCGAAGGCGGAACCGACCAGGCCCTCGATGTTGGCGTAGGTGTCACCCGCCGCCTCACCGGCGTTGAAGCCGGATAGGTACAGCACCGCCGTGACCCCGGTGGTGGCGTAGTCGTAGCGGGCGAAGTCGAAGCCGGCGCCGCCATCGAGGCTGTCGCCGTCCAGGCCGCCCCAGAGACTGTCGCCACCGTCGCCGCCCACGAGGGTGTCGCTGCCGGCAAGGCCGAAGAGCTGGTCGTCGCCGGCCTGGCCGAAGAGCTGGTTGGCGCCGCCGTCGCCCTGGAGGTTGTCGCCGAAGGCCGAGCCGACCAGACCCTCGATGCCGGCGTAGGTGTCGCCCGCCGCCTCCCCGGTGTTGAAGCCCGGCAGGTACAGCACCGCCGTGACCCCGGCAGCGGCATAGTCGTAGCGGGCGAGGTCGAAACCGGCGCCGCCGTCGAGCACGTCGCCATCCTCGCCGCCCCAGAGGCTGTCACCGCCCTCGCCGCCCAGGAGGGTGTCGCTGCCGGCAAAGCCGAAGAGCAGATCGTCACCTCCCTGGCCGTAGAGCAGGTTGGCGCCGCCATCCCCCTGGAGGTTGTCGGCGAGAGCGGAGCCGACCAGGCCCTCGATGCTGGCGTAGCTGTCGCCCGCCGCCTCGCCGGCGTTGAAGCCGGGGTTGGACAGCACCGCCGTGACCCCGCTGGACGCGGAGCCGTAGAAGGCGACGTCGAAGCCCTGGTCTCCCGACAGGGAATCGGCACCGGCCCCGCCCATGAGAATGTCGTCGCCGGCATTGCCGGTCAGCGTGTCGTTGCCGCTGCCGCCCACGAGGGTGTCGTTACCGTCGCCGCCGTAGAGAAAATCGCTGGCCAAGCCGCCGGTGATCAGGTCGTTGCCGGCGTCGCCGAACAGGACCACCGTCGCGTTGTCGCTGTCGTAACCGATGACGTCGTCGCCGTCGCCGCCGTAGACCCAGTCCGAGCCCTCGCCAAGGCTGCCCCGGATGGTGTCGTTGCCGCCGCCGCCATAGATCGTGTCGTTGCCTTTCCCGCCCCGGAGATAGTCGGCCCCGTCGGTCAGGCCCGACCCGGCATCGTCGTCTCCGTAGATGACGTCGCTGCCAAGTCCCCCTGTCAGCGAGTCGTTGCCGCCGTTGCCGGAAATCGTCGATGCGTCGAGGTCGTTGCCGTACCAGACGGTATCGTTGCCGGCACCGGCAAGGACCGTGTCATTCCCCGTGTGGATGGGTGATGAACCGCCGTCGGTGATGAGGTCGTCGCCCTCGCCGCCGTCGACGAGATCGTCGCCGAATCCGCCGAGAATCGTATCCTTTCCTGCTTCACCGTACAACTCGTCACCGCTTCCGCCGCCGAAGACGAGATCGTCGCCACCTCCAGCCAGGACGATCACTTTGTCTTGGGAGGAGACAAAATTGAAAACGTCATTTTGACTGTCGTCGTCCGATACATTGGCATTGATTCCGTCGGAGTATCTATATTCAGACATTTATTTACCCATTTCCCGCCTCTCGATGTCTAATCTCATATGAAACTGATTATGTTAACAAAATGTGGATTGACATCGACCCACTTCAAGCATAACTTTGACGTGGACAAATCAGGCGTGCCCGTATATCGAGAGTGTTTTTGGTAATTTATCTATTGTCGGATAGAAATCTGGCGATAATCAGCAACAGGCCCTGCCGCAGCCCGTCGACGCGGCGTTGGCGCACCGACGAACGGCGCGCCGCCTCACCCAAAGTCAGGCACCGGCGATCTGCGGCCTACATTCCCATAACGTGCTATTATTTGATATTATCGACTGCAAGTTGTACTCTTTTTTCGCCACATTACGGCATGTAACATTCGCCAAAAGGCATATATATGTCCAGCAATGCGGGCTATGCCTTCGTTTTGTTAGATTTCCGTCAATGATTGCGCCACCATCTCATGTCCGAGACAGTGGCGCACCGCCCATGGCGCGCCGCCGTCGAGCCTCATGGGACCGTCCGTGACCGCCAGACAGGCCGCCTGCATCGTCGGCATCCTCTACCTCGTGCTCGCCGCCGGCACGATCCACCTGACGAGCAACGGGCGCGACATCGCGACCGTGTGGCCGGCCAACGCCGTCCTGCTCGCTGCGCTGCTCGACCGGCGCCCGGGCGCCTGGGCCGGGGTGCTCGGCGCCGGGTTCCTGGCCAACGTGGCGGCGAATGCGGCGATGCGCGGCCTCAGCGCGGCACCGCTGCTCTTCAGCGCCTGCAACCTCGTCGAGGTCGTCGTCGCCGCCGCGCTCCTGCGTCCGGCCCCGAGGGGCGAGGGCCTGCTCGGGGCGCCCGCAGTGGTCGGGCGCTTCATCGCGGTCTGCGGGTTCGTCGCCCCGGCGATCAGCGGGACCGGCGGCGCGGCCACCGCCTGGCTGCTGTTCGGGCAGGACCTGCGGGCCTCGTTCGCCACCTGGCTCCTGAGCGACGGCCTCGGCCTCCTGGTCTTCACGCCCTTCCTGCATGCCCTGCTGCGCGGGGAGTATGTGCGGTGCTTCGCCGGCAAGGGCTGGCGCCGGCGCGCGGAAGCGGCGGGGCTGCAGGTGCTGACCGCCACCGTGGCCTACGGGGTGTTCTTCGTCGCCGTGCGGCCACTGCTGTTCGTGCTGTTCGGCCCCGTAATGCTGGCGACGTTCCGGGTCGGACGCCTCGGGACGCAGCTGTCGGTGATGATCATCGCGGTGATCGGCGCCGTCGCGACCCTGCGCGGCCAGGGCCCGGTCGCCGCCCTCGCGGCAGATCCCCGCGAGCAGGCCGCCCTGTTCCAGGTCTTCCTGGCGGTCCTGCTGCTGACCTGCCTGCCGGTGGCGGCAGCCCTGGCCGCCCGGGGCGCGAGCTTCGCCTCTCTGGCGCAGAGCGCCGAGGCCCTGCGGGTGCGGGAGGCCGAACTCGCGCACCTCGCCGCCACGGACGGCCTGACCGGCGTCCTCAACCGGGCGGCGTTCCGCGACGCGGCCCTGCGGGCGATGCGCAGCCCCGCCCGCGCCCCCGTCAGCCTGATCGCCCTCGACCTCGACTTCTTCAAGCAGGTCAACGACCGGCACGGCCACCTCGCGGGGGACCGGGCGCTCGTCCACCTGGTCCGCGTCCTGCGCTCCGACCTGCGCGAGCACGACGTGCTCGGGCGCGTCGGCGGCGACGAGTTCCTGGTCCTGCTCGCCGGCACGGATCTCGACCAGGCGACCGCGATCGCGGCGCGCCTGCGGGATGGCTTGCGCCGGACGCCGCTGGTGCTCGACGACGGCACGACCCTTCTGCTCGCGATGTCCTGCGGCGTCGCCCTGCACCGGCCCGGGATGGGCTTCGAGGACCTGGTGCACGCGGCCGACATGGCGCTCTACCGCGAGAAGCGCGCGCGGCGCTGGGAGGCGCAACACGCGTGAGCGGAGCGGGGCGGCTACCGGTCGTGCTTGATATAGGCGAAGCGCGGATCGCTCGGCGTGCCCTCGAGCGCGCCGCCCTCGAGCCCCGGCTGCCAGCCGACCACGTCCTCGATCTTCTTCGCCAGGGCGAAGTCCTTCTCGGTCAGGCCCTTGGCGGAGTGGGTGGTGAGCCGCACCTCGACCCAGGCATAGGACGCGGTGAGGTCCGGGTGGTGCCAGGCCGCCTCGGCCAGGTGCCCGACGGCGTTGATCACCATCAGGGTGCCCTTCCAGCTATGGGTCCGGTAGGTGCGGATGATCCAGCCGTCGGCCTCGCGCCAGCCCGGCAGGTCGGCGAGGCGCGCGGCGATCGCATCGGGGCCGAGCACCTGATCCTTCGGCATGGCGTCCTCTCCCTCTGACGATAGTACAAGTGACCGCGGCGACGGGTCCGCCCAGGGTGCGGCCTCGCGCCTCCGCGCGCAAGCGGTGGACGCCGCCGTCCGCGCCGCCTACCTGAGGGGGCAACGGCCGGCGACACGGCCGGGCAGGTTTGGAGGGGCGCGCATGCTCTCACGGCGCGGATTGATGGCGGCGGCCGGGCTGTGGCCGATCGCGCCGCTCCGCGCGGCGCAGGCGCAAGGAACCTTGGGTCAAGGAACCTCGGGCCAAGGAACTCCCGGACAAGGAACCTCCCCGCAGGCCCTGAAGGTCGGGCTCCTGCCCTTCGGCACCGTCGCCTGGGAGGCGGCGGTCATCAAGGCGGAGGGGCTCGACGCCGCGGAGGGGCTCGTCGTCGAGGGCGTGCGCCTGGCCGGCAGCGACGCCGCCCGCATCGCCTTCCAGGGAGGTCAGGTCGACACCATCGTGTCCGACCTGCTCTGGGCCGCCCGCCTGCGCGCCGAGGGGCGGGCGGTGAAGTTCCTGCCCTATTCCTCGACCGAGGGCGCCCTGATGGTGCCGGGCGACAGCGGCCTGCGCTCCGTCGCCGACCTCGCCGGCAAGCGCCTCGGGGTGGCGGGGGGGGCGCTGGACAAGAACTGGCTGCTGCTGCGGGCCCGGGCCCGCGAGAAGGAGGGGCTCGACCTCGAGCGCGAGGCAAGGCCGGTCTTCGGCGCGCCGCCGCTCCTGATGCGCAAGCTCGAATCGGGCGAGCTCGACGCCGCCCTCCTGTACTGGACCTTCTGCGCCCGGCTCGAGGCGCGGGGCTTCCGCCGCCTGATCGGCGCCGACGGCATCGCGACGGCGTTCGGGGTCGAGGGGCCGATCGCGCTCCTCGGCTACGTCTTCGACGAGGCGTTGCTGCAGCGCGCGCCGCAGGCCGTCGCGGGCTTCGCCCGTGCCTCGGCCCGGGCCAAGCGGGCACTGGCCGCCGGGGAGGCGGCCTGGGCGCCGGTGCGGCCCCTGATGGCGGCGGAGGACGAGGCGACCTATGCCACGCTCAAGCGCGCCTTCCTGGACGGCATCCCGCGCCGGACCGCGGCGGCGGAGCGGGTGGACGCCGAGCGCCTCTACGCGGTGCTGGCGCGGCTCGGCGGCGAGCGCCTGGTCGGGGCCGCCGCGACCCTGCCGGCGGGCCTGTACTGGGACGGCGGGCCGAATGGCTGAGCGGCCCCCGCGCGGCACCGGCTGATGGCGCTTCTCGCCCGCCTCGCCTCGGCCGCCCTGCTCCTCGCCTGCTGGTGGCTGGCGAGCCGCACCACCGATCCGCGCACCCTGCCGTCGCCCGAGGCGGTGGCGGCGTTCCTGGCGCGGGAGGCGGCCTCGGGCGACCTCCTGCGCAACATCGGCATCACGCTGTGGCGGGTCGCGGCCTCGTTCTGCCTCGCCATGGCGACGGGGGCGGTGCTCGGCATCGCGCTCGGGCGCTCGCGGGCCGCCGACCGGCTCCTCGACACGCCGCTCCTCGTGCTCCTCAACACCCCGGCGCTGGTCATCACGGTGCTGGCCTATATCTGGCTCGGCCTGACCGAGACCGCCGCGATCCTGGCGGTCGCCCTCAACAAGATGCCGAACGTCGCGGTGATCCTGCGCGAGGGCGCCCGCGGGCTCGATCCCGGCCTGGAGGAGATGGCCCACGCCTTCCGGTACGACCGCCGCACCTGGATCCGCCACGTGCTGATCCCCCAGCTTGAGCCCTTCGCGGTGGCCGCCGCGCGCTCGGGCGTCTCGCTCGCCTGGAAGATCGTGCTGGTGGTCGAGCTCCTGGGCCGGCCCAACGGCGTCGGCTACGCCATCTCGTACTACTTCCAGCTCTTCGACGTCGCGGCCCTGATCGGCTACAGCCTCGTGTTCAGCGCCGTCATGCTGGCGGTCGACGCCCTGCTGCTCCGGCCCCTCGACGCCCATGCCCGCCGCTGGCGATAAAGGGCCCGGCGCCGGGCTCGCGGTCGCCACGGCGACCGCCCCCCTGCTCACCCTGACGGTCCGCCGCAAGGTCTACCGCCCGGCCGGATCCGCGCCGGTCGAGGCGGTGCGCGACCTCGTCGTCTCGATCGGGACGGCTGAGACCCTGTGCCTGATCGGCCCCTCGGGGGCGGGCAAGACCACCACCCTGCGCCTCCTGCTCGGTCTCGACCGCGACTTCGAGGGCAGCCTGACCGCCGATCCGCATCTTCGCATCGGCATGGTGTTCCAGGAGCCGCGGCTCCTGCCCTGGCGCAGCGTCGAGGAGAACGTGCGCCTCTCCCTGCCGAGGGCCGAGCGCCGCCAGTCCCTCGACGCGCTGTTCGCCGAGCTCGGCCTGACCGAGTGGCGCGGGCGCTACCCGCGGGCGCTCTCGCTGGGAATGGCCCGGCGGGTGGCGCTTGCCCGCGCCCTCGCCCTGGCGCCCCGCCTCCTCGTCCTCGACGAGCCCTTCGTCTCCCTCGACGATGCGGCGGCTTCGTCCTTGCGCGCCGCGGTGTTCGGCAGCGCGGCGTCGCGCGGCGCGGCGGTCCTGATGGTGACCCACAACGTGCCCGAGGCCCTGGCGGTGGCCGACCGGCTGCTGCTCCTCTCCGGCCGGCCGGCGAGCCTGGTGGCGGAGGTGCCGATCCGGACGCCCAAGGGCGAGCGCGGCCGCGACTGGGCCGAGGCGATGCGCCGGGACCTGGCGGCGCGCTACCCCGGGGCGGTCGCCGAGGGGTGAGGAGCGCAGGGCTGCCCCGCAGACATGTCCGGGCCGATCCGTGCCGGATCTCTGTCCCGTATGACCTCCGCCGATGCGCCGCTTGTTCCGCGGATCGAAACGATTACCTTCCGTATCGAGAGTCACAGCGACACCGTCATGCCCGCACCCGCCCTCACCCCCTTCGCCGCCGAGGATCGGGCACGCGTCAGCCCCGCGGAACTCGACGTGGTGACGTTGAAGGCGCCCGCGCAGAGCGACGACGGCGAGACGGTACCGGCCGGCGCGACGGGAACGATCGTGGCCGTCTACGGTGATGCCGTCGCGTTCGGGGTGGAGTTCGAGGCGCCCAGGCACGCTCTCGCAACGGTCTATCGGCACCAGATCGGCTCGTACCGGCGAGCCGGATAGGTACCTGCCGGCTCCTCCAAACCGCCGGACTTCGTCATCCCCTTCCCGAAACTCACCCGCTACCTTCTGCACCCGGAAGGGGCGGCGCCGGCGAAGGCGAAGTTCTTCCTCGGGCACGGCTTCGATCGGAACGCGCCGACCGAGCTGGCTCAGGCCTTGTGGCGACACGCGAAACCGGATCATTTCAGATCCGAGCGCGTCGTTCCCTTCGGGCGAAACCTCGTGTTCGAAGGGCCGATCGATACACCGAACGGAACCAGGCCCTCGATTCTCTCGGTCTGGCACATATCCCATGACAATCCGCAGCACATCGCCAGGTTCGTGACGGCATAACCGTCCGGACTCGACACTGTCCTCACGTGACGCCGTGATGTCGCGGCCGATGCGGGACACGGCGCATCGATCCCGCAGGGGTCGAACCGGTGATGACGAGCAGCGACGCCGTCACCCCGCGCAGCGGGGCAGGGGGGTTGCACCCGGATCGCTCCTCGGACGCCGCCCCGGCTGCTACAGCACCGGCAAAGCCAGAAGACGATTCGAGGACACGCCCGTGCCGACCAGCCCGCTGCCCGCCGACGGGCTCGATTCCGCCGCCGCCTGGCGCCGCCTCGTCGTCTCCGTGCTGCTGACCACCATCGGGGGCGTCGGCATGTGGTCGGTCGTGGTGGTGCTGCCCGCCGTGCAGGCGGAGTTCGGCGCCGCCCGCGGCGCGGCCGCCTTGCCCTACACGCTCACCATGGTCGGCTTCGCCTTCGGGGGCGTGCTGATGGGGCGGCTCGCCGACCGCTTCGGCATCCTGGCGCCGCTGGTGCTCGGCGGGATCTGCCTCTTCCTCGGCTACGGCGCCACCGCGCTCTCGACCAGCCTGTGGCAGTTCGCCCTCGCGCACGGGATCCTCATCGGTTTGCTGGGCTCCAGCGCCGCCTTCGGGCCGCTGATGGCCGACATCTCGCTGTGGTTCGCGCGCCGGCGCGGCATCGCGGTCTCGGTCTGCGCCGCCGGCAACTACGTCGCCGGCACCCTGTGGCCGCCGCTCGTGCAGCACGCGGTCTCGGACTTCGGCTGGCGCGCCACGCAATTCGGCATCGGGCTGTTCTGCCTCGCCACGATGCTGCCGCTGGCCCTCCTGATGCGCCGGCGCCCGCCGGTGGCGACCGTCGAGCGGGGCGGGCGCGCAGGGAGCGGCGGCACGCTCGGCCTGCCGCCGAGCCTGCTCCAGGGCCTCCTCGTGGTCGCGGGGCTCGCCTGCTGCGTGGCCATGTCGATGCCGCAGGTCCACATCGTCGCCTATTGCGGCGACCTCGGCTACGGCGTCGCCCGCGGCGCCGAGATGCTGTCCCTGATGCTCGGCTTCGGCATCGTCAGCCGGATCGCCTCCGGCTTCCTGGCCGACCGGATCGGCGGCCTGCCGACGCTCCTCGTCGGCTCGGTGCTCCAGGGCGTCGCGCTCCTCCTCTATCTCGCCTTCGACGGGCTGACCTCGCTCTACGTGATCTCGGCCCTGTTCGGCCTCTTCCAGGGCGGCATCGTGCCGGCCTACGCGATCATCGTGCGCGAGCTGTTCCCGGCGAGCGAGGCCGGCGGCCGGGTCGGTGTCGTCATCATGGCGACCCTGTTCGGGATGGCGCTCGGCGGCTGGCTCTCGGGGGTGATCTTCGACCTCACCGGCTCCTATGCGGCGGCCTTCGCCAACGGGGTCGGCTGGAACCTCCTCAACGTCGCCATCAGCCTGTGGCTGGTGCAGCGCCGGGCCGGGCAGGGGCGGGCGGTCCCGGCCTGACGCCACGCGAGCGCACGACGTCGATGCGCGCCCGGTCCGGACGGACCCTGCGGAAGGAACCGATCCGGACTTGAGCCCGTTGGAGGTACGTCACAGTCCCCCGGGGACGGAATACAGGGTCAGCGCCGCTCCGAGGCCGCCCGCGCAATCCCGGCGACGCCGTGCGAAATGTCACCGCGGCGTCGCACAGGCACGTTTACCGTTTTTTCAACGGACACGCTTGCGCGGCGCAACTCTTCGGGCGCTCGCGACTTATCCATGGCAAGAGAGAGCGGTCCAGAGCCACCTCGCCGGACATTGCCGCTCGGCACTCAACCGATGGGATCACCGACCATGCGTGCGCGTCCCTGCGCCCGACTGCCCCTGCTCGCCCTCCTGGCCACCCTGGCCACGGGCGTCGCCCCGCTCGGCGGGCACGCCGCGCCTGCGGTCGACAAGGCGCCGAAGGCCGGGACCGGAACGGCCCGCGACGTCACCGCAACCTCCAGCGTTTCCGCCACGGGCGGTGTCACCGCGACCGCCGCGGAGGCCGACGACGCCCAGTGCACCACCGCGCGCAAGCGCCTCTTCGTCGACGGCGAGGGCTGGATCGTGCGGCGGGTGACGACCTGCCGCTGAGGCTCCCGACCGGACGAATGTGGAGGCCCGCTTCGTTGAGGCGGGCCTTTTCCGTTTGGGGCCGGGATGGGCGCCGGATCGACGGCGGTTCGTCCTCGACAAGGCCGCATCGACGCCCCCGTCGTCATGCCGGGGTCGCGCGGCGGAACCCGGGATCGGCGGACGGGCGGGGCCTCGAGAAACGGAAAAAGGGGCGCCCGCGACATCCGCCGCGGGCGCCCCCTCAAGGAGCCTCGTCAGCTCAGTGCGCGGTGTCGCGCTCGTCGAAGATGTCCCGGTCCTTGGTCTCGGGCACGAAGAGCAGGCCGAGCACGAAGGTCATCAGCGCGATGACGATCGGGTACCAGAGGCCGTAATAGATGTCGCCGGTCTGGGCCACCATCGCGAAGGCGGTGGCGGGCAGGAGGCCGCCGAACCAGCCGTTGCCGATATGGTAGGGCAGGGACATCGAGGTGTAGCGGATCCGGGTCGGGAAGAGCTCGACCAGGGCCGCGGCGATCGGGCCGTAGACCATCGTGACGAACAGCACTAGGACGAACAGCAGCCCGATCACGCCGGCCACCTGCGGCCGGAAGATGTCGAAGGGGTTCGACATCTTCACCACCTGGGCGTCGCCGGCCTTCGGGTAGCCGGCGGCCTGGAGCGCGGCCGTCGCGGCCTTGTTGAACTCCGCCGCGGGTGTGCCCGCCGCGAACGGGACCTCGGTGCCGTTGATCCGCACCACCGTCGGCTGGCCGGCGGGACCGGCCTCCGTCGCGTAGCGCACCGACGACTTGGCGAGGTAGTCGCGGGCGAGGTCGCAGGGCGCCGAGAACACCCGTGTGCCGACGGGGTTGAACAGGTTGCCGCACTGGACCGGATCGGCCACCACGGTCACCTTGACGTTCTCGATCGCCTTCTCGAGGGCGGGGTTCGCCAGGGTGGTGATCTGCTTGAACACCGGGAAGAAGCTGAGCGCCGCGATCAGGCAGCCGGCCAGGATGATCGGCTTGCGGCCGATCTTGTCCGAGAGCCAGCCGAACACCACGAAGAAGCCGGTGCCGAGCAGCAGCGCCCAGGCGATCAGGAGGTTGGCGGTGTAGCCGTCGACCTTCAGGATCGATTGCAGGAAGAACAGGGCGTAGAACTGGCCCGTGTACCAGACCACGCCCTGGCCGGCGACGAGGCCGAGCAGCGCGATGAGCGCGATCTTGGCGTTGCTCCACTGGCCGAAGGCCTCGGTGAGGGGCGCCTTCGAGGTCTTGCCCTCGTCCTTCATGCGCTGGAAGGCCGGCGACTCGTTGAGCTGCAGCCGGATCCACAGCGAGATGCCGAGCAGCAGCACCGAGACCAGGAACGGGATGCGCCAGCCCCACTCGGCGAAGGCGGCCTCGCCGGTGACGGTCCGCACCGTCAGGATCACGATCAGCGACAGGAACAGGCCCAGCGTCGCCGTGGTCTGGATCCAGCTGGTGTAGAAGCCGCGCCGGCCGTGCGGCGCGTGCTCGGCCACATAGGTCGCCGCGCCCCCGTACTCGCCGCCGAGCGCCAGGCCCTGCGCGAGCCGCAGCACGATCAGGATGATCGGCGCCGCGATGCCGATCTGGTTGGCGTTGGGCAGGATGCCGACGATGAAGGTCGACAGGCCCATCAGCAGGATGGTGACCAGGAAGGTGTACTTGCGCCCGACGATGTCGCCGACCCGCCCGAACACCAGGGCGCCGAACGGCCGCACCAGGAAGCCCGCCGCGAAGGCGAGCAGGGCGAAGATGTCGCGGGTCGCCGGCGGGTAGGACGAGAAGAACTGCGCGCCGATGATGCCGGCGAGCGAGCCGTAGAGGTAGAAGTCGTACCACTCGAACACGGTACCGAGGGAGGAGGCCAGGATGACCTTCTTCTCCTCCCGCGTCATCGGGCGCGCGGCATCGCCGGCTGACCCGATTGCGGCTGAGTTTGCCATGGGGGTATTTCCTCCTTGGGAATTCTATCCTGTCAGGACGGCGCGCGTCGCCCGCGCGAGTCTTCGCCGCGTCGGGATCGTCGCGTTCGGCTCATTGAACCGTGTGTCCGGCGGCGCCTCAGCGGCCCGGGGCGAGGGGATGAGACCGCCCGCTCGTGCGTGATCCACCGCTGGAACCAATCGTTAAGCCAGCCCTGCGGCGCGGCCCATCCGACAATTCGTCGTGAGACTTAGGTCGTGAGACTTCCGTCGGGGGCGGGGGCGTGAGCCCGGTCGGGGGTGACCGCGTGACGGGCGCCCGGGGCTGGGATGCGATCATCCGCGAAACGCCGCACGGATATCCGGCACGCGGCCAACGCGGATGATCCGGCCATTCACGATGTCCGACCGGACCAGACCGGGTTGACCCGCAGGCCTCTTGATATTATGGTCATCATATAAAGGCGTCAGGAGGTCCAGGGAGACGATGCGTTACGCGGCGGACCACAAGCAGCAGACGCGCGAGCGTGTCCTGCAGGTGGCTGCGACGCAGATCCGCAAGGGTGGGCTGGACAGCATCGCGCTCGCCAAAGTCATGGCGGATGCAGGCCTGACCCATGGCGGGTTCTACGCGCACTTCACCTCCAGGGATGCGCTCCTGCAGGCGTCGGTGGAGCAGATGTTCGCCACCTCTCCCTACGCGACCCTGCAAGGGAAAGGTCGCTCCCCGCGCGAGGCGCTAGATGATTTCGTCGCCTACTACCTCTCGGCCGAGCATCGCGACACGAGGACGGGGGGATGCCCGCTTCCGTTCCTGACGGCCGATGCACCGAGAATGAAGGCGGATGTGCGGGACTACGTGGCCAGAGCGGCGGCCAGGTTGCGGGCCACGGTCGCGCGCCATCTGGCCGCTCTGGGCCACGCCGATCCCGAGGGTGAAGCGTCATCCTGCGTGGCGGAAATGATCGGAGCGGTGATCCTGTCCCGGGCCGAGCCCGATCCGGTTCGATCCGACGCCATCCTGGCGCGGACGAGTGCCGCCGTGCGCCGGCGGTTCAACCTCGAGGCGAACACATGAACATCGTCGAGACCCTTGCCCCGGGACTGTCGGGGATCGACACGCTCCGAACGTTGATCGAGGCCGGGGGTCGTCCGCCGATCGGCGAAACGCTCGAGTTCGACCTGGCGGAGGTCGGCGATGGCTGGGCCGCCTTCGTCGGGACGCCGAGCCTGCGCGCCTACAACCCGATCGGCATGGTCCATGGCGGCTACGCGGCGACGCTGCTCGACAGCGCCTGCGGCTGCGCCGCGCATTCGAAGCTCACGGCCGACCAGGCTTACACGACGGTCGAGCTCAAGGTGTCCTACATCCGGGCCATCACGGCCGGCGTGGGGCCGCTTCGCGCGGAAGGGCGCGTCGTCTCGATGGGCCGGCGCGTCGTCTTCGCCGAGGCGGCGCTGAAGGACGGGAACGGACGCCTTTACGCGACCGCGACGTCGACCCTGCTCGTGATCGAGCGCCCCAAGGCAGCGGACGTTGCCTAAGCAGATTTGCATGGCGCAACTCTGCTTCGCTTCTTGTTTTTGCATCATTTTCACCGCCGAACCGGTGACCGCTTCGGCGAATGACGCCGAGCTGTTTGGTGGCGGAACGTCGTCGGGGATGCCGCGCGTTGGGCGATCGAGGAGCATGCCTGGCGTGTCGAGCCCGGCGTTCCGAGCGGGCCCAGCGCTCCTCCTCCAGGGGGCGCGCTGATGCACGCGTTCCACCCCAACGCCCGCATCACCCCCGCCGTCCGCCTCGACACCGCCCGCTCTCGTGAGCCCTCCAGCGTCCTCGCACGCCGCGACGGCGTCTCCACCGAGACCATCCGCAAGTGGCGCAAGCGCGGATCCTGCTTCACCGCTGATGCCTTCGAAGCCGCGTGCCGGCGCACGCGATCGAGCACCGCAGGACGAGAGCCGATACCCCGACCACCAACGGCATGGTCAGCGCTTCAACGGCCGGGTGCAACGTGAGGTGCCGGGCATCACGATCGACAGCCATCAGGATCCGGAACCCCTGCTGGCCGGCCTCACCGTCGCTCGCGATGGCCGTCGCCAGCGTGCCTTGAACGATCTCTCGCCCGAGATGGTCCTGCACCAGCGCCGGAAGGACAAACCGGTCATGGCTCGCGATGGAGCCAAGATCGCCGATCCCACCGCTCTGGACCGCGCGCTCAAGGTTGCCGCCGGCGCAAACGAGGTCTCGCGACCAGACAGCTAACACCATGCCGAAGGTTTTTAATGCAGATCCATCTCATCATGGCGAGGCGCGGTTGAGAAGGACGACGCTGGCAAGTGTGCCGAAACCAGTCCCATCCTGATTGCGGCCGGCATGAATTCCAACGACGAACCTGCCATCCTCCGAGAGGATCGGCGCGCCCGCCGTTCCTGGTCCCGTATCGCAGCCATGAGACAGGAGCGGCGGCACGACGGACACGACGTGACACCTGGGTGATTGGACGGCGAGCGGCACATCAACGCCCCCGCGGTACATGAGCAGCTTGAGGCGGTCGCCGACGGCTGGTGCTTGCGAAGCGAGACTCAGGCCTACGAGGCCTTCGGTGTTCCCGCCGAGCGCCAGAACCGCGTAATCGCCCTCGGCCCGGTTGTCAAAAATCTTACGCGCGCTCTGAACGGCCAGCGTTCTCCCATTCACGACAAGCTGTGCGGTGCCGTCCTGTGGTATGATGCAATGGCCCGCCGTGATCGCACGGTCGGCAGCGACCAAGAATGCAGTGCATACAGACATCGAACCGAACGAGAGAAGACCGACTGATCGACTTGCGGAGACGAGAGGATCGGCTTTTGCTAACTGACCGAGTGCGATTGCGTCGTCTTCGCCCTGGATCCCACTATAATTGGCCTGGGGGGCAGCCTCCGGATTTCTCTCAAGATAGGACCGAACTTGATTCGCATAGGTCGGCAACAGTCCGACTTCGAGCAGAAATTTGAGGTTCTCACGAACAACGGGACGCGGTCCTTCCGTAAATTTCTTGATCAAGTCGGCCTGAAGCGTGTCTTGCGAACTGATGCGCGCGAGATCGGCTTTCTGGGCTTCCGCCCTGCGATTTTCTGCAGCATTGTAGTAGCCAGAGATAATTGTCGTCATCAAACTGATAAATCCACCCGCGATAGCGAGCGTCAGCGGATTCGCGAGCGCCGACCCAAACGGCTTACGCTTCGCCTGGATCGAATCTCGGCGCTTTTGCAATACTTCGATCGACAATTTCTGCCGCTCGAACTTCAATCGTTCGCGCTCGAGAGCAAGGCGATCACGAGCGAGATCCGTTGATTGCGGCGCTTCGTCATCTTCGGACATGCTGCCGTCTTCCGGTGTCGATCGGGGCCTTCGCACGACGGATATCATACTATCAGCCGGGTCTGCTACTTCACGCTCGTCCCGTGGCGGACATTTAGAGGCAGACGGACCAGGATGGGCCGGAACCGCATCGGATCGGCGGAATGTCCCGCCCGGTCGGCCCGCCGCGCCGCGACCCGCGTGGTGCGCACTCTGCCACGGCTGGCGCGGCTCGCTCGCGGGAACAAGGATGCCGGTGCGGCATTGAGCCCTCGCGGAGTGCCGGGAGCCGGGAAGACAAGCCATGCGTCGCGACCTGATCGTCCTCACCCTCGCGGCGGCCCTGGCGGGCGCCGGTGCCGAGGCGCGGCCGCTGCGCGGCCCCGGCGCCGGGGCGGTCCACGGCCTGCCCGGGCCGGCGGGGGGCGCCGCCATCTACGACGTCCGCGGGCGGGGCTTCCACGGCAGGGGCTTGCCGGGCCGCAACCTGCGCGGTTACGGCGGCCGCGGCCAGAGGGTCGCGGCCTATGGCGGTGCGGCCTTTGCGGCCCCCCTCGGCGCCTACGGCGCCGGCGGGGCGCTCGAGCCGGGTCTCGTCGCCGAGCCGTACTTCACGCTGCCGCGCCCGAGCGAACTCGTCCCCTCCGCCTGGGGGGAGGGCACCTACGGGATCCCGACCGTCGCCGGCATCCCGCCCCAGCCGAGGGCCGATCCGGTGCTCTACGTCATCAATGGCGGCGAGCGCCCGGTCGGCGGCGCCCGGGTGGTCCCGGTCGAGGCGCCCCGGCGCTGAGAACCGCGACCTTTGCCCGCAGCAACCCGGCGCGGGATGGCGCGCGCAGCGGGGCCGTCGGCGCTCGCCTGACGGGGCGCGATTTGTTATGCCCTTCCGGTGATGCAGACCTCACCTCCCGCGCCGCCGACCCCGCGAAGCCGGACCCGCGCCGGGCGCGGGCGGCCGGGCGCATGAGCGGACAGGGGGCGAGCCTCGCCGGGTCGGAGGCCGCCGCGGCGGGTTTCGACGGTTCGGCGGGTTCCGCCGACGAGGCCGCGTCCCTGCGCCGCGAGGTCGCCGTCCTGCGCCGGGCGCTCGCCGAGCGCGACGCCTTCCTGGCTGGCGTGGCGCACGAATTGCGCAACCCGATGACCCCGATCCTCGGCCAGGTCGAGCGCCTGCTCGCCGCCGCCGAGCGCGACGCGCCGGAGGGCAAGGTGGCGCAGGGCCTGGCGCAGCTGCGCTGGCTCGTCGAGCGCTACGTCCGCCGGGCCACGACCCTCCTCGACGTCTCCCGGGCCCAGACCGGCCAGCTCGCGCTGCTCGCCGCCCCCGTGCCTCTCGCCGCGGTGGCGGAGGAGGTGGTGGCCTCCCTGAACCCGATGGCGGCGCATGCCGGCAGCACGATCGCGGTCGCGGTGGCGGACGACCTGGTGCTCTCCTGCGAGCGCCTCGCCCTCGACCAGATCCTCGACAACCTGATCACCAACGCGATCAAGTACGGCGATGCCGGCCCGATCACCCTCGCGGCGCATCGGGACGGCCCGGTCGCGCGGATCCGGGTCAGCGACCGCGGCGTCGGCATCCCGCCGGCCGACCAGGTCCGCATCTTCGAGCGGTTCGAGCGGGCGGTGGGCGATCCGGAGCGGGCGCCGACCGGCTTCGGGGTCGGCCTCTGGCTGGTGCGCCGCCTCGCCGAGGCGATGGGCGGCGGCGTCGCGGTTCACAGCCGCCCTGGCGAAGGCGCGACCTTCACGGTAACCCTGCCGCTCCACGACTGAAACGATCACGCGAGCCGAGAGTGCGGATGACGGGGGCGGGTCCGAACATGGGGCAGGCCGGTGCCTACGGGAGGCTGGAGCGGGTTCCGACCGGGATCGCCGGCCTCGACGACATCCTGGGCGGCGGGCTCTTCCGCGGCGGCGTCTACATCGTCCAGGGCACGCCGGGCTCGGGCAAGACGATCTTCGGCAACCAGGCCTGCTACACCCATGTGGGCGCGGGCGCCTCGCCCGAGCACCGGGCGCTTTACGTCACGCTGCTCGCCGAGAGCCACTCCCGGATGCTCGGCCACATCGCGCCCTTGGGCTTCTTCGCGGCCGGCCTGATCCCCGACCGGATCACGTATCTCAGCGCCTTCCGGACCCTGCAGGACGAGGGGCTGGCCGGCCTCCTGACCCTGCTGCGCCGCGAGATCGCCGCCCGCGAGGCGAGCCTGCTCGTCCTCGACGGGCTGGTGGCGGCGGAGGAGACCGCGTCCTCGACCCTCGAGTTCAAGACCTTCATCCACGAATTGCAGACCCAGGCCGCCGCGACCGGCGCCACCGTGCTGCTCCTCACCAGCGCCTCGGCCGGAACCGACATGGTGGCGGCGGAGCACACGATGGTGGACGGGCTGATCGCCCTGTCGAGCCGGCTCTACGGGCGGCGGGCCGAGCGCGAGCTCGAGGTGCGCAAGTTCCGCGGCAGCGGCTTCCTGCGCGGGCGCCACGCCTTCCGCATCACCGACGACGGGATCCGGGTCTTCCCGCGCATCGAGGCGTCGTTGCGGCTGCCGAGCCGGCGCGACCACGTCGAAGGGCCGCCGCTGACGACCGGGCTTCCCGCCCTCGACGCGATGCTGGGCGGCGGCCTGCCGCACCATTCGACGACCCTCCTCGGCGGCCCCGCCGGCATCGGCAAGACGACGCTCGGCCTGCAGTTCCTCGGGGCGGACCCGGCCACGCCGGGCCTGCTCTGCGGCTTCTACGAGAGCGAGGCGGCGATCCTCGCCAAGGCGCGGGCGCTGCGCCTGCCGGTCGCCGGACTGATCGAGCGCGACCAGGTCGCGGTGCTGTGGCAGCCCGCCAC
This sequence comes from Methylobacterium nonmethylotrophicum, assembly GCF_004745635.1. Lineage (GTDB taxonomy): Bacteria > Pseudomonadota > Alphaproteobacteria > Rhizobiales > Beijerinckiaceae > Methylobacterium > Methylobacterium nonmethylotrophicum. The sequence continues at coordinate 52,684 of NZ_SRLB01000022.1, read as the reverse complement.
CGAGGGGCTGATCGACGAGATCTGCGCCGATCTCCTGGGGACGATCCGGAACCGGGGGGTCCGGCGCGTGTTCATCGACGGTCTGGACGCGATGTGCCGGATCGCAGGGGACCAGGATCGGATCGTCCGCATCTTCGCCGCTCTCACGGCCGAGCTGAGGGCACTGGGCGTGACGGCGATGTACACCCGAGAGACCGACCAGCGCGGCAACTTCCTCGACGCGCCCTCCGGCGCCCCCTCCCTGCGGCAGACCTCCAGCGTCGCCGAGAACGTCGTGCTGATGCGCCTGTGCGAGCTGCGCTCCGGCCTCCACCGCCTGATCGCCGTGGCCAAGGCCCGGGATTCCGCGATCGACCCCCGCCTGCGCCGCTTCGAGATCCGGGCCGGCGGCCTCGCCATCGATGACGGACCGGACCGGGCCGAGGCGATCCTCGCCGGTCGCGACGTCACGAGCCGCGGCGGGGAGTAGGTCCGTGGCGACGGTGCTCATCGTGGACGACGAATTCGGCATCGCCGAATTGCTGGACGCCGTCCTGGCCGATGACGGCCACACGGTGCTCACCGCCGCCAACGGCCGCCAGGGCCTCGCCCGCGTCGCCGCGCAAAGGCCCGACCTGATCGTCCTCGACTTCATGATGCCGGTGATGGACGGGCCCGCGATGCTGGCCGCCCTGAGGACCGACCCGGCGACGCGGGAGATCCCGGTCGTCCTGATGAGCTCGATGCCCGAGGAGACCGTGCGGGCGCGCGCCTCCGGCCACGCCGCCTTCCTGCGCAAGCCGTTCCGGATCAGGCAGGTGCGCGAACTGGTCGAGCGGCTCCTGGCGGGTCGCGACGGAGATGGTTGACTGAGTCAAATTTCTCGACGATCCTGCTGGCCTGACGGGAGACGGGCCGATGCGGCGGGACGACGAGGTCGAGGAGGCGATGGTCGCGGCGGTGCGGGCCTTCGGCCGGTTCTACACCCGGCAGATCGGCCTCCTGGAGGAGGGGCTGCACCGCAGCGCCTTCTCGCTCACCGAGGCGCGGGTGCTCTACGAGCTCGCCCACCGGGACGGCCTGACCGCCTCGGTCCTCGGCCAGGATCTCGGCCTCGATGCCGGCTATCTCAGCCGGCTGCTCAAGCGGTTCGAGGAGCAGGGCCTCGTGACCCGCACGACCTCCGCGGGCGACGCGAGGCGCCAGGTCCTGGGCCTGACGCCCGAGGGCCGGGCCGCCTTCGCGCCGCTCGACGCGGCGTCGCGGCGCGAGGTGGGGGCCCTGCTCGGGCGGCTCGCGGAGGCCGACCGGACGGCGCTCGTCGGCGCGATGGCGCGGGTGCGCCGCCTCCTCGGCGACCCGTCCGAGGAATCGGCCCAGGAACGTGCCACCTTCCGCGACCTGCGCTCGGGTGACATCGGCTGGATCGCCCACCGCCAGGGCGTGCTCTACGCGGCCGAGTACGGCTTCGACCTCGGCTTCGAGGCCCTGGTGGCCGAGATCCTGGCCGGCTTCGTGCGCGATCACGACCCGGCCCGCGCCGGGGCCTGGATCGCCGAGCAGGGGGGCGAGGTGCTGGGCAGCGTCTTCCTGGCGCCGTCCTCCGAGGGAACCGCGAAGCTGCGCCTGCTCTACGTCGAGCCCGCCGCCCGGGGGCAGGGCCTCGGCCGGCGCCTCGTCGAGGCCTGCATCGCCGGCGCCCGCGCCCGCGGCTACGGGCAATTGACCCTGTGGACCAACGACGTGCTGACGGCCGCCCGGCACATCTACACGCAGGCCGGCTTCCGCCTGGTGGAGAGCGCGCCGCACCGCTCCTTCGGGCAGGACCTCGTCGGGGAGACCTGGGTGCTCGACCTGCGGTGAGGCCGCTCGACCGGACCGACGCCGGCCAGCGTCAGGCCGGCCTGTGCAGGTGACCCCGGGGTCGGGATCGTCCCGGGGCCGTGAGGCCGGGACATCCCCGGCTCGGCTGCCTCACGGCGGCGGGCCGAGCCCGCTCGACCCTCAAGCCGCGTACATGCAAGCGGCGCATAGGCAAGTCGCGCCCATGCAGGCCGCATCCGCGGCGAGGCGGATCGGCGAGGGCCGGCGGGGACCGGGAGGTGACATGGCCGGCTCGCGCCGGGCTCAGTTCGGCACACGCAGCGTCTTGAAGCCGGTCCCAGCGCTGTCCTTGGCGCCGAAGGTGATCGGCTTCTGCGACGAGGACGTGCCGTCATAGATGTAGACGCCGCCGGACGCACCGAAGCCCGTGCTGAAGGGCGCAGCCTGTGGTGCCGTACCTCCCAGGATGACACGGCTGGAACTGCCGCTCAGGAGCGCGCTCTTGACGCTGCCGTCGTCGTTGAGCAGGCGCATGTACAAGACGCCGTCGTCGTTGAAGAAGGCCGCGATCCTGCTGTCGGCCGGGCCACCTCGGTCGGTCAGACGGAGCTGTGCGGCGGTCGCCCCCTGAATGTCGTCGATCATGCTGCCCGCGCCCGTCACCGTGCGCCTCGAGCCGGCGGCATCGGCGAATTCATGGAAATTGTTGGTTCCGGCGTCGGACCAGGGGATCTTGACCGACAGGTACTGGTTGAGCCGGACCTGCCACCCGGTCGTGTTCGCGCCCAGATGCCAGCCGGCATCGAACCCGGACACCTGGTTGCCGATCAGCAACCCATAGGCCCCGTCCGTCGCCCTCAGCAGCGTCTTGGCTCCGGTATAGCCGTCGCCCTGGAAGTAGGCTCCCTGGATCAGGACATTGCGCGTGTCGGATCCGGACAGGTCGAAGCCGACGTAGCCCGCCATTCGCTCCGGACGATAATTGGCGGCATAGTGCGTCCCGCCCTTCACGTGCAGCTGCTTGATGTTGACGCCTTTCACGATGCTCCTGTAGGCGCTGATCTGGCCGCCCATGACTTCGATCCAGGGCTTTCCGGCCGGGAACCTGGCAACGATTCCGTCATCGACGTCGATGTCGATGTGCCCGGCGAGCACCAGGCCCTCGCTCGTCTCTCCGATGTCGTGGGCAGCCAGCGCCGACAGGACCATGCCGCCGACATGCCGGATGTCGGTCGTGGTGCCGCGGTAGCGATGCGCGGCGTTCATCGGCGGCGACGAGAAGGATCCGGTGACGAACACCCCTTCGTAGAGCGGCGAGCGCACGTTCGTGAGGACGTCGGCCGCCTCGAACCAGCCCCCGTCCGCCATGACGTTGATGTCGCGCTGCACGAGCTGCTGCGTCGAGGAGGCCGTGCCGGAGAACGAGACCGTGAGGTAACGGCCCACCCCGGATTGCGACGTGCTGACCGCCATGCCCTCGACCACGAGGCGGTCGGCCGGACCGGCATTCTCGAAGGCGAAGCCCTTCGCTCCGCCCGTGAAGCGGATTTCCGTGGTCCCGGAGCCGCCTCCGCGCACATGGCGCGATCCCGGAGGCAGCGCCACGTCCCGGTTGAGCAGGCACTTGCCGCGCCCGAAGACGAGCCGTCCCGGCATGCCGGCCGGGAGCGCGTCCGCGGCGGCCTGGGCGGCGGCCCAGTCCATCTCGTCCGTCAGCGCCCTGGCCGCCGGATAGTCCGACTGTGCGGAGGCCAGGGCGCGGTACCGGCTCGACAGCGGGTGAGACTGCCCGTCGCAGACCGCACCGTAATCCATCACGCTCGGAGCGTCGGCCGCCCGGGCCGCCATGGTGCGCGTCACCGCACCCGAACCCGGAGGCGTGACGCTCATTCGCGACGCGTCGCACGGGCTGCCCGACTGGCAACCAGGCGGAACGCGCAGCTCCTGTGCCGACACGGCGGCCGGCGGAAGGGCCCCGAGAAGGGCGCTGCCAAGACCGGTGCCAAGAAGGGCGACTGCCCGGATCACGTCCACTGCCCACGCTCCATGAAAGACCCGACGGCTCGTCCGGCGCAGCCTAAGCATCATTCGCCGAGGCGGTCACCGGTCCGGCACCGGCCGTCCGCGATCGGCACCGGTCGTCCGCGATCGGCACCGGTCGTCTGCGACCGGCGGAAGGGTACCGGCGCAGGGATGCCGGGGGCGGACGCCCGACGGGAGGCACCATGTCGGTGGATGGCCCGGGTCGCGGACGCGTCGACCGGGAGCGTGGCGATCGGCGCCGGCCCGCCTGTGTCGGTTGCGAAGAGGCGCGACCGCACACGCTGCGGATCATCGTCCGCGCGCTGGTGACGGGTATCCCCGCCGCTGAGCGTGGAGGCCGCTGACCGTTGTGGCTCCTATCGGTGAGGGGGCCCAAACCGATGCTGACTTCCCGAGAGAGGACGACGCCCTTGACCAGTTCCTGTCGGGTTTGATTGCAGAAAAATGGCACGGCACACGCCACTGCCGATCTGCCTGCGGCGACGCATCTCCAACCCGCACCCTCATCCCGAGGTGCACGCGATGCGTGCCTCGAAGGAGAGCTCCAGACGCCTGTGCGATTCCTGGAGCCCTCCTTCGAGGCCGTCGATCAAAGATCGAGTCGATCTCCGATCGTATGCGAACTCCGATCGCCAGCACTTCAGGATGAGGTTCGAGGATCGGAGGTCCGTAACCCGCGGTCGCTCGCAGTGTCGAGTGCGGTGCAAAATGGCATTCAAGGAATTTAATCGCGAGATACACCCTGAAGTTGATACGATGACAGAATCTAATACTCAAGATACAAAGATATTTTATATCTTCCTTTACGGAATTGTCGCATGATCGAGACGTCATGGACACGATGTTTTTGCCCCGAGCCGTTGCGCACGAGTCCGGCGCTCTCACCCGCTGTCGGGAAGGGAGTGTCGCCTTCGTCTTCGCGATTTTGCTCCCCGTCCTTCTCGGCAGCGTCGGCTTCGGTGTTGATTATGCGACGTGGCTTCTCCGCAAGCAGAAGCTCCAGGGCATCGTCGATGCCACGGCGCTCGCCGTCGTCTCCGACATGCAGGTCACCGGTTTCGGCAGGGGCCGGGCGCAGGCCGTGGCGGAAGCAGCGGCACGCAGCTTGGCGGCGGACAAACTCGGCGAGGACCGGATCGCGGTGGCGACTGAGCCCATCTACCGCCGGCCGGCGACGATTCCGGACGATCCCTTCAGGCTGGCCCTGGCGAACGACCGGGACGAGGCGCCCACGGGCGTGAGGGTGACCCTGTCGCAGCGCAAGCGCGCGATCATGACCACGCTCGTCACGCCGTACCTGACCGACATCACCGTCCAGGCGACGGCCGAGATCGTCGGCACGTCCCGTGTCTGCGTCGTCGCGCTGGACGGGTCATCGGCAGCCGCCATCGGCCTACGGGACAGCGCCCGGATCTCGGCGAGCGACTGCTCGGTCTACGCGATGTCCACGTCCGGCGCGGCGATCGACGCGCGCGACGCCTCGCAACTCGCCGCCGGGAAGTCATGCGCGGTCGGGGGCTATGCCGGCGCGTCGCAGCGCTTCCGGCCGGTGCCGATCACCGGCTGCCCGGCCATCAAGGACCCGCTCGCGGCACGCGCTGCCCCGGCCGTCGGGGGCTGCACGTACACCAACAAGCAGGTCGGGAACTGGAGCGAGGTTCTGAGCCCCGGGACGTATTGCGGCGGGCTCGTCCTCACATCAGGCGCTGTCGTCAGGCTCAACCCCGGCATCTACGTCATGAAGGATGGGCCTCTCGTGGTCGGCTCGGACAGCGGGACGCCCGCGGCCGGGTCTGGGCACCCATATGCCAGCAAACACGTCTCACTCCTTTGTTACCACAACGATGTTTCACCGGCAGTCAAATCTTTTCTGCATTGTCCGACCGCATCGACGTATCTCTCGCCAGCTTCGCTGAGCGGCGACGGCGTCGGCTTCTACTTCACCGGGGCGGTACAGCCGGAATACGACGGCATCGCCCGCCCGATGCAGTTCATGCCGCGCTCGAACGTGTCGCTCGGCGCGCCGACGGAGGGTCCGATGGCGGGCTTGCTGTTCTTTGAGGACCGTGGCGCCCCGGCGGGCCGGCTGTTCGAGGTCATGAGCGACAATGCACGCCGGCTCGTCGGCACGATCTACATGCCGCGCGGCACCTTCGTGGTCTCCGCCAACCAAGTCGTCGCCGACCACTCGGAATACACGGCGATCGTCGCGCAGAAAGTGGCGCTCTCTCAGGCGCCTCGCCTCGTCGTCAACGCGAACTACAACGCGACCAAGGTGCCGGTGCCGCAGGGGCTCGGCCCGACGAGCGCCCGTCCGGCGCTCACGGATTGACGGGCGATCCGCTCCACCGGCTCGGTCGCATCGTCCCGTAACGTCAGGTGCATGGTCCGGGTTCCCGGGAGGCTCGCCGCGATGGGTCTGCCGGTGAGGCGCAATTTCCGGTTTCCTGCCTGGGGTGACGAGGAGATCCCAGGTCGCGGGCGGCGAGGGTGGCGGGGCCGGTGATCGGATCGTCCTGCCTCCGGGCGGGCACGGGAAGAATGGAGGCGGGGGACGGCGGGCGTCGATGACCGGCCGGTCATCTCCGGATGACCCGGGAGGTCACGATGCGACGACCTCGCACGTCATCCGCGCGCCTACTCGGTCACGATCACCCGGTTCGGCAGCTCGTCGGTGTCGCCGGGTCCCGGCGGAGCGGCCTCGGCCAGGATCGCGCCGGCGGCCTCCACCGCCTGCACCAGCCCCTCCGCGAGGGCGTCGCGGCGCAAGGCCGCCACGAGGTCGTCGAGCACCGGGCGCCAGGCGTCGGGGGCGGCGCCGATGCCGATATCGGTCACGACGTCGGCGTAGCGCTCGGCGAGGGCGACGTAGATCAGCACGCCGGTGCGGCCGCTCGTGTGGGAAAGGCCCCGGGCCCGGAAGGCGTGCTGGGCGGCGGCGCGGGCGCGGGCGCGGCGAACCGCGCGGGGCAGGGCGCGGGGCAAGGCCCAGGGAAAGAGGGCCGGGGCCGCCGCGAGGCCGAGGAGCAGCGCCAGGGCGACCGCGAGCTGGATCAGGAAGATCCGGGTGACGGAGAGCCCGGTGAGGAGGATCAGCGGCCAGGGCACCAGGAGCGCCCCGGCGAGCGCCAGCGCCGGCGGCACGCTGCGATAGGCCCCGGAGCGGGACGCCACCATCACGACGATCTCGCCCGCCGTGCCGCGCTCGGCCGCCGCGATGGCGGCACTGATGCGGGCGCGCTCCGCCTCGCTCAAGGATTCGGGCAAGGCTCCCGGCATCACCAGTCTCCCGAGGCGCCGCCACCGCCCGACGAGCCGCCCCCGCCCGAGAAGCCGCCGCCGTAGCCGCCGCCCGTGCCGCCCCCGAAGCCCCCGCAATACCCGCCGCCGAAGCCGCCGCCCGAGGGACCGGGCAGCACGATCCAGCTCCCGCCCGGGCGGCGATGCGGCCGGCCCGGGCCGCCGCGGCCCCCGGCGAGGAGCCGGACGAGCACGACGCCGATCACCACGAGCAGGATCACGACCAGGACCGGGTCGAGGCCGCCGGCGGCATCCTCCCGCACCTCCGCCCGGCGCTGCCACTCGGCGGCGTCCCCGGAGAGGATGCCGAGGATCCCGTCGACCCCCGCCCGGATGCCGCCGGGAAAGTCCCCGGCCTTGAACTTCGGCGCCACCGCGCTCGCGATGATCACCTTGGACAGGGCGTCGGTCAGCGCGCCCTCGAGGCCGTAGCCGACCTCGATCCGCACCTTGCGCTCGGTCGGCGCGACCAGGAACAGCACGCCGTTGTTCTTCGCCTTGGCGCCGAGGGCCCAGGCGCGAAACAGGCGGTTGGCGAAATCCTCGACCGAGGTGCCCTGGAGCGACGGCACGGTGGCGACCACGACCTGATCGGTGGTTCGGTCCTCGTGCGCCTTGAGCGTCGCGGACAAAGCCGCCCGCTCCTCGGGCCGCAGCAGGTTCGCGCCGTCGACCACCCGTCCGGCGAGGGGCGGCAGGTCGAGGGCGGCCGCGGCCCCGGCCCAGAGGACGAGGAGCAGGAAAGCGAGGGCCGCGCCGGCCGCCTTGCGCATGGTCCCGGGACCGGGCCTAGAACTTCACGGTCGGCGGGCGGCTCGACTCGGGGGTGGCGCTGAAGGATTCCATGGGTTTCGCCTCCGGGTAGAGGGTGGAGGCGATCCAGCGGCCCGGGATGGTGCGGATCTCGGTGTTGTAGGCCTGCACCGCCTGGATGTAGTCGCGCCGCGCCACCGCGATGCGGTTCTCGGTGCCCTCGAGCTGCGACTGCAGGGCCAGGAAGTTGGCGTTCGACTTCAGGTCGGGATAGCGCTCGACGGTGACGAGGAGCCGGCCGAGCGCGCCGGAGAGCTGGTTCTGGGCGTCCTGGAACTCGCGGAACTTCTGCGGGTCGCTCACCGTGGACGCATCGACCTTGACCGAGCTCGCCTTGGCGCGGGCCTCCGTCACCTGCACCAGCACGTCGCGCTCCTGCTGGGCGTAGCCCTTCACGGTCTCGACGAGGTTGGGGATCAGGTCGGCGCGGCGCTGGTACTGGTTCTGCACCTCGCCCCAGCGCGACTTGGCGGCCTCCTCGAGCGTCGGCACCCGGTTGACCGCGTCGCAGGCCGAGAGGGTGGTGGCGAGGGCGAGCGCCAGGACGACGAGGCGCAGGCGGCCGATCAGGGAGGCGGTCATGTGGCGGGGCTCCTCGTCCGCGAGCGTTGCCGTGTCGCAGATAGGCGGCCTTCCGCCGCGGACCAGCGGCGCCCGGAACATCAAGCGGCCCCGGCGCGGGTGCGCCGGGGCCGTCGAGCCGCGCGAGACCGGGACCGTCAGGCCGCCCGGATCGCCGCCAGGAACCGGTCGACCTGGCCCTTCACGGTCATCGACTGGGCCGAGAGGCTGCGGGCGGCGTCGAGCACCTGGCCCGCCGCGTGTCCGGTCTCGCTCGCCGAGGCGGTGACCTGGCCGATATTGCCGGACACCTCCTGGGTGCCGCGGGCGGCCTCCGCGATGGTGCGGGAGATCTCGTTGGTGGTGGCGGTCTGCTCGGTCACGGTCGCGGCGATCACCCCGGAGATCTCGCTGACCGACACGATGGTCTCGCCGATCTGCCGGATCGCCCCGGCGGCGCTGCCGGAGGCCGCCTGGATCCGGGCGATCTGGCTCGCGATGGCGTCGGTGGCCCGGGTCGTCTGGCCGGCGAGCTCCTTGACCTCCGCGGCGACGACCGCGAAGCCGCGCCCCGCCGCGCCGGCCCGGGCCGCCTCGATCGTGGCGTTGAGCGCCAGGAGGTTGGTCTGGCTGGCGATGGCCGAGATCATCGTGACGGCGGTGCCGATCTCGTCGGCGGCGCGGGCGAGGTCGCCCATCGCGGCGCCGGTGGACTCGGCCTCGTTCCGGGCCAGCGCCGCGACCTCGTTCGAGCGCAGCACCTGGCGCTCGATCTCCTGGAGCGAGGCCACCAGCTCCTCGGCGGCGACCGCCACGGTCTGCACGTTGGCGGCGGTCTCCTCGGAGGCCGCCCCCACCGCGACGGCGCGCTGGTTGGTGCCCTCCGCCACCCCGGTCATGGCGTGGGCGGTGGCGTCGAGCTGCGTGGCGGCGGCCGCCACGACGTCGAGGGAGGTGACGATGTCGGCCTCGAAGCCGCGCACCAGGCGGTCGACCGCGGCGACGCGCCGGTCGCGGTCGGACTGCTCGGCGAGCGCGCGGGCCTCCATCTCCTGGCGCGCCACCGCGTTGGCGCGGAAGACGTCGACCGCCTTGGCCATGTCGCCCATCTCGTCGGCGGCGTCGCGGGACGGCACCGCGACCGCGAGGTCGCCATCCGCCAGGCGGGTCATCGCCCCGGTCATGCCGCGGATCGGCCGGATGATGCTGCGGGCGATGACGAGCGCGAAGCCGAAGCCGAGGGCGACCACCGCACTGATGAGCCCGACGAGCGTCGCCTGGGCCGCGCGGGCGGCGGCGCCGGTCGAGGCCGCGAGCGCCTCCACGGTGGCCTCGATCGAGCCCCGGGCGGCGTCGCCGGCCTTGGCGATGGCGGCGAATTTCGGCTGGAAGCCCTGGTCGTAGAGTTCGGCGCTGGCGATGACCGCCGACGCGGTCGCCTCGAACCGCTCCTTGTAGGCGGCGAGCGCCTGGCGCACCGCCGCGACCGGCTTGGCGAAGGCGCCGAGGAGGTCCTGGTCGGCGAGCACCTTCAGGGCGGTCTCGGCAGCGCGGACGTTCGCCTGGAAGGTCGCCGGCCCGGCCGCGTCGGTCGTCGCGAGGAAGCGCCAGTTGGCGACCCGCACCAGCAGCGTCGCGGTCTCGATCGCGGTGGCGCGGCCCACGTCGGCGCTGGTGCCGTTCGCCCGGACCTCGGCCACCAGGGCGGTCGCCGCCTTCGTCAGGACGTCGCCGTTGGCGAACAGCTTCGCCCTGTTGTCGCGGATGAGCGTGCCGAGCTCGCCGAGCCGGGCGATGTCGGCCGTGAGGCTTCTGGCATTGGTCAGGACGGCGGCGTAGAGGGCCTGGCGCTCGGGGACGCTGGCGGCGCGCTCGAGCGCGGCACTGGTCTCCTCGAGGCGGGCGAGGGTGCCCTTCATCGCCTCGACGCTCTGCGGATCCTGGGTGAACCGGTACTTCAGGGCCTCGCCGGAGAGCTGGTGCGTGAGCGCGTTGACCGAGACGGTCCTGAGCGCGATGCCCTCCAGCAGCGCCCGCTCCTCGTAGCGCGCGTTGGTGCTGCCGCCGCTGCTCAGCGCGTAGGCGCCGAGACCCGCGGACAGGGCCACCAGCACCCCGAACCCGCCATAGAGGCGCGTGCGAATTCCCGTCTTCACCGGTGAGTCTCCTCGATCCTGGCGCAGCGCTAACGCGAACTCTCTTGCGGTAGGGTTAACATTTATTGATTCCGGTCCGACGCGACCGCTTCGCCGGCATCTCGCCGCCGCACGGCATGACTTCGCGACCATGCAATCAGTCCGGCAGGTCACGTTGCGGGATCGAATACCTGTCCGGCCGGATCGGCCTCCCGGTTGGTGCGGCGACGCTCCGGCGCTATGCCCTGGCGACGGCCGGTGCGGCCGATTCGGGACCGGCATGGCGAAGCGAGCGGCCAAGGCGACAGCGACGGGCAAGACCCCGTCGGGGGAGAAGACCCCGTCGGGGGAGAAGACCCCAAGGGCGGTGACGAGCGGATCCGTGTCCGGGACGGCGGGCGATCCGGCGGACGGGCCGCCCTCGGCCGCCTCCCTCTGGCGGGAGGCGCGCAACGGCGCGGCCCGGGCGCGCCTCGAGAAGTCCCTGCCGGCCGTCTTCCCGGCCCCGGTCCTGCGCCACGCGCTCTCGCGGCCGCTGGTGCCGCCGACGCCGCGGCTCGCCGTCGAGAGCTACTGGCGCCACCACATCCTGCGGGCCGACCGGCTGGCGCGGGCGCTGGCGGCGCAATCGGGCCAGCCGGAAGGCTGGACCTGGCGCCTCGGGACCTGGCGCCTCGGGACCTGGCGCCCGGATCCCCGGCGCCCCGCTCCTCTCCGCCTCGGCGCGGCCGGGGCGGACCTCGGGACGGAGGATGCGGAGGCCGGCCTCGCCTTCAGCTTCCGGATGCCGCCGGCGCCGTTCCGCGAGGCGCCCTACGCCCGGGGCAAGGGGCATTGCTGCGTCTGCGGCCAGCCGGTCTACCGCTTCGGCTGGCACCGGGACCTGTGGGGGGCGGGCGCGCCCAACCGCAACGCGTCGTGGCACGCTGCCTGCGTGGCCGCCTGGAAGCTCTGGACCGGCCCGAGCGACCACGTGAAGGTGCTCAAGCGCCGCCAGCGCCACCGCTGCGCCCAGTCCGGCAAGCGCCTTTTGCGCAGCGCCGAGGTCGACCACCGGGTGCCGCTCTACCGGATCTGGCGCGAGGAGCGGGCGCGGCCCTGGCCCGAGCTCCTCGGCTACTGGGGCCTGCCGAACCTCCAGGTGGTCAACCGGGCGATCCACGCCGACAAATGCGCCGTCGAGGCCGGCGAGCGGGCGAGCGTGCGGCGGTCCGGGCGCGACGGCGCGCCGCCGGCATGACCGACGACGATCAGGGCCCGGACCGCGTGACCGCGCGGACAAAGGCCGAGGCCGTCGCCCGCAGCTGCGGGGGATCGCCGTGGATGCGCTCCATCACCGCGAGGCCGCGGGTGAAGGCGACGGCGAGGGTCGCCGTCTCGGCGACGGACAGCGTCAGCTCGCCTTCGAGCGGTGCGAGCGCACCGGCGACCAGGGCTTCGAGATCCCGGATCAGCCCTTGCACCCGCTCGCGGATGCGCGGCTCGGCCAGGCTGCCGTCATTGGCCGTCTTGGTCGTCAGGCATCCGCGCGAGGGCGACCCCGCGGTCATGTTGGCGATGGCGGCCTCGAAGAAGCGCTCGAGCACCGCGCGCGCATCGCGACCGACCAGGCCGTTCTCGACGGCGCTCAGGAAGCGGGCCGCGTAGAGGTCGAACGCCTTGAGGAACAAGGCCTCCTTGTCGCCGTAGGCGTTGTAGAGCGAGCCGCGCTGCACCCCCGTCGCCTGGGCGAGAGCGGGCATCGACGTCGCGGCCGGCCCCTGCCGCCAGAACAGCGCGAGCGCCCGTTCGAGGACCGCCTGCTCATCAAACTGCCGGACGCCCACCATCTTCCCCGACCCGCGCGGTTCATTCTTGACATCAATGTCAAGTTTGACATTCTTGCCTAAGATAACATGCATGCCCGGCCGGCGCGACGCGGCATCGCAGGCAGGGGCTCACCCGGCGATCCGCGCGGCCGCGGTGGATCGAGGGAGATGCCCGCCGGCCCTGCATCGATCGGAGCGACGGAGGTCGCATGACGACGGACCGCATGACCTCGACGCGCGTGACCTCGGCACGGGTGGCGGGCTCGCTCTACGGCCTGGCTGCCGCCCTGATCTGGGGCGGCTTCCCGGTGGTCACGCGGTTCGGCGTGACCGGTTCCGGGCTCGACCTGTACGACGTGACCTTCGTGCGGTTCGCCGTCGCCGCGCTCCTGACCGTCCCGGTCCTGGTGCGGGCCGGGTGGCCCGACTGGCGGCTGACCGGCCTGCTCACCCTCGGCATCGGCGCGCCCTACATCCTCGTCGTGTCGGGCGGGCTGGCCCGGGCGCCGGTGGCGCTGTTCGCGGTGCTCACCCCGACGAGCATGGTGCTGTTCTCCGCCTGCCTCGGGATCTGGATCCTGGGCGAGCGACCGGGCCGCTGGCAGCTCGGCGGCATCGCGGCGATCGGCGTCGGCAGCGCGGTCGCCGCATCGGCCCTGATCGCCGGGCGTTCGGACCAGGCGTCGGCCCTCGGGCTGTTCGTCGGCGGCGGCGCGCTGTGGGCGCTCTACACCGTGACGGCGAAGCGGTCGGGGCTCGATGCCTGGGTGGCGACGGCGGCCGTCTCCGCCGCCTCGCTGATCGTCTACGGGCTGCCCTACCTGGCGGTCCGGGGCTTCGCGGTCCTGCATCATCCCTGGCCGGGCCTCGCGGGCCAGGCGCTGTACCAGGGCGCCCTCGTGTCGGTGGTGGCCCTGTTCTGCTACAGCAGGGCCGTCCTCCTGCTGGGCGCGCCGGTCGGCGCCTGCTTCGCCGCCCTGGTGCCGGCCCTGGCCATGGTGGAGGGCATCTGGCTGCTCGGCGAGATGCCGGCCCCGCTCTCGGCCCTCGGTCTCGGCCTGTCGACGCTCGGCATCGCCGCCGTCCTTCTCGCCCCCCGCGGCTGACCGGAGACGCGCGCCTGCCGGGGTGCGGGGGACGACCGCCGCCGCCCTGACGCGGCCACGCTCGCCGCAGGTCCGGCGCCGAGCCGCCGGGATCCCGGATCAGCGCGGAACGATGTGCAGCCCGTCATCCGGCAGCAGGTTGCGCGCCGGACCGCCGGTCTGCTGGCCGCCGCCCTGCTGGTAGGCGGGGAGCTCGGGGCGGCGGTCGTTGTCGCCGCCCGTGTCGTACACCCAGGGCGCGGACCACGGCGCGCGGCCGCCGACCGTTCCGGTGGCGTCGATGTCGCGCGGGCCGTAGCGGTACGGGCCCGGCTGGGCGGAGGCCGCCAGGGGAGCAAGGAGCGTGGCCGCCAGCACGGCGGCCGGAATCAGGAGGGGGCGCATCGGCGTCCTTTCGGGAAGGATGGGGTCCGCGGGGGGCGGTCCAAGTTGAGCAGATAACGGCCAGGCTCGGCCTGCCGTTCCGGCATGGCGGGATCCCGTGGCGGGGATCCTGCAGCCTGCGGCCGGCGCGGTTAAGGCTTCGGTCGAGGCGTCCCGCCGCCCTCAGCCGCGCCGCCCCTTGGCGTAGCGCTTGAGCACCCGCTCGCGCTTGAGGCGCGACAGCCGCTCGATCCAGAACACGCCGTCGAGCTGGTCGATCTCGTGCTGCAGGCAGGCGGCGGCAAAGCCCTCCTCCTCGGCCTCGTGCTCCGCCCCGTCGAGGTCGCGGAAGCGCAGCCGCACCCGGGCCGGGCGCTCGACCTCCTCGTCGACGCCGGGCATCGACACGCTGCCCTCGCGGTGGCGGGCGGTCTCGGGCGAGGTCCAGACCAGCTCCGGATTGACGTAGAGGCGCGGCGCGAGGTCGAGCCCGGCCCGGATCACCGTGAGCCGCACGGCCAAGCCGATATGGGGCCCGGTGAGGCCGAGGGCCGAGACGGCGAGCAGCGTCTCCGTCAGGTCGTCGGCCACGGCGCGCAGGGCGGCGTCGAAGGCGGCGACCGGCGGCACGGCGAGGCGCAGGCGCGGGTCCGGGTAGAGCACCAGCGGGCGGACGGGCATCGGGGATTCGCCTCAGCGGGTGTGGAACGAGTCGGGCCACAGGCCCGCCCGCTCGATCCCGACCACCAGCACCACCACCGCGAGGGCGACGGCGAGCACGACCAGGAGGTTGCGGCCCGGCACGCCCCGGGCGATCAGCACGAGCACCAGCAGCAGCGAGATGACCGAGACGACGACGTCCATGGGAGGCTCTTGTCCTGTCGGGAGGGGATCGGGGCGGGGGCCCTGCGTCAAGCCCGAGCCGCGCCGGGCGTTCCGGCCGGCGACGCGAGCGACAGACGGTCCGGTGCCTGACCAAACCGTAATCTTCGGGCCACGGGCCGGTCAGGCCCGAAAACCATAATGGTCCCATCGACCGGCCGCGAGCGCGGCCCGCCAGAGGGAGCCCAGAAACCCGATGCCCCAGACCTCCGAGACCTCCCGCGAGACCTCCCGCGAGACCCGCCGCTTCCACCGCAAGGCCCTCGCCTCCGTGGCCGCCGTGACCCTGGTGGCCACCGGAGCGCTGGGCACCGCCTTCGTGCCGCCGAGCACCCCGGCCTTCGCCCAGGCCCTGCCGCAGACCCCGATCACCGCCCCCGAGCACCCGCCGGGCAGCTTCGCGCCGATCGTCAACCGGGTGAAGCCCGGCGTCGTCTCGGTGAAGGTGAAGCTCAAGGACGACGCCTCCGACGACGAGGATGGCGGTCAGCAGAACCTCCAGACCGTGCCGCCGCAGCTGCGCGAGTTCTTCCGCCGCTTCGGCGAGGGCGGCCCGAACATGCAGCGCCCGCAGCGCCACGGCGGCGGCGCGGCGCAGGGGTCGGGCTTCTTCATCACCGGCGACGGCTACGTGGTGACCAACAACCATGTCGTGAGCAACGCCAAGTCGGTCGAGGTCACCCTCGACGACGGCCGCACGCTGGACGCCAAGATCATCGGCACCGATCCGAAGACCGATCTCGCGCTGCTCAAGGTCACCGACGGCGGTCCGTTCCCTTACGTGAAGCTGTCGCACGGCGCGCCGCAGGTCGGCGACTGGGTGGTGGCGATCGGCAACCCGTTCGGCCTCGGCGGTACCGTCACCGCCGGCATCGTCTCGGCCCGCGGCCGCGACATCGGGGCGGGCCCCTACGACGACTTCCTGCAGATCGACGCGCCGATCAACAAGGGCAACTCGGGCGGTCCCACCTTCAACGTCAACGGCGAGGTGGTGGGCGTCAACACCGCGATCGCCTCGCCGTCCGGCGGCAATGTCGGCCTCGCCTTCGCGATTCCCTCCGAGACCGTGCAGGCGGTGGTCGACCAGCTGCGCGCCGACGGCAAGGTCGCCCGCGGCTACCTGGGTCTCCAGATCCAGCCGGTGACGAAGGACATCGCCGACGGCCTCGGCCTCGACAAGGCCAGGGGCGCCCTGGTGACGAGCGCCCAGGACGGCACCCCCGCCGCGAAGGCTGGGCTGAAGTCCGGCGACGTGGTCCAGGCGGTGAACGGCGATCCCGTGAGCGACGCCCGCGAGCTCTCGCGCAGGATCGCCGCGATGAAGCCCGGCACCAGGGTCGACCTCGCCTACCTGCGCGGGGGCAAGAGCGAGACCGCCCAGGTCACCCTCGGCTCGCTGCCGAACGACACCAAGTTGGCGAGCCTCGAGGATCGGGGCAGCCGGCGGGGCGACAGCCAGCCGCGGCTCGGCCTCGGCCTGGCGCCTGCCGACGCGGTCGGGGCCGGCCGCGAGGGCGTCGCGGTGGTGAGCGTCGATCCGGACGGCCCGGCGGCGGCCAAGGGCATCCAGGAGGGCGACGTCATCCTGGACGTCGGCGGCCAGCCGGTCTCGAGCCTCTCCGACGTCGCCGCCCGCATCCGCGCCGCGGAGAGCGACGGCCGCAAGGCGGTGCTGATGCGGGTCAGGAACGACAAGGGCACCCGCTTCGTGGCCATCGGCCTGCAGAGCAAGAACGGCTGATCGGTCAGGCCTGAAGATGCCGCCGCGCCGTCGAGCGGACTCGCTCGACGGCGCCGGCCGAGCCCGGATGGGTCCCGCGCCGCAGGCATCGGTGCACCGAATGCCGTCGCGTCGATGCGACGGCGCAAGAGGCATGAGGCGCCGGCCCCGCGAGGGGCCGGCGCTCTCGCATCCTCACACCCGGCAGAGGCGGGCGAGCCGCCGACCGGAGACGCGGCCGCGGGGGGCCCCGTCGCTCTGCAGGGCCTCGCCCGCGAGCGCGATCCGGGTCGGGTTCTCGATCAGGGTGTAGCGGGCCTGCCGGAGCGGCAGGCCGAACTGCGTCGCCCAGAGCCGCAGGGCGGCGCAGGCATCCCGCAGGGTCCCGGGGCCGACCCGCAGGGGATCGAGCACCGGGGCGACCTCCGAGGCGCCGAAGGGCAGGGCGCGGAAGCCCGCGAGCAGGCCGGGGCGGCCTTCGGCGACCGAGAAGGCGGCGCTCGATTCGACGCCGAGCGCCGCGACGCGGTCGGGCGGGGTCGTCGCCAGGGTGAGGGTCACGGGCTGCTCGGCCAGCACGACCACGGCGCGGTCCGGCGCGCCGGACAGGTCGAGGGCGAGGGGCCGGTAGCCGGCGCTCGTGTCCCGGGGCGCGGTGAAGACGAGGCCGATCAGGTCCAGGGCGGCGGCGGAGCCCGCGACCCGGTCGGGATGGGCGGTCCAGCCGATCAGCCGCGCGCGCTGGGCGGCGCGCTCGGCCGTCACGTCCGGAACCTGGATCTCCGGTACCGGGCGGCTCGGGACCCTCGTGTCCGGGACCTGCGAGGGCGGCACGGCCGTGCCGGGACTCTGGCTGCCGGGCGGTTGCTTGCCGGGCACCCGGGTGTCCGGCCCCTCCTGCCCCGCATCCCGGACCGCGACCGGGCCGGGATCGGCCGGTGCGGGAGCGGCAGGGCAGACCGGACAGGCCCGCGCGGGGACCGCCGGCCGGGCCGGGCTGTCCGCCGGCATCTCCGGGGTGCGGACCGGGGGCGTGACCGTCTCGGTCGCCGAGCGGAGCAGGCCGACGCGCGGATGGAGGGCGACGATCACGGCGAGCGGGATCGCGACCGCCGCGAGCGCCGCCAGGCCGAGCCCATATCGCCCGCTTCCGTCCCGCACGCGTCACCGCCTCGCTTCCGCGCATCCCCCCGGCGCGATCCGGGCAGTATGCACGCGATTGGGCGGAAAGTGCGTCCGCGACAAAGACTTAGATGAAAAACCTGGGGATGGTCGCCCATCCCCTCTTGCGGCCTGCCGCAGCGGCATGAACCGCACCGCGGATCACCCGGGGACGGTCCGCCGGACGGGTGTCCAACCGGCGCGGCGATGCCGTATGCTGGCGGCATGCCGACTCCCGCCCCCGACCCGACGGACGGCCTCGCGCGCCGGCTGCGGCTGGAGCGCGAGGCGCGGGGCTGGTCGCTGTCCGACCTCGCCGCCCGCTCCGGGGTCTCGAAGGCGATGATCAGCAAGGTCGAGCGCGGCGAGGCGAGCCCGACCGCGATCCTGCTCGGCCGCCTCTCGGGCGCCTTCGGGCTCACCCTCTCGACCCTGCTGGCGCGGGCGGAGGGCGAGACCGGCCAGGTCAGCCGGCAGGCGGCGCAGCCGGTCTGGATCGACCCGGCCACCGGCTACCGCCGGCGGCAGGTCTCGCCGCACCTCGCCCCCGCGGCGGAGAACCCCCTCGACCTGACCGAGGTGGAACTGCCGGCGGGCGCCGCGGTCTCGTACCCGGCGGCCTCCTACGCGTTCCTGCGCCAGATGATCTGGATGCTCGACGGCACCCTGACGTTCCTGGAGGGCGAGGCCATCCACGTGCTCGAGGCCGGCGACTGCCTGGCCCTCGGCCCCCCGGCCGACTGCACCTTCGCCAACCGGAGCGAGCGCCCCTGCCGCTACCTCGTCGCCGTGGTGCGGCAGCGCTGAAAGCTGCGGCAGCGCTGAACGCCGCGGCAGCGCTGAAAGCTGCGCCGGGCGCTCAGGCCGCGCGCCGGGCCAGGACGCTGCGGGCCTCGGCGCCGCCGCGCAGGAAGCCGTAGACCAGCACCGGCCAGCAGAACAGCAGCACCGCCAGGGGCACCGGCATGTGCCAGCCGACGATCGCCCCGACGATGCCCGCCGCCGAGCCGACGAAGCGGAAGTAGAACACCGGCACCGCCACCACGAGGGCGAGCAGCACCGGCACGCCCAGCACCGCGGTCAGCCCGGCCTGCACCGCCAGGAGATTGGTCACGCCCATGACCAGGAACACCAGGAAGGCTCCGATCTGCATCATCCGGTTCTCGCCCCACGACGTCTCGCTCACGAATCGCTGCGACCCAGACATCAGGCGAGCATGGCTTTTTGTGGGGCGCCGGCGCCCGGATGCCGTCCCGCGTCGTTCGCTCCCCCGAACCGCCTTCCGGCAGAATGTTTTTGTGTTTTGATGCAGACCGGAAGATAAAATATCCTCATGACGCTCTCGTCACGAAGTCGGCTAACAGTCTTTCATCCCGGAGATCCGGGTCTATACGATCGCCATGTGCGCCAGCGCACAGTGGTACAGCCATCCGCAACCTAGATCACCCGGCGATCGGCGCCGCAACAATCTCGGCAGCCGCACCGACAACCTACGAGATCGACGATGACGAAGACGACCCTGCTCCTCGCCGGGGCGACCCTGCTCGCCGCCACGGCGGCCTCGGCCCAGTCGGCGAAGGAGATCTACAGCTACAAGGCGCCCTCCGGCATGTTCAGCGAGGGCACGACGAAGTGGGACATGTACCGCTTCATGGCGATCGACCACGAGCAGCAGGAGGCGGCCCGGGCCGCCCAAGCGGCCGAGCGGAATGCCGCGGTGCCGCAGCCCTCGGTCGCGGGCCGGCCGACCGTGCAGACCCGGCTCCGCCGCGGCCAGCACTGAACGGACAGCACTGAACGGAGCGGGGGCGGGGGATGCACCCCCGCCACATCCGCGCCCGGACGCAACGTCATCTAACCGTCATACATCTCCCCAACCGCGCCGGCTCGGATAGAGTTTTCACAGTGCGGACGGCCCAGGATCCGCTGCCAAGAATCCGAGGGGGGAGCATGATGGATGCGCAGGCTCTGCTCGTCCAAGTCCAGTCCAACATCGGAGCGACCTGCGACCGCGCGACCCGGCAGGCATCATTGATCGAGATGCGGGAGCGCGCGGGGCTTCCGACCGAGCGCGAGCGGAATGTGCTTCGCGGAATCCGGGTGTCACTGGGCCTTGAATACCACCACGAGGAGGTGCTGCTGTCCCGCCTGGCCGAGGAGCCGGGGGACGGGCGCCACGCACCCCTCGCCCGGCGCGCCTGCCACCGCGGCGCGGGAGAGGATTGCCCGCTGCCGGTCCGCTGCTGCGCGGCCCTGGCGGCGACCGTCACGCCCTGGTCGTCGCACGCGGCCCGGTCGCCCGCGACCGCCACGGCGGGCTGATTCGCCCGAACAGCCCCCGGGAGAGCCCGGACGGACCGGTCCGCGGCCCGCCACGGCTGAGGCCTCGCCGCCACACCGGCCTTCCCGTCGGCCGCCGCCCGCCTCGGGCCGCCCTCGCAGGCAGGGGTGCTGTTGCACCGGAGCACTGGCGGGACGGCGGAGCCCGGCGGTCTTCTTGCCGGGCGGGGCCAAGGTCCTGGGCAGGGCCAAGGTTCCGCCCGTCGCCCGCCAGACGTGTCAGCCGGAGATGCCCGCCAGAATGCCAGCCATGTCGAACGCGCCGCTCTTCCTCCACCTCGCCGGGTCGCTGGCCTTCGTGGCCGTCGCCGGCCGCGGCATCGGCTGGGCCCTCGACGCCTGGGTGCGCCGCGCCCCGGACGGTCCCGAGGGCGACGTGGCACCGGCCGCGCACCCGGAGCCTCCGCGCCCACCGGCCCCGTTCCCGGAGCGCGCCGCCCGCGACCGGGCCTCCGCCTGAAGCGCTGCGCGCTCAGGCGCCGTGCGCCGCCGCGGATGGCCCGGCCGACGCGAACTCGGCCCGCGCCTTCGCGTTCGGCGCGAATCCCTTCTCGCGGCACCAGGCGAGGAACGTCTCCGGCTCGAGGCGGACCCGCACCACCGCCACGCCGCTGCGGGACACCTCGCGCTCGACCTGCGTCGCCGACATCAGCCAGGCCGCGTAGCTGGCGGGCAGGCCGGAATCCTCCATCACCTCCAGGATGCGGGGATAGTCGCCCGGCTCGTACCAGGCGAGGCCGAGGCTTCGTGGACGCTCCATCGCAACCCTCCCACGGCGCTCCCGGGCCGGGGACCGCCCGCACCGGCCAGTGTGGCGGCAGCGGGGACGCGCGCAACAGAAAAAAGGCCGCCCTTGCGAGGCGGCCCGAAGTCTAGGGAGGAAACGCCCAAAGAGGGCTGCACCGCCGCGACGCCATCGCGGCGGTACGGGATTCTTCTCCCATGCTGCAGCGCACACAGCAACCGACCGCACCGCGCAACGGCCATGCTTGCGGCGCATGACGGCCGGAAGGCCGGTCGGGGAAGGCGGCAATCCCGCCTTTGTCCCCGGAGAGGGCGGCAAACCGCCCCTTGCCCCGCGGCGGCGACCTGCTAGACGACCCTTCTCCCTCGTGGACGTACCCTGTGGCGCTCCGGCTCCGCCGACAGGCTGGACCGCGGGGGAGCTCGTGACGACGAGTTGGCGGCGGACCAGTTCTCCCTGCCAGCCTGTGAGGCTCAGTGGGCCGGGTGGTTGCGGGAGGGTCGGCGCAGCGGGGAACAGGAACCGCGTCGTCGGCTGATGGCCCACACATTCGCCCGCCCTCGGCGGACAGGACGGCAGGCGGGGTTAGCGCGCCGCCGCGCAAGTTCAAGAATTCCGGACACAGCCACGCTTCGCTAACCATGCGCCGGTTCGCAGGGGAGCGCGCATGAGAACGGCAGCGAGAGCTTACCGGTTCGGGGGCCCGGGCCCCCGCCGGCCGGAACGGTCCTGCGAGACCCGCGCCGGCGGGACGGGACGGGGGGCGCGGCAGGCGGCGGAGATCTGGTCCCAGCAGGAGCACCGCGGCCTGACGGCCCGCGAGCTGATCCGCCTGGCCCAGACCGTCCGGCTGCGGTCCTCGGAGCCGGCCGAATAGACCTCTGACAAACGCCGCCCGGCGAAGCCTCGCCGGGCGGCGCGCCGCTCAGGCCGGCTCGTCGCGCAGGGCGTGATAGATCAGGATCGCCGCCGCGGTGGCGGTCCCGATCCCGCCGAGGGTGAAGCTGCCGAGTCTGACCGTGAAGTCCCCGGCGCCGAGCACGAGCGCCGTGCCGACGGTGAGGAGGTTGCGGGTGCGGGCGAAATCGACCCGGTTCTCGACGAAGATCCGTCCGGCCGCGGCGGTGATCAGCCCGAACACCACCACCGAGAGGCCGCCGATCACCGGGCCGGGGATCACCAGGATCGCGGCGCCGAATTTCGGCGACAGCCCGAACAGGATCGCCACGATGCCGGCGGCCGCGAAGACCAGGGTCGAGTAGATCCGGGTCACCGCCATCACGCCCATGTTCTCGGCGTAGGTGGTCACGCCGGTGCCGCCGCAGGCCCCCGACAGCATCGTGGCGAGGCCGTCGCCGAGGAAGGCCCGGCCGAGCCAGGGGTCGAGGTTGCGGCCGGTCATCGCCCCGATCGCCTTCACGTGGCCGAGATTCTCGGCCACCAGCACCAGAGCCACCGGGGCGATGAGCCCGATCGCCGCCGGGTCGAAGACCGGGGCGGTGAGATGGGGCCAGCCGAACCACGCCGCGTCCGCGATCCGCCCGAGGTCGAGGGGCCTGGCGAGGCCGAATCCGTTGGCCAGCACCCCGTAGAGCAGGGTGGCGGCGAGCGCCCCGATCAGGAGCGGCAGGCGCCGCAGGGCGCCCGGCAGGTAGGCCGCCGCGAGCCCGACCGCCGCGACCGTGAACAGCCCGACCCCGACCTCGAGGCCCGAGCCCGAGATGCCCTTCACGCCGATCGGCGCGAGGTTGAGGCCGATCGCGCCGACGATCGCCCCCGTCACGGCGGGCGGCATCAGCCGGCCGATCCAGGCGTCGCCCGCGCGCATCACCGCGACGCCGACGAGCGCGTAGACCGCGCCCGCCGCCACGATGCCCCCGAGGGCGACCGGCAGGTTCGGGTTCGGGCCGTTGCCGGAATAGCCGGTGGCGGCGATCACGACGGCGATGAAGGCGAAGCTCGAGCCGGGATAGCTCGGCACCCGGCCGCCGACCACGACGAAGAACAGGAGCGTCGCGAGCCCCGAGAACAGGATCGCGAGGTTGGGGTCGAAGCCCATCAGCAGCGGGGCGAGGGCGGTGGAGCCGAACATCGCCACGACGTGCTGGAGCGCCAGCACCAGGACCTGGCCCGTCGGCGGCCGCTCGTCCGGCAGCACCACCGTCCCGGTCGCGAGCCGCCAGCGCGGAAAACCCCGCTCCTCCATCCGTTCCCGCGTCTCCGGGGCCATGCCGTCTCTCCCTGATCCCCATGCCGGGGATCCCCATGTCCGGGCAGGGCCTTAAGGGATGCCGGGCGGGTCCGGGAAGGGGCGGCGCCAAGGAACGACAGAACAAGGAACGACAGAACGGGCGCGACGGTCCCGGAGCCGGCCGGGTTTGCGCGCGCGAGCGGTCCCGTGCGAGAAGGTCCACCCCTTACGCGCGGCCGGCAGCGACAGCCATGACTCTTCCGGACAGGCCCCTCGCGGACGAGACCCCGGCCGACCTCACGGTCATGATCTCGGGCGGCTTCGCCCTGGCCTACGCGGCGGTGCTGCCGGATTTCTCGCGCGAGACCGGCCTCGCGGTCCGGACGCTGTCCGGCGCGTCGCAGGGGCAGGGGCCGCGGACCATCCGGCACCAGCTCGCGCAGCAGGGCGCCCGGGTCGACGTGGTGATCCTCTCGAGCGAGGGCCTGCACGAGCTGACGGCGCTCGGCCGGATCGCCGCGGGCTCGGCGGTGGAAATCGCCACGGCGCCGCTCGCCGCCGCCGTGCGGACGGGCGCGCCGCATCCCGACATCGCCACCGTCCCGGCGCTCGCCCGCACCCTGTCGGCGGCCCGCCTCGTCGCGATGCCGGGCAGCACGAGCGGCCTGTTCATCCGCGACACGGTGTTGCCGCGGCTCGGCCTCGCCGGGACGGTGCGCGCCAGGATGTTTCCCCGGGGCACGGAGTCCACCGCCGCGCTGGCGGCGGGCGAGGCCGACCTCGCCCTCGGGCCGGTGAGCGAGCTGGTCGACATCCCGGGGATCACGGTCATCGGGCCGCTCCCCGACGCGGTCCAGCTCGTCCAGACCTTCGCGGCGGCGATCGTCGCGGGCGCGCAGGCCGTCGGGCCGGCCGAGCGCCTGATCGCGCATCTCGCCTCCGACCGGGCCGCCGCGGCGATCCGGCGGACCGGCATGGAGCCCGTCGGGATCCGGCGGGCGGGGTGAGGGCCGTGCCCCTTTCCCCATCGGCGTCGCGCGCGTGCCGCTCGTTCCTCAGGGCCGCAGCCCCCTCGCGGGAGGGCGTCCGCCAGGCAGGGCCTTGTCACGCCGCCCCCTCGTCGCAGGCGCAGGCCTGTCCGTAGCCGAAGGCCTGCCGCAGGGCGAGGCGCCCGCCCGGCGTCACCGCGACGGCCCGGCTGCCCTCGCTCCGGCGCAGCCAGCCCCGGTCGAGGCAGGTCGCCAGCAGGGCCGCCCCGAGGGCGCCGGCGATGTGGGGCCGGCGCTCGCTCCAGTCGAGGCAGGGCCGGCAGAAGACCCGCCGGCCGGACGCCGCAGCGGCGAGGTCGACCCCCAGGCCGCGGAGAAACACCTCGCCCGCCGGGGTCAGGGCGCCGCCATCGGCCCCGAGCTCGACCGCGCCCCGCGCCACGAGGGCGTCCGCCATGGCGACCGCGAGGCGGCCGGCGAGGTGGTCGTAGCAGGTCCGGGCCTCGCGCAGGGCCGCGTCCCGCGGTCCGGGTATCCGGGACCCTGGCGAACGGGAGATTGCCTGCGGGGCGGGGCCGGCCGCCACCGCCATCACGCCCTCCAGCATCCGGGCCACCGCCGGGGAGGCGAGGCGGTGATAGCGGTGGCGCCCCTGGCGCGCGACCGCGAGGAGCCCGGCCTCGGCGAGCTGCGCGAGGTGGCCGCTCGCGGTCTGGGGCGTGACGCCGGCGGCGCGGGCGAGCTCGGCGGCCGTGAGAGCGCGGCCATCCATCAGCACCGCCAGCATGCCGGCGCGGGCCGGATCGCCCACCAGGGCGGCGGTGCGGGCCAGCGCGGCGGTGGTCACCATGGCGGCTCTCCTCAGGGCGGCTCTTCGGGTCGGGCCTCCCTTGTAGCCCGGGGATCGGCCGGACGCTTCGGCCGGCGCCGAATCATCGCGCCCCACCGGCAGGCGACAGGTCGCCCCGTCCGAAACGGAGGGTCCGCCATGCTGCCGCTGATTCGCCTCGTCCTCGCCCTCTGCCGCCCGGGCGGCCCCGGAGGCGGCCCGCCCGGGGAGGGCGCGCTCGCCAGAACCCTGCGGCAGCGCCGCGACCGCGCCAGACTGGCCGCGCTCGACGACAGGTTGCTGCGCGACATGGGCCTGCGGCGCGAGACCTCCGCGGCGGGGCTCGACTTCGTGCCCTTGTCCCCGGCCGATCCGGTAGCGGCGGCAAGACCTGCCTCGTCGCCCCGGGACTGCCGGGGACGGGACGAGCGCGGGTTTCCGGCGACCGCGTCTCACCGCCACGGCGCCATCGACTGGCCATGATCGGGCCGTGATCGCGCCTTCATGACGGAGCGGATGTCGGGAGCTTACGATGCTGAGCCGGCGGTGTTTCCCTTTTGCACCACGTCGCTTGGTTCCGATTATCAGGCCGAGGGATTGGTTTACGGACCGTATCTGTGCCCCGTCTTCGCCACATTCCGCCGCAAGCTTGACCTCGAGCGCGGCCATTCCGGCCGTGCCCGGCTGATGCACGAGAGGGGCCTGCATGACGCGGAACCGGACTTTCCCCATCACCGCCGCCCTGGCGGTCCTCGCCGCGGCGCCGCAGCTCGGCGCCTGCAGCCTGGTGCCGGCCGGGGTCGACACGACGGGAAGCCTTCCGGACCGCAAGCCGCTCGCCGCCGTCACCCCCGCCGACCGGGACTGCCTGGCCCGTGCGATGTACTTCGAGTCCAACCGCTCGAGCGAGGAAGGCCTGCTCGCGGTCGGCACCGTGGTGATGAACCGGCTCGAGGCGCCGGCCTACCCGAACTCGATCTGCGGCGTGGTCGGCCAGAAGCGCCAGTTCGCCACCGGCGTGCTGCACAAGCCGATGCGCGACAAGGAGCGCGAGAAGGCCGAGCAGGTCGCCGACGCGATCCTGGCCGGCGAGCGCCACGAGAAGGTCGGCGGCGCGATGTTCTTCCACACCGCCGGCTACACCTTCTCCTACCGCAACATGCACTACGTGGCTCTGGCCGGCGGCAACGCCTTCTACGAGAAGCGCCCCTGGTACGACCGCGAGGGCGCGACGCCGCGCCGGGCGCCGGCCGCCCCGGTCCAGCTCGCACAGGTCCAGCCCACCTCCGGCAGCGTCCGCTGGACCTCGCACCCGGTCCGGGTCGCGTCCCGCACGACCCAGCAGACTCCGCTCGCCGAGCTCGGCCCCGCCCGCAACATCTGCCGCGTCGCCGCCGCCGAGACCGGCCAGAGCCCGGGCTGAGCCCTCATCCGGCGGGGCTCGACGGTCCCGACCCGGTCCGGGGCGGGCCTGGAGGGCCTCCGGTGCGGAGGCCGAAGGGCGACTGCTGCGTGCTCCGCTTCGGCGCCCGTTCGATCGGCAGCGTCAGTTGAAGGCCCGCCGCGCCGCCATCTCTGAGCGACATCCCGGGGCCGCGCAGCGGAACCCGAGATCCATGACCGCTGGCGCGTCAGGACGAGGCGGAACGTTGGCCGCCTGACTGCCGTGACGCCAGCGGTGATGGATCCCGGGTTCTCGCCAAGGCTCGCCCCGTGATGAACATGGCGGGTGTCAGTTCGCCGAAGCCCTGGCGCTCCCGAGCAAGAGCAGCGAGGCACAGATCGCCTGCCTCCGGCGATTCGACGGTCATCGCGGCGTCGAACCGCTGTCGACCACGTTCAACGCGAGTCATGCCATCGCCGTGCGCTCCGGCGGCCGGCACGATCCGCCCCATGGACGATCCTCGCCGAGGTCGCTCTTCCCCTGCGGATCAAGCAACGACGATTCCCACAGAATTGGATGTTACCACCCGGAAGAATACGTAGATGTCCGATCCAGCTTGGGCGAGAGGATCGTGTTTGCTAGGTCACGGGCGATGCGATTGTGAAGCCGGGGACTTGACGATGGTGACATATACGACTGCCGCCTGTGCCGCCCTGATCGCCACCGCCGCCTTCCTCGGGACATCGTCCGAGGCGAGTGCCCGCTGCTGGAGGTGCGGACCGGTGAATCCCGTCTACAACTACCGGACGGTCAACAAGGTGATGAACCAGACCCAGTATCGGGACGTCCAGCGCACGCACTACGTGCACAAGACGCGCCCCATCTACAACATCACCCGCGTCCGTCCGATCGTGCGGCTCCACACCGTCACCCGCGTTCACCACCACACCGTTCCGGTGATCCGCAACGTGAACATGTACAGCACGCAGCGTCTGCCGACGCAGTACTACTATTCCAACAGCGTGCGGAACGTCTATCACGGCTGCGGCTGCAACTGAGGCACCGTCCCGGAACGCGGACGGCCGCCGCATCCCTGCCGACGGGTCAGGGACCGGCCGCCGTGAGCCCGGCGGCCAGGCAGGCCTTCGGGCAGACCGGCGCCCGGCCGAGCAGGCGCGCGAGCGCCGCCTGCGGGCCGGCCGCGCACAGCTTGCCGAGGAACATCCTGTCCTCGCTGCCGATGTCCGGGATGCGGCACGAGGCCAGCATCGTGCGCTCCGCCTGGTCCCACAGGGCCGCGACGGCGTTCCTGGTCTCCGGCCGGTTGAGTCCCGTCCAGGTGGCGGGGTCGGTCCCGGCGGCCTCGACGTAGAGCCCCACGAAGCTCATGAGCGCGGCCAGACCGTCGCGATGCGACGTCTGGGCGCCCGGACCGCGCCGGTCGTCGAGCGCGATCGCGGTGGCGAGGTCGTGCGTGTAGGCGTTCAACTCGTCGAGCAGGTAGCGGAACTCCGTCGCCGACGTCGCTCCCCCCGGGCGCAGATAGGTGGTCACGAAGAGGCTCGGCCGGAAGTGCCGCGCGATCCGGGCCGGCGCCAGCGGCGTGCCGCCTTCGGGCGGCCGCTTCACGGCCCCGCCCCCGATCAGCGGATAGGCATCGTCGTCGCCGGTGATCACGTGGACGGATTCGTGCACGGCCGTCGGCAGGCCGAGCTGCGCGTCCTGACAATCGAGCCAGGTGCGGAAGAAGGCCTTGTCCTTGACCTGTCGGAAGATCGCGTGGCCGTCCGGCGACGCGGCCTTCAGGACGTCGAGCGCCTTCGCGTCGCATCCACCGGCGAAGGCCGGCCCGACGCCCGGGAGCAAGGCGGCGGAGAGGGCGAACCCGCACAGGGCTGTTCTGGCGATCCTGCGCATCGGCCGGCCTCCCGCGAGAGGCGGATCATCCCGTCGGCATGGTTAAGGAAGCGTGACGGCACCGCGTCCCGGACGCACGATCGTCGCGACGTCGTCGCCTGACGGGGGCGGGGGCGGCCCGATCGACGGCCCCGCAGCCCCTCAGGGCAGCGCCGCGAAGCGCGCCGTCAGGAAGCGCGGCCTCGCCGGCTCGGGGGAGGCCGCGAGGGTGAGGCGGGAGGGCTCCTCGGCGAGGCGCAGGCGCGAGAACGGCGAGGGCTCGGTCTCGATCGCCGGCAGCGGCACGAAGGCCGCCGCGGCCTCGGTCGCCGCGACCTGCACCGGATGGATCGGGGCCGCCGGGCGCCGGCGGGCCGGGATCACCACCACCTCGCGGCCGGCGAGCGCCAGGGCCTCGGGCCGGCTGACCTCGCCGAGGCCGGCCGGGACGATGAAGGCCGCGAACGGGCTGGCGGCAGGGGTGGCGTAGGCGGTGGCGGTCGCAACGGTCGGGCCGCCGGTGACCGTGATGCCGCCGGTCGCGCCGCCGCTCACGGCGATGCCGCCGGTCACGGCGGCCGAGAAGGCGCCGGCGCGGCGGAGCATCGCGGTGAAGCTCGGGTGCTGGCCGCCATCGGCGTAGGTGGTGCGCACCGCCTCGGTGCCCTCGGCCACCAGGGCCTGGATGCGGGCCTCCTCCTCGGTGCGGCGGGCCAGCGCCAGGGCCTCGACCTCCGGATCGGGATAGGGCGCGAAGACGTAGCGCCCGCCCTCGACGCCGACCAGCGGCTCGCGGCCGGTGGCCTCGAACCGGTCCGAGCCCTCCTTGAGCTGGCGCCAGAACGCGATGTGCCGGTCGGTGCGGTGGCGGGCCAGGGCGCGGGCGGTCATCCGGAACGGGAAGGCCTGGAACTGGAACGCCGCCTGCCCGCCGGCGAGCGCGTCGCGCACCAGCGCGTAGATCTCGCCGACCTGCCGGTCGGTCATGGCGAAGCAGCCGGCCGAGGAGCAGGTGCCGTGCACCATCAGGGCCGAGCCGGTGCCGCCATGCGCCCGGTCGTAGGCATTGGGATAGCCGACGTCGAAGGAGAGATAATAGGCCGAGTTCGGGTTCAGCTGCCGGGCCGCGACCGAGTAGAACCCCTCCGGCACCTGACGGTCGCCGGCCCGGGTCTTGGGGCCGAGCTGGCCCGACCAGCGGCAGATCGGGAAGGTCTTGAGGTGGACGAAGCGGCCGTCCGCCGCCCGCTTCCACACCTCGATCTCGGATTCCTGCTTGTAGGCCCGCAGCAGCACCGGCGCCGACGGCGCCGTGTTGCGCGCCGCCATCAGGGCCAGGGTGGCGGGCGGCACCGGGGCAAGGTGCTTCGGCGCGGAGGCCGCAGGCGCCGCCCCCGCGAGCAGGCCCGCCACGCACAGGATCGTCCTCGCCCGCACGCCCATCCCGCGCCGCTCCATCCTCGCCCGCCTGCCTCGCCCGCCCGAACGCCTGGCACCGCAATGTGGCGGTTTTCGCGCACGACCAAGCCGCTCTGTACTGTCAAGATCGTTGCGGTTAGGTGAAGTGTCGCCGGCCGTCCGACTTGTCCCCCTGTGGACCGGCGCTTGGCTGGCTTTCTCAAGATTTTGGTAACGATCTGTTCGTGCCTGGCGCGCAGCATCGCCCGTCACGTCCCGGCACGGGACGCCGGATGACGGAGGCTGCCATGCCCGAGACCGGACGAAGCTGGCTGCGGCTGGTGGACGACGCGCAGCCCGAGGCGGAGGCCGATGGGCCGCTGCCGGGAGAGGCCGGACGGCGCCGCCTCGCCGCCCTGCGGGGCCAGCTGCGCAACCAGCTCGCGGCCCTGCGCGAGAACCCGATCTCCGCCGAGGCCCGGGCGACCCCGGAGGGCGCGGACGCCGCGGCCGCGCTCGAGCGGCTGACCGCCGAGGTCACGCGCCTCGCGGAAGGCTGGGACCGCCTCGCCGCCGCGGTCGCGGCCCTGTCGGCGGGTGACGGGGCGGCGCCGGAGGAGTAGGGTTCGGGCCTCCCGCCGGCACATCCGAGCGATCATGGCCCCGACCATCAAGCTGCGACCGCTGGAACGCGAGGACCTGCTCTTCGTGCACCAGTTGAACAACAACGACAGCATCATGCGCTACTGGTTCGAGGAGGCCTACGAGTCCTTCGCCGAGCTGGCGCAGCTCTACGAGCGCAACATCCACAACCAGACCGAGCGGCGCTTCATCATCGCCACGCCGGAGAACGAGCGCGCCGGGCTGGTGGAGCTCGTCGAGATCAACCACCTGCACCGCTCCTGCGAGTTCCAGATCGCGATCCATCCGGCCTTCCAGGGCCGCGGCTACGCCAAGCGGGCGACCCAGATCGCGATGGACTACGCCTTCAAGGTGCTCAACATCCACAAGCTCTACCTGCACGTCGACAAGGACAACCGCCGCGCCATCAGCATCTACGAGGCCTGCGGCTTCGAGACCGAGGGCATCCTTCGCGACGAGTTCTTCGTCAACGGCAAGTACCGCGATGCGGTGCGGATGTGCATGTTCCAGCCGGCCTACCTCGCCCGGCGCGGCGGCGGCGACGTCAACGAGCCGGTGCTCAAGACCTGACTCGTGCGGCTCACCCCTGGCGCGGGCCCGCCCGGCTCCCCTATTGAGGGGGCCGACCGGAGCCCCCAGAGCCTTGCTGCGCGAGACCTACCACATCGAGATCATCGGCCCCGAGGACGCGCCGGTCCAGCGCGCCTCGGTCCGCACCGCCGGCCTCGACGCCGCCCGCGAGCGGGCTTTGCGCCTCTTCCGCCGCGCCCGGGTGCCCCAGCGCTCGGGGCCCGCGGCCGAGGCGGTGCGCATCGTCGACGGCGCCGGCACCGAGGTGTTTCGCTGGAGCGTGTGGGACGAGGGGACCGGGCCGGGGCGCGGGCGGGGATGACCCTCGTCGTCCCGCGCCGCGCTCCTCACGCGTGAGGCGAATCGCGCGTCGCCTGTCCTCAGGCGGGCTCCGGCGCGCAGTCCTGCGCGGCCGCCCGGTCGCGGACGTCGCCGATCACCCGGCCGGGCACGCCGACCACCAGGGCGAAGTCCGGCACGTCCTCGGCCACCACCGCGCCGGCTCCGATCATCGCACCGCGGCCGACCGTGACGCCGGGCAGCACCGTGGCGCGGGAGCCCAGGGAGGCGCCGGCGCCGATGCGGGTCGGGCGCCCGATCGAAGTCGGGCGCCCGATCGAAGTCGGGCCTGAGGCTTCCGCCCCGGCCTCGCCGATCACCACCCCGTGGCCGACGAACACGCCCTCGCCGAGGGCGACCCCGGGCCCGAGCGCGCTGTGCGAGGAGACCTTGCAGCGCGGGCCGACGATGCTGCCCGGCCGGATCTGCACGAAGGGCCCGACCCGGGCGTCGGCGCCGATGCGGCAGCCCGCGAGGTCGACGAGGTCCGGATGGGTGATGCGGGCGCCGTCCTCGAGGGACACGTCGGTGATCGGCATGCGGGCGGGCTCCCGGACCTGTCGCGAGGCATGAGGCTGTCGCGAGGCTCGGCCGGGAGCCTAGGCGGCGATCCGGCCGCACCGCAGCACCGGCTTTCGGGCGCCGGGCGGGGCCGGACTCCCCTCGTCGGGGCGGGGGCGGCGACCGCGCCCTACGCCGTCCTGCGGAGCCGATCCACCACGCGGGGCGCCTGCGCGGCCCGGCGCCACGCCCGAACGGACGAGGGGTGGCCGATCGAGGCATCACCCGCCTCCGCCGCCCGGGCGGACCGGGCCCGCGCCTACGCCGTTCCGTGGCGTTCCGGCCCGGCCGCGGCCGGACGTACACCGGGGTCACGGACGACGCGCGGGGTCTCCCGAACCCGGGCCGTCGTCCGCGGCGGCCACCAGCACCCGCGGGGGAGCCGCCGAACCCGGATCCCCCGCCGCGGTCGAGCCGAAGAGAGCGCGATCTTGCTGAACAACCCGATCTGGACCGACGCGTCCCTGGCCCCGCGCCTGAGGGACGACCCGCCGGAGACGCGCACGCTCGAGGTCCGCGACATCCTCGCGTTCCTGCGCCGCCGCCGCGCCCGGATCCTCGCCTGCGCCCTGGCGGGGGCGGCGCTCGGCGCCCTCTACGCGCTCACGGCGGCGCCGGTCTACACAGCCCGGGCGCAGCTCGTGATCGATTCCAAGATGCCGCCGCTCTTCGCCGAGCCGGGCGGCGACGTCGCGCGCGCCATCGACACCGGCCAGATCGCCAACCAGATCGCGATCCTGCGCTCCGAGAAGGTCGCCCGGATGGTGATCGACAAGCTCGGGCTGCGGGGCGACCTCGAATTCGGCGGGGCGCCGCCCCGGCTCCCGGCCTGGCTCACCGCCGCCCAGGAGCGGCTGACCGCGCGGCTGACCGCGCGGCTGGCCGTCCTGATGGATGAAGCCCGCGGCGCCTTCAGGGGCGTGACCGGCCCGGGCGACGGCGAGACGCCCGACCGCGCCCTCGAGGCCGAGCGGCGGCTCCTCGACACCTTCGCGGCGCGCCTCGACGTGCGCCGCGCCGGCCTCGCCTACGCCCTCGACATCTCGTTCTCGGCCCGCGATCCCCAGAAGGCGGCCGACATCGTCAACGCCGTGGTGGAGCAGTTCCTGCGCGAGAAGCGGGAGGCACGCATCGAGGCGTCGCGCTTCGCCACCGACTGGCTGAACGAGCGCGTCGACCGCTTCCGGGCCCAGATGAACGCGGCGATCCGCGCCGTGCAGGAATTCCGCGCCTCGCACAACTACCGCATCCGGCGCGGCCGGCGCGACGATCCCGACGGACCGGCCGGAAGCGCCGGAGCCCAGATCACGGGCGGCCAGCAGGCCGCCGCACGCGCACCTGCGGACGACGAGCCCGGCACCCTGGAAGAGCTCGAATCCGCCGCCGAGACCTCGCGCAAGGTCTACGAGAGCCTGCTCGTCGTGCTGGCCGAGGCGGTGCAGCGCCAGAGCGCCCCGGTGGCCGATTCCCGGGTCATCACCGCGGCGACCCGGCCGCTGTTCCGCTCCAATCCCGGCCTGCGGCTGACGATGCCGGCCGGCGCGGCGGCGGGTGCCGGCCTGTTCGTCATGGCGGGGCTCGCCGGCCTGCTCCTCGACGGGCGCGCCCGCTCCCGGCGCCAGATCCGGGCCGCGACCGGGCGGGACTGCCTCGGCTGGATCCCGCGCCGGCGGGGCGCACGCCGCCGCGGGCTCGGCGCCGAGGCGCGGCTCTGCGCCGGGCTGGCCGACGGGCTGCAATGGACCCGCCTGTCGCTGGCCGCCGCCGGCCACGCCGCGCCCTTGCGCACCATCGGCCTCACGGCGGCGGGGCGCACCTGCGGGCGCACCAAGGCCCTGGCGGCGGTCGAGCTCGCCCGGCTCTACGCCGCCTCCGGCTCGCGCGCCCTGGTGATCGACGCGGACGCCGCCGACCCGGTGCTGCGCGCGAGACCGGCGGAGGAGGGGATCGGCGCGGCCCTGTGCGGCCGGCCGGGGAAGGCGGCCGAGAGCTGGCGCTCCTGCGTCACCGCCCTGGCCGAGGGTTGCGACGTGCTGCCGCTCGCCCCCGAGACGCTGCCCTCGCCGCACTGGCTCGGCTCGCCCGCCATGGAGGCGCTGCTGGCCAGCCTGTGCGACACCTACGACGTGGTGATCGTCGACCTGCCGCCGGTCGGCCGCTCGGCCGCCATCCTGGCGCTCGCGCCGCTCCTCGACGGGGTGGTGCTGATGACAGAGTGGGGCCGCACGCCGCTGCGCACCCTGACCGAGGCCTGCGAGACCCTCGAGAACGCCCGCGCCCGGATCCTCGGCACGGTCACCACCGAGGTCGACCGGACTGCCCTCGATGCCTGAGCGGCGGCGCCGAATTCCTTACGCGGCCCGCGAGTTAGGCATATCATGCATGAATGGTGGGCATTTCGGCATAATTCCGCCGGTTGCATGCGATGTGTGCATATCGCAAGTGCGAGATCATCGATTGTTGCGTCGCAGCATAGGGGCCATTGTCCGGGACAGGAACCACAGAGTTCCACTCACCTCCAACTTCGGAGCCGGACCCATGGCCTCCTCCCCGTCGATCACCGCGACCCGCCCCACCGCCACCCGCGCCAAGCCGGGCCTGCTCGCCGAGATGCTGCGTCTCTGGCTCGAGCACAAGAGCCGCCTCGCCCAGTTCGGGATCCTGCCGCTCTGACGATTCTCAGGCCGGGCCGCTGAGGCCCGGCTCCCGGGCCGGGCGCCCGGCGAGGCGCGCGACCATCGGCTCGGCGAGCGCGTGGTAGAGCCCCTCCGGGCAGACCAGCTTCGAGGTCGCGTCGGCGATGAGCGCCGCGACCATCAGGGGGATCACCAGGGCGTGGTTCTCCGTCATCTCCGACACGATGACGAACGAGGTGATCGGCGCCTGCAGCACGCCGGTCAGGTAGGCCACCATCCCGACCAGCACCACCGCGCCGACCGGCACCCCGTCGAACAGGCCGGCGATC
Source organism: Methylobacterium nonmethylotrophicum (assembly GCF_004745635.1). Taxonomy (GTDB): domain Bacteria; phylum Pseudomonadota; class Alphaproteobacteria; order Rhizobiales; family Beijerinckiaceae; genus Methylobacterium; species Methylobacterium nonmethylotrophicum. The sequence goes on along the minus strand of NZ_SRLB01000022.1, from coordinate 18,140 downwards.
TCCGCGCCGAGGCCCGCCCCGACCGCCAGCGACGGGGCGAACAGCCCGCCCGGGATGCCGCTGATCGACGACAGGGTGGTGGCGACGAACTTCGCCGGCCCGAACCAGGCATGGGTGTCGGCGGTGCCGTGCAGCAGGGCCTTGGCCTGCTCGTAGCCGGTGCCGTGGACGTGGCCGTCGGTGGCAAGCCCGCACAGGGCGACGCCGAGGCCGCACAGGGCCGCGAACAGCACCGGCCGGCCCGTGACGACCCGTCCCGCCATCCCGGGCAGGCCGCGGGCGACCGCGATGACGATGCGGCTGAACGCCCCGCCGAACAGCCCCCCGAGCACGCCGCAGACCGGCACGACGGCCCAGGCCCGTCCGAGCGGCAGGGTGTCGGCGGTGGTGCCAAAATAGGTGTAGTTGCCGACCAGCGCGAGCGAGGTCAGGCCCGCCGCGATGATCGCCCCGAGGATCAGGCTCGAGGTCTTGGCCTCGTAGGAGCGGCTCAGCTCCTCGATGCCGAACACGATGCCGGCGAGCGGCGTGTTGAAGGCCGCCGCCACCCCGGCGGCGCCCCCGGCCAGGAGCAGGCCGCGCTGGCGCTCCGGCGCGAGCCGCCCGGCCGCCGCCATCAGGGCGGCGCCGACCTGCACGGTCGGCCCCTCGCGCCCGGTCGAGGCGCCGCAGAACAGCCCGAGCGTCATCACCACGATCTTGCCGACGGCGACCCGCAGCGAGATCAGGCCGTGGCGGGCCCCCGCATCCTCGATGTCGCGGGCGGCGATCACCTGCGGGATGCCGCTGCCTTGCGAGTTCGGAAAGACCGTGCGGGCCAAGAGCGCCGCGAGCCCGAAGCCGACGGGCGTGAGGACGAGGGCGGCCAGGGGCGAGACGGCGAGGATCGCCCGGAACCCCGCCTGCGCGGCATCCGCCAGGACGGCCATCAGCACCGCCGCGGCCCCGACCGCGATGCCGCCGACGAGGAACAGCCCGCGCCGGACCCACACGCCGACGAGATCCCGCGACCCGGGCAGCCGCCTCACGATACCCCGCACCCGCAAAGCCCCCCGCCCGTCACGGACGGGCACCTTGGCCTCCCGCCCGTCCAGGACAGGCACCTTGGACGAAACCGCCGGGAATGCGAAGCTCGGCCAGGACAGGGCAGGCACGGGAGGACGGCATGCGTGTGCTGGTGGTGGGGGCCGGCGCGACCGGCGGGTATTTCGGCGCCCGGCTCGCGGCGGCGGGGCGCGACGTGACCTTCCTGGTCCGCGAGGCCCGGGCGGCGCGGCTCGCGGAAGGCGGCCTGTCGGTGAAAAGCCCGCTCGGGGATTTCCGCATCGATGCCCCCGCGACCGTGACGGCGGGCACGATCCCCGGGCCGTTCGACCTCGTGCTCCTGAGCTGCAAGGCCTACGACCTCGCCGGCGCCCTCGACGACGTCGCCCCGGCGGTCGGGCCCGGCACGATGGTGCTGCCGATCCTGAACGGGATGGCGCATCTCGACGCCCTCGATGCGCGCTTCGGGCCCGAGCGGGTGCTCGGCGGCTCCTGCGCCATCGCGGCGACGCTCTCGCCCGAGGGTGCGATCGTGCAGATGAGCGACCTGCACGCGCTCACCTTCGGCGAGCGGGACGGGACGCGCTCGGAGCGCATCGCCCGGGTCGCCGCCGTGATGGAGGGGGCGGGCTTCGCGGCGCGGCTGAGCGACAGGATCCTGCTCGAGATGTGGGAGAAGTGGGTCTTCCTGGCGACGCTCGCCTGCGGCACCTGCCTGATGCGGGCGACCGTCGGCGACATCGTGGCGGCGCCGGGCGGGCGCGAGGTGATGCTGGGGCTCCTCGATGAGTGCCGCGGCATCGCGGCGGGCGCCGGCCACCCGCCGCGGGAGAAGTTCCTCGAGACCAGCCGCGGCACCCTGACGGCGGCGGGCTCGGGCTTCACCGCCTCGATGCTGCGCGACATCGCCCGCTCCGCACGGATCGAGGCCGACCACATCGTCGGCGACCTCCTGGCCCGCGGCCGCCAGGCGGCGCCGGACGGCGCCTGGCCCCACCTCGCCATCGCCTACACGCATCTGAAGGCCTACGAGGCCCGGCGCGCGCGCGAGCAGGGCTGAGCGGACGGCGAGACCCGGAGGGCGGAATTCACCCCCTCCGGGTCACTCGGGTCCGGGTCACTCGGGGGCCGCGCAACGGAGCCAGGGCTGACGCGGTGGACGCCAAGTGCGCAAGACCGTCGCCCAGGATCTCGCATGGCGCATCGCTGGTGATCCCGTGCCGAGGCCGCGGGCGGGAGGAGGCGAGACTGCCTCGGTACTGCGCCAGCCGGTCGGGGAGGATCGACTGCGTGGCCATTGGAGTTAGGTTCGGACGAGATCGAAACGCCCTCGAAACCGAAAGGAGCGCGCAGCGATGACGGAGAGCGTGTCGGTTCCCCGGTGCCCCGACGTGGTGCTGTCGGATTTCGGGGCCTTCTTCGAGGAGCAGCGGCGCCGGCGCGAGGCCATCGCGACGCCGGAGCCGGCGCCCGAGGCGCCGCTCTCGGAGGAGGATGCACGGCGCGTGGCGCTCCTGCGCGACATCGCCGCCGAGGTGCTGGCGGCGGCCTCGACCCAGCTCGCGCCCCACGGCGTGCTGATCGAGCGCGGGCCTTCCTTGCGCGGCCGGCCCGACTTCGAGCAGGCCTACACCCAGTTCATGCTGATCAACCGGCATACCGGCCAGGCCTCGGACGTCTACGTGATGAGCATCACGGATGCCGGCTACTTCCTGGCCAGCGCCTGCGACCCGCGCCTCGACCACGACCACCACGACCGCCAGGTGACCCACTGCGCCGCCAGCGCCCTCAACTGCGACATCGTCGCCCGGGTGATGAAGGACGCGATCCTGCACGTGGCGTGATCCCGGCGTGAGCCCGGCGCGAGCCCGGCCGGAGGGCCTGGAGGCGGCGGCCTTAACGTATCCTTAGGTTTTTGTTCCAGCGCGGCAGTTCAAAAAAGTCGGCTACAAATCCTCTTGACCATCCCTCGGCGGAGGGGCAGCATCGTCCTCGTCGAGTCGAACTCGAGGAGGTAGCCATGAGATCTCAAGGTTGCAGCCCTCACGCGACACATACCGATGCCGGTGACCAGGACACGCCACCGGACTACTCTCGACAGGGATAGTGGCTTCAGGGCGGGCTGAATACGGTACGGGGCCGAGTCGGCCATCGCAATCGTGCCGTGCGACCATACCCGCACCCTGAAACGTGGACCCTGCCCCTTAAGGCTCGTCGGTGCGCCGGCGGGCCTTCGTCGTTGTGGGGTCCTCGGTTCCGGGACCGGCCCTGCCGTGCTACGGCGGTCCGCAGGAGGATCCCGATGTCATTCGACCGTTCCCGCCGCGGCAGCGATCCCCGGCAGGCCGCCGAGGCCGCGTTCCGCGCCGTGACCCGCAAGACCCCGGAGGGGCCCGCCCCCGAGGTGAAGACCGCCGCCAGGCCGGCCACGCCCAAGCCGGGCGTGCCGGGCCTGCGCGAGACCGTCTCCTTGCGCCTCGACCGCGACGTGCTCGACCATTTCCAGGAGGACGGACCGGGCTGGCAGGAGCGCATCAACGCCGCCCTGCGCAAGGCTGCCGGGCTCTGATGCGGCTCGGCGCGGCGGTTCTCCTGACGCTCCTCGCCGCCCCGGCCTGCGCGCAGGGCGGACAGGTCACCAACCCGTTCGCGTCGAACTACCCCTCGGTGCCGATCCGCGAAGGGGTCGCCCCGCCGCGTCTCAGCGCAGGAACAGCCCGAAGGCCCGCGGCCCGTCCGCGGTCTTCACCGTCCCGGTCACCGTCAGCGCTCCGGCATCGATCACCGTGAGGGTGTTCGATTCCCAGTTCGCCACGTAGACGGTCCGGCCGTCCGGGCCCGCCTGGATGCCCTCCGGGTACTCGCCGACCGCGAGCCGCGGCCCCGGCGCCAGGGTGGCGGCGTCGAAGGTGCTGACCGTGCCGCCATACTGGTCGGTGACGAAGGCGCGGCCCTGCGCCAGCGCCACCGCGTAGGGACGCTCGCCGACCTTGACCCGGCCGACCTCGCGCCGCTCGCCCAGGTCGACGACCGAGACGTCGTTCGAGCCGACATTGGCCGAGAAGGCCCGCCGGCCCTCGCGGTCGATCGTGACCCCGAACGGCCGGGTGCCGACCGGGATCGTCGCGACGCGCTCGCGCGTCGCGGTGTCGACCAGCGACAGGGCATCGTCGTCCCGGTCCGCCGCGAGGAGGAATTTCCCGTCCGGCGTCACCGCGATGCCGGAGGGCGAGGTGCCGACCGGGATCTCGGCCGCCACCGCGAGGGACCTGGGGTCGATCTCCCAGAGCCGCTTGGCGTACCAGTCGGCGACGTAGACCGCGCCGCTCACCGGGTTCACCCCGACCCCGAGGGGACCGCCGCCGAGCGGCACCGTCCGGACGACCCGCCGCGCCGCGGCGTCGATCACCACGAGGGCCTTGCCCTCCGGGGCCGTGACGTAGACGGAGGCCCGGTCCGGCGACAGCGCGACGCCGGCCGGCGCCCCCGGCACCGGAATCCTCGCCACTACAGTGAGCGCGTCGAGGTCGACGACGTCGACCGCGTCGGCGTTCTGGGCGGTGACGAAGGCCTCCGCCGCCAGGGCGGGGAGGGGCGCGAGGGCGATTGCGATCAGGCAACCGACCGCGGCGAGGCGCCGGGCGGGTCCCGGGGCGCGTCCGAAGTGCGGGGATGCCGGCGCGAGGATCCCCCTCATCCCACCCGCGCCCTCATCCTGAGGTGCTGCCGCCTGCGGCAGCCGCGAAGGAGGGCTCCAGCTGTCGCAGCGCTCCCTGGAGCCCCCCTTCGAGGTCAGTCCATCAGAGATGGGCGCGATCTCCGATCGCCGATGCCTCAGGGTGAGATTGCGAACGGGACGGGAGGAAGCGGTCACGTCGGTCGGGCTCTCACGAGCTGCCCTTCTCGATCTTCGCCTTCAGGTTGTCGAGGCCGCCGCGATACAGGCCCTTCACCGCCTTGACCGCCGCCTCGTCGCTCAGCTCGGGCGGCGGATCGTTGTTCATGTAGCCGCGGTAGAACGCGCCGTCCCACACCACCTGCGACTTGCCGCCCTCGGCCGGCTCGACCTTGATCGTCGAGGAGTAGTTGTTGACCGGCAGCACCTTCACGTCGACCTTGTTGATCCGGTACGACAGGCTCTTCTGCTCGGCCGAGTACTTGTAGAGTTCCTCCTCGACGGTGGCGCCGCCCTTCAGGGTGAGGATGCGGGTGGCCTTGACCTCGTTGCCGCCCTTGCCCTCGGTCTTCTCGACCGGCGGCAGCCAGCTCATGTCCTGGAAGTTGCCGACCACGGCCCAGACCTTGTCGGGCGCCGCGTCGATCGTCACCGTCTCCTCGACCTTCTTGCGGGTCGGGCCGTGGGCCTGGACCGGCGCCGCCGCGAAGGCGGCGGCGAGGGCGGCCGCGAGGATGCGCTTCATCGGGTGTCTCCTCTCAACGCTCGGCATCATGCGCCGAAGTGGTCACCGGTTCGGCGGCGAACATGATGCAAAAAAACCAGAGCCCAGGCAGAGTTGCACCCTGCAACTCTGCCTGGGGCTCACGCGTCATCGACCGCGAGGGACGCCGCCTCGGGCAGGGCGGCGGCGACCTTCTGGGCGATCCAGTTCCAGGCTTCGCGCTCGGCGGGCCCGGCGGTCTTCTCGACGGCGACGCGGTGGTGGCGCAGCTCCGCCAGCACCGTGTCGGGGTTCAGCATGTGGAGCCGCGTCGACAGGATCGCCGCCTCCAGGACCGCGCTCGAGCCCCGGTTGTAGCCGAGGAACGGGCGATGCGCCTGCGCGTGCACCACCCGGCCGCGGAAGCGCGGGCGGACGGGATCGTCGCGCACCTCCACCACCTGCAGCTCCATGTGGCCGTAGGCCTCGCCGAGACGCGGCACGGGGATCGCGCGGCACGGCACGGTCGCCCAGTCGCGCCGGCCGGTGACGCAGCCGGCGATCACCCGGATGTCGGCCGGCGCGGCGGCCGAGAAGAACGGCACCGCCTCCAGGTTGGCGATGGTGGGCGAGGGCCGGAACGGCGCCACCCAGAAATCCTCGCCCTCGGCGATCAGCCCGAACGGCACCAGGTGCAGCGTCCCGTCGGCTCCGGCCGTGGTCACGATGGTCTCGAGGATCAGCGGCACGGTCTCACGGCTTTCCGCTGTGGCGGGTGTGGCCCGGGGCCTTGAAGCGGGTGGTGTCCTCGACCTCGGCGTCCATGGCGCAGCCCCAGTCCAGCGGCTCGTCCTGCACGTAGCGCTTGCCGAGGCGCCAGGCGAGCTCGGCCTTGGTCAATTCGCCGCCGAGATAGAAGGCGTGGGCGCCGTCCCCCTCGACCCCGAGATCGGGGAAGAACGCCATCGCGTCGCGCCCGGTCTTGTGGATGTCGCGGTTGTAGATGTGCACCCCGTCCTCCGCCACCGCGACGCGGTAGTTGGGGTCGCGGACCTCGGCGGCGAGCATCGCGATCTCGTCGGGCGTCTGGGTGTAGGGGCGCTTGTCGTGGAGGGCGAGGAGCGCCCGGCCGTAGCCCTTGGGGAGGGCGGCGTCGGCCTTTGCGGCATACATCACCCGGCGGGCGGCGTCGTGCTCCTCGACCGTGCGGCGGGTGTGGTTCGAGACCTGGACGATCAGCACGTTGCCGATCGCCAGTTCCGAGCACACCCCCATCAGCAGGGCCGTGATCCCGAGGCTGTCGGCCTCGGTGAGCTCGGTGAGGTTGCCGGTGCCCATCATCATGGCGATGTCGGGGTGGCGTCGCCGGGTCTCGTGGTAGCGCACCAGCGAGGCGGCGAAGCCGAAATGGATCGGCTCGAGGATCGGGTCGGCGATGAACGGGCGGCCCGCCCGCTGCATCCGGTCGATCGCCCGGTCGAGGGAGGGCAGGTCGTCGGGGCGCAGCGGGACCAGCACCGGCACCGCCTCGGTCTCGAAGGCGAGGTCGAGGGTCTCCTCGTTGAGGCTGAGCAGGAAGTCGGCCCCCGCCTGCGCCCCCTGGCGCAATTCGTCGATCGAGAACGAATCGACGCTGACCCGCAAGCCCTCGGATTTCAGCAGCCGCACGCTGTCGGCGAGGTGCGGGAAGGGGGTGTCGGGCAGCCCGCCGAGATCGATCACGTCGGCCCCGCGGCCGGCGAGGTCCTTCGCCCGGACGAGGATTGCCTCCGGCGACAGCCGCGGCGCGTCGACGATCTCGGAGAAGATCCGCACGGCGTGGCGCGAGAGGTCGACCTTGCGCCCGGCAAGGCCGAGGAAGACCGGCAGGTCGACGATCTCGTCCGGCCCGCGCTCGACCGGCAGGCCGAAATGGGCCGAAAGCGCCGCCGTGTCGGCCCGGCAGCGCCCGGGCAGGATGACCCGCGTCGCGCCTTCCGGCACCTGGACCCGGTTCCGGATGATCGCCTCGGTCATCAGCGCCGCGACCTTCACGCCGGCATCGGCGATGGTCCAGGCGAAGCGCTCCGGCGGCAGGGACGCGGCGATCTTCTCCAGCCGCGTCTTGGCGAGGCGTCCGGTGACGAAGACGAGGTGCTCCCTCACGCGGCGCGCTCCGCCAGGGCTTCGGGGCACGCGACGGCGTCGCGGCAGAGCCGGTCGCCGCCGGGGCCGCGCAGCACGATCGCGCCGGAAAAGCGGGTCGCGAAGCCCGGGAAGGCGGCGTCGACGAGGCCGGCCCGGGCGAGTTCCGCGGGACCTGCCCCGGGCGCCGGATCGGCGGATTTCACCAGCAGGCAGGTGCGCGCGCAGAGGCGGGCGGCGAGCCAGAGCGCCAGGCTGTCCGAGGTGACGTCCCAGCTCTCCGGGATCTCCGGGTGGCCGGCCGCCAGCGCCGAGGGATCCCAGACCGGCACGCCACCGGCGGCGAGGCATTCGACCGGGTCCTCCGTCACCGCGAGGCGCGGCTCGAGGGCGGCGAAGATCCGGGCCATGCCGGCCATGGCGCCGATCGCCAGCCGGTGGGCGAGGGGATCCGGGAAGGCGAGGGCGGCTTGCGTCGCGCGCACCGCGTCGGCGAGCGCCCCGCCGCCCGGCACGATCGCCACCGGCCCGTCGACCCCGTCGGGGAGGGCCCCGAGCAGCCGGCGCAGCCGGGCGCCGTCGGCCACGAGGCTGCCGCCGATCTTCACGACGGTGAGAGGAAGGCTCATGCGCCACACCCCGCGCGTGCAGGGCTGCCTGAATAAAGGAAGAAGCGCGGACTGTCCCCTCTCCCCGCGGGCGGGGAGAGGGCTGCGACGACCTTGTCGTCGGCGCAGCGAGCCCGCAGGGCGAGGGTGAGGGGGTGTTTCCGGAGGAGGCTTACGGGTCGAGACCCCCTCACCCTCGCTCCGGCTGCGCCTGCACTCGCTTCACCCCCGACGAGGGGGGTGAAGCCCTCTCCCCGCCCGCGGGGAGAGGAGGTTTCGCGCCATATCCTGGCCCGAGGTGGCACACGAAACGCCCAACCGCACACCGGCACGGCTACGCCGCCTCGACGCGGGGCAGGACCGCGGCAAGGCGCCGCGCTGCCTCCGCGATCCGGGCCGGATCGAGGCGGCCGGTCCGGTCGGCCCGCGCGCACAGGCCGCCGCGAAAGCCGAGATAGCCCGGCCCGAGGGCCGCCAAAGCCGGGATGTCGTCGAGGGCGAGGGAGCCGGCGAGGCCCGAGAGCAGCCCTTGCGCCCGGCACGCCGCCGCGAAGCCGGCGAGGCGGGCGAGGGACAGGTGGCCGGTGAGCCGCCGCCCGTCCTTGGTCCTCGTGTCGATCATCGCCCCCGAGAACCCCGCGGCGGCGAGCGCCGGCACGTCGGCCCCGTCCGGCCCGTCCTCGGCGAACAGCACCGCGATCACCGGAACGCCGGCCGGCAGGGTCAATCCCGCGGGATCGCGCCCCGGCGCCCAGGCGATCTTGAGGTAGTCGACGCCCGTGCCGGCGAGCGCCGCCAGGCAGGCGGAGGCTTCCCGCCCGTCCCGCGGCTCGCCCGCCACCGCGCTCGTCAGCCCGTCGCCGGCGGCGGCCGCGATGGCCCGCACGGTGTCGGCCGGCAGCGCCCCGAGGGCGCCGCGGTCGGGATCCTTGGCGTCGATCAGGTCGGCGCCGTGCCGGCGGGCGAGCGCCGCCTCGGCGGCGTCGCGGACGCTGACGAGAAGGCGGACGCGGGTGGGGGGTGTGTCGGGCACGGGATCAGGACCGGTTCGGCAGCGGCTCGGCGAAGAGGCGGTTCTTCACCAGCGAGCGCACGCCGTGGAGCCAGGTGTCGTCGGTGTCGCCCTGGATCAGCACCTGGCCGCCGCGCAGCACCTTGCCGCTCTCGGCCTCCGTGATGGAGATCGTGAGGTTGAGGACCTGCGGGGCGTTGCGCTGGACGTAGCCGTAGACGACGAGGACCGCCCCCGCCGCCTTCGCGATCTTCTCCGCGCAGCCCTCGCACTTGTAGAGCGGGGCGTCGCGCCGGATCGCCGCGGCCTGGGGCGCGAGGTCGACGGGCGCGAGGCCGCGGCTCGTCACCTCCCGCCGCAGGGCGTCGCTGGCGAGGCCTAAGCGCCGCATATCCTCCGGCCGCAGGGGGCGCGGCCCGATCGTGCCGGGCTCCGCCAGCTCGATCGGAAACACCGCCGCCGCCTCCGGCGCGGCCGCGGCCGGCAGGCCGACGAGCAGGGCCGCGAGGGCGGGGAGGGCGCGAAGGACGAGCATCGCCCGACCCTCGCACGGCGATGCGCGCCGGCGCAACGCGGCGGCGCCGGGCCCGCCCTCGGACTTTCGGGGGAGGGCACGGCTCTTAAGCCACGGTACACGACACGGCCAGTGTGTCGGCGGTTAGGGACCTCCGACCCTCGAACCTCATCCTGAGGTGACCGGCGATCGAAGATCGCGCCGCTAGCGGCAGCCTCGAAGGAGGGCTCCAGGGATCGCACCGACTTCTGGAGCCCTCCTTCGAGGCCCAGCGATCTGCGATCGCCGGTCACCTCAGGATGAGGTCGCGGGTCGGAGGGACGACTGACGCTGCCTCCAAACCGCACTGTCGTGTACCGTGCTCTTAAGCAATCCTCATCGATGAGGCGTTGAGGGCGTTCGAGAATCCCTGCTAGCGTGCCGCCCGCATGGTCGCCCTCCGCACAGCCGCCCTCGCCCCCGCCCTCCTCGCCCTCCTGGCGGGCGCGCCCGGCGCCCTCGCGCAAACGCCCGCTCCGCCCGCCGCGGCGCAGGCGAGCGAGATCCGCATCGGCCTGATCTACCGGCCGGCCCCGGCCCCGTCCTCCTACGACGCGCAGGCCGCGCCCGAGGACGAGGGGCTGGCGGGCGCGAAGCTCGCGATCCAGGACAACACCGCCACCGGCCGCTTCGTGGGCCAGCGCTACGCCCTCGACGCCGTGGCTTTGGCCACCGCCGCCCCGGGCGAGCCGGCGCCGCAGAGCCCGGTCGAGGCCGCCCGCGAGTTGGCCGCCAAGGGCCTGCGCTTCCTCGTGCTCGCGCTCCCCGCCGACGAGGTGCTGGCGGTGGCCGATGCGCTCAAGGGCTCAGGGATCGTCCTGTTCAACGCGGCCGCCCCCGACGACCGCCTGCGCGGCGCCGATTGCCGGGCAAATATCTTCCACGTCGCCCCGAGCCGGGCGATGCAGACCGACGCCCTCGCCCAGTTCCTCGCCTTCATGCGCTGGCGCAAGCTCTTCCTGATCACCGGCCCGCAGGACGGCGACAAATTGTGGGCCGAGGCGATGAAGCGCTCGGCCAAGAAGTTCGGGCTGCAGATCGCGGCGGAGCGCCCCTGGACCTTCGGGCCGCTGGCGCGGGCCCGCGGCGACACCCCGACCCGCGCCGAGGCCCTCGTCTTCACCCGCGGCCTCGACTACGACGTCGCCGTGGTGGCGGACGAGGCGGGCGATTTCGGCGACTACGTCCCGTTCCACACCGTCGATCCGCGGCCCGTGGTCGGCACCCAGGGGCTGGTCCCCACCACCTGGCACCCGACGCTGGAGGTCTGGGGCGCCGCCCAGGCCCAGAACCGCTTCCGCCGCCTCGCCGGCCGGCTGATGCGCCCCCTCGACTACCAGGTCTGGGCGGCTTTGCGGACCGTGGGCGAGGCCGCCTTCCAGACGAAGACCACCGACCCGGCGGCGCTCATGGCCGCCATCGCCGACCCGGCCTTCACCCTGCCGGGCTACAAGGGCGTCGCGCTCAGCTACCGCCCCTGGGACCACCAGCTGCGCCAGCCGCTGCTGCTGGTGCAGCCCCAGGCGCTGGTGGCGGTGGCGCCGGAGCAGGGCTACCTGCACCAGCGCACGCCGTTGGATACGCTGGGGATCGACCTGCCGGAGACGCAGTGCCGGCTGACGAAGTCGTGACCCGGCCATAAGTCGGTCTCGCCTGCCGATGCACGGCGGGCCAGGTAGGATCATGAACGGACCGCGGGCGAACAGCGCGGCCGCGAAGGGAGGACGAATGAGCCGTCACCGGATGAGGCCGGCGCGAGCCGCGGTCGTCGCGGCCGCCCTTCTGGCCGCTCCCGCCCACGCCACCACCGTCTATGTCAGCAACGAGAAGGGCAACTCGGTCAGCGTCATCGACGTCGACAGCCTGAAGGTCACGGCGACCTGGCCGGTGGGGCGGCGGCCGCGGGGGATCACGGTGGGGAAGGACGGGAGCCTGCTCTACGTCTGCGCCAGCGACGACGACCGCATCGACGTGCTCGATACCAAGACCGGCAAGATCGTGCGCTCGCTCCGCGCAGGGCCGGACCCGGAGCAGTTCATCGCGCATCCCTCCGGCAACCCGCTCTACGTCGCCAACGAGGACGACAGCCAGGTCACGGTGCTCGACATCGAGAAGAACAAGGTGGTGGCCGAGGTGCCGGTCGGCGTCGAGCCGGAGGGGATGGGGTTGAGCCCGGACGGGTCGATCCTGGTCAACACCTCCGAGACCACCAACATGGCCCATTTCATCGACACCAAGAGCTTCCAGGTGATCGACAACGTGCTGGTGGATGCGCGGCCGCGCTTTGCCGAGTTCAGCCGGGACGGCAAGTTCCTCTGGGTCTCGGCCGAGGTCGGCGGCACCGTCTCGGTGATCGACGTCGAGACCCGCAAGGTGGTCAAGAAGATCACGTTCAAGATCCCGGGCGTCACCGACGAGCAGATCCAGCCGGTCGGCGTGCGCCTGACGAAGGACGGCGGAAAAGCCTTCGTGGCGCTCGGCCCCGCCAACCGGGTCGCGGTGGTGGATGCCAGGACCTACGAGGTCCAGAAATACCTGCCGGTCGGCCAGCGGGTGTGGCAGCTCGCCTTCACGCCGGACCAGAAGCTCCTGTTCACCACCAACGGCACCTCGAACGACGTCTCGGTGATCGACGTCGAGGGGCTCAGGGTGACGAAGAGCATCCCGGTGGGCCTGCTGCCGTGGGGGGTGGCGGTCTCGCCGCAGTAAAGCACCTTCCCCTCCCCCTTGTGGGGAGGGGGCAGGGGTGGGGGTGGTGCCGCGTAGAGCTGTGCGGTGCCTCCTGCACCACCCCCACCCCCTTACCCCTCCCCACAAGGGGGAGGGGAGGCGCCTAACCTTCTAATCGGACAGCCCATGCGCGCCTTTCTCGCTGCCGCCGCCCTCGCCGCCGGCCTCCTCACCCCCCACGCCCTCGCCGGCGACCTCACCCGCGGGCGCACCGAGCTTCCCGAGCTCGTCCTCGGCGCCGAGGACAACGACTACGCGGTGCCGGTGAAGGACATCGAGATGGAGGCCGGCAAGTCCTACCGGCTGCGCATCACCGCCAAGGGGCAGAAGGAGTACAAGTTCTTCGCCGGCGAGTTCTTCCGCGGGGTGTGGATGAACCAGATCGTCATCAACCACCTCGAAGTGCACATGGCGGGCGCGCCGCACCACCTCGAATTCGACGACCAGGGCACGATCGCGCTCGAATTCGTCACCGTGCGGGCCGGCGAGTTCCCGTGGTCGGTCCAGGGGCTGGAGAGCCGGGGGATGACCGGGCGCTTCATCGTGAAGTGACGGGCGTTTGCGGGCGGCGCCGGCCTACCCTACACCGGCCGCAAGAACGAATGGAGGGACCCCCCGGATGCGCCTGTGCCTGGCCGCCCTGCTCCTGCTGACGGCGTTGCCCGCCCGCGCCGACGACGCGGCCGCGTGCCGGGACGGCATCGCGACGATCAAGGCCGAGCTGGCGAAGTCTCCCCCTGAGCCGGTCGCGCGGGCCCTGCGCAAGGAGCTGCGCATCGCCGAGCGGGAGCTCGGCGAGAAGGAATACGACGAGTGCCTCGACGCGGTGCGGGACGCCCGCAAGGCGCTCGCCCGATGAGCCAAGAGTCGATGAGCCAAGAGTCGATGAGCGCGGAGGCCCTTGCGGTCGAGGGCGTCACCCACCGCTTCGGCGCCCGCACGGCCCTCGACGCCGTGTCCTTCGCGGTGCCGCGCGGCGCCTTCGTGGCGCTGCTCGGCCCGAACGGCGCCGGCAAGACCACCCTGTTCTCGGTGGTGACGCGGCTCTATGCCAGCCAGGCCGGGCGCGTCGCGCTGCTCGGGCACGACCTCGACCGGGAACCGTCGCGGGCGCTCGCCCGCCTCGGCGTGGTCTTCCAGGCCCGCACCCTCGACACCGACCTGACGGTGCGCCAGAACCTGCTCTACCACGCCGCCCTCCACGGCATCCCCCGCAAGGCGGCGCTGGCGCGGATCGAGGGGCTGCTCGCCCGCATCGGCCTCCTGGAGCGCCGCGACGACAAGATCCGCACCCTGTCGGGCGGCCAGTCGCGGCGGATCGAGATCGCCCGGGCGCTGATCCACGCCCCCGACCTCCTGCTCCTCGACGAGCCGACCGTCGGCCTCGACCTCGAATCCCGCGCCGACATCGTCACGATCGTGCGGGCGCTGGTGCGGGAAGAGGGGCTGTCGGTGCTCTGGGCCACCCACATCTTCGACGAGATCGACCCGCAGGACCGGGTCGTGGTGCTGCATCGCGGCCGCATCGTCGCCCGCGGCCTCGCCGGCACCCTGAGCGAGCCGACCGGCTCGCTGGAGACGGCGTTCCGCCACATGACGGCCGAGCGCGGGCCGGATGGCCCCAGGAGGGTCGCGTGAGGAGAGTGGCATGAGCGCGGGCACGGCCCTCACCCCGGTGCGCGGCCGGCTCGATGCCGGCGGCTACCTGATCGCGCTGGCCGGCATCGTGCGCCGGGAGCTCCTGCGCTTCTTCAACCAGAAGGAGCGGTTCTTCTCGGCGCTGGTGCGGCCGCTGGTCTGGCTGTTCATCTTCGCGGCGGGTTTTCGCAACACGCTCGGCCTGTCGATCACGCCGCCCTACGAGACCTACGTGCTCTACGAGGTCTACGTCGTGCCGGGCCTCGCGGTGATGATCCAGCTGTTCAACGGCATGCAATCGTCGCTGTCGATGGTCTATGACCGCGAGGTCGGCTCGATGCGGGTGCTGCTCACCAGTCCCTATCCGCGCTGGAGCCTGCTCTTCGCCAAGCTGATCGCCGGCGTGATCGTGTCGCTGATCCAGGCCTACGTCTTCCTCGGGATCGCGAGCATCTTCGAGACCGACATCCCGTGGCTCGGCTACCTCGCCGCCCTGCCGGCCTTCCTGGCCGCGGGGCTGATGCTCGGCGCCATCGGGCTGTTCCTGTCGTCGCTGGTGCGCCAGCTCGAGAATTTTGCGAGCGTGATGAACTTCGTGATCTTCCCGATGTTCTTCGCCTCCTCGGCGCTCTACCCGCTGTGGCGGGTCAACGAGTCGAGCGCGACGCTCTACTGGATCTGCCAGGTCAACCCGTTCACCCACGCCGTCGAGCTGGTGCGCTTCGCCCTCTACGGCGCCTTCAACCCGGTCTCCGGCGCGGTCGTGGTCGGGACGGGGATCGCGTTCTTCGTCATGGCGGTGGCCGCCTACGATCCCGGCCGCGGGCTCCTCGCCCGGCGCGGCGGCCCGGCCGGGGAGGCGGGCTGACCGCCCCTTCAGATCAGGGAGATGCCCACGATGCTCCGCCCGCTCCTCGCCACGCTCCTGGTCCTCGGCGCCGCCCCGGCGCTGGCCCAGCCGCGGCCCGATCCCGACTGGCCCTGCGCCCAGCGCAAGGTCTCGACGCTCGGCCCCGGCGCGGTCTGGACCGGGCCCGACCCGGCCCCGGCGCTCGCCGAATGGGGCAACGACACCGAGGCGGCGCTGCTGGCGCAAAAGATCGCGTCGCGCCGGCTGCCGCTCGAGGAGGTCGACGGCCTCCTCGACGCCTTCGTGGCCAGGCTCGACAAGGCCGAGAAGGACGCCCGCCTGACCCGGGTCTTCGCCGGGGTGTTCGAGGTGCTGAACGGCGAGCGCGACAAGGTGGTGGCCGGCATCGGCCGCTACGCCCGCGGGCAGCGGGTGATGGCCGAGCGCATCCGCGACGAGGCCGGGAAGATCAGCGAGGTCAAGACCGCGCCGGACGTGCCCGACACCAAGGAGCTGGCCGAGCTGGAGACCCGCTTCACCTGGGACAAGCGCATCTTCCAGGAGCGCAGCCAGTCGCTCACTTACGTCTGCGAGGTACCGACCCTGCTCGAGCAGCGCCTCGGCGCCATCGCCCGCAAGATCCAGGACCGGCTCTGAGCCTGAGCCCCCGATCGGGCCCCCTAGCGGGCCTCCGTCGCCGGCCGGAGCGCGGCGGTGCGCCGGCGCTCGCAGGCGACCTTCAGGTATGTCTCGCGCGCCCGCACGAAGCCGCTCTGCGCCGCCAGGGTCTCGCCCTGCATCAGGCAGGCCATCGGGGTGGGGGCGGGGGCGACCGCCACGTCGAGGGCCGTCTCGCGCGAGCAGTCGGGCGCCGCCAGGGTGCTGGCACAGACCAGCGCGACGGTGAGGAAATCCGCCATGTCACCTCCACAGGCCGCCACGCGGGTCAGGCGGAGGTCCGGGCCGGAGGGACGCTCGCGCCGCGCTGATGGGCGCAAGCAGAGCGATTCGCGTGCCAGCACTGGACGAAGGTCGAAGGCCGCGACGCTTTGTTGCAGCGCAGCAACAGATCGCGGCGCAGCAACGACCGTCAGCGCAGGTCGTTCCACCAGCCGGCGAAGCTCTGCCGGGCAGGGGCGTCCCGCTCCTCCCGGCTGAGGCGCCGGTACTCCCGCGGCGCGACGCCATGCGCCGCCCTGAAGGCGCGGCTGCAATCGGATTCGCTGGTGAAGCCGCACCGATAGGCGAGGTCGGCGATCCGGGCCGTCTCGTCCGGCTGGGCCAGCAGGGCGCGCAGCCGCACCAGGCGGCGGGCGCGGATGTAGCGGGCGACGCCGCCGCTCGGCGCGAAGGCGCGATAGAGCACGGAGCGCGACACGCCGATGCCGGCGGCCACCGCCTCCGGCGTGGCGGCCGGGTGGGCGTCGATGTACTGGCGCGCCCGCCGGCGGCAGGCGGCGGCGGCGGCCATCTGCACGGCGTCCGCCCCCTCCGGGGCGTGGCCCGCGAGGGCGAGGCCGAGGAGGTCGGCGGTCGCCCGCGCCAGGCGCTGGCGGTCGCCCGGACCGTAGAGGTGCAGGTCGTCGCGGAGCGAGGCGAGGAACCGGGCGAGGAGCCGCGACCGGTCCTGCGGCAGGACGGCGCCGTGCAGCCGCCCGGGCTCGGTCACGGTCGCCTCGATCGCGGCGCGGGGCACCGAGAGGGTGAGCACCCGGGCGCGGCCGGCGCGGGTCTCCATCGGCCGGCTCATGTCGATCAAGGCGATCTCGCCGGGCCCGACGGTCCGGCCGCCCTCGGGCGTGTCGACCGCGAGGGCGCCGTCGAGGACGAGCTGGGCCGTGAAGTGGTCGAAGCCGTTGCGGATCACCCGCCGGGGCGAGCGGACATGCGCGACGCCCTGCAGGCGACGGTCGAACAGGATCAGGGTGTCGAGGCGCTGCGCCGTGACCGCGACCGCGAAGGCCCCGTCGAGGCGCGCCGCATCGGCCACCGTGGCATAGAGATCGTGATAGGCCTCGAACCCGCCCTGGCCGGACGGCGTGGCGTCGGTGGAAAACCGCAGGCCCGTCTCGCGCCGGGCCGTGGCTTCGTCATCAGACATGGACCACTCGATCGCCGTTGATTCTCTGGGGTTAGAGCGAAAGGAGCGCCCGATGCAAGAACCCGGAGACAGGAACCAAGATATCCCACCCACCGCCGATGTCGGCAGGCCCGTCGCCCGCGGGCACACGCCGTGCTCCACGGGCAACCCGAGCGGTCACCGGCACCGCACCACCCTCGACTCCGACGGGGTGCGGACCGACCGCCGCAACCTCCAGCCGGATCGATCCCGGACCGATCGCGTTCCTGCGATCACATGCCGGCTGACGGTGCGTCGGCGGGGGGAAACGGATCAGGAACGGGCGCGCCGGAATTTGCGCCTTGACGCCGGCAGGCCCAGGCGGTCTAAAGACGCGCCCGCCCAGGATGGCTCGCGTCATGCGTCTCAGGAGCCCGCAGGCTCTCGCCGGTGTAGCACAGCGGTAGTGCAGCGGTTTTGTAAACCGAAGGTCGGGGGTTCGATCCCCTCCGCCGGCACCATCTAAACCACTGGAAAACCGAGAGAATAGGTCGCGTCAGAGACGCCTCTATAGGCACTTGATGCCCTATTGCGACGGCACAAAATCCGGCACAGTCTGTTCCGCAGGCGTTCCTCTCTCCCTTCGAGAGACGCGATAGCCCGGCCCTGGGTCCAAATCCGGGGTCGGCACAAAATCCGGCACAGCATGATCACCCTCCCACCCATCGTCCTCGAATGGTCCCGCGGCCTCGCCAGCCTCTCGCCCGCCGTGCCGCCGTGCCGTCGAACTCGCGATCGTTCTCGGCCCAGCGCTGCTTGTGCAGCACCTCCTCCTGCGTCGGCCTCGGCGACGTAGTCTGGCCCGATTTCGTAGCCGGACATTGGGCGCCGGTTCGTGCGCCTACTGAAGTCCTCGTCCTCGGCCGTATCCTGATCGAGGAACTCTCAGTTTACGCCGCGACGCTCAACGACCGACCGGCCCCCATCGACCATAGACCCGACCCACGGTATGAGGCCGGGAGTAGCTGCAGCCTGCGACTGGGATCGGCCATAGTAATTACCCAGGGGGGGGCGCTCGGTCGCGGCGTGACGCTGTCGAGGGACCGATGCGGGGTGCTCGCGGCCCCTCTTGCCGATAGTTGA
>NZ_SRLB01000021.1 GCF_004745635.1 Methylobacterium nonmethylotrophicum | reverse complement strand
TCTCCTGAAGCGCCGCATGGTTCTGGCCGCCTGATCCACGCAAAATGAGCAAGAACCACAGAAACGGGGCAACCCCAGTGGATGACGCGGCCGCCGGCGCTTCAACATCGTGCCTTTCATCCGCAAGCCCGAGGCGCCCGATCGGCAGCTCGAGGAGAAACTGAAGGCCGAGTGGCCGGCCATCCTGCGATGGATGATCGAAGGCTGCCTCGACTGGCAGATGAACGGCCTGGTGCGCCCTGAGAGCGTGGTGGACGCCACGGAGGCGTACTTCGCAGAACAGGACCTGATGGGTCAGTGGCTCGCTGAGAAGTGCGACGTGCGCCAGGGCGATGCGAGCGTGTGGGATCGGACCACCGACCTGTTCGCGTCGTGGTCGGTCTACGCCAAGGCGGCCGGTGATGACCCCGGGACGGTGAAGGGCTTCGGTCCGGCCATGCGGCGGAAGGGGTTCCCGCAGCACAGGACCAAGGCCGCCCGCGGGTTCGCCTTCGTGCGCCTCCGCCCCGAGCACTCTTACGGCCAAGGTGACGGGTGACGCATGATGACGCGTAATTCCTGTTCCACCCGTATACGCGTGCGCGCGTACAGGGCGATAATTGGCTCTGACGCGTCACTAAGCGTCACCCGTCACCAGCTAAGCTTTCTGTATGGCCGCCCGGCATGGCGCACAGGCGCGGACCAACCCTCACGCGGCGAACAGTCGGAAGCAGGCGACGGGCCGGCTTTCGCAAGGCCCGTCGCCGGAAGTGATCTCGATGGCTCAGTACGCCCGCCAGGAGACGCCGTATCCGCCCAAGAAAGGAAGGTGGGGGCGGACGTACGGGCGGTAGTACGGGCGATAGCCGTAGTAGACCGGCCGGGGCGCATAGTAGGGACGATAGTTCGGGCGGCAGTGGCCCCACGCATTCATGTGATAGCCCCAGCCGCAGCCATCATAGGCCTGGGCCGAGGACGCAGCCCCGATCCCGGTGGCAACAATAGCGGCGGCTCCGAGCAGCTTCAGCATCGTCATGGAATGATCTCCTCTGTTGCTCTCAGCAGCAGGTTTTGCGCTTCGAACAAGACAGAGCTTCGTGGATCATCATCCGTGCGTATGTGTGTAGCGGCACATTCAGCTGGGAAGGCTCAGCACCAACGGTCGCCGCGGCTGGCCCGTGCTTTAGTCCCGTCGCGCCCCTCAGACGAAGTGCGCGGGCAGCGCCAGCATGCGGGCGTACTGCACCAGCACGATCGCAAGGCCAGTCATCACGCCGAAGGCAATGATGCGGTCCGGGACAGTCATAGTCTCGCGCATGGTCTTGAGCATCGTCGTTCCCCTCATCGCCGACAGCCGTTGGCCGGCTGCTCTGACGCGGGCTTATGGTTAAGGTTGTTTGCGCCGTTATTGCTCCGATTGTTGCGTGCAGCCGTGGCCACGGGCCCAAATCGGGCGCCGAGGGTCGGCTGTCGCGTCAGCATGGTATTTGAGTTGAAAATCCTGAGCGCGGATCCAGGCACGCATCGCCCGGCAGAACGTCGATTTTCGCTTACACAAGGCGATAACTTAGACAGCCATAGACATACAAAAACAAACATGTTCAATGACTTAGCCGGAACCTCGTGATAGCCTTGTCCAACGTTTGTCCCATAAGCCCGGCGGAACGACGTTGGATAGCCCCACCCTTGGCCTTCGGAAGCGCCCGCATAGATCGCGTGTGACCAACGGCACGTCCCTGCTTCCGGACGTGGACGGCCGTTCGCTCTGGGCACGCCGGATGCGGGATCTCATCGCGCTCCACATCGCCGACCTCGGCGGGGAAGGCGCGGTGTCTGAGGCCGAGAAGTCCATCGTTCGCCGCGTCGCTACCCTCACGGTCGAACTGGAGCGGATGGAGGTGGCCTTCGCTACGGCAGGGGAGGCGAGCGCTGATGCCCTCGACCTGTACCAGCGCACCGCAGGCAACCTGCGCCGGCTGCTGGAGGCCATCGGCCTGAGGCGGCGCCCGCGCGACGTTACGCCCGACCTTGCCCGCTACATCGAGGGCACGGCGGCATGAACCTGCTCCAGGCCATGTCCGATGCCAACTTGTTCGCCCGCTGGTTCCGGGACGAAGGCACTTGGGCCGCGTGGAGGGCGTTCCTGAGCGCACTGTTCGGCCTGCCGCTGTCCGAGGCCGAGGCCGAGGTCTACCGGGCCTGTACGGGCCGCCAGACGGCTCCTGAGGCACCCTACAGTGAGGCGTGGCTGATCTGTGGCCGTCGCGCCGGCAAGAGCTTCGTGCTGGCCCTCATCGCGGTGTTCCTGAGCTGCTTCCGCGACTACCGGCCGTACCTCCAGCCCGGCGAGCGGGCGACGATCCTGATCATCGCCACGGACCGCAAGCAGGCCCGCGCGATCCTCAACTATCTGCGCGCGCTGCTCACCGAAGTCCCGATGCTGGCCCGCCTCGTGGAGCGCGAGACCGCAGACGAGTTCGACCTGACTAACCGAGTGACGATCGAAGTAGGCACGTCTTCGTTCCGATCGGTGCGCGGCCGGACCCTCGTGGCGGGCGTGCTGGACGAGATGGCGTTCTGGCCCACGGAGGACGCTGCCGATCCTGACTTCGCCATCCTCGACGCGCTGCGGCCCGCCATGGCGACAATCCCGAACGGGATGCTGCTGTGCGCCTCCAGCCCGTACGCCCGCCGCGGTGCTCTCTGGGACGCCTTCAATCGGTACTTCGGGAAGGATGACCCGAACGTGCTGGTCTGGCGCGCGCCGACCCGGGTGATGAACCCGAGCGTGCCCCAGCGCCTAATAGACGAGGCATACGAGCGCGACCCGGCCGCCGCGGCTGCCGAGTACGGGGCCGAATTCCGGACCGACGTGGAGCGTTTCGTCAGCCTCGACGTGGTGGACGCCTGCATTGCGGTCGACGTGTTCGAGCGCCCGCCGAGCAAGGGCCACGTCGCCTTCGTGGATCCGTCGGGCGGCTCGGGCGACAGCATGACGTTGGCAATCGCCCACCCGGAGGGTGACGCGGTGGTGCTCGACGCCGTCCGGGAATGCCGCCCGCCCTTCTCGCCGGATCAGGTGGTGGAGGACTTCGCCGCCCTGCTGAAGAGCTACAAGATCAGCCACGTGATCGGCGACCGGTATGCGGGCGAGTGGCCGCGCGAGCGCTTCAAGGTCCACGGCATCCAGTACGTCGTGTCCGAGAAGACGAAGTCTGACCTGTACCGCGATCTGCTGCCGATGCTGAACAGCGGGCGGGCGTCGCTGCTCGATCACCAGCGGCTGCGGACGCAGATCGTGAACCTGGAGCGTCGGACGGCGCGCGGCGGTCGCGACAGCATCGATCATCCCCGCGGCGCTCACGACGACGTGGCGAATGCGGTGGCCGGTGCCCTGGTGACCCTCTCCCAGCGCGCGCAGCCGATCATCGTGACGAAGGAACAGGCCATGGCGTTCGGAGCGCCGCACCAGCGAAGATTTCCGATCCGTTCATGGCGGGAACGGCGTTCCTTCTACTAGGACGTAGGATAGCAGTAACTCAAGTCAAGGCATGACCTTCGTCGAACAGGAGTGACCGAAATGGGTCCGACCGAAATGGAAACCGTCATCAAGTTTCTGATGTCCAAGCTGTCCGAGCCGGACCTAGCGGAGCTTGACGCTTTGCTGGCCGGCGAGGGCCGGGCCGAGAACCTGGCAGAGGACAGCGCGCGCGGCACCCGCGGCGCGTGGCTGGCGATGGACGCCAAGACCCGGCACGGCGTCCGCAAGGGCCGCCAGCAGACCGCGGTCGGCAGGAGCGAGACCTACGCCGAGGCGGCCAAGACCTTCCCGCACATGCACCGCCTCGGGTGACCGGCATGGCGATGGCACGGGTCAAGCAAGAGGTATCGCGCGGTCCGTCGCGAGCCGCCCTTGCGGAGCAGATCGAACGGCGCTCGGCCGCGCGGCAGGCTCGCGACGACGCGCTGAAGGCGCTGAACGAGGTCGAGGGGCGGCGCCTCGCGGCCGATCAGGCGTTTTGGGAGGCGCAGCGCATTCAGGCAGAGGCGCGGCCTGTCTCGCAAGACGACGTGGTTGCCGCCCTGCTGCGCGGCGAGACGATCGACCCTGACGCGCCGGTCAAGGAAGCGCACGCCAACGTGGAGGCGGCTGAGCAGGAGCGATCCCGGCTCAAGGTCGCGCACGAGAGCATCAGGGCCGCGCTGGACCGCGCGAGCGAGCGCCTGCGCTGGGCCGACGAGAGCGTACGCGAGGCACGGGCTGCCGTCCTGCAGGAGGCCCTTCCCGGTCTAATAGATCGGTTCAGGCCGCGCCAGCACGAGTTGATCGGCCTCGCCCGCGTGCTGAATGCCCTGCGCGCGGAGCACACCGGCCCGAACATCGGCGCCGCGGAGCGCGCCTTGCTGGACGAGGCTGACAGCCTGGGCCGCTCCGCCATGTTCGAGCGGTGCCACTACCTGCCGGAGACGGCCGAGCAACTCGCCTGGGAAGACGCGATGCGGCGCCTTCTCCACGATCCCGATTGCCCGCTCCCCGAAACCGGGGAGTGAGGCCCACCCGATCGGCGCCGTCAGGGCCGCCGATGGCGCCAAGTCGTTCAGTGGCGCCGGAAGTAACGACGACAGCCGGCGCGGCCCTCTGCATAGGCCGGCGGCCGGCATCTTCACCAGAGGCTTGCGGATGAGCGAAGTTCTGCAATTCCCGACCCGACTTTCTAGCCGCGACCTCCACCAGATCTATCGACTTGGCGCGATTGGCGAGCTTGAGGTGCTGCTGATGCAGCCGCCAGGTGATGAGCCGGCGCCGCTGGAAATCACCCTGCGCGCCGGCAGCGTCGTGGTCGAGATCGCGTCCGTCAACGACGCCGATGGCGACCTGGGGAACGCACTACGAAGCGCGCACTCGCTCGCCGATGTGTTGCTCAGCAGCCTGATGGCGATCAAGGGGCGCGGTGTGCTGCGCGATGCATTCCTTGGCCCCGACGCTATTGATGACGGAGCCGCATGATGGCCGACGATATTTTAAAATCCTTTTTGATCTCAATTGGATACCGCGAGGACGAGGCCAGCAAGCGCCGGTTCCTCGACGGGATCGCCAAGGCTGAGAAGGCGGTCGCGTCGCTCAGCCTGGCGCTCGCGGCGGCAGCCACGGCGGCGGCGGCGGCGGTCAAGATGGCCGCCTCGTTCGAGGATCTGTTCTACGCCTCTCAGCGTACCGGCGCGTCCATCAACAACCTGCGCGGGCTGGCCTATGCCGTCTCGCAGCTCGGTGGCTCCTACGGCGCCGCCGTGGGCAGCCTCGAGGCCTTCGCCAAGAACATCCGGACGAACCCCGGCTATGAGAGCATGGCGCGGAAGCTCGGGGTGGCGACCCGGGAGAACGGCCGGCTTCGCGACACGGTCGACATCCTCACCGACCTTGGCAAGGTCTTCAAAGGCCAGCGGTACGAGATCGCGTACCAGTACGCCTCGGCCCTCGGGTTGGACGAGAAGACTTTCCAGCTTCTCCGCGACCAGCCCGACGCACTGAGGCGATACCGGGACGAGTACGAGCGCACCACCAAGGCGCTCGGCACCAATACGAAGGAGATGACCGAGCAGGGCAAGGCCCTGTCGCAGTCGTGGCGCTCGTTCCTGTCGGTGATGGAGGCGCTGAGCGAGCGCATCGCCGCGACCTTCTTCCCGATCATCACGAAGCTGCTGGATTACATGCGGGAATGGGTCGTCGCCCATGGCCCGCAGATCAACGCTTTCTGGACCCAGGTCGGCAAAGGCATCGAAGTCGTCGAGCGAGCGGCAAAGAGCGCCTATGAGGTCGTCGAGCCGTTCGTCTCCCTGATTAGCAAAAAGCTCGGCGACGACTTCGACGCGGCCGGTGGCCTGTCTGGGCTGCTGAAGGAGCTGAAGCAGCTCTTCTCCGACCTCGGCGACATGGTGAAGCGCGCCTATGAGTGGATCGTCAAGCTGATCCAGCTCGTCGGGATCGACAAGGTCGCGGCTGCACTCGGCGCGGGCATCAAGGGCGGCTTCCGGATGGAGGACTGGTCCGGCGCTGGCGCCATGCCGGACTGGACCGGCGGCGGAGGTGGTGCGGGTGGCGTCTCGCCCGGCGCGACGGGCAAGGGCGCGCTGGAGCCGTTCCGTCGCGGCTTCATCGGCAGGCTCAAGGACCGGACCAAGACGATGAACATGCCCATGAACGTGACCATGAACGTCCAGGGCGGCGCGAGCGCCACGGACACGGCGGATGCTGCTGTTCGAGGCCTGACCCGGTTCCAAGAGTTTAACATGCGGAACGCACAGGGAGCGGTGCGGTAGGTGCTCACCCAGGACACGCGGTGGTGGCCGGGTAAGATCATCGCGGGGCGCGTACAGGAACCGCACTAGCAGCGACCCGTTGGCCGATCACTTCCAAGGTGTCTACCATCTTCAGCCCCGCCGGCAGCCGCCGAGCGGGGCGTTTTGTTGTCTGGCCTATGCAGCCAGCGCGGCCGCGATCTCGGCTTGAGCCGGCGGTGCCAGCCAGGCGTGCAGAGTGCCGCGGTCAGGCGCGGTCTCGACGGTCAGCGTCACACTGCCCGTGCAGCCGGCCCACAGGACCGCCGGCAAAATCGCGTCGCCTGTCGTCCAGCGCCACTCGCCGTCCTGCACGAACGAGAAGCCGGCTTCCAGGAGACCGCTATCGATCGGCAGCGCGCGCGTCACGCCGTGGCCGTCGATCACCGCCACGCCCCGCACCGGCACGCCGAGGCGCCGGCCGTCGCCCGCTCCCACCCGCACCCGCTCCGGCACGAACGAGCGCGACACAAGCCGCACGTCGCGCGCGCCGGCCGGCAGGCGGAACCGGGCGAGCGCCCCGTCCCGCTCCGGCCGGATCGCGACGCCGTCGGCCAGGACGTGCAGGTCGTCCTCGCTCGTCAGGCGCCAGCCCAGAGCCATGGCGCGGGCGATGAGCCGGGTGCGCACGGCGTCGACGATCGGACCGTCCTGCACCAGCGGCAGGCAGAAATCGTCAAGGGAGAGCGGGCTGAAGTCGGGGTGCAGCACCATGTGCGCGGGCCCGTTCTCGAAGCCGGCGCGCACGCCGGTATCGAGGAAGCTCTCGGCGGGCAGCCCCTCGGCGAGCAGGATATCGTGGCTGTCGAGTTCGACGTGCCAGTAGGTGACTTGATCCACCGGCACCTGAGCGACGGTGGCGTCGTTCAGCAGGTGCTTGACCGGGATCAGGACGTCGTCGAGCACGGTGACGCGCACGGCATGGTCGGGGGAGAGGAACAGGTCGCGATCGGGTAGCCCTTCACCGAAGGCGTTAGGCAAGACGCGGATGGGCCATACCGCTTCAGGTCGCGGGTGGCGCGTGCAGTCTATAGTCCGGTGCCCAAGCCAGACGATTGGGCGCTGCTCGCCGGGTGCCGTGATAACAACGTCCCCGATGCCTAACTGCTCGACGGCCACGTCTATTACGCGTCCGTCGCGCACTACGCGAATACCTGTACCCTCAGCAAAGCAAGGCGGATTATTTATTGGCTGGTTTGCGACCGGTACATTCTGGGAAGAGTACGTATAAGCGAAAGATCATAGACCAACGTTCTGATACCTGGCATTCAAGAAAATTTCTGGTTCTCGGCCAATATATGAAACGTCAAGTATCTGTGTGCTAGCTATAGAATTAAATAAATCGAAACGCGCAAAGTAAGTGGTCGAGCCGTCAGTATTTGTCGACTGATCAATTTGCCCGTTTGAAGTAATAGAATTATTTACCCTCGCAGTAACATTGTAAATCCGCGGGTTAGTATCAGTATAATCCACAGTAAATATTCCGTTAATGGATAGAGACTGCACCCCTCCGCCTGATGTCAATGTCCTAGGAAGGGTTCCATTGAAGCTATAAGTGTAGACGTTTGCCACAGCTCAAACACTCCGCTACCGAGTCATAGATACCAAGTAGCATGGTGCGTGCAACCATGTGTGCTCTGGGCGAGCATCGACTCGCCTGAGTGTTGCAATTTTGCGCTCGGCAGATCGACACGGGATCATTCGAGAACGGTGGGTAGGATAGTCAAGTCGTGACGTATCCTGCTCCTTTGAGGCTGAACACCGCGACAAAGTCCGGGCCGTGCTCAGGCCAAGTGTAGACCCCGGTGACTGGGTTGTTGGTCATTCGTCCGGCGCCGGCAGGATCTCAGTCCTCACCGCGTTCCGCCGCTGCCCGGGTGAGCCATCCTCCCACGCCAGCACCTCCGTGCTGTAGGCGTTCGCCAGGACGGCCGCGGCGGCCGCGAGTTTTCGGCTACAGCGACAGCACCATCGGGGCGATGCTCGGGCAGGCTGGCGGCACGATTACCAGCCAGTATGTGCATCACCTCGATGTGATGTTGATTGCAGCAGTATTACAGAGAGCACTTTTCGCTAGCGCCAATGTCTTTCGCGCCCGTTCGCGCGAAGGATGAGCCTGTCCAAGTTAATAGTTCACGCATGCAGCGTTCTCTGTTTTCCCATTGAGCAAATACCGTTCTGCTGCTGATATTGAACTTTAGATCAAGGTACATGTCGTCTTCGCCACCCAGCGGAAATTTATATTGCTGACCAGTCTTGACATCCGCGAGCATGACAAGGCGGCACCCAGTGCCGCAGCCGAACACAATTAAACTATACTGGCCTGCGAAGTTTGGCCCAGCCTTGATGCCTTCCACAATCCGGGACCGGTAGCTGCGATATTCGCGGTCGCTGCCGGAAAAATCGGGTAGACGCTTCGGTCCAGTATAAACCTCAGACACGGGAGTGCGATCTAGCGCTGGTTGCGCGGAAAGTGAGAAAGGGGCCATGAGGGCGGTGATCAAAACCACGAACCCAGCGCGCATCCGCATCATCACTTGAGATATCCCTTTGCCTTAAGGTGCTCCGCCAGTGGCTCCCGGATCGCCTCCGGCCGCGAGGGCTTTGGGTTATGGGCCGCAGCCGAGTCGTCTTTCAGACGCCAGCGACTCGGCGACCCGTGCGCGCTGCCTTGCTGAGAGCGGCACGTCGGCCTCGTCGTCGAACCGACAGCCTGCGTTCCCGAAAATTTGGATCCCTCGCGCTGAGCGGAAGCAGTAGCCCGCGGCCTTGAAAATCGCGTTCCGCTCGTACCAGAGGTCATCGCAAGAGATGACGCCATTAGGTTCGCTTCTCTGACCGGCGACTGCAACGGTGCGGCAGCAACCGACGTACCGACCATGGACCCAGCCGGTCTCACCGCTGATCAGGCGAACCCGGACCCAGGCGCCCTGCCGATCGAGTTCCCTGAACAGGGTATCGGGTCCGAGACGCGCGACCCTTGATCCTTCGTTCAAGCTCGGGAGGGTGCGCAAGGCGACCCAGTTATCTCCGCGGGGATCAAGCCCGACCGGATAGCTGAAGTACTCACGGTTCACCTGGGCGACCGCCTGTCCGGCAAAGCTGACGCAGAACGCGACGAGCGCGGCTACGATGAGGGAACGTCTCACTTCAGATAGCCCTTCGCCTTGAGGTGCTCGGCAACCGCCTCACGAATGGCTTCCGGGCGGGAGGGTTTTGGGTCGGGCTGGTCGGCAATCCAGGCGTCGAGGGGCGCAAGCTGCTCCGGCTGTAGGCGCACCGTCACAGGCTCACCTTTCCCGGTAGCAGGGCGTCCGCGCTTATTTGTGGCGTCACGAATTGACATGTTGCTTTTATGATGGCACAAAATACGGGCCGCAGCAAGGATCCTACCCCTCGCCGCGGCCCTAACCACGCACGTCGTAAGAGGACGTTCCATGGCTACCCGTCATTCTACAGCACCGGCCCGTGCCGGTGAACGCTCACGCTCGCCCTCCGCACAGGTCGGCCCCGTCACGGTCGCGCTCCGCGCCATGCGGCAGGCCGAGCCCGAGGCTCCCGCCCTGGTCGCTCTGCGCCAGGGGCTTGAGGCCTACTTCGCGGCGTCCGGCAGGGCCGTCGACCTCTCGGCGCAGATGGATGTGGAGTTGGCGCGCGTCGGCGAGATCCGAGCGGCCATCGCCAACCGCGTTGAGGCGGACATCGCCTTGCTGGATGCGATCGACGGCGATGCAGACCTCGAGGACGGCGGCGACGCTGAGCTGAACCTGTGCGGGACAGGGTTCGGCTGGCCGAGCCCGGACGATCGCGAGGCCGGCGACGACAACGGGCTCGGCGACGATCTCGGCATGGTTGAGCAGGTCCGGCGCTACGAGCACCTCTGCCGCGCGCTCCGGGGCGAGGAGGCGCGCCATGGTTGAGCGCCTCACCTCCCGCCGGGCTGCGTTCGCGACCCTCGCGGTCCTGCCATTCGCCGCGCCAGTGCCGGCGATCGCCAGCCGCGGAGCGGACGGCGCACTCGTGCGGCTCTGCACCGAGGCCGTCAGGTACTGGGATTGGATCGACACTCAGTGCATCGTCGAAAACTGGGACGACGACACCCTGAACGCGCACTGCGACCGGCTGAACGACATGCTGGAGACGGTGATCGCCGCGACACCGCTCAGCGCCGCCGGCCGGGCAGCCAAGGCCAGGGTCGTCGCCAGGGAACTCGACAACTTCCACAAGACCATGGACCGGACGGATCGGCTCGTTGAGAGCCTGGTGCGCGACTGTCTGCGGGATGGAGGCGCGGCATGACCGGCCCGTCCTCCCGCCGCGGCTTCCTGCGTGGCCTGACCACGCTCCCGCTCATCGGCGGCGGCGTGACGCTCATCGGCAGCCCCACGGCGGCGGCGGTGCCGCTCACCGGCGGCATGATGGCGACCTATGCGGCATGGCTCCACCACGAAGCTCGCGCCGTCCGGTACGCGATGGGGTGGGAGGACGCCAAGGGCGTCTTCCATCCGTGCGCGAACCCTGGCGCGCAGTGGCACGACTTCGGCAACTGGACGCGCGCCCAGGCTGAGGCGCAACGACGGGCACCGGTGATCCTCTCGGCGGCTGGCGTGCCGTTGACGGATGCCCACGCCGATGACCTGTGGGGAGGGCCGATCGGATGAAGCTGTTCCGCATCATCCGCGCCCGGTGGCTCACCCGTGGCGCCTGCGCGGACCATCGCCGAGCCGAGCGGCAGTGGCAGCTCGCCGAAGCCTACATGGTGCGCGCCCGTGCCCGCCTCGACGTGGCCGGCGCCATCCTTGAGGACGAACGCATCGCGCTGACGCACGCCGCTCCGGACATGGACGGCAAAGCTCCCGAAGACGGCTGAGTCTACCGCTGTCCACACCGACATATGGGACAACCGTTGGACATGAAAACCGCGCCGACCAAGCTAAGTGCTTGATTTTGTTGGCGCGCCCTACGGGACTCGAACCCGTGTTTTCGCCGTGAAAGGGCGACGTCCTGGACCGCTAGACGAAGGGCGCTGGCGCGGGGCGAGGGGAGCTATAGTGGGGTTCTTCCGGGAGGGCAACCGGATTGATGGGGTTGACGGGACCGGGCCGGCGGGTCTTGTCGGCGCCGGCAGGGGCCTGGAACGCGGGCGGGACGACAGGATGATGACGAGGCAGGCGCCGCGTGCGGGCGGACGGGGTGGCGGGCAGGGCAAGGCCGGCGCGGGGCGGCGGCCCGGCGAGGCACGGGGGGACGCGCGGGGCGAGCGGGAGGGACCGGCGGTGCTGTATGGCTGGCACCCGGTCGCCGAGGCGTTGCGCAACCCGAACCGGGAGCTGCGGCGGCTTCTCGCCACCGAGAACGCGGCGTTGCGCCTTGCGGAGGAAGTCGGGGCGCTCCGCATCGCCCCCGAGATCGTGCGGCCCGGGACCATCACGGGGCTCCTCGGGCCGGACGCGGTGCATCAGGGGCTCTATCTCGAGGCCGAGCCACTGGAGGGTCCGGCCTTCGACCGGCTGCCCGACGACGCGGTGCTGCTCGCCCTCGACCAGATCACCGACCCGCACAATGTCGGCGCCATCGTGCGCACCGCGGCGGCGTTCGGCGTCACCGCCATCGTCACGACGGCGCGGCACTCGCCGGCCGCCACCGGCGTGCTCGCCAAATCCGCCTCGGGCGGGCTCGAGCACGTGCCCTTCGTGGTGGTGCGCAACCTCGCCGAGGCCCTGATCGAGCTCGGCGAGCGCGGCTTCACCCGGGTCGGGCTCGATTCCGAAGCGCCCGAGACCCTCGACGCGGTGGGCCCGCGGGCGCCGCTGGTGGTCGTCCTCGGGGCCGAGGGCAAGGGCCTGCGCCAGCGCACCCGCGAGTGCTGCGACGTGATGGCCCGCATCCCGTTCCGCGGCGCGATCCAGAGCCTCAACGTCTCGAACGCCGCCGCGATCACCCTCTACGCCCTGATGCCCCGCGCCTGACGCGCGGGGCGCGCGCTTCAGCGCCAGAACGGGCGCAGGTCGATCAGGGCCTCGTGCGCCGTCTCGGCCTTCGCCAGCAGGTGCGCGGTGCGCGCCTCGGCGTCGGCGGTGGCGAGGCCGGCGGCGAAGACCGCGCCCTCGGGGGCGCCCCGGGCGAGATCGGCCGCCAGCGAATGGGCGGTGGCGATGTCGTTGAGGTCGCCGAGGTGGTCCTGCAGGTCGGCGAGCGCCTCCACGAAGGCCTTGTGGCGCTTGGCGGCCTTCTTGCCCGACTCCTTGCCCTCGTAGAGGGCCGCGAAGAACTCGGCGCCGTAGCGCAGCTTCTTGGCGGCGATGCGGACCCGGTGGCGCGCCTCCGGGTCGAGCTCGGCGAGGCGGCGCCCGCGCTTCTTCACCTGGCGGCGGCGGCGCTCCAGCTCCGCGGTGGCGAAGACCCGGGCCGGGCCGTCGCGGCGGGCGGCGTCCGGGTTGTCGGGGCCGAGCCAGGGACCGGCCTCGATCCAGGCGACGAGGTCGAGGAGGAAGTCGCGCCACTCCCGGCTCTCCAGCACCCCCCGCACCGCGTCGTGGGCGGCCGTCCGCTCGGTCTCGAGGTGGCGTTCGAGGATCAGGAGGCCGGCCTCGTCCGGGCGCCGCTCGCGCTCGAGGGGCAGGGTCTTGCCGAGATAGACGTCGAGGTTGCGGGCATGGCCGAAGGGCTCGCTCAATCGCTTCAGCTCGGCCTTGATCGCCGGCATGCGGCGGTCCTCGATCACCCCGCCGAACAGCGAGAAGGCCGAGCGCAGGCGGCGCAGCGACACCCGCAGCTGGTGCAGGGCCTCGACGTCGCGGTGGGCCAGCAGCACGGTCTCGTTGAGGCGCATCTGGCGCAGGCAGGCGAGCGTCACGGCCTGGAACGCCTGCGCGGCGGTCATGTCCGGCTCGAGGGCCACGGGCTCGGCTTTCACGGCGCGGCCGAGGCGGTTCTTCAGCAGGGCGTCGCCGCGCTCGAACTTGCTCAGCACGCCCAGCCGCAGCGGCACGTCGGCCCCGAGGGAGCGGGCGAGATCGAACAGGGAGGCCGGCGAGCCGCCGGTCAGCTCGAACTCGATCTCGCTGATCGGGGAGACCCGGTCGTCCGGCCCCCAGACCCGGCCGCGGTCGAGGGCGACCTCGATCGATCCCCCGTCGCCGTCCGCGGCGAGGCGGCGCACGCTGCGGGTCACGGTGGAGGTGTAGAGCGGGCGCAGGTCCTCGGCGCCGTCGAGGAGCTTGGCGATGGGCGTGCCGGCGAAGGCGGCGGGCTCAGGAGCCGGCCCGGCCACGGCGCTCTCCCATTCCGGCCGGTCGAACAGGCCGGCGGCCGCCTCGCCGCGGGCCTTCACGGTCTGGATGTGGCGGTCGCCGTCCCGGCGCACCCGCAGCGTGTAGCCCGCCTCGTGCAGGCGGCCGTCCGGCGTGTCGAAATAGACCGAGGTCAGCTCCGTCTCGGTCCAGTCCCCGGCGAGCAGCGGGTGCTCCCGCAGGCGTGCGAGGTCGGAGGCCTCGACATCCAGCTTCAGCTCGGTCTCGCGCGGTTCGCTCATCACGGTGGTCCTGATCTCCCGGTCGGTCCGCCGACGGGCGGACGGCCCACGTGCCGCGGGCGGATCGGAAATCATGGACGAGGCGGAAAAGTTTCGCAAAGCCCTCCCTGAAGGGAAGCGGCCCTCAGCGTCCCCGCAGGTGGGCGAGGAGCCTGTCGGCCCCGGCCTCCGGCGGGCCGTCATTCATCACCACGCAGTCGGCGGCGACGGAGGCCGAGCGGGAGAGGCGCGCCGCCAGGTCCCCGTCCTCGCGCCGGCCGCGGGCGGCGAGGCGGGCGGCCAGCACCTCGGGCGGCGCGGTCACCTCGACCACCGTGACGGCGGGCAGGCGCCGGCGCGCCTCGCCCACCACCCGCCGCGAGACGTTGCAGACGACGACGCAGCCCTCGCGGGCGAGCGCCGCGCTCGTCCCCGGCAGGGCGTAGCCGAGGCCGTGGGCGCGCCAGGACAGGGTGAAGCGCCCCTCCGCCTCGCCGCGGGAAAACTCCTCCTCGGTGATCGCCTCGTTGTCCTCGTGGATGGAGGGCGGGCGGGTGACGAGGCGGCGCGGGAAGACGTAGCGGGGATCCCCCGCCAGCGCCTCGCGGGCGAGCCGCAGGAGCGTGTCCTTGCCGGCCCCGCTCGGGCCGACGACGAGGACGAAGCCGCCGGCGCCCATCAGGCCACCCGCTGCCCCTGGCGCCAGACCTGGCGCACCACCGGCACGCCCGCGGCAAGGCGCACCCGCACGCAATCGGCGCGAAGGCCCGAGGCCAGGGCGCCGCGGTCGGTCAGGCCCGTGGCGCGGGCCGGGTTGGCGGTGACGGTGGCGATCGCCTCCGGCAGGGTGATGGAGGAGACGCGCTCGGCCAGGCCGAAGGCGGCCATCACCAGGCTGCCCGGCACGTAGTCGGAGGAGAGCACGTCGAGCAGGCCCTCCCGCGCCAGGGCCTCGGCCGCGACGTTGCCGGAATGCGAGCCGCCGCGGATCAGGTTCGGCGCGCCCATCATCACGGTGATGCCGGCCTCCCGCGCCGCCTGCGCCGCCTCGAGCGTGGTCGGGAACTCGGCAAGCCGCACGCCCTCGCCCCGGGCGAGATCGACGTCGGCGAGCGTGGTGTCGTCGTGGCTGGCGAGCGCGATGCCGTGCTGGTGGGCGAGGTCGACGAGGGCCGGGCGGTTGATCGCGTTGAAGGCCTTCCCGTCGCGGATCTTCATCGCGGTGTTGGCCTGGATCTCGGTGATCGAGCGGCCGCCGCGGGCGGCGTAGGTGTAGTACTTCTCGATGTCGCGGAACTGGCGCTGGCCCGGCGTGTGGTCCATCAGCGAGATCAGCCCGACGGGGTAGCGATCGGTGAAGTCCCGCACCGTGTCGATCACGTCGGCGGAGGGGATCTCGCAGCGCAGGTGGGTCAGGTGGTCGGCCCGGAAGAGGTCGGCGCCCTTGGCGGTCTCGATGGCGCCGGCGAGCTGCATCAGCTCGGGGCCGAGGCCGCTGCCGTCCGGGTCGCTGCCGGCGCGCAGCGAATCGAACACCGTGGTGATGCCCGACGCCGCGATCTGCGCGTCGTAGGCGAGCACCGCGCCGAGGGGGTGCCAGCGCACCTTGGGGCGGGGGGCGTAGTGGCTCTCGAGGTGGTCGGTGTGCAGCTCGACGAGGCCCGGGACCAGGTAGTCGCCGTCGAGGTCGAGGCCGCGCTCGGGTGCGCGGCCCTCGCCGATCTCGGCGATGCGGCCGTCGGTGATCGCGAGCCAGCCGCGCTGGACCCTGTCGGGCAGCACCAGGGTGGCGTTGTCGAGGATCCGGTCTTGCATGGAGGTCCCCTTGTTATGCCGCGCGCTGGCGGAATTGCTGCAGCAATTCCGCTCAGTGTGTTGACGTGACCTCCCTCGCAACAGCGAGGGAGGATTGGCGGAACGCCGTGACGTCGACCACCCGGGTCGCCACCGCCTCGCGCACGTCGGTGTCGTGGAAGATGCCGAGCAGGGCGGCCCCGGCGGCCTGGCGGGCGCGGATCAGCTCCACCACCACGGCGCGGTTCTGCGCGTCGAGGGAGGCGGTCGGCTCGTCGAGGAGCAGGATCGGCCGCTCGGCGATCAGCCCGCGGGCGATGTTGACCCGCTGCTGCTCGCCGCCCGAGAAGGTCGCGGGCGGCAGGTCCCACAGGCGCTCGGGGAGATTGAGGCGGGACAGTAGCTCCTCGGCCCGGGCCATCGCCGCGTCGGCCGGGAGGCCTGCTTCGCGGCCGGCGGAGGCCACCACCTCGCGGGCGCCGACCCGGGGGATCACCCGCAGGAACTGCGACACGTAGGAGATCGTGCGGCGGCGCAGGGACAGCACCTCCCGCGGCGAGGCGGCGGCCACGTCGACGGTCCGCTCGCCGTCGCGCACCAGGATCTTCCCGTCGTCGCAGCGGTAATTGCCGTAGGCCATCTTGAGGAGCGAGGACTTGCCGGCGCCCGACGGACCGCCGAGCACCACGCATTCGCCGGGATACACGGCGAGATCGGCCCCCGCCATCACCGGCAGCTGCACGCCGCCGCGCAGGTGCAGGGTGAAGGTCTTGGCCACGTCGCGGAACTCAAGGGCCGGAGAACGCTGCGCGGGGGTGGTTCGATCGGGCATCATGCGGCGAGCACCGAGGAGACGAGGAGCTGGGTGTAGGGCTCGTGGGGATCGTCGAGCACCTGGTCGGTGAGGCCGGTCTCGATCACCCGGCCGGCGCGCATCACCATCACCCGGTGCGACAGGAGCCGGGCGACCGCGAGGTCGTGGGTGACGATGATGACGGCGAGGCCCAGTTCCGCGACGAGGCCGCGGATCAGGTCGAGGAGGCGCGCCTGGACCGAGACGTCCAGGCCGGAGGTCGGCTCGTCCATCAGCACGAGGCGCGGGCCGGTGACGAGGTTGCGGGCGATCTGGAGCCGCTGGCGCATGCCGCCGGAGAACCGCGTCGGCGGGTCGTCGACCCGGTCGGCGGCGATCTCGACCTTGGCGAGCCAGTCGAGCGCCGTGCCGCGGATGGTGCCGTAGTGGCGCGCGCCCGCGCCCATCAGCCGCTCGCCGACATTGCCGCCGGCCGAGACCGCCATGCGCAGGCCCTGCCGCGCATCCTGGCGCACGAAGCCCCAGTCGGTGCGCATCAGCGCCCGGCGCTCGGCTTCCGAGAGGGCTGCGAGGTCGCGCATCACGCCGTCGCGCATGCGGTAGGAGACGCTGCCGGCATCGGGCGCCAGTTCGGTGGCGATCAGAGACAGGAGCGTCGACTTGCCGGAGCCCGACTCGCCGACGATCGCCAGCACCTCGCCGGGATCGAGGTCGAAGGACACGTCGGCGCAAGCTGTGCGGGCGCCGTAATGCTTGGTCAGGCCGCGGGCCTGCAGCAGGGCGTCGCTCATGCGGTCTCCTCCGCGTCGGTCGTGAAGGGGGGATCGAGCCGGAAGCTGTAGCCGTAACGCTCGAAGCCGAGGCTCTCGTAGAAGCGGTGGGCGGGCTTGGCGTCGACGTTCGAGGACAGGGCGAGCTTGTAGCAGCCCTTCTCGCCCGCGAGCCGCGCGGCCTCCCGCATCATCCGCCGGCCGAGGCCGGTGCCGCGCTGGGTCTGCGTCACCACCACGCTCTCGACCAGCGCCGACGGCGTGCCCCAATGGGCGATGTTGTCGAGGATCACGAGGCAGAAGGTGCCGACGATCCGGCCCTCGGCCTCCGCCACGTAGAGCCCGTAATCGGGATAGGCGTCGAGGCGTGCGAGCAGCGCCTCGGCCTGATCCAGGGTCGCGACCCGGCCGTGGTTCAGGTCGGCGTAGAGGCCGAGCACGGCCGGGAGGTCGGGTTTTCGCGCCCGGCGGACGGTCAGGTCAGACACGCGCCGCCTCCGTCCCGACATGCCCGTCGGCCCGGCGCTCCTCGCAATGGTCGGTGTCCGAGCAGACGAACATCCGCCCGCCGGCATCGTCGAGCAGCACCTCGTCGAGGTAGACGCCCTCGGCGCCGCACAGCGCGCAGGGGCGGTCGAAACGCTGGACCCGGAACGGGTGGTCCTCGAAGTCGAGGCTGCGCACGCGGGTGTAGGGCGGCACGGCGTAGATCCGCTTCTCGCGCCCCGCGCCGAAGAGCTGCAAAGCCGGGCAGTCGTCCATCTTCGGGTTGTCGAATTTCGGCGTCGGCGACGGGTCCATGACGTAGCGGCCCGCGACCTCGACCGGATAGGCGTAGGTGGTGGCGATGTGGCCGTGGCGGGCGATGTCCTCGTAGAGCTTGACGTGCATCAGCCCGTACTCGGCGAGCGCGTGGAGCTGGCGCGTCTCGGTCTCGCGCGGCTCGAGGAAGCGCAGGGGCTCGGGGATCGGCACCTGGTAGACCAGGACCTGGCCCTCGTGGAGCGGCGCCTCCGGGATGCGGTGGCGGGTCTGGATCACGGTGGCCTCCCGGGTGCGGGTGGTCACCGCGACGTTGGCGGTGCGGGCGAAGAAGGCGCGGATCGAGACCGCGTTGGTGGTGTCGTCCGAGCCCTGGTCGATGACCTTGAGCACGTCGTTCGCCCCGAGGATCGCGGCGGTGACCTGGACGCCGCCGGTGCCCCAGCCATAGGGCATCGGCATCTCGCGGGAGGCGAAGGGCACCTGGTAGCCGGGGATCGCGATCGCCTTGAGGATCGCCCGGCGGATCATCCGCTTGGTGCCCTCGTCGAGATAGGCGAAGTTGTAGCCGGTCCCCGGCGCGGCGACGGCGGCGCTCATTCGGCGGCCTCCTTCCTCTCGGTCTCGGACGTGTCTGCCTCGACCCTGCTGCGCCGGGCGGCGTGCTCGGCGCGCAGCCGCCGCACCAGCTCCAGCTCGGCCTGGAAGTCGACGTAGTGCGGCAGCTTCAGGTGCTCGACGAAACCGGTGGCCTGGAGCGCGTCGCAATGCGCCAGCACGAATTCCTGGTCCTGGGCCGGGGCGCCGACCGGCTCGCCCAGCTCTTCGGCCCGCAGGGCGCGATCGACGAGGGCCATCGCCATCGCCTTGCGCTCGCTCTGGCCGAAGGCGAGGCCGTAGCCGCGGGTGAACTGGGGCGGCACCTCGGCGCTGCCATGGAACTGGTTGACCATCTGGCACTCGGTGAGCGCCACCTCGCCGAGGGGGACGGCAAAGCCCAGCTCCTCCGGCACGAACTCGACCGCCACCGTGCCGACCCGGATCTCGCCCACGAAGGGGTGGGTGCGGCCGTAACCGCGCTGCGTCGAGTAGCCGAGCGCCAGGACGAAACCCTCGTCGCCCCGCGCCAGCGCCTGGAGCCGCAAGGCCCGGTCCGCCGGGAAGTCGAGCGGTTCGCGGGTGAGATCGCCGGGCGGCGTGCCGTCGTCGGGGGCGGATGGCTCGATCAGGCCGTCCTGGCCGAGCAGGTCGGTCACCCGCGGGGCGTGGGCGGCATCCGCCAGGGGCTCGGCCTCTTCGGCGGCCGGCGCCTCGCCCTCGGCGGCGAGCGCGAAGTCGATCAGGCGGTGGGTGTAGTCGAAGGTGGGGCCGAGCACCTGGCCGCCGGGCAGGTCCTTGTAGGTGGCGGAGATGCGCCGGCGTAAGGACATGGCGCCGGTCTCGACCGGCTCGGAGGCGCCGAACCGGGGCAGGGTGGTGCGGTAGGCCCGCACCAGGAAGACCGCCTCGATCAGGTCGCCGCGCGCCTGCTTGAGCGCGAGCGCCGCGAGGTCGGGATCGTGCAGCGAGCCCTCGGTCATCACCCGGTCGACGAGGAGGGCCATCTGCTCGCGGATCTGCGCCACCGAGAGCTCGGGCACGGTCGTGTCGCCCCGGCGGGTCTCGGCGAGCAGCCGGTGCGCGTTGGCGATGGCGGCCTCGCCGCCCTTCACGGCCACGTACATGGTCAGCCTCCGGTCGTGACGCGGGTGGAGCGCGGCAGCGCGGCGAGGCGGCCGGGTGCGGCGAGGATCAGGTCGATCCCCTGCGGGAAGGCCGCGTGGTTGCGCCCGAGGCGGCCGAGGAAGTCGGCCGGCAGGGGCGCCGCGGTCAGGCGGGCGCTGCCCTTGATGCCGGGGCCGTCGAGATGCCAGCCCTCGTCGTCCGCGAGGCCGGAGACGGCGAGAACCAGGGTCGCGGAGCGGTCCGGATAGGCCGGCATGCCCTGCGCGAAGGCGCCGAAATCCGGGCAGGCGGCGGGATCGGCGATCAGCGCGAAGGCGGCCTCGGACGGGACCGCGGCGATGCGCGCGCCGGTGTGGAAGCGCAGGAAGTCCGGCACGGCCGTGTTCTCGCCGAGCGCAGCATCGAGCCAGAGCGGCGCGTCGGAATCCGCCAGCGCCAGAGCAATGGCGGCGAGCTCGGGCGTCAGCGGCGCCGGGGGCGCGAGGTCGGTGGCGAGGGCCTGGATCGTGCCCGGGCGCGCCAGCGCGTCCATCACCGCGCGGAAGACGCCCTGGGCCTCGTGGACGGGATCGTGGAAGCCGCGCGCCAGCATCAATCCTCTCCCCGGGCCATGGTGAAGAAGTTCACCCGCGTCGCCGCGATCCGGCGCACCTCGGCCTCGCGCTCTGCGGCGCGGCGGGCGGCGACGGGGAGGAGCGCCGCCTCGATCTCGCGACGGAGCGCCGGCCGCTGCCAGAGCGCGTCGAGGGTCGCGGCGAGCCGCGCCTTCGCCCGGTCGCGGCCGAGATGGTAGGCGAAGCCTGTCTCGCCGCCGCTCAGGCGCACCGCGGCCCGGGTCACCGTCGCCTCGCCGAGATTGAACGGTCGTCCGTCGCCGCCGATGCGGCCGCGGGTCATCACCAGGCCGGTCTCCGGCGGGCGCAGGTCCTCGGGCTCCTCGCCGGCACCGACCTGCGTCAGCGCCCGGCGCAGCTCCTCGGGGCGGGCCTCGCCGCAGAGCCCCATCACGGCGCGGCGGGCGGCGAGGTCGGGCGCGTCGGGGCCGCTTGCGTCTGGTCTAGGATCGGGCATCGCGGGATCCGCTGGCATCTCGGTTGTCTAATGGTATAGACAACCAGCCATCCTCGGGCAAATGAAGTTTGGATGACGGTATGGGCGCGTGGGGCGACGGCACGGTGACGGACGGTGCGGTGACGATCCTGGCACGGGGCGAGGGCCTGGCGGCCTGGCGGCAGATCGCGGACGGGCTTTCCGCCGACATCGAGGCCGGGCGCCTCGCGGCCGGCAGCCAGCTGCCGACGGAGGCGGCGCTCGCGGCAAGGTACGGGGTCAATCGCCACACCGTGCGCCGGGCGCTGGCGGCGCTCGCCGAGCGCGGGCTGGTGCGGGCGACGCAGGGGCGCGGCACCTTCGTGGAGACGCCGCGGCTCGCCTATCCGATCGGCCGGCGCACCCGCTTCTCGGAGATCGTCAGCCGGGCCGGCCGCGAGGCCTGGGGCGACCTCATCGGCACCGAGACCGTGCCGGCCGATCCGGCCACCGCGGAGGCCCTGGGGATCGCGCCCGGGGACCCGATGCTCGAGCTCCAGACCGTCCACCGCGCCGACGGCACGCCGCTCTCGACCGCCCGCACCTGCCTGCCGCTGCCGCGCTTTGCCGGGCTGGACCAGGCCTATGCGGCGCTCGGCTCCCTCACCGGCGCCTATGCCGAGTACGGCGTCGCCGACTACACCCGTCTGTCGACCCGCATCGGCGCCCGCCCCGCCTCCGCCGACGAGGGCGCCCGCCTCGACCTCGCACCGGGTCGCGTCCTGATCGTGATCACCAGCGTCAACGTCGACGCGGCCGGCGTGCCGATCCAGGCGACCCGCAGCCTGTTCGCGGCGGACCGGGTGGAGCTGGTGGTGGAGGGGTAGGGGCGGATCCAGGCATCATTCCGCCGGTCGCGAACGACCGGTGCCGAAGCGGTCACCGGTCCGGCGGCGAACATGATGCAAAAACAAGAGCCCAAGCAGGATTGCGCCATGCCGTTCTTCTTGGGCATCGGCGTCGCAGGAAACCGGTCCGGCGCGGCGAGCCGGGGCGCGACGGCGCGGCCGGGCCGCCCGCAATCCGCGACCGAGGCGGCGTCCGAGCGGCGTCACGCCGCCCGGACGCTGTCCAGCGACGTTCTCAGGACGTCGATCAGCTCGTCCGTCCGGTAGGGCTTGAACAGCAGGTCGAATTCGCTCGCATCCTGGTTCTCCTGAAGATAGCCCGAGGTCAGCAGGATCGGCATCTGCGGCCATTGCCGGCGGATGACGCGTCCGAGATCGATGCCGGTCATCGTGCCCGGCATGTTCACGTCGCTGAAGACGAGAGCGATGTTGCGCTCGCGCTCCAGGATGCGCAGGGCCTCGTGGCCGTCCTGTGCGCTCAGCACCGTGAAGGCGAGCGCCTCGAGGGTCGCCGTGATGGTGGAACGGACGTCGGCGTCGTCCTCGACGACGAGGACGACCTTGCCGGCCCCGTTCACGGCGTCTGCCGCCTCGGCGGAGGCGGGTCGCTCGGCGGCCTCCGGGACGACGCTCGTCCGGTCGAGGGCGGGCAGCGTGACGACGAAGCGCGTGCCCTGGCCCGGATTGCTGTCGACCGTGATGGTCCCGCCGCTCTGCTGCACGAAGCCGTACACCATGCTCAGCCCGAGGCCGGTGCCCTTGCCGGCCTCCTTCGTGGTGAAGAACGGCTCGAACACCCGCGCGAGGACCGCCGGCGGCATTCCGGTGCCGGTATCGGTGACGATGACGTCGACGCAGCGCGTGCCCTCGGCCCCGTCCCGGGCCGGGGCGTCGCGACCCTGGACCCGGATGCAGAGCGTGCCGCCCTCCGGCATCGCGTCCCGCGCATTGACCGCGAGGTTAATGAGGGCCGCCTCGAACTGGGCGTGGTCGACGCAGATCTCGGGCAGTTCGCCCTCGAATTCGGCCGAGATCGCGATCCGCTCGCCGAGCGTGCGCGCCAGGAGCTTGACCAGGCCCGGCATGAAGACGGCGAAATCCAGGGCCCGGGGCTGCAGCGGCGAGCGCCGGGAGAAGGCGAGCAGGCGGCCGGTCAGTTCGGCGCAGCGATGCGCGCCCTCGATGGCGTTCTCGACCCGGCGAAGCGCCGTCTCGTTGCCCTTGAGCGAGTTTTTCGCGAGGTCGAGGTTGCCGATCACGATGCTCAGCATGTTGTTGAAATCGTGGGCGATGCCCCCGGTCAGGCGGCCGACCGCCTCCAGCTTCGAGGCGTGCTGCAGGCTGAGCTCCAGCTCCTTGCGCTCGGTCACGTCGAACCACATCCCGAACAGCTCGGCCGGAGCCCCGTCCTCGCCGCTCTTGACCACGACCTGGTCGAGGATGTGCCGCTCCGCGCCGTCGGCGTTGCGCCAGCGATATTCGAGAGCGACCGCGCCGGCCTCCGCCACGCTGCTCAGCTCCCGCAGCACGCGCTCGCTGTCCTCGGGGTCGAGGCGCGACTCCCAGAGACCGGAGGTCGCGAAGGTGCTGCGCGAGAAGCCGGTGATGCGCTCGATGCTGTCGTTGGTGAAGTGGAGCCGCCGGTCCTCGCCCCCGACGGGCGAGGTGTAGAGCGCGATCGGCAAGCCCCGCAGGACGGCGGCCTGATGCTCCTCGCGCCGGCGCAGGGCCTGCTCTGCCTCCAGCTTCTCGCCGCGCACGCGCAGGTTCTCGAGCAGCAGCTGCTTCTCGGCCGCCGCCTTGCGCGTGATCTCCTCGGTCTTGCGGAAGAGGTCGACGAAGACGTCGACCTTCGATTTCAGCACCAGGGGCTGGATCGGCTTGAACACGTAATCGACCGCGCCGGCGGAGTAGCCGCGGAAGATGTGCATGTCGTCCTTGTTGTGGGCGGTGAGGAACAGAATCGGGACGCGGGAGGTGCGTGGGCGGCTGCGGATCAGGGCGGCGACCTCGTAGCCGTCCATGCGCGGCATCTGCACGTCGAGCAGGATCAGGGCGAATTCCTCCCGCAGGGTCCGGCGCAGGGCCTCCTCGGGCGAATCCGCCAGGACCAGGTCGACCGCCGGATCGGCGAGGATCTCGGACGCGGCGAGCAGGTTGCGCCGGTCGTCGTCGACGATCAGGATCTTGGCGCGGATCGGGAGCGCGTCGGGCGACGCGGTCGCCGGGCAAGCCCCGGCCTCGTCACCCGTCGGGACCAGGATGTCGGACCGCGCCGTCACAGCGTCTCCTGCGCCGGTGCCCGCGCGCCCTCCCTGATCACGGCCGCGCCGTTCTGCACCGTGCCGCGCCGCTCCAGCTGGACCCGGAGCGCGGCGAGGAGCTGGTCGACGTCGACCGGCTTCGAGACGTAGTCGGAGGCGCCGGCCTCGATGCACTTCTCGCGATCGCCCTTCATCGCCTTCGCGGTGACGGCGATGAGCGGCAGGCGGCGGAAGGCGGGCATCGCCCGGATCGCCCGGATCGTCTCGTAGCCGTCCATCCCCGGCATCATGATGTCGATCAGCATCGCGTCGACCGTCGGGTTGGCGGTGAGGAGGTCGATGCCGGCCTGCCCGTTCTCGGCGAACAGCACCGCGAGCCCGTGCTGCTCGAGCGCACTCGTCAGCGAGAAGATGTTGCGCAGATCGTCGTCGACCAGGATGATCTGGCAGCCCTGCAGGGTCGCGGTGTCCTGGCCCTCGACGATGATCTGGTCCTCCGGCCGCACATTGCCGATCGCCCGGTGCAGGAACAGGGCGGTCTCGTCGAGGAGCCGCTCGGACGAGCGGGTGTCCTTGAGGATGATGGTCGAGGCGGTGTGCCGGAGCTGCTGCTCCTCGGCCGCCGTCAGCTCCCGGCCGGTATAGACGATGATCGGCAGCTCCTCCCCGTCCTGGGAGGCGCGGATCTGCTCGATCAGCTCGGCCCCGCCGAGATCGGGCAGGCCGAGATCGACGATCGCGCAGTCGAAGCGCCCGCCCGTCACCGCCTCCAGGGCGGCGGCTGCGGTGCCGACCGCGAAAATCTTGACGTCCTCCTCGCCCAGCAGCGCCGCGATGCTCGCGCGCTGGTTCTCGTCGTCCTCGACGAGCAGGAGGTTGCGCACCGGCCGGGTGATGAAGTCCTTCGACCGCTCCAGCGCCCGCATCAGGCCCTCCCGGTCGACCGGCTTCTCCAGGAAGCCGAAGGCGCCGGCGCGCAGCCCGCGCTTCTTCTCGTCGTTGACGGAGATCACGTGGATCGGGATGTGCCGGGTGCGGGGATCGTTCTTGAGCAGGTCGAGCAGCGCCCAGCCGTCCATGTCGGGCAGGCCGATATCGAGGGTGATGGCGTGCGGCTTGAAGCGGTGGGCGAGGCTCAGCGCGCCGGCGCCGTCCTGCGCGATCAGGCCCTTGAACCCGCGCTCGCGGGCGAGCTCCAGCAGCACCGAGGCGAACATCGCGTCGTCCTCGACGATGAGCACGATGTGATCGCCCGCATGGATCGCGTGGCGGTCGTCGGCCGAGGACGAGAGCGCCATCGCGGCGTTGGGCTGGCGTCCCATCGGCCCCGAGGTCCCGTTCGCCTCCGCTCCGTCCGGCGCGCGGCCCGTCGCCGCCTGGACCGGCGGCTCGCAGGGCAGGAACAGCGTGAAGGTGCTGCCGGCGCCGACGCGGCTCTCCACCACGATCTCGCCGCCGAGCAGGCGCGCGATCTCGCGGCTGATCGCGAGGCCGAGGCCCGTGCCGCCGTACTTGCGGCTCGTGGTCCCGTCGGCCTGCTGGAACGCCTCGAAGATGATGCGCTGCTTGTCCTCGGCGATGCCGATTCCGGTATCGATGACCGACATCGCCATCCAGCGGCTCCCGGCGCGCAGCGGCGTGCCCTCCGCCGAGCCGATCCTCAGGGAGACGCTGCCCTTCTCGGTGAACTTGAAGGCATTCGAGAGGAGGTTGCGCAGCACCTGCTGCAGCCGCTTCGAATCGGTGCGGACGGAGCGCGGCAGGCCCGGCGCGACCTCGATCGCGAAGGCGAGGTGGCGCTCCTCGGCGACCTGGCGGAAGGTCCGGTCGAGGTTCTCGACGAGTTCCTGCAGCGCGATATCGCCGATCTCGAGCGACACCGTGCCGGATTCGATCTTCGACAGGTCGAGGATGTCGTTGATGAGCGACAGGAGGTCGGTGCCGGCCGCGTTGATGGTCTTGGCGAATTCGCGCTGCTTGTCGGTCAGGTTGCCGTCGCGGTTCTCCGACAGGAGCTTGGAGAGGATCAGGAGGCTGTTGAGCGGTGTGCGCAGCTCGTGGCTCATGTTGGCCAGGAACTGCGACTTGTAGCGCGAGGTCAGGCTCAGCTGCTCGGCCTTCTCCTCGAGCGCCGTCTTGGCGACCGAGACCTCGCGGTTCTTGCCCTCGACCTCGCGCTTCTGGATCTCGAGCAGCCGCGCCTTCTCCTCAAGCTCCTCGTTGGTCTGCTGCAGGCGCTCGCGCTGACTCTTGAGCAGGTCCTCGGATTGCTGGAGCGAGGCGGCCTGGAGCTCCAGGCGGTCGTTGGTCTTCTTCAGCTCCTCCTGGCGGCTCTGCAGCTCGCCCGTGAGCAGCTGCGACTGCTTGAGGAGGCCTTCGGTGCGCATGTTCGCCGCGATCGTGTTCAGCACGATCCCGATCGACTCGGTGAGCTGGTCGAGGAAGGACTGGTGCGTCTCGCTGAACCGGTTGAACGAGGCGAGCTCGATCACCGCGCGCACCTCCTGCTCGAACAAGACCGGCAGCACGATGATGTTGAGCGGCGTCGCCTCGCCGAGCGCCGAGCCGATGGTGACGTAGTCGCCCGGTACGTTGGTGAGCAGGATGCGCTTCTTCTCGTAGGCGCATTGCCCGACGA
This sequence comes from Methylobacterium nonmethylotrophicum, assembly GCF_004745635.1. Lineage (GTDB taxonomy): Bacteria > Pseudomonadota > Alphaproteobacteria > Rhizobiales > Beijerinckiaceae > Methylobacterium > Methylobacterium nonmethylotrophicum. The sequence goes on along the minus strand of NZ_SRLB01000021.1, from coordinate 91,494 downwards.
GGCCCTGGCGCAGGCGGTAGCGGTTGGAGAGGTTCTTGCGCTCGGTGAAGGCGTAGCTCGCCACGAGGTCGAGGATCGGCTCGCCGGCGTCCTCCTCGACCATGTAGAACACGCCGCGCTGGGCGTTCACCAGCGGCGCGATCTCGGACAGGATCAGGTTCGAGACGGTGGCGAGGTCGCGCTCGCCCTGCAGCATGCGGGTGAACTTGGCGAGGTTGGTCTTGAGCCAGTCCTGCTCGGCGTTCTTCAACGTCGTGTCCCGCAGGTTGCGGATCATCTCATTGATCGTGTCCTTGAGCGCCGCGACCTCGCCCGAGGCCTCGACGGCGATCGAGCGCGCGAGGTCGCCCTTCGTCACCGCGGTCGCCACCTCCGCGATGGCGCGCACCTGGGTGGTCAGGTTCGCCGCCAGCTGGTTGACGTTGTCGGTGAGGTCGCGCCACAGGCCGGCGGCGCCCGGCACCCGCGCCTGGCCGCCGAGCTTGCCTTCGACGCCCACCTCGCGGGCGACGTTCGTGACCTGATCGGCGAAGGTCGCGAGCGTCTCGATCATCTCGTTGACGGTGTTGGCGAGCGCCGCGATCTCGCCCTTGGCGTCGACTGAGAGCTTGCGCTTGAGGTCGCCCTGCGCCACCGCCGTCACGACGCTGGCGATGCCGCGCACCTGACCCGTCAGGTTGGCGGCCATCATGTTCACGTTGTCGGTGAGGTCCTTCCAGGTGCCGCCGACGCCCTTGACCTGGGCCTGGCCGCCGAGCTTGCCTTCCGTGCCGACCTCGCGGGCGACGCGCGTCACCTCCGAGGCGAAGGAGTTGAGCTGGTCCACCATGGTGTTGATGGTGGATTTCAGCTCCAGGATCTCGCCGCGCACGTCGACGGTGATCTTCTTCGACAGGTCGCCGTTGGCCACCGCGGTCGTGACCTCGGCGATGTTGCGGACCTGGCCGGTGAGGTTGGCGGCCATCATGTTCACGTTGTCGGTCAGATCCTTCCAGGTTCCGCCGACCCCGCGCACCTGGGCCTGGCCGCCGAGCTTGCCTTCGATGCCGACCTCGCGGGCGACGCGCGTCACCTCCGAAGCGAAGGAGTTGAGCTGGTCCACCATGGTGTTGATGGTGGATTTCAGCTCCAGGATCTCGCCCTCGACCGCGACGGTGATCTTCTTCGACAGGTCGCCGTTGGCCACCGCAGTCGTGACCTCGGCGATGTTGCGCACCTGACCCGTCAGGTTCGCCGCCATCATGTTCACGTTGTCGGTGAGGCCCTTCCAGACGCCGCCGACGCCCTTCACCTCGGCCTGGCCGCCGAGCTTGCCTTCCGTGCCGACCTCGCGGGCGACGCGCGTCACCTCCGAGGCGAAGGAGTTGAGCTGGTCCACCATGGTGTTGATGGTGGATTTCAGCTCCAGGATCTCGCCGCGCACGTCGACGGTGATCTTCTTCGACAAATCGCCGTTGGCGACCGCCGTGGTCACGTCGGCGATGTTGCGCACCTGGCCGGTCAGGTTCTCGGCCATCAGGTTCACGTTGTTGGTGAGGTCGGCCCAGGTGCCGGCGACGCCCTCGACCCGGGCTTGGCCGCCGAGCTTGCCCTCCGAGCCGACCTCCTTGGCGACGCGGGTCACCTCCGAGGCGAAGGAGTTGAGCTGGTCCACCATGGTGTTGATGGTGTTCTTCAGCTCCAGGATCTCGCCCTTGACGTCGACGGTGATCTTCTTCGAGAGGTCGCCGTTCGCCACCGCCGTGGTGACGTCGGCGATGTTGCGCACCTGGCCGGTCAGGTTCGCCGCCATCATGTTGACGTTGTCGGTCAGGTCCTTCCAGGTCCCGCCGACGCCCTCGACCTGCGCCTGACCGCCGAGCTTGCCCTCCGTGCCGACCTCGCGGGCCACGCGCGTGACTTCCGAGGCGAAGGAGTTGAGCTGGTCCACCATCGTGTTGATGGTCAGCTTGAGCGCCAGGATCTCGCCCTTGACGTCGACGGTGATCTTCTTCGACAGGTCGCCGCGGGCGACCGCGGTCGTGACCTCGGCGATGTTGCGCACCTGGCCGGTCAGGTTCTCGGCCATCATGTTCACGTTGTCGGTGAGATCCGCCCAGACGCCGCCGACGCCCTTCACCTGCGCCTGGCCGCCGAGCTTGCCTTCCGTGCCGACCTCCTTGGCGACGCGGGTCACCTCCGAGGCGAAGGAGTTGAGCTGGTCCACCATGGTGTTGATGGTGTTCTTCAGCTCCAGGATCTCGCCCTTGACGTCGACCGTGATCTTCTTCGAGAGATCGCCGCGCGCCACCGCCGTGGTGACGTCGGCGATGTTGCGCACCTGCCCGGTCAGGTTCGCCGCCATCAGGTTCACGTTGTCGGTCAGGTCTTTCCAGGTCCCGCCGACGCCCTTCACCTGCGCCTGGCCGCCGAGCTTGCCCTCCGAGCCGACCTCGCGGGCCACGCGCGTCACCTCCGACGCGAAGGAGTTCAGCTGGTCCACCATCGTGTTGACGACCTTGCCGATCCGCAGGAACTCGCCCCGGAGCGGGCGGCCCTCGATCTCGAGCTGCATGGTCTGGCCGAGATCGCCCTTGGCCACCGCGCCGATCACCCGGGCGACCTCCGTGGTCGGCTGGACGAGGTCGCCGATCATCGCGTTGACCGAATCGACGCATTCGACCCAGCCGCCCGTCGCCGCCGGCAGCTTGCCGCGCTCGCCGATCCTCCCGTCCTTGCCGACGGTGCGCGCCACGCGGTCGAGCTCGCGCGCGAGCCCCTGGTTCAGCTCGACGATGTCGTTGAACGCCTCGGCGATCTCGCCGTCGATCCCCGTCAGGTCGAGGGGAAGGCGGGTCGAGAAGTCCCCCCTCCTGAAGGCGCGGAGGCTCTTGAGGAGAAGCTTCGGCTCGAGCTGCGAGGAGACGGGCGTCATACGGACAACCTTGCGGGCGACGAAAGCCTGCCGCGCCGGCGGGCACATCGGTCCATGGGCCTCGCCGAAATCCGACGGGTCCGGTGCCGATCGTAGCCCTTCGGCGGGCGGCGACCCGTGCTGGTAAGGGGGCACACCGCAACAAGCAAGCTCACCTCAGGGTAACGCGTGGTTATAACGCGGCTCCGGATCAACGTCGCAAAGCCTCGCTCCCGTCTTGGCCCGATCTTCCCCGCCTCTCATTTCGCATTTCCGAGCGCCTGTTTCTCCCAAACCTTTTTGAATGCGCTTACGCTGAGTTTCTTATTGCATTTACGCAGAGAGAAAGACGTTTTCGTCTTTGTTTCGATGAGTTTATTCGATCAATGGCTGAAGTCTGCTGGCGTTTGGCTCTCGCGGCGGGTCGGAGCGATGATTCCAGGCAGCGGCCTCACGAACTCGAACAAATGGGCGACGATTACGCCAGTGAAATTACGGGTCTTATTGGGACGATTCTTTGAACGAGCAAATTTGTTGCGCGTTGTCGATCATGACACTCGCATGAGCATGCGATCATTTGATAATAAGAAATAATTCCACCAGTCAGTGCGGCCTGTTAACGAAAAATGCGCGACAAGATCTACCCCTGCAAGGCTCGCAAGACTCTCGCAATTCACAGCCTGCACACCTCGGCATAAGCCGGCGCCCGGATGCGAAGGCGCCAGGATATCATGAGGCGTCTCATCACGGAGTCCGCCATCACCGCGGCCTCGCGTTCGGTGGTGGCCGCCAGCACAGGCGGCCCGTCCCGGATATCCGGTGTCACTTCGTCCGCGAACCCGCCGGGCGGCCGTCACGGGCCCGCGACCGCACGCCCGAGCGCGTGTCTCCCGTGTCGGGAGCCTGACGCTCCCGCGTAGGAAGCCCGATGTGCAACCGTTTCGCGGGGATCATCGTTCCTGCGCATCCGGCGTGCCGGACTGATGAATCCGATGGTCCGGGCGTGTCCGCGCGCCGGAGCGATCCGGGTGCGCGACCGACCACAAGATCTTACATATATATTTCCGCATTACCTCAGACATGTTCTTCGGTACTGAAAAAATTATGTGGAACCGGGCGCGATGATGTGCATTTCAATCTCCGAACTGCACATGAAACTTCCATCTGGAGGCATCACGACATGCGTACCATCCTGGCAATCGCTATCGCCGCCGCCGCCCTCTCGGGTCTCTCGGGAGGCGCGATGGCCCAGGACACGACGGTGATCCGCCGCGACAGCGGTCCTGCCGTCTCGGTCGAGCGCCGCGAAGGGGTCGTCGAGCACCGCGAGGTCACGACCGGCAGCGTCGATTGCGGCTCCAAGACCGTCCACAAGGAGGACGGCATGGGCAACTCCAAGACCGTCCACAAGGAAGGTTGCAACTGAGCGCCGGGCGATCATCGCCGGCAGCCTGACGGAAGGATGGATTCGATGACGAGCAAGCTTCTTCTCGCGAGCCTGACCGCCGCGCTGCTCGGTCTGCCGCTGGCCGCGCAGGCCCAGGGCACGATCCGCGGCGCCCAGGAGGGGGCCGAGACGGGTGCGGCCGCGGCCGGACCGGTCGGTGCGGTCGTCGGCGGCGCCGTCGGCGCCGCGACCGGCACCGTCGGCGGCATCCTGGGCGTCGACGACCGCCCGCGCTTCCGCAGCTACGTCCGCGAGCGGGGCGTCCGGTCCTACACCTATGATGGCCGCCTGGCCGTCGGCGCGACCCTGCCGGAAGACGGCGTCACCTACTACGACGTCCCGAGCGAGTACCAGGTGAGGCCGGGCTACCGGTACACCGTGGTCAACGAGCGTCCCGTCCTGGTCGAGCCCCGCACCCGGCGGATCGTCGAGGTCATCGACTGAGAAAGGGAAGGCCCGGCGAGGGAACCCGTCCGGGTGGGCTTCCTCGCCGGCGATCGGGACCGGCATGCGCCTGCGAGGGCGGATCCGCGGCCACGCGCCCGGCCCTCCGTCCCGCAGCGGCGCCTCGGCCATGCCGCGCACGCCCTCGACCGGGTCGCCGCGGCGTGCCGGCCTGGACCGACCGGCCGCGTGCGCCCCGCCCCTACAGGTGCCTGAGGCCGAAATCGTTCAGCAGCGGCAGCAGGGTGTCGCGCGCACGGATCCGGTGCTCGCGGGCGTGCCGGTGTGCGCCGGGCCCGTCCGCCTCCCGGATGGCGTCGATGATGCGGCGGTGCTCGGTCACGGAGGCGTCGAGTTCCCGGCGCAGCCTCAGCGTCAGCATCCTGGCGCGGTGCGACTGGTCGTTGATGGTCTGCATGATCCGGATCAGGCGCCCGTTGCCGGCTTCTTCCACCAGGGTCCGGTGGAAGCCCTCGTCGGCGAGCCCCCAGGCCGGGAGGTCGCCGGCGGCCTGCGCGGCGGCCATCGCTTCGGCATGCGCCGCGAGCGCGTCGGCGGCCCGCAGCCGCTCCGGCTCCGGCAGCCCGGCGACCCGCTCGGCCGCCTGCCCCTCCAGCGCGATGATCACGTCGTAGATCTCGCGCATGTCCTCCGGCGCGATCGCACAGATCAGGATGCCGCGCCGCGGCAGCACCCGCACCAGCCCATCCTCCTGCAGCCGGATCGCCGCCTCGTGCACCGGCGTGCGGCTCATGCCGAGCCGGAGCGCGATCTCCTGCTCGGAGGCCTGGTAGCCGGGCGCGAAATCCGAGTTCCGGATCGCCAGCTTCATGGCCGCGTAGGCGTCGTCGACGAGCGAGGGACGCCGCTCGCCGGCGTCTGGTCGTGCCGGTTTCGCCCGCGCCATCTCTCTCGCCCCCGCCTCCCATCCGCATCCGGATTACCAGCTTCCATGCAAGTTGCAACGGAACGGTTGACGGCCCTCCGCCGTGATGACATACCGCATGCGAGCTTGCATGGAAGTTGGCACGATAGCTGGCGCGCGGTGCAGGCGGCTCACCAGGAGGAAACGATGGACCGCTCGCTCGAGCAGGCCACCATGCGCCGCGTCGCATGGCGCCTGGTCCCCTTCATCTGCCTGCTCTACTTCATCGCCTTCATCGACCGCGTGAACATCGGCTTCGCGGCGCTGACGATGAACAAGGATCTCGGCTTCTCCTCGGCCGTCTTCGGCTTCGGCGCCGGCATCTTCTTCTTCGGCTACTTCCTGTTCGAGGTGCCGTCGAACATCATCCTCGACAAGGTCGGCGCCCGGCTGTGGATCGCCCGGGTGATGATCACCTGGGGCATCATCTCGGGCGCCTTCGCCTTCGTGAAGGGCGAGTACAGCTTCTATGCCCTGCGCTTCCTGCTCGGCGCGGCGGAGGCCGGCTTCTTCCCGGGCATCATCCTCTACCTGGGCTACTGGTTCCCGGCCCGCTACCGCGCCGGCGTCGTCTCGCTGTTCATGGCGGCGGCCCCGATCTCGGTGGTGCTCGGCTCGCCGATCTCGAGCGCGCTGCTCGGGATGGACGGCATCCTCGGCCTGCACGGCTGGCAGTGGATGTTCCTCATCGAGGCGGCCCCGGCCGTCGTGCTCGGCCTCGTCGTGCTGGTCTACATGACCGACCGGCCCGAGATGGCGCAGTGGCTCGCCGACGACCAGCGCGCCTGGCTCGTCGCCGAGATGACCCGGGAGCGCGCCGGCAGGACGGCGACCGCCCGGCACGGCATCGTGGCGGGCCTGTCGGACCTGCGCGTCCTGGCGCTGGCTCTGGTCTATTTCGGCACCTCGGCCGGCCTCTACACCCTGGGCATCTGGGCGCCCCAGATCATCAAGGGCTTCGGCCTCTCCACGATGGCGGTCGGCTTCCTCAACGGCGTGCCGCCGACGCTCGCCGTCGTCGCGATGATCCTGTGGGCGCGGCACTCGGACGGGACCGGCGAGCGCACCTGGCACGTCGCGATCGCCTGCCTCGTCGCCTCCCTGGGCCTGCTGCTCGCCGGCGGCGCGGCCTCGACCGTGGCGGTGGTCGCCGCGCTCAGCCTGGTCAATATCGGCATCAGCGCGGCGAAGCCGCCGCTCTGGGCGATGCCGACGATGTTCCTGTCCGGCTCGGCCGCGGCGGTGGGCATCGCCACCATCAACGCGATCGGCAATCTCGGCGGCTTCGTCGGGCCCTGGGCGATCGGCTGGATCAAGGACCGGACCGGCAGCTTCACCGGCGGTCTCGTCTTCGTCGCCGGGCTGCTCCTCCTCTCGGCGGTCGTCACGCTGATCGTCGCCCGCGCCGGGCGGCGCACCGGGACGGCCGGCGTCGCCGCCCACTGACCTCCCGGTCCTTTGCTCTCCCTCATCGCATCCGGAGACCCGTCATGACCAAGACCTACAGGATCGCCGCCATTCCGGCCGACGGCATCGGCATCGAGGTCATCGCCGCCGGCATCGAGGTGCTGAACGCGCTCGCCGAGAAGACGGGCACGTTCCGGTTCCGGTTCGACCACTTCGACTGGGGCTCGGACTACTACAAGACGCACGGCGTGATGATGCCGGCGGATGGCCGCGAGCAGATCCGGCACCACGACGCGATCTTCTTCGGGGCGGTCGGCGCGCCGGACGTGCCGGACCACATCAGCCTGTGGGGCCTGCGGCTCGCGATCTGCCAGCCCTTCGACCAGTACGCCAATGTCCGCCCGACCCGGATCCTGCCGGGCATCACCAGCCCGCTGCGCCACGTCTCGGGCCCCGAGCTCGACTGGGTGATCGTGCGCGAGAACTCGGAGGGCGAGTACGCGGGCGTCGGGGGCCGCGTCCACCAGGGCCACCCGGAGGAGGTCGCCACCGACGTCTCGATGATGACCCGCACCGGCGTCGCCCGCATCATCCGCTACGCGTTCCGGCTGGCGCAGGGCCGCCCGCGCAAGCTGCTCACCGTCGTGACGAAGTCGAACGCCCAGCGCCACGCCATGGTGATGTGGGACGAGATCGCCGCCGAGGTGGCTCAGGAATTCCCGGACGTGACCTGGGACAAGATGCTGGTCGACGCCATGACGATGCGCATGGTGATCAAGCCCGAGACCCTCGACACCATCGTGGCGACGAACCTCCACGCCGACATCCTGTCGGACCTGGCCGCGGCGCTCGCCGGCTCGCTCGGCATCGCGCCGACCGCGAACATCAACCCCGAGCGCAAGTTCCCGTCGATGTTCGAGCCGATCCACGGCTCGGCCTTCGACATCGCGGGCAAGGGCATCGCCAACCCGGTCGCGACGTTCTGGACCGCCTGCCAGATGCTGGAGCACCTCGGCGAGACGCCGGCGGCGGACCGGCTGATGCGCGCCGTGGAGCGGGTGACCGCGGATCCGGGCCTGCACACCCCCGACCTCGGCGGCAAGGCGACGACCCGCCAGGTCACCGACGCGGTCATCGCGGCGATCCAGGGCGACAACGAGTAAGGGGGACACGCGGTCCGAGGCCCGGGGATATCCTGCGGTGGCGGATCAGGCGGTCCGCCCCGCTCAGGCCGGGCCCGGGCCGCCCCTTGGCCGCGCGATCGCGTCGTCCTGCGAGAGATAGCGCTCGCCGCTGTCGGCGACGATCGCCACGATCGTCTGGCCGGCATGCTCCGGTCGCCCGGCGAGCACGGCGGCGGCGTGCAGGACCGCGCCGGAGGACGGCCCCGCGAACAGGCCCTCCTCGCGCGCGAGCGCCCGGGCCACCGCCCGCGCCTCGCGGGTCTCGCAGGGGATGAACGCGTCGACGACGCCGGCGTCGAAGTTCGCCGGCAGCAGGCGGGGCTCCACGCCGGTGACCCGGTGCACGCCCTCGACGGTGTCGACCTGCGGCCGCTCGGGCGTCGGGACCGAATCGGGCCCCGGCTCGACCGCCGCGACCCGCAGGCCCGGCTTGCGCGCCTTGAGGAAGCGGCCGGTGCCCGAGATCGTGCCGCCGGTGCCGACCGCCGCGACCAGGACGTCGACCGCGCCGTCGGTGTCGCGCCAGATCTCGGGGCCGGTCGTGTCGTGGTGGATGCGGGGATTGGCCGGGTCGGCGCGCTGGTCGGTGTAGAATGCGTCCGGGTTCTCCGACCGCACGCGGGCGATGATCGCGTCGACGCCGCCGGGCGCCAGGAACTCCGCATCGTCGATCGGCACGGTCTCGGCGCCGTAGCGGTGGATCAGCGCGACCTTCTCGGTGCTGGTCGAGGCGCGCAGGTAGAACTTCGCCCGGTAGCCCCGGGCGGCGGCGAGCGCCGCGAGGCCGATGCCCGTATTGCCGCTGGTGAGGTCGACGAGGAGCTGCCCCGGCACCAGACGTCCCTCGGCCTCGGCGGCGCGGACGATGCCCCAGGCGGTGCGGTCCTTGATGCTGCCGGCCGGGTTCAGGGCCTCGACCTTGGCGAAGATGCGGGCCCGCAGGTTCCGCCGCTCGCCGAAGCGCCTGAGTTCGAGGAGCGGCATGTCGCCGATCAGGGCGCCGAAACGGTCCTGTGCGTCCATGGTCGTCTTCCTGCGGTCACCCGGTCATCGTGACGGCGATGCACCCCGCCGCCGTCAGGGTCACGCCGCCCTCCAGCCGAGCGCGGGCGCGACGCGGGCCGCGACGTCCGCGAGGATCTGGCGGTACTCGGCGGCGGCGAAGTTGTAGGGCAGCTCCAGCCGCAGGGTGTCGGCGAAGGGCAGGATCGGGTCCGCCCGCAGCCGCTCGACCAGCTCGGCCGCGGTGCCGACGAGGTCGGGCGCGAACAGGGTGCGGCGCTCGCCCTGCGGGGCGAGGGTGCGGGCATGGCGGCCTGCGGCGAAGGCCCGGTAGCGCTCGCGCGTCGCGGGATCGGCCCCGTCGAGGGGCAAAATCACCCGGCCGACCGCGATCCGGGGCGTGCCTTCGCCGCGCCAATGCGCCCGGAAGGCCGCGACGTGGCGCGCCTGCACCTCCAGGAAGTCGTCCGATTCCTCGGCCGTGTTGATGTTGCCGACGAGGAGGTGGACGCCGTTCTCGGCCGCCCAGCGCACCGAGCGCAGGGATCCGGCGCCGTACCACAGCCGCCGGCGCAGGCCCGGCGCGTAAGGGCGCAGGCGGGGCCGGTGGCTGCCGGCGGCCGAGGTGATGCGGGCGTCCGGCGCGCCGATCCAGCCGCCGTCGAGGTTGGCGGCAAGCCGCCCGACCCGGTCGTGCGAGGTGTCGACCGCGTCCGGATCGCCGTCGTGGAAGCGCGCGCCGAGGAGGCGCCCGTGCGGCGGCGGTCCGGCGCTGAGGCCGACCTCGAGCCGGCCCCCGGACAGCACGTCGACGAGGGAGAGGTCCTCGGCCAGCCGGAACGGATTCTCGTAGCCCATCTGGATCACCGCGACGCCGAGCCCGATGCGCCGCGTGCGCTGCGTGGCGGCGGCCAGGAACGTCGCCGCCGAGGAGATCCCGGGCTCGAGGTGGCGCTGGCGCACCCAGGCGCCGTCGTAGCCGAGGGCCTCGCCCTCGGCGAAGAGGGCGAGGGTCTCGTCGAGCCCGGCGCGCGGGTCCGCGTCGTCGTAGTTGCCCGGGACCAGGAAGGCGAGGCGCGGGATCGCGAGGGGCGCCATCGCCTCAAAACTTCGGCAGGCCGGGCGGGTTGGTCTCGGAGCGCGGCAGCGCCTCCTCCTCCAGGCCCCAGCGCGCGAGCATCCGGCGGTACCGGCCGTCGGCGATCAGGTCGTTGGTCGCCTGCGTCAGCGCGTCGACGAGGCCGCTGCCTTTGCGCGTCGCGATCGCCACGTCGGATGTGAGCGGCCAGCCGGCGCTGAGCGTGCCGACCCGCCTGATGTCGCGGTCGCGCGCCGCCACGAAGACCAGCTGGGCGTGGGGCTGCACGACCGCGTCGGCGCGGCCGGAGCGTAAGGAGACGAGGCGCGCGGCCTCGTCGTCGAAGAGCTGCAGGTCGATGGGCTTGAGGCCCGCCGCGACGTTCTGCCGGCTCCACTCCACCAGGATGCGCTCCTGGTTGGTGCCGCCGCCGACGCTGATCGTCAGCCCCGCCGCGTCCTTGGGCTCGCGGATATGGTCGATCCTGCTGTCGGCGCGCACGAAGAAGCCGTGCAGACCCTGCCGGTAGGTCGAGAAGTCGAACTTCTCCTTGCGCTGCTCGGTCACGCCGACATTCGAGATCACCGCGTCGTAGCGGCCCGAGGCGAGGCCGAGCGGCCAGTCGGCCCAGGCGACCGGCACGAGGGCGAGCTTGAGGCCGAGGCTGTCGGCGACGAGCTGGGCGAAGTCGGGATCGGCGCCGACGACGGTTTTCGCATCTGTCGCGTAGGTGCCGAGCGGCGGCCCGCCCGGGGTGATCGCCACCGTGAGGGTTCCCGGTTCGACGAACCGGAACCCCTTCGGAATCCGGGCGATCGCCGCCGGGTCGGCCTCGGCGCGGACCCGGCCGGGCTGCTCGGGGCCGAGGTCGAAGGGGGTGCTCTGCGCCGAGGCGGGCAGGGCCTGGCCGGCGCAGAGCGCGCCAACGAGGAATGAGAGGATCAGTCGTCGATCGATCATCACAAGTCTCGCGTTGCCGCAGCCTCAAAGAGGGAAAGATTAAGGTGGGAGTCCCCCCTCTCCCGTGTGGGAGAGGGGCTGGGGGTGAGGGTGGCTCGGCTTCAGGATTGAACTGTGAACGCTGAGCTGCGCAGATCGACGGTTCAGGGTCATTGCGGCAACCGAGCCACCCTCCTCACCCCTACCCCTCTCCCACACGGGAGAGGGGATCCCGCGCCATGTCTTGTTTCCGATTATTCACGCGGCATCTTCAATTCTTGTGGCGAGCTCGTCTCACGCCCGCGGCAGGCCGGGCGGGTTGGTGCGCGACTCCTCGATCGCCTCGGCCGAGAGGTTCCAGCGCGCCAGCGCCTTGGCGTAGTTGCCGTTGCGGATCTGGGTGTTGATCGCCCGGGTGATGGCGTCGGCCAGTCCCGCGCCCTTGCGGGTCGTCACGGCGATCTCGGCCAGGACCGGCCAGCCGCCGCTGAAGTTGCCGGCGAGCCGGGTCTTGCCTTCCTGCGCCGCCTTGAAGCTCAGCAGCGCGTTCGGGCCGAGATAGGCGTCGGCGCGGCCTGACTCGAGGGCGAGGTAGAGCACCACGTCGTCGTCGTAATACTGCACCTCGATGGGTTTCAGGCCGGCCTTCACGTACTGGTCGTTCCAGCGCAGCAGGATCTGCTCCTGGTTGGTGCCGGAGGAGACGATGATCTTGAGCCCGGCCACGTCCTTCGGCTCGCGGATGACGAGCGGGTTGGTCTTCTTGACGTAGAAGCCGAGCAGGTCCTTGCGGTAGGTCGAGAAGTCGAACTTCTCCTTGCGCTGCTCGGTGACCGTGACGTTCGAGATCACCGCGTCGAACTTGCCCGAGGTGACCCCGAGGGGCCAGTCGGCCCAGGAGGTCGGGACGATCTCGAGGCGGCGGCCGAGCGCGTCGGCGACGAGCTGGGCGATGTCGGGCTCGGCCCCGATCACCGTCTTGGTGTCGCTGGCGTAGCCCCCGAAGGGAAAGCGCCCGGCATTGTTGGCCACCGTGAACACGCCCTCCCGGGCGAACCGCGCGTCCTTGGCGATCAGCCGGATCGCCTCCTCGTCGCGCGCCGCGCGGACGCGGCCGGGCTGCTCGGGGGAGAGGTCGATTCCTTGCGAGAGCGCGCGGCCGGAGAAGAGGGCGGTCGAGGCGGCGGCCAGGAGGGCGAGCGAATCGCGACGGGTCGGCACGGGACGAGGTCCTTGCAGATTGGGGGGCTTGCAGGGTGGGGGATCAGAGCACCTTGGCGAGGAATTCGCGGGTGCGGGGATGGTCGGGCGCGGCGAGCACGCGGGCGGGCGGGCCCTGCTCAAGGATCCGGCCGCCCTCCATGAACACCACTTGGTCGGCGACCTCGCGGGCAAAGCCGATCTCGTGGGTGACGATCACCAGGGTGGTGCCGGAGAGGCTAAGCTCCTTGATCACGTCGAGCACCTCGCCGACGAGCTCGGGGTCGAGGGCGGAGGTCGGCTCGTCGAACAGCAGCACCTTGGGCCGCAAGGCCAGCGCCCGGGCGATGGCGACGCGCTGCTGCTGCCCGCCGGAGAGCTGGCGCGGATAGGATTCGGCCTTGTCGGCGAGGCCGACCCGGGCGAGCAGCTCCCGCGCCTCGGCCAGGGCCTGCGCCCTGGGCAGGCCGCGCACGGTCATCGGCGCCTCGACGATGTTCTCGATGACCGTGAGGTGCGGAAACAGGTTGAAGCTCTGAAACACCATGCCGACGTCGACGCGGCGGGCGAGGATGTCGGTCTCCTTCAGCTCGTAGAGCGTGTCGCCGTCCTGGCGGTAGCCGATCAGCTCGCCGTCGATGGCGATGAAGCCGGCATCGACCCGCTCGAGATGGTTGATCGCCCGCAGGAGGGTCGACTTGCCGGAGCCGGACTGGCCGATGATCGCGGTCACGCTGCCTGCGCGTAAGGAAAGGCTGACGTCGTCGAGCACCGTGAGCGGGCCGAAGCTCTTCGAGACGTTCGCGATGCGGATCTCGCCGCCGCTGCGCACCGGCAGGACGGCGGGCGCGGAGATAGCCGGGACCGCCGACGGGGCGCGGGCGCCCGCCCCGCGCCACCGCGTGAGGGCCGTGCCGATCAGCGAGGGCGGCGGGTTCCGCAGCGCGCCGCGGGCGTAGTAGCGCTCGACGTGGCGCTGGACGAAGGACAGGACGCTCAGGATCACCAGGTACCAGACGGTCGCCACCATCAGGAGCGGGATGACCTCGAGGTTGCGCCGGTAGATGACCTGGATCGTGTAGAACAGCTCGGGCAGGGCCAGGATGTAGACCTGCGAGGTGCCCTTGGCGATGCTGATGACCTCGTTGAAGGCGGTCGGCAGGATGGTCCGCATCGCCTGCGGCAGGACGATGCGCGAGACCTGCCGGCGCCGCGGCAGCCCGAGCGCCGCGGCCGCCTCGTGCTGGCCCTGGTCGACCGCCAGGATGCCGCCGCGCACGATCTCGCAGGAGAAGGCCGAGGCGTTGAGGGTCAGCCCGAGCACGGCGGCGAGGAACGGCGTGATGAGTTGCGTCGTCTGCCAGGAGGCGAGGGTGATGCCGGTGAAGGGCACCCCGAGCCAGATCGTGTCGTAGAGGTACCCGAGGTTGTTGAGGATCAGGAGCAGCACGATCAAGGGGATCGAGCGGAAGAGCCAGACGTAGCCCCAGGCCAGGCCCGAGAGCAGCGGCGAGCCGGAGACCCGGGCGAGCGCGAGCAGCGTGCCGAACAGGAAGCCGAGGACCGTGCCCAGCGCCGTCAGCAGCAGGGTGCGCCCGAGCCCGACCAGCACCGGCTCGGCGAAGAACCACGCGGCGAACACGTCCCAGCCCCAGCGCGGGTTGGACAGGACCGAGTGGAGGACGCCCGCGATGACGAGCCCGGCGAAGACCGTGCCGGCGGTGCGGGCCGGATACCGGGCCGGGACGATCCTGAGGCGGCTGAAGTCGCGGACGGGGGAGGCGGCGCGGGCCGGCGCGGGCAGGTCCGCGACGTTGCTGGCGAGGGGCATGGCTGTCTCGGGATGAGGAGGTCGGGACCGCGTCAGGCGGCGTCGCGCTCGGAGCCCGCCCGCGCGGCCGTCGGCAGCGCCTTCTCGAAGGGCAGGATGCCGTAGGTCTCGGGGTCGACGGTGAGGTCGAACAGGGGCGTGTAGCCGAGGCTGAGATAGAGCCCCTTGGCCTCGGGCTGGCGAAAGCCCGTCGTCAGGTAGACGCGCGCGTAGCCCTGCCGCACCGCCTGCGCCTCGAGCTCGGCGACGACCCGGCGCGCCAGGCCCTGGCGACGCAACGACGGGTCGGTCCAGACCCGCTTCAGCTCGGCGGTGCGCTCGTCGAAGCGCTTGAACGCGCCGCCGGCAATCGCCACGCCGTCGCGCAGGAGGAGCAGGAAGTGGCCGTGCGGAGGTGCGAACAGGTCGGCCGGGTAGCGGGTCATCTCGGCGCCCGGCGGCCCCCCGAAATAGGTCCCGTAGCGGGTGACGTATTCCCAGGTGAGCTGGTCGAAGAGGGGCTGTGCCCGGGGATCGAGGGGCGTGGTCGAGACGAACAGGTCTGGCATGCGGCGGCTCCGATCGGCGGGGGCTGGCGACGAGGGACGCGTCATCGCGCGGCCACCCGGCGCGCGGGCGCCGCCTCGGCGGCGTAGCGGCTCTCGCGGCGGGGCAGGCCGAGATGGTCGCGCAAGGTCGCACCCGGCAGCGTGCGGTCGTAGACGCCGCGCGCCTCCAGCACCGGGATCACGAGGTCGACGAAGTCGTCGAGCCCCTGGCCGATGACGGGGAAGCCGAGCACGAAGCCGTCCGCGGCGCCCTGCTCGACCCGGGTAATCAAGGTCTCGGCGACCTCCTCGGCCGAGCCGATCAGGTCGGTGCGCGGGGTCGCGGCCTCGAGCGCCGCCTCGCGCAGGGTCTGGCGCTTCTCGGCGGCGTTGCGCTTGATGCGGTCGGTGGTCGAGCGGAAGCTGTTCTGGCCGATCGCGCCGAGATCCGGGAAGGGCGCGTCGAGCGGGTAGGCCGAGAAGTCGTGATGGTCGAAGAAGCGGCCGAGATAGGCGAGCGCGTCGTCGATCGAGATCAGGTCGCGGATCGCCCGGTACTTCTCCTCAGCCTCGCCCCTGGTGCGGCCGACGATCGGGCCGGCGCCGGGGAAGACCTTCAGGTCGTCGGCCCGGCGGCCATGGGCGACGGCGCTCGCCTTGAGGTTGCGGTAGAGGCT
Source organism: Methylobacterium nonmethylotrophicum (assembly GCF_004745635.1). Taxonomy (GTDB): domain Bacteria; phylum Pseudomonadota; class Alphaproteobacteria; order Rhizobiales; family Beijerinckiaceae; genus Methylobacterium; species Methylobacterium nonmethylotrophicum. Next base: position 75,940 of record NZ_SRLB01000021.1, on the reverse strand, counting down.
CTGCGCCTCAGCCAGCGGCAGGTGGTTGGCGAAGACCGCGTCGGCGTGCCGGCCGGCGAGCCCGATGCCGGCCTCGGACGCGCCGGCCTGGAAGACCACCGGCTGGCCCTGTGCCGACCGCTGGATGTTGAGCGGGCCCTCGACCTGGAAGAAGCGCCCCTTGTGGTCGAGCCGGTGGAGCTTGTCCCGATCGAAGAACCGGCCGGTCTCCCGGTCGCGCGGGAAGGCGTCGTCGTCCCAGGAATCCCACAGGCCCTTCACGACGTCGAGGTATTCCTGCGCGATCTCGTAGCGGAGCGCGTGCTCGGGATGGGGCCGGCTGTAGTTGCGCCCGGAGCCCTCGAGCGGCGAGGTCACGGCGTTCCAGCCGGCCCGGCCGCCGCTGATCAGGTCGAGCGAGGCGAATTGCCGGGCGATGGTGAAGGGGTCGCTGTAGGAGGTCGAGACCGTGCCGACGAGGCCGAGTTTTTCGGTGCTCACCGCCAATGCCGACAGGATGGTGAGCGGCTCGAAGCGATTGAGGAAGTGCGGGATCGACTTCTCGTTGATGTAGAGGCCGTCGGCCACGAACGCGAAGGCGATGCCGTTCTGTTCCGCCTTGCGGGCGTTGCCGACGAAGAAGTCGAGGTTGACGCTGGCGTCGGCCGGGTTGCTCGGGTGGCGCCACGCATTCATGTGGCTGCCGCCGCCCTGGAGCATCAGGCCGAAGGTGAGACGGGTCTGGGTCATCGTGGGACTCTCAACGATCAGGCCGCCAGCGCCGGGGCGCCGCCTGCGATCAGGGTCACGGAGGCGAGGCGCCTGCCTGTCGCGGAGGGGGGTGTGTCGACGACGAACTCCTCGACCCCGAAGCGGGCGTGGAGCCGGTCGAGCTCGGCCCGGATCTCGTCGGCAGTGCCCGACAGCACGTGCGGCCGGCGGATCTCGGTCCGGTAGGAAGCGGCGCCGGCCTGCCGGGCGAACTCCGACGCCTGCGCCTCGCTGCCGAGATTGACGCTCTGGCCGTCGGGTAGCGTGACCCGCACCACCTGGAGCGGATCGGTGAGCGCCCGCGCCTCCTCGTGGCTCAACGCCGCGAGGGCCGTCACGGCGAGGAGGGGAGAGTCCTTGGCGCCGGCCTGCGCGCAGGCCTCCAGGCTCGCCTCGATCGCCCGCGGGTCGCCGTTGAGCTGGCCGGCGAAGACGAAGCGCCAGCCGAGCGCCGCGGCCGTGCGGGCGCTGTCGGGGCTGGCGCCCAGCAGGAAGCGCTCCGGGGCCGCGGGCGGCGTCGGCAAGGCGCGCAGAGTGCCTTCGCGCAATCCGCTCTCGTGCGGCGCGAGATAGCGGTCGAGTTCGGCCAGGAGGTCGTCGAAGGTCGCGTGGTCGGCCGGATCGTGCCGGCGCCGCAGGGCGCGGGTCGCGTCGGGCAGGCCGCCCGGGGCCTTGCCGATGCCGAGGTCGATCCGGTTTGGTGCCAGGGCGGCCAGCAGGTTGAAGGTCTCGGCGACCTTGTAGGGACTGTAATGCGGCAGCAGCACGCCGCCGGAGCCGAGCCGGATGCGCTGCGTGCGGGCGGCGAGATGCGCGATCAGGACCTCGGGGGCGGTGCCGGCCAGCCCCGGATTGGCGTGGTGCTCCGCCACCCAGAAGCGCGCGTAGCCGAGGCGCTCGGCGGCCTGCGCCAGGACGATCGTGCGCTGCAAGGCGGCGGTCGCCGGCTCGCCGGGCAGGAGGGGGCTCTTGTCGAGGAGGCTCAGGCGATAGGTCATCGGGAACTCGGACGGTCGGGGCGGTGCAGCCCGGCGATCGACGGGTGACGCGTGATCATGGTCGGCTTTTCGCTCTCCCGAGCCACGATCGTGTCGTGACGCGCCACGTAGTCTCGGCACAGGCCGAGGAAATAATCAGTAGATGGCCACGCCATCACGCGAGATGTCTTGCGCTGCGAGATCGATATTTCCGCGTGTGGGCGCCTTTCGTCAATGAAACGCGCTTCCAAATATTATCGACCAGAGGGCAGGGCGCTGTGCCGAGGGCGGCTGCAGCCGGGAGGATCTTCTCCCGGGCGCCGCTCAGGCGATCCGCGCCCGCGCGGTCGCGTCCGCGAGCGGCGGCAATTCGAGGTTGGAGCGGAAATCGTCGCCGACATAGTCGGTGTCGATCAGGGCGCGCCGCCGCAGCTCCGGCAGGAGGCCGTTCACGAGCAGGTCCTCCTGGTCGGGGTTGCCGAGGCCGTGCAGGGTGACGACGTCGAGGATCCCGGCGCGGTAGCGCTCCTCCAGGGCGTCGGCGAGCTGATCGGGCGTGCCGGCAACCGACCAGTGCCCGGTCTCCTGGGCCTCGATGATGAGCCGGCGCAGAGGCAGTCCCTGCTTCGCGTAGCGCCGGAAGATCTCGACCCGACCGCGTCGGCGGTTGATGCGCGTCACCTCGGGCAGCAGCGCCTCGGGCAGGGGCGCGTCGAGGGGAAGTCCCGAGAGGTCAATATCCCCGCCCAGCATGTCGGCAAGCTTGAGCCGGCCCTGGTCGTAGTCGATGCGGGCGTGCTTCTCGGCGAGCCGGCGGCCGACATCGGCCTCGGACTCGCCGATCAGGCAGTGGAAGGAGTTCATCACGAAGGGCAGGCCGGGCCCGCGCCCGAGGGCGGCGGCGCGCCGGCGCAGGTCCGCCGCGAAGGCGACCGCGCCTTCGAAGCTCGGCTGCGAGGTGTAGACCACCTCGGCATGGGCCGCGCCGACGGCGACGCCCGCCTCCGACTGCCCGGCCTGGAACTGGACCGGGCGGCCCTGCGCCAGCGGCGGCACGTTGAGGGGACCTGCGACCGTGAAGTGCCGGCCGCGATGGTCGATGCGGTGGAACTTCGCCGGATCGAGCGCGAGCGCGCCGGACGCCTTGCGGATGACCGCGTCGCGCGCATTCGCGTCGAACAGGGCGTTGACGACCGCGATGAACTCCGCAGCCCGGGCGTAGCGCGCCTCGGGGCTCGGCAGGACCCCGTCGGATGTCGCCTCGCCGAAATTCTCCTCGCCGACCGAGGAGGTCACGGCGTTCCAGGCCGCGCGGCCGCCGCTGACGTGGTCGAGGGTGGCGAGCTGCCGGGCGAGGTTGAAGGGGTGGTGGAAGGTGGTCGAGACCGTCGCCACCAGCCCGATCCGCTCGGTCGCCTGGCTGAGCGCGGCCAGCGCGATCAGCGGCTCCTGCACGCCCGCCGTCCCGGCGAGGCCCGCCGGGTCGATCTGCAGCAGGTCGGCGGTGAACAGGCCGGTGATCCGCTCGGCCTCGGCCTTGCGGGCGAGCGCGACCGCGCGGCGCAGGCCGACGCCCGGATCCGCGTCGTTCGCGGCGGCGACGAGAGGGGGCGCACCGACCAGGGTCTTGAGGCGGCGGGGACGGGAGGAGGTCATGATGGGTTCCAGGCGGCACCCGCCGGCGCGCGCGGTCCCGCGGGGCGTCGCGACGGCGGGTCGGTTTCAGGCGGCGCGTGCCCGGTGCGCCGCGATGCGGGCGAGGAGCGTCCGCTCCTGCTCCGCCTTCACGGCGTTCACCCGGGCGGTCGCCGCCTCGAAGGACGCGGCGGGCGGATAGGCCGGCGTGGCAGGATGAACGGCCGAAGCCAGCCCTTTCTCGAACGGCAGGGAGCGGTACAGGAGCGGGTCGGCCGCGACGTCGAAGAGCGGCCGGTAGCCGAGGGAGGCGTAGAGCGCCGTCGCCTCAGGCTGGCGAAAGCCCGTCGTCAGGTAGGCCCGCGTGTAGCCGAGCCGGGCCGCGCTCTCCTCAAGTGCCTGGACGACGCGCTTCGCGAGCCCCTGTCGGCGCAGGTCGGGCCGGGTCCAGATGCGCTTGAGCTCCACCGTCGCGTCGTCGTGGCTCATGAACGCGCCGCCGGCGATGGTCTCGCGGTCGCGCAGCACGAGCAGGAAGTCGCCGAGGGGCGGGCGGTAGGCCTCGGCGGGATAGCGCAGGATCTCGGCCCGGGCTCCGCCCGGACGGCTCGCCGCGCCGTATCGACCGTCATACTCGGCCACCAGCCCGTCGAGGAGGACTTGCGCGGCGGGCTCGAGGGGAGACGATCGGACGATGACGTCAGCCAAGGCATGTCTCCACGGTGAAGGGCGGAAAGATGGCGTCGACGATCACGGCTATCCGCAAGGATTCAGCCCGCGCCAGGTCGATCTGGATGATCGTCATGGTGCATCGAGGCGAATGTCACCTCTCCACGACACGATCATGCCTGATCTGTATCTGCACCCGCGATGCGATTTCAGTCAGATAGTCGACCGGAATCGTGGATCGCGTCAATAAAACCGATCTCTCTTTTGCGGCCGGTTCGAAGAACGAATGGGCCGTCGGTACCGCTGCGCGTGGAAGGGCCGCTGTCCGGAGGGCGCGATGGCGGCGGTGGCGCGCCTCGCGCAGAGGCGGGGCTGGGCGTCGCGGCGATCGGCGGCGGCGGATCACACGTGTCCGCTTGATCTGATCCGGTGAAAGTAGAGCGCGGGATCCCCTCTCCAGGCGATCCCGGGCAAGCCCGGGATCGCTGCAAGGTGTGGGAGAGGGGAGACGCGCTTTATCTTTATTCGAACAGATCAGGCGGAACTCGGATCAGACCGCCTGCCGGCGGGCCGCCGGCAGGCCGTCGACCTCGGTGGCGACGAGGGCGGCGACCTCGGCGGCCTGGCTGCGGATGTCCGGCACCGCGACGCATTCCCACAGCGTGCCGCGCAGGAGCGGGCCAAGGGTCCAGAGCCGTCCCGGCCGGGTGGCGCGCAGGCGGTAGTCGTCGCCCGCCGCAAGGCCGAGACCGAACGCGTCGGGTCGCGCGAGGCCGCGCAGGACGAGGCGGCGCAGCAGCGGGTCCCCGGTCTCGTCGATGCGGCCGATCCCGGTGGCGTCGACGATGCCCTGCGCGGCGAGTGTCTCGTCCGCGCCGCCATGGCGGGGCCGGATCGTCACCGCAGCCCCGCCAGGCCCGTCCGCGATGGCGAGGATGCGCCCGGCCCGCACGGAGAGGCGGCCCGCCGCGATCTCGGCGGCGATCGCCGCCGCCGCGGGCGGGGCGGCTCGGTGGCGGTGCACGTCCCAGAACGGCCGCAGGTGGCGCAGGAAGCGCGCCCGCTCAGGCCCCGGCAGGCTGCGCCAGAGATAGCCGATGATCGGGCGAAGCGCGTCGATCACGTCGCGCCAGTCACGGCCCGCTCGTCGCGCCGTTGCGATCTCGGCCCGGATCCGCCGGGTCAGCCGGGTGAGGGAGGCGAGGTCGTCCGCCCTGAGATCGGGCACCGGCCAGGGCCGCGTCGGCGCGTGGACGCTCGGCACCAGGCCGCGGCGCGACAGGGCGACGATCCGGCCGGAAAAACCCCGGCCGCGTAAGGACGCGACCGCGTCCACCATGGTGAGCCCGGTGCCGACGACCAGCACCGGCCGATCCGGGTGCAGCCGGCCGAACGCCTCCGGCCGCCACGGGTCGAGGCGGTGGCGGCTGGGCGGCGCACCCGGGCCCGTGAGGTTGCCCATGGCGAGCACCGCGCCGGCGACCGAATAGGCCGCACCGCCCTCGGTGCGCAAGGAGTAGCCGTCCGCCACCGGGACGAGGTCGGTGACGGCGTCGTGGACGAGGTGGAGCCGCGGCGCGCCCTCGGCCACGACCCCTTGCGTGAGGAGTTCGGCGAGGTAGCGGCCGTAGAGCGCGCGCGGCGCGAAGGTGCCGGCCGGCATCGCCACGATTCCTGAGCGGTCGTCCTCCGGCAGCGCCGCGAGCCAGGCGGAGAAATGCTCCGGCTGGTCCGGATAGGCGCTCATGTTGGCGGCGCGCAGGTTGAGCAGGTGGGCGGGGGCGTCGGTGCCGTAGGCGAGCCCGCGCCCGAAGCTCCCGGCCCTCTCGCACAGCAGCACCGACCAGGGCCGGGGCAGGGCGGACAGCAGGTGGAGCGCCGCCATGCTGCCGCTGAAGCCGGCGCCGACGACCGCGATGACGGGGTTCATCGCCACGACCCCGTCAGGCCGCGCGCATGAGGAACGTGAACGCGGCGAGGATCAGCGTGACGCAGAGGGCCACCGTGACGAGCCCGGGGCTCGGCTCGGAGGGATGGAACGGCACGGTCGGGTCCTGTTGCCTCGGCATGGCGATCCTGGAGCATGGGACGGAGGGACGCGCCCCGGGGTCGGAGCCTCCGGGGCACCCCGGGGTCGGAGCCCCCCGGGGGGCGCGGGGTCGGCGGTCAGAAGTCCGGACCGGCGGGCGCCGGCAGGGCGGGCTTGTCCTTCGGCCGGTCGGCCACGAGGGCTTCCGTGGTGACGAGGAGGCCCGCCACCGAGGCCGCGTCCTGGAGCGCGGTGCGCACCACCTTCACCGGGTCGACGATGCCGGCCTCGATCAGGTCGAGGTAGGTCTCGGCTTGCGCGTCGAAGCCGTAGGTGTCGGAATCGCTCTCGCCCACCTTCGCCACCACGATCGAGCCCTCGATCCCCGCATTGGCGGCGATCTGCCGGATCGGCGCCTCGAGGGCCTTGAGCACGATCTTGATCCCGGCGGTCACGTCCGGGTTGCCGCCCTGGAGCGCCGCGACGGCGCCGCGGGCCCGCAGGAGCGCCGTGCCGCCCCCCGGCACGATGCCCTCCTCGATCGCCGCGCGGGTGGCGTTCAGGGCATCGTCGACCCGGTCCTTTCTCTCCTTCACCTCGACCTCGGTGGCGCCGCCGACCCGCAGCACCGCGACGCCGCCGGCGAGCTTCGCCAGGCGCTCCTGCAGCTTCTCGCGGTCGTAGTCGGAGGTGGTCTCCTCGATCTGCGCCTTGATCTGGGCGACGCGGGACGCGATCTCGGACGCCTCGCCGGCGCCGTCGACGATCGTGGTGTTCTCCTTGTCGATCCGCACCCGCTTGGCGCGGCCGAGCTCGGCGAGCGTCACGCTCTCGAGCTTGATGCCGAGCTCCTCCGAGATCGTCTGGCCCTTGGTCAGGATCGCGATGTCCTCGAGGATCGCCTTGCGCCGGTCGCCGAAGCCCGGCGCCTTCACGGCCGCGACCTTCAGGCCACCGCGCAGCTTGTTGACGACGAGGGTGGCAAGCGCCTCGCCCTCGATGTCCTCCGCGATGATCAGGAGCGGCCGGCTTGACTGCACCACGGCTTCGAGCACCGGCAGCAGCGGCTGGAGCGAGGAGAGCTTCTTCTCGTGGATCAGGATGTAGGGGTCGTCGAGCTCGACGGTCAGCTTCTCGGCATTGGTCACGAAGTACGGCGAGAGGTAGCCGCGGTCGAATTGCAGGCCCTCGACCACGTCGAGCTCGGTCTCGGCGGTCTTCGCCTCCTCGACCGTGATGACGCCCTCCTTGCCGACCTTCTCGACGGCCTGGGCGATCAACCGGCCGATTTCGGCGTCGCCGTTGGCCGAGATGGTGCCGACCTGCGCGATGGCATCCGATGCCGTCACCTTGCGGGCGCGCCCCGCCACGTCCTTCACCGCCGCCGCGACCGCGAGGTCGATGCCGCGCTTGAGATCGAGGGGATTGAAGTTCGCCGCGACGGCCTTCGCGCCCTCCTTGACGATGGCCTGGGCCAGCACCGTCGCGGTGGTGGTGCCGTCGCCCGCGAGATCGTTGGTCTTCGCGGCGACCTCGCGCAGGAGCTGGGCGCCGAGATTCTCGAAGCGGTCCTCCAGCTCGATCTCCTTGGCGACGGTGACGCCGTCCTTGGTGATCCGGGGCGCGCCGAAGCTCTTCTCGATCACGACGTTGCGGCCCTTGGGGCCGAGCGTGACCTTCACCGCGTCGGCCAGGATGTCGACGCCGCGCAACAGGCGCTCGCGGGCATCGGCGGAGAATTTCACGTCCTTGGCAGCCATGAGTTTCGTCCTCTTGATTGTGGTCTTTCGTCAGGCCGCGATCACGCCGAGGATGTCGGCTTCCTTGAGGATCAGCAGGTCCTCGCCGTCGATCTTGACCTCGGTGCCGGACCACTTGCCGAACAGCACCCGGTCGCCGGCCTTCACGTCGAGGGGCGTCGGCGCGCCCTGGTCGTCGCGGGCGCCCGGGCCGACGGCGACGACCTCGCCCTCCTGCGGCTTCTCCTTGGCGGTGTCGGGAATGATGATGCCGCCCTTGGTCTTCTCCTCGCCGTCGAGGCGGCGCAGCAGCACGCGGTCATGCAGGGGCCGAAAGGCCATCGGTGGAGCCTCCTGGTTGTGGGGATCGGACGGGCGCGTCGGGGGCCGCATCCGATGGCCCAAGGGTGTCTGGAGCCGTTCGCCAAGTCAACGAGATTGTTCTTTTTAAAGAACGAAGCGGCGGAGACGAGCGGACTGCGCCGGTGGGCGGACCGAGAAGAATTTCCGCGACGCGCCCGCTCGGCCCGCCCGCCAGGCGCGTCCCCTAGACGCGCATGCGGAAGCATTCACCGGGGCGGGCTCTCCCGGTTCCGGTTCGGATCGGGGCGGGGGGCGGCCGCGACGGCGGGGCCGGGGCAGCGCGGCGCGTCCGGCGGGCGCCGGCGCCGTTGCGGAAAGCCAATGCCCGGAAGGCTGGCACGGCAACAAGATCGTCCTCCGGATTCGCCCTCTTGCAGCAATAAATAGCTATCGACTTGCGTATTATATTGATCTTATCATTGATATGGCGCTCGAAACCAGGCGCTGTTCTGAATGTCCTGATCTCGGCAGGGGATACCAACGATGAGACTGTGGCCACGTCAGCCGTCCCGCCAGGCTTCCGGACGCCCGGATCCGGCGGCACCGGGCAGGAGCATCGGCGGGCGCGGACTCGGCGATGCCGCCCCGCGCGGAGCGGCCGGCAGCCGGAGCGACGCCGGTCGGGAGACCGCATGTCCCGCGGCGGCCGGCGGGGAGGATCGGCAGACCTCGCAGAGCCTGGTGGCCGCCAAGCAGTTCGACATCGACGGCCAGATCGGCTGAGCGCGTCCCTTCTCGCTCGGCGTGAGCCGCTGGCGGATCACGCCCCACCGCCGCCGCATCGCGAGCCCCGGCATCACGACCATCGCCTCGCCGCGGATCCGGGGCGCCGGCGCCCTGGGGCCGATGGCTGCCATCGTCCCTTTCCCTCCAGAGATCGCAGGCTTCCTGTCATGACGCTCACCAGGCGTTCCTTCGCCGCCGGCACGACGGCGTCCCTCGCTGCGCTCGCGGCGAGCGGCCCGGCGCGGGCCGACCGCGTGCTGCGGGTCGGCTACCAGAAATACGGCACCATGCTGCTGCTGAAGGCGCGCGGCAGCCTCGACGCGGCGCTCAAGCCTCTCGGGTTCCGGGCCGAGTGGCGGGAATTCCCGGGCGGGCCGCAGCTGCTCGAGGCGCTCAACGCCAAGGCCGTCGATGTCGGCGTCGTCGGCGAGACGCCGCCGATCTTCGCGCAGGGCGCGGGCGCGCCCCTGGTCTATCTCGCCCACGAGCCGCCCGCACCGAAGAGCGAGGCGATCGTCGTCCAGAAGGACAGCCCGATCCGCACGGTCGCCGACCTGAAGGGCAGGAAGGTCGCGCTCAACAAGGGCTCGAACGTCCATTACCTCCTCGTGCGCGCCCTGGAGGAGGCCGGTCTCGCCTATGCCGACGTCCAGACGGTCTTCCTGGCGCCGGCCGACGGACGGGCGGCGTTCGACGGCGGCTCGGTCGATGCCTGGGTGATCTGGGATCCGTTCCTGGCGGCCGTCGAGGTGTCGAGCGGCGCCCGCATCCTCCAGGACGCGACGGGGCTCGCGGCCAACCACCAGTTCTACGTCGGCGAGCGCGCGTTCACCGAGTCGCAGCCCCAGGCCATCGACGCCGTGCTGGCGGCGATCGCCGTCGTCGACCGCGAGACCAACGGGGTGACCGAGGCGGCGGCGCGCGAGCTCAGCCCCGCGGTCGGCATGCCGGTGCCGATCCTGGCCAAAGCGCTCGCCCGCCAGAGCTGGGGCGTCGTTCCGCTCGGGCCGGAGGTCGTCGCCGGGCAGCAGCGCATCGCCGACACGTTCCTGCGCCTCGGGCTGCTCCCGCGGCCGATCCAGGTGGCGGACGCCATCCGGCAGACGCGCTCGTAGAGGGGAGGCCGGTCTCCGACGGAGAGGATGCGGCGAGAGAACCCCGGCTCATGTCGCACCGGCGGCGTCGCGGATGCCCTATCTGAACCGGACCAGCCACCGGAGACGCCCATGACTGCCCTGCCACATCGCCGCCTCGGCACTGCCGGCCCCTCCGTCTCCGCCATCGGCCTCGGGTGCATGTCGCTCTCGGGCGTCTACGGGGAGGCGGACGAGGCGGCGTCGATCGACCTCGTCCGGAGATCCGTCGAACGCGGCATCACCCTGCTCGACAGCGCCGACATGTATGGCTGGGGGCAGAACGAAGAGGTGCTCGGCCGCGCGCTGACGGGCCTTCGCGACAAGGTCGTCCTCGCGACCAAGTTCGGCCAGACCCGCAATCCGGCCGGGCCGAACGGGGTGAACGGGACGCCGGCCTACGTGCAGCAGGCCTGCGAGGCCTCGCTGCGGCGCCTCGGGGTCGAGGTGATCGACCTCTACTATCAGCATCGGGTGGACCCGAACGTGCCGATCGAGGACACGGTCGGGGCGATGAAGCGGCTGGTCGAACAGGGAAAGGTGCGCTTCCTCGGGTTGAGCGAGGCCTCGCCCGACACGATCCGCCGGGCGCACGCCGTGCACCCGATCACCGCCGTGCAGACCGAGTTCTCGCTGCTCTACCGCCGGGAGGCGGACGAGACCCGGGCGACCACCCGCGCGCTCGGGATCGGCTTCGTCGCCTACAGCCCGCTGGGACGCGGCTTCCTCACCGGGGCCATCCAGGACCTCTCGCAGGTCGACGGCCGGCGTGCCGCGCATCCGCGCTTCCAGGAGGAGAACTTCGCCGCCAACCGCAGCCTCGTCGCGAGGGTGGAGGCGATCGCCCGCGAGAAGGGCTGCACCCCGGCGCAGCTGACCCTCGCCTGGCTGCTGGCGCAGGGCGACGACGTGGTGGCCATCCCGGGCACGCGCTACGCCGCCAGGATGGAGGAGAACCTCGGTGCCTTCCGGGTCGCGCTGACGCCGGACGACGTCGCCCGCATCTCGGCCGCCGTTCCGGCGGGCGCGGCGTCCGGATTGCGTTATCCGGCCGGCGCCATGGCGGCGGTCTACAGCCTGCAGGGAGCCTGAACCGGGGCGCCCGCGAGCGCGAACCTGCGTGCGGCGGCCGGCGCCGGCCGCCCGCGGCTTCGCGTTCGCCGGGAGCCCTCCGCCGGCATCGTCGGCCACCCGGCGCCGCGGACGGGCCGGATCCCGCGCCCGGCCGCACCCTCACGACGAGGCGGGCCGCCGCCGCGCCAGGACGCGCCGGAGCGCCCGGGCCACCTGGTCGGCCGCGTAGGGCTTGCGCACCAGCTCGAAGCCGTGGGCGTCGTCGCGGGCCAGCACGTCGCTGTAACCGGTCGTCAGGATCACCGGGAGGTCCGGATGCTCGACCCGCAGCCGGCGGGCGAGCGCGACCCCGCCCATGCCCGGCATGACCACGTCGGAGAACACCGCGTCGAACCGGACGGGCGCCTGCTCCAGCTCGGACAGGGCCGCCTCCGCGTTGTGCGCCCAGACGGTCGCGTGGCCGAGATCCTCGAGGATCTGGGTGCAGAAGCGCCCGACCTCGAGGTTGTCCTCGACCACGAGGACCCGCAGCCCGCGCTCGCCGGCCTCCGGCTCGGGGGCGTCGGTCCCGGTCGCGTCCTCCGGCGCCGGCGGATCGACCTGGGGCAGGTACAGCGTGAAGACCGTGCCGCGGCCGACGTCGCTCGCCACGTCGACGTCGCCGCCCGACTGCTTGGCGAAGCCGATGACCTGGGAGAGGCCGAGACCCGTGCCCTTGCCCACCTCCTTGGTGGTGAAGAACGGCTCGAAGATCCGTGCCAGGAACTCCGGCGCGATGCCGGCGCCCTCGTCGCTGACCGACAGGGCCGCGAAGGGGCCGGGCGCGCCGGCATGCCCGCGGATCGAGGGCAGCGGCCGGTCGCAGGCGAGCCCGAGGGCCAGCGTCCCTTCACCCGTCATGGCGTCGCGGGCGTTCACCGCCAGGTTGACCAGCGCCGTCTCGAACTGGCTCGGGTCGACCCGCACGTGGCAGGGGGCGTGCGGGATCTCGGTGACGATGCGGATTCGGGCGCCGGTCACGGCGTTCAGCATGTCGGCCACCGCGCGCAGGCGCTCGCCGAGGTCGAACACCTCCGGCTTGAGCGGCTGGCGCCGCGCGAAGGAGAGGAGCTGGCTCGTCAGCCGGGCGGCGCGGTCGACCGTGTCGGACACGGCCTCGAGGTAGCGGGTGCGGCGCGCCTCCGGCAGGCTCGGCCGGCGCAGGAACTCGACCGACGAGCGGATGATGGTCAGCATGTTGTTGAAGTCGTGCGCCACCCCGCCGGTCAGCTGCCCGACCGCCTCCATCTTCTGGGCGTGGCGCAAGGCCTCCTCGGCCCGCGCCAGCTGCTCCTGGCTGCGCAGGCGCGGGGTCACGTCGAGGGCGTACTGGAAGGCGCCGATCCGGCGCCCGGCCGAATCCCGCAGGGTGGTGAACTTCAGCTCAAAGATGGGCCGCCGGTGCTCCGGGTCGCCGAACTCCTCCACGAGGGTGAATTCCTCGCCGGCCAGCGCCCGGGACCAGACCGCCCGCGCCGCCTCCCGCTGCGCCGGATGGGCGTCGAGGAGGTCGAGGAGGCGGTCGCCCACCCGCGGGCGCAGGCCGTAGAGGCTCTCGAACTCGTCCGCGTAGGCGCGGTTGACCGCGAGCACCCGGTAGTCGAGGTCGAGGGCGGCGACGAGGGCGTCGGTGGTCTCGAACACGTCGGCCCAGAGCTTGCGCTGGGCGAGCGCCGCGGAGACGCGGCGCTCCAGCGTCTCGTTGCTCTCGCGCAGCCGCTCCTCGGCGAGCTTGCGGTCGTGCACGTCCTCGACGACGCCGTACCAGCGGATGATGGCGCCGGCCTCGTTGCGCCGCGGCAAGGCCCGGGCCCGCATCCACCGGTACTCGCCGGTGGCGGCGACGCGGATGCGGTAGTCGATGTCGACCGGCTCGCCCGAGGCGAGGTTCTGCGAGAACACCGTCATGGTCCAAGGCACGTCGTCGGGATGCAGCGCCTTGGCCCAGCCGCTGCCGTCCGGCTCACCCGGCGCCTGCCCGGTGAGCGCGAGCCAGCGGTTCGAGTACGAGGTGATGTTGCCCTCCGGGTCGCAGGTCCAGGGCACCTGCGGGTTGAGCTCGACCGTGTGCCGGAAATGGTCCTCGCTCTCGCGCAGGCGCGCCTCGTTGACGACGCGGGACGTGGTCTCGGCGGTGACGCAGAACAGGCCGTTGATCGCCCCGGCCTCGTCCCGCACGGGCGAGTAGGTGAAGGACCACCAGCTCTCCTCCGGCACGCCCTGGCGCGAGAGGTCGAGCATGACGTCGGTGAGCGTCTGGCTCTGCCCCGCGAGGGTGGCGTCGACGAGCGGGCCGATCTCGTCCCAGATGCTGGCCCAGACTTGGCGGAAGGGGCGGCCCAGTGCGGTCTCGGCCCGGTAGCCGAGGAGCGGCCGGTAGGCGTCGTTGTAGAAGCAGAGCAGGTCCGGCCCCCAGGCGAGGAACATCGCCGTCGGGCAGGCCAGCATCAGGGAGAGCGTGCCGCGCAGGGTGGAAGGCCAGCTTTCGGGAGGCCCCAGCGGGGTGGCCGACCAGTCGAGCGCCCGGATTTCCCCGCTCATCGGGCTTTCGGGCGGCAGGAACGCGAAGGCGTCCGTCATGGCGTCCACGAGCGCGGCACCCGGGACGCGGCGCCCCGGCGCCTCCGGGTCCGTCCGTGGGAAGGGGATCCGGGGGTCTCCGCACGGCCTGCCCTGGGCGGACGCATCGAGCAACGGAAGGCAGGCATGGCGGTCTCGGTCCGTCCCAGGTTCGGCGCAGGCGTGCGGGCACGGCGCATCGTGGCATCGCCCCCTTAACTAGGGCTGCGCGCGGCCGGTTTCCCGCTCGTGCGGCGATCCGGTCGTGCGGGGCTGGGGAGAGGAGGGGGTGGCGCCGCGCGGCATCCGTCCCACCCGGCGGCCCAAAAGCCATATTTCCGCCGCCAGTTTAAACATTTGGTGGAACCATCCGCACGTCTCGAGCCTGTCTTCCCCATGGATCGCGCCTGTACCCGCGGTAGCGAGGCCGCACGCCTCCGCGCCCTCGATCGCTACCGCCTGCTGGACACCCCGCGCGACCCGGATTTCGACGAGATCGCGCAGGCCGCGGCCGAGCTGTGCGAGGCCCCCGCCGCCGCCGTCGGCCTGATCGGCGACGGGCGCCTCTTCCTCAAGGCCGAGATCGGCCTCGGGGTGCGGGAGACGGCCCTGAGCGAGAGCTGCCGGGACGCCCTGCTGCGGGAGGACCTCCTCGAGATTCGCGACACCGCCCGCGACCCCCGCCTGGCGGGCCATCCCCTCGTCGGCGGGGCGTCGGGCCTGCGCTTCTATGCCGGGGCCATGCTCAGGACCCCGGAGGGGCAGCCCGTCGGGACCGTCTGCGTCCTCGACGCGCGGCCGCGCGATCTCGGCGAGCGCCGGCGCCGGGGCCTGGGGCGCCTGGCCCGCCAGGCGATGGCGCAGATGGAGCTGCGGCGCCTGCGGCGCGAGGAGGAGGAGCGGCGGCTTCGCGAGACGGACGGCGCCGGGCTCGACGCGGGCGCGGCCCTCGCGGCGAGCGAGCTGCGCTACCGCTCGCTCCTGGAGGTCAGCCCGCAGGTGGTCTGGTTCGGGGATGCGCAGGGCCGCGTCATCGACTGCAACGCCTATTGGTACGACTATACCGGCCTGCCAGCGGCCGAGACCGGCGAGGCGAGCTGGCTCGGCGCCATCCATCCCGACCACCGCGAGGCGACGCGCGCGGCCTGGCGCGCCGCATCGCAGACCGGGCGGACCTACGAGGCCGAGTTCCCGCTGCGCCGGGCCGACGGGGCGTATCGCTGGTTCCTGTCGCGGGCCCACCCGGTCCGCGGATCCGACGGAACGATCCGCAGCTGGATCGGCACCTCCCTCGACATCCACGAGCGCAAGGTCGCCGAGGAGCGGTTCGCGGCGCTCACCGCGCTCGCGCCGGCGATCATCTGGTTCGGCAACCCGGACGGCAGCCTCAGCTACCTCAATGATCGCTGGTACGCCTATACCGGCCAGACGCCCGAGGAGGCGCTGCCGATGGGGTGGGAGGCGCCGGTCCACCCGGACGACCTGCCGGGCCTGCTCCGGGCCTGGGAGGCGGCGCGCCGGCGCGAGGTCGTCTACGACACCGAGGCCCGCCTGCGCCGCCGCGACGGGACCTATCGCTGGTTCCAGATCCGGGCCGAGCCGCTGCGGGACGCCGCCGGGGCGGTGGTCGGCTGGCTCGGCAGCAACAGCGACATCCACGATCGGCGCCGGGCCGAGGGGGACCTGCGCGAGGCCCGCGAGCAGCTGCAGCTCGCCGTCGAGGCGACCGGCACCGGCATCTTCGACTACGACCTCCTGACCGACACGCTGACCTGGGACGCGCGCACCCGCGCCCTGTTCGGGCTGCCGCCCGACGCGCCCGTGAGCTACGACACCTTCCTGGCCGGCCTGCATCCCGACGACCGCTCCTGGGTCGACGCGGAGGTCCAGGCCGCCCTCGATCCGGGCGGAAACGGGTCCTACGACATCGCCTTCCGCACCGTGGGCCTCGCCGACGGCGTCGAGCGCTGGGTGGCCGCCAAGGGCCGGGCCTTCGCGGCCGACGGGCGGATGGTCCGCTTCATCGGGACGGTGCGCGACGTCACCGAGAGCCGGCGCGCCGAGCGGGCCCTGCGCGAGACCGAGGAGCGCTACCGCCTGGCGGCCCGGGCCACCAACGACGCGATCTGGGACTGGAACCTCGCCACGAACCACATCCTGTGGAACGACGCGCTCCGGGCCGCCTACGGCCACGCCCCCACGACGGTGGAGCCGACCGGCGCCTGGTGGCTCGCCCACATCCATCCCGACGACCGGGCCCGGATCGACGCCTCGATCCACGCGGTCATCGACGGGACCGGCACCGCCTGGAGCGACGAGTACCGCTTCCTGCGGGCGGACGGCTCCTACGCCGCCATCCTCGACCGCGGCTACGTCCTGCGCGACCCGCAGGGGAGGGCGGTGCGGATGATCGGGGCGATGCTCGACATCAGCGCGCGCAAGCGCGCCGAGGAGCACCAGCGCCTGCTCACGACCGAGCTGCAGCACCGGATCAAGAACACCCTGGCGATGGTCCAGGCGATCGCCGCGCAGACCTTCCGCACCACCGCCGACCCCGACGCGGCCCGCGAGGCGTTCTCCGCGCGCCTGATCTCGCTCGGGCGCGCCCACGACATCCTGACCCGCTCGAGCTGGACCGAGGCGCCTATCGCCGAGGTGGTGGAGGGCGCCCTGGCGGTCCATCGCGGCGGGGGCACCCCGCGCATCCGCGCGA
Source organism: Methylobacterium nonmethylotrophicum (assembly GCF_004745635.1). Lineage (GTDB taxonomy): Bacteria > Pseudomonadota > Alphaproteobacteria > Rhizobiales > Beijerinckiaceae > Methylobacterium > Methylobacterium nonmethylotrophicum. The sequence continues at coordinate 59,534 of NZ_SRLB01000021.1, read as the reverse complement.
GCGGTCCGGACGTGCGGCTCGCCGCCAAGCCGGCCCTGGCGCTCGCGCTGGCGCTCCATGAACTCGCCACCAACGCGGCCAAGTACGGCGCGCTCTCGACCGAGACCGGCAGCGTCGACCTGCGCTGGCACGTCGTCCACGCGGACGCGGCCCCACGATTCTGCCTGACCTGGTCCGAGCAGGGCGGTCCGCCGATCCTCTCGCCGCCCGCGCATCGCGGCTTCGGCTCGCGCCTGATCGAGCGCAGCTTCGCGGCCGAGGCCGACGGCGAGGTGAAGCTCACCTACGCGCCGACCGGCCTCGTGTGCCGCTTCGAGGCCTCGCTGGCCTCGATGCGGGAGGCGAGCGGCGAGGCGGCGGCGTGAGGGAGGAGGCGTTCAACCGGCCCCGGCCCGGGCGAGCGCCCCGGTGATGAAGCGGCCGGCCTCGGCGAGGCGGGCGGGATCGACCCCGGTCGCGATGCCCAGCGCCGCGAGGGCCTCCACCACCGCCTCGGTGGCGACGTTGCCGGTGGCGCCTCTCGCGTAGGGGCAGCCGCCGAGGCCCGCGACGGCGGCGTCGATCACGCTCACCCCGAGATCGAGGCAGGCCCGGATGTTGGCGAGCGCCTGCCCCCGCGTGTCGTGGAAATGGAGCGCGAGCCGCTCGGGCGGGACGACGCCGGCCACCGCGGCGAGGCAGGCCCGGGCCCGGTCCGGCGTGCCGGCCCCGATCGTGTCGCCGAGCGAGACCTCGTGGCAGCCGAGATCGACGAGGCGGCGGGCGACCCGGGCCACGGCCTCCGGCGCGACCTCCCCCTCGTAGGGGCAGCCGAGGACGCAGGAGACGTAGCCCCGCAGCGGGATCCCCGCCGCGCGCGACGCGGCGGCGACGGGCGCGAACCGCTCCAGGCTCTCGGCGATCGAGCCGTTGATGTTGGCCCGCGAGAACGCCTCGGAGGCCGAGGCGAAGATCGCGACCTCGCCAGCCCCCGCCGCCCGCGCGGCCTCGAACCCCTTGAGGTTCGGCACCAGCACGGCGTAGCGCCCGGCCGGGTTCGGCGGCAGCCGGGCCAGGACCGCGGCGGTGTCGGCCATCTGCGGCACCCAGGCCGGCGACACGAAGCTGCCGACCTCGATCGCGGTCAGGCCGGCGGCCAGCAGGCGCTCGATCAGCCCGACCTTCACGTCGGTCGGGACGGTGACGGGCACGTTCTGCAGCCCGTCCCGGGGCCCGACCTCGACGATCCGGACGCGGCGGGGGAGGGTCACGGCGCCTTCACCAGCGGGCAGCGCCCGTCGGCGAGCGGCCGGAACGCCTCGGCGGCCGGGATCGTCTGGACCAGCTTGTAATAGTCGAACGGGCCCTTCGACTCGGCCGGGGTCTTCACCTGGAACAGGTACATCGGGTGGACGTGCCGTCCGTCCTGGCGGACGCTGCCCTCGCCGAAGAGCGGGTCGTTCGTCGGCCCCGCCTTCATCTGCCGGACGACCGTGCGCCCGTCGGTGCTGCCGGCGGCGGCCGTGGCGCGCAGATAGGCCAGGGCCCCGGCATAGACGCCGGCCTGGTTGGCGGTCGGCCGGCGGCCCTTCATCTGGGCGGCGAAGCGGTCGGCGAAGGCGCGGGTGCCCGGATTGGCGTCCCAGTAGAAGCCCTCCGTCAGGTAGAGTCCCTGCGCGTCCTTGAGGCCGATCGCGTGCACGTCGGAGAGCTGCATCAGGAGCGCCGCGAGGTCCTGCCCGCCGCCGGTGATGCCGAACTCCGCCGCCTGCTTGACCGAGTTGACCGTGTCCCCGACCGCGTTGGCGAGCGCGATCACCTGGGCGCGGCTCGCTTGCGCCTGGAGCAGGAACGAGGAGAAATCCGCCGCCGCGGTCGGGTGGCGCACGCCGCCCACCACCGTGCCGCCCTCCTGCTTCACGACGCTCGCCGCGTCCGCCTCCAGCGCGTGGCCGAAGGCGTAGTCGGCGGTGAGAAAGAACCACCTGGTCTTGCCGGCCCGCACCAGGGCGAGCGCGGTGCCGTGGGCGAGCGCCCAGGTGTCGTAGGTCCAGTGCACGGTGTTGGCCGAGCATTTCGGCCCGGTCAGGTCCGAGGTGCCGGGGCCGGAGGCGATGAAGGCGGCCTTCGAGTCGCGCACCACCTCCTGCACCGCGAGGGCGACGGAGGAGAACGGCACGTCGAGGATCGCGTCGACCTGCCCCTCGGCGATCCAGCGCCGGGCGGTGGCCGAGCCGATATCGGGCTTGTTCTGGTGGTCGGACTGGATCACCTCGACCCTGATCGCCGGCCGCTCCTTGCGGAAGTCCTCCACCGCCAGCCGCGCCGCCACCACCGAGCCCTCGCCGGTGGAATCGGCCGCGAAGCCGCTGAGATCGGTGAGCACCCCGAGCTTGACGGTCGTCACCTCGGCACGGGCGATGCCGGCGGCGAGGAGCAGGGCGGCGCCCGCGAGCAGGCGGGCGGCGAGGCGGGTGCTGGTCTTGAGCATGGTTCTCCTCCCGTATTGTTGTCGTCCGGTCGCCGTGTCGGCGATCGTTCGATTTGTCAGTATTGACTGGGTCACATTCTCCCCGCGCGCGGCCTCATCCTGAGGTGCCCACGCCAGTGAGCCTCGAAGGAGGGGTTCAGGGATCTCGGAGACTTCTGGAGCCATCCTTCGAGGCCGTCGATCGAAGCTCGCGTCGATCTTCGATCGCCGACACCTCAGGATGAGGCCGCGGGTGGGACGGGCTGCCTGCGAAGCCCGTCCGTCCTCACCCCCCGCGGATCTGCGCCAGGACGTCCTGCGCCACGTCGATGCGCACGCGGTGGCCCTCGACCAGCACGCGGGCCACCGCCTCGATCTCCTCGCCGACGGCGCCCGCCATCATGGCGATGTTCTGGGCGTGGAGGGCCATGTGGCCCTTCTGGATGCCGGTGGTGGCGAGCGCCTTGAGGGCGGAGAAGTTCTGGGCGAGCCCCACCGCCGCGATGATCCGGGCCAGGCGCTCGGCCGTCGTCGCGCCGAGGATCTTGAGGCAGGCCTGCGCGGTCGGGTGGAGCTTGGTCGCCCCGCCGACGAGGCCCACCGCGAGCGGCAGCTCGATCGAGGCGCTGAGGTCGCCCGAGGCCGTGACCTCGTAGCGGGTAAGGCTGGTGTAGCGGCCCGAGCGCGCGGCGTAGGCGTGGGCCCCGGCCTCGATCGCCCGCGTGTCGTTGCCGGTGGCGAGCACGACGGCGTCGATGCCGTTCATGATCCCCTTGTTGTGGGTCGCTGCGCGGTACGGGTCGGCCTCGGCGAGGTGGTAGGCGCTGATGATCCCGTCGCGCACCTCCGGCCCGCCGATCGCCTCGGTCCGCCAGATCGCGTGGGCGCGGGCGAGCCGCCGGTCGGCGAGGTTCGAGAGGATGCGCAGATAGACCCGGCCCCCGCTCCAGCCGGCGATGTGGGGGGCCACCGCCTCCGCCATGGTGTTGACGGCGTTCGCCCCCATGGCGTCGCGGGTGTCGACGATCAGGTGGGTCACCACCATCGGGCCGCTCAAGCTGTCGAGCACCCGCACCTCGACGTCGCGAAGCCCCCCGCCGAGGCGCACCAGCACGGGATCGCAGGCGTCGCACAGCGCCCCGAGCGCCGCGCGCTGCTCAAGGATGCGCAGGCGCGCCGCGTGCGGATCGCTCACCCCCACCGCCTGGACCTGCGCGATCATCAGGTTGCCGGAGACCGAGGTGGTGAAGCCGTCCTCGTAGACCTGCCGGGCCGCGTTGCAGACCGCGGCCACCACCGACGATTCCTCGGTCGCCATCGGGATCAGCACGTCCTCGCCGTCGATCCGCATGTTGGTGGCGATGCCGAGCGGCATGGTCATGGTGCCGATCACGTTCTCGATCAGCCGGTCGGCGAGGTCGGGCGCGAGATTGCCGAACTCCGAGAGATGCGCGACCTCGGATTCCGAGAGATCCGCGAAGGCCGCGACGAGGTCCAGGCGCTCGCGCGGGCTCCTCTTGTGGAAGCCGGCGATGCGCGAGGTGCGGTTCGTCCGGGGCGTGCTCTGCATGGGGGGATCTCGTCGGATGCCTGCTGCCTGTGATCGCCGCGATCTGTGATCGCCGCGATCTGCGATCTGCGCGATCGGGCGGCCTGCCGGCGCCGGACGAGGGCGGCCGCGCCCGCGGTCGCCGAAAGATCTCTCTCCCTCGTCCGGGCTTGTCAGAACCTGCCCGTTGCCCGCACCGTACCCATCCGTGCCCTGCCCACAAGGAACGCTTTGCGCGTGATCCGGAGTGACCGTACCCTTAGCCCCATGGATACGGTCACGCGCCCCGAACCCCGGACCCGGGTCGAGCAGGTGGTCGCCGGGCTCACCGAGCGGATCGAGCGCGGGCTCCTGCGCACGGGCGAGCGGCTGCCCTCGATCCGGGCGGCGGCGGCCGGCTTCGCGGTGTCGAAGAACACGGTCGTCAACGCCTACGAGCGCCTGGTCGCCTCGGGCCGGGTCGAGAGCCGGCCGGGCTCGGGCTTCTACGTCTCGGGACGGCGGCCGGCTCCGCCCGCACCCCCAGGTCCCGTGCCGGTCGCGGCTGTGGACAGCGTCTGGCTGCTGCGCGAGCAGCTGAACCGCCACTACGACGTGCGCGTCGGCGACGGCCGCCCGCCGCCGGCCTGGATGGAGAGCCTGGAGGTCGGCCGCCACCTTCCGCCGGCCGCGGCGGCGAGCGAGAGCTACGGCAGCCCGGACGGCTACCTGCCCCTGCGGCGGAGCCTCGCGCTGATCCTGGCCGAGCGGTCGATCCAGGCCGAGCCCGGCACCGTGCTGCTCACGGCCGGGGCCAACCACGCCCTCGACCTGATCATCCGCCAGTTCGTGGCGCCCGGCGAGCCGGTGCTGGTCGATGCGCCGGGCTACTACCCGCTGTTCGGCAAGCTGCGGCTCGCCAAGGCCCGCATCGTCGGGGTGCGGCGCAACCCGGACGGGCCGGACGTGACGCATCTCGAGGAGATGGCGCGCGCGAGCGGCGCACGGCTGTTCTTCACCCACTCGCTCGCCCACAACCCGACCGGCTGCTCGCTCACCCTGCCGGTCGCCCACCGGCTGCTCCAGCGTGCGGGCGCCCTCGACCTGCGCCTCGTCGAGAGCGACCCCTTCGCCGACGTGCTGCCGGCCGCGATGCCGCGGCTCGCCGCCCTCGACCAGCTCGACCGCGTGATCTATGTCGGCACCTTCGCCAAGACCCTCTCGGCCAGCCTGCGCTGCGGCTACGTCGCGGCCCGGCCCGACGTCGCGGAAGCCCTGCGCGACCTCAAGATGGTGACGAGCGTCAACAGCTCGGGCTTCGTCGAGCGGATCGTCCACGGCCTGATCGAGAGCGGGCGCTACCGCCGCCACCTGCGCCGCCTCGCCGGCCGGATCGAGGCGGCCTCCCTCCAGGGCCGGGAGGTCCTGCACGCCCTCGGCCTGCCGGTCTTCGGCGAGCCGCGGGGCGGCTACTACCTCTGGTGCGGGCTGCCGGACGCTTGCGACCTCGACGCCCTGTCGCGCCGCGCCGCTGCGCACGGCATCCTGATCGCGCCGGGCGGGCTCTTCCTGCCCGACGGACCGGCCGGCCCGCCGATGATGCGGGTCAACGTGGCCTACCTGAGCGACCCGCGCTTTGCGCGGTTCATGCGGGAGGAGGTCGGGGGTGGGTGAGGCAGCGTCCGGACGCCGCCTCAGGCCGCGTCGCGGACGCTGATCGCCACGCGCCGCCCCAGTGCCGCGAACGCAGCCTCGATCTGTTCGAGGCGGGAATGGTGTTCGAGGCGAAACAGCCGGTCGACGCTCTCCCGGTTCCAGCCCAGGCGGCGCGCCAGCTCAGCCCGGGTGATGCCGGCCGTCCGCAAGGCGCCGTAGAGCAGCACCTTCAGCTCGGTCAGCAACGGCAGGACAACGGCGTCGTCCGTACTCGCTTCCGGCGGAAGCGGGATCTCCTCCCCATCCGCGATCATGCTGGCGAGCACCGTCTTGATTGCATCCACCGCGTGCCGGCGCGCCGACGCCTCATCCTCGCCGAAGGTGGCGACGACAGGCAGGATCGGGCAGGTAACGAGCAGCGTGTCGTTGTCGTCGGGCGTGAGTTCGATCGGATAGGCCAACATCACTTCAAACCGAGCTGCTTCTTGATGGCAGTGCCGAGCTCCTTGCGGCCGCCATGCATTGGCAGCTCCGACTTACGATCGCCGCGCCGGACGATCAGGTGGCCAGAGCCGCCCCGCTTCGGCTCGAAGCTGCAGCCCTGCGCGGCGAGCCACTTCTTGAACTCCTGCGCGTTCATGGAGGTAGCGTGTCCCACAGAAATGTGGAGGTCTACAAAAATGTGGAATCCGCGTTCGACGCGCGGAGCGGTGTCGTGACCACGCTTGGACGCCGCCTGATCCAGTCGAAGGAGGCTATCGCCATCGCCGCGGGCGAGGCCGATCCGGCCACGAACCGGGTGCCTGTGCCCGCCGAGAAACCACCCAACAAGATCGGAGCGCGGGCAACCCGCAAAAGACGGCAGGCTTGACGCAGGCCGCGTTGGTCCGGGTTTTCGGCTTCACGACCAGCACGCTGTGCCCCCGCGAGCACGATCGGGGCCGGATAGCGCGGCGCGGGCTCGACCGACGATCATCAACCCGCCTCGTATCGGCGCGACGCATCCGTGCGCCGCGCCCACGATCAGGGCATCACCGCCAGGTAATGCGCCAGGGCCTTGATGTCGTCATTCGACAGCGCGCCCGCGACCTCGGTCATCGCCGCGCCGCCGGAACTCGGCCGCGCGTTGGAGCGGTAGTCGCCGAGGGCCTTGGCGAGGTAGGCCTCGGGCAGCCTGGCGACCCGCGGCGCGGCCTGGACACCGAGATAGGCGTCGCCGTGGCAGGCGGCGCAGCGGTGCCGGCCTGCCGCCGCCTCGCCGGCCTTGGTCAGGTCCGGCTGGGTGTCCGCGGGCGGCTTGGTGTCGGGCACCGGCAGGGAGGCGAAGTACTTGCCGAGGGCCCGGATGTCGTTGTCCGACAGGCCCTCCGCCACGCCCTGCATGATCTCGTTCTTGCGCCGGCCGGCGCGGAAGAACACCAGCTGCAGCTGGATGTAGTTGTTCGAATGCCCGGCGATCGGCGGCGCGCCCTCGGCGAGCGCGTCGCCGTGGCAGGACAGGCAGGCCTGCGCCACCTCGGGCGCCTCGGCCGCCCGGGCCGGCTGGAGCGGGACGAGGGCGGCGGCGAGGAGAGCGGCGAGCCCCCCGCGGGTCGGCCCGGAGAATCTCCAGGCTGCCGCGGAACGCCATCGATGGGTGCGACGCCTCACCGGGTGCAGGGTCACTTGGTATAGGCGATGCGATAGATCGCACCGGCCCAGTCGTCGGCGACGAGGAGCGACCCGTCCGGCGCCACCAGGATATCGGCCGGCCGCCCGCTATACTCGCGGTCGCCCTTGATCCAGCCGGAGGCGAAGGTCTCGAGCTTCGCGTTCTTGCCGTCCGGGTCGACCACGACCCGCTCGATGCGCCCGCCCTGGTAGCGATGCCGGTTCCACGAGCCGTGCTCGGCGATGAAGATGTTGTTCTTGTACTCGGCCGGGAAGGACGAGCCGGTGTAGAACTTCATGCCGAGCGGCGCCACGTGCGCCCCGAGCTTCACCACCGGCGGCGTGAACTCGGCGCAGGTGCGGCCCTGCGCGAATTTCGGATCCGGCAGGTCGCCCTGGTGGCAGTACGGATAGCCGAAATGCTCGACGACCTTCGTGATCATGTTGAGCTTGTCGCTCGGGATGTCGTCGCTCATCCAGTCGCGGGCGTTCTCGGTGAACCAGTAGCGGCCGGTGCGCGGGTCGATGTCGCCGCCGACGCTGTTGCGCACGCCCAGCGCGACGATCTCCGCGGCGCCGGTCTTGAGGTCGACGCGGCGGATCTGCGACACGCTGCTCGGCGGGTTGCCGACGTTGAAGGGCGGCCCGAACGGCACGTAGACCCAGCCGTCCTTGTCGAAGGTCAGGTACTTCCAGCCATGCGCCACGTAGGACGGCATGTCGTCGTAGACGACGACCGGCTCCGGCGGCTTGTCGAGGTTGGCCTCGATGTTGTCATAGCGGAAGATCTTGTCGATCGCCACGACGTAGAGCGCCCCGTCGCGGAAGGCGAGGCCGGTGGGCATGTTGAGACCCTTGAGGATCGTCTTGACGATCTTCTTCCCACCCTGGTCGACGATGGCGTAGACGTTGGTCGCGCCGAACGAGCCGACGAACAGCGTGCCCTTGTCGCCGAAGGCCATCTGGCGCGCCTCGGGCACGCCGCTGGCATAGACGCTGATCGTGAAGCCCGGCGGCAGCTTGACCGCCTTCAGGTTCTCCGCCAGCTCGTCGTCGGAGGCCGGCAGGGCCGGGTTCGCGGGCGGCGCCAGCCCCTTCTGCGCCGCGGTCTCGTCGCCGAGGAACCAGTCCGGCGGCGGGTTCTTCCAGAACGCCTTGCCGCTCGAATCGTACTGCTTGAGGCCTTGCGCGGCGGCGGTCCCGGTCGACAGGCCGGCCGCCACCAGGGCGGCGGCCACGCCGCGCGCGATCCGCGGACGGAGTCCGATGCTCGCTGTCATCCTGTTTCCTCCCCAGACGTCTTGTTCGCCCCGACGGGCGTTTTGTCTCGCGGCCGAGCCACACGCCTGCCGGTTCGCAGGCGGCCCGCCCCTCGGGCGGCACGGTCTCGGTTCGCACAACGTCGAGTTGGGCACGGCGGTTCGTCGAGAGCAAGCCCACGATCGCGTGAAGGCCCGCCCGGGTCCGGTCCCCCGGTCGCACGACCGTCAGCGCGGCGCCCGCGCCAGCAGCCTGCCGAAATCCGCGTCCAGCCGGGTGAGGGCCGCGTCGATCCGCCCTCGCTGCGCCGCGATCCACGTCGCCTGGCCGGCCACGGCCCGGTCGGCCTCGTCCAGCATCCGGGCCATCTCGACCGGCTGCGGCCCGCCGGAAGTCGCCCGGTTCCGCACGATCGCCACCGGGTCGAGCGCCCGGCGGAACTCCGCCTTGTCCATCGGCAGCGGGGCGGCCGGCAGGCTCATCTCGCGGAGCGTCGCCTCGTAGATCCGCTGCGCTTCCGCATAGGGGAAGTCGCTCGGCCGGAGGTCGTGTGCCCGGGCGTAGTCGACGATCTCCGAGGCGAAGTGGTGCCCGGCGCGGAACGGCAGGCCGTGGCGGCGCATCAGCCCATCGGCCAGCTCCTGCGAGGCGGTCCAGTCGCTGTTGAGCTCCTCCAGCGCGCGCTCGGGGCTGATCACGAGGGCGTCGAGCACCCGGTCCCACATCTCGAGCATCCGGGTCGCGCCCGCCAGCACGGCGGCGTTGTCCCGCACGGTCTTGGCGTCGCTCATGCCGGGCGGGATGTTGTGGGCCTGGATCGCGCGGCCGATGCCGAGGGAGAGCACGCGCGAGGCCTCGGCGCGGGTGTCGTTGAGCAGGCCCGGGTTGCGCTTCTGCGGCATCGCCGAAGAAACGTAGGTGTTGCCTCCGCCCTCCCGCAGCAGGATCCAGGGCCGGCTCTGCGCGTACTGGGTCATCACGTCCTCCACGAAGGCGCCGCCATGCAGCGCGATCGCGGTCGCCACCGCGCCGACCTCGACCGGGATCTCGGTCGCCGCGATCTGGGCGGCGTCGTAGGCGTTGTCGACGAGGGCCGCGAAGCCGAGATAGGCCGCCATCCGGTCGCGGTCGAGCGGCCAGCTCGTGCCGTTCAGCACCGTGGTGCCCATCGGCGAGCGGTCGAGGCGCGCGAAGGCCTGCTGCAGCCGCTCCGCGTCACGCCTGAGCCCGGCGACGTGGCCGAGGAGGTAATGGCCGTAGCTGTTGGCCTGGGCCGCCACGCCGTTGGTGTAGTTCGGCACCACCGTGCCCTCATGCGCCCGGGCGAGCCGCACCATCGTGGCGGTCGTCGTGCGCAACGCCTCGGCGAGCCGCAGCATCTCGTCGCGGATGATCGCCGCGCGGACAGTGGCCAGCATGTCCTGGCTCGAGCGCCCGGCATGGAGCAGCGTCGCCTCGACGCCCGCCGCCTGGATCAGCAGCGGCTCGAAGGTGATGACCAGCGTCGGGCGCTTGCCGCCAGGCGCGTCGCCCGCCCGCAGCACGGCGTCCAGCCCCCGGGCGATCCCGGGCGCGAGGCCGGGATCGAGCAGCCCCTGCTCCGTGTTGATGACGGCGCTCGCCTTGTTGATCTCGCCGAGCCAGTAGAACTCGTCGCGCCGCGGGGCCGTCTCGGCCGCGGCGGCGACGATGCCGGTGAGCATCGCTCCGGCGAGCAGGGCGCAGGTCCGCATCGTCGACCCTCCGGCGGAGCCGTCGGGCCCGCCCACAGGCGGCCTTAGCCGGATCGCGGCCCGGAGCTCAAGCGCGCAGGGGACGGCGGATCGCGGGCGCCGGATCCCTCAGGCCCGCGACCGCCACGGCGCCATGCTGGCGAACACCCCGTCCCGGCGGATCAGCGCATGCATAAGGGCGGCCCCGAGATGGACCAGGATGACCCCGAACAGCGCGTAGGCGAGCATCGTGTGGAGGGCGCGCAGGCCCGCATGGAGCATCAGGCTGCCCGGCAGGATCGGCGGCAGCACCAGCGGGCCGGCGAGCGCGACGGGGTAGCGCGCCGCCGAGAGCATCGCCCAGCCGACGAGGGGCAGGGCGAGCATCAACCCGTAGAGCGCGACGTGCGATGCATGCGCCGCCCGCCGCTGCCAGAGGGGCAGGTCGTCGGGCAGGGGCGGCGGCGCGTGGCGCCGGCGATAGGCGAGCCGCAGGAGCGCGAGCACCAGGATCAGGACCCCGAGGGGCCGGTGCAGCGAGACCAGCGCGTGATAGTCGCCGAGCGACGTCACCATCGCGGCGCCGATCAGCAGCATGGCGAGGATCAGGACCGCCATGCTCCAGTGGAGCAGGCGTGCCGGCAGGGCGAAGCGAGGGGGGCTCGTCACAGGGCGGCTCCATGGGTCGGCGTGCCGGTGACGGCGGAGGGCGATTTCGCCTCGCCGGCGCGGCGGGTGAAGGATCGCGAATAGGCAGCCGAGCGGGCGCTCAGCAGCGGATCGTCGGACGGCGCGATGCCGTCCGGCAGGACGAGCGGGTCGAAGTTGATGTCCCGGCAATTGCCCGGCGCCTCGGGCGCCGCGCCGGTGAGCGTCAGCGTTCCGGCATCGACCGTCTCGCGATCCGCCGGCCAGGGCCTCGTCGCGTCGTCGGTCGGATCGCCCGCCCGGCCGATCGTCACCACGAGGCGCCAGCGCACCGGCTCGCGCCGCAGGGCGGCCGCCAGGTCGTCGAACAGCACGTTCCTGTCGGTGCCGGTTTCCTGCGCGCCGCGCGCCGGGGCTGACGGCGCCTCGGGCAAGTAGGCGAAGCGCACCGGCGTGGCGCGGCCGTCGGCCGCCACGAACCGGAAGGCGTTCAGGCTCCGGTACGTGCCGTCGGCAAAGCCCGCCGTGACCGTGCGCGCCCTGATCAGGGCCGCCGCCGCGGCGCTCTCCGGATGGGCCGCGTAGAAGGCGCGCAGCCGCTCAGGCTCGGGCCTGCCGGTCGCCGGATCGGGCTTGGCGGCGAGGAGCTGCTCGGCGAAGGCCTCGGGCGTGCGGACGGGGAAGACCGGGATGTCGTTCATGCCCGTGCGCCACTCCTCGCCGTCCGGCAGCCGGAAGCGCAGGGCGAGGCTGCGCACGGTGGTCGTGGCATCGGCCGCGTAGGGCTGCCCGCCCGCGAGCGCCACGCGGCCCTCGACCGGCGTCACCCGCCCGGCCGCGAACACGCCCGCTCTCGAGATCCGCGCGCCTGCGCCGCTCGCCGCGAAGCTGCCCTCCACGCACAGCCCCTTGGCGTGGTTGCGGCGGAAGCCGGGATGGGGCCCGTTGACCTCCTCGAAGCGGTCGATCACCCGGGCCGGGGTGAGTACGCCCGGCGAGAGCCAGCCGCCCGCATAGGCGAAGCTGCCGGCGGCCCCGGCGAGCACCGCCCCGATCGCGCAGAGACGCAGGACGAGGGCGCGCCCGCTCATCCCGGGCGGCGCCCCGGTCAGGTCGTTCAGCAAGCTCATGGCACCCTCCTGGGATTCGTCGCGGGAGCCGCTCCGGAAGTTGGCAAGCCGGCTGACATCGCAGATGTGCTCGCGTTGCGTCATGCGGGAGAAACAGCGCATGATCATGCCGCCGATCAGCCGCCGATGCACGGCCCGATGCGACCGATCCCGTGACACGTGTTGGCCGCCCTGCGGATGAGCCGTCCTGTTCGACGAGCGGCTTGTGCTGCGGCTGCCAGGTCCTATCCTGGCCCAGACCTTGCAGCTCCGGCGACGGATGCGGCAGCGCGCGGGAGGGCTCACGTGTCAGGGCGCAAGGACGACAGGGCATCGAGCAGGTCCCGGAGCGCGGTCGGCCCGACGGTGCTGCGGGAGAGCCGGCACCTGCCGGTCCGGGTGGGGCGACGCTAGGCGCCGATGTTCCGCACCATCCTGCAGCGTCTGCTCCTCGCCGTTCCGGTCCTGCTCGGCGTCCTGCTGGTCGGCTTCCTTCTGATGCAGGTCGTGCCCAACGATCCGGCGGTGGTCCGGGCCGGGCCGACCGCGACGCAGGACGTGATCGAGGCCATCCGGCGCGATCTCGGCCTCGACCGGCCGCTCTGGATCCAGTTCCTGATCTATCTCGGGCGCCTGCTGCGGGGTGATCTCGGCGTCTCGATCATCAACAACATGCCGGTCGCCCAGGAGCTCGGGAACACGATCGGGCCGACGCTCGAACTGATGGTCGCCTCGCTGATCTGGTCGGTGCCGCTCGGCATCCTGCTCGGCACGGTCGGCGCCTACTGGCGCGGCCGCTGGCCCGACCGAATGGTCGTGGCGGCCTCGGTCGCCGGCGTCTCGGTGCCGGTCTTCCTGCTCGGGCTCGGCCTCGTCTGGCTCCTCGGCTTCCACTGGCAGCTCCTGCCCTTCACCGGCCGCACCGGGCCGCTCTGGACGCCGGAGGGGATCCGGGGCGTGATCCTGCCGGCGATGACGCTGGGCGGCGTCTTCGTCGGTCCGGTCGCCCGCATGACGCGCAGCGCCGTCCTCGACGTCCTCGGGGCCGACCACGTCCGCACCGCCCGGGCGAAGGGCCTGACGGAGACAGCCGTCGTGCTGCGGCACGCCCTGCGCAACGCGCTGATCCCCGTCGTCACCCTGATCGGGCTGCAGATCGGCTTCCTGCTCGGCGGCGCGGTGGTGGTCGAGACGATCTTCAGCTGGCCGGGCATCGGGCGGCTCGCGGTCGGCGCGATCCTGTCGAGCGACGCGCCGATGGCGCAGGGCACCATCATCGTCCTGTCGGTCGGCTTCATCCTGATCAACCTGGTCGTCGACGTGCTCTACGCGTTCCTCGATCCCCGCATCCGGGAGGCCCGATGAGCGATACGATCGCGCTCACGCCCGAGGCGAGCCCGCACGCCGCCTTCGCGGTGACGGCGCGCCCCTCGGTCCTGCGTTTCCTCCTGCGCGAGCCGGCGAGCGCCGTGGCGCTCGTCGTCGTCGTGCTGCTCGTGCTGGCGGCGCTCCTCGCGCCGTGGCTCGCGCCCACCGACCCTTACGCGGGCGACCTCGCCAACACGCTCAAGGCCCCGGGCGACGGCGCGCTTCTCGGCACCGACGGGCAGGGGCGCGACATGGTCACCCGCCTGCTCTTCGGGCTAAGGATGACGCTCGCGATGAGCCTCTGCGCCGTCGTCGTCGGCTGCAGCCTCGGCGGCCTCGTCGGCTTCGCGGCGGCCTATTACCCGCGCGTCTCCGGGCTCATGATGCGGCTCATGGACGTGCTCCTGTCCTTCCCGGCGATCCTGTTCGGCCTGGCGCTGACGGCGATCGTCGGGCCGGGCCTCACGGCCGTGCTCGCCGCGCTCGCGATCGCCACCATCCCGCTCATGGCCCGGGTCGTGCGCGGCGCCGCGATCGTGGTGCTGCAGCAGGACTACATCGAGGCCGCCCGTGCGATCGGCATGGGCGACGGCCGCATCCTGACCAAGTACGTCCTGCTCAACTGCCTCTCGCCGATCTTCGTCTTCGTCACCCTGCGCTTCGGCCAGGTGATCCTGCTCGGCGCGCTCCTGTCCTTCATCGGGCTCGGCGCGCAGCCGCCGACGGCCGAACTCGGCGCCATGGCGGCGGACGGGCGCAGCTTCCTGTTCTTCGCCCCCCACGTCTCGGTCCTGCCGAGCCTGCTGATCTTCGTCGTCGTGCTCGCCTTCAACGTCCTCGGCGACGGCCTGCGCGACGCCCTCGACCCCCGCCTGCGCCGCTGATGCTCGAGAGGATTGTTTCTTGATGAAGACGCTCGTGAGGGCCGCCTGGGCGGCCGGCCTGTCGCTGCTCGGCCTCGCCCCGGCCCTCGCCCAGACGAAGGCGCCGCTCACCATCCTGCGCGTCATCGACGCCGACCGCTACGACCCGGTGCGCTCGACCGCGACCTCGGCCTCCGAGGTCCTGTTCATGCTCGCCGACACGCTGGTCAGCCTCGACTTCGACATGAAGACGGTCAAGCCGCTGCTGGCGAAGTCCTGGACGCGATCCGAGGACGGCCGGACCTACACCTTCGACCTGCGCCAGGACGTGAAGTTCTGCGACGGCCGGCCGATGACGGCCGAGGACGTGGTCTTCTCGCTCAAGCGCTGGATCGATCCGGCCACCCGCTCGCCGGTCGCCAACCGCGCCGGCAAGGTGAAGGACATCCGCGCCACCGACGACCACACGCTCGTCTACGAATTGCAGGAGCCGTTCAGCGACCTCCTCTACCAGCTCACGCAATCCTTCGGCTCGGTCGTCGACAAGAATACCGTCGAGAAGCTCGGCCAGAATTTCGGTGTCCAGGGCTTCAACGCCACCGGTCCGTATTGCTGGGTCAGCTGGACGCCGCGCCAGGATCTGGTGATGAAGAAGAACCCCTATTACACCTGGGGCCCGCCGATCTACAGGAATCCGAAGCCTGAGGTCGACCAGATCGTCTGGAAGGTGGTGCCCGAGGCCAACACCCTGATGGCCGCCATGCAGGCGCGCCAGGCCGACATCACCTATTATCCGCCGCTGTTCTCGATCGACACGATGCAGCGCGTGCCGGGCCTCAAGGTGCAGCAGCAGAAGAACTACATCTACGACGTCTTCTTCGCCTTCCGGGTCAACAAGCCGGTCTCGAGCGATCCGGCGATCCGGCGCGCCGCCAACATGGCGGTCAACAAGGACGCGATCGTCAAGGCGATCTATTTCGGCCACGGCACGCCGCTGCACTCGCTCCTGAGCCCGACCGCGCTCGACTACGACGCCAAGGCGGCCGCGATGATGCCGCCCCTGGACCCGGCCGGCGCCGTGAAGGTGCTGGACGAGGCCGGCTGGAAGCCCGGGCCGGACGGCATCCGCGTCAAGGACGGCCAGAAGGCCACCTTCGTGGTCTACGGCATCCGGGACGACCAGAACCCGCGCATCGCCGAAGCGATCCAGGGGGACCTGCGCAAGGTCGGCATCGACATGCAGATCCAGCTCTGGGACGCCACCGTCGCCTGGGGCAAGCTCGCCACCCAGGAATTCGACGCCTTCATGCTGTCCTATCCGTACGGGACCGCGACCGAGGCGCTCAGCCTCTACTTCAGGAGCACGCAGGCGCCGACGCCCAACCGCATGAACTGGAAGGACGAGACGACCGACCGGCTGATCGACGCCGCCGCCACCGCCACCGATCCGGCCAAGCGCACGCAGGCCACGGCCGAGGTGCAGCGCCTCCTGACCGCCGCCCATGTCTGGATCCCCCTCGTCACGCGCCAGCTCTGGGTCGTGTCGGGCGACCGCGTCGAGGGCGTGCGGCCGCACGGGCTCTACGGCGCGGGCCTCTACAAGGGCCTCGACCTGAGCCTGAAGCGGTAGGGGCGCGGCCGTGCCTCTCGCCGCCGCCCGCCCGATCCGGAACCCGGCCGACCCCGTGATCGTCCCGCGCGGCGCCGCCGCGCCGGACCCGGCGCCGGTCCTCGAGGTGCGCGACCTCGTCACGACCTTCGCGACGCCGCGGGGCGGGATCCGCCCGGTGGACGGCGTCTCGCTCGCGGTGCCGCCCGGGCGCACGCTGGGCATCGTCGGCGAGAGCGGCTGCGGCAAGAGCATGCTGTCGCTCTCGCTGATGGGGCTCGTCCCCGCGCCCGGACGGGTGACGGGAGGCTCGATCCGTCTCGAGGGGCGCGAGCTCGTCGGGCTGGCGCCCGGCGCGTTCCGGCGCCTGCGGGGCCACCGCATCGCGATGATCTTCCAGGAGCCGATGACGAGCCTGAACCCGGTCCACACGGTCGGGTACCAGATCGTCGAGGCCCTGGCGGGGCACGAAAAGCTGCCCGCCCGGGCGCTCAAGGAGAAGGCCATCGCGGCTTTGCGGCAGGTGCGCATCCCGGCGCCCGAGCGGCGCTTCGACGAGTACCCGCACCAGCTCTCCGGCGGCATGCGCCAGCGCGTGATGCTCGCCATGGCGCTGGCCTGCCGCCCGGCGCTCCTCATCGCCGACGAGCCGACCACGGCCCTCGACGTGACGATCCAGGCGCAGATCCTCGACCTCCTGCGCGAGCTGCAGGCCGAGACCGGCATGGCGATGATCCTGATCACGCACGATCTCGGCGTGGTCGCCCAGGTCGCCGACGAGGTGGCGGTGATGTATGCCGGCCGCATCGTCGAGCGCGCGCCGGTCGCGGCGATCTTCGACGACCCCCAGCACCCCTACACGATCGGCCTCATGGGCGCGATGCCGCGGATGGAGGACGAGCGCGACCGGCTCGTGGTGATCGGCGGCACCGTGCCGCCGCCCTTCGCCCTGCCGGCCGGCTGCCGGTTCAACCCGCGCTGCCCCTTCGCCGGGCAGGCGTGCCGGGACGCCGACCCGCCGCTCGCCGGCCTCGCGCCCGGCCACGCCGTCGCCTGCTGGAAGGCCCCCGTGGAGGCGCACGGATGACGCCGCTCCTCGAGCTCGACGACGTCCGCAAGCACTACCCGGTGCATCAGGGCCTGATCCTGCGCCGGCAGGTCGGCATCGTCAGGGCGGTCGACGGCGTGTCGCTGCGCATAGCAGTCGGCGAGACGCTGGCGGTGGTGGGCGAGAGCGGCTGCGGCAAGTCCACCCTCGCCCGGCTCGCCCTGCGGCTGATCGAGCCGAGCGGCGGCACGATCCGCGTCGAGGGCCGCGACGTCACGCGGGACGGACGGGCGGCGTTGCGGCCCCTGCGCCGGCAGATGCAGGTGATCTTCCAGGACCCGTTCGCGAGCCTCAACCCGCGCATGAGCGTCGAGGAGATCCTGGCCGAGCCGATGCTGGTCCATGGGATCGGCGACGCCGCCTCCCGGGCGGCCCGGGTGCGCGAGCTTCTCGGCCTCGTCGGCCTCGCGAGCTACCATGCCGACCGCTTCCCGCACGAATTCTCCGGCGGGCAGCGCCAGCGCATCGGCATCGCCCGGGCGCTCGCCCTCTCGCCGAAGCTGATCGTCTGCGACGAGCCGGTCTCGGCCCTCGACGTCTCGATCCAGGCGCAGGTGGTGAACCTGCTCAAGGATCTCCAGGCGGAGTTCGGCCTCGCCTACCTGTTCATCTCGCACGGGCTGGCGGTGGTGAAGCACATGGCCGACCGGGTGGCCGTGATGTATCTCGGCCAGGTCGTCGAGACCGCCCCGGCGAAGGTGCTCTATGCCAACCCGCGCCACCCCTACACGCAGGCGCTGCTTTCCGCCGCGCCGGTGCCGGATCCCACCCGCCGCAACGCGCGGCCGGCCCTCGACGGCGACGTGCCGAGCCCGATGAACCCGCCCCCCGGGTGCCGCTTCCACACCCGCTGCACGGTCGCGCAGGCGCGCTGCCGCGAGGAGGCGCCGGGCTTGCGGCCCATCGGGGCCGGACACGAGGCGGCCTGCCACTTCGCCGAGACGATTCCCGCCTTCACCCGCTTCGGCGATAGCGTGCGCCACCCGCGGCTGCAGGCTCGGCTGGCGCTCTACGAGCAGAAGCGCGCCGCCATGAATGCGGCCGGCACGACGGCGGCGTGAGAGCATGCTTGATCGCGGAGATCAGCTTCGCCCGTGTCTGTCACGTCCCATCCGCGACCTCAGGATGAGGTCGCGGGTAGGATGGATCCCTGGTTAAGGCAAACAGCCTCCGACACAGCAGACAGCAGAGAGCACAGATGGCGGCGTTCCCGAAAGCCGATACGATCCTGACGAACGGCCGCGTCTTCTGCGGCCTGCGGGAGGGCATGGAAGAGGCCGTCGCGCTGTGGGCCGGCAAGGTGCTGGCGACCGGCTCGGCGGCGGATCTCGCATCGCTGATCGGGCCGGGGACGCGCGTCATCGACCTTGGGGGCCGCCTCGCGACCCCCGGCCTCTACGACGCCCACATGCATCTCCTGCCCTACGGGCTCGGCATGCTGGACATCGACGCGACGCCGGCGGCGGCCCGCACGCTCGACGCGCTCCTGGCCAGGATCCGCGAGCGGGCGCAGGCGCTGCCGCCGGGCCGCTGGATCCTGGCGCGCGGCTACGACCAGTTCGAGCTCGACGTGAAGCGCCACCCGTTCCGCGAGGAGCTCGACGCCGTCGCGCCCGACCACCCGGTCTACCTCGTGCGCGCCTGCGGCCACGTGGCGGTCGCCAACTCGCTGGCGCTCAAGCTCGCCGGCATCGACGAAGCGACGCCGGTGCCGCAGGGCGGCGCGATCGAGCAGCAGAACGGCCGCCTGACCGGGCTTCTGGCCGAGACGGGCCGCGACCGGCTGAAGGCCGTGCTGCCGGCCCCGACCGACGAGGACCTGGTCGCCGCGATCGAGCGGGCGGGCGAGGCCTGCCTGTCCTACGGCATCACCAGCGTCATGGATGCCGGGGTCGGCATGCGGGCGGGCTACCGCGAGGTCGCGGCCTACCGCAACGCCCAGCGCAGCGGGCGCCTGCCGGTGCGGGCGAATCTCTGCCTGCTCGGCGGGCCCGGCGGCATCGTCGAGCGGGCCTTCGCGGACGGCGCGATCACCGGCGCGGGCGACGACAGCTTACGGGTCGGGCCGGTGAAGATCTTCACCGACGGCAGCGCCGGCGGGCGGACCGCCGCCATGTCGCGCCCCTATCTCGGCGAGCCCGAGACCCTCGGGCTGTCGCTCCTGACCGACCCGGAGATGGACGCCTACGTGGCGGATTATCACGCCAAGGGCTACCAGCTCGCCGTGCACGCCATCGGCGATGCGGCGATCGAGCAGACGCTGAACGCCTTCGAGAAGGCGCTGACGGCCATGCCCGATCCGGCGCGACGCCACCGCATCGAGCATTGCGGCTTCAACAGCCCGGCGCAGATCGACCGCATGGTCCGGCTCGGCGTCGAGCCGGTGCCGCAGCCGGTCTTCATCCACGATTTCGGCGACCTCTACGTCTCGGTGCTGGGCGAGGCGCGGGCGGCCGCCTCCTACCCGATGAAGACCTGGCTCGACCGCGGGCTCGCGGCAGCAGCCTCGAGCGACGCGCCGGTCTGCGACATCGATCCCTTTCCGAACCTGTTCACGATGCTGACCCGCAAGACCTCGCGCGGCACCATCATCGGTGGCGAGGAGCGGCTGTCGCTGCCCGAGGCTTTGCACGCCTACACGGCGCTCGGAGCCTACGTGAACAAGGCCGAGGGGCATCGCGGCCGCCTCGTGCCGGGACTGGCGGCCGACATCGCGGTGTTCTCGCGCGACATGACGAGCGCCGCGCCGGAGGAGATCCTGTCCGGCACGCGCTGCGACCTCGCCATCCGCGGCGGCACGATCGTCTACGACCGCGGCGGCGAGGCCGCCTGACACATCAGGGGAGGGGACCCGTGACCGAAGCCACTGGCGCGACGCTCTACCGGAACTGCGACTGGATCGTCGCCTGGGACGCCGAGGCCGGCTCCCACGTCTACCTGCAGAACGCCGACCTCGCCTTCTCGGGCAAGGACATCGTCTTCGTCGGCAAGGATTACGAGGGCTTGGTCGCGCAGGAGATCGACGGCACCGGGCTGATGCTGATCCCGGGCTTCGTCAACATCCACTCCCATCCCGGCCACGAGCCCGGCTGGAAAGGCATGCTCGAGGAGCTCGGCAGCGCCAAGCTCGGCCAGAGCTCGCTCTACGAGTTCATGCCGGTCTTCAACATCGGGCCGGGTTACGCCCGGCACGCCCGGCGCGTCGCCGTCTCGGAGCTTCTCAAGAGCGGCGTCACGACGATCTGCGACCTCGGCCAGCCGAGTCCCGACTGGCCGGAGCACTACGCCGAGACCGGCATCCGGGCGGTGCTCTGGGCGATGTTCCGCTCCGGGCCGTGGAAGACCACCAACGGCCACTCGGTCGAGTACGACCTCGATCCGGCCCGCGGCGACCGGCTCCTGCGCGAGGCGATCGACCTGATGGACGAGGCCGGGCGCCATCCGAGCGGCCGCATCTCGGGCCTGCTCTGCCCGGCCCAGATCGACACGGTGACGGAAGGCCAGATCCTCGAGGCGCTGGCTGCCGCCCGCGACCGCGGCCAGCCGATCCAGATCCACGCCGCGCAGAGCATCGTGGAGTTCCAGGAGATCCTGCGCCGGTACGGCGAGACGCCGATCGGCTGGCTCGACAAGATCGGGGCCCTGGGGCCCGACCTCGTGATCGGCCACGGCATCTTCCTCAACGATCACCCTTGGCTGCACTTCCCGCACGCGAACGACTTCGAGCGCCTGCGCGACAGCGGCGCCGGCGTCGCCCATTGCCCGGTCGTGTTCGCGCGGCGCGGCATCGCGCTGAACTCCCTCGGCCGGTACGTGGAGGCCGGCATCCCCTGCGGGATCGGCACCGACACCTTCCCGCACAACATGCTCGATGAGCTGCGCCTGGCCTGCTACGCCGGCCGCATCCGGGCCGGCAGCTACACCGCCGCGACCACCGCCCAGGCCTTCACGGCCGCGACGAGCGGCGGCGCCGACATGATCCGGCGGCCCGATCTCGGCCGGCTGGCGGTCGGCTGCAAGGCGGATTTCGCCGTCATCGACATGAGCAACCCGTACATGCAGCCCGATTACGAGCCGTTGCGCAGCCTGGTCTACTCGGCCAACGACCGCGCCGTCCGCGACGTCTTCGTCGATGGGATCCAGGTCGTGCGCGACGGGGAGGTCACGACCTTCGACATCGCCGAGGACATCGCGATGCTGCGGCGCGGCCAGGCCGAGGTCGTCGCCGGGGCCCCAGGCCGCGACTGGGCCGGCCGCAGCCTGGAGGAACTGTCGCCGCGGGTCTTTCCGGTGCGGGGCTGAGCCTCGTCCCGCCGGCCACGGACCGCCGGCGGCAGGGTGCTTTCAACCGGCATCCGCTTGAGCCGGTCTCGTATCGACGGCCGTCGACACCGACCTTCGGTGCCGTTCGCCGAGCCTTCGGCCCCAGGTCGACAAGTCGCGTTGGATCACCGATCCGGCGCGTCAGCGTCCCGGGCCGCCGGCATGAGGGGCCGGGGCCCCGTCTCATACCCTGGCGCCTTCGCGTCGACACATCGGTGCGAAGGCGTTCGGCACATCTGCGCCTGTCGGCGCGAACCCGTTCGGGCTGAGCCAGCGCCTGCGAACGAGTCCGTTCGAAGGCGCGGCGGCATCACTCGGCCGGCGGCCGCGCGCTCTCCCGGAACGGATGCGCCGGATACGTGCCGATGATGCGGAAGGCGCTCGAGAAATACGCCAGCTCGTCGAGGGCCCGGCGCAGGGACGGCTCCTCCGGGTGGCCGTCGACCTCGGCGTAGAACTGGGTCGCGGTGAACTGGCCCTCGACCATGTAGCTCTCGAGCTTGGTCATGTTGACGCCGTTCGTGGCGAACCCCCCGAGCGCCTTGTAGAGGGCGGCCGGGATGTTGCGCACCCGGAACATGAAGCTCGTCACCGTCGGGCCGTTGCCCGCCGGCGGCACGGCCGGCTCGCGGGAGAGCACCACGAAGCGGGTCGTGTTGTGCGCCTCGTCCTCGACGTCCTCGGCCAGGATCGAGAGGCCGTAGATGGCGCCGGCCAGCCGCGGCGAGAGCGAGGCGCGGGTGCGGTCGCCGGCCTCGGCGACCTGGCGGGCGGCGCCGGCGGTGTCGGGCGCGACGACCGCCTTGAGGCCGAGGCGCCGGATGATCTTGCGGCACTGGCCGAGCGCGTGGACGTGGCTGTGCACGGTGCGGATCTCCTCCAGCGCGACGCCCGGCAGGGCCATGAGCTGGAAGTGGATCGGCAGGAACTGCTCGCCGACGATGTGGAGCCCGGAGGCCGGCAGCATGTGGTGGATGTCGGCGACGCGCCCGGCGATCGAGTTCTCGATCGGGATCATGCCGAGCGCCGCCGAGCCGTCCTGCACCGCCGTGAGCGCGTCCTCGAAGGTGGCGCAGGGGAGCGGCGTCCAGTCCGGATAGGCCTCCTGGATGATGATGTGCGAGTTGGCGCCGGGCTCGCCCTGGTAGGAGATCGTCTGGTTCATCACGTAAGGCTTTCGGGGAAGTCAGTTCAGGCGCCGGGCGGCCAGGATGGCGCGGGCGCGCGCGAGGTCGTGGGGGGTGTCGACGCCGAGGGGCACGTCGTCGACCACCACCGCGTCGATCCGCATCCCGGCTTCGAGCGCGCGCAGCTGCTCGAGCTTCTCGCGCCGCTCGAGCGGGCTCGGCGGCAGGGCGACGAAGCGCTCGAGCGCGCGGCGGCGATAGGCGTAGAGGCCGATATGGTGGAGGAGCGGGCCGTCGCCGTACGGCGCGGTGGCGCGGGTGAAGTAGAGCGCCCGCAGGCGTCCGGGCGCGATCTCGGAGCCGACGAGCTTGACGACGCTCGGCTCGGTGCGCTCCTCGGGCCGGGTGATGACGGCGCAGAGGGTCGCGATGTCGACGGCCCGGTCGGCCAGAGGCGCGACCGAGGCGGCGATCGCCGCGGGATCGATGGTCGGCAGGTCGCCCTGAACGTTGACCACCACGTCGTGGCGCCCCTCCGGATCGATGACCTCCAGGGCCTCGGCGAGGCGGTCGGAGCCCGACGGGTGGTCGGGCCGGGTCATCACCGCGAGCCCGCCCGCGGCCTCGACCGCCTGCACGATCGCCGGGGTGTCGGTGCAGACCACGACCGGCCCGATGCCGGCCTCGATCGCCCGGCGCCAGACATGCACGATCATCGGCGCGCCGGCGATGTCGGCCAGCGGCTTCTCGGGCAGGCGGGTGGCGGCGAGGCGGGCGGGAATCAGGACGAGCGGATCGGACATGCGGCGCTTCGGAACGGGTGAACGACCGGTCGCCCGGCAAGCCGCGGCTCTTAGCAGCGCCGGCCGGGCTTGTCATGGCGGGCCGAGCGGGCGGTCCGCGGCCGCGACCGTGGCGCTGTCCACACGCCGAGGCGCTGCGACCAACCGACAATGTTTGGAGCCATTGTCAACGACGTCGCAGAACGGCTAAGCACCGGCGGACCTTCACTGCGGCGCGGCGCCGGGCCGCGCCTCGCATCGCCCCTGCTCACCGGAGCATCGGAGCCGCCGAAACATGGATTCCTTCGAGCTTAACAAGATCGCCGGCGCAGTGCTCGGCGCCCTGCTTCTCGCGATGGGAACGGGGTTCCTGGCCGAGCTGATCTACAAGCCGAAGCCGGCGGGTGATCGCGGCTACGCCCTGCCGGCCGCCGAGGAGAATGCCGGCGCCGCCGCTCCGGCCGCCGCCAAGGAGGAGCCGCTGCCGGTCCGCCTCGCCAGCGCCGACGCCACCAAGGGCCAGGCCGCCGCCAAGAAGTGCGCGGCCTGCCACAGCTTCGACAAGGGCGGCGCGAACAAGGTGGGCCCGGGCCTCTACGGCGTCGTCGAGCGCCCGAAGGGCAGCCACGAGGGCTTCAACTACTCGGCCGCCATGAAGGCCAAGGGCGGCAACTGGACCTACGAGGACCTCGACCAGTTCATCCACGCCCCGAAGCAGTACGTCCAGGGCACCATCATGGCCTTCGCGGGCGTGCCCTCGGGCGCCGAGCGGGCCGACATCCTGGCCTACCTCAAGACCCTGTCCGAGAAGCCGGTCGACTTCCCGAAGCCCTGACGGTCCCGAGGGAGACTGCGTGAGCGCGAGGCCGGGCGAGAGCCCGGCCTTTTTCGTCCAAGGCCTCCTTCGCCCCCCTGCGCCGACGCGCCCGGGTTGGCGCAGGCGCCCCCCGCGACCTAGAACGGTGGCGAGACCCGTCCCGACCGGAGGATCGCCCCGCGTGACCGCACGCCCCCTCACTCGCCGCGCCGCCCTGGCTCTCGCTCTCGCCCTCCCGGGCCTCGCCGCCCTCGCGCCGGCCCAGGCCCAGAGCCCGGCCGCTCCCGCGGCCGGCGCGCCGACAGGCGGCGGCTGGCGCCACGGCCTGTCGCTCCTCGGCGAGCCGAAATACCCGGCGGGCTTCACGCATTTCGACTATGCCGACCCGGACGCCCCGAAGGGCGGCCTGCTGCGGCTCGGCTCGCAGGGGTCGTTCGACAACTTCAACCTCGTCGTCGCCGGGGTGAAGGGCGACCTCGAGGGGCAGATCCCGCTGATCTACGACACGCTGCTGGCCCAGGCGCAGGACGAGCCCTCGACCTATTACGGGCTCCTCGCCGAGGCGGTGCGGCCGGCCGACGACCTCGGCAGCGTCGTCTACCGCCTGCGGCCGGAGGCGCGCTGGCACGACGGCAAGCCGGTGACGGCGGACGACGTGGTCTTCTCCTTCGAGGTGCTGAAGGAGAACAGCCCGCAATATTCCGCCTACTATCACAACGTGACGAAGGCCGAGGCGACCGGCCCGCACGAGGTGCGGTTCACCTTCTCGGAGACGGGCAACCGCGAGCTGCCGCAGATCGTCGGCCAGTTCCCGATCCTGCCCAAGCACTGGTGGCAGGGCAAGGACGCATCGGGCCGGCCCCGCAACCCGACCGAGACGACCCTTGAGATCCCGCTCGGCTCCGGCCCCTACCGCCTCGCCCGCTTCGATGCCGGCCGCTCGGTCGCCTACGAGCGGGTGCCGGATTACTGGGGCCGCGACCTGCCCGTGAACCGCGGCGCCAACAACTTCGACACCCTCCGCGACGAGTATTTTCGCGATGCCACGGTGCTGATCGAGGCGTTCAAGGCCGACCAGTTCGACTGGCGCACCGAGAACATCGCCCGCAACTGGGCCACCGCCTATGACGGCTTCCCGGCCGTGCGCGAGGGCCGGATCGTCAAGGAGGAATTCCCGCAGGCAGGCCTCGGCATCATGCAGGCCTTCACCCTCAACCTGCGGCGGAAAAAGTTCGCCGACGAGCGGGTGCGGCGGGCCTTCAACCTCGCCTTCGACTTCGAGGAGATGAACCGCACCCTGTTCTACGGGCTCTACAAGCGGGTCGATTCGTACTTCTTCGGAACCGAGCTCGCCTCGTCCGGCCTGCCGGAGGGCCGCGAGCGGGCGATCCTGGAGAGCGTCAAGGACAAGGTGCCGGCGTCGGTCTTTACCACGCCCTACAGGAACCCGGTCAACGGCAACGCCGAGGCGGTGCGCGCCAACCTGCGCGAGGCCGTCCGCCTGTTCCAGGAGGCCGGCTACGAGATCCGCGGCAACCAGATGGTCGAGAAGGCCACCGGCCAGCCCTTCACCGTCGAGTTCCTCGGCTACGACAACTCGGCCGAGCGGATCGTGCTGCCCTACCGGGCGGCGCTCGAGCGCATCGGCCTGAAGGTCTCGCTGCGGGTGGTCGACCCGGCCCAGTACCAGAACCTCGCCCGCAGCTTCGACTTCGACGCGCTGGCGCTCAGCTCCTGGCCCGAATCGCTCTCGCCCGGCAACGAGCAGCGCGACTTCTGGGGCTCGGCCGCGGCCGACCGGCCGGGCTCGCGCAACCTTCCGGGCATCAAGGATCCGGGCGTCGACGCGCTGATCGACAAGGTGATCTATGCCGGCGACCGCGAGGAGCTGGTGGCGGCAACGCGCGCCCTCGACCGGGTGCTGCTCGCCCGCAACTACGTCGTGCCGCAATGGTCCTCGAACGTGTCGCGGACCCTGCGCTGGAACCGCTTCGGCCATCCGGCGGTGCTGCCGAAATACGGCGCCTCGGGCTTCCCGACGACCTGGTGGTACGACCAGGGGCTCGCCGCCAAGACCGGGGCGGCGCGATGATCCGCCGGCGCAGCTTCCTGGCCGGGAGCGGGGCCGCGCTCCTCGCCGCCCGCGTCCCGGCCTTCGCGCAAGGGCCTGAGCGCCACGGCCTGTCGAGCTTCGGCGACCTGAAATACCCCGCCGGTTTCCCGCGCTTCGACTACGTCGACCCGCTGGCGCCGAAGGGCGGCAGCTTCTCGGCGCAACTCTCGACGACCACCGGCAACCAGGCCTTCGAGACCTTCAACACCCTCAACATCTACGTGCTGAAGGGCGACGGCGCCGCCGGCATGGACCTGACGTTCGACAGCCTGATGGTCCGGGCCCTCGACGAGCCGGACGCGGTCTACGGCCTCGTCGCCCGCAGCGTCTCGGTGAGCGAGGACGGCCTGTCCTACCGCTTCTCGCTTCGCCCTCAGGCCCGCTTCCACGACGGCTCGCGGCTCACCGCCCGCGACGTCGCCTTCTCGGTCATGACGCTGAAGGAGAAGGGCCACCCGCGCGTCGCCGCGGTCCTGCGCGACGTCGCCGGCGCCAGCGCCGAGGGCGACGACGTGGTGGTGGTGCGCTTCGCACCGGGCCGCAGCCGCGACCTGCCGCTGATCGTCGCCGAATTGCCGATCTTCTCCCAGGCCTATTACAGGACCCGCGACTTCGAGGCCTCGACGCTGGAGCCGCCGCTCGCCTCCGGCCCCTACCGGGTCTCCCGCTTCGAGGTCGGCCGCTTCATCGCCTTCGAGCGCGTCGCCGATTACTGGGGCGCCGACCTGCCGGTCACCGTCGGCCAGAACAATTTTTCGGAGATCCGCTACGAGTATTTTCGCGATCGCGACGTCGCCTTCGAGGCGTTCAAGGCCGGCACCTTCACATGGCGGGAGGAATTCACCTCCCGGGTCTGGGCCACCGGCTACGACTTCCCGGCGGCCCAGGAGGGCCGCGTCAAGCGCGAGACCGTGCCGGACGCCACCCCCTCGGGCACGCAGGGCTGGTTCCTCAACACCCGCCGCGCCGTCTTCCGCGACCCCCGCATCCGCGAGGCGATCGGGCTCGCCTTCGACTTCGAGTGGTCGAACCAGAACCTGATGTACGGCGCCTACAAGCGCACCGCCTCGTTCTTCGAGAATTCCGACCTGAAGGCGGAAGGGCCGCCGGCGCCTGACGAACTCGCGCTCCTCGAGCCGTTCCGGGGGCGCGTGCCCGACGAGGTGTTCGGCGAGCCGTGGTCGCCGCCGCGCTCGGACGGGTCCGGCCAGGACCGGGCCCTTCTGCGGCGGGCCGACACGCTCCTGCGCCAGGCCGGCTGCACCCGCGACGGCGGCGTGATGAAGCTGCCGGACGGCCAGCCGCTCGCCTTCGAGTTCCTGGATTCCTCGCCGGTCTTCCAGCCGCTGCTGCAATCCTACATCAAGAACCTGTCCCTGCTCGGCATCCGGGCGAGCTCGCGCCTCGTCGATCCGGCGCAGTACCAGGCGCGGCTCAAGGATTTCGACTTCGACGTGGTCTCGTCGCGGTTCGGCGGCTCGGTCACCCCAGGAGCCTCCCTGCGCGAGGTCTATGGCAGCCGCAGCGCCACCGTGCCGGGCTCGCAGAACCTCTCCGGGATCGGCGATCCGGCCGTCGACGCGATGCTCGACCGCGTCGCCGACGCCGACTCGCGGGCCGCGCTCACCACCGCCTGCCGAGCCCTCGACCGGGTGCTGCGGGCCGGGCGCTACTGGGTGCCGATGTGGTACGGCGCGACCCACCGCCTGGCGCTCTGGGACCTCTACGGACGCCCGCGCGAGCTGCCGAAATACGGGCTGGGCGTGCCGGCGATCTGGTGGCACGACGCCGACAAGGCGCGAAAGATCGGCAGGACCTGACACGATGGCGGCCTACATCCTGCGACGCCTGCTCCTGATGATCCCGACGATCCTCGGGATCATGCTGATCTCCTTCGTGATCGTGCAGTTCGCCCCCGGCGGGCCGGTCGAGCGGGTGCTCGCCCAGCTCCAGGGCCAGAACACCGCGATGTCCCGGGTCACCGGCGGCGGCGGCGACCTCGCCGGCCGCGGCGCCTCGCCCGGCGGCGGGGGCGAGACGAATTCCCGCTACCGCGGCGCGCAAGGGCTCGACCCGGCCTTCATCAAGCGCCTGGAGCAGCAATTCGGCTTCGACAAGCCCGCCCACGAGCGCTTCCTGAAGATGCTGTGGGACTACGCCCGCTTCGACTTCGGCAAGAGCTACTTTCGCGACGTCTCGGTGCTCCAGCTCATCCGCGAGAAGCTGCCGGTCTCGATCAGCCTCGGCCTCTGGATGACGCTGATCTCCTACGCGATCTCGATTCCGCTCGGCATCCGCAAGGCGGTGCGGGACGGCTCGCCCTTCGACGTCTGGACGTCGGGCGTCGTCATCGTCGGCTACGCGATCCCCGGCTTCCTGTTCGCGATCCTGCTGATCGTGCTGTTTGCCGGCGGCTCGTTCCTGCAGCTCTTTCCCCTGCGCGGCCTCACCAGCGAGGGCTGGTCGACCTTCCCGCTCTGGCAGAAGGTGACCGACTACCTCTGGCACATCACCCTGCCGATCGTCGCCATGGCGATCGGCGCCTTCGCGACCTCGACCTTGCTCACCAAGAACTCGTTCCTCGACGAGATCCGCAAGCAATACGTGCTCACTGCCCGCATGAAGGGCCTGTCCGAGCGCCAGGTGCTTTACGGCCACGTCTTCCGCAACGCGATGCTGATCGTGGTGGCGGGCTTCCCGGGCGCGTTCATCTCGGCGTTCTTCGCCGGTTCGCTCCTGATCGAGACCATCTTCAGCCTCGACGGGCTCGGGCTCCTGTCGTTCGAATCGATCGTGAACCGCGACTATCCGGTGGTGTTCGCCAACCTCTACATCTTCTCGCTGCTGGGTCTGGTGGTGAACCTGATCTCCGACCTGACCTATAGCTGGATCGACCCGCGGATCGACTTCGAGGCACGGGCGGCGTGATGGTTCTCCGGCGAGCCCGGTAGGTGCGCCGGAACCGGGAATCCGGGTTGAGGCGGCGACGGCACGAGCCCGACGGGGAGGGGCCGCCACCTCCCGTGACGGGCGGTCGTGCGGAGCGGTCAGGCCGCCCGCACCGTCGCCAGGAACCGCCCGACCTCCGCCGAGAGATGCTCGGCCTCCCGCGACAGGGCCGAGGCCGCGTCGAGGACTTGGCCTGCCGCCTGGCCGGTCTCATGCGCCGCGCCGGCCACCTCGCCGATCGTGCCGGTGACCGCGCCGGTGCCGGCGGCGGCTTCCGTGACGTTGCGGACGATCTCCTGCGTCGCCGCACCCTGCTGCTCCACGGCCGCGGCGATCGAGGCGGCGACCCCGTTGAGCTCGCGGATGCGGCCCGAGATGCCGCTGATCGCCGCGACGGCCCGGTCTGTCGCGGCCTGGATCTGGCCGATCTGGCCAGTGATCTCGGCCGTGGCGCGGCTCGTCTGGGCGGAGAGTCCCTTCACTTCGGCGGCGACGACCGAGAAGCCGCGCCCCGCCTCGCCGGCCCGGGCCGCCTCGATGGTGGCGTTGAGCGCCAGCAGGTTGGTCTGGCCGGCAATGGCGGAGATCAGCGCCACCACGTCGCCGATCCGCGCGGCCGCCTCGCTTAGCGCCTGGACGTGGGTTGCCGTCGCGTCGGCCTCGCCGACCGCCTCCCGGGCGAGGTCGGCCGAGCCGCCGACCTGGCGGCCGATCTCGTCGACCGAGGCGCCGAGCTCCTCGGCGGCGGCCGCCACCATGCCGACATTGGCCGAGGCGTCGCGGGCGGCCGCGGCGGCGGCGCCCGATCGCGCCGAGGTCTCGGCCGCGACCGCGCTCATGGTGCGGGCCGCGCGCTGCAGGCGGTCGGCGGAGGCCGAGACCGCGCTGACGACCCCGCCCACCGCCCGCTCGAACGCGTCGGCGACCTCGCCCATCGCCTGCCGCCGCTGCGCCTCGAGGCCCTCCCGGGCCGCCTCCGCCTCCGCCTCGAGGGCGCGGTTGCGGCGCAGGCTCTCGCGAAAGCCGATCGCCGCCTCGGCGATCTCGCCGATCTCGTCCCTGCGCCCGGTGCAGGGAATCGCGGTCTCGCTGTTCCCCTCCGCCAGCTGCCGCATGGTGGCGGCGAGGCGCACCGCCCGGCCGGCGATGTCGCGAGCGAGCCAGCCCATCAGCAGCATGGCCAGGATCACGCCACCCGCCGTAGCCACGATCACGGTCCGCTCGGTTCCGGCCCGGGCCGCCTCCGAGGCGGCGACGGCGGCGGCGGCCTCCTCGGCGAACCCGGCCTTCAGCCGCTCCAGCTCCTTCCAGGCCTGGTCGTACGCCTTGTTGGCCGGGCCGTTGAAGACGGCCTTGGCGGCGGCCGGATCCCGCGCCGCCTGCCCGAAGGCGCCCGTCTGCTGGGCGAGGTAAGCGGTCCAGGTCCGGGTGAAACCGTCGAAGGCCTCGCGCTCCGCCGGTGTCAGCGGCAGGCTCCGGAATCCCTCGACCAGACCCTGCATCTCCGCGATGCGGGCCTCGTTGCGCTCCCGGGCCCGGGCCATCTCGGCCGGGTCGGCCGCGTCGATCACCCGGGTCGCGCCGAGCCGCACCCGGGTCATCGTCGCCCGCAGGTCGCCGAGGCGGTCGACCACCGGGAGGATCCGGCTGCCGATCCGCGCCGTGGTCTCGGCGCTCTCCTCGAATCGCATCAGGGTGTGGGCGCAGAGCCCCACCATGATCGCACCGAGCAGCAGCGACAGCGTCAGGAAACGACCGGTGAGGCGGGTGAGAACCATCATAGGCATCGAACCGTTGATCAAGGCGCGCGCTGCGCCGTCCTTGCGTCAGTTATTCCGAATGTTTCTTACTGATCTTTTTCCGGGCGCGTTAATAGGAAAATTTTCTTGTGAGCGTCTGGCCCGGTGCGGCGCGGGGGGTGACACGGGCGGCCCGCTCCGGCAGGGTTCCGCTCCCGGATCGCCCTTCGAGGATGCCGATGAGCCACCGCTCCAACCCGCTCCCCTCCGCATCCCCCCGGGCCGCGCTCCCGACCCGCCGCGAGGCCGTCGCGGCGGCGCTCGGGCGCCTGGCACCCCGCGTGCCCGAGTTCGAGGCCGAGGCGATCGTCGACCGGGCGCTCGCGAGCGCCGGCCTGCGCGGCGCGGCGCCCGAGACCGCCGCCTGGCTCGGCCTGGTCGCTTACGCCCGCCACGTCTTCACCGAGTACGACGCGCTCCTGGAGGAGGGCTACGACCAGGACAGCGCCCGCCACTTCATCCTCGACGACCTCAATGCCGTGCTGGGCGAGTGGGGCGTGCGCCGGCGGATCGGCGAGGACGAGGAGGCGTGAGCGCGGGCGGCGCGGCGCGGCAATCCCTATATGAGACCGTGACCGCCGCCCGACCGCACGCCCTGATGACCGCCCCGATCGCCGACATCCTCATCCCCCTCGCCCTCGACCAGGCCTACAGCTACGCCGTGCCGCCCGGGTTACCCTTGCGGGAGGGCGACGTGGTGCAGGTGCCGCTCGGGCCCCGCGAGACGGTCGGGGTGGTGTGGGGGTTGCGCGACGGCGCCGGCTCGAACCTGCGCCGCGTCAGCGGCCGGATCGGCGTCGAGGCCTTGAGCCCGGCCCTGCGCCGCCTCGTCGAGTGGATCGCCCGCTACACCCTGGCGCCGAAGGGCTCGGCGCTCGCCATGGCGCTCCGCCTGCCGGAGGAGAGCCGCACCGAGACCGCGCGGATCGGCGTGCGGGCGACCGGGATGCCGCCGAGCCGGATGACCCCGGCCCGCGGCAAGGTGGTGGCGGTGGCGGCCGACGGGGTGGTGCGGGGCAAGCGGGCGCTCAGCCTCGAGGCCGGGGTCAGCGCCAGCGTCGTCGACGGGCTCATCGACGACGGCGTGCTCGAGACGGTGGCGCTCGCCCCGGAGCGCGTCGCCGAGCCGCCGGACCCCGACCATCCGCACGATGCCCTCTCCGGGCCCCAGGCCGAGGCGGCCCGCGCCCTGGTCGCGACGCTGACGGCGCCGCCTCCCTCGGGCGGGACGGCCGGCGAGGGTGGCGTGACGCTCCTCGAAGGCGTCACCGGATCGGGCAAGACGGAGGTCTATTTCGAGGTGGTGGCCGAGGCGCTGCGCCGGGGCGTGCAATCCCTGGTGCTGATGCCGGAGATCGCGCTGACGGCCCAGTTCCTCGACCGCTTCGCCCGCCGCTTCGGCGTCCGGCCCGCCGCCTGGCACTCGGGGGTCGGCGGGCGCCGGCGCGAGCGCATCCGGGCCGGCGTCGCCTCGGGCGAGGTGCAGGTGGTGGTGGGCGCCCGCTCGGCCCTCTTCCTGCCCTTCCGCTCCCTCGGCCTGATCGTGGTCGATGAGGAGCACGAGGGCGCCTACAAGCAGGATGACGGCGTCTGCTACCACGCCCGCGACATGGCGGTGGTGCGCGGCAAGCTCGAGAACGCCGCCGTGGTGCTCGCCTCCGCCACGCCGTCGATCGAGACCCGGGTCAATGCCGAGCGCGGCCGCTACCGCCGGGTGGCGATGCCCGAGCGCTTCGGCGGCCGGCGCCTGCCGGAGATCCGCGCCATCGACATGAGAGCTGAGAAGGTGCCGCGCGGGCGCTACCTGTCGCCGAGCCTCGTCTCCGCCATCGCCGAGACCAATGCGCGGGGCGAGCAGGCGCTCCTGTTCCTCAACCGCCGCGGCTACGCGCCGCTCACCCTGTGCCGGGCCTGCGGCCACCGCTACCAATGCCCGAACTGCTCGACCTGGCTCGTCGAGCACCGCTTCCGCCGCGCCCTCGTCTGCCACCATTGCGGCCATGCCGAGCGCCGGCCCGAGGCCTGCACCGAGTGCGGCACCTTCGACAACCTCACCGCCTGCGGGCCGGGCGTCGAGCGCATCGCCGAGGAGGTCGCCGCCACCTTCCCGGACAAGCGGGTGATCGTGCTCTCGAGCGACTTTCCCGGCGGGGCCGAACGCTTAAGGGCCGAGCTGCAGACCGTGGCCGAGGGCGGCTGCGACATCGTCGTCGGCACCCAGCTCGTCGCCAAGGGCCACAACTTCCCGCATCTGACCCTCGTCGGCGTGCTCGACGCCGATATCGGGCTGACCTCCGGCGATCCCCGCGCCGCCGAGCGCACGTTCCAGCTGCTGCAGCAGGTGACGGGCCGCGCCGGGCGCGGCGAGAAGCCGGGCCGGGCGCTCGTCCAGACCTACCAGCCCGAGCACCCGGTGATCGCGGCGCTGATCTCCGGCGACGCCGAGCGCTTCTACGCCGAGGAGACGGCGGCCCGCGAGGTCGCCGGCCTGCCGCCCTTCGGGCGCCTGGCGGCCCTCGTCATCTCCTGCACCGACCGCGAGGCGGCGGAAGCCCATGGCCGCGCGCTCGCCCGCGTCGCCGAGCCGCCGCCCGGCGTGATGGTGCTCGGCCCCGCCGAGGCGCCGCTGGCGCTGGTGCGCGGCCGCTACCGCTTCCGCCTGCTGGTCAAGACCGAGCGCGAGATCGACATCCAGAGCTACCTGCGCGACTGGCTCGCCCGCGGGCCCAAGGTCCGGGGCAACCTCAGGGTCGGGATCGACGTGGATCCGCAGAGCTTCCTCTAAGCAGAGCCGCATGGCGCAACTCTGCTTATCTTCTTGTTTTTGCATCGGTTTCGCCGCCAAACCGGTGACCGCTTCGGCGAGTGATGCTTGGGCATCATTCCGCCGGTCGGGTCGCCCGGTACCGAAGCGGCACCGGTTCGGCGGCGAAACCGATGCAAGACCGAGGGCGGAGCGGAATTGCTCCGTGCAACGCCGCTTGGGTTCAGAGCCCGGTCGGCCTGACCCTGCGATCGGGGGCCCGAGACGGAACGCGGCTGCTCGGGGGCGGGTCGGCGCCGAGCCGCCCCCGAGCAGCCGCGTTCCGGACACGCTCGCGCCGTCGGCGCGACGTCCGGCGTTGCCCGATGTCCGGAGCTGCCATGACGGGGACCGCCGGCCCGATGGGCCGACGGTGGCCGACGCCGACGACCACCCGCCGTGGGCTGACCTCAGGCGGGAAGAGCCGCAACCTGACGCATCACCCTCGCGAGAGCCGGCACGGGATCGTCCGTCATGGCCTGCGCCCGCCAGCACACCAGGCCGTCCGGACGGATCAGCGTGGCCCCGGCCGGCGAAACACCGAACGTCTCGGTGAACGGTTCGGTCCCGGGGAACATCACGTCCTGCCCGGCGCGGTAGGCCCGCACGCCGCCGACGCGGTCCGCCGCCGCGCACCAGCGCGGGTCAGCCGACACCAGCACGAACTCTCGCGTGAACAGGTCGAGCGTGGAGACACGCCGGCCACCACACGCGACCCATGCGTGCGGCGCGCGGGTCCCGGGCTGACCCGCCCAGACCTCCGGATGGGCGGCCGGAGGCAGGTCCGGCCCCGCACCCACGATCACGGTCGACCGATGCAGTTGGCCCAGTTCCATGGCGGCGTCACCGTACAGGTGCTCATCCTGGAGGAGGTCGCCGATCCAACGCCTGTAATCCGGCCGGGCGAAGGTCTGCTGATGGCGCAACCAGCCAACCGGTTGGCGCTCGGGCGTATAGCTGTCCAGCAGGGCCGGTGCCGACGTGCCGGCGATCACGCGCTGCAGCTTCCAGGCGAGATTGTAAGCGTCGTCGATGCCGGTGTTGGCGCCGAACCCGCCGCGCGTCGGCGGCAATTGATGCGCCGCGTCGCCCATCAGGAACACCCGGCCCTCCTGGTACCGTTCCGCGATGCGTCCGGCCATCTCCCAGCGGCCGGTGGTGATGATCTCGAAGGACAGAGGACGGCCGAGCGCGCGAAGCACGGCCGCGCGCAGCTCATCCTCCGTGCGCTCCCGATCGTCGCCGAACATCAGCACCCACCGACCATCGCCGTAGGTGGTCACGAACGCCTCGAACCCGGGCTGCGCGATCTCGAACTGCTGGATGCCGTGACGCAAGGCGTCCTCGGCCCCGGGGCAGCGGAACAGGACGCTGCGCAGGGTGCGCAGGTGCCCGACGCCCTGCCGCGGGATGCCCAGCTGCTCGCGGATCGGGCTGTCGGCGCCGTCGGCGGCGATCAGGTAGCCTGCGCGGAGCGTTTCGGCATGCCCGGTCGTCCGGTCGCGCACCGCGGCGGTGACACCGCCTGCCTCCTGGCGGAAGCCCACAAGCTCGACGCCAGGGCGCAGGACGGCGCCGCGCTCCTCCGCCGCCGCCCGCAGGATCGGTTCCAGCCTGTCCTGCGCGATCGCCGCCCCCCGGATCGGCGAGAGATGGTCCTTTCGCTCCGGCACCTGCCCCGGGGTCCAGGGGGTTTCCGACAGCGGTTCGCCGCTCAGGCTGTCGAAGCGGGCCCGGCGCAGCGTGAAGTCGGGATCCGATTGCGGGATCGCGTCGCCGATGCCGGCGGCACGGTAGTGTTCCAACGTGCGCTCCGTGAACCCGATGGCGCGCGGATGAGGCGAGCTCCCGAAGTGCTTCTCGACCACGGTGACGGGCACGCCGCGCCACGCGAGGAACAGCGCGGCGGACAGCCCGACGAGGCTGCCGCCGACGATGAGGACCGGTGTTGGTTGCATAGGATCGTCCTTGTCGGTTCAAGGACGCGCGCCGAAGCTCGGGAGGACGCAGCGCGGCTGTCATGCCGCTCAGGTTTGCCCCACAACGAGCGGACGCACGTCCGCATCGTCGTGGTCCGTGGCCCGTCGGGGGCTGGAAATTGGCTGCTCCGGAGGAGGCAGCTGGCCGGGGCTCACCACGCCGGCCCACCTTTTTCGACCCCGACAGGATAGCGCGTGTCGGCCGGGCCCGCAATGCGACTGTCGCGGAGTGCCCGAACGGCAGGTGCGCCGGCTTCGGCTTGCACTCCGGACGCGCGTCATGCCTCCGCCGAACGTCTGGGAACCACCCGATGCGGTCGTTCGGCAGGCCCTGTTCGAAGGTTCGCAGGGGGTCGGCAGCGTCGGTCGCGCGGGACCGGCCGGGCGTCCGAGCGGAGCCGCGAGCAGCGTCCCGCATGGCCAGGCCGGTCACGGTGAGACCCTGTTCCCTACCGCGGCACCGCCGCCGCGCTCGCCGGCCGGCAGGCGCCGCCCGGGTCTCCGAGCAGGCGGTCCACCGCCGCGGCGAGCTGCGGGTCGCGGCCCTCCGCCCAGGCGGCGGGGTCGGGCGGGACGGCGAGGTCGGGCAGCACGTCGGTGTTCTCGAGCCGGGTGCCGTCGGCGCGGTGGAGGGCGATCTGCGGCAGGCCGTAGGTGAGGCGCGGCACGATCATCGAGGGCGCCCACCAGGTGAAGGTGCCGGTACCGGCCACCGGCTCGCCGACCAGGGGGCCGATGCCGAGGTCGTGGTAGCCCTGCGGGAAGATCGAGGCGTCGGAGTAGCTCGCCCCGTTCATCAGCACCACGGAGGGGCGGCTCCAGCGGTCGCGCGGATCGCTCTGGACCGGGCCGGAGCGGGGCGCGTAGGTCAGGTAGGGGCGGCCGGAGAGCAGGGTGATGAGCTGGTTGTGCAGGTTGCCGCCGCCATTGAAGCGCACGTCGACCACCAGCCCCTCGGCCTGGCCGAACCGCCCGAACACCTCCGCGAAGGTCCGGCGGTAGGAGGCGGCGTCCATCGCACGGACGTGGACGTAGCCGAGGCGGCCGCACGAGCGGGCCGCCACTGCGTCCCGGCGCACCCGCCGCCAGCGCTCGAAGGCGAGGTCGCGCTCGCGCTCGAGGCCCACCGGCACCCGGCGCTCGCGCAGCTCCGTCCCGTCGGGCTTGCGAAAGGCGATCTCGACCCGCCGGTCCCGCGCGCCGCGCAAGAGCCGCCGGATGCCGCCCGCCTCCGGCACGGCCTCGCCGTCGACCGCCGTGATCACGTCGCCGGGGGAGAGCCGCGTGTCGCCGGCATCGAACGGGCCGGCGGGCAGGATCGCGGCGACGCGCATGCCCGGTCCCGAGAAGGTCTCGTCGTAGTAGAGGCCGAGCGACGCGGTCTCCTCGCCCGGCGGCACGCCGGGGCTGAGGCCGGCGCCGGTATGCGAGGCGTCGAGCTCGCCCGCCATCTCGGACAGGAGCTCGGCGAGGTCGCGGGCATCCGCCAGCGCCGGCAGGAAGCGGGCGTAGCGGGCCCGCACCGCGTCCCAGTCGACCCCGTGCAGGCCCGGATCGAGGAACTTGGCCCGCGTCAGGCGCCAGAACTGGTCGAAGCCCGCCGCGAGGCGCGCGGCCGGGTCGTGGCCGGCCTCCGCCTCGACCCGGACGTGGCGCGGGGCCCCCCGGGCGAGATCGACCTCGGTGAAGCCGTTCCCGGTCAGGAAGGTCAGGACGCGGTGGTCGCCGCTCAGGCGCACCGGGCTGAAGCGCCGGTAGGGCAGGTCGGAGAAGACCGTGCGGCGCGTGCCCTGGCGCAGGTCGCGGATCGTGCCGGTGAGGGCGAAGCCCTCGCCCTTCGGCCGCTCGCTGCGCTCGACGGTGAGCAGGCTCACCCCGTCGCGCAACAGGCTGGCATGGACCACGTCGACATGCCCCTCGGAGAGCCGGTGCTGCCGGTCCTCGAGCCCGTCCGGGTCGAAAGGCTGCGGCGCGGGGGCCGGGCGGGGCGCCTCCCGCTCCGGCGCGAGCCTGGGCTCGGCCACCGCGCCCGGCTCCGCCGCCATGCCGGGTTCGGCGCTCCTCGCCGGCGCGGCGGGCCGGGGCGGCTCGGGCTCGACGGGCGCGCGCAGGCGGGCCTCGTAGGCGTCCCGGGCCCGGCGCGAGGCGAAGACCGCGTCGATGTCGGCCCGCTCGGTGGCGCCGGAGGCGGAGTGCAGGTCCTCCGGCTCGCTGCGCCACAGCAGCATCCCGCCATCCGGGCTCCACTGCGCCGCGCTCTGGCCCTCGCCCGCCGGCGCCACCCGCCGGGGCGGCCGCGAGCCGTCGGCCGGCACCACCGCGACGTTGTGGACGAAGCCGCGGTCGATCTGGACCGGCAGCGCCAGCCAGCGCCCGTCCGGCGACCAGGACAGCCACCACGACCCGTCGTGGTACGGATAGAACAGGCCCGGCGGCACCACCTCCCGGTCGGCGCCGCTCGCCGGGTCGAGGACGTGGACCGCGCCGCGATCGTGGATGTAGGCGAGGCGGCGCCCGTCCGGCGACCAGGTCGGCAGGAAGGCGTCGCCGGGCGGCGTCGGCAGCGCCCGCTCGACGAGGCGGGTCGCCTGCGCGAAGCCGCGCTCGTCCCCTTGCCCCGGCGCCGCCTCGTAGAGGCCCCAGCGCCCGTCGCGCTCGGCCGCGTAGGCGAGGCGGCGGCCGTCCGGCGAGAAGGCGGGGTTGCGCTCCTCGCCCGCGGTGCGGGTGACCCGTTTCACCGACTTGCCGTCCCGCGACGCGACGTAGATCTCGCCCTGCGCCACCAGGGCGACCTCCTGGCCGGTCGGCGAGACCGCGAGGTCGGAGAAATCCGAGGTGCGGGCCGGGACCTCGTCGGCGAAGGTCACGTCCGCGACCGTGACCGGCACCGGCTCGGGCGCCTCGGCGCCGCGCAGCAGGCGGGAGATCTGCCCGTCGCGGGCGAAGGCGAGGTCGCCGTCGCGGGAGGCCGACAGGAAGCGCACCGGGCCGTCGGGAAAGCGCGTGACCTGGCGCGGCACGCGGTCCGTGAGGGAGAGCCGCCAGACGTTGAGCGAGCCCGAGGCCTCGCTCAGGTACGCGATCTCGCCGCCGGGCAGCCAGACCGCGCCGCGGCTCTCGCGGATGCCGTCGGTCAGGCGCTCGTGGCGCCCCGTCGCGGCGTCGTAGAGCCAGACCTGCCGCACGGCGCGGGAGACCTGGTGCTGGCGGAAGCGCTGCTCGACGTTGGGGCTGGTATAGAGGAGGCGCCGCCCCTCCGGGTCCCAGCGCGCCTCCATCGCGGCGTTCGGGAGCACCAGGGTCTCGCGCCCGCCGGAGAGCGGCACGGCCCAGACCTGGGAGGCCGGCTCGGCGCGGCCGGGCGGCGCGAAGGTGCGGGTCGCGTCGCCGAGCCGCCGCGAGGCGAACAGCACCGCCCGCCCGTCCGGCGTGATGCTCATCGGCCGCTCGTCGAGGGAGTACCAGGTCAGGCGCCGGGCCTCGCCGCCCTCGGCGGGCGCGCTGTACAGGTTGAGGGCGCCGGAGCGGTCGGACGCGAAGGCGAGGCTCGTCCCGTCGGGCGACCAGAGCGGCGTCTCGGCGTGGGCCCCCGGAGCGGTCAGCGGCCGGGCCTCGCCGCCCGCCGCCGGCACGGTCCAGATCCGGCCGCGGTACCGGAAGGCGAGGCGGGTCCCGTCCGGCGACAGGGCCGGCTCGCGCAGCCAGAGCGGCCGCTCGGCCGCGCGGACCTCCGCGGCGGCGCACAGCAGAATCAACACGGTCACCAGGAGCTTGCGCATGCCGCACCTGCCGTCGGGGCCGCCTCGCCGCGGTCATGCCCCTGCGTAAGACATCGTCCGGCCGCTGTCGAGCTTAGGCCACCCGCCGCGACGCCGGGATGCCGGTGTGGCCATGCGCGCCCTCGAACAGCTCGTTGAGCTGGCCGCCGACCGCGCGGGCGATACGGAGCGAGGCGGGACCGTCCCGCCGCTCCGCCACCACGGCCCGGAGCGCATCCGCCGTACGCGCCTCGACCGCGTGAAACAGGCTCCGGGCCGCCTTGGCGTCGGCGCTGAGCAGCACCGAGGCGAGGTCGCGATAGGCTTCCGTGAGCAGGTGATAGGCCAGCCGCTCGCCCGCCCGCTCCACCGTCACCGGTTCATCGCTCATGACTGGAAGACCCCTGCCGAACGGCCGGGATCGTGTCAGCGCCGGGTTGCGCGGAGCTTGCGTCGAGGGCCGGCGCGTCCGGCGCAGGTAGGTCCGCCGCGACGAGGGCGACACCATCTCGATCGAGCGGCCCACCTGCGGGCGTCGTATCTGGGCCGCGTCAGCGCAGAGGGGAGCGCGGGAGCCGATCGTGCGGGCACACCCCGTGGCACCGCGTCGCCATCAGCAGCCTCCACCCCGGCAAGGTCGAACTCGTCCACCGGCGACCATGGCCGACCCGGGGTGAGAGGCTCGGCGCGACCGGTCCGCCGCCATCGACGGTGCATTCACCCGGGCCCCCGGCGACATCACGCCCGGGCAGGCCGAGCGGACCGCAGGCTCACCTCCCGTCCGTGAAGACGGGGCGGATCCCTCCACGCGCCCCTCCCACGGCCGGTCGCCCTGTCCCAGGTGCGCGTCGCCCGCCGTGACCGGAGCACGAAGGGACCCGACCGCTCAAGGCCGCGCCCATGCTGGGCGCATAACGGACGAAGGGCCGCCCCGTCGCCGGGGCAGCCCTTCCATTGCCGAACCGCGGTCCGACAGACTTCCGTCAGGATCGTCACCGATCCCGGATCGTTCGTCGTGCGCTCAGGCCGTAAAGCCGGAGGCGACGATCCAGGTCCGGCGCGCAGACGACCGCGGCTGATGACAATGAGACACTGGATCACCTCCTTCCTGTTGTTGCCGATGGGATGAATGTAAGGATCCGGCGGCGTTGTGCAATGCGGTCCGGGCGCGGCGAAGGGTCCGCGGAGACGCACCTTGACCTCGGCCTTCGGCCGGTCATCTCCGGGTGCATGAAGAACCGTGGCTTCCTCAAGCTCGCCAGCGCCGTCACCGTGATGACGCTGGGCGGCGTCGGCTACGCCGCCCACCGGCGCAGCCGCAACCCCTACTACCAGGGCCCGGTCAGCGACCATTTCGACGGCGTGCGGTTCTTCTCGCCGGGCCAGCCGCAGGACAAGGACGTGGCCGAGCTGGCGCGCTGGCAGCTCGCTGGCGGCCGCGAGGCCTGGCCGGCCCGGGTCCCGAGCCCGTTTCCGCAGGACACGCCGCCCGAGCGGGTCGAGGGTCTGCGCGTCGTCCATATCGGGCATGCCAGCCTGCTGATCCAGGTCGCGGGCCGCAACATCCTGATCGACCCGGTCTACGCCAAGCGCGCGAGCCCGGTGGGCTTCGCCGGCCCGAAGCGCGCCAACCCGCCGGGGATCGCCTTCGCGGCCCTGCCGCCGATCGATGCGGTGCTCGTCACCCACAACCACTACGACCATCTCGACGGGCCGATCCTGGCCCGGCTCTGGGCCGAGCACGCGCCGACCTTCGTGGCGCCGCTCGGCAACGACGCGATCCTGCGCAGCTACGATGCCACGATCCCGGTCGAGACCCGGGACTGGGGCGGGTCGGTCGATCTCGGGGCTGAGATCACCGTGCACCTGGTGCCGGCCTATCACTGGTCGGCCCGCGGCGTGAACGACAGGCGCATGGCCCTGTGGTGCGCCTTCGTGCTCACCACGCCCGCGGGCGTGCTCTATCACGTCGGCGATACCGGCTACGGCGACGGGGCGATCTTCCGGGCGGTGCGGGAGCGCTTCGGCGGGCCCCGCCTCGCCACCCTGCCGATCGGCGCCTACGAGCCGCGATGGTTCATGCAGGCCCAGCACGTCAACCCGGAGGAGGCGGTGCGGATCTTCCGCGACGTCGGGGCCGCGCAGGCGCTGGGCCACCACTGGGGCACGTTCCGGCTGACCAACGAGGGCGCGGAGGCGCCGGCCGAGGCGTTGGGGACGGCGCTCGGCGAGGCCGGGGTGCCGGCGGAGCGGTTCCTGGCGCTGCGGCCGGGGCAGGTGTGGGAGGGGTGAGGGCGGATCGTGCCTGCCGCTCCCGGCGCGGTTTCAGCGTCCGGGTCATGCCGGGGCTCGCCGAGGGCGAGAACCCGGGCTGACATGACGCGTCAGGTGACCCTCAGAGGATGAACCGGCTCAGATCCGCGTTCTGCGCCAGGCTCTCGACCCGGTCGCGCACGTAAGCGGCATCGATCGTCACCGTCTCGCCGGAGCGGTCGGGCGCCGTGAACGAGACGTCGTCGAGCACCCGCTCCAGCACCGTCTGGAGCCGCCGCGCGCCGATATTCTCCACCGAGGAGTTCACGTCGACCGCGACCCGGGCGAGCGCGTCGATCGCGTCGTCGGTGAAGTCGATCGTCACGCCCTCCGTCGCCATCAGGGCGACCGCCTGCTTGGTCAGGCTCGCCTCGGTCTCGGTCAGGATGCGCCGGAAATCGTCGACGGTGAGCGGGCTCAGCTCGACCCGGATCGGCAGGCGCCCCTGCAGCTCCGGCAGCAGGTCGGAGGGCTTCGAGACGTGGAAGGCGCCGCTGGCGATGAACAGGATGTGGTCGGTCTTCACCGGCCCGTGCTTGGTCGCGACGGTGGTGCCCTCGATCAAGGGCAGCAGGTCGCGCTGCACGCCCTCGCGCGAGACGTCGGCGCCGGAGCGGCCCTCGCGGGCGCAGATCTTGTCGATCTCGTCGAGGAAGACGATGCCGTTGTCCTGCACGTCGCGCAGGGCCTCCTGCACCACGCTCTCCTGGTCGAGGAGCTTGTCGGATTCCTCGCTGATCAGCGGCGCGTGGGCGTCCCGGACGGTCATCCGCCGCGGCTTGCCCTTCTGGCCGCCCAGCGCCTTGCCGAGCATGTCGCCGAGGTTGATCGCCCCCATCGCCGCGCCGGGCATGCCCGGTATCTCGAACATCGGCATGCCCTGTGGGGCCCCCGCCGCCAGTTCCAGCTCGACCTCCTTGTCGTCGAGCTCGCCGGCGCGCAAGCGCTTGCGGAAGGCGTCCCGGGTGGCCTGGCTCGCGGTCGGGCCGACGAGGGCATCGAGCACCCGGTTCTCGGCCGCGGCCTCCGCCTTGGCCTGCACGAAGCGGCGCTTCTCGTCGCGCTTCAGGCCGATGCCGACCTCGACGAGGTCGCGCACGATCTGCTCGACATCGCGGCCGACATAGCCCACTTCCGTGAACTTCGTCGCCTCGACCTTCAGGAAGGGGGCGCCGGCGAGCCGCGCCAGGCGGCGCGAGATCTCGGTCTTGCCGCACCCCGTCGGGCCGATCATCAGGATGTTCTTGGGCGCCACCTCCTCGCGGAGCGGACCCTGGAGCTGCTGGCGGCGCCAGCGGTTGCGCAACGCGATCGCGACCGCGCGCTTCGCGTCGCCCTGGCCGACGATGTAGCGGTCGAGCTCGGAGACGATTTCGCGGGGGGAGAAGGTGGTCATGGGATGCTAGCGGGGATGTCTCGGGCCGTGGGGACGGGATCGGGGAGGGCGCTCAAGCCGCGTCCAGGCTCTCGATCACCAGGTTGGCGTTGGTGTAGACGCAGATCTCGGCGGCGATCCGCATGGCGCGGCGCACGATCGCCTCGGCGTCGAGGTCCTGCTCCTCCAGCGCCCGGGCGGCGGCCAGCGCGTAGTTGCCGCCCGAGCCGATCGCCATCACGCCGCCCTCGGGCTCCAGCACGTCGCCGGCGCCGGAGAGGAGCAGGCTCACGTCCTTGTCGGCCACCAGCATCATCGCCTCGAGGCGGCGCAGGTAGCGGTCGGTGCGCCAGTCCTTGGTCAGCTCGACGCAGGCCCGGGTGAGCTGGCCCGGGTACTGTTCGAGCTTGGCTTCCAGCCGCTCGAACAGCGTGAAGGCGTCGGCGGTGGCGCCGGCAAAGCCCCCGATCACCGCCCCCTTGGCGAGGCGCCGGACCTTGCGGGCATTGCCCTTGACGATGGTCTGGCCGAGGCTGACCTGCCCGTCGCCCCCGATCACCACCCGGCCGCCCTTGCGCACCATCAGGATCGTCGTCGCATGCATGCGGGGGGCGCCCCCCGCGTCGTCGTTGGCCAAGGATGTCTCTCCGGGCAGGCTGTCCGTGTCCGTGCTGCGGCGTAGGTGGGGGTTGCGGCGGCGTTCGTCCAGCGTGGACGCGGGCGGGCGCGACGATCCGGCGGCCGGGCCGCCTGTCTGACGCCGGGTGACGTGATATGGCGAGGTCGAAGAGCCGGCCGTCTCCGCCCTTCTCCGTCGCGATCGCCGGGAGGCCGCGCCAATGCTGATCGTGTTCGGTGGCCTGCCCGGGACCGGAAAGACAACCATCTCCCGCGCGCTCGCCCGCGCCCTCGCGGCGACCTACCTGCGAATAGACATCATCGAGCAGGCGATCCGGGATGCGGGCGTGCCGGCGGGCGCCGTGGCTGCAGCCGGCTACGCGGTGGCGCAGGACCTCGCGGGGGCGAACCTCGACGATGGGCGGACCGTCGTGGCCGATTGCGTCAACCCGGTCACCGCCAGCCGCGACGGATGGC
Organism: Methylobacterium nonmethylotrophicum; assembly: GCF_004745635.1. Classification (GTDB taxonomy): domain Bacteria; phylum Pseudomonadota; class Alphaproteobacteria; order Rhizobiales; family Beijerinckiaceae; genus Methylobacterium; species Methylobacterium nonmethylotrophicum. The sequence goes on along the minus strand of NZ_SRLB01000021.1, from coordinate 15,341 downwards.
GGGCCGTGGCCGCCCGCTCCGCGGCGCGGCTGATCGAGGTCGAGGTCGTGTGCCCGGATGCCGAAGAGCATCGCCGCCGCGTCGAAGGTCGGGTGTCCGACATTCCCGGCCTCGTCCCGCCCTCGTGGGAGGCGATTCAGCGCAGCGACTACCAGCCGTGGGACCGGCCGCGGCTCGTCATCGACAGTGCGGCATTGTCACCCTCGGAAGCCGTTGCCGCCGTGCTCGGAATCGTGGCGCAAGACCGGCCGGCCTGAGGCGTGCGCGCAGGATCATCCGGGCCGGCCTTCGCGACCGATGCCTCCGAGCGCCGACGCGCCTCGGCCTTCACTTCGGCTATGGTCTCCCACGGGCTCGGCCCGCTTTCGAGGCCTTCGCGGACCAGCCTGCGCAACTCTTCGATCGCGTGGTCATGAGGGGTGTCGATCAAAGTACCACCTCCCACCCGCTTCAACTCAACATGCGGCTCGACAGGTTCATGTCGCGTCAGGTGAGCGGCACGGCCGTGATGAGACGCCACATCGATCCATCCTGCAATTGCCACACGCTGCGGACCTGCGGACCTGCGGTCGGCGGCCGTCCGGCGTCTCCATCGGCCCCCCTCGACGATCATCCTGCGATAGGGGCCGTTCTCCGCGAGGTGCGGGACGCACCGGGCGTCGGTCGCGTAAGGATGAGGGCCTCCGCCATGGTCTCAGGCTGAGTGGGATCGAAGCCGAAGGCCAGGAAGAAACGCGCCTTCGGGCCGCCCTTGGGATGATCGACGTTCAGCAGGTAATGAACGAGCTTGCTGCCCGGCACCTCGAGGGCCGGCCGCCACTCGTCCTCGCTCAAGGCACCGAGCGCCCGACACGCGCGAGATCCGCGGCCCTCACGGTCGCGAGCGCTCCCAGCGGCTCCGGAAACTCGATGTCGTAGGCCTCGCCCCCGTTCCACACGGCGACGACCGTGCCTTCCGTGCCGGCGGTAATCGTGTCCCCGTCGTCGGACGTCACGTCGGTCAGCACGCGCACATCGTCGAGCTCCCGGAGCAGGGCGCCGGGCTCGGTCTTCCGTAGCGTGTAGGACACTTCGATGGACATGCCGATGAGTTACCGCGTGGGCGCGGATGTTCAAGCCGGCCCGTCGGCCCCTACACCACCACCGTGATCACCTCCGCCGCCCGCGTCAGCGCCGTGTAGAGCCAGCGCGCCCGATGCTCGCGGAAGGCATAGGATTCGTCGAACAGAACGACCTTGTCCCACTGCGACCCCTGCGCCTTGTGCACGGTGAGCGCGTAGCCGTAGGTGAACTCCTCCGTCTCGCGCCGCAGGATCGCCGGCACCTCCTCGTCGCTGCCGGCGATCACCGAGCGCAGCACCCGGATGTCCTGGGGCTTGCGGCGGAGCGCCGGATCGTCCTCCGGCACCACGTCGAGGCGCACGAGGTCGGGGCGGGGAGCGGCGCGCAGGGCCTGGACGGTCCAGGTCGAGCCGTTGAGCAGGCCCTTGGTGCGGTCGTTGCGCAGGCAGACCAGCTTCTCGCCCACCGCCGGCATCGGGTCGGAATGGCCGATCAGCTCGCGGATGCGGCGGTTATAGAGCCGCCGGGTGCGGTTGAGGCCGACCAGCACCTGGTCGGCGGCCAGCACCGTGGCGGGGTCGATCTCCCGGCGCGGGATCACCCGGCTCTCGCCGTAGGCGCCGTAATCGAGCCGGTTGCCCTCCCGCACCGTCATGGCGAGGCGCACGATCGGGTTGTCGGCGGCCTGGCGGTGGACGTCCGTCAGCATCACGTCGGGCTGGGCCTCGGTGAAGAAGCCGCCGCCCTTGACCGGCGGCAGCTGCGCCGGATCGCCGAGCACCAGCACCGGCGTGCCGAAGGACAGGAGGTCGTTGCCGAGGTCGCCGTCGACCATCGAGCACTCGTCGATGACGACGAGCGCAGCCTTGCTCACCGGCCCGGTGCGGTTGAGGGTGAAGGCCGGCCCGCCCTCGGAATCCTCGCGGGTGCGGTAGATCAGGCTGTGGATCGTGGAGGCGTCCGGGCAGCCGCGGGCGCGCATCACGGAGGCCGCCTTGCCCGTATAGGCGCAGAACAGCACGCCGCCCTCGACATCCTCGGCCAGCCGCCGGGCGAGCGTGGTCTTGCCGGTGCCGGCGAAGCCGAACAGGCGGAAGACCTGCGGGGTGCCGCGCTTCAGCCAGTCCGACACCGCCTTGAGCGCCGCCTCCTGCTGCGGCCCGAGCCCGCTCATCATGGCCGTCTCACGGGGCCTTGCCGACGGTGCGCCGGGCCTGGAACGGCGGGGGTTCGGCCGCCTCCTTGCGCCGCAGCAGCGCCCGGAACTCGTCGCGGCGCTCGTGGATCGAGGCGATGACCAGCCCCATCGGCACCCCGACATCGACCAGCACCGCCTCCGAGAGCTGGAGCGAGGCCTCGATCGTCTCCGGCACCGCGTCGTCGACGCCCATCTCGTAGAGGGCGGTGGCGTGGCGGGCGTCTCGCGCCCGGGCGACGATGGTCAGGTCCGGCCGCTCGGCGCGGGCGGCGGCCACCACCGCCTCGACGGCCCGGGGCTGGTCGAGCGTCACCACGAGGGCGCGGGCGGTGTCGATGCCGCAGCGGCGCAGGAGCTCGGGATTGGCCGAATCGCCGAAATAGACCGGGTTGCCGAGGCGGCGCTGGTCGGAGACGCGGGCGGCGTCCATGTCGAGGGCGATGTAGGGCACCTTGTGGCGCGCCAGCATCTCGGCGACGAGCCGGCCGACCCGGCCGTAGCCCGCCACGATCACCCGGCCGGGCTGGCGCTCGGGCGGGGGCGGCTCGGCCCGGGCCCGGCCGAGGGCGGTGCGGTCGATCCGCCGGCCGAGCCGGCGGGCGAGCGCCGCGAGGCCGGGAATCATCACCATCGTGGCGGTGGTGACGACGAGCGCCGCCTGGCCGAGATCGTCGGGCACCAGCCCCGCCGCGATGGCGCTGCCGACGAGCACGAAGGCGAACTCGCCCCCCGGCCCGAGCAAGAGGGCGCTCTCGAGCGCCACCGCACGGGGCAGACGAAGGGCCGTCCCGACGCCCAGGATCACCGCGCCCTTGATCACGATCAGCCCGAGGGCGAGCCCCAGGATGGTGAGCGGGGTCTTCATCAGCACCGCCGGGTCGATGCCCATGCCGACCGAGACGAAGAACACGCCCAGCAGCAGGCCCTTGAACGGGTCGATGGTGGCCTCGATCGCCCGGCGGTACTCGGTCTCGGCGAGGAGCAGGCCGGCGACGAACGCCCCGAGCGTCATCGACAGGCCGCTTCCCGCCGCCACGAGGGCGGTGGCCGCGATGACCAGGAGGCAGGCGGCCATGAACAGTTCGGGGCTGCGGGTGCGGGCGACGAGCTGGAACAGCGGCCGCAGGCCCAGGCGCCCCGCGACCACGAGCAGCGCCAGCGCCACCGCGGCCTGGCCGAGCGCCACCGCGAGGCCGGAGAGCGCGTCGCTGTCCTTGCGGCCGAGGACCGCGATGGCGAACAGCACCGGCGCCACGGCGAGGTCCTGGAACAGCAGCACCGCGAAGCTCGACCGGCCGGCCGGCGTGTTGAGCCGCTTCTGCTCGGCCAGCACCGGCACCACGATGGCGGTGGAGGAGAGCGCCAGCGCCAGCCCGACCAGGATCGCGGCGGTGGGCGGCACCTCGAGCGCCATCAGCACCACCCCGACGAGGAGGCTCGACACCACCACCTGCAGCGAGCCGAGGCCGAAGACGAGGCGGCGCAGCACCCGCAGGCGCTCCCAGGACAGCTCGACCCCGATCATGAACATCAGGAAGACCACGCCGAGCTCGGCGAGATGCGCGATCTCGGTGCGGTTCGAGATCGTCATCGCGCCGAGCCAGGGCGCCACGTCGGTGAGCCGCCCGAGGCCCGACGGCCCGAGGAGGGCCCCGGCCCCGATGAAGCCGAGAACCGGGCTGATGCGCAGGCGGTGGAACAGCGGCACCACGATCCCGGCCGTGACCAGGAACAGGATGACCTCCTTGTAGGAACCGGACGCGGCGGGCTCGGTCATCGGGAGCGGCGGGGCCTCTTCGCTGTGCGGATGGGACCGCCCGGCCGCGAAGCGGTCGGGGTGCGGGCGGCCATCTTGCGGAGGGGACCCGGCGGGGCAAGCCAAAAGGGCGGGTGGCCGGCGCTTTCGGGCTCGCGTGGCGGCATCACTCCAGCGTCGCGAGCGCCGCCTCCAGGTCCGCCGCCAGGTCCTCCGGATGCTCGATGCCGATCGAGACCCGGATCGTCGCGTCGGTGATGCCGAGGCGGTCGCGTACCTCCTTCGGCACGCCGGAATGCGTCGTCGAGGCCGGGTGGCTGGCGAGCGATTCGGTGCCGCCCAGGCTCACCGCGAGCTTGAACAGCTGGAGCGCGTTGAGCACCCGGAACGCCTCCGGCTCAGCCCCCGCGACGTCGAACGAGAAGGTCGAGCCCGGGGCGGCGCATTGCGCGGCATAGACCCGGGCGGCGCCGGAGCCGGGCGCGAGATGGCCGAGATGGTGCAGGCGCGTGACCTTCGGGTGGGCCCGCAGCCGCTCGGCGATGATCTCGCCGTTGCGGTTGGCCTTCTCCATCCGCAGGGTCAGGGTTTCCAGCGAGCGTCCCAGCATCCAGCAGGAATGCGGATCGAGCTGGGTGCCGATCGCCGAGCGCAGGAGCCGCACCGGCTTCATCCGGGCGGCCGAGCCGAGCGCCGCCCCGGCGATGAGGTCGGAATGGCCGCCGACATACTTCGTCAGCGAGTAGACCGAGATGTCGGCGCCGTGTCGCAGGGGGTGCTGGAAGAGCGGCCCGAGCAGGGTGTTGTCGCAGACCACCGCCGGCGCCGCCCCGCTTTGGCGGGCGCCGATCCGGTCGGCGGCCTGGCGCACGAGCGCGAGGTCGACCAGCGTGTTCAGGGGATTCGACGGCGTCTCGACCATCACGACGCTGACGCGCCCGCCGGTCTTCGCCGCCAGGGCCTCGGCGGCCTCCGCCGCCGCCGTGACGCTCGCCGCGTCGGTGCCGTCCTGGAAGCCGACGGCGCCGATCCGCAAGCCCGCGAGCGTCTTGGCGATCAGCGTCTCGGTGCCGCCGTAGAGCGGCTGGGAATGCAGCACGACGTCGCCGGGCCGGGCGTGCGCCAGGATCACGGTGGCGATCGCCGACATGCCCGACGAGAACAGGAGCGCCGCCTCGGCCTCCTCGAACACCGCCAGGCGGTCCTCGACGATCTCGCTGTTGGGATGGTTGAAGCGGGAATAGACCAGACCCGCCGCCTCGCCGGCCGGCGGCTCGCGCCTGCCCGAGACGTAGTCGAAGAACGCCTTGCCGTGCTCGGCGGAGGTGAACACGAAGGTCGAGGTCAGGAAGACCGGCGGCTTCACCGCCCCCTCCGAGAGGGCGGGGTCGTAGCCGTAGCCGAGCATCAGGGTCTCGGGGTTCAGCCGGCGGTTGCCCAGCCGGTCCTTGTGGTAGCGGTCGTCCGACATGCGGGGCCTCGCTCCAGTCTGGCGACGCCGGCCTGGCGGCGTCGGAATCGGCGCAGGAACCGCGCCAGGGTGCACGTTCTAACGCGGCCAGGAGCGTTTTGCGGTGCGTAAACCGCGGCCCGGACGCTGCGCCGCGGCGAGCCCCGCTCGCAGAGGGCGCATTTTCGGCGCAAAACCCGCATAGGACGAAGGATTGAGAATCCGTGTACGCGGCCGCTCCCGGGCGGCCGGCGCAAGGAGCCGCGATGGGCAGACAGCCTCCCGACCGGGTGGTCTCGCGCGAGCAGCGCGCCTGGACCGACGAGACCGATGCCTGGAAGCAGGACCGGGCGATCCGCAAGGGCTACCGCATCCGCTGGGGCTACGTCGCCATCGCGTACGTGGTCGAGGCGCTGGTGATCTGCACCTCGCTCGCCGGGGCCTGGTTCTTCGCCGAGACCTATGCCGACCGCAACGACCAGAGCTTCTGGTTCATGCTACTGGCGCCGATCGTCTACGCGGCGATCGAGCTGTGCCGGGTGCCGCTCGGCATCCTGATCCGGGTGCAGCGCGACTGGCTGATCAAGGGCCTCGCGGTGATCGGCATCGTGATGGCCGCCGGCGTGACCACCAAGTCGGTGTCGCAGCTCGGCGAGATGATGTTCCATCCCCGCCTCGCCGAAGCGTCGAAGGCCCGCACTGCCCTGCGGGAAGCGGAGGCCGACCGCGGCACGATCGACAACCGCATCGCCCAGGCCGATGCCCGGGTGGCGCAGTACGCGGCCGAGGCCGCGGCGCTCGAGAAGCGCACCACGGAGGCGTCGTCCCAGCTCGCCGGGCTGCCGGGCCAGCGCTGCGAGCGGCTGTCGGGCACCAACAGCCGCGGCAAGCGCTACAGCTACCTGCGCTGCGTCACCGATCCGCGCACCGCCACCATCGCCGGCAGCCTGAAATCCGCCGGCGACGAGCGGGCGGTGGTGGCCAGGAACCTGGCGGAGGCCCGCGCCGCCCGGGCCCAGCTCGACCGCGCCGCCGCCGACCGCCGGGTGACGGAAGCCGAAGGCGTCTACCGCGACGCGGTGCGGCGCTCGCAATTGCACTCCTTCACCGCGATGGTCTACGGCGCCGATCCGGTCGACGTCACCGACCAGCAGGTCCACGCCTTCCTGCGGGTCTTCGTGTTCGCGCCGGCGCTCTGCGCGGCCTTCGCGTCGACGCTCCTGGCGCTCTGCGCCGTGCAGGTGCGCAGGACCTACGGCGACGAGGACGACCTCGACGCGGTGATGCAGGCCGAGGGCGTGCCGCTGCTCCTCAACCAGGTGGCGGAGAGCGCGACCCAGATCCAGGACGCGCAGCGGGCGATGCGGGAGGCGGCTGTGGCGTCGGGCGCCGCGATCCCCCTCGACCAGCGCCGCTCGCCGACCGTGCCGCAGGCCGGCACGCCCCCGTCGCCGCCGGCGCGCGACGACGACCGCATCGAGAGGCCGAGACCGTGAGCTACCTCGCACCGGGCACGCCGGAGAACGTGGCGCTCGCCCAGCACGTCAACGGGCGCCTGCGGGCCGAGGCCCGGATCTCCAACGCCCGCGCGTTCCTGTTCCGGGCGATCGGCCTCGGGGTCTTCGTGGGGCTGGCCGGTGCCGGCCTCGGCGCCGCCTTCTACGGCTACGCCACGATGAACGAGGTCGGGAACGCCTCCGACAAGCTCGCGAAGGCCCTGACCCAGGCCCTCGAGACGACGACGATCAAGACGAGCGGCGAGGTCCGGCTCACCGACAACACCCTCAAGATCGAGGGCGGGGTGCCGGCGGCGAAGGGCCGGCCCGACGTGTCCTCGCTCACCGGCAACCAGGGCAAGACCGAGGCGCCGGCTTCCGCGGCGGCGGCCGTGCGCACGAGCTTCACGGTGTTCAAGACCGTGCCCTACCTCGACGGCTCGATCGTCACCGGCTGGAACTTCAAGGGCGACGAGCAGAAGCCCGAGAAGCAGTATTGCTACGTGACCCGGCCCCAGACCTTCGGCGACGGCGCCACCTCGAACCAGACCACGGTGGCGATCGACGGCGAATTGCTGCCCCAGCCGGCCCGCTCGGAGGTGAACTTCGCCGTGATCGCCCGCAGCTGCGTGTGGTTCGATCCCTCGAAGCTCTGACTTCGCCGCGGGGCTCGCCAGCGCGGCTTTCGCCGCATAGGTTCGAAGAAAATTCCCGGACGACAGGACTGATACGAGCCCGATGCGCTTCACCGGAACCGAGAGCTACGTCGCCACCGGCGACCTCACCGTCGCGGTCAACGCCGCCATCACCCTGGAGCGGCCGCTCCTCGTCAAGGGCGAGCCGGGCACCGGCAAGACCGTCCTGGCGGAGGAGATCGCCCGGGGCTTGAACGCCCCGCTGCTGACCTGGCACATCAAGTCGACCACCAAGGCGCAGCAGGGCCTCTACGAGTACGACGCGGTCTCGCGCCTGCGCGACTCGCAGCTCGGCGACCCGCGGGTCTCCGACATCGCCAACTACATCCGCCGCGGCAAGCTCTGGGACGCCTTCACGGCGCCCGAGCGGCCGGTGCTGCTGATCGACGAGATCGACAAGGCCGACATCGAGTTCCCGAACGACCTGCTGCTCGAGCTCGACCGGATGGAGTTCCACGTCTACGAGACCGGCGAGACCGTGCGGGCGGCGCGCCGGCCGATCGTGATCATCACCTCGAACAACGAGAAGGAGCTGCCGGACGCCTTCCTGCGCCGCTGCTTCTTCCACTACATCAAGTTCCCGGACGCCGACACGCTGAAGGCGATCGTCGACGTCCACTACCCGGGCATCAAGCAGCGCCTGGTCGAGGAGGCTTTGCGGATCTTCTTCGAGGTGCGCGAGGCGCCGGGCCTCAAGAAGAAACCGTCGACCTCCGAGCTGCTCGACTGGCTGAAGCTCCTGATGGCCGAGGATATCGGGCCCGAGCAGCTGCGCGAGCGCGATCCCCGCAAGCTGATCCCGCCGCTGCACGGGGCGCTGCTGAAGAACGAGCAGGATGTCGGGCTCTTCGAGAAGCTCGCTTTCCTGAGCCGCCGCGAGGGACGCTGAGCCGATGCGCCGCCTCATCCTGCTCCGCCACGCCAAGTCCGACTGGCCGGAGGGCATGGCCGATGCCGACCGGCCGCTCGCCCCCCGCGGGCGGGAGGCGGCGCCGAAGATGGCCGCCTACCTGGCGGCGCAAGCGCTGATCCCCGACCGGGTGCTGGTCTCGCCGGCCCGGCGCACGCAGGAGACCTGGGACCTCGTCAAGCCGGCCCTCGGGGCGGTGCCGGACGAGACCGTGCCGCAGATCTACGAGGCGCCGGTCTCGCGCCTCCTCGACGTGGTGCGGGCGATCCCGGACGACGCCGCGACCGCCCTGATGATCGGGCACAACCCGGGCGTCCAGGACCTCGCCCGGCTCCTGTCGAAGCCGGGGGAGGCGCGGCGGGCGCTGACCAGGAAGTATCCGACCGCGGCGATCGCCGTGATCGATCTGCCGGCGGAGTCGTGGGCGACCGTCGAGGCCGGGGACGGCGTCGTCGAGCGGTTCGTGACCCCGAAGAGCCTGGGCCACGGCGAGGACGAGTGACGGGCGGCAAAGCCGTCCTAGCCGACGGCCGGGCGTCACCCGGGACCGGCGCGGTGGGCAAGACCGGCCGCGCCGGGACCTTCGCCTCTCGCCCGGACGGTCACCCGCATCTCAGCATCGGCGCCACCGCACCGGCCGCCACCGGTCGGCTGATCAGGTAGCCCTGGACCTCGGTGCAGCCCGCCGCGCGCAGATGGGCGAGCTGCTCCTCGGTCTCGACCCCTTCGGCGGTGGTGCTCATGCCGAGGCTGTCGGCCAGCGTCGTCACCGCCCGCACGATGGCCAGCGCATCGGGCCGCACCGCGAGGTCGGCCACGAAGGCGCGGTCGATCTTGATCTTGTCGAACGGGAAGGCCCGCAGGTAGCCGAGGGACGAGTAGCCGGTGCCGAAATCGTCCATCGCGATCCGCACCCCGAGGCGCTTGAGGCGGTGCAGCATGGCGAGCGTCGCCTCGCTGTCCTGGAGCAGCACGCCCTCGGTGATCTCGAGTTCGAGCCGGCGCGGATCGAGGTCGGCCTCGCGCAGGGCCGCGATCACGGTGGCGTCGATGGCGCCGCCGCGGAACTGCACCGGCGAGAGGTTGACCGAGACGCGGACGGCGTGCGGCCAGCGCGCGGCCTCGCGGCAGGCCTGCCGCAGCACCCACTCGCCGAGAGGCACGATCAGGCCGGTCTCCTCGGCGATCGGCACGAAGGCGGCCGGGCTCACCACGCCGCGGACCGGATGATGCCAGCGCAGCAGCGCCTCGAACCCCGCGATCCGGTTGGCGGAGAGGTCGAGGAACGGCTGGAACGCGAGCGCGAACTGCTCCTGCGCCAGCGCGGTCCCGAGGTCGAGCTCGACGCCGCGCCGGGTCTGGATGGCCGCATCCATGGCCGGCTCGAAGAAGCGGGAGATCCCCCGGCCGTCGGCCTTGGCGCGGTAGAGCGCCATGTCGGCGGCCCGCAACAGGCCCTCGGGCTCGCGCCCGTCCGCGGGCGTCAGCGCGATGCCGACGCTCAGGCCGACATTGATGCGCTTGCCGTCGATGTCGTAGCCGCGCCCGACCGCCTCGATCAGCCGGCGGGCGAGGCGGCCGGCGCGGAAGCGCGAGGTCGGCTGCAGGATGAGGGCAAACTCGTCGCCGCCGAGCCGCGCCAGGGTCGCGAGGCTGGCCCCGGCCTCGGCCCGGACCTCGGCGGTGAGCCGGGCCGTCACCTCGCGCAGGAGCTTGTCGCCGACGGCGTGGCCGAGGGTGTCGTTGACCGTCTTGAAGCGGTCGAGGTCGAGGCACAGGATCGCCGTGACGCCCGCACCCCGGGCCAGGGCCTCGCTCAGGCCGTCGTGCAGCAGGGCGCGGTTGGGCAGCCCCGTCAGGGCGTCGTGGCGCGCCATGTGGACGATCTGGGCCTCGGCGCGCTTGGCCGCGGTGACGTCCTCGTGCACCGTGACGAAGCCGCCGTCGGGCGTCGGCGCGTAGGTCACGGCGATGACCCGGCCGTCGACCAGCGTCTGGTCGAGCCGGTAGCGGCGGCGTGAGGCGATGCGCTCCCGGACCTGGAGCCAGGCCTCCCCGGGCGTGAGGCCCGGGAAGTTGCCGGCCTCCGTGCGCCGGTGGATCAGCTCCTCGGCGGTGATGCCGGGATGCACGGTCTCGGGGGACAGGCCGTAGAGGTCGAGGAACTGCCGGTTGACGACCGTGACCCGGTGCTCGGCGTCGAACAGGACGAGGCCGTGCGACATGTGGGCGAGGGCGTGGTCGAGGCGCCGGTTCTGCTCCGCCAGCTTCGCGTCGGCGAGCGCGCGGTCCGTGGCGTCCTCGTGGGTCACCATGGTGCTGCCGTCGGGCAGCGGCGTGATGGTGGTCTTGAGGAGGAGGCCGCTCGGCAGCGGCCGCTCGCGCTCCAGCTTGACCCGCCGGGCGATGCGTGCCGAGACGAAATCCCAGGCCTCGTCGGGGGTCAGGTGCGGATAGTTGCCGGTGCGGGCGCTGGCGCGGATCAGGCTCTCGAGCGGCGTGCCGAGGCGCATGAGCTCGGGGGGCAGGTCGAAGAGCGCGCGCAGGCGGTCGTTGAAGGCGATGAGGCGAAGGTCCCGGTCGAACAGGCTCACCCCGATCGGCAGGGCCTCGATCACCGCCTCGCAGCGCCGCACCTGCTCGAGGTGGCCGGACGGCGGCCCCGGCACCTCGGCGCAGATCCCGCGATAGCCCGAGAAGGAGCCGTCCGGTTGCGTCGCCGGCGCCCCGCCGAAGCGGAACCAGCGCGTCCGCCCGTCGCGGTGCCGGTGCGCCAGGACGAGGTCCCGGAACGGCTCCCGCCGCAGGAGCGCCGCCGCATCCGGCACCCCGCCCTCGTCGGGCACGAGCCCGGGCCACCGGTGCCCGAGCGGTACGGGCTGACCCGTGAGTGCCTCGTAGCGACCGCGTACCTCGGTCAGCCGCAGATCCGCATCGGTCTGCCAGCACCAGTCGGCGGCGATCGTGTCGAGGTCGTCGGGCAGCATGAACCGGTCTTCTTTGGTCGAACAAGCCTCTCACAGAAAGTGCTGCGATTTCCTTGCGGGCTGCGATGCGCTGATCCGCAGGCCGCTGCGGTGGCCGCGTGCGGACTGTCCCCTCACGTCCCCCGCGGCTTGGCCCGCCGGGTCGGCGGGGCGGCGAGCGGATCCTCCGGCCAGGGGTGCTTCGGGTATTGCCCGCGCATGTCGGCCCGCACCGCCGCCCAGGAGCCGCGCCAGAAGCCCGGCAGGTCGCGGGTGATCTGGATCGGGCGCTGGGCCGGCGAGAGCAGGTGGAGCACCAGCGGCACCCGGCCTCCGCCGATGGTCGGATGGCGGGTGAGCCCGAACAGCTCCTGCACCCGCACGGCGAGCGCCGGACCGCCCTCGGCGGCGTAGTCGACCGGGATGCGCGAGCCGGTCGGGACCTCGATATGGGTCGGCGCCTCGGCGTCGAGGCGGGCGCGGAGAGTCCAGGGCACGAGGTCGTGCAGGGCGTCCGAGAGCCGATCGGCGCCGATCTCGTCGAGGCGGGTGAGGCCGGCGAGCCGGGGTCCGAGCCAGTCGGGCAGGGTCGCGGCGAGGTGGTCGTCCGAGAGGTCGGGCCAGGGCTCGCCCTCGGCGGCGCGCAAGAACATCACCCGCTCGCGCCATTGCTGCGCCGCCTTCGACCAGGGCAGCGCGGCGACCCCGAGGGAGGCGAGGCCGCGGGCCAGGATCGCGGCGCTGTCGGCATCGGCCGGGACCGGCAGGATGCGCTCGGCCAGCGAGACGGCGCCGAGGCGGCGCTGGGCCCGGGCCCGCAGGGCCCGCGCGTCGGGATCGAACTCGACCCGGGTGCGGGCCTCGATGCGCTCGGGAAACAGCGCCTCGATGGCCGGCAGCGTGATCGGCGCCGCCGCGAGGATGCGGGCGGACGCGGCCTTGCCGACGATCTCGGCCACGGCGAGGAACGGCTCGCGGGCGAGGGCGGATGCGGGATCGAGGGCGCCGCCGCGGCCGTTCGCCAGCACGTACTCGCCGGTCTTGCCCCGGGCCCGGGCGATGCGGTCCGGATAGGCGAGGGCCAGGAGGGCGCCGGTCTCCGGCGGCTCGGCGGCGGCGGCCGGCGCGGCCGCCATGCCGGTCGCCAGCCGGGCCCAGCCGGCGGCGAGGCGGCGCATGTCCTCGGCCCGGCCGGAGCGGTCGCGGCGGAAGCGCTCGACCCGCTCGGCAAGCTCGACGGCGTCGCCCCCGAGGCCGCGCTCCACCAGCACGGCGGCGAGGTCGGCGGCGGCCCGGGCCGCCTCCCGGCCGCGCCCGGCGGCGGTCACCACCATGCGGGCGAGGCGCGGCGGCAGCGGCAGGGCGCGCAACGCCCGGCCGACCGGGGTCAGGCGGCCGTCGCCGTCGAGGGCGTCGAGGCCGGTCAGCAGGGCGCGGGCTTCCGCGAGCGCCGGGGCCGGGGGCGCGTCGAGGAAGGGCAGGGTGGTCGGGTCGGCGACGCCCCAGGCGGCGCAGTCGAGCACCAGCCCGGCGAGGTCGGCGGCCAGGATCTCGGGCCGGGTGAACGGCTCGAGCGCGCCGGTCGCGGCCTCGGACCACAGGCGGTAGCACACCCCCGCCTGCGTGCGGCCGGCGCGGCCCCGGCGCTGGTCGACGGAGGCGCGGGAGGCGCGCTGGGTGACGAGGCGGGTCAGCCCCAGATCCGGCTCGTAGACCGGCACCCGGGCGAGGCCGGAATCGACCACCACCCGCACGCCGTCGATGGTCAGCGAGGTCTCGGCGATGGAGGTGGCGAGCACGACCTTGCGGCGGCCGGCCGGGCTCGGCCGCACCGCCCGGTCCTGCTCGGCCCGGTCGAGGGCGCCGTAGAGCGGGGCGAGGTCGACGTCCGGCCAGTCGGCCAGGCGCTCGCGCAGGCGCTCCTCGGTGCGGCGGATCTCGGCCTGGCCCGGCAGGAAGGCGAGCACCGAGCCCGGCTCGGCCCGCAGCGCCCGCATCACGGCGTCGGTCACCGCGTCCTCCAGGCGGGTTTGCGGGTCGCGGTCGAGGTAGCGGGTCTCGACCGGGAAGGCGCGGCCCTCGGAGACGATCACCGGGGCGTCCCCCATCAGGGCGGCGACCCGGGCGCCGTCGATCGTCGCCGACATCGCCAGGAGGCGCAGGTCCTCCCGCAGCGCGCCCTGCGCGTCGACGGCGAGCGCCAGTCCGAGATCGGCGTCGAGGGAGCGCTCGTGGAACTCGTCGAACAGCACCGCGGCGATCCCGTCGAGCTCCGGATCGTCCAGGATCATGCGGGCGAAGACGCCCTCGGTGACGACCTCGATGCGGGTGCGGGCCGAGACCTTCGAGCCGAGGCGCACCCGCAGGCCCACCGTCTCGCCGACCGCCTCGCCCAGGGTCGCGGCCATGCGCTCGGCCGCCGCCCGGGCGGCGAGGCGGCGCGGCTCGAGCAGGATGATCCGGCGGTCGCCGCGCCAGGGCGCCTCCAGGAGGGCGAGCGGCACCCGGGTGGTCTTGCCGGCGCCCGGCGGCGCCACCAGCACGGCGTTGGGGCGCCCGCGCGCGGCGGGATCCGCGAGGGACGCCGCGAGGTCGCCCAGGACGGAGTCGATCGGCAGGGAGGGGAGGGAGCGCATGGGCGCCGGGATGGCGGAGGCGGCGGCAAGGCGCAAGACGGGACCCGGGCCGGTCGTCGACGCCGCACCCGCGCGCTGCCGCAGTGAAAGGTTTCCTGTCGATTTCCGGTGCCGCAGCGGAACATCGGGCCCGGCCGAAGATTGTCGGGCTGGCTGGCCTTGGGGGCCACCATCTGGAGATCCCGCGATGAAGTCTCTGACCCTGGCCCTGGCGGCGAGCGTGCTGCTGGGCGGTCTCGCCCTGACCTCGGCCTCGGCCGCCGTGACCGGGCCCGCCCCGACCGTCGCAGGCCCCGGGGCGACGGTCGAGCCCGTCGCCATGCGCCGCCACCACCATTACCGCCACATGAAGCGGCACGACCGCATGATGCGCCGGCACATGCGCCGCAACCACATGATGCGCGGCGACCCGAACGCCCGCAACCCGTCGCGCCCGGGCTACCAGCAGCAGCTCGGCAACACCTCGGGCGGCCCGCGCTACTGAGGGCGACTTGATCCCGGCCAATCGCTGGAGATCGAAGGAAAGACATCATCGGCGCATCCCGGATACGATCGCTCGTTCTCCGGGATTGCTGAAAGCGAAAATATTAAAGTCAAAATAGGAAATTCACTTGTTACATCATGTGTCATCGCTTATTGCTACTTGAAGTTTTTGCGCAATCATATTATAGGAATGTAAATTATAACGAGCAGGACGTCCGGTGTCGCAATCAGGAGAGGCACGTTGTACACCTATCTGACTCGTGTTCCCAGTTCGACACGAGGAGAAACCTTCACGCTTGGCGTGCATGAAATCACTCTGGCTTCGAATTTGAATCGTGGCCTCTTGAGAAGATGGCACAATAACGTTCAGGCTGAGATCAAAAGGCATTACAGTACGCGGCCGGATACCAACTGGAACTGGCAGAGGAATATTATGCCTCTAATCCTCCTCGGTATGGGTCACCGCGGAGGGCGGCTATTCCAAGTCACGGTGGGAACAGATGAACGCCCGGCAGCGATGATCGCGCTGCTCTCGAGGGAGCGATGGTGCCTGGATGCGGGCAAGTCTGCGACGTTCGTGTTTTTCCTGAGCGCCGCGCCGGACAGTTGCCGAGGGCCTGTTGTCACTTGAACCTATTGCGGTCGTGAGCGTTTCCGCGCTTTGAGCGAGGAGACGCGATGCTGACGGA
>NZ_SRLB01000020.1 GCF_004745635.1 Methylobacterium nonmethylotrophicum | reverse complement strand
GGCAAGATCCCGCTCGAGCTGATCGAGGTCCAGGTCGGCAGCTACACCGGAGAGGACGACATCATCCGCATCGAGGACATCTACGGTCGTGAGTACTGATTGACCATGACCGCCCTCGTCGTCGATGACTCGTTAAATTATCAGTAGAGCGGGTTCGACGACGTGGATGCCGGGTCGTCGGAGACGATCCGGCACACTCGAGGATCTGGAGTGGTGCCCGGTCGCAGCGCTACGGTCCTCGACAGGGCAGTGGGCCGGCAGCATCACTCCCTCGCACCCGCGCCCTCGTCCTGAGGTGACCGGCGATCGGTGCGATCTGTGATCGCCGGCCTCTGAGGATGCCTCCAGGGACCGCATGGACTTCCCGAGCCCGCCTTCGGGGTCGATCCATCGGAGATGGACGTGACACCTCAGGACGAGGTCTGCGGGCAGGAATCCCGTCACCGCTGACAGACCGCACGATCGCGCGCCGTGTTGCAGCCGGATCGGGCGCCGCTCCACCACCCGCCACGCCTGCGACCCGGTGCGGGATGTCGCTCGCCGCGCCGCCTCCAGCGTCCGATGCCGGCTGCGCGCGGGCGCCGTCGTCGTGCCCGCTCGCCGGGCGCCGGCCCCGAGCCGGCTCGCTCCCCATCGGCGGGTCGTCGAGGCGCGCCGGCAGCAGGGTGAGCAGAACGCGCCGGGCCTGATCGCGAGCCTCGCGCCACCGGCGAAGAGATCATCCGGCGCTCGGCCGAGCCACGGCGTCGGGGCGTCGCGGCCCGGGCGCCTTGGGCCCGAAAGCCTTCGGAGACGAAGGACGCCACCGCGTGCGGAGGCTTCGGAGCAGGTGTCGATCGCTCGCGCACAAGGATTCGAGCCGGCCCGGGCCGACGATCGACGTCGTGTCGCGCATCCAAAAGTTCGTGCTTGACGGCCCTCGCGGGTCCGGAATACCGATTGGTATACCGGATCGAATCCCGGGACGGCGGCGCCTCGCCGGCGCCAGTCGCATGCCCGCCGGACCACCCGGGCCGAAGCAGGCATGGCCGGCTTCCGCCTCCCCGCCGGCGGCGGCACGAAGAACAACACGTCGAGCTGGAGGAATGCCCGTGACGAGAGAGCGAACCACGACGCTGTCCAGGCGCCGGATGCTGTCCGGCATGGCCGCTCTGCCGCTGGTGTCGATCGGCTCGTCGCGCGGCAGGGCGGCCGAATTCGTCTGGAAATACGCGACCGGCCAGGATCCGACGCATCCGGTCAACCTGCGCGCCGCCGAGGCGATCGCCCGGATCCGCGAGGCGACGGGGGGGCGCGTCGAGATCAACCTCTTCCCGGCCAACCAGCTCGGCTCCGACACCGACCTCATCTCGCAGGTCCGCAACGGCGGGGTCGAGATCCTCAACATCTCGGCATCGGTCCTCGCGACGCTGGTCCCGTCCTGCGGGATGCTCAACACGGGCTTCGCCTTTCCCGACTACGACCACGTCTGGAGGGCGATGGACGGCGCCTTCGGCGACCACGTCCGCGCACAGATCGCGAAATCCGGCCTGTTCGTCACCGACAAGATCTGGAACAACGGCTTCCGGCAGGTCAGCTCCTCGACCCGGAGGATCGACAGCCCGGACAGCATCAAGGGCTTCAAGATCCGGGTGCCGGTCGCCCCGATGCTGACCTCCCTGTTCCAGTCGCTCGGCGCCAGCCCGACGCCGATCAATTTCAACGAGGTCTATTCCGCGCTGCAGACGAAGATCGTCGAGGGGCAGGAGAACGCCCTGCCGCTGATCTACACGACGAAGCTCTACGAGGTGCAGACCAGCATCTCGATGACGGATCACGTCTGGGACGGGTTCTGGGTCGTCGGCAACCGCCGCGCCTTCTCGGGGATGCCGGCGGACCTGCGCGACATCGTGGTGAACGAGATCAACAAGTCGGCGATCGACCAGCGGAAGGACGTCGTCACGCTCAGCGACAGCCTGCGCGGCGACCTTCGGGCCAAGGGGATCACGTTCGTGGATGTCGACCGTGCCGCGTTCCGCGACACGCTGCGCAAGAGCGGCTTCTACAAGAACTGGCAGGGCAAGTTCGGCGACGACGTGTGGAACAAGCTGCAGGACGTCGTCGGTCCCCTCTGAGAGCCTGGTTGACCCGCAAGGATAACGCCGTGGGATTGTCTTCTATCCCGCTCCCGACCTCATCCTGAGGTGCTGGCGATCGGAGATCGCACGCGATCGAAGATCGCACCCGGAGGGAGCCTCGAAGGAGACCTCCAGAAGTCGGTGCGATCCCTGGAGCCTCCTTCGAGGTCAGCCGATCTCTGATCGCGTGCGATCTCCGATCGCCAGCACCTCAGGACGAGGTTGAGAGTGGGATAAATTTGGCAGGCACGTCAAACAGGCTCCGAGACCTCGGGATGAGGTCGTCGGTGGGATAAAGTCCACCGATCAGTCAAACAGGTTCTGAGGCGGCGTGTCCCGGCATGATCCGCCGCAGCGCGAAGGAGGTCAGAGCATGTCGCAGATGACGGTCATCTACGAGCAGCTCCGGGACGCCATCCTGTCGCTGGAGATGGCTCCGGGCCAGCGGTTCAGCGAGCGGTCGCTGGAGAGCCGCTTCAGCGGGTCGCGCACGCCCATCCGCGCCGCCCTGGCGCGGCTCGAGACCGACGGGCTCGTCGCCCGGGAGGAGCGGAGCTGGATCGTGACGCCGATCTCGCTCGACGAGCTCGAGCAGGCGATCGAGTTCCGGCAGGTGATCGAGGTCGAGGTGGTGAAGCTCGCCTGCGATCGGGCGCGGGAGGCCGACATCGCCGTCATCGAGGAGATCCTCGCCTCCTGCCGGGAGGACGAGTCCCGCGCGGCCTGGCACCGCGTCGGCTCCGACTTCCACGTCGCGCTGGCGCGGCTGACGAGCAATGCCTTCTATATCCGCGCCGTCGAGGACCTGATGATCCGCCTGTCGCGGGCGCGGTGGCTCGAGGTCTGGACGGTGGAGGGGCGCGACCGCTCCTGGGACGAGCACCACGCCATCCTGCGCTTCATCCGCGAGGGCCGCGTCGACGAGGCCGTCGCGGCGATCTCGGGCCATATCGAGGGCGTGCGCTCGCGCAACATCGGCAGCCGGCTGACGGACGCGCCCTCTCATCCGGTTCGCGGCTTCGCCGTCGTGGGAAAGGCATCATGACCCAAAATCCGAACCCCGGCGCCCTCTCCGGGATCCGCGTCATCGAGATGGGCTCGTTCATCGCCGGCCCGTATTGCGGCCAGCTGCTCGCCGATCTCGGGGCCGACGTCGTCAAGATCGAGCCGCCGCGCGCCGGCGACGTGATGCGCCAGTGGGGGGCGGTCCAACTCGACGGCAAGTCGCTGTGGTGGCCGGTCATCGCCCGCAACAAGCGCAGCCTGACGCTCGACCTGCGCGTCCCGCGGGGACAGGAGATCGCCCGCGCCCTGCTTCGGGAGGCCGACATCCTGGTCGAGAACTTCCGCCCCGGCACGCTGGAGAAGTGGGGGCTCGGCCCGGACGACCTGTGGGGGACCAATCCCGGCCTGATCGTCGCGCGGGTCTCGGGCTTCGGGCAGACCGGTCCCTACAGCCGCGACGTCGGCTTCGGGGCGATCGCGGAGGCGATGGCGGGCCTGCGCGCGCTCGCGGGCTTTCCCGACCGGCCCCCGCCCCGCGCCGGCCTGTCGATCGGCGATTCGCTGGCGGGCGTGTTCGCCGCCCTCGGCACGATGGCGGCGCTCGAAGCCCGCCACAGGACCGGCAAGGGGCAGGTGGTGGATGTCGGCATCACCGATGCCGTGCTGGCGGTGCAGGAGAGCGTGCTGTCGGAATACGGCGCGACCGGCGCCCTGCGCCAGCGGACCGGGACGCGGCTGCCCGGCATCGCACCGTCCAACCTCTACCCGACGCAGGACGGGCAGTGGGCGATCATCGGCGGGAACGGGGACGCGATCTTCCGGCGCCTGGCCGAGGCCATGGGCAGCCCCGATCTCGCCGACGATCCGCGCTACGCGACGCACCGCGCCCGCGGCGCCCACCAGGAGGAGCTGGACGACATCGTCGCCGCCTGGACGCGAACGCTGCCGCTCGACGCGCTCCTCGCCCTGCTCAAGCGCGCCGACGTGCCGGCCGGCCCGCTCAACGATGCCGCCGGAATCGTCCAGGATCCCCATTTCCGCGCGCGCGGTGCCGTCGTGGAGGTCGAGGCCGAGGAATACGGCCGCCTCACGATGCAGGGCGTGGCGCCGCGGCTCTCGGAGACCCCCGGGGCAGTGCGGTGGGCCGGGCCGGCGCTCGGGCAGCACACGCACGAGGTCCTGTCCGAACGGCTCGGCCTGAGCGCCGACGACATCGCGACGCTCGAGGCCGACGGCGTGATCTGATCGCGCCGCGACGCCACCGCCCGATTCACCAACGGAAGGCAGCCCCTTGTCCGACATCGCGATCTTCACGGCCATCCAGCGGCTGGTGCACGGCAGCGGCGCCCTCAACCAGCTCGCCGAGGAGGTCGACCGCTTCGGCCGGCGCCGGATCCTGCTGGTCACGGATCCGGGCCTCGTGAAGGCCGGCATCGCCGGACGCGCCCTCGACCGGCTGGCGGGACGCGACGTCGAGGTCTTCCCGGACGTCGAGCCCGACCCGAGCATCGAGACCGTGGTCGCCTGCGCCGACCGGGTGCGGGCGCTCGGATGCGACCTGATCGTCGGCCTCGGCGGCGGCAGCGCCATCGACACCGCCAAGTGCGCTTCCGTCATGGCCACCAACCCGGGCCGGGTCGAGGATTACCTCGGCATCGACAAGGTAGCGGTCCCGGGGGTCCCGAAGATCATCGTCCCGACGACCGCCGGCACCGGCAGCGAGGTGACGAACGTCGCCGTGCTCAGCCTGAAGGCGCAGCACACCAAGAAGGGCATCGTCAGCCGCTACCTGCTCGCCGACACGGCGATCCTCGACCCCGAGCTGACGCTCGGGCTCCCGGCCGCGGTGACGGCGGCCACCGGCATGGATGCCCTGACGCACGCGATCGAGGCCTATGTCTCGCGCTTCGCCCAGCCGATGACCGACGACTTCGCCCTCAAGGCGATCCGCCTGATCGGCGAGAACCTGCGGACGGCCGTCCATCATGGCCAGAACATCCGGGCGCGGGACGCGATGCTGACGGCGAGCCTCTATGCCGGCTACGCCTTCGGCAGCGCCGCGACCGGGATGGTGCACGGCCTGGCGATGCCGCTCGGCGGTCAGTTCAACATCCCGCACGGCATCGCCAACGCCGTGCTGCTGCCCCACGTGATGCGCTGGAACCTCGTCGCGGCCCTGCCGCGCTACCGCGACGTCGCGGCGGCCCTGGGCGAGACGGTCGGCCATCTCTCCGTCCGCGAGGGCGCCGAGCGGGCCGTCGCGGCGGTCGAGGCCCTGTCGCGCGACGTCGGCATCCCGGTGCATCTCGACGACCTCTCGGTGCCGCGCAGCGCCATGGACGCGCTCGCCCGCGACGGCATGACCAATGTCCGCCAGATCCGCCCGAACCCGCGCGACGTCACCTACGAGGGCCTGATGGACATCCTCGCGCGCGCCTTCCGGCCGGAGGCCTGACGATGCGGCTGCCCGCCTTCGCCCACATCACCGAGGTCGGTCCCCGCGACGGCCTCCAGAACGAAGCCCGCGTCATGCCGACCGAGGACAAGGTCAGGCTGATCGCGCAACTGGCGGCCTCGGGGATCGGCGAGATCGAGGTGACGTCGTTCACCCATCCGGCGTGGATCCCGAACCTCGCCGATGCCGAGGAGGTGGTGCGGGCGACCCGCCACCTGCCGGTCGGTGCCTACGGGCTCATCCCCAACAGGCGCGGCATGGAGCGGGCGCAGCGCGCCGGCCTCACCGGCATGACCTTCGTGTTCTCGGCGACGGACGGTCACAACCGGCGCAACCTCAACCGCCCGACCGAGGAGTCGCTGGCGGAGATCCTCGACCTGCACGCGGCCGCCGCCGCGGACGGGTTGCGCCGGCGGATCTCGCTGTCGACGGTGTTCGGCTGCCCCTTCGACGGCGCGGTGCCGGACGCGCGCATCCACGCCATCGTGGCCCGGCTCGTCGCGGGCGGGTGCGAGCGGATCGGCCTGTGCGACACGATCGGCGTCGCCGACCCGGTACAGGTCGACCGGCTGTCGCGGGGGCTGATCGCGCGCTTCCCCGGCATCGTGTTCGAGCTTCACCTGCACAACACCCGCGGCTGCGCCCTGGCCAATGTCCTGGCCGGCCTGCAGGCCGGCATCGTCCATTTCGACACCGCCATCGGCGGTCTCGGCGGCTGTCCCTACGCCCCCGGCGCCACCGGCAACGTCGCGACCGAGGACGTGGTGTCGATGCTCGAGGCGATGGGCGTCCGCACCGGGATCGACCAGGCGGCCCTCCTGGCGAGCGACCGCCGCCTCGCGGAGTGGCGCGGGACGCCCCTCGACAGCGCGGTCTGGCGCGTCGCCCAGCGCTGCCCGCCCGAGAGCGCAGCCGTGCCGTGACCGTTCGGCCCGCGCCTGAGCGGCCGACGGCGCCGCGACGACACCGGACAAGCCAAGTGCTGCGATCCGCGTGGTGCCCCGGCCCGCTGCCCTGAACAGGGCGGCGCTCGTGCCGCGCCGGCTCCAGGGCACCCCGCACGAAGCCTGCGTCAGCCCGGCGGATGCTGGATCCGCGTATCCGGAGCGGGCCGCCAGGGACCCGCGCGGCCGGTTCTCCCTCATCAGACCCGCATGATCGCCGCGATCGGCGCCTCCCCGGGCGCGCATTGGTGCTCGGTCCCCCCCGACACGAAGATGGCCGGATCGCCGGTGACCGAGGCGATGACCGCGCCGAGGGCCGCCCGGGCGTGGCGCTCGTAATGGATGTCGGCATCCGACAGCATGGTGTTGCGCCGCCCCCGGATGCGCCCGGTCGGGCTCGCCTCGGCCTTCGCGAACACCGCCGCGATCCGCGACCGCGCCGCCGCATCGAGGCGGCCCATTCCGGGCGAGCCCGTCGCGAGGCCGGCGCCGTCCATGGCCGCGAGCACGGCGTCGGCGTCGATGACGTCGCGCAGGACCGCGTGCCCGATCCGGAAGTCGCTGGTGGCGGCGGGCGCGTTGCCGAACAGCAGCACCTCGCAGGCGGTCAGCTCGCCGCCGGCCGAGGTCGACGCGACGGTGCTGAAAAGGTCGAGGCGCCGGGCGATGGCCGCATCGCTCAAGGCCTCCTCCGCCACCTCGCCGAGGGCGAGCGCGACGCCGAGCGCCGTGGCCCCGCGGGCATAGGGCTTGGAGCCGTTCGGATCGCGGGTCACGGTGGCCCGGCCCCGGGCCTCGGCCTCGGCCACCGAGGCCGGGGTCAGGAGCGGGCCCTTCACCTGCACGTAATGGACGTCCGCGGGGTCGGCGATGCCGGCCTCCGCGAGGGCGACGCGGACGGCCCGCGCCACTTCGCGCACCTGCACCATCGTGCCGACCTCCTCGGGCAGGATGGTCCGGGTCGTGGCGATGCCGAGGGCGAGGCGCTTGTCCCCGGCGACCGGAGGCACGGTCGACGCGTCCCGGGTCAGCACGGTGGCGTGGGGCGACAGCACCCCCTCGGTCCCGCCCGACCACACGAAGGCGATCCTGTGCCCGACCTCCTCCGGCGAGAGGCCGAGGAGCGGGGCCAGCAGCAGCTGGTAGGACAGGGTGGCGTAGCCGCGGGTAAAGTCGTTGGCGCCGCCATTGCCCTCGGTCTTGCCGATCAGCGCGACGATGCGGGCCGGGTCGACCGTCCCGGCCGCGATCAGGGCCGCGAGTTCCGAGACGTCGTTGGGGGCCGCCATCGCGACCTTGTGCACACCGATCTTCATCACGATCCCTGTCTCATTCGCGCCGGAAGGGCGTGCCGATCGCCGCCGGCAGCCGGGCGGCGCGGCCGATGCCGGCGAGCGCGACCAGCGCCAGGGCGTAGGGCATCATCTGCATCACGTAGGACGAGACCGGCAGGCCCCAGCCCTGCGCCCGCAGGGCGAGGGCCGAGACCAGGCCGAAGACGAGGCAGGCGAGCGCCACGGGCACCGGGGCCCAGCGCCCGACGATGAGCGCCGCGAGCGCGATGAACCCGCGCCCGTGGGTCATGCCGTCGGTGAAGCTGCCGACCTGCTGGAGCGACAGGGCCGCGCCGCCGAGCCCCGCCAGGGCGCCGCAGGCCAGGATCGACCAGACCCGCACCCGGACCGGATCGGTGCCGGTGGCGAAGACGGCCTGCGGGTTCTCGCCGGCCGCCCGCACCAGGAGGCCGGCCCGGCTGCGGGCGAGGACGAGGCCGAGGGCGACGGCGAGGACGACCGCCAGATAGGTGAGCGGCGGCTGGCCGAACAGGACCGGCCCCAGGACCGGGATGTCGTGGAGGAACGGCACCGGCCAGGGCGCCAGGACGGGAAAGCGCACCACCGGGGTGCGGCCCCCGGCGAGCGCCCGCAGCAGGTAGCTCGTGAGCCCGGCGACCAAGATGTTGACCGCCAGCCCGGTCACCATCTGGTCGGTGGAGAAGCGCGTCGTCGCCACGGCGACGAGGCTCGCCACCAGCATGCCGGCGGCGGCCGAAGCCAGGAGCCCGGCCAAGGGCCCGGCCAAGGGCCCAGCCAAGGGCCCGGCCGGAGCGCCCGCCGCCATCGCGGCGACCGCGGCCCCGAAGGCGCCGGCGAGCATCATGCCCTCGATCGCCACCGCGAAGGTGCCCGACCGCTCCGACAGGATGCCGCCGAGGGCGGCCAGCAGCAGGGGCGTGGCGATCCGCACCGCGGCGGCGAGGAGGTCGGTCAGGAGGGCGGCGTCCATCTCAGGCGCCCCCCCGGCGGGCGCGCAGGCCCAAAGCGCAGAGCACGAACACCATGGTCAGCCCCTGGATGATCGGCACGAGGGAGGAGGGGACGCCGACCTGCCGCTGCATGGCCAGCGCCCCGGCCTCGAGGAGGCCGAACAGCAGGCCGGCCGGCAGGGCGGCCAGGGGGCTGGCGCCGGCGAGCAGCGCGATGCCGATCGCCGTGAAGCCGAGGCCGTTCGAGAAGCCCTCGATCAGGCGGCGATGGACGCCCAGGACCTCGATGCCCCCGGCGAGGCCCGCGAGCCCTCCGGCGATCAGCATCACCGAGACCAGCGTGCGGGCCGGGCTGACGCCCGCATAGACCGCCGCGGCCCGGCTGGCGCCGACGAGCCGCAAGCGGAAGCCGAAGGTGGTGCGCCAGAGATAGACCGAGCCGAGGACGGCCGCGACCGCGGCCAGCCCGATGCCGAGATGCATCGTGCCGGTGAGGCGCGGCAGCCAGGCCCCGGCCGGCAGGAGGGGCGATTGCGGGAAGCCGGCGCCGGTCTCGCCGAGATCGCCCTTCAGCGCCTCGGCGACGAGCAGGAGGGCGATGAAGTTCAGGAGGAGCGTGCACAGGACCTCGTGAACGCCGCGCCACAGCCGGATCAGCGCCGCGAGGCCGGCCCAGAGCGCCCCCGCCGCCGCCCCCGCCGCCAGGCAGGCCGGAACCAGGGCGCCAGCCGGCAGGGGCACCGACAGGGCGACCCAGGCGGCCGCGAGGCCGCCCAGCGCGATCTGCCCCTCGCCCCCGATATTGATGACCTTCGCCCGGAAGCAGAGGGCGACGCCGACGGCGGTGAGCACGTAGGGCGTCGCCTTGTTGAACGCGAAGGCGATCCGGTCGGGAGAGCCGAGGGCGCCGCCGAACAGGGCGAGATAGGCGGCGGCCGGGTCGCGGCCGGTGGCCAGGATGAGGCCGGCCCCGACCGCGAGGGCGAGGAATACGGCGCCGAGCCCGGCGAGCAGCGCGCCCGCCGCCTCGCCGCGCAGGCGACCGGACATCGGAGCGGCCGGCGCCGCCGGGCCGGGGAGCGGGGACGCGCTCACGGGACCGCGCTCATGCGGCGAGCCTCTCCGCCTCGGGCGCCCAAGCGTCCCGGTCGCCGGCCATCAGCAGGCCGACCCGCACGAGGTCGAGCTGCGCCCGCCGGACGGGCCGTGACAGACGCCCCGCATGGAGGACCGCGACGCGGTCGCCCATCTCCAGAACCTCCTCGAGCTCGGCCGAGACGTAGAGGATCGCGCCCCCGGCCGCGCGCAATGCCCGGATGGCGTCCTGCACGAAGCGGGTCGCGCCGGGATCGAGCCCCCAGGTCGGCTGGACCGCCACGAGGGCGCGCGGCCCGCGCCCGATCTCCCGGGCGATGACGATCTTCTGCTGGTTGCCGCCCGACAGCGAGCGGGCCGGCGCCGCCGGGCCGGCGCAGCGGATCCCGTAGGCGGCGATACGCTCCCGCGCGCGCTCGCGGAAGGCTTCGCCGTCGAGCCAGGCGCGCCGGCTGAAGGGCGGCCGGGCGACGTCGCGCAGCGCCAGGTTCTCGGCGACGGTCATCCCCGGCACCAGGCTGGTGCCGCCCCGGTCCACCGGCACGTAGGCGAGGCCGGCGGCGAGGCGCGCGGCCGGACCGCGGCCGGTGAGATCCTCCGCGTCGAGCCGCACGCGCCCGCGGGCCGGGCGCAGGCCCGCCAGCGCCTCGGCCAGCTCCGTCTGCCCGTTGCCGTCGATGCCGGCGACCGCCAGCACCTCGCCCGCCCGGATGTCCAGGCTGACGGCCGACAGGGCGATGCCCGGTCCGCCGGTCGTGAGGCTGTCCGCCGCGAGCCGCACCGGGCCGGGCGGGCCTGCCGGTGCCGCCGGGACGGCCGGCATGGCGCGCCCGACCATCAGGCGGGCGAGGTCGGCCCGGTCGGTCCCGGCGACGGGACGGCGCCCGGCGACCGCGCCGTCGCGCAGGACCACCACCTGGTCGCACAGCTCCAGCACCTCGCCGAGCTTGTGCGAGATGAACACGACGGAGCGTCCCTCGCCGGCGAAGCGGCGCAGGATCGCCAGCAGGGCACCGACCTCCGGGGCCGACAGGTTCGAGGTCGGCTCGTCCATGATGAGCAGCTCGGCGCCGCCGAGGATCAGCTTCACGATCTCGACGCGCTGGCGCATGCCGAAGCTCAGGGACTCGACGGCGGCATCGGGATCGAGGTCGAGGCCGTAGGCACGGCTCGCCCGGGCCAGCTCCTCGGCCGCCGCGCGCCGGTCCGGCCACGCCCCCTTCCCGGGCAGGCCGAGGAGGACGTTGTCGAGCACGCTCATCGCCTCGGCCAGCATGAAGTGCTGGTGGACCATGCCGATGCCGGCCCGGCGCGCATCGGCCGGCGAGCGGATCTCGACGCGCTGCCCCTTCAGCACGATCCGGCCGTCGTCGGGCCGGACCATGCCGAACAGGATCTTCATCAGGGTGCTCTTGCCCGAGCCGTTCTCCCCCAGCAGGCCGAGGATCTCGCCGCGCCGCACGGTGAGGTCGACGCCGCGATTGGCCTGGACCGTGCCGTAGGCCTTGGAGATGCCGAGCATCTCCAGCATCGGCGCGGCGCCGCTCCCGTCGTCGGGCGCCATCGATCAGACGCCGCCGCGGGCATCGGCCCGGGTCACCTCGACCTTGATCGCGCCGGAGGCGAGCTTCGCCCGGGCCGCCTCGAGCGCCGCGACCGCCTCCGCCGGCACCTTCGGGTTGAAGGGCGTGCCGTCCTGGTAGGCGAAATCGGCGCCGGTCGAGCCCGGCGTGCCGAGACCGTAGACCTGGAACTTGCCGCCGAGGGTCCCGGCCTTCGCGGCGTCGCCGGCGCTGCCGTACATGTCGCCCCACTTCTCGATGATGTTGGTGGCGACGGCCTCGGGCGCGATCGCCGAGTGGCCGAGGCTGCGGCCGGACGCCATCACGCCCTTCTCCTTGGCGGCCTGGATGATGCCGGCCTGCCCGGCATTCAGCTTCCCGAAGATGAAGTCGGCGCCGCCCGCGATGAGGCTGAGCGCCGCCTCCTTGGCCTCGGCGGCGTCCTCCATGTTCTGGATGTAGACGACCTTGACCTCGATGGCCGGATCGACGCTCTTGGCGCCCTTGCGGAAGCCGCCGACCTGCGCGACGACGTTGGGCAGGCCTTCGAGGCCGTTCACCGAGCCGACCTTGCCGGTCTTGCTCATCTTGGCGGCAAGCACGCCCATCAGATAGCCGAACTGCGCGTTGTCGTAGTCGATCGACGCGACGTTGGTGCCGGCCCCGGCCGAGCCCGAGCCGACGACGAAGACGGTCTTGGGGTAGTCGGGCCCGACCTGCTGGGCGGCGGAGAGGAAGCGTCCGGTATGACCGATCACGAGGCCGTAGCCCCGTCCGGCATAGTCCCGCATCGCCTCCGCCATGTCGGCCGGGGCGACGTTCTCCGAATAGGCGACCTCCCAGCCCTTGGCCTTGAGCCGCTCGGCGCCCTGGTAGCCGTTGGCGTTCCAGCTCTGGTCGTTGATCGAGCCCGGCAGCAGGATGGCGGCCTTCTCCGCCGCCGCGGCGCTCCCGGCGGCCTGCGGCAGCAGCACCGCCGCGAGGGCGAGCAGCGCGGCCTTGCGGCGTGACATGACCTTGCGACCATCGATCGTCATCTTGAAGCCCCATCGCGAAGGAGAAGGTCGCGTCGGAGCGGACCTTCGATCACCGCCGCGAGAGCCAGCAAGCCCCAGGCCACGCGTTCGGGCCTGATCCGCCGAGGAGCCGGCGCCGGGCCCGTCCGATGCGGCCTCCTCAGGTCCGGGGAGCGGCACCGTTCCTGCTCGGCCGGGCGGCCCTGTGGAGGTTCCATGCCGCATCCTCGTCCCGCGCGCCGCCGCGCGCCCGTCCTTCGCGAGCCGCGCTGATGCGTCGAGCCCGCATCGTGATCGCGGGCGCGGGCGTCGCCGGGGCCGTGACCGCCCACGGGCTCGCGCGCATGCCCGCGGAGGTGATCTGCCTCGAGCGCAGCCCGGCCGGGGATCAGGACGAGGCCGGGACCGGCCTCAACATCGGCCCCAACGCCATGACGGCCCTGCGCCTCCACCTGCCGGACCTCGCCGGGACGCTCGCGGCGGCCGGCCTGCCCTGGCGGCGCTGGACGGCCGACCTCACCGACGGCACGCGCCTCCTCGACCTCGACGTGGCGGCCCTGGCGCGGGGGCCGGGCCTGCGCATCCGCTGGGCCGAACTCTACCGGATCCTCCGGCGCGGCCTGCCCGTCCGCTACGGCTGCGAGGCGACCGACCTCCTGCGCCAGCCGGACGGCCGGGCGAGCGTCCGGGTCGCGACGCCGGCCGGACCGGAGACCATCCCGGACGTCGACCTCGTGGTGGCGGCGGATGGCCGCTACTCGCGCCTGCGACGCCTGATCGCCGGTCCGTCGCAGCCGCGGCACCTCGGCATCGTGATGTACCGCGCCCTGTGGGAGGCGGGCCCCGCCTGCCCGATCGACGATTACGGCCAGTGGTTCAACGGGCCGAACCGCCTGCTGGCCTTCCGGGTGCCGGGCGATCTCGTCTACTGCGCCGGCACCTTCCCGCTCGACCCGCCCGATGCCCCCGTCCCGGCGGCGATGAAGGACGCCGAGATCCTGCGCGGGCTCTACCGGCCGGCCTCCGGGCCGCCGTCGCGGGCGGCGGGCTACCTGATCGAGGGGATCGCCCGCCACGTCGGCAGCATTCACTGGGCCCGGGTGCAGGAGGACGCGATCCTGTACGCGCCGGCCGGCTGGCCGGTCGTGCTCGTCGGCGACGCCGCCCATCCGATGATCCCGACCCTGGGCCAGGGCGCCACGCAATCGATCGAGGACGGGTGCAGCACGGCCGACGCGATCCGGGCCGCCCTCGCGAACGGAGCGATCGCCGCGGTCCCCGGCGCGGTCGAGGCGCGCCGGGGCAGCCGGGCGCGCTTCGCCCTCGATCTCTCGCGCGCGGCGAGCGACACCCTCCTGGCGGGCGCCGACCCGGTCGCGGGCACCCGCGAGAAGGCCGGGCCCGCCTTTCGGAGCGCTCTCGAGCGCCTGTACCGCGACGTCGATCCGCCGCTGGCACCGGCGCGGTGACCGGGGCCGCCGGCCGCACGACGGTGCGAGAGCCCGCTTCAGGACGAGTCCGCCCGTCCCGGGTCAGGCCGCGCGCGCCGGGGACGCCGCGAGGGCGCGCACGAGGTCGATCACCTCCGCCTTCGCCAGCACGTCTCCGTACTTGGCATTGATGTCGAAGAGATTGGCGTCGTGCGGTCCGTCATGGCGGTCCCCGACGCATTCGCGGGGTACGATGACCCGGAAGCCGTACTGAATGGCATCGATCGCGGTCGCGCGCACGCAGCCGCTCGTCGAGCACCCGATCAGGATCGTCGTGTCGACGCCGAGACCGAACAATGTCGAGGCGAGCGTCGTCCCGAAGAAGCAGCTCGGGTAGTTCTTGGTGATGACGAGATCGTCGGGAGCAGGCGGGATGAGCGGGTCGATCTCCGCCATCGGCTCGCCCGCGACGAGCTTGCGCAGAGCCGGAACCTTCCGGACGAACAGACCTCCGTCGGCCCCGCCAGGATGGTAAAGGACCTTCGTGTAGATGACGGGGATGCCCACCTGCCGGCACGCGTCCAGCAGCTCGACCGATTCCCGCACGGCGCTGACGACGCCCTCGGCGAAGAAGGCCTCGCCAGGGGTGGTGTAGGCCCGGATCAGATCGATGACGATGACGGCCGGCTTCTTGCCGAACCCGACGCTGCCGTCGAAGACGCCCGTGTAGCTGTTTTCCCGCGTCTCGGTCATGCGGCGCTCCTCTGAGGACGATGGACGGCTGTCTGCGGAACGATCCGGGCTGGCAAGTAGGGCGCCAGCCACGGGCGTGAGCGGGAGGCGCACCCGCCGCCGATCTCCCAGGCCCGGCCGCGGGCCTGCGCCGCCGGGGAGGTGCTCGCGCGCATGCCAGCCTCAGGCGTGCATCGATGATGCCGCCGACGACGTGCACTTGATGGTCACCGCGATGATGCCGGCGGCCGGCACCGGAACCGGCGTCACCGCGGCGCCGGCGTCACCCCGCCCGGCGCTGGTCGTTCGCGGCGATCGTCCGCTGCCCGATCGCCGGGATCGTCCCGTCCTCGCGACCCGCGATCCGGGCGAGGTAATCCGCCTTGCTCGCCTGCATGTGGTCGACGCCGAGCTGCGCCAGGGCCCAGCGGTCGCGCCCGCCGAGAAGGTCGATCATCACCTCGTGCTGGCGGATCGACAGGAGCAGGCCGTCGGCGTCGGCCAGGTTCTTGGCCCGCATCGGCAGCGTCAGGCCCATGTAGTCGTTGAGCGTGCGCACGAGGTAGGGGTTGCCGCAGGCCTCGAACAGCGCGAGGTGGAAGGCGTCGTTGGCCTCGTGGACGCCGCGCAGGTCGCGCGAGGCGGCCCGGTCCCGGTAGGCGGCCTGCAGCGCCCGCAAGCGGGCGACCAGAGCGGGCGGGGCCGGCAGGTCGAGCATCAGCAGCGCCTGGCGGGTCAGCATCTCGCGGACCTCGTAGATCTGTCGCACCTCCTCGGCGGAGTAGGAGCGGACCGTCGCCCCGACATGGCGCTCGCGCCGCACGACGCCCCGGCGCTCCATCGCGACGAGCGCCTGGCGGATGAAGTGCCGCGAGGCGCGAAAGCGCGTCATCAGGGCGTCCTCGGTCAGGCGGGCGCCGGGCGCGAGGCGCCCGAAGATGATGTCCTCCTCGAGCGACGCCACCACGGCGTCGATGCCGTCGCGCTGCGGCGGGTCGGGCCTGTCGGTCACCGCGCGTCCTCCCGGCCCGCGAGCCGGTAGCACGCCTCGACGAGCCGCAGCGTCTCGAGGTTGTCGGCCGGCCCCGTCTCGAAGGGCGCGCCGTCCGCGAGCCGGTCGACGAAATGGGCGATCGTGGCGGCGTAGGACTCGCTGTAGGTGGCGTCGAGGTCGTAGGCGACGGCGCGCGTCTCCCGTCCGGTCATCGTCAGGTCGCCATTCGCGAGCCGGATCGCGCCCGAGGGCCCGAGGATCTCGAGATGGTCGGCCGCCGCCGGCGGCGCCCCGTGCGCCGCGAAGGTCGCGAAGACCTGGACCGCGAGACCGTCCGCCCCGGCGAGCTGGATCAGCGCGGTGTCCTCCCCCGCGAGGTCGGCGCAGGTGCGGCCGAGCGCGCAGGCGGTGACCCGGAGCGGCCCGAGGAGCCAGCGCAAGGTGTCGAGGTGGTGGATCAGCACCTCGGCGACGAGCATCCGGGTCTCGTCGCGCATGAAGGGCTGGCGCTCCAGGGCCGGGAAACGCCCGCCCGCGTCCGGCAGGGTCCCGCTCGTCACCACGGAGAGCCGCGCCGCGAAGGGCCGGCCGATCATCCCGGCGCGCAGCCAGGCGGCGGCCTCCCGGTAATAGGCGCGGAAGCGCCAGTTCTCGTGCACCATCAGGCGCACCCGCCCCTCGACCTCCGCGACCAGGGCCTGCGCCTCCGCGAGCGTCGGGGCCAGCGGCTTCTGGCACAGGATCGGCAGCCCGTGATCGGCGGCGAGGCGCACGAGCTCGGCGTGGACCGCCCGGGGCGCCGCGATGTCGACCGCGTCGAGGCCGCCGGCCTCGAACATCTCGCGCGCGGTCGCGAAGTGGCGCGGGATCGCGAAGTCGCGGGCGCGCGCCTCGCGCCGCTCGGCCGAGGGATCGGCGATGGCGGCGACGGTGGCGCGCCCCGCGAGGCGGGCCCAGCCCGCGAGATGATGCTGCGTGACCCAGCCGGCGCCGATCAGGCCGATCCTGAGGGGCGAATGCGGGCTACTCAATGGACGGCTCCGGTGCGCAGCGGGCCGGCCGCCGGCAGGGCGGGAATCGCCGCCTGGCTCTGCGGATCGAACAGGAAGGCGGCCTCCGGCCGGAAATGCAGCGTCACGACCTCGCCGACCCGGGCCCGCGTGTCCCGCGGCAGCCGCGCCGTGCACTCGGCCCCGCCTTCCGTCTCGATCGCGACCAGGGTCTCGGCACCGAGCGGCTCGACCGCGAAGATCCGGCCGCGGATCCGGCCGGGCGCGGCTCCCGCGGCCTCGGGTGCGAGGTGCAGGTCCTCGGCGCGTACCCCGAGCACCGCCTCCCGGCCGTCGAGCGGCGCCAGGGCGGCGCCGCTCCAGCGCAGGAGCGGGGCGTCGATCGCCGCGGTGCCGACGCGGGCCCCGGCGACCGGCACGGTGAACAGGTTCATCGGCGGCGAGCCGAGGAAGCGCGCGACGAAGGTGTCGGCCGGGTTCCAGTAGACGTCGAGCGGCGCGCCGACCTGGGCGACGCGGCCCCCGTTCATCACGCAGATCCGCGTTCCCATGGTCATCGCCTCGACCTGGTCGTGGGTGACGTAGATCATCGTCGCGGCGAGGCGGTGGTGCTGCTTGATCAGCTCGTTGCGGGTGGCGACGCGCAGGGCGGCGTCGAGGTTCGACAGCGGCTCGTCGAAGAGGAAGACCATCGGCTCGCGCACCATGGCGCGCCCGAGGGCGACGCGCTGGCGCTGCCCGCCCGACAGGGCCTGCGGCTTGCGCGCGAGATAGGGCGTCAACCCCAGGATGCGGGCGACCTCCCCGACGCGCCGCTCGATCTCCGCCGGCGGGGTGCGGCGGCG
Organism: Methylobacterium nonmethylotrophicum; assembly: GCF_004745635.1. Taxonomy (GTDB): domain Bacteria; phylum Pseudomonadota; class Alphaproteobacteria; order Rhizobiales; family Beijerinckiaceae; genus Methylobacterium; species Methylobacterium nonmethylotrophicum. Next base: position 105,085 of record NZ_SRLB01000020.1, on the reverse strand, counting down.
GCGCAAGCCGAAGGCGAGGTTCTCGGCGACACTCATGTGCGGGTAGAGGGCGTAGGACTGGAACACCATGGCGATGTCGCGGTCCTTGGCCGGCACGTCGTTCACCGTCCGCCCGTCGATGGACAGCGTGCCGGACGAGATCGTCTCGAGCCCGGCGATCATCCGCAGGGTGGTGGACTTGCCGCAGCCGGACGGCCCGAGCAGCACCATGAACTCGCCGTCGCCCACCGTGACGTCGACGTTGTCGACCACGACCGGCCCGGCCGAGCCGTAGCGCTTGCAGATCTTGGAGAGCTGGACGACGGCCATCCCGGATCCCTTACTTGACGGCGCCCGCGGTCATGCCGCGGATCAGCTTCTCGGAGAAGAACACGTAGGCGACGATCACCGGGACGACCGAGATCATCACCCCGGCGGCGATCATGCCGATGTCCTGGAAGTGGTCGCCCATGAAGGCCCGGATGCCGATCGGCAGGGTGCGCTTGTCCGGATCGGTGACCAGCACCACCGCGAACAGGAACTCGTTCCAGAGCTGGATGAAGTTCAGGATCAGGGTGGTGGCGATCGCCGGCATGCCGATCGGCAGGACGATGCGGCGGAAGATCTCGAGATCGCCGTAGCCGTCCATCTTCGCCGCGTCGAACAGGTCCTGGGGGATGCGGGCGAAGAAGCCCTCGAGCAGGTAGACGGTCAGCGGCAGCTGCAGCGAGACGTAGACCAGCGTCAGGCCGATCAGGCTGTTGTAGAGGCCGTAATCGACGAGGATCTGGTAGAGCGAGATCAGGGTGATCTGCGGCGGGAAGATGATCGACGAGAACAGGATGCCGTAGATGAGGCGGTTGCCGGGGAAGTGGTAGCGGGCCAGCGCATGGGCGGCGGCGGCGCCGATGAGGGTCACGGCGGCGACCGCCGTCACGACGACGACCGTCGAGTTCCAGAAATACGTCGCGAAATCGGAATCGACCCAGGCGACCCGGAACTGCTCCCAGTGGAAGGGTCTTGGCCAGGCGTAGTGGTCGGCCGAGATCTCGCCGGTGGTGCGCACCGACATGGTGGCGAGCCACAGGAACGGCCCGAGCGTGTAGGCCGTGTAGGCGGCGATGACGAGGCCGAGCGCGGCCCGGCTCGCCAGGAGACCGCCCCGGCGCGGGGCGAGGGTGGCGCGCATCCTCAATACTCCAGCCGGTCGCGGGATCGGAACACCCGGTTGAGGATCATGACCGCGGCGCAGACCACCCCGAACCACACCGTCGCGATCGCCGACGGGTAGCCGAGGTCGAAGGTGTTCCAGTTGAAGGCGCGCTTGTAGACGTAGGTCGACACCGTCTCGGTCGCCCAGAGCGGCCCGCCGCCGGTCATGATCCAGACGAGGTCGAAGACCTTCATCTTGCCGATGAAGGCGAGCACGTAGAGATTGAGCAGGGTCGGCCACAGCATCGGCACGATGACGTGGCGCAGCTTCGCGCCCCAGCCGCAATTGTCGAGCTCGGCCGCCTCCAGCACCTCGGAGGGGAGCGAGTGGATGGCCGCCAGGCACACCACCATGTTGAAGCCGGCCCATTTCCAGGCATGCGTCACGATGAGGGCGGACAGCGCGGTGTTCGGGTCGCCGAGCCAGGAGCGGGCAAGGGCGCCGAGCCCGACGGCGCGCAAGGCCTCGTTCACCACGCCCCAGTCGTAGTTGTAGAGCCACATCCAGAGGATCGCGACCACGACGTAGGACAGGAGCACCGGCGTGAACCAGGCGACCCGCAGGAACCGCGCGAACGGCACGCCGGCATAGAGCGCCAGCGCGAGCAGCAGGCCGGTCGCGACGTCGAGGACAGGCGCCACGAAGGCCCACACGAAGGTGTTGCGCACCGCGACCCGGAACGTCTCGTCGGCGAGGAGGTCGCGGTAATTGGCGATCCCGACGAAGCTGCGCTCCGTCCCCTCGATCGTGAACAGGCTGTCGAGGACCGTGCGCACGGCCGGATAGGCGGTGAGCCCGAGATAGACGAGGAGGGCGGGCGCCAGGAAGACCAGGAGGATGGAGAGGCCGGCGCGGCGCGGATCCGCCATCCGGCCGGCTTTCGGAACGGGCGCAGGCCGTGCGACCCTCGCACCCGCCGGGGTCGCGGCGTCGGCCACCGCGTCAGCTCCCCTTGCGGCAGGCCGCATCCATCTTGGCGGCGGCCTCGTCGACGCCGATCAGGCCCGCCGGGAAGGCGTTGTTCATCACCTGGGTGTAGGTCTCGGCGCACTTCGCGCGGTAATACAGGAGCGGCGTTCCGAAGAAATACGTCACGTCCTTGTTCCGGGCGTTCAGCTCGGCGAAATACTCAGCCCGGCTCGACTTGATCGTCGACGGATCGGTCTTCAGCCCGGTCTGCAGCGAGACCTGCTCCATCCATTTGTTGCCGTTGCCCGGGGTGGCCATGGCGTTGAGGAGGGCGCCGGCGCAATCCTTGTTCTTGCCGCGGGAATACATCACGAAGCTGCCGGCCACCGCCAGGGTCTTGCAACTCGGGCAAAGGCCGCCGTCCATGGCCGGGAACTGCATGATGCCGAGGGGAAAATCGGCCGGCATGCCGCCGCTCTCCGGCGGCGCGAAGGCGCGCCCGGTGAACCAGCTCGGATCGGGGAAGGTCAGCGCCCCGGGCTTCTGGTAGAAGTAGTAGTGCGACTCGCCGAGCTTCAGCGTCGCGAAGCTCTTCGGATAGGCGCCGGCATCGACCAGCCCCTTGAACCACGTCATCACCTCGAGGACGCGGGGATCCCGGAACGACAGGGCGCCGTTCAGGAGCTTGCCGTAATCCTCCGGGCCGAGCTTGCGCAGGAGCGACTCGAACAGCAGCAGGCCGCCCGGGAACGGCCGGTCGCCGACGCCCTGCGACACCGGCGTGATGCCGGCCGCGGCGCCCTTCTTGACGAGATCCGCGAAGGCTCCCTGCGTCAGCTGGAACGAGGGCGGCACCTCGACCCCGACCTTCTTCACCAGATCCTTGTTGTAGTACAGTTCGACCGTGTAGGCCTCGACCGGCAGGCCGTAGACCTTGCCCTTGCTCGTCCAGGCGGGCTTTGCCCAGTCCTCCAGCCGCGACAGGTCGACGTGGCCGTCGAGGGGCTCGAGGAAGCCGCCGGCCAGGAACTCGGGCTGGTCCGGCTCCATGTAGAACACGTCCGGGGCCTGGCCGGTGCGCACGGCGGACTTCGCCTGGGTGTAGATGTCGGCCTTCGGGATGAAGCTCAGCTTGACGCTGCACTGCTTGTTCGCGGCCTCGAAGTCCCGGACCCGCGCCGTCACCCACTCCTTCTTGGCCGGCTCGTCGGGCCAGTTCGACCACATCGTGATCTGGACCGGCTCCGCCGCGAGGGCCGGGCCTGCCATCAGCAGGCCCGCCCCGATCATGGTCGCCACCCAGGCGCGCGCGCTGCCCATCCGGCCGTCCTCCCCTCGTGATTGTTGGACCCATCGTCCGTGGCGGGCCGCGGATTGTCAATAACGTTGCCGTGTCGTCCCGATCATTGCGGCGCCGAGCCCGAATTCCCGGGTGTTTCATTGACAATCCTCCGCCCGCTCGTAGAACCCGGAGGATCGCCGGGAGGGAGCACGCCATGGGCAAGGGTCTGCGCAAGGGACTGACGAGCTACGGGGATGCGGGCTTCTCGCTCTTCCTGCGCAAGGCGTTCATCAAGGCGGCGGGCTATTCCGACGATGCCCTCGACCGCCCGATCGTCGGCATCACCAACACCGCCTCCGACTACAATCCCTGCCACGGCAACGCCGCCCAGCTGATCGAGGCGGCCAAGCGCGGGGTGATGCTGGCCGGCGCCATGCCGATGGTGTTTCCGACGATCTCGATCCACGAGAGCTTCGCCCACCCGACCTCGATGTACCTGCGCAACCTGATGGCGATGGACACCGAGGAGATGATCCGCGCCCAGCCGATGGACGCGGTGATCGTCATCGGCGGCTGCGACAAGACCCTGCCGGCCCAGGTGATGGCGGCGGCCTCCGTCGACCTGCCGACCGTGGTGATCCCGGTCGGCCCGATGGTGGTCGGGCACCACCGCGGCGAGGTCCTGGGCGCCTGCACCGATTGCCGGCGCCTGTGGGGCCAGCACCGGGCCGGCGAGATCGACGAGCGGGAGATCGAGACCGTCAACGGGCGCCTCGCCCCCTCGGTCGGCACCTGCATGGTGATGGGCACCGCCTCGACCATGGCCTGCATGATCGAGGCGATGGGCTTGGCCCTGCCGATGGCCGGCACGATTCCCGCGCCGCACGCCGAGCGCATCCGCCTCGCCGAGGCGAGCGGCGCCTGCGCGGCCGCGATGGCCAAGACCGGCGGACCCCGCCCGAGCGAGATCCTGACGAAGTCGGCGTTCCGCAACGCGCAGGTGGTGATGCAGGCGATCGGCGGCTCGACCAACGGGGTGATCCACCTCACCGCCATGGCGAACCGGGCGGGCGTCGACCTCGACCTCGACAGCCTCGACCAGATCGGCCGCGCCGTGCCGGTGCTCGTCGACCTCAAGCCCTCGGGCGACCACTACATGGAGCATTTCCACCACGCCGGCGGCGTGCCGAAGCTCCTGCGCGAGCTCGGCGACCTCGTCGACCTCGACGTCCCGACCGTGACGGGCAGGACCCTGCGCGACGTCGTGGCGGCGGCCGAGGACGTGCCGGGCCAGACCGTGATCCGCTCGCCCGCCGACCCGATCAAGCCGGTCGGCGCCATGGCGGTGCTCACCGGCAACCTCGCGCCCCGGGGTGCCCTCATCAAGCACTCGGCCGCGACCCCGCGGCTGCTCCAGCACGAGGGCCGGGCGCTGGTGTTCGAGTCGATCCCCGACATGGCGGCGCGGATCGACGACCCCGACCTCGATGTCGGGCCCGACGACGTGCTGGTGCTGCGCAACGCCGGCCCGAAGGGCGCGCCGGGGATGCCGGAGGCCGGCTACCTGCCGATCCCGAAGACGCTCGCGCGCCAGGGCGTGAAGGACATGGTGCGGATCTCGGACGCCCGGATGAGCGGGACGGCGTTCGGCACGATCGTGCTGCACGTCACGCCGGAATCGGCGGTGGGGGGGCCGCTGGCGCTGGTGCGCAGCGGCGACCGCATCCGGCTCGACGTCGCGGGCCGGCGGATCGACCTTCTGGTGGACGAGGCCGAGCTGGCGCGCCGGGCCGAGAGCCTCAAGGCGCCGGAGCGTCCCGACTGGGCGGCGCGGGGCTATGCCCGGCTGTTCCACGACACCGTCACGCAGGCCGACGAGGGCTGCGACTTCGACTTCATGCGCCGGGAGGGGTGAGGGACGCCCGAGCGGGCCTTGTCGGCGGCCAGGCGCGAAATCGCGGGCTCCCGGCGCCGAATCCGCTAGACTGTCCTCCGCTCAAGCGGAGGACGCGCCATGGACGAGGTGTCGGAGCGGGATCCGGGGAGGGATTCCTGTCGGGTCGTGCGCCCGGGGGCCGGGTTCGTCGGCAAGCAGGCGCTCACCTACGCGCCGGCGGTCTCCGCCGAGTCGGTCGGGTCGAAGGGGCTGCACATGCAGCTCGTCACCCTGCCGCCGGGGGCGCGGGCCAAGGCCCACCTGCACGAGGCGCACGAGACGGCGCTCCACGTGCTCTCAGGCATCGCCGGCACCTGGTACGGCCCGCGGCTCGAGCACCACCTGTGGAGCCGGGCCGGCGATTTCGTCTACATCCCGGCCGGGGTGCCGCACCTGCCCTACAACGCCAGCCGGACCGAGACCTGCACGGCGGTGATCGCCCGCACCGACCCGAACGAGCAGGAGAGCGTGGTGCTGCTGCCGGAGCTCGACGCGGTGCGGCCGCCGGAGGGGGACGTGATGGCGGAGGAGTGAGCGCCGATCGAGCGTGCAGGAACCCGCCGACGTTCGATCGGAGATTGCCGTCGCGCCGACCCTCAAACCTCGGGATGAGGTCCAGGGCAGGAATGGATCGCTTCCTGCCCGGTTCGCCTCACATCGCCGTCGGTCGCCCGGCCGCCACCACCAGCAGCTTGCCGTCGCCCAGCGTCCGGGCGGCCGCCCGGCGGATGTCGGCTTGCGTCACCGCGCCGATCAGGCCGTTGCGGCGGGCGATGTAGTCGATGCCGAGGCCCTCGAACGCGATCTGCACCAGCTGGTGGGCGATCTTGGTCGAGGTGTCGAAGCCGAGCGCGTAGGAGCCGGTGAGGTAGTCCTTGGCCTTCTGCAACTCGTCGTCGGTGGGGCCGTCGCGGGTCAGGCGGGCGATCTCGTCGGCGATCACCGTCAGGCACTCGGCGACGCGCTCGTTCTTGGTCGCGGTGTAGCCCCAGGTCATCGAGGCGGCGCGATGACTCACCAGCGAGGTGCCGACCGAGTAGGCGAGGCCGCGCTTCTCGCGCACCTCCTGGAACAGGCGGGACGTGAAGGCGCCGCCGCCCAGGATGTGGTTGAGCACGTAGGCCGGGATGAAGTCGGGGTCGCGCCACGGCACGCCGTCGGTGCCGAAGCGGAGCACCGATTGCGGCACGTCGAGGTCGACGACGATGCGCCGGCCGAGGCCCGTGATCGCGGTCGCCGGCACGACGGTGAGGTCCCCGCCCTCCGGCAGGGCGCCGAAGGCGGCGTCGAGGGCGCGCACCAGGGCCTCCTCGCCGATGGCGCCGACCGCCGCGACCTTGACCCGGCCGCGGGCGAGGAGCCGGCGATGCATCGCCACGAGGTCGTCGCGGGTGATCGCCGACACGCTCTCGATCGTGCCGGAGGAGGGACGGCCGTAGGGATGGCCCGGATAGGCCTCGGCGAAGAAGCGGCGGGAGGCCATCACGCCGGGATCGTTCTGCTGGTAGCGCAGGCCGGCGAGCATCTGGGCCCGCACCCGCTCGATCGCCGCCTGGTCGAAGCGGGGCTGGGCGAGCGCCAGGGCCAGGAGCTCGATCGCCTCGTCGGCGTGCTTGAGCAGCATCTTGAGCGAGCCGCCGATCGCGTCCGGCCCGGCATGGAAGCTCAGCTCGATGGCGCGGGCGGCCAGGCGCTCCTGGAAGGCGTCAGAGTCGTGCGGGCCGGCGCCCTCGTCGAGCAGGCGGGCGAGCATCTGGGCGGTGCCGGCCTTGCCCTCGGGGTCCTGCGCGGCGCCGCCCTCGAAGGTGAAGGCCAGCGCGATCAGCGGGACGATCGGCGACTCGACGTGCCAGGCCTCGATGCCGCGGGCCGAGAGGACGGGGCGCGCCTGGGTCGGGGACGAGGATTCCGAGGCGGCGGCAGTGCGGGAGACGGCGTCGGCCGGGGTCATGAGGACCTCTTGTTGTCTTGGAAAGATCAGCGGATCCGCCCGGCGGCGCGCCGGGCGGGGTCGCGGCCGGCTCAGGCCGCGGCGGCGGCGGGTTCCCGGCTCTTGGTCAGGTAGCCGGTGACCGAGCGGGCCGGCACCAGGTAGCGCTCCGCCACCGCGGCGAGGCGGGCGGCCTGCACCGCCTCGATCTCGGACGGCCACCGGCGCACCTCGTCGATGCTCTCGCCGATGGCGAGCGCCGAGCCGAAGATGCGGGCGAGCGAGGACTGGCTGTCGGAGGAATAGACCGTCTCGGCGACGAGGCGGGTCTTCGCCCGCTCGATCGCGTCGGCGGACAGCGCCTCGGACGGAGCCCGGGCGAGCGCCCGGTCGAGGGCCTCCTCCAGAGCCTCCAGGGTCACGCCCTCCGCCGGTACGGCGTAGACCGAGAAGCGGGTGTCGTCGATCGCCGAGCCCATGTACCAGGCGCCGGCATTCACCGCGACGCCCTGGTCCAGCACCAGGCTGCGGTAGAGGTAGGAGGTGGGCCCGCCGCCCAGGACCTCGGCCAGGAGCTCGAGGGCGTGGCTCTCCCCGTCGCGGGCGGTGATGCAGGAGGGGGTGAGATAGAGCCGCTGCAGGGTCGGCTGCTCCACCTTCGGGTCGGCGACGCTGAGGCGGCGCGCCGCCCGGGGCTCCGGCTCCCGCGGCCGCAGGCGCTGCGGCCGGGCGCCCCGGGGGGCGACCACGCCGTAGGTGTCGTCGGCGAGCCGCCGGACCTCGTCGGCCGTGACGTCGCCGGCGACCACCAGGATGGCGTTCTCCGGGGTGTAGAAGCGGCGGTAATAGTCGAGGGCGTGGGTGCGGTTCAGCTCCTCGATCTCGTGCATCCAGCCGATGATCGGAATGCCGTAGGGGTGGTGCACGAACAGCGAGGCCGCCATCGCCTCGGAGAGCTGCGCCGCCGGGTCGGTCTCGACCCGCATCCGGCGCTCCTCCAGCACCACGTCGCGCTCCGGCGCCACCACGGCGTCGTCGAGGATCAGGCCGGTCATCCGGTCCGCCTCGAAGCTCATCATGGTCTTCAGGTTGTCGCGGGCGACGCGCTGGAAGTAGGCGGTGTAGTCGAAGGAGGTGAAGGCGTTCTCCTGGCCGCCCAGGCTCGACACCGCCTTCGAGAAGGCGCCGACCGGATGCGTCTCGGTGCCCTTGAACATCAGGTGCTCGAGGAAGTGGGCGATCCCCGACTGGCCGAGCGGATCGTCGGCCGAGCCGTTGCGGTACCAGACCATGTGGGTGACCACGGGCGCGCGGTGGTCGGGCACCACCACGACGTCGAGGCCGTTGTCGAGGACGAAGGACGCCACTTCGGGACCGCCCGCCTCCGCACGGCCGAAGGGCGCCGCGTCGGTGCGCAGGGTGGCGCTGACGGGGCAGACGAGGCCGGGGGCGGGGCGCATCCTGTGTGGGGGCATCCTGATCTACCTTAGCCGGGCGGCCCGGAGGGGCCACCCGTGTTGCATCGTGGACCGGCTCACTTAAGCGAGGCTTGCGGCCCATGCGAGTCACGGGCCAGCGGAAGGGCGAACCGGCCCGGTGGGCCGGCCACCGGGAACGCCGGCCGTTAGAGACCCTGTTCTAGAGCATTTTGTGGCAGGGTGGACCCGAAGACTGCCGAGAAATGCACGAGCCTCAGATCGGGCCCGGGTTCCGGCAGATGAAGCGTGGCCAGAATCTCGCCCGGAAGCTTGGGCTTGCAGTCGGCCGGATCGGCCCTCGCGCGAGCGGCCGATGCCGCTCTGCGCTCGACGCAGGCCTTCACATCAAAAAACCCCGGGCTGCTGGTGCGGCCCGGGGCGAGATTGATTCGGATCTCGAAAACGTTACTGGCGCGAGCGCAGATAGGCGCCTGGATCGGCCTCCTCGCGGTCGCTCTTCATGCCCTTCGGGCCGCTCTCGGTGCGGGCGAGCTTGCCGTTCGGCGGCTTGCGGTAGCCGGTCGGCGGATCGGTCAGGATGTCGCGGGAGGGCTCGACGTCCGAGACCGTCGCGTCGTCATCCTTCTTGCCGGCGAGGAGCTCCATCGGGTTGAGCCAGAACGACGCCCGGTTGTTGTCGCCCGGCTTGTAGGTCGGCTCCGTCGGCACGCTCGCGCCCTCGCGCCGGCCGGCCCGCATCTCCTGGATCGGCAGCGTCGCGTTGTTGTCGCTCATCCGGCCGCCATAGCCGCGGGTGATCGGCTTGCGGTCCTCGGCGGCGCGGCGGTCGCGGGCCGCGGTCTCGGGATCGGTCGGCCATTGCGGGTTGGCCTCGCGCACGGCGCCGCGGTCGACCGGCGGCGGCAGGGCGGCCTTGTCCATCTTCGGCGGCAGCACCAGGGGTGCGCGCTCCCGATAGGTGATCGTCGGCCGCTCCGGCTCGATGAGTCCGATCGACGACAGGGCGTTCTTCATCGCGACGCCCTCCTGGGCGTGCGCGCCCCAGGAGGCCGCGAAACTCGTGGCGAGCCCCGCGGCCGTCACCGCGGCGAGTGTCGTGCGCTTGTGAAGCATGCTGGCCCCTGCCTGTTCCGCCCCATGTTTGAGAGCTTGGGTGGTGGCGGTTTCGGGCGAAGGTATGGCGTGGCCGTAAGCCGACGCAACGCCGGGCGCCGGCGTGGCGCCCGCGACACACAGGGGTTTTCAGGCCCGCTCGCGGGTTGCCAGGTCGCGGCGGCGCTCCAGCACCAGCCCGTCATAGACCAGCCCGACGACGCCGAAGACGATGCCGGCATCCGCCACGTTGAAGACGTACCAGGACCAGCCGCCGGCATGCAGGTGGACGAAGTCGAACACCGCCCCGTAGGCGGCGCGGTCGATGGCGTTGCCGACCGCTCCCCCGACGATCAGGCCGAGCGACCCGGCGAGCCAGCGGCTGCCGGCCCGCGCCAGCCACACCGAGAGCGCCACGGAGGCCACGAGCGAGACTGCGACCAGGACCCAGCGCCCGAGCGCCGAATCCTGCTGGAACAGCCCGTAGGAGACGCCGCGGTTCCACACCACGATCAGCTGCGCGAAGGGCGCGAGCACCACCGGCTCGCGCACGGGCAGGTCGGCGAGAAAGAGGAGGCCGAGCTTGCTCGCCTGGTCGAGGACGAGCGTGACGAGCGCGACCAGGAGGCCGAAGGGGAGGGGACGCATATCTTTTCCTCGCCCTTGTCCTTGCCCTTACTCGGCCGCCTCGGCGTGGAGCGCATCCCACTCGCGCAGGGCCTGCGCGTCGCGGGGCGTCACGTCCGGGTAGTCCGGGTCGCTGCCGACGCTTCCCAGCACCTTCCACGACCGGGCGCATTTGCGCCCTTCCGCCAGGGCCGGCACCACCGCGACGCCCCGCACCTCGTCGAGCCGGAAGGCGTCCGCCGGTCCCTCGCCCGCCTCGACCGCGATGTCCGACGTGATGCAGACCTCCGCGAAGTCGATGCCCTCGAGGCTCGCCAGGAGTTCCGGATCCGCGACGAAGACCTTCGGGGCCGCCTCCAGGCTCGCGCCGATGCGCTTGCCCGCGCGCTCGATCTCGAGCGCCCCGGTCACCACCCGGCGCACCCGGCGGATCTTGGCCCAGCGCTTGGCCAGGGCCTCGTCGCGCCAGGAAGCCGGCGTCGCCGGCAGCGTCTCGGTATGGACCGAGCCGGTCTCGGACGGGGTGCGCGCGAGCCAGGCCTCCTCGGCCGTGAAGGCGAGGACCGGGGCGAGCCAGACGGTGACGCGCCGAAAGACCTCGTCGACGACGGTGAGCGCCGCGCGCCGCGTCCGCGACGAGACGGGATCGCAGTAGAGCGCGTCCTTGCGCACGTCGAAGTAGAACGACGACAGGTCGCCGGTCATGAACGCGTTGAGCAGCGCCACCACCCGCTTGGTGTCGAAGGTGCGGAAGGCGTCGCGGATCTCGCCGTCGAGCTCGGCCAGCCGATGCAGGATGAAGCGCTCGAGCTCCGGCATCTGCGCCGCCTCGACCCGGTCCTCGGGCCGGTGATGGGCCAGGGTGCCCAGCATCCAGCGCAGCGAGTTGCGCAGCTTGCGGTAGGTCTCCGAGAAGGTCTTGATGATCTCCGGGCCGATGCGCAGGTCGTCGGTATAGTCCGAGGCCGCCACCCACAGCCGCAGGATGTCGGCGCCCGACCCCTTGATGACGTCCTGGGGCGCGACGACGTTGCCCTTCGACTTCGACATCTTCTCGCCCTTGGGGTCGAGGACGAAGCCGTGGGTGAGCACCACGTCGTAAGGAGCGCGGTCGCGGGTGCCGCAGGATTCGAGGAGCGACGAGTGGAACCAGCCGCGGTGCTGGTCCGAGCCCTCGAGATACATCACCGTGTCGTCACCGCCGTCGCGGCGGCGGCGGATGCCGGCGAGCCCCGGGAAGTGCTCGGGGTCGTCGAGCGTGAAGGCGTGGGTGGAGCCTGAATCGAACCAGACGTCGAGGACGTCCGTCACCTTCTCGTACGCGGCCGGGTCGTAGTCCGGCGCGAGGAACCGGGCGCCGTCGGCGTCGGCGAACCAGGCATCGGCCCCCTCCGCCGCGAAGGCGGCGTGGATGCGGGCGTTCACCGTCTCATCGCGCAGGATCTCGCCGGTCTCCCGGTGGACGAAGACCGTGATCGGCACGCCCCAGGCGCGCTGGCGCGACACCACCCAGTCGGGCCGGTTGGCGATCATGCCGGTGATGCGGTTCTGCCCCTGCGGCGGCACCCACTGGGTCGCGGCGATCTCCCGCAGGGCCACGTCGCGCAAGGTGGCGTCGTGGAGCGTCGCCACCGGCTTGTCGAGGGCGATGAACCATTGCGGCGTGTTGCGGAAGATGACCGGCTTCTTCGAGCGCCAGGAATGCGGGTAGCTGTGCTTGAGCGTGCCGCGGCCGACGAGCGTCCCCGCCGCGGTCAGGGCCGCGATCACCGCCTTGTTGGCGTCGCCCTTCTGGCCCTTCTCGTCGAGGACGCGCTTGCCGGCGAGGCCGGGCGCGGCCTCGGTCAGCACGCCGTCGGCATCGACCGTGTAGGGGATCGCCGTCTCGATGCCGCGCTCGCGCAAGGCGCGGCCGTTCGCCATCCAGACCTCGAAATCCTCGCGGCCGTGGCCGGGTGCGGTGTGGACGAACCCGGTCCCGGCCTCGTCGGTGACGTGCTCGCCCTCCAGCATCGGCACGGCGTAGCCGTAACCGGGGTTCCAGGCCGCCAGCGGATGCGCCAGTGTCAGGCCGGCGAGCGCCTCCGGGGAGACGTCGCTCAGTCGCTCGAAGCTCTCGACGCGCGCTGCCTTGAAGACGTCGCCCGCCAGTTTGTCAGCAACAACGTAACGAACACCAGGTTGAGACCAGTTCTCTTGAGGCGCAGCAACGACACGATACAGTCCGTAAGATACTTTTCGGGAATAGGCGACGGCCCGGTTGGCGGGAATCGTCCACGGGGTGGTGGTCCAGATGACGATGCGGGCACCCTGCAAGTCCGGGGCCGTCTTCGACTCGACGACCGGGAAGGCGGCCCAGATGGTGTCGCTGACGTGGTCCTCGTACTCGACCTCGGCCTCGGCGAGCGCCGTCTTCTCGACCACCGACCACATCACCGGCTTCGAGCCGCGATAGAGCTGGCCGGTGGTGGCGAAGGTCATCAGCTCGCGGGCGATCGCGGCCTCGGCCGGGTAGGCCATGGTCAGGTAGGGGTGGTCCCAGTCGCCGGTGACGCCGAGGCGCTTGAATTCTTCACGTTGCACCGACAGCCAGTGCTCGGCGAAGGCCCGGCACTCGCGCCGGAACTCGACGACCGGGACGTCGTCCTTGTTGCGGCCGGCGGCGCGGTACTGCTCCTCGATCTTCCACTCGATCGGCAGGCCGTGGCAGTCCCAGCCCGGGACGTAGTTGGCATCCTGGCCGAGCGCGCCCTGCGTCCGGACGACGATGTCCTTCAGGATCTTGTTGAGCGCCGTGCCGATGTGGATGTGGCCGTTGGCATAGGGCGGGCCGTCGTGCAGCACGAATTTCGGCCGGCCGGCCGCCGCCTCGCGGATGCGGGCATAGAGGCCGATCCGGGCCCAGCGCTCCAGGATCTCCGGCTCGCGCTGCGGCAGCCCGGCCCGCATCGGGAAGTCGGTGACCGGCAGGAACAGCGTCTCGGAATAGTCGCGCCCGGCGGCGGGTTTTGGCTCGGTCATGGTGGTCGAGGCTCGTCTGGGGCGCGGAAGGCGCGGCCCTTGAGGGAATCGCAGCGGCGAAACGGGGCAACCCGGCCTTCCGCGCGGCCGCGCGAGCGCGGCCCTCAGGCGGAAGCCGGGCTCGTAATTCGCCGTATGACGGCGCAACGCGGGTGCGATTCGGTCATCCGGCGCTTCTAGCAGCGGCGGGCGGGCGGGGGAAGCGGAGTGTTGCGCCGGACCGTCAGGGTCGGTCGGACTCATGGGCACGCCATGATACTGTTGCGTCAACAGCGGCACCTCGCACCCATCCTCACCATTCATGCCGATCCGTCCCCGCACGATCACGACCGAGCGGCTCGCCTTGCGCCCGACGCAGCCGGCCGATGCTGCGCGCGCCATCGCCATCCGCACGGACTGGGACGTGGCGCGCATGCTGAGCCGGGCGTCGTTCCCGCCCGATCCACGCGAGACCGAGCGGTGGTTCGCCGATCACCAGCGCGAGTGGCAGGCGGGCGAGGCCTATCGGTTCGCCGTCGAGCACGATGGCACGATGATCGGCGTGGTCGACCTCGACGGGATCGTGCGAGGCGAGGCCCATCTGGGCTACTGGTTCGATCGCGCCGTCTGGGGCCGCGGCTACGCAACCGAGGCCGGGGCCGCCCTGGTCCGCTTCGCCTTTGGGCGCACCGGCGTGACGGTGCTGCGGGCCGGGCACGCCCGCGACAATCCGGCCTCGGGGCGCGTGCTGATGAAGCTCGGTTTCGTCCTGTGTGGCTCTGCACCGGTCTTCTCGCGGCCGCGCGGCGAGACGATCACGCAATGCGGATATCTGCTGCGGCACGGATCCGCCGATGTGACCGCGCCTGATACCGACAGGCATTCCTCGGTCCAGGTACCGTCCTTCGGTCGGCTGCTCTTGTCTGCGCCCCTCGAGGCTGCCGATCTACCCCAACGCGACGGTGGGCTACGGGATGTCGAGTTTTGAGGCGCAAGCCGGTGCGCCCGTCGGGCTGCCCGCCCTCACGGTCACTTCCCTCACTGCCCTCGATCCTGCCGAGCCCCTGCGCGCCGAGGCCGAGCGGCACGGCATCGACTTCGTGCGCCGCCTTTTCAACGACTGGGCGACGGGTGAGAACCGGTTCGACCAGCCCGGGGAGATCTTGCTCGGCGCCTGGCACGGCCCCCGCCTCGTCGGCCTCGGCGGCCTGAACCGCGATCCTTACGTCGTGGAGTACGGGATCGGCCGCTTGCGGCACGTCTACGTCTTGGAGACGCACCGGCGCCACGGTGTCGGCGCAGCACTGGTGCGGCAGATGCTGCGGGCCGCCGAGGGCCAGTTCCAGGTCGTGCGGCTGCGCGCGGCCTCGCCGAAGTCGGCAGCGCTCTACCGGCGTCTCGGCTTCCAGGAAGCCGGGGGAACTGCGACGCACCTGATCACGGTACCGCCCGCCCGATGATTAGCGACAGCGTCCCGGCCTCGGCCAGCACCATGACCCCGATCCCGATCAGCACCACAGGCGTCGCGACCCGCCCGATCCGCCGGATCGGGCTCCCGAGGGCCGGGTGGTGCACCAGCCAACGGGCGAGGGCGAGCCAGAGCGCGACCATCACGGCGAAGACCGCGACGAACAGGACGAGCCGGGGTCCCGGCGACGTGGCGAAGACCGGGGTGTAGACGCCGATATTGTCGCCCCCGTTGGCGATCGTCACGCCGGCGACCGCGAGGGCGTTGCCGATGGACGCGGTCCCGGTCACGGCGTCGTCCTCCTCGTCCTTCCGGTGCGTCAGAAGCCCCCGTACCCCGAGCGCGACGGGCACGAGGCCCATGAGGCCGAGCCAGGCCGGAGCCAGCATGACGGACAGGAGCGCGCTCGCGAGCGCGGCCAGCACCAGGGCGGAGATGCCGAGGACCTGGCCGATCGCGACCTGCCGCGGGCGGTAGCGCGGATCGGAGAAGAAGCCGATCAGCACGAAGACGTCGTCGAGATTGGTCGAGGCGAACAGGGCGACCGCGACGCCGAGATCGGCCAGGAGGGTCATGATCGTCTCGGAGTCGTGGACCGGAACGGGGCGCGGCGTCGCTCGGTTGATCCTGCGGAAGCCTGTACACGGAGCTTCACCATGAGGACGCCGTTCTCCGCCCTCGCGCTCGCCGCCCTGCTGACCATCCCGGCCGCCGCCCGCGACCGGCAGGTCCCGCCGCGGCCCGTCCCGGAGGACATCGACGCCACCGGCACGGTGACGCCCACCGACCCGCTGCTGATTCCCGACGAGGACATCGGGCCGATGCGGCGGGCCAAGCGCCCGCGGGATCGGAACACCGACACCGAGGCGCCGATCCGCGAGTTCATTCCCGAATAGCCGGCCGGAATAACGTGAGCTAACCTGCGCTTCACCCCAGCATCGAGGGCGTGCGGTCCGCGGCCAGCATCCGCTTCGCCTCCGCCGCGTCCTCGTGCATGCGCGCCACCAGCGCCTCGGCGCTGTCGAACCGCGCCTCGCCGCGGATGAAGCCGACGAACTCGACCGCGATGCGCTGGCCGTAGAGGTCGCCGGCGAAGTCGAACAGGTATGTCTCGAGGAGCGGCGCGCCGTCGTCGAAGGTCGGGCGGCGGCCGTAGCTCGCCACGCCGTCGCGGACGCTGCCGTCGCGCAGGCGCGCGCGCACGGCGTAGATGCCGTGGGCGAGCGCGCAGGAGTCGAGCGCCACGTTGGCGGTGGGGAAGCCGAGGGTGCGGCCGCGCTTGTCGCCGTGGCGCACCTCGCCCTCGACGAACCAGCGGTAGCCGAGGAGGTGGTTGGCGGTTCGGACGTCGCCGGCCTCGAGCGCCGCCCGGATCGCGCTCGAGGAGACCGGCGCCTCGCCGCCGCCGGCCGCCACCGCCGGCACGATCCGGCAGGCGAGCCCGTTCTCGGCGCAGAGCGCCTCCAGCATCGCCGGGGTGCCCTCGCGGCCGCGGCCGAAATGGAAGTCGTGCCCGATCACCACGCCTGACAGGCCGAGCTCGCCCCTGAGGGTGTCGGCCACGAAGGCCGCCGCCCCGGTTCCGGCGAGCGCCGCGTCGAAGCGGCGCACGAAGGCGCCGTCGACGCCGAGGCGCTGCAGCACCGCGAGCTTCCCGCCCTCGCCGGTGAGGCGGAACATCGCCTTGTCGGGGGAGAAGAAGACGCGCGGATGCGGCTCGAAGGTGAGGACCGCGCTCGGCCGGCCGAGACCCGCCGCCATCTCCCGCACCGCCGCGATCAGGGCCCGGTGGCCCTGGTGGATGCCGTCGAAATTGCCGAGCGCCGCGACCGCACCGCTCAAGCCCTCCGGCACCGGCTCGCCGTCGCGGTGGACGGGGAAGGGCGACGCGACGGGGCGCGGGGCAGTCTCGTCGCGCGGCATGCGGATCCTTGGCTCGGAGAGGGGGGCGTCGAGGCGGCCGGACCCTGTCGAAATCCGTCCCGTGGGTCAAGCCGGATGGGACGCCGGGCTCGCGGCCGGATTCGGTTCCGGGGTCGGCCCGTTTCCGGGGTTAACCCCTTCTCAAGGGGGACGGATCTACAAGCTGAGGACAGAGGCGCCACCCGGTGCCTCCTCTCATGATCCAAGCGGGATTCGTCGCGCACGGGGATGCGTCGCGCCCGCGAACGGAGCCGTAAGCCATGGCCCTTGACCTCGGCATGCCGATCCTCGTGGTGGACGACTACCAGACGATGGTCCGCATCATCCGCAACCTGCTGAAGCAGCTCGGCTTCGAGGACGTCGACGATGCGTCGGACGGCACCGGCGCCCTGGCGAAGCTGAAGCAGAAGAAGTACGGCCTCGTCATCTCCGACTGGAACATGGAGCCGATGACCGGGTACGAGCTGCTGCGCCACGTCCGGGCCGACGACGCCCTGCGCACGACGCCGTTCATCATGGTCACCGCCGAGTCGAAGACCGAGAACGTCATCGCGGCGAAGAAGGCCGGCGTGAACAACTACATCGTCAAGCCGTTCAACGCCCAGACGCTGAAGACCAAGATCGAGGCCGTCTGCGGCGCCTGATCCAGGCGGTCGTCGGTCGGGGGAAGGGCGCTCCGGGGCGCGGACACTGTGCGGCGGTGCCGAGCGCAGCCCGTACCCCGCCGGATCGCCGGCCCCCGCCGGCCCGAGACAACGACCCGGGGGGAGCGCTCACGTGCTCAGGCAGATGACAGCAGGGCCGCGGTCCGCACTCGTTCGATTGCTCGGAGGCGAAGCGCCCATGGCCCGCGCGGGCAAGGTTCCGGCGATGAGCCAGACGGTCCCGGTGACCGAGCTGCTCGAGATCGCCGAATACATCACCAAGCTGAAGAAGGGCATCTCCGCCCTGCGGGCGCAGGAACTGACTCGCGACCGCATCCCGATGGCGCATGACGAGCTCGGCAGCGTGGTCGCGGCCACCGCCAGCGCCACGAACCGCATCATGGAATCGGCGGAGTCGATGCTCTCGATCGAGGCCCGGACGCTCGACGAGTACCGTACCAAGGTCGAGGCCCATATCGGCGACATCTTCGAGGCCTGCACCTTCCAGGACATTACCGGGCAGCGCATCTCCAAGGTGGTCGAGGCCCTGGGGCAGCTCGAGAAGCGCCTGTCGCAGTTCTCCACCGTGGTGAACGTGCGCGACGGCGAGGTCGAGTACGACCCGGAGGAGGCGCGCCGCAAGGCCCGCGCCGAATCGCTGATGCTCAACGGCCCGCAGCTCAAGGGACCGGAAACGCCGCAGGACGCGATCGACGCCCTGTTCTCCTGATGGACGCGTGAGCGCGACGTGAAGGAACCGGGGTGCGCCGTCGCGCCCCGGCTTCTTGTCGTCTACCAGCGCAGGAGGTCGATCACGCCGTCCGGGTGGACGGCCTGCGCCTCGAGCCAGTCCGCGATGCCGCCGAGCGGGGCACCCGCCGCGACGCCGAGCTCCTCGGCATGGATGCCGCGCGCCACCAGCAGGGACGCGATGCCGAAGGCCCGCGCGCCGGCGATGTCGGTGCGGATCGCGTCGCCGACCGCCAGCACACGGTCGCGGGGGAGGGGGCCGGCGCCGTCGAGCGCCTCGGCCGTGGCGACCGCCGCCTCGTAGACCGGGACGTGCGGCTTGCCGGCATACACGACCGTGCCGCCGAGTTCCTCGTAGAGCGCCGCCACGGCGCCGGCGCAGGGAATCAGCCGCTCGCCGCGCTCGACCACGAGGTCGGGGTTGGCGCAGATCAGCGTCACGCCCCGGGCCGCCCAGGGCGCGAGCCGGTCCCGGTAATCCTCCGCCGTCTCGGTCTCGTCGTCGAGGAGCCCCGTGACGACCACGTGGGCGGCGTCCTGCGGCCCGCCGCGGGCGAGGTCGAGGCCGTCGAAGACCGGCAGGTCGCGGTCGGGCCCGAGATGGTGCATCGGCGCCGCCGCCCGCTCCGCCAGCAGGCGCCGCGTCAGGTCGCCCGAGGTGACGATGGCGTCGTAGGCGCTGCGCGGCACGCCGAAGCTGTCGAGCTGCGCCTGCACGGCGCTGCCGGGGCGCGGCGCGTTCGAGACCAGCACCACCCGGCGCGGCCGCCCGCCCGGCAGGGCGCGGAAGCGCGTCAGCGCCTCGGACGCCCCGCGATGGGCCTGGACGCCGTCATGCAGCACGCCCCAGACGTCGCACAGGATCAGGTCGAAGCCGGGCGCGATGCCGGCGATCCCGTCCAGGATCGCCACCTCGCCCGGATGCGCCGCGCGAATCCTCTCGGCCATGCCCGCCTCCCCCGTGCTGCATTGCAGCAGAAAGCCCAGCAGGCCTTAAAGGCCGCCCGACCCGAATGCAACGGGTTTCATGAAAACGTTTACACAAAATCCGGCGGCAGGATCGCCATCCGGTCGACGTCGACGAGGCCGCGGTCGGTGATCTTCAGGTGCGGGATCACCGGGAGCGGCAGGAACGCGACCTGCAGGAACGGCTCGGGCAGGGTGCAGCCGAGCCGCCGGGCGGCCTCGCGCAGGGGCGGCAGGGCGTCCCGCACCGCCTCGAAGGGAAGGTCGCTCATCAGGCCGGCGATCGGCAGGGCCAGCTCGGCCAGGATCCCGCCCTCGTCCGCCACCACGAAGCCGCCCTGGAGTTCGATCAGCCGGTTGACCGCCCGCGCCATGGCGGCCGGATCGGCCCCGACGACGCAGAGGTTGTGGCTGTCATGCCCGACCGAGGATGCGATGGCCCCGCGCCGGAGCCCGAAGCCCTGCACCAGGCCGCGGCCGATGCTGCGCGTGCCGTGGCGCGCCACCACCGCGACCGCCACCACGTCCTGGCCCGGATCGGGCAGCCCGGACAGGGTCAGCCGCCGGTGCTCGGTGATGATGCGGCCCGGCACGACGCCGATCACCGAGGTCTCGCCCTGGGGCGGGACGATCGCGAGGTCCTCCGGCGTCACCGGTTCGGCCCGCACGCTGCGGCGGCCCGGGGCCGGCGTGATCGTCCGGGCCGCGAACAGCGCCGCGTCGACGGGCCGGCCGGCGGAGATCACGGCCGAGACCGCGCAGGCCTCGAGGTCGTCGAGGAGCACGATGTCGGCGCGCTTGCCCGGAGCGATCATCCCGCGGTCGGTGAGCCCGAAGGCGGCGGCGGCGCTGAGCGAGGCGGCCCGGTAGGCGGCGAGCGGCGGCACGCCGAGCGCGATCGCCGTGCGGATCAGGTGGTCGAGATGGCCCTCCTCGGCGATGTCGAGGGGGTTGCGGTCGTCGGTGCAGAAGGCGAGGAACGGCGCCGTCCGCTCGGTGAGGAGCGGGGCCAGCGCGTGCAGGTCCTTCGAGACCGAGCCCTCGCGGATCAGCACCGTCATGCCCTTGCGGATCTTCTCCAGCGCCTCCGCGGCGCTCGTCGCCTCGTGGTCGGTGCGAATGCCGGCGGCCGCGTAGGCGTTGAGCGACGACCCCGAGAGCAGCGGCGCGTGGCCGTCGACGTGGCGGCCCGAAAAGGCCGCGAGCTTGGCCAGGCACCCCGGATCGGCCGCGACCACGCCCGGGAAGTTCATGAACTCGGCGAGGCCGAGCGCCCGGGGATGGTCGCGGTAGGGCAGGAGGTCCTCCGCGTCGATCCGGGCGCCGGCGCTCTCGAGGTCGGTCGCCGGCACGCAGGAGGAGAGCTGGACCCGGATGTCCATCACGGTCTCGCCCACCGCCGCGAGGGCGTAGTCGAAGGCGGCGGCGCCCAGCACGTTGGCGAGCTCGTGCGGGTCCCAGATCGCCGTCGTGACGCCGTGGGGCAGCACGCAGCGATCGAATTCGTGCGGGGTGATCAGGGACGATTCGACGTGCAGGTGGGTATCGATGAAGCCCGGCACGGCGACGCGCCCCTGCGCCTCGATCACCCGCGCGCCCTCATAGGTGCCGTAGGTACCCACCACCGTGTCGCCGCAGACCGCGATGTCGGTCTCCACCAGCTCGCCGGTGACGAGGTCGAGGAGGCGGGCCCCCCGGATCACCAGGTCGGCGGGCGCGCGGCCTGCCCCTTGCGCGATCCGGCGGGCGATGAGGTCCGACATCGGTGGCCTTTCTGGCGGGGGAAGACCGCGCGATGCTAGGCGGTCGCAGGCCGGCCCGCTACCGCTTCGTCAGCCTGCGCGCCCCATCAGACCGCCCGGCGCAGCACGTCCCGGAAGGCCCGCCGCACCGGCGGGGGCGGGTCGTCCGCCGGCGGCGTCGGCTCGGGCGCGGGGGGCGTGGCGGGGGGCGAGAGCACCTCCGGGCGCACGATGCGCGGGGGCGAGAACACCGTCCCTTGCGCGAGCGGCAGGTCGAGGTCGATGAGGTCGGGGACGTCGGCCTCCTGCTCGACGCCCTCCGCGACGAGCCGGATCCCGGCCCGCGCCAGGGCGGCGGCGAGGGGGACGCCGTGCTCGCCGAGCAGGGTCTCGATCCCGACCTTGGCGTAGCCCGCCCCGCGGGCCGCGAGGGCGGCCGCGTCGAGGCGCGGCTCCACCACCCGGTCGACCGCGAGCCCGATCCGCCCGCGCAGAGCCTGGAGCGCTGCCGCCTGCTCGGCGTCGAGGCTGTGCCAGCTCCGCTGCGGCAGCGCCAGGATCAGCCGGCCGGCGAGTTCCGGGTGCAGGTCGATCAGGCGGCCGACCGCCCGCAGGAAGCCCGGCTCGAACAGCGAGCCCGGCGACAGGGCGTAGGCTACCGGCGTCTCGCTGCCGCGGGCGGCGAGGTGCTGCCCGATCGCGGTCACGCGGGCGAGCATCAGCCGGTCGAGCTCGGTGGTCCGCCCGTGCCGCTCGAGCACGCGCATGAACTCCGCCGGCGAGAGCACCGCCTCGCCGACCCGCAGGCGGGCGAGGGCCTCGTAGAACGCGACCTTGCGCTGCGGCAGGCTGACGATCGGCTGCAGGTGAACCTCGAGTCCCTGGCCGAGGGCCGCGAGGATCTCGGCCTCCGGCTGCGCCTCGGCGGCGGGCTCGGGCACGAACGGGCGGCGCGGCGCCGGACCGGCCTCCCGCGGCAGGATCGGATCGGCCGGCCAGGGCGCCGCCGGCGCGGCCGGGGCAGGCTGCGGGGGATTGGCCGCGGCGTAAGGATCCTGGGCCGCCGGCGGCACCGGCGCCTGGGTGTAGGCCGGGGGAGCCTGCCGGGAGGAGTGGGCCGGCGCGGGCGGCGCCTGCACCGGAGGCGCGTAGGTCTGCGCCCCCTGAGCCGGCGCGACCGGCGCCTGCAGGCCCTGCGCCATGGGAGCCGGCGGCGCCTGCTCAGGCGGGGCCGGCATCGCCGGACCTGCGGCGGGCACGGCCTTGAGGCGGGTCAGGTCCTCGTCCTGCGCGGCGACCGCCATCGCGAGCTCGCGCACGATGCCGCCGAGAAGTCCGATCTCGGCCGTGATCTCGGACAGGCCACTCTCCAGGGTCGCCGTGGCGGGGTTCTGAGCCGGCGCCGCGGCCGGCGCCGCTCCCTGCTGCTCCAGCGTCAGCAGGCGGCGCGAGAGCAGGTCGATCTCGCCGGACAGCACGTCGACCTGCCGGCCGAGGCGCGCGGACCGCCGGAGGGCGAACACCGTCGCCACCCCGGCCAGGAACGCCGCCGCGAGCGCGGTTCCGGCCACCGCACCGAGGAGCGGCGCGGACAGGAAGGCCACGGCGAGGCAGAGCCCGCCCGCCAGGAGGCACGACAGGATGAGGGTGATCCGGCCCGCCGACGACCCGCCGGCCCGCCGGCCGGTCTTGAGGGCCATGCGATTCCTCTTACGCATTCAGGACGCGCCGGGTTCCGCGGAGACCGGCCTCGTTAACGTTTGTCGCCGAGGCGCCGGATGCCCGCAAGCCGCCACCAGGGGCTGCCCACGGATTTCGCCGCACCCTTGTCCGAAGTGCCGCAGTACCCGACATGGCTTGCGCGGCCCTGACGGGCCGTATGTGGCTTGCGCGGCCCTGAAGGGCCGGAGCGGTGCGCTGCAGCCGCACGGACGGTAACGACGGATCGCGGTGGGACGAGGACGACACGATGACGATCGACCGGGTCGACGAGCGGATGGACCTCCTGATGAAGGTCGAGGGCATGACCTGCCAGGGCTGCGTGGCGGCGGTGACGAAGGCGATCCAGCGCCTCGACCCGGGGGCGCAGGTGAGCGTGGATCTTGAGCGCGGCCGCGTCGCCGTCGTCACCGCCGCCCAAGCCCTCGACGTGGCCGCGGCGCTCGGCCGCGCCGGCTATGATGCCGAGGCCATGACCGGCTGAGGTCGCAGGGACAATGACCGGCTGAGGTCGCGGGGATGGACCACCGCCCGAGGTCGAGGCCGGAAACGGCGGCCCCGGTGGAAGCCCGGGGACAGTCGCCCTGGCCGCCCCGCGCTCTAACGTTCGTTTAAGCCGCCTCTGCGAGGGTTTTCGCAGTTCGCAGTGTAGGGGCGCCGGGGCCGCGAGGTCTCCCGCGCTGGCGTGGCGGTGTGCGTATCAACAGTGCCTTTGCGTCCCTGATCGATGCCCATCTGGCGGGCCTCGTCCATGACTCCGCCGCGGGCGACCCGGCCGAGCGGGCCCGCCACGAGCGGTTCCTGATCTCCCGGCTGGCCACCGGCGCCGTGCTGATGGCGCTGCTTCCGCCCTATCTCCTCTGGCGCGGCGTGCCGACGCCGGTCGAGGCGGCGGCCGCGGCCTGCCTGATGCTCCCGGTCGCCGCGGCCCTGCTGCTGGCGCGGACCGGCAACCTGACGCTCGCCCACGGCCTCTCCTCGGCGGCGCTGACCGGGCTGGTCGTCTGCCTGGCGAGCCTGACCGGCGGACCGACCTCGGCGGCGAGCATCTGGCTGGTGATGATCCCGGTCGAGGCGCTGCTCGCCGGATCGCACCGGGCCGCCCTGATGGCGGCGGCCTTCGCCATCCTGGGGGCGGTGGCGGTCGCTCTCGTCGAGCCCGCCGCGGGTTTCGGCTTCTTCGCCTGGCCGGCGGCCCTGGCGATGCCGGTCTTTGCCATCACGGCGATCTGTCACGTGCTGGCGCTCTCCCTCGAGCACCACCGCCGCGAGGGCCGCTGGAGCGATCGCCTCCAGGCCGCGACCCTGCGCGACGCCCTGCTCCTCGACGCCATCGACGACCTCGTCACCTGGCACGACCGCAACGGCAGCGTGCTGCAGGCCAGCCCCGCCGCCCGCTCGCTCGCCGGGACGACGCCGGACGCCCTCGAGGGCCGCGGCCTGTTCAACCGCGTCCACGTCTCAGACCGGCCGGCCTTCCTGACGGCGCTCAGCGACGCCGCCGGCCAGGCCCAGCCGGTGAGGGTGCAGTTCCGCCTGCACGCCGCCGGCGAGGCGGGCGAGGCCGGCCGGGTGATCTGGGCCGAGATGCGCGCCCACCGGGTGCCGGGCGCGGCGGTGCCGGCGGCGGTCGGCGAGGCCGCCGTGGTGGCGGTGACCCGCGACGTTTCCGAGCACCGGCGCCACGCCGAGGAGCTCGACCAGGCCCGGGCCGCGGCCGAGCGCGCCGACGAGGTCAAGAGCCGCTTCCTCGCCACGGTGAGCCATGAGCTGCGCACGCCGCTCAACGCCATCATCGGCTTCTCCGAGATGCTGGAGAGCGAATCGACCCTGGCGCTCGGCCCCGACCGGCGGCGGGAATATGCCGGCATCATCCACACCTCGGGGAGGCACCTCCTCGAGGTGGTCAATGCCCTCCTCGACATGTCCCGGATCCAGAGCGGCAACTTCGACTACGTGCCCGAGCCGTTCGATCTCGCGGGCCTCGCCCAGGGCTGCTGCGACCTGATGCAGATCCGCGCCGACCAGGGCGGCGTGCGCCTGCGGCGCGAGGTCGCCGCCGACCTGCCGGAGGTCACCGCCGATCCCCGGGCGTGCCGGCAGATGCTGATCAACCTCCTGTCGAACGCCGTGAAGTTCACGCCCCGGGGCGGCGAGGTGGTGCTCTCGGTGCGTCGGATGTTCGACCGGATCGAGATGGCGGTGACCGATACCGGGATCGGCATCGCGGAGGCCGACCTGCCGCGGCTGGGCGACCCGTTCTTCCAGGCCGGCCTCGGCGCCGGCGCCGCCTATGGCCGGTCGCACGAGGGCACCGGCCTCGGCCTCTCGGTGGTGCGCGGCCTCGTCGGGCTGCACCACGGCGAGCTCTCGGTCGAGAGCAGCCCGTCCCGGGGGACCCGGGTGGTGGTGAGCCTGCCGCTCGATTGCCGCGGCGGCCGGTCCGCGCCCGGCGGCCCCGTGCCGATCCGCACCGCCGCCCTCGTCGGGCCTGCCCCGGCCGGGGCGCCCGCGACGATGCGGCTGACCGGCTGAGCCTGGGTCCCGCGCGAGCGGGACCTGCCCGAACTTCAAGCCCGCCCGATCTTGGCCCGCCCGAAGCCGGAAGGAGACGTGATGTCCGAGGCGCCAGCCCGGCCACCCGCCGAAGCAACGGCCCGGCCCTCCGGCGAGGCGACGGCGCGCCGGCGCGATCCCGACGTGGGGCTGACGGCCGAGGCGCGGCCCGCACCGCGTCCGCGGTCGGCCCCGCGGGCGGCGCGCGCGCCCCGGGTCGTGCCGCGGCCCGCCGGCGCCCTCGACCGCCTGCGGGGCCGGGCCGACCGGATCGTGCGTCACCCGGCCGGCATCGTCGGCCTTCTCCTCGCCCTGGGAGCCGTGGCGGCGGTGGCAGCGAACGCTCTCAGCTTCCAGACCGGGCGCCATCCGGCTCCGCTCTTCGCCAAGGCGCCGCCGCGCCCGGCGGCCGACCCCGCCCCCGCTCCGACGGTCCGGGCCGACGCGGCCCGGGCCGGAAGGCCGGACGCGCCGAAGGCCGGGGCGGCGGATGGCATCGGCGCATTGATCGGCCGCGACGACCACACCACCGCCTCGGTGAGCCCGAAGGCCGCGCCCGCGAAGCCCGCGAAGGCGCCGCCCAGGGAGAGTGCGGTCAAGGAAGCGGCGGTCAAGGAGGCTGTGGGCAAGGAGGCGGCCAAGTCCGCGCCTGAGGTCCGCCCGCCGGCCTCGGTCCGGGAGGCGAAGGCGCCGGACGCCGCGAAGGCGCTCCACGCCGCGCCGCCGGCCGCCGCGGCCAAGGCCGACAAGTCGGTCGCCTATGCCCAGCGCGCCCTGGTGAAGCTCGGCTACGGCCCGCTCACGGTCGACGGCATCGCCGGACCGGGCACCCGCGCGGCTTTGGCGCGCTTCGAGCGCGAGCGCCGCCTGCCCGGCGCCAGCGTCGCCCGCCGGACCCTGAAGGAGCTCGAGGCGCGCTCGGGCCTCAAGCCGGAGTGAGGCACCCCGCCTTCCCCGGAGCTCAGAACCCGACGCTGTCCACCACCTTGCGGAAGCGCGGCAGCATCGCGTCGCGGTCGGCGGCCCGGACCACGCCGACGGCGCGGAAATAGCCGTCGGGCTGGAAGCGGATGGTCTGCGACACCACCACGGGCGTGCCCGACGGCACGTCGACCGCCCGCGCCACGATCTCGTGCCAGTCGGCCCCGTTCTGGCGGAAGCCCTGCGACCGCTCGATCGCGAAGTCCTTCATGGTCTGGTTCGAGTACAGGGCGGCCTTGGCGAAGGCGTCGCGCTGCTCGGCCGCCGGGGCCGGCTGCACCGCCTCGGCGAGGACCAGGATCGGCTGCTCCAGGTTCATCATCTGGTCCTTCGGCCCGTCGGTGTAGAGCACCGAGTTGCCGCCGAGCACCCGCACCGGGCGGAAGCCCGCGGTCTCGGTGACCCGGAAGGGGAGGGCCGCGACCTGCTGGTCGATGGTCAGCGCCGGGCGCACCCGCACGCTGGTCAGCATCGCGCGCATCGTCTCGTCGGCCTCGGCCCCGGGGAGAGTCTGGCCGATCACGATGCCGGTGACGGTCGGATCGGAGACGAGGAAGACCCACTTGTGCAGGGCCGGCGTGCCGGGAGCCTGATCGATCGGCTGCTCGCCGGTGAACAGCAGGCCCTCCCGCCCGTCGGCGAGCTTCAGCGTCTCGCGGGTCTTCACCACCAGGCCCTGGCTCTTCAGGTTCTCGTCGGTGAAGTTGGCGGTGAGGTCCTTGTAGGCCTGCGGCGGCAGTTCGACCACCGAGACCGTGGCGCCGCCGCCCTGCCGCTCGAAGCCGGTGAAGCGGCGCGAGATCACCATCTCCTTCGCCGGCTCGAAGCCGAAGCGCGAGCCCGGCGGGTAGACCGGATCGGCCGCCAGGGCCCCGGCCGGCAGGCCGGCGAGGCAGGAGAGGAGCGCCAGGACGCGCACCAGACGGGCGCGCAGCGACAGGGGACTCGTCGGCATCAGACTCGTCTCGGCTGACGCCGCCCGGGAGCGGGCGGCGGTCGGGGGTCGGTCGACGCCGCCCGGGAGCGGGCGGGCGCCGGATCATCGCGGGGATGCGTCGGCCGCCCGGGCCGGTCTGTCAAGCGCGGCGGAACGCCGAGACGCGCCGCAAGGTCAGGTTGAGGCGCCCGCCCTCGGGCACCGGGTCGGGCAGGACCGGCCCGGCTCCGGGCGCCAGGAGGTCGGGGGCGGCGGGCAGGATGCGGTCGACGCCGTGGAAGATCAGGCGCGAGGGCCCGCCGATCACCAGGGCGTCGCCGGAGGACAGCCGCACCGACCGGGTCGGGTCGGTGCGATTCACCCCGCCGTAGCGAAACAGGGCGGTCGCCCCGAGGGACAGCGAGAGAACGGGGGCGGCGAGCTCCGCCTCGTCCCGGTCCTGGTGCTGGCCCATCCGGGTGCCGGGCCCGTAGAGGTTGACGAGGCAGGCCTCGGGCTCGGCCGGGCAACGGGCGAGGTCGTCCCAGGCCCGCAGCAACGCCGCCGGCATCCGGGGCCAGGGCCGGCCGGTCTCCGGATGCGCCGCCTGGTAGCGGTAGCCGGCCCGGTCGGAGACCCAGCCGAGGGGGCCGCAATTCGTCATCCGGACGGAGAACGGCTTGTCCGTGCGCGGCATGGTGGGGGTGAAGGGCGGGGCGTCGCGCAAAACAGCCGCGAGGTCGGCGGCGAGCGCGGCCTGCGCCTCGGCATCGAGATAGCCCGGATGGTGGATCAGGCCGGGGGCGAGTTCGATCAGGGGTGGGATCCTCCGCACGAGGCCTCGTAGCCGATTTCCGGGTGAGCCGGCAGGGCCGCCGTGGTAGGGCCGCGCCGGTGAAGCTGAAGGCGTACTATGACCGTCCGCACCGCCACCCTGATCGGCTCCGGCGCCATCCTGCTCTGGTCGCTGCTCGCCCTGTTCACCGCGGCCTCCGGCGCGGTGCCGCCCTTCCAGCTCGCCGCGATGACCTTCCTGGTCGGCGGGCTCCTCGGCTGCGCCAGCTGGATCGTGCGCCCCTCGGGCCTCGCCGCCTTGCGCCAGCCCGTCGCGGTCTGGGCCCTCGGCATCGGCGGCCTGTTCGGCTACCACGCGCTCTACTTCGCGGCCCTGCGCCTCGCGCCGCCGGCGGAGGCCGGGCTCATCAGCTATCTCTGGCCGCTGCTGATCGTGCTGTTCTCCGCCCTGCTGCCGGGGGAGGGGGGCCTGCGCGCCGCCCACCTCGCGGGCGCGCTCCTGGGCCTGTCCGGCGTCGTCACGCTCTTCCTCGGCCGCGGTTCGCTGAGCTTCGAGGCCGCCGCCCTGCCGGGCTACGCCGCGGCCGCGGCCTGCGCCTTCCTGTGGTCGGGCTACTCGGTGCTGTCGCGCCGGGTCGGCGCGGTGCCGACGGATGCCGTCGCGGGCTTCTGCCTCGCCACCGCGGCCTTGAGCCTCGCCTGCCACCTCGCCTTCGAGACGACGGTCTGGCCGCACGGCGCGGCGCAATGGGCGGCCGTGGCGGCGCTCGGCCTCGGCCCGGTCGGGGCGGCGTTCTACCTCTGGGACATCGGCGTCAAGCGCGGCGACATCCGCCTCCTCGGCGTCGGCTCCTACGCCGCCCCGGTCCTCTCGACCCTGCTCCTCGTCGCCGCCGGCTACGCCCCGGCGACCTGGTCGCTGGCGCTCGCCTGCGGGCTCATCGTGGCCGGCGCCCTGGTGGCAACGCGGGCGGGCGGGGCGCGGGAGGCGGCGGCGGAGAGCGGCCGCTAAGGGATCCCAGTGGCCGAGCCCGGTTGTTCCGAGCGGGCGATGTTCTCGGGCTGATCCACACCCCGAAATCGCGGTCGAGCTCGTCGACGGTCACGAGGGTGGGCGCGACGCTATCAGTCGACGACCTGACTGAAGCCCTTGTCGAACGCGCAGGCCCACGGGCCGGTCCCGCGCTCACTTCGAAGATGTGTCGGGCGGATGCACCTTCGACCTCGATCAGGCAGAGATCGTCCGTGCCGGCACGGCGGACGGTGAGGCCGGTCCGGACATGTGGAAGGATCCGAGACGCATGCCCGATCAGGTCGCCGACGCCCACGCGCGTTGGACTGCCCGATCTTCGCGCAGGGATAGGGCTATCGTCTGAAACTGGCGAGACCCTGATCGCGCTCAGCGAGAGCGGTGGTGGTGCCGAGGAGGATCTTGAACTCGGCAAGCAAAGCGCTTCGCCATCAGGTCTGCGCGAGGATCGATGTAATGACGATCGTATCGCCCTCGATCTTGAAGAAAACCTGCAATTCTCCGGCGCGTGCGACGAAGGCATTGTCGACGCCGACGAGCTTGTTGACCTTAGCAGGATCGAGAACGCTCGCCTTGATCGCCGCTGCCGTCGCAGAAGCTGCGGTCTCGTCGGACGGGTGTAGCAACGAGATCATGTCGGCTGCTGAGTTGCTGACGAGCACGCGCGGGATGAAGAGACCTTCATTCTGCCAGCGCACCGTCATCATTGTCAACTTTCGTGCCATCAATCAAGTAGCGCCAATTTAGGCGGCGCCGACATGGCTGTCCAGCCCAAAATTACCCTGCGGCACAGCGGCGGGCCGCAAGGCACGCTCGAGAGGCCCGGAGACATGCGGCGACCGGATCCCTGGCGCTCGCCTGCGGGCTCATCGTGGCCGGCGCCCTGGTGGCGACGCGCGCGCGGGAGGCGGCGGTGGAGAGCAGCCGCCGACGAGGTCAGCGCCAAGACCCGATCAACTTTGCTCCTCAGCAGGTCAGGCCGAGCGGAACTTGGCCCCGAGACCTGGATCCAGAAATCTCCAGGGCCGGTTGCGGGGGTTGTATTGATTTATCTGATTCTCGAACTGCGTGCATCCTTTGCATTGATTGATCCGGAAGATTGCCAGATTGAAAATTGCGGCGCATAGTGACGATCTAGAAACAAAAATGGGAGGAGGGCAGCTGCCATGCGGAATGCCTTGATTGCTTCTATACTCCTCGTTTCTTGTGGGATCCCGGCTTTCGCCCAAGCGCCCCTGCCGCCTGCCGACACATTGGGGGTCTATTCCGGCGCGGTCGCCGAGACCCGCACGGTCCTCACGTTCAAGGTCGGCGACGAGGTCGTGCAGAAGCTTCTGCCCGATGGCTGGACGCTCGCGCCGATCGCCCAGGGACCTGCCAAGGGCGCCAACCTCGCCGTCGTGTTCTCCGAGCGGCTGGCGACGGTCGACCAGGACGGCAAGGCAGCAGGAGGGGAAGAGGCGAGCGTCATCCTGTCGATTCCGGCCAAGAACGGCGCCGAGTCCGCCTTCGCCATCATCGAAGCCTACGGCGATGCCGAAACCGCACCGGGCTTCTACAAGGCGGGCAAGCCCGCGACGGTGACGGCCGAGCGCAGCCTTCGCGTGGCGAACCTGAAGGGGACCATCGAGGAGACGTGGTCGGTCGCAGGCAACGGGGGTGAGCGGATCAGCTTCCAGATCGGCTACGAGCGGCTGCAGCCGAGCCGCGCGCAATTCGATTCCCGCAACGTGTCGGCGGTCGATGGCCGGGTGCGCCGGACCTACCGGATCGACCAGGGCACGGTCGTCCTCGTGAGCGCGGCGAACGGCGTCGACAAGGCCAAAGGCCTGACGTTCAAGGCCACGGGCGGCCTCCTCGGCAGGCTGTTCGACGGATCGCACCAACTGGTGAGCGCCGTTTCGCTCCCCTGGTACTCACGGCAATTGTACGTGCCTGCGAGCCAGTGAGCGGATCGGCAGCAGCCCTCGCGATTGTCTCCCATCGTTTATCCGAGACCTCGGCGGCCGCGTTCAGGCGTGGGCCGCCGAGGGCCGGGAATTCACCCCCGCGGCATCGGCCGCCAGTCCGGCGGCGCCAGCTCGAAGCCCTCGAACCGGAAGCCCGGGGCCACGGTGCAGCTCACCAGCGTCCAGGCGCCGAGGCTGGTGGCGGTCTGCCAGTGCCCGGCCGGCACCACGATCTGCGGCCGATGGCCCCGGGCGAGGTCGGGGCCGAGGTGGCGCGCCTCGGCGTCGTGGCCGTTGGGGCTGGTGGTGATCACCATCGGGGCCCCGGCGTGCCAGAGCCAGACCTCGGCGGCGTCGACCCGGTGCCATTCCGAGGTCTCGCCGATGTCGAGCAGGTAGTAGATCGCGGTCGAGGCCGGCCGGCCGTCGATCTCGCGGCTGTCCCGGAAGGTCTCGCGGTAATGCCCGCCCTCCGGGTGGGGCTTGAGGTCGAGAAGGCGCACGACCTCGGCGGCGGTCAGGGTCTGCATCGGGTTCAGAACCGGTTCTTCCATTCGCGCAAAGCCGTGAACACCGCCGCCGGGTCGGCGCCGGGCGCCATTCCGACCGCGCGGGCCAGCGCCGGTTCGGTGGCGCGCAGGAACGGGTTGGTGGCCTTCTCCTCACCCAGCGTCGTCGGTACCAGGAAGCGGCCCTCGGCCTTGGCCGTCTCGGCGAGCGCCGCCCGGGCCTTGAGGTTGCCGTTCTCCGGCTCGGCGGCGAGCGCGAAGCGGGCATTCGACAGCACGTAGTCGTGGCCCGAATAGATCACGCTCTCGTCCGGCAGGGCCAGGAAGCGCGACAGCGAGCGCCACAGCACCTGGGGCTGCCCCTCGAGCACCCGGCCGCAGCCGAGGGTGAACAGGGTGTCGCCCGCGAAGGCGATCCCCGCCTCCTCGAACCAGTACGTGACGTGGTCGTCGCAATGGCCGGGCGTCTCCCAGACGGCAGCCGCGAGCGAGCCCACCGTCACGACGTCCCCCTCGCGCACCGTGGCGTCGACCTGCGGCACGGCCGAGCCGGCCTTCGCCGGGGCCGTCACCCGGGCCCTGGTCCGCGCCTTCACCTCCGGGATGCCCTCGACGTGGTCGCCGTGGCGGTGGGTGACCAGGATGTCGGTGAGGCGCCAGCCGGTCTCGTCGAGGGCGCGCAGCACGGCGGCCGCCTCCGGCACGTCGATCGCCGCGCAGGCGCCGGTCTCGGGGTCGCGCATCAGCACGCCGATATTGTCGCTCCGGCACGGGAAGGTGCGGATCTGGGGGCGGATCTCGGGCATGGCGGCGCGTCCTGGCGACAGTCTCACGCCCCGGGAGATAGGGCGCGCCGTGCCGCCGCGCGACGGGGCTTGAGCCCATAAACGGTGTCCGGGAAATAGCGGGGAGCGCAACGGCAGCCTGCGGGTTGACGCCTTGCCGCGCTTTGCGCGACTCCCCATTGATGCCCCGGAGGGCGGAGCGCGACGCGCCGCCGGCACGTCCTTGATGAACCGATGAGCCTCGACGTCACCGACCTGCGCGCCTTCTACGCCAGCCCCCTCGGGGCGGTGGCGCAGCGGCTCGTGGGCCGCACGGTCCACCGCATGCTCGGCTCGGTCTCGGGGCTTCGGGTGATGGGCCTCGGCTACGCGGTGCCGTATCTCGGGCCGGTGCGGCACGCCGCCGAACGCACGCTCGCCTTCATGCCGGCGACGCAGGGGGTGACGAACTGGCCCGGCTCCGGCCGCTCCGCCTCGTGCCTCGTCGACCCGACCATGATGCCGCTGCCCGATGCGGCCCTCGACCGGGTGCTCCTGATCCACGCCATCGAGGCGGTGGAGAGCCCGGCCGAGCTGATGCAGGAGGTCTGGCGCGTCCTCACCCCCGGCGGCCGGCTGATCGTGGCGGTGCCGAATCGCCGCGGCCTGTGGGCGCGGCGAGACGCCACGCCCTTCGGCCACGGCCAGCCCTACAGCCGCTCGCAGCTCGGCCGCCTGATGCGCGACACGCTCTTCGCGCCCGAGGACTGGGCCGAGACCCTGTACGTGCCGCCCGTGGAGGGCTGGCTGACCCTGCGCACCGCGAGCGCCTGGGAGCGGGTCGGCACGGGCCTGTCGCTGCCCTTCGCGGGGCTGCACGTGGTCGAGGCGTCGAAGCAGCTCTACCGCCCGGTCACCGTCCAGGCCCGCCGGGCGGCGCGAATCGGCGCCCGGGTGCTGGTGCCGGCCCCGGTGCCGGTGCCCGCCCCGGTGCCGGGCGGGGCGTGACGATGCCGTTCCCGGGCGCGGACGCCGCGCTGCAGAGCTTCCTCCTCGCCTTCTCGGCTTTGTTCTCGATCGTCAACCCGCCGGGTGCCGCGCTGATCTTCGCCCAGGTGACGGCGGGACGAAGCCACGCCGAGCGCAGCTGGCTTGCCCGCCGCATCGGCGCCTATGCGGCGGCGGTGATGCTGGTCTCGCTCTGGGCCGGGGCCTCGGTGCTCAGCTTCTTCGGCATCTCGCTCGCGGCCCTGCGCATCGCCGGCGGCCTCGTGGTGGCGGCGCAGGCCTGGAGCCTCCTCGCGGCGCCCGAGCAGCGCGAGGCCCGCAAGACCGCGCAGGCCGAGCCGGTCCAGGGCAGCGAGGACGACCCCGAGCCCGCCGCCCTGGCGGAGGTGGCGTTCTTCCCCCTGACGCTCCCCTTCACCACCGGGCCGGGCACCATCGCGGTGGCGATCGCGCTGGGCGCCGGCCGGCCGGAGGGCGGCGCGGACAGGATCGCCTACCTGGCGGGCGCCTCGGCAGCCTCGCTCGCCATCGCGCTCCTGGTGGTCTTCGCCTACGCCTCGGCCGACCGGCTGGTGGAGCGGCTCGGCCATGCCCGGGCCCGGGTGCTGGGGCGGCTCGCCGCCTTCCTGCTCCTCTGCGTCGGCACCCAGATCACCCTCACCGGCGTCACCGACGTCCTGGGCCCGCTCATCGCGAACGCCAGGCCAGGGTTCGGCCGGTGAGCGCCATCTGGGCCTCGACCGCCCGGACGATCCGGGCCTTCGCCGCATAGTGGATCATGTGGCCCTGGCCCGGCAGCAGGGTGAGCGTGCTGCCGGCCACTTCCTCGTGCAGGCGGCACGACTGCTCGCGCGGATCGACGACGGCGTCGGCGTCGCCCGACAGGATCGCCACCGGCAGCCGCAAGGACGCGTAGTGCGGCTGCAGCAGGGCGACGGCGGTGTTCATGCTGGCGGTGTCCTCGGCGCTCGCCCTCCCTTGCGTCGGGCTCAGCGAGAGCGCCACGGGGAAGCGCGCCGTGAACCGCGCCGGCACGGCCTGCGGCTTGAACACGTGGCGGAAGACCTGCGGCGCCAGCATCTGGCCGACCGCCCCCGGCATCATCGCCCGCGCCGCATCGCCGACGCCGGGCACGGCCAGCGGCGCGATCAGCGCCACGTCGGCCCGCCGGCCCGGGTAGTAATAGCCCGAGAGCAGCACCAGCCCGCGCAGGTCGATCCCCTCGTTCGCCGCGAGGGCGAGGGCCACGATCGTCCCCCAGGAATGCCCGACGATCACCGGGCGCTCGACGTTGAGCGCGGCGAGCGCGTGCCCGATCAGCCGCGCCTGGGCGGCGGCAGTCCAGACCCGGTGCCGCGGCCGCTCGGTATGGCCGAAGCCCGGCCGGTCGATCACGATGACGCGGTAGGTCCTGGCGAGCTGCTCCACCAGCCCGCAGATGACGAAATCCTCCGCCATGGTGCCGTTGCCGTGGATCAGCACCACCGGCCGGCCCTTGCCGCGGGCGATGACGTGCACCCGCACCCCGTCGACCTCGATGAAGCGGCCCGGCGGCCTGTGCGCCGGCTCGGCCGTCCTCAGCGCCTCGGCGCCGCGCCGCATCAGCGCGCCGGTCTGGCGGGCCGCGGCCGCGTTGGCCTTGGCGGTGGCGCGCAGGATCCGGACGGCGCCGGTGGCCGCGCGGCGGGTGGTGCGTCCTGGTACGAACCGAAAGGCCATGGGATCTCCCGCGCGATGCTGCACCGCGAAACAAGATGGGACCTTCGCGGTCCGCCGCATATCCCCTGTGCCGGTACCACGGCATCGCGAAGGAGCCGTCCCGCCTTGGCAGCACCGCCCCGCCCCTGTACGACGCCCGGGCCAGGCGGTCCCCGCCGCCAGGCGAAGAGAACCGTCGCGGTCCTGCCGGGGCGCGATCGGCAGGAGTGAGGAGCGGATCCCATGCCCGGACCCATCCCTGGACCCATGCCTGGACCTATGCGTCTCGTCGTCGTCGGCGCCTCCGGTCGCATGGGGCGGATGCTGATCCAGGCCGTGGCCGGGGCCGAGGGCTGCGCGCTCTCGGCCGCCATCGAGCGCGAGGGCGCGCCCGCCCTCGGCGAGGATGCGGGCGTGCTCGCCGGGCTCCCGCCCCTCGGGGTGCCGGTCACCGACGATCCCCTGCCGGCCTTCGCCGAGGCCGACGGCGTCCTCGACTTCACGGCGCCGGCCGCCACGGTGTTCTACGCCGAGCTCGCCGCCCAGGCCCGCATCGTCCACGTGGTCGGCACCACCGGCCTGTCGCCGGACGATATGGCGAAGCTGAAGGCGGCCGCCTTCCACGCCCGCATCGTGCAGTCCGGCAACATGTCGCTCGGCGTCAACCTGCTGGCGGGGCTCGTGCGCAAGGTCGCGGCGACCTTGGGCGACGAGTACGACATCGAGATCCTGGAGATGCACCACCGCCACAAGGTGGATGCGCCGTCCGGCACCGCGCTGCTGCTCGGCGAGGCCGCCGCGGAAGGGCGCGGCGTGGCGCTCAGCCAGCGCAAGGTCGCGGTGCGCGACGGCCATACCGGTGCGCGCGAGCCCGGCACGATCGGGTTCGCCACCCTGCGGGGCGGCAGCGTCGTCGGCGAGCACAGCGTGATCTTCGCCGGCGCCGGCGAGCGCCTGGAGCTCACCCATCTCGCGAGCGACCGCGGCCTCTTCGCCGCCGGCGCGATCCGGGCCGCCCTCTGGGCCCGCGACCGCGAGCCCGGCCTCTACGGCATGGACGACGTGCTGGGCCTCTGACCCCTCCTCTCATCGACAACGGAGCGACACGCATCATGGAGCGTCTTCTCGTCCTCGCGCGCCACGGCCAGAGCGAGTGGAACCTGAAGAACCTGTTCACCGGCTGGAAGGACCCGGGGCTGACCGACCTCGGCGTCGAGGAGGCGCGGGCGGCCGGGCGGCGGCTCAAGGCGAAGGGCGTGCAGTTCGACGTCGCCTTCACCTCGGCCCTGACCCGCGCCCAGCGCACCTGCGCGCTGATCCTGGAGGAGCTCGGCCAGTCCGGCCTGCCGACCCATGCCGACGCCGCCCTCAACGAGCGCGACTACGGCGACCTCTCGGGCCTCAACAAGGACGACGCCCGCGCCAAGTGGGGCGAGGATCAGGTCCATGTCTGGCGCCGCTCCTACGACGTGCCCCCGCCCGGCGGCGAGAGCCTGAAGGACACCGTGGCGCGCGTGCTGCCCTACACCATGCGCGAGATCCTGCCCCGGGTGATGCGCGGCGAGCGCGTGCTGGTCGCCGCCCACGGCAATTCGCTGCGCGCCCTCGTGATGGTGCTCGACGGGCTCACCACCGAGACGATCCCGGGCCTCGAACTCGCCACCGGCGTGCCGCTGGTCTACCGCCTGAAGGACGACACTACCGTCGCCTCGAAGGAGATCCTCGACCGCGACTGAGGCCCTGTTCGCAGAGCCCGTCTCGCGAGACTGCGTTCGATCCCGCCCGCGACCTCATCCTGAGGTGCGCGCGAAGCGCGCCTCGAAGGAGGGTTCCAGAACTCTGTGCGATCCCTGGAGCCCTCCTTCGAGGTCAGTCGATTGTCAATCGACTGACACCTCAGGATGAGGTCGTGGGTTGGGACGAACATGCAAGCCAAGTCGGATCGGCCCTGAGCCGACACACCTCACCCGCGGCCGTCCCGATCGCACGGCGCGAGGGCGTTCGCGCCGGTCCCTTCGCCGAAACTGGCGCGGAGCCATTGCCGCGAAGCCCGTTCGTCCCACCTGTCGTCACATGGCGCGCGTCGCACGCCTCCGGCAAGGGAGAGACAGATGGTCGACAGCGATCGCATCACCGGTGCCGCCCGCGAACTCGGCGGCAAGGCCCAGGCCGCCTTGGGCGACCTCGCGGGCGACCAGCGCACGCAGTTCGAAGGTCGCTACCGCGAGGCGCAGGGACGCGGCGAGCAGCTCGCCGGCGAGGCCCGCGACGCCCTGCGCGACGCCGCCGACACCGCCATCGAGTATGCCGAGGACGCCTATGATCGCGGCCGACACGCGGCGCGGCACGGCGCCCGGACGGTGACCCACTATGTGGAGGAGACGCCGCTCCTCGCCCTGCTCATTGCTGGGGCCGTTGGCTACGGCCTGTCGCTGCTGGTGCATGGGCGGCGCTGAGCGCCTTGGTGGTTGCCGCGGCTTCAATTTGCAAATGCAGCGCAGGCGCTTAAGTCTGTCTACTTGATCAAAAACCGTCAACCTTTCGGCCTGATCGGAAAACCGCCAGGATAACGGCGAAGATTTCTTCGAGATACCGCGTCATCTAGACGGAACCGACGCCGGATCGGGGTGAGATCCGGCGTCGGTCACGGCGGCCAAGAGTCGTGAGTGGCGCTCGCGCGGGAGTGGCCCGCGCGCCTACTGCGCCGTCCACCCCCCATCCACCGACAGGTTCGTGCCGGTGATCTGGCTCGCGGCCTCCGTGCACAGGAAGGCCGCGATCGCCGCGACCTGCTCGACGGTGACGAATTCCTTGGTCGGCTGGGCCTTCAGCAGCACCTCGTCGATCACCTGGTCCTTGGTCATCCCCCGGGCCTTCATGGTGTCGGGGATCTGGGCCTCGACCAGAGGGGTCCAGACATAGCCCGGCGAGATGCAGTTGACGGTGATCTTGTGGGTGGCGAGTTCGAGCGCCGCGGTCTTGGTCAGGCCCGCGATGCCGTGCTTGGCCGCGACGTAGGCCGACTTGAAGGGCGAGGCGACGAGGGAGTGGGCCGAGGCGGTGTTGATGATCCGGCCCCAGCCGCGGCTCTTCATGCCGGGGATCGCCGCCCGCATGGTGTGGAAGGCCGAGGACAGGTTGATCGCGATGATCTGGTCCCACTTCTCGACCGGAAATTCCTCGATCGCCGAGACGTACTGGATGCCGGCATTGTTGACGAGGATGTCGACCGCGCCGAATGTCTGTTCGGCCTCCGCCACCATGGCGGCGATCTCGGCGGGCTTGGTCATGTCGGCGGCGGAATAGTGCGCCTTGACGCCGAACTCGGATTCGATGGCGGCCCGCTCCGTCTCGATGGCGTCGGTCTTGCCGAAGCCGTTGATGACGACGTTGGCGCCGGCCTGCGCCAGCGCCCGGGCGATGCCGAGGCCGATGCCGCTCGTCGAGCCGGTGACGAGGGCGGTCTTCGATTGCAGGGACATGAGCTTTCTCCTCGGGCCGGAATGTCACAGGCCAAATTGTCAGGCCAGGTAGTCGTGCAGCACGTGGCCGTACGGCAGGGTGAAGTCGACGATCTGGTGGCGACCGCGGACGATCCGGCGCACCGGCAGGTCGGCGACGCGGCAATTGACGTGCGGGATCAGGTGCAGCCGGGCCTCGCCCTCCCAGGCGCCGTGGACCTGGATATCTTGCAGCCGGTAGCCTACGAGCTGCGCCACCTTCACGCCGCCATCGACGTCGGGGATCAGCTTCAGGTTGACGTTGAGCTGGCCGATCCCGTCGCGGACCTTGTCGAGACGGTCCTCGAGGCTGTGGTGCTTGTAGGTCATCGTGCCCATCGCCACCCGCTCGTCGTCGTAGTGCAGGGTGCCGGTGAGCGTGTCCTTCGTCACCTTGAGCCGGGGCACGCCGTACTTCTTCGGGAAGCCCCAGATCTCGCGGCCGGCGGTGATCGGCGGCTCGTCGTCGAGGTACATCTGGACCGAGTAGTTGCAGGGCTCGCCCTTGTAGGTCGCGACGATCGCAGACCCGCTCTCCTCGTAATCGCCGAAGCCGGAGGAATCCGGCATCTTCATCCACTCGTAGAAGGCGAGGTTGCCGGGGGCCGGCTCTAGCGGCTCGGGCAAAGCGGCGCGGAGCGCCTCCGGGTCGGTCTCGTAGGTGATGATCAGGTATTCGCGCCGCAGGAACCGGTAGGGCCCGTGCGGGTAGCTCGGGCTGAAGGCCGGCATCGAGGGGGCTTTCAGGATCTCGTCGCGGGTCATGCGGCGTTCCTTCCTCTGTCAGAGATCAGTCCCGCGCGTCGCGGGTGAGGTCGAACACGCTGACGCCCGCCTCGGGCCGGCAGCGCTCGATCCAGTGCCGGTGGCGCAGCGAGCGGCGCACGTCGTTGCGGCCGGCCTTCCAGTGCTCCAGCATCGTGGCGCGGGAGAACTCGTAGTCCTTGGCGTCGCTCTCGTAGTTCTTGGCCCGGTAGATCAGCTGCATGATCGTCACCGCGTTCTGGTGGCTCACCTCCGACAGGAAGGCGACGTCCGGGTCCTGGCGCAGCTCGGGCGGCAGCTTGTCGAACAGGCGCCGGAACGCCGTCTTGGCCTTGTGGATCTCGATCTGGTCATTGGTGTTGAGCCGCGTGCGGCTCGAATACCGGATGTCCTTCTCGCGCTCGGCCGCCTCGGACAGGGTGCGGGGGAGCGGGCCGCGCGCGCTGAACAGGTCGACCTGGAACACCGCGAGGTCGCGCAGCCGCTCCTCGTCGAGCACGTATTGCAGCGGCGTGTTCGAGACGATGCCGCCGTCCCAGTACATCTCGCCGTCGATCTCGACCGGCGGGAAGCCCGGCGGCAGGGCGCCGGAGGCCATGACGTGCTCGGGGCCGATCCGGTCGCGGTGGTTGTCGAAATAGACGAAGTTGCCGGTGCGGATGTTGACGGCGCCTACGCTGAGCCGGGTCTCGCGCCGGTTGATGCGGTC
This sequence comes from Methylobacterium nonmethylotrophicum, assembly GCF_004745635.1. Taxonomy (GTDB): domain Bacteria; phylum Pseudomonadota; class Alphaproteobacteria; order Rhizobiales; family Beijerinckiaceae; genus Methylobacterium; species Methylobacterium nonmethylotrophicum. The sequence goes on along the minus strand of NZ_SRLB01000020.1, from coordinate 65,286 downwards.
GAAGTCGATCAGGTCGAGGAGCGTCTGCCGCAGCGGCGCGGTGTCGTAGTAGCTGAGCGCCTGCGGCGCGCCCGCCGGGTAGAGGGCCGCCGGGGGCCAGCGCGGGGCGAAGAAGCCCGGGACCCCGACCGTCGCCCCGAAGGCGGCGCTCCAGGCGTTGAACGCCTCGCGGGCCTGCTCGCCGGGCCACCACGGCGAGACGGTGATCGCGGACGACACCCTTTCCCAGAAGGCGCGCAGCCGCTCGACCCGGCGCTCCGGCGGGTTGCCGGCGATGAGCGCGGCGTTGATCGCCCCGATCGAGATGCCGGCGACCCAGTCCGGCGGGAGACCCGTCTCCTGCATCGCCTCGGCGACGCCGGCCTGATAGGAGCCGAGCGCCCCGCCGCCCTGCAGCACCAGCACCCGGCACTCGTCTCGCCCCGCCTGACCCGGCTCGTCCATCGTGCCTCCGCTCCTGGCGGCCTCCCTCGGCCGCCGCGCGAATCTCGGCGGTAAGATGATGCTGCACTGCCGCGAGACAAGCCTTCCGGCCGCCCGCGGCACACGCCCCGCGCGCCCGTCCGGCGGAGGGTGGCGCGCACCGCCCCTGCCGGGTTGACACGGGCCGGCCCCTCCGCCAAGCCCCCCTCCGCCACGCCCCCGCGCCGCCCGGTCCCGGGTGGACCGGCCGCCCGCAGGGGTCTCCCGAAGCCCCAACGCCCCCGCGACGCCGGCCCGACACAGCACAGGTCCCGATGCGCTCCTACCTCGACTTCGAAAAGCCCGTCGCCGAACTCGAGGCGAAGCTGGAGGAGCTGAAGGCCCTCGGCGACCGCGACGGCGCGGTGGCGATCAGCGAGGACGTGGCGCGGCTCGAGGCCAAGGCCGCGGCGGCCCTCGCCGAGCTCTATGCCGGCCTGACCCCCTGGCAGAAGACGCAGGTCGCCCGCCATCCGCAGCGGCCGCACTTCGTCGATTACTGCGCCGGGCTGATCGAGGAGTTCCAGCCGCTCGCCGGCGACCGGGCCTTCGGCGAGGACGAGGCGGTGGTCGGCGGCTTCGGCCGCTTCCGCGGCCGGCCGGTCTGCGTCATCGGCCAGGAGAAGGGCGCCAACACCGAGGCCCGCATCCGGCACAATTTCGGCATGGCCAAGCCCGAGGGCTACCGCAAGGCGGTGCGCCTGATGGGGCTCGCCGGCCGCTTCGGCCTGCCGGTCCTCACCTTCGTCGACACCGCGGGCGCCTATCCGGGCATCGAGGCGGAGGAGCGCGGCCAGGCCGAGGCCATCGCCCGCTCCACGGAGGCCTGCCTCGGCCTGCCGACCCCCAACGTCACGGTGGTGATCGGGGAGGGGGGCTCGGGCGGCGCCATCGCCCTCGCCACCGCCAACACGGTCCTGATGCTCGAACACGCGATCTACAGCGTGATCTCGCCGGAGGGCGCCGCCTCGATCCTGTGGCGCGATGCCGGCCGGGCCCAGGATGCCGCCACCGCCATGAAGATCACCGCCCAGGATCTTTTGCGCCTCGGCGTCATCGACGGCATCGTGCCCGAGCCCACCGGCGGCGCCCACCGCGACGGCCAAGCGGCGATCCGGGCGACCGGCGAGGCGATCGCCGCGGCCCTGGAGCCGCTCTCCGCCCTCGATGCCGACGCCCTGCGCGACCGCCGGGCGCAGAAGTTCCTGGAGATCGGCCGGAGCCTCTGACCCGGGGCAATCCCCGCCATCCACAGCCCCTCACAAATGGCACGAGCCAGACACGCGCCGGCCTTCAATTTGCCGAAGACGGGGCGGATGTCTTCGCGCATGAGCCCCGTGTGAGTGTGCGCCGGCTTGCTTGGCCGGCGCGCCTGTTGAGCGAATCCCCGCAATCTTGGCCGTTCTTGCGGTAAGAGCCGGGTAAGTTTAACGAAGCTATGGGGTTGGGAAGACCGGTCCGCGGCGTCAGGGTGCCGGCGGTCCGACGGCGAGAAGGCGGGGTTCCCATGGTGCGGCTGAAAGGGCGTCTGGCGATGCGTCCGGTGCTGGCGGCGAGTGGCCTCGCCCTCGCCCTGTCCCTCGGGGCGTGCCAGGATGCGGGCTTCTCCGCCGCCGGCTCGGCCCGCGCCCGCGAGCCGATCCCGCAGAAGACCGTCGCCCTGATGGCGACCAAGAACATGTCGCCCCGCGACCCGATCCTGATCCGGGCCTTCAAGAAGGAATCGGAGATGGAGGTGTGGAAGCGCGGGGCGGACGGCCAGTACGCGCTCCTGAAGACCTTCCCGATCTGCCGCTGGTCGGGCCAGCTCGGGCCGAAGGTCCGGGAGGGCGACCGGCAGGCGCCCGAAGGGTTCTATCCCATCACGATGGGCCAGATGAACCCGAACTCGTCCTACTACCTCTCCTTCGACACCGGCTATCCCAACGCCTTCGACCGCGCCAACGGCCGCACCGGCAGCTACCTGATGGTGCACGGCACCTGCTCCTCGGCCGGCTGCTTCGCGATGACGGACGAGGCGATCTCGGAGATCTACGCCATCGCCCGCGAAGCCTTCGCGGGGGGGCAGCGGGCGTTCCAGTTCCAGTCCTACCCGTTCCGGATGACGGCGCAGAACCTCGCCAAGTTCCGCAACGACCCGCATATCGGCTTCTGGAAGAACCTGAAGGAGGGCTCGGACTACTTCGAGGCCCTGCACGAGGAGCCGCGGGTCGGGGTGTGTGGCACGCGCTACGTCTTCGGCGGCCAGGACGCCGCGGCGGGCGCCTGCAACCCCAAGGTCGACCCCGTCGTCGTCGCCAAGCGCGAGAAGGACGAGGTCGAGGTGGCTGAGCTGGTCGCCAAGGGCACCGCGGCGACCCGCCTCGTCTACCAGGACGGCGGCCAGCACCCGTTCTTCCGCGACTCCTCGCCGAGCACCCAGCTCTTCGCCGAGCAGGCTCAGCCGCGGCCGAACATGGGGGTGATCAGCCGGCCCGAGGCCCTGGCGGCGGCGCCGGAGGAAATCGTCATCGAGCCGAAGGCGAAGCCGGTCCTGCTGGCCAAGAACGACCCGAAGCACGACAAGACCAAGCCCGGCACCAAGCCCACGGCCCTCGCCTTCGCGGCGCCGGCGTCGAACCCGGCGCCGATCCCGACCCGCGAGGCGGCCGCCGCGGCCGCCGCGGCCCCGGCCTCTCCGGCCGCCCCCATCACGGTGGCGAGCGCCGACGGCGACCTGTCCGGCTACCGCAAGCTCCTCGGCAACCTGTTCGGCGGCGCCCCGGCGGCGCCCCCGGTCGCCCCCGCCGCCCTGCCGGCCGCCGACACCACCCCGGTCGCGGCGATCTCGCCGGCCGTGCCCCTGCCGAAGAAGGTCACCGCGCGCCTGCACCCGACCCCGGCCGCCCACCACGAGGCTACCACCGCGAAGGTCGACGGGCTCAATCCGGCGCCCGCGAAGAAGGCCGAGACCAAGCCCGCCGAAGGCAAGCCGTCCGAGGCCAAGCCCGCCGCCAAGGCCGGCGAAGCCGCGAAGCCGGGCGAGGGCAAGACGCCGGAGACCGGCAAGCGCACCGAAGGCGCGAACCGCAACCGCGTCGCGGCCTCGCAGCCGGCGAACTGACGCGCCTGTTCGACCGTAGAAAGCGTTTCATCCTGCTCACGACCTCATCCTGAGGTGCGAGCTTTGCTCGCCTCGAAGGAGGCTTCCAGACATCGCCAAGGTCTCTGGAGGCCTCCTTCGAGGCTGTACGATCTTCGATCGCACAGCACCTCAGGATGAGGTCGCGGGTTGGATGAACGGCACCGTGTCGAGAATATCACCTTCCGGAGGCGTCGCGTCCCGCCAGCGCGACCCTACTCCGCAACCGCCGGCTTCACCGCCTCTCTCCCGCCCAGCGACAGAACCAGGGCGCCGGCGAGCGTGGAGAGCACCGAGCCCAGGATCACCCCGAGCTTCGTCTCGGTGTCGAACTCGGGCGCGCCCGCGAAGGCGAGGCCGCCGATGAACAGGCTCATGGTGAAGCCGATGCCGCAGAGGAGCGCCACGCCGTAGACGTGGCGCCAGGTGGCGCCCGCGGGCTTGGGCGCGAGGCCGGTGCGCACCGCGAGCCAGACGCCGCCGAACACCCCGACCTGCTTGCCGAGAAACAGGCCCGCCGCGACCCCGAGGGTGACGGGGGCGAGCAGCGCCGAGGGCGTCAGCCCGGCGAGCGAGACGCCCGCATTGGCGAAGCCGAAGACCGGCAGGATGCCGTAGGCGACCCAGGGCTGGAGCGCGTGCTCGAGGAGGTGCAGCGGCGAGTGCCCGTCGTCGGGCCGGCCGGGGCTCGCCCGCAAGGGGATCGCCAGCGCCAGGACCACGCCCGCTACGGTGGCGTGGAGGCCGGAGCGCAGCACCAGGAGCCACAGCACCGCGCCGAGGATCAGGTAGGGCCCGAGCCGCCGCAGCCCCACGCGGTTGAGCACCGCCAGCATCGCCGTCACCGCGCCGGCGAGCGCCAGCATCGGCCAGGACAGGTCGGCGGTGTAGAACAGCGCGATGATCACCACGGCCCCGAGGTCGTCGAGGATCGCGAGGGCGGTGAGGAAGACCTTGAGCGAGACCGGCGCCCGGTTGCCCAGCACCGCCAGCACGCCGAGCGCGAAGGCGATGTCGGTGGCCGCCGGGATCGCCCAGCCCCGCAGGGTCGCCGGGGAGGAGAGGTTGACCGCGACGTAGACGAGCGCCGGCATCGCCATGCCGCCGAGCGCCGCGATGCCCGGCAGCGCCCGGTCGGGCCAGGTGCGCAGGCCCCCGTCCAGGATCTCGCGCTTGATCTCGAGCCCGACGAGCAGGAAGAACACCGCCATCAGGCCGTCGTTGATCCAGTGCAGCAGGCTCAACGGGCCGAGATACGCGTGCAGCGCCCGGGCGTAGCCGTCGCCGTAGGGGCCGTTGGCGACGATGAGCGCCAGCACCGCGCTCGCCATCAGCACGAGGCCGCCGCCGGCGCTGCTGACCAGCAGGTTGCGCAGGGCCGAGAGCGGGCGCGGCAGGCGCCGGGGGTAGGGGCGAGGGGAGCGGGTGTCCTGCATGGGCCCGGGCCTGCCAGGAATCGTGAGCTGGATCAACGCGGGCCGGCTCACCCCCGCCCGAGCGCCGCCCGCACCAGCCTCAAGGCGTCCTCGCTCGCCCATTCCGCCGGGCCCTTCATCACGCCGATCTCGCAGCCGGCCGGGTCGATCAGCAGGGTGGTGGGCAGCCCGACGACCTCGCCGCTCTTCTGCAGCACCGGCAGCGCCCGGCCGGCCGGGTCGGCGTAGTAGGCGAGCCGCGTGATCCCGTTCTCCTTCATCCAGAGCGGCGGCCGGTCGAGGTTGCGGGTGTCGAGGTTGAGCGCCACCACCTCGAAGTCCTGTCCTCCGAGCGTGCCCTGCAGCCGGTCGAGGGCCGGCATCTCCGCCTTGCACGGCGCGCACCACGTCGCCCACAGGTTGAGCAGCACCGTGCGGCCCTTGAGGTCGGCCAGGGTGCGCGGCTGCCCGTCCGGCCCGGTGAAGGTGATGGCCGGCGCGGGCTTCGGGTCGGGATCGACCTGGAGCGCCGCGACCTCGCCGCGGGAGAGCGGTGCGACCCGGGCGGCGGTGGCGGCCCCGAGCGGGCAGGCGCCGCCGTTGCTCCGGTGGCCAAGCCCGTATAGGGCAGCCCCGAGGCCGAGGACGGCGAGAAGGCCCCCCGCGAGGGCGAGGCGGGCGGTCCGCGAGGATGCGAGGCGAGGTGAGGACATGAGCAACCGGATGTGGGGCGGGCGCTTCGCGAGCGGCCCCGCCGAGATCATGGAGGAGATCAACGCCTCCATCGGCTTCGACAAGCGCCTCGCCCCCCAGGACATCCGGGGCTCGCTCGCCCACGTCGCGATGCTGGGCCAGGCGGGGATCCTGCCGGCCGAGGATGTGGCGAAGATCGAGGCCGGGCTCAAGACCGTCCGGGACGAGATCGAGGCCGGCTCGTTCGCGTTCCGGCGCGACCTCGAGGACATCCACATGAGCGTGGAGAGCCGGTTGCGCGAGATCGTCGGCCCGGCGGCCGGGCGGCTCCACACCGCGCGCTCGCGCAACGACCAGGTCGCCACCGACATGCGGCTGTGGGTGCGCGACACCCTCGACGCCCTCGACGCCCAGGCCGCCGACCTGCAGCAGGCCATGGCCGAGCTGGCGCTCAAGCACGCCGGCACGGTGATGCCGGGCTTCACCCACCTGCAATCGGCCCAGCCCGTCACCTTCGGCCACCATCTGCTGGCCTATGTCGAGATGCTGAACCGCGACCGCGGCCGGTTCCGCGACGCCCGCGCCCGCCTCAACGAGTGCCCGCTCGGGGCCGCGGCGCTCGCCGGCACCTCGTTCCCGATCGACCGCCATGCCACGGCGAAGAACCTCGGCTTCGACCGGCCGACCGCGAACTCGCTCGATTCGGTCGCCGACCGCGACTTCGCCCTCGAAGCCCTGTCGGCGGCGGCCATCGCCGCCGTGCACCTGTCGCGCTTCGCCGAGGAGATCGTGGTCTGGACCTCGGCCCAGTTCGGCTTCGTCAAGCTGTCGGACCGGTTCACCACCGGCTCCTCGATCATGCCCCAGAAGCGCAACCCCGACGCCGCCGAGCTGGTGCGGGCGAAGTCCGGCCGGATCATCGGCGCCCTGTCGGGCCTGCTCATCGTCATGAAGGGCCTGCCGCTCGCCTATTCGAAGGACATGCAGGAGGACAAGGAGGGCACCTTCGACGCGCTCCAGACCCTCTCGCTGTGCCTCGCCGCCATGGCCGGCATGGTGCGGGACCTTGAGCCGGTGCCGGAGGTGCTGAAAAGCGCGGCCGGCTCCGGCTACGCCACCGCCACGGATCTGGCCGACTGGCTGGTGCGCGAGCTCGGCCTTCCCTTCCGCGACGCCCACCACGTGACGGGCCGCCTCGTCGGCGAGGCCTCGTCCCGCGGCATCGGCCTCGAGGCGCTGCCGCTGGCGGTGATGCAGGCGGAGGAGCCGCGGATCACCGAGGCGGTCTACGCCGTGCTCGGGGTCGAGAACTCGGTGAAGAGCCGCACCAGCTACGGCGGCACCGCCCCGGACAACGTGCGGGCGCAGGCGGAAGGCTGGCTCAAGCGGCTCGCCGGCGAGACGGCCTGAGCGGCGGGTGGGAGTGGGCGGGCACTCGTGTTAGTGCCTGCCGCGATCGAACGAGCTTCGCAATCACGGGAGGACACACCATGGATCTCGGTCTCAAGGGCAAGCGCGCCCTCGTCCTGTCGTCCAGCCGCGGCCTCGGGCGCGGCATCGCCGAGGCCCTGGCGGCCGAGGGCGCGGACGTGCTGCTCACCGCCCGCACCGCCGAGCGCCTCGACGAGGCGGTGGCGGCGATCAACGCCCGCGGCCAGGGCCGCGCGCACGCCTTCGTGGGCAGCCTGAAGGAGAACGTCGAGGCGATCTTTGCTGCGGCGCAGGAGCATCTCGGCGGCGTCGACATCCTGATCGCCAATACCGGCGGTCCGCCGGCCGGCACCGCGCTGACCGTGCAGCCGGAGGCCTGGACGCCCCAGTTCGAGGCGATGGTAACCCCGGTCTTCCGCCTCGCCGGCCTCGTCCTGCCGGGCATGCGCCAGGCCGGTTTCGGCCGCATCGTGGTGGTGGCCTCGAGCGGCGTCGAGCAGCCGATCCCGAACCTGGTGATGTCGAACGCCCTGCGCGCCTCGATCGCCGGCTGGGCCAAGACGCTCTCGGCCGAGGTCGCGGCGGACGGCGTCACCGTCAACATGATCCTGCCCGGCCGCATCGAGACCGACCGCACCGGCGAGCTCGACACCGCCAACGCCAAGGCGCAGGGCAAGTCGCGCGAGGAGATCGCCGAGGCCGCCCGCGCGGCGATCCCCGCCAAGCGCTACGGCCGCGTGCAGGAATTCGCCGACGTGGCCTGCTTCCTGGCCTCGGAGCGCGCCTCCTACGTCACCGGCAGCATGATCCGGGTGGATGGCGGGGCCGTGCGGTCGATCTGAGGATCGGTCCACGGAGGCGGGGCGGCACGCGTCCAGCCTTCCGCCCTCGATGTCCGATCCCGAAATGGGTCGGCGTCCCCGAACAGGGCGGCCCGGCGGGGCCGCCCTTCTTCATGGGCATCCGCAGGAGGGCACCCGCACGAGCGCCTCATCGAGGGTACGAGGCGGGCCGCGGGCCGGCCGCCGCGAGCGGCGCGCACCGTCCTGGCCCAGGCTTCGGCCCGGCGGGATGCCGATGCCCGGCATCGTGGCGTGGCAGGCCGCGCGGGCCGGCCCGCGCAGGACCGATGCCATCGATGGCCATGCAAGACGGCAGTTTCTCCACGACACCGTCAGGCTGAGAGGCGCCGGCCGAGGCATCGTGATCGTCGATCGACGCGTCTTCCGTCCGCACCGGCATGGCGGCACCTCGGGCGGCGGCGGGTTCGACCCCGGAGGCGGACCGGACCGGACGCCAGCGTGCCGTCTCGGCGATGCGTTTCAAATTTGTTAAAGCATAGACCTGACGGTCTGTGCACATCTCTTTCCAGAATGACAGGGGAGGACGGTGTGCAGCGCTACTTCTTCGATCTGAGTGCCGGCGGCTGGCAGTGCCAGGACGATATCGGTCTGATCCTGTGCAGCCAGGACGAGATCCGCAGCGAGGCCACCCGGACGGCGATCGCGTTCGCCGGTGCGGGTCTGCCGGGCGCCGACCTCTCCGACCTGAAGGTGCGGGTCCGCGACCGGACCGGGGAGCCGGTCCTGACCGTGAGCCTCGCCCTCACGGTGCGCGGACCGGAGGAGCCGGTGCGCCTCGGCCTGGCGCCGCGACCGGCCCGGCCGCGGATGGTCCGGGCTGCCTGACGGCAGCATTCGCGCTGCCTGACGGCAGCATTCGCGCTGCCTGACGGCAGCGCCCGGTCGTTCTCACCCGGGTCCCAGACGGCTTCCGGCGAGGGTGCGGGCGGCGAGCCCCAGGAATGCGCCGCCGGCGCTCGCCGCGACATCGATGACCTGGGCGGTACGGCCCGGCACCCAGACCTGCCCGATCTCGAGGATGCCCGCGAGGATCGCGAGGCCGAGGCCGATGCGCCAGGCCGGCACGCGGGGACAACCCAGGGCGAGGAGCCCGGCCGTACCCGCATAGGCGACGAGGTGCTCGAGCTGACCCACGGCGCCGGTGCGGACCTCCCATGCCTTGGGGATCCACGACAGCCAGACCAGCGCGGGCAGGCAGGCGAGGCCTGCCCAACGCGCGATCGACCGCAGGTCGCCCTCCCGAATCGACCTCATGCCCCTCTCCCCCGCCGCGCGGAGACCCGTTCTCCGCCGGAAGCCGGCGGCCGGGCAAGCGCCCCCTCTGGCGGCGTCGCCCCGCTCCTTCCGCCGATCGGGGTCGACCGGCCGCGGTACGGGCGGGGGATCAGGCCGAAGGGTCCGGCGGAATGAACCGGCGGGAAGAACCGGCATGGAACGATCGCCGCGACGGCGCGATACCCGACGGAGCCGGAGGCGCCCGATGACCGACCCCGCCGAGACGCCCGATCCGACGACGCCTCATGCCGGCTCGACCGATCCCGGCGACGAGGAGGCCTTCCATATCCCGGACGATCTCGCGCTGGCGCTGACGGAGTTCGCGGCCGTGGAGCAGCGCTCCCGCGGCGAAGCGATCTGCCTGATCCTGCGGGATTATCTTCGGGCGAAGGGCTATCTCAAGGGTCCGCCGCAGGTCGTCTGAACCGGCCCGGCAACGAGCCGGCCGACGCGGCGGCAGAGCCTGCGACCCGACACGACCGCGGGCGGGCGAAGCGCCGGACGACCGACGCCTCGTCCACGGCTTCGCGGCACGGATTCACGGGACGTTCAGACGGCGCCGCGCAGCTGGATCTCCAGGCGGCCGACATCCTCGCTCAGTCGCTCGACCATGCGCCGCACCTCGGGATCCTCGGGGGATGCCTCTAGGGCGAGGGACGCGGCCGCCAGGGAATCCCGCTTGGCCTGCAATGCGAACGCGATCTGGGCCCGTGCCATCTCGGGTGTCCGGTCGGCCATGGCTTTCCTCCTTCTGCATGCCGAGCGCCGCAGCGGCGCCCCGGAAGAACGCACCAGACCTCGCCCGGGTGCAGCCGCCGGACATGCTGCGACACCCTGGTCGAAGGACGGCGCGAGCCTCGTCTCGGGACGCGGCACGCGCCGCAGAACGCGCGTCGGCTTTCTTCCTCGGCAGGGTCCGCCAAGGTGGCCGCCGGCTTCGCGACGAGAGCCGGCGGTACAATAACGATCGAGGCGGACATGCGTCGACCGGCCAACGCAAGTCCGCTCAGCAGTCGCCCGCCTGCTGGGCCGCGGTCTTCTCGCCCTTCGATTGGCGGCTCACGTCGGCCGGCGAGGTTGCGGTCTGCGAGCCGACATTCTGCATCGCCCCGACCGTGCCGGGCGATTCGGCCTTGGCGCCCGGCGTGACCGAGGCGGTGGCGGGCGGATCGACGTTGGAGCTCCTGTCGGTCTTCTGGGCGGTCTGCCCCGGGGCGCAGGGACCGGCGGCAGCGGCGGCGGTCCCGGCGAGCAGGAGGGTGCAAGCTCCCAGAACGGTGAGGCGTTTCATCACGATTCCTCCACAGGTTGTTGTCTGCGCTCAACCATGGGTGTGGAGATCGGGTTCCTCGCTCTTTGGGCTGCGGCAAGGGAGGCACCTTCGCGGAGCCGCCGATCCGAAAGCCATTTGTCGAGTCCGGTGCGGCCGGGCGTTTCGATCGCGGGTGAAACCGAAGATTCCGCTTGCGTTTTGTGCGCCGCACGCTATTTTGTGCATCGCACGGTCGCGATGGCGTCGCGGCCCTGTAGCCCTCTTTGGGCGTTTCCTCCCTAGACTTCGGGCCGCTCGCGAGAGCGGCCTTTTTTCTTGGGCAGGCACGTCCTTGGGCAGGCGGGACCGCGGCGGAAGGCGCCTCAGACGGGCAGCAGCTCGGAGGGGCGCGACTGCGCGTAGAGGCTCGCCCCCGCATCGGGCCCGACGACGCGCATCAGGGCGGCCTGGTCGCAGGTGCCGGCGATGCGCAGGCCGAGCCGGTGCAGGTGGTCCTTGTCGGTGCAGTAGGCCGCCAGCCGCGCGCGCCCGGTCTCCGGCATGCGCGACACGAGGGCATCCACGTCGTCCTCGCTGGCCCGGTGCAGGACCGCCAGCAGTTCGAGCGGGATCGGGTAGCGCGCGAACGCCGTGGGCAGCGGGCGGGTCTGATGCTGCGGCATGGATCACCTCGATGCGTTCAGGATCCGACGATCCTCGACCGATCATGGTTAGCGGATGGTTAAGGAGCGCCGTCGGCCATACCGGCCGGGCCGCGGCCGCTGCCGGAGAGGAAGCGGATTGCTGCCGTCGCGACAAACGGATGGCAGGCCTGACGGACCCTGCGTCGCCGTCGGAGCGGGCCGCCGATCCGGTGACGCGCGACGATCAGGCCGGGCGGCCCGCCGTCGAATGCGCGTCACCTCTGAGCAGGATGCTGCATCTCTGCGCGGGCGCATGCGCATAACGTATGGATCAACCCGCGGGATGAATGATTGTAGTTCGAACGCCGCGCCGATCGGCGGCACGGACGACATGTGATGACCGAGCAGACCCGCGCCGAGACTGTTCCGGCCGAGGCCGTGCGTCGCAGCCTCGACGGCTGCCTGAGCGCGCCGGTCTTCCGGCGGTCGCCGAAGCTCGCCGCCTTCCTGACCTACATCGTCGAGGAGGAACTGGGTGGGCGCGGCGACGCGATCAAGGCCTACACCATCGCCACGCAGGCCCTGGGCCGGTCGGACAGCTTCGATCCGAGCAACGATCCGAGCGTGAGGGTCGAGGCCGGCCGCCTCCGGCGCGTCCTCGACGAGGTCTATGCCGATGAGGGCCGCCGCCTGCCGGTCCGCATCCAGGTCCCGGTCGGCGCCTATCGTCCGAGCTTCGAAGTCCTGCCCAACGAGGAGCCCCCGCCGCCCGCGCCCGCGCCCGCGCCGGCCCCGATCCTTCAGGCGGCGGGCTTCCAGACCCTGCCGCTGTTCGACACCCGCGGCCAGGCCGTGCTCGCCGTCCTGCTGGCCATCATCGCGGTCCTGCTCACCGCCGAGGTCGTGCTGCAGATCTACGCCCTCGTGCAGGGTGCAGCCGGCGGCTGAGAGGTCCGGCCGAGAGCCGGCACGTCACCGCGGAACCGGGAGGCGACCTTCGCGGTTCAGTGACGTCGTTGACGTGACGTGACGGATGGGAGGTTCTCATGCGCAGGATGTTTGCGGGTGTCGTGGTGGCCATGGGCCTGGCCGGCTTCGCCGGGGCGGCGGAGGCCAAGGGCTGCATCAAGGGCGCCATCGTCGGCGGCCTCGCCGGCAAGGCCGTCGGCCACGGCTTCGCCGGGGCAGCGGCGGGCTGCGCCATCGGGCGCCACCAGGCCAACAAGCGCGACCGCGCCCGGAACGACGCCGTCCAGCCCGTTGCCCGCTGACGGCCGATCGTTTCGCTGCGCCGCAGCATGGGGCCCGACAGTCGCCGGGCTTCTCCCGCAGGTCGAGCTTGGCCGTATCGGGCCGCGAATGCTCGGGATCCCGTACGGCGAAGCTTCCGCGACCGGCGCGTGAGCTGCGGGAGCGTCGCCGTCTTATCGCCACATCTCACCGGCTTCTTGCGCCTCGGTGGCACGGAAACCGGGGCGATACATCAGATGCGACGTCGAGCGGACGGACCGGCGCAACGGGGTGGCCTGCGGATGGCGGGGGCTCACGGGGACGTCCTCGCGCTCGGCGGCACCGGCCGCGTGGCGCAGGGGGGCATCCCCGTCATGGCCCGCACGGTGCTCGCGGCGGGGTGCCTGGCCGCCGGCCTCTCGGCCTTGCTGCACCAGTACGGCGCCGACCTGATGTCCGCCCGTCCGGCCGTCACCATGATGGCGGACCTGCTGGTGATGCCGCGGCCCAAGATCCAGACCGTTCAGCCGGCGCCGCGCGAGACCGCCGCGATGCCTCCGTTGCGCGAGCCGGTGCACGATCTCGACACCGCGTTGGGCTCGGCGGGCGTCGACCGGGTCTCCTACGACGATCTCATGGCCGCCAGCACCGGTGGCGACCCCAACGAGGTGCTGAGCTTCGGCCCGATGCGGATCCGCCGCCACCTCGTCCAGACCATCGTGCGGGCCGCCGCGACCGTGCGCACCGACCCGGTGCTGCTGATGGCGGTGGCCGACAAGGAATCGAGCTTCCTGACCGAGGTCCAGGCCCGCACCTCCTCGGCCACCGGCCTCTACCAGTTCATCGAGCGGACCTGGCTCCAGGTGATGCGGGAATTCGGCGCGCGGCACGGCTACGCCCGCGAGGCCGGGCTGATCGGCGAGGACAATTCCGTCACTGATCCGGCCGAGCGCGCCCGCATCCTCGACCTGCGCCGGGACCCCTCGCTTTCCGCGCTCCTGGCGGGCGAGATGCTGAAGCGGGATGCGGCCCGCATCGCCGCCCGGATCGGCCGCGAGCTCACCCTCGGCGAGACCTACCTCGCCCACTTCCTCGGGCCGGACGACGCCGAGCGGTTCATGGCCAAGGTGGTCGAGGAGCCAAAGGCCGAGGCCGCCGCCCTGCTGCCGAAGCCCGCCAAGGCCAACCGGCCGATCTTCTACGAGCGTGTCGGGCGCCGGAAGGCCCGCAGCCTCTCGGTGGCGCAGGTCCACGACAAGTTCGAGGCGATGATGAGCACCCGCGGTGCCCGCTACCGGGACGTCGGCGCCCTGATGGGCGTGATGGCCTACGCCGCCGGCACGCCCTGAGGGAAGACCCGGCCTCAGGGACGACACCTCCATTTGGGGAAACTCCGCCGCCGGTCGCGGTTTATCCGTCCGACGACGGACACGCGATCAGGAGGTGACGATGGGCGCGCCGGGCGCCGGCCGCCGGACGGGCGGCACGCAACTCACACCGACTCTCTCCCTCGACGCGCTCGGGGCAGGCCTCGCGGCGGCCTATGACGGCCTGGTGGCGGAGGCGATACCGGAGCGCCTCGGCGCCCTGCTGCGGCAGCTGGAATCGCGCGAGACCGCCGGCGGCCCGGAGACCGGCGAGGCGTCGACGCCTCGCGACCGGACGGGCGGATCCGAGGCCCCCGGCCCGGCCTGCCGGCTCGCCCTCGTGGTCGGCGAGGTGCCGGGCGCGACCGAGGCGGGCGCCGTGCTGGCGCGCGCGGGCCTCGAGGCGACGCCCTGCCCCGACCCGGACGCCGCCCTCGACCTGCTGCGCCTGCGCGGGGGAGAGGTCGCGCTGGTCCTGCTCGGTCTGCCGGCGGAGCGGACCGGCGGCCTGGACGGGGCGGGCTTCGCCCGCGCCGTGGCGACGCTGTGGCCCACCATCCACCTCGTCGTGGCCCATCCGACCCGCGACGGGGCCCGCAGCCCGGAGACGCGCCTGCCGCCCCGCGCGGTGGCCCTGAGCCGGCCGCCCGACCTCCTGGCGCTGGCCGAGCAGGCCGCGCGGAACCCACGTCCCCCGGTCGCGTAGACGGGCATCGCGCCCTGCCGGTCCCCGTCCGGTGAACCCCCATCGGATGATGCGGACCGATTTGATCGGCGTGGCCGTCCTGGCATAGGCTCCCGGGGACGGCTGCCACGCGAAGACCGGGCGCGAGAGGGATCGGGCGAGGGGATGTCGGGGATGAAGACGAACGAACGCGACAGCTACCAGGCCGAATACGCCGCGACGGCGGGGCAGCAGGCGGCCTTCTTCCGCGAGCAGGCCGAGCGCCACCGCCGGCAGGCCGAGCAGGCCCGGATGTTCGCCGAGCTGAGCCCCGACGAGGAGCGCCGGGAGCAGAGCCTGCGGGCCGAGCGGCTGGAGACCCTCGGCCGCCACGACGACACCATGGCGGAGGCCTTCGAGGCCCGCGCCCGGCGCACCTGATCCGGGCTCCGGGTCCGATCCAGTCGGTCTGACGGCCACCCGTCTCCCGGCGGGAGACGGATGGCGTCCGGCCGCCAGGCCGGAACCGGTCAGGCAGGATGCGCGGGCATCCGCCCGGAGCCGCCCTCGCCGCGCCCCGACCCCGCGTCCCTCCGCACCATCCCTGAGCCGCGCTCCCTCGCCGCGGCGAGGCAGACCCTCGTGCCGATCCTCTCCGTCGACCACGTCACCACCTATCGCTACCGGCAGCCGGTCGGCTTCGGCGAGCACCGGATCCTGTTCCGGCCGCGCGACAGCTACGACCAGCGCCTGATCGCCGCCTCCCTGGACATCGCGCCGCAGCCGCAGAGCCTGCGCTGGATCCACGACGTGTTCGGGAACTGCGTGGCGGTCGCGCGCTTCCGCGGCCGGGCGCCGGAGCTCTGCTTCCGCTGCCGCATCACCCTCGATCACACGCCCGAGCCGCCGCTCGCCTTCGCCCTGGCGGAGCGGGCGGCGCGCTACCCCTTCGCGTACGATCCCGACGAGATGCCGGACCTCGTGCGCTGCATCGAGCGGCACTCTCCCGCCTCGGGCGGACCGGTCGCGTCCTGGGCCCGCGGCTTCCTGGAGGCCGACGGCACCGCCGACACCCGCGCGCTGCTGGCGGCCATGACGGCCGGGATCCGGCGGGACTTCACCTACGCGGCGCGGATCGAGAAGGGCGTGCAGGACCCCGCCGAGACGCTGCGCCTGCGCCGGGGCACCTGCCGCGACTTCGCCCTGCTGATGATGGAGGCGGTGCGCTCCCTCGGTCTGGCGGCCCGGTTCGTCTCGGGCTACCTCTACGTCCCGGAGCGCGACGGCGTGGCGCTCCATGCCGGCGGCGGCGCGACCCATGCCTGGGTCCAGGTCTACCTGCCGGGGGCGGGCTGGGTCGAGTTCGACCCGACCAACGGCATCGCCGGCAACCGCGACCTGATCCGGGTGGCGGTCGCCCGCCATCCCGGCCAGGCGGTGCCGCTCCACGGCAGCTGGATCGGCCGGCCCGAGGATTTTCTCGATATGGAGGTGACGGTCCGGGTGACCGAGCTTCCCGAGGCACCGACGGCGGCCGAGCGGCCGGGCGGCCCGCGCCTGGCCGCGGATTAGCCGGGGCGGCGAAACTTCGTCCAAGGTCTGCCGCTTCTTCGGGCAGCCCGCGGCGACGCGGGGGGCTTACCCTGTGTTGTACCGGTGGCGCTCTGCGCCTCGACATACCAGAGGGAGACGGCACCGCCATGAGGATCCGGACCGGGTACGCGATCACCTTCGATTCCCCGGCCCCGACGCCGATGCTCCTGATGCTCAGCGTCCACCCGTCCCGGATCGGCGATTGCGTCACCTCGCCGGCGATCCGCTTCGACCCGCCGATCCCCTCCCGCGACTATCCCGACCGCTACGGCAATACCTGCACCCGCATCGTCGCTCCGCCCGGGCGCCTCACCGTCTCGGCGGATTTCCTGATCGAGGACAGCGGACAGCCGGACGAGATCGCGCCGCATGCCTGGCAGCACCCGGTGGAGGAACTGCCCGACGACGTGATGGTCTACCTGCTGGGCAGCCGCTACTGCGACACCGACAAGCTGTCGGGCATCGCCTGGCAGCTCTTCGGCCACACGCCGCTCGGCTGGGCCCGGGTGCAGGCGATCGTCGACTACGTGCACACCCACATCCGCTTCGACTACCAGCGCGCCGACGCCACCCGCTCGGCCCTCGACGGCTACACCCAGCGCGAGGGCGTCTGCCGCGACTTCGCCCACCTCGCGGTCGCCTTCTGCCGCTGCATGAACATCCCGGCGCGCTACTGCACGGGTTACCTCGGCGATATCGGCGTGCCGGCGGTGCCCGATCCGATGGATTTCTCGGCCTGGTTCGAGGTCTATCTCGGCGGGCGCTGGTACACGTTCGATGCCCGCCACAACCGGCCCCGCATCGGCCGGATCCTGATGGCGCGGGGACGCGACGCCACCGACGTGGCGATCTCGACCCATTTCGGCCCCTCGCTGCTCGCCGGCTTCCGGGTCCATACCGACGAGGTCCGCTGAGCCGCGCGGCGCGCGAAGGGAGCCACCCCGTTCGCTCGGATGCCGCCGGTCCGCTCAACGAAACGTGAACGCTGCGACGGCGCTCGGTACTCCGGCCTCGCGATTAGCGTCGCTTTAACCGGGAACCACTGAGCCGGGACAGCATTGTCCAGCAAAGGTAATTGCTGAGGTAAGGCTCCGGCCATGAAGATCTTCGCTACCGCCCTGGCGGGCGTTCTGAGCGTGTGCGTGCTTGCCTCCGCGCCGGCCAAGGCCGCGCCCTACGACCCCTTCGACGTGAACCCCGGCGAGGACTATTACGCCGGCCAGCCCTACGGGGCGCCGAGCTACCGGACCCAGGGCTATTACGGCCAGGGTCAGGCCGCCGGCAGCACCGAGCAGGCCCAGGTCGCCCCGATCCCGCGGGAGCTGGTGCCGTTCAACGGCCCCTACGCCCCGGGCACGATCGTGGTCTCGACGGCCGAGCGGCGGCTCTACTACGTGGTCGGCGACGGCATGGCGCTTCGCTACGGCGTCGGCGTCGGCCGCCCGGGCTTCACCTGGTCGGGCACCAAGACCATCACGGCCAAGCGCGAGTGGCCGTCCTGGACGCCCCCGAAGGAGATGCTGGCCCGCCGCCCCGACCTGCCGCGCTACATGGCCGGCGGGATCGACAATCCGCTCGGCGCCCGGGCGATGTATATCGGCGGCACGCTCTACCGCATCCACGGCTCCAACGAGCCCGACACGATCGGCCAGGCGGTGTCCTCGGGCTGCATCCGCATGACCAACGACGACGTCACCGACCTCTACTCGCGGGTCAAGGTCGGCGCCAAGGTGGTGGTGCTGAACTGAGGGCGGGACGGCGGTCCGAGACGGTCCGATGTGGGGGCGATCCGTGCGGGTCGCCCCTTTTTCGCATGGCTCTGCCCGGCGGGTTCGCACCCGGGTGCCGGTGCGTCCCTGCTCAGGGCGGGCCCGGCATCACCGGCCCCGCGGTGAACCATCCCCAGGCGCGGGCTGCGGATGCCACGCTTCCCTGCCGAGATCGTGCGGACAATCTCGCGATCCTCGGTGACGCCCCACACGGTTCCCGGCCCGCAGGTGGGTCTTGCCCGCCGCGACCCCTGCGCGGAGGGACCGTCAGCCTCCGCGCACGTCCCGAAGCCGGGCGGACAACGAAAAAAGCCACCCCAAAGGGTGGCTCGCCCAAAGCCCCTGCGGATGCGGGGATCGCCGTGGTACCGCCACCCCGGCTCGAACGGGGGACCTCTAGATCCACAATCTAGCGCTCTAACCAACTGAGCTATGGCGGCTCGCGACGGGGGGCTGTGTAGTCCGGCCGGAGCGTCGTGGCAAGCGCCGATCCGCGCCCGGCGCACCCCGGCGCGTCGGAAAGTGCGCCGGCCCGGCACGGAAGGGCGGTCGACCGGCCGGCTGCCGCGCCCTAAACCCCGGGCACGCCCCGCCACGCCTGCGACGACGGTCCGATGACGCCGAAGCCCGAGACGGTCCGCCGCTCCCTGACGGAGAGCGCTCTCGTGCTGGCGCCGGGGTCCCTGCGCGCCTGGGTCCGCAGCGGCGAGATCGGCCTCGTCCTGCTGGCGGCCGTCGTCGGCTGCCTCTCGGGCGGCGTCGTCAGCCTCATGGGCTGGGCGGCGCAGGGAGCCCACGAGCGGCTCTTCGGCCTCGACCTCGACGAGCGCCTGAGCGCGGCGCCGCACGTGCCGCCGCTCGTGGCGCTCGGCGTGCCGGCGCTCGGCGGCGTGATGCTGGGCCTCGTGATCTGGCTTGGCGGGCGCCTGCGCCGGGTGCCCGGGCGGCCGGTGATCGACCCGATCGAGGCCAACGCCCTGCATGGCGGCCGGCTGTCGCTGCGCGACTCCGTCCTGGTGGCGGTGCAGAACCTGATCTCGAACGGCTGCGGCGCCTCGGTCGGGCTCGAGGCCGGCTACACCCAGATCTCCGCCGGCCTCGCCTCGCGGATCGGCCTCAGCTTCGAATTGCGGCGCACCGACATGCGGGTGCTGGTGGGCTGCGCCGCGGCCGCCGCCATCGCGGCGGCGTTCGGGGCGCCGCTCACCGGGGCGTTCTATGCCTTCGAGCTGATCATCGGCACCTACGCCATCGCGTCCCTGACGCCGGTCGTCACCGCGGCGCTCGCCGGCGCCTTCGTGTCGCGGGCGATCCTCGGGCACCAGACGGTGATCACCCTCGGGCCGACCCCGCCGGTCGGGCCGGCCGACTACCTCCCGACGCTGGGTCTCGGGCTGATCTGCGCCGGCCTCGGCATCCTGATCATGCAGGGCGTCACCCTGGTGGAGGAGGGGGTGCGGCGCACGAGGCTGCCGCCGCTCGCGCGGCCCGCCCTCGGCGGCCTGGCGGTGGGGGTGCTGGCGCTCGTCGCGACGCCGCAGGTGCTCTCCGCCGGGCACGGGGCGCTGCACCTCAACCTGAGCCAGGAGGGCGCCCATGCCGGCGCGGCCGCGCTGATCGGCCTTTTCCTCGCCAAGGCGCTGGCCTCGGCGATCTCGATCGGCACCGGCTTTCGCGGCGGGCTGTTCTTCGCCTCGCTGTTCCTCGGCGCGCTCGCCGGCAAGATCTTCGTGATGCTGGCCCCGCCCCTCGTCGCCATGGTGCTGCCCCCGGCGACCTACGCGGTGGTGGGGATGAGCGCGCTCGCCGTCGCGGTGATCGGCGGGCCGATGACCATGACGTTCCTGGCCCTCGAGGTGACGGGCGACTTCCCGATCGCCAGCCTGGTGCTGGTGGCGGTGATCGCCTCCTCGCTCACGGTGCGCAAGACCTTCGGGTACTCCTTCGCGACCTGGCGCTTCCACCTGCGCGGCGAGTCGATCCGCAGCGCCCACGACGTCGGCTGGATCCGCACCCTGACGGTCGGCCAGCTGATGCGCCGGGAGGTGCGCACCGTGCGGGCCGATACGACGCTGGCGGCGTTCCGGCGCGCCTTCCCGCTGGGCTCCGTCACCCAGGTCGTGGCCGTCGACGAGACCGGGCTCTATGCCGGCATCGTGCTCGTCGCCGAGGCCCATGCCGCGCCGATCGACGAGAAGGCCGCCGAAACCCGGGTCGCGGACGTGCTGCGCTACCGCGACGAGGTGCTGCTGCCGCAGATGAACGCCAAGGAGGCGGTCGCCCTGTTCGACAAAGCCGAGAGCGAGGCGCTCGCGGTGGTCGAGAGCCGCCAGGCCGCCCGGGTGATCGGGCTGCTCAGCGAGAAGCACACGCTGAAGCGCTACAGCGAGGAGCTCGACCGCCAGCGCCGGGCGAGCGTCGGGGAGGTGGCATGAATCCGCGGAATTGCCCGTCCCATTGACCGGGACGGCGGGATGCGCGACGCGAAGGCACCACAACAGGAGGGAATGCCCATGCCGTCAGCCCAGCGCACCTACCGCATCGCCGTGATCCCCGGGGACGGCATCGGCAAGGAGACGGTGCCGGAGGGCGTGCGCGTGCTGGAGCAGGCGGCCAAGCGCCACGGCTTCACGCTGCAGCAGGACTGGTTCGACTTCTCGTCCTACGACTACTATGCCAAGCACGGCCGCATGATGCCGGAGGACTGGAAGGCCCAGATCGGCGGCCACGACGCCATCTTCTTCGGCGCCGTCGGCTGGCCGGAGAAGATCCCGGACCACATCTCGCTGTGGAACTCCCTGATCCTTTTTCGGCGCGAGTTCGACCAGTACGTCAACCTGCGGCCGGTGCGGCTGATGCCCGGTGTGCCGAGCCCGCTGGCCGGCCGCAAGCCCGGCGACATCGACTTCTGGGTCGTGCGCGAGAACACCGAGGGCGAGTATTCCTCGGTCGGCGGCCGGATGTTCCAGGGCACCGACCGCGAATTCGCCGTGCAGGAATCGGTGTTCACCCGCCGCGGCACCGACCGGGTGCTGCGGTTCGCCTTCGACCTCGCGAGCGCCCGGCCGAAGAAGCACCTGACCTCGGCCACCAAGTCGAACGGCATCTCGATCACCATGCCGTACTGGGACGAGCGGGTGCAGGAGATGGCGCGCCACTATCCCGACGTCGCCTGGGACAAGTACCACATCGACATCCTGACCGCGCACTTCGTGCTGCACCCGGACTGGTTCGACGTGGTGGTGGCCTCCAACCTCTTCGGCGACATCCTGTCGGATCTCGGCCCCGCCTGCACCGGGACGATCGGCATCGCGCCGTCCGGCAACATCAATCCCGACCGGGATTTCCCGTCGCTGTTCGAGCCGGTCCACGGCTCGGCCCCCGACATCGCCGGCCAGGGCATCGCCAACCCGATCGGCCAGATCTGGTCGGGTGCGATGATGCTGGAGCATCTCGGGGAGAAGGAGGCCGCGGCCGAGATCGTCGCCGGCATCGAGCGGGTGCTGGCCGAGCGCACCCTGCGCACCCGCGACCTCGGCGGCAACGCCGACACCACGGCCTGCGGGGTCGCGGTGGCGGAGGCGATCGGCTGACCGCGCGCCCGGCCGGCTCGGGGGCGCCGCCCGGCGGGATGCCTCCGCGCTCGCGCATCGGCGCTCCCTCGCACCATGCTGCCTGATCCGGAACCATTTCCCACACCTCTCCGTTGCGGCCCGACACTGTGACGGCCCGCGTTGCCGGCCGTCACGGGTACGGTGTCGGGAGAGGGTCATGAGCAAGCTCATTCGCGGGACGATGACGGCCGCCGTGCTGGTGATCGGTGCGGCCACCGCCTTCGCGCAGGGCGGCGCCGGGGGTGCCGGCGGCGGCGCCGGGGGCGGTGGTGCGGGGGCCGGTGCGGCCGGTGGAGCCGCGGGCGGCCCCGGCGCAGGTGCGGGCGGCGGCGCGGGTGGCGCCGGTGGCGGTGCCGGCATGGGCGCCGGCGGCGGGGCCGGCGGAGCGGGCGTGGGGGCCGGCGGCGGAGCCGGTCCTCGCGGCGGTGCAGCGCAGCCAGGCAGCGGGGCCGGTGCGGCGGGTGCCCCGGGGCAGCCGGGCGGCGGGGCCGGTGCAGCGGGCGCTCCGGGGCAGCCGGGCCGGGCCGGAGGCGAGGGGGCTCAGCCTGGCGCCGGCGGACGCGGGGCCCAGCAGGGCGGTGCGGAGCGCGGCGAGCGCGGAGCTGAACGCGGCGAGCGTGGCGAGCGCGGAGCCGAACGCGGCGAGCGCGGCGAGCGTGGAGCCGAACGTGGCGAACGGGGTGAGCGCGGCACCGAGCGTGGCGAGCGTAACGGTGAGCGCGGCGAGCGCGGGGCCGAGCGCGGCGAGCGGGGCGGCGGCCGGTCCGAGGCCCGGGGCGCCGTCTCGCGCCTCGACACGACCCAGCGCACCGAGTTCCGCCAGACCATCGTGCGCTCCGGCGTGCGCCCGGTGACGAACGTCAACTTCAGCCTCAACGTCGGCACCGCGGTGCCGCGCTCGGTGACCCTGCACGCCCTGCCGCCGGCGATCCTCACCCTGGTCCCGGCCTATCGCGGGTATAGGTACGTGCTGGTGCAGGACGACATCGTCATCATCGACCCGGACACCTACGAGATCGTCGACGTGATCCAGGGCTGAGGGCGCCGGAACGATCCGGCTCAGGCCTGCTGCCTGAGCCGGAGGATGAACACCGCGAGCTCGGATTGCCGCGACACCCCGAGCTTGGCAAAGACCTGGCGCAGCTGCGAGCGGGCGGTCTCGTGGCGGATGCCGAGGCTCGCGGCAGCCTGCACGAGGGAGCGCGAGCCGTCCATCTGGAGGGCGAGCCGGGCCTCCGCCGGAGAGAGCCCGAGCTCGGCCAGGCGGTCCTGCGCCCGGTGACCGGCGGCGGAGATCCGGCGCAGGACCACGAGGGCGAGGTGCTCGGGCACCAGGAGCCGGGCCATCCCGAGGACGCCGCGGAGATCCTGGCGCAGGCCGATCGCCGTGACGTGCCAGGCCTCCGCCCCCCCTGTCTCCGCCCCCGCGCTCACCGGCCCCGGCGGCGGCCCCGGGACCGGGCCGTCGCTGCAGGCGAGCGCCGCCTCGCGCGCCATCGCCGCGGCGAGGCCCGGAGGCCGGGCCTGGATCCGGTCCAGCGCCCCGACCCGCAGCACCTCGCCCTCGGCCAGCATCGCGTGCCCGGCGCGGCTCGCCTCGACGAGGCGCAGGTCCCGGGTCACCACGAAGGCCGGATCGGCCACCCGGTCGAGCAGCGTCTCCCCGGGCAGGCGGGCGGCGCTCGGCGGGAAGCAGGCCCGGTTGGTGTCGAGGGCCCGGCGCATCCGCGGGCCGATCCGCTCCATGACCGCCGCGAGGGACGGCAGGTCGCGCTCGGCCCGCGCCAGGTCGTGCTGCAGGTTCAGCACCGCCAGGCGGCCCTCGGCGTCGATGAGCTTGATCCCGCTCGAGGCCGTCATGCCGCCGAGGCGCGACAGCCAGTCGGTGTAGAACTCGGTGTGGCGCAAGCTCGAGACCGGCATCCGCGTCTCGGAATGCATCGCCACCAGGGCGGGCGTCGTCAGGATCACGGAGATCCACGGATTTACCGTGCCGTAATGCGCCTCGTAGGACTGGATCACGGCCGGATCCCAGCCCCAGGACACCAGGGGCAGCCCGGTCCCGGCGCCGGCATCGACGACCTGGAGCACCGGCCACACCCCGGGCATCAGCCGGCCGATCTCCGCCATCACGGCGTCCCACGCCCCCGGGTCGCAGGCGGCGTGGTCGACCGCGAGGCCGATCTCCTCGCTCACCCTGCGCACGCGCTCCGCCTCGCCCATCGCCGTCATCCCGCTGGCAAACGTCCGGGCCACCGTTCTGGGCTTTTCCCTGCCCCGCCACGGTGTCGGGCCGCACGCGCGGCTGCCCAGGATCACCGATTTCGCGCGTCGCGACAGCCTCTTCTTCGGGCATCGCGGCGCTTGCTCGCGGTGGCGCGCCCGACTAGGGTCCCGCCCGCCCGAAGACCCGGACGGCCAGGGGCCGGGCCGGGCCACTTCATCAGGACGTTTCTGGAGTCGACATCATGGGCTTTCTGGCCGACGCCCTCTCGCGCGTGAAACCCTCCGCCACCATCGTGATGACCCAGAAGGCGCGGGACCTGAAGGCCCAGGGGCGCGACGTCATCAGCCTGTCGGTCGGCGAGCCGGACTTCGACACGCCCGAGCACATCAAGCAGGCGGCGGTGGACGCGATCGCCCGCGGCGAGACGAAGTACCCGCCGGTCTCCGGCATCGTGCCCCTGCGCGAGGCGATCGCCAGGAAGTTCAAGCGCGAGAACGGGCTCGACTACAAGCCGAGCCAGACCATCGTCGGCACCGGCGGCAAGCAGGTGATCTACAACGCGCTGCTCGCCACCCTCAACCCGGGCGACGAGGTGGTGATCCCCCGGCCCTACTGGGTGTCCTACCCGGAGATGGTCGGGCTGTGCGGCGGCACCCCGGTCTTCGCCGAGACCACGATGGCGACGAACTTCAAACTCCAGCCCGAGGAGCTCGAGCGCGCCATCACGCCGAAGACCAAGTGGGTGATCCTCAACTCGCCCTCGAACCCGTCCGGCGCCGCCTACAGCCACGCCGAGATGAAGGCGCTGACCGACGTGCTGGTGCGTCACCCCCATGTCTGGGTGCTCACCGACGACATGTACGAGCACCTGGTCTACGGCGACTTCACCTTCGTGACCCCGGCCCAGGTCGAGCCGGCGCTCTACGAGCGGACGCTGACCATGAACGGCGTCTCGAAGTCCTACGCCATGACCGGCTGGCGCATCGGCTACGCCGCCGGCCCGGAGCACCTGATCAAGGCGATGGACTTCGTCCAGGGCCAGCAGACCTCGGGCGCCGCCACGATCTCGCAATGGGCGGCGGTCGCCGCCCTCGACGGGCCGCAGGACCACCTGGCGCAGTTCCGGGCCGCGTTCCAGACCCGGCGCGACCTCGTCGTGTCGATGCTCAACCAGACCAACGGCCTGCGCTGCCCGACGCCGGAGGGCGCGTTCTACGTCTACCCGTCCTGCGCCGAGCTGATCGGCAAGCGCACGCCGGAGGGCCGCGTGATCGAGACCGACGAGGATTTCGTGCTCGGCCTGCTTGAGGCGGAGGGCGTCGCGTCGGTGCACGGCTCGGCCTTCGGGCTGGGCCCCAACCTGCGCATCTCCTACGCGACCTCGAACCAGCTGCTGGAGGAGGCCTGCAGCCGCATCCAGCGCTTCTGCGGCTCGCTGCGCTGACGGCCGGACCGCCCTTCCCGGGCGGTCTCCCCCCACGAATCGACCCGGCCGGCCCGCGCCCGCCGGGTTTTTTCATGCGCGGGTCAACCGTCGCCGGCCGGCGCGTTTCGACGCAAGGTCGGCGCCCGCATTCGGGTTGCTCCGCCGGCCCGGTCTGGCTTACACGGGCCATCCTCGATGCCGGCGCGCCCGGAGGCGTCCGGAACCCATCCGGGCTGTGCGGCAAAGAGGTCGGCGATGACGGGGTGGGGCGGACCAGTTCTCTGCAACCCATTCCTGTGAGGCTCAGTGGGCCGAGCAGTCGCAGGAGCGTCACGGGTTCGGGGAACAGGAACCGCGGCCCTGGCGCATGGCCCACCAGACTTCGCGGATGCCGGCTCCCGGAGCGGGACGCCGCGCCCGGGACGGCCTGAGCCGCCCGTTAAGCATTGCGGCGCAAGAGTGCGGGACGCGCCGGAACCAGCGGCCGTCCTCGACATCCCGGGTCCCGACCAGCCATGTGGCGCCTCCTCACCGGCGGAATCAAAGTCATCATCGCGATCGCCGCCCTGACCACGGCCGCGAACTGGATCGCCCTGCGCGAGAAGGACCGGGCGCCGGGCCCGGCTTTGGCCGCCGTGACCGATCCGGCCACCACCGGCACCCTGGCGCCCCGCCGCGGCGACGCGCCCGCCCGCCTCGACCAGCGCGGCCTCGGCCGGCTGATGTCGGAGGCCTCGGGGGAGGCCAGGCGGCGCTGACGCGCATCGGCAAGATCTCTCGCAAGATCTCTCGACGGCGTCTGAGAGCCTGGTTGACTGCCGAGAAGAGTATTAGACAGACATGATCCATCCCATCTACGACCTCATCCTGAGGTGCTGGCGATCGAAGATCGCACGTGAAAGGAGCCTCGAAGGAGGGCTCCAGCAGGCTCAGTGATCCCTGGAGCCCTCCTTCGAGGTCAGTCGATCTTCAATCGACTGACACCTCAGGATGAGGTCGAGGGTGGGAAAAATTGTCCAGACACGTCAAACAGGCTCTGACATCCTGCGCGGCCCCGGAATGACGGTGGGGATATGAAATCCGCCGGTACGGTAACTTGATACAGTACGGCCTCACCGCTCCAGCACCGCCAGCCACCCGGGCACGCCCACCCCGTTCTGGCGCCGGATCTCCGCCGGCTCGAGCAGCGCCACCCGCAGCCCCGCCGCCGCCGCGTCCTCCCGAACGCTCTCGACGCCGTGGGCGTAGCGCCCGTCCGTGCCCAGCACGGTGCCGTGCGCGCCCGGATGGGACTGCACCGTGAAGGCGAACAGGCCGCCGGGCTCCAGCACCCGGGCAGTCTCCCGCAGGACCGGCCCGATCTCGCGCAGGTAGATGAACACGTCGGCCGCCACCGCGAGGTCGGCGCTCGCCGGGGGCTCACGGTCGAGAAAATCCCGCAGGTCGCCCTCGTGCAGGCGGGCGTAGCGGCCGCCGCGGCGGGCCTCGGCCAGCATGCCCGGGGAGAGATCGACGCCCGCGAGCGCGCCGGCCATCCCGTCGAGGGCCCGCGCCATCAGGCCGGTGCCGCAGCCGAGGTCGAGGATATGGGCGAACCGCGCCGCGGGCCCCCGCAGGCGCTCCAGCGCCGCCCGGATCAGCGCCGGGCCGCAATACCCTAAGCCCTCGACGAGGTGACGCTCGAAGCGGCCGGCATAGCCGTCGAACAAGGCCCGGACGTAGGCCGGCGAGATCACGTCCTCGTCCGCCTCGCCCAGTTCCGCGAGATGCAGGCGCGCGCCCAGCGCATCGTCCGGATCGAGGGCCAGCGCCTGCCGGAACGCCTCGGCCGCCGCTCCGCGGGTCGCCGGGTCGGCGGCGCGGGCGCGCCCGAGCAGCAGCCAGGCCGGGCCGTAGCCGGGGGCCAAGTCCAGCACCTGGGCGGCGAGGTCGGCGGCGGCGCTGCAATCGCCCTCGGCCAGGGCGGCCTCGGCCCAGGCGTAGCGGCGATCGGCGAGGAGGTCGCCGGAGGAGCGGACGGGCACGGGCATCGCGCGAGGGTTCCGGGGGCACGGGACGGATGGATCGGGCCGCCTATATACCCGTCTCCGCTGCCGACAGGCTGTCCCGGGAAATCCTCTGGACGAGAGTGGCGCGGGATCCCCTCTCCCGTGTGGGAGAGGGGTAGGGGTGAGGGTGACAGGCTTCACGATTTAGCTGGACCGTCACGCTGCCAGCACGACGGTTCGAGCATGCGTCAGAACCGTAGCACCCTCACCCCCGGCCCCTCTCCCACACGGGAGAGGGGGATCCCGTGCCTGATCCGTTCCCGGGATGGGCCTGACGCGGCCGCACAGTGGCTTCACCGCCAGCCGAGGATCAATGGCGTCGCGTCCCACCGATCTGCTCACCCTAACCCGCGAGGGGCTGTACTGCCCCCCGGGCGATTTCCACGTCGATCCGGTCCGCCCGGTGCCGCGCGCGCTCATCACCCACGGCCATGCCGACCATGCCCGGGCCGGCCACGGCGCGGTGCTGGCGACCCCTGAGACCCTGCGGATCATGGCGGTGCGCTACGGCGAGGAGTTCTGCCGGACCCGCCAGGAGGCGCGGCTCGGCGAGGCGATCCGCCTCGGCGGCGTCACGGTACGCTTCCACCCCGCGGGCCACGTCCTCGGCTCGGCGCAAGTGGCGATCGAGCAGGGCGGCTGCCGGATCGTCAATTCGGGCGACTACAAGCGGGCGCGCGACCCGACCTGCCTGCCCTTCGAGGTCGTGCCCTGCGACGTGTTCATCACCGAGGCCACCTTCGGCCTGCCGGTCTTCCGCCACCCGGTCGCCCGCGACGAGGTGAAGAAGCTCCTCGACTCGGTGCGGCTCTTCCCCGAGCGCACCCACATCGTCGGCGCCTACGCGCTCGGCAAGGCGCAGCGGGTGATGGCGCTCCTGCGCGAGGAAGGCTTTTCCGAGCCGATCTACCTGCACGGCGCGATGGAGAAGCTGACCGAGCTCTACCGGCGCGAGGGGATTCCGCTCGGGGAGACGGTCAAGGTCGTGGCGGCGGAGCGGCCGAAGCTCGGCGGCCGGATCGTGATCTGCCCGCCTTCCGCGATCCAGGACCTGTGGTCGCGAAAATTCCCCGATCCGGTCACCGGCTTCGCCTCGGGCTGGATGCGGGTGCGGGCCCGCGCGCGGCAGAAGGGCGTCGAGCTGCCCCTCGTCATCTCCGACCACTCGGACTGGGACGACCTCTGCCGCACCATCCGGGACACCGGCGCCGGCGAGGTCTGGGTCACCCACGGCCAGGAGGATGCGCTCGTCCACTGGTGCGGCACGCAAGGGATCCGCGCCAAGCCCCTGCACATGCTGGGCTACGGCGACGAGGGCGAGGCGGAGCCCGAGCCCCAAGGTCCCGAGCCCCAAGGTCCCGAACCTCAGGGAGCGGAGAGCGCCGCGTGAACGACTTCGCCCACCTCCTCGACCGCCTCGCCTACGAGCCGCGGCGCAACGCCAAGCTGCGCCTGCTCCAGGACTTCTTCCGCCACACCCCTGACCCGGACCGCGGCTACGCGCTCGCCGCCATGACCGGCTCCTTGAGCTTCCGCGAGGCCAAGCCCGGCCTGATCCGCGGCCTCGTCGAGGAGCGGGTCGATCCCGTGCTCTTCCGGATGTCGTACAACTACGTCGGCGACCTCGCCGAGGCGACGGCGCTGATCTGGCCCGGAAGGGACGACTCGGGACGGAGCGACGCCCCGGGGCCCGGCCACAACAACCCGCCGGTCCCGACCCTGTCCGAGGTGGTCGAGGCCTTGGGCACCATCGGCAAGGGCGAATTGCCGGCGCGCCTCGCCGCCTGGCTCGATGCCCTCGACGAGACCGGGCGCTGGGCGCTCCTCAAGCTCATCACCGGGGAGTTGCGGGTCGGCGTGTCCGCGCGGCTCGCCAAGACCGCGGTGGCGAGTCTCGGCGGGCACGAGGCCGACGCGGTCGAGGAGGTCTGGCACGGGCTGGCCGCGCCCTATCCGGAGCTGTTCGCCTGGGTCGAGGGCCGGGCCGGCCCGCCGGAATCGGTCAACCCGGCGCCGTTCCGCCCAGCCATGCTGTCGCACCCGATCGAGGAGGAGGCGGATCTCGACAAGCTCGACCCGGAGGCCTTCTCGGCCGAGTGGAAGTGGGACGGCATCCGGGTCCAGCTCGCCGGCGGGCGCGACCGCGACGGCAGGCAGATCCAAAAGATCTACTCGCGCACCGGCGAGGACATCTCCGGTGCCTTCCCGGACCTCGCCGAGGCGATCACCTTCTCGGGGGCGCTCGACGGCGAACTCCTGATCCTGCGCGAGGGGCGGGTGCAGAGCTTCAACGTCCTGCAGCAGCGCCTCAACCGCAAGGCGGTGACCGGCAAGCTCCTGCAGGACTTCCCGGCCCATGTCCGCGCCTACGACCTCCTGGCCGAGGGCGAGGAGGACCTGCGGCCCTTGCCCTTCGCCGAGCGCCGGGCCCGGCTCGAGGCCTTCGTGGCCGGGCTGGATCACGCCCGCATCGATCTCTCGCCGGTGGTGCCCTTCGCGGACTGGCCTGCCCTCGCGGCGGCCCGGGCCGATCCGGCCTCCGTCGGGGCCGGGCCGGATGCCGACGCGATCGAGGGCGTGATGCTCAAGCGGCTCACCAGCGCCTACCAGCCTGGCCGGCCGAAGGGCCCGTGGTGGAAGTGGAAGCGCGAGCCCTACCTCGTCGACGCGGTGATGATGTACGCCCAGCGCGGCCACGGGAAGCGCTCGTCGTTCTACTCCGACTACACGTTCGGGGTCTGGCGCGAGGCGCCGGACGGGGCCGAGGAGCTGGTGCCGGTGGGCAAGGCCTATCACGGCTTCACCGACGAGGAGCTGGGCAAGCTCGACCGCTACGTCCGCAACCACACCACCAAGCGCTTCGGCCCGGTGCGGGAGGTGGAGTACGGCGTCGCCAAGGGGCTGGTGCTCGAGATCGCCTTCGAGGGCGTGCAGCGCTCGACCCGGCACAAGTCGGGCGTCGCGATGCGCTTTCCCCGCGTCAGCCGCATCCGCTGGGACAAGCCGCCGGCCGAGGCCGACCGGATCGACGTGCTGGAGCGTATCCTCGCCCGCGGCGAGAAAGAGGTTCACCCCGGACGGGAGATCGCCCGATGAGACGCGTCGAGATGATCGCCCAGGGGGCCGTCACCCGCCAGGCCACCGGACGCCTCGCGGTCGATACGAAGGGCCAGGGCTTCACCGAGATCACCGACGCGGTCGCGGGCTTCGTCCGCGAGGCGGCCTTGCACCAGGGCCTGCTCACCGTGTTCTGCCGCCACACCTCGGCCTCCCTGACGATCCAGGAGAATGCCGACCCGGACGTGCGCACCGACCTGATGACCGCCCTCGACCGGCTGGCGCCGCGAAACGAACCTTACGTTCACGGCATCGAGGGCCCGGACGACATGCCGGCGCATATCCGCACCCTCCTGACCGATGCGGCGCTGACGATACCCCTCGTCGACGGGCGGCTGGCGCTGGGCACGTGGCAGGGGATCTACCTGATCGAGCACCGCGACCGGCCGCACCGGCGCGAGATCGTGCTGCACCTCGTCGGGACCTGACGATCCGGCACGCTCCGGGCTGCGGACCCGCGGGCGGGAACCGATACTCCGGAGGGGCATTAGCCGGGGCGATCCCGTCGCGAGGTGCCGGCATGACCCAGCAGATCCCGATCGGCCCCGAGGCCGTGGCCGACGAGCCCGCCGGCCCGGACGGCACCCATGCGCTCCGGCCGGACCTCGCCTATCAGCGCCACGCCATCGTCAACGTCGCGTATCTGGGCGCCCCCGGCGCCGGCGACCGCGGCTGGGTGCTGGTCGATGCCGGGATCATGGGGTCGCGGGGTGCGATCGAATCGGCCGCTGCCGCCCGCTTCGGCGCCGGGGCCCGGCCGGCCGCGATCGTGCTCACCCACGGCCATTTCGACCATGTCGGCGTGCTGGAGGACCTGGCCGGGGCCTGGGACGCTCCGGTCTGGGCGCATCTGCTCGAGCGCCCCTATCTCGACGGCAGCGCCGCCTATCCGCCGCCCGACCCGAGCGTCGGCGGCGGCCTCGTCGCCCGGCTGTTGCCGCTCTTCCCGACGAGCCCGGTCGATGTCGGCGCCCGCCTGCGCCTTCTCCCGGAGGACGGCAGCGTGCCGCCGCTGCCGGGCTGGCGCTGGATCCACACGCCCGGCCACGCGCCCGGCCACGTCTCGCTCTGGCGCCCGGCCGACCGGACCCTTATCGCCGGCGACGCCTTCGTCGCCACGGCGCAGGAATCGGTCTACGCCGTCGCCGTGCAGGCGCCCGAGATGCATGGGCCGCCGCGCTACCTCACCACCGACTGGGAGAGCGCCGGGCGCTCGGTCGAGGCCCTGGCGCAGCTCGAGCCCGAACTGGCGCTGACCGGCCACGGCCGGCCCCTGCGCGGCCCGGGCCTGCGCCACGCCCTCCACCAGCTCGCCCGCGACTTCGCGGCGGTGGCGGTGCCGCCGAAGGGCCGATACGTCGAGGCTCCGGTGCGCCCGGGCGATCCCGCGGCGACGCGAAAGCCCTGAGCGCCGGCTGTCCCCGCTCTCCACACCGCGCCGGGGACGCACGAACGCGGCTTGACCGAGACGGCTTCGCCGTGGCTTGTTCACGTTATGTTCTAACGTGAGTCGCCGGGCCGGCGGCGTGCAGCGGTGAGCCGAACAGCCATGAGCCAAGAGCCATGACCCATGAGCCGGCAGAGCGACGGGAGGCGAGGGGCCCCGGCGTCGAGACGATCGCGGCCGCCTACCTCATGGCAGCCGGGGGCGACGCCGCCCTGGCCCTGCGGCGGGCGATCGCCGACGCGCTGGCCGATCTCGGCGAGGCCGAGCGGCGCACGCGCCAGCGCGACCGGCTGATCTCGCGGGGCTACGTGCGGGCGGGGCCGGTCGGGGGCGAGTGAGGGGCGGGTGCGCGCCGGCACCTCGACCGCCCGCCCACGGGAGTATCCCCGTCGCCATCAGTCAGGACATGAGCCCAGGACGCCAGTCATGCAGACCGACACGCCCAGTACCGTCCCGTCGACCCGTGCCGACCTGATCCGCTACGACATCCGCCGCGACCGCGACGGCTGGACCGTCTACGACGTGCGCTCCGGCGAGATCGCGGTCATCGACGGGGTGCTGCAGGTCGGTCTCGACATGGACGAGGCCGACGCGGTCGCGGACGCCCTGAGCGCCGACCGTCCGCGCGCCGCGCCGGGGCACGCCCTGCACGCCTATGCGTGGTTCCACGCTCCGGCCCGTCCCTGACGGGCAAGGTCGCGAGGCCGTCCTCGCCTCAGGGCCGGAAGCCCTCGAACACCATCTGGTCGGCATGCGCCCGCGCCAGCTTCACCTGCGCCTCGTTGCGCACGGTCCAGGTCATCACCGGCATACGGCCGAGGAGGCGGCAGAGGTGAGTGGCGGCATTCGGCAGGTCGTCGACGCGCCAGGACAGGAAGTCCGGCCGGCTGTCCGCGACATGCAGGAGGTTCGCGAGGCCGTGCCGCGCCGCCTCGGTCAGGTGGGCGTAGGCCGGGTCCTCGTGCCGGCTCTCGGCGACGATCCCGCGCGGCAGGCCGGGGCTGAGCTCGGCGAGCGCGCCGACGATGACGGGGTCGAACGACTTCAGCGCCACCGGGCCGTCATAGGCCGCCACGATCTCGGCGGTGCGGCGGGCGAGCGCCAGGTCGCCGTCGTGCCGGGTCTTCACCTCGACGATCAGCGGCGTGCGGCCGGCGATCCGGGCGAGGAAATCCCCCAGCGTGGGGACGCGCTCGGCGCTGCCCAGCACCGTCAGCCGCCCGAGATCGGCGGCGTCGCGCTCCCGCACCAGGCCGTCGGCGCCGGTGAGGCGGCCGAGGCCGGAATCGTGGAAGACCATCGCCTCGCCGTCCCGGCTGAGCTGGACGTCGCACTCGATCGCGTAGCCGCCGGCGATCGCGGCCTCGGCCGCCGCGATCGTGTTCTCGGGGAGGCCGGCCGCGCGGTCGTGCAGGCCGCGATGGGCGATCGGGCGGGCGGTCAGCCAGCCGGGGGCGAGGCGGTCGGTCATGTCTCAGCGGACCTCGAACATCCCCTCGACCTCGACGACGGCGTCGAGGGGAAGCTCGGCGACGCCGATCGTCGAGCGGGCGTGGCGGCCGCGCTCGCCCAGCACCTGCACCATCAGGTCGGAGGCGCCGTTCATCACGCCGGCCACCGCCGAGAAGCCCGGTGCCGCGTTGATGAAGCCGCCGAGCCGCAGGCAGGACACCACCGCCTCGTCGAGGTTGCCGGCGGCCGAGCGCAGCTGGGCCAGCACGTTGAGGGCGCAGTGGCGCGCCGCCTCGGCGGCGGCCTCGGGCGAGACCCCGGCGCCGACCTTCCCCTTGTGGGCCGGGTCGATCTGGCCGTTCGGCCCAAAGGGCAGCTGGCCCGAGACGATGACCAGGTTGCCGCTGCGCCGGAAGGCGACGTAGTTCGCCACGGGTGCCGCGGCCGGCGGCAGGGCGAGGCCGAGTTCCTTCAGGCGGTCGAGGGTCGCGCTCATCTGTCTGGTCTCCCCACCGGGCCCGCCCGGGGCTTGGGCCCGCGGAACGGCGCCGGTCCGTCGGCGCGCGGCCCCTTCACGGCGGCCGCTCGCGGTCTGTGCCCCGAAAGGACGAGCGACCGCAAGCCTCGCCGCAACCCCGCCCCTTCCGTCATAATCGCCCTGCGGCGTTGACAGGGCGTCCTCGTTCCATAGTATCCGCGCGCGTGCCGCCCTTCGAGGCGGCGCTTTGTTTTTCGGTCGACCGAACCCTCGACCGCGATGGAGACGAGATCGTGACCTCCTCGCTGCTGCCGACCTACGCCCGGGCCAAGGTATCCTTCGAGCGCGGTGAGGGCGCCTGGCTCGTTGCCCGAGACGGCTCGCGATACCTCGATTTCGGCGCCGGCATCGCGGTCAACTCCGTCGGTCACGGCCACCCGCACCTGGTCGCGGCGCTCACCGAGCAGGCCCAGAAGGTCTGGCACGTCTCGAACCTGTTCGAGGTGCCGGAGGCCGAGCGGCTGGCCCAGAGGCTGACCGAGGCGAGCTTCGCCGACGTGGTGTTCTTCGCCAATTCCGGTGCCGAGGCCAACGAGGCCTGCATCAAGATGGCGCGCAAGTACCACGCCGCCGGCGGCCACCCGGAGCGCTACCGGATCGTCACCTTCGAGGGCGCCTTCCACGGCCGCACGCTCGCCACCATCGCGGCCGGCGGCCAGCAGAAATACATCGAGGGCTTCGGCCCGAAAGTCGACGGCTTCGACCAGGTGCCGTTCGGCGACCTGGACGCCCTGAAGGCCGCGATCACCCCCGAGACCGCCGCCCTGATGATCGAGCCGATCCAGGGCGAGGGCGGCCTGCGCGTCGTCCCGCACGAGTGGCTGCGCACCCTGCGCTCGCTCTGCGACGAGCACGGCCTGATGCTGATCATGGACGAGGTCCAGACCGGCATCGGCCGCACCGGCAAGCTCTTCGCCCACGAATGGTCGGGCGTGACGCCCGACATCCTGTCCTCGGCCAAGGGCATCGGCGGCGGCTTCCCGATGGGGGCGTGCCTGGCCACCGGCGAGGCGGCGCGCGGCATGGTGGTGGGCACCCACGGCACCACCTTCGGCGGCAACCCGCTCGCCATGGCGGTGGGCAACGCCGTGCTCGACATCATCCTGGCCCCCGGCTTCCTCGACCACGTGCGCCGGACCGGCCTGCTCCTGAAGCAGCGCCTCGCCGCGCTCAAGGACCGCCACCCGGACGTCGTCGAGGAGATCCGCGGCGAGGGCCTGATGACGGGCCTGCGCCTCGTCGTCCCCAACACCGACTTCGCCGCCGCCGCCCGGGACGAGCACCTGCTGGTGATCCCGGCCGGCGACAACGTCGTGCGCCTCCTGCCGCCGCTGATCATCGGCGAGGCCGAGGTCAACGCGGCGCTCGACAAGCTGGAGGCGGCCTGCGCCGCCATGGAGACGAGGGGCCGGAGGGCCGCCGAGTGATGAACGCGCCCGTGAAGATCGCGCCGGGGCCCCGGCACTTCCTCGACCTCACCGACTTCTCGAAGACCGAGCTGCGCACCGTCCTCGACGCCTGCGCCGACCTGAAGCGCCGCCGCCGCAAGGGCGAGCCGCCGGCGGAGCGGCCGCTCGCCGGCAAGTTCCTGGCGATGGTGTTCGACAAGCCCTCGACCCGCACCCGCGTCTCGTTCGACGTGGCGATGCGCGAGCTCGGCGGCGAGACCCTGATGCTGACCGGCCGCGAGATGCAGCTCGGCCGCGGCGAGACCGTCGCCGACACCGCCCGCGTCCTGTCGCGCTACGTCGACGCGATCATGATCCGGATCCTCGACCACGGCATGATGCTGGAACTGGCCGAGTACGCCACCGTGCCGGTCATCAACGGCCTGACGAAGGATTCGCACCCGTGCCAGATCATGGCCGACGTGCTGACCTTCGAGGAGCATCGCGGGCCCATCAAGGGCCGCACCGTCGCCTGGTCGGGGGATGCCAACAACGTGCTGGCCTCCTGGGCCCACGCGGCGGCACGCTTCGACTTCCGCCTCAACGTCGCCTGCCCGCCGGAGCTGCCGGTGCCGGAGAGCCTGATCGCCCGCGCCAGGGCCGAGGGCGCGGAGCTGACCGTGACCACCGACCCGTTCGAGGCGGTGGCGGGGGCCGACGCGGTCGTGACCGATTGCTGGGTCTCGATGGGCGACGAGGACGAGGCCTACCGCCACAACCTGCTGATGCCCTACCAGGTCAACGGCCGGCTGATGGCGGCGGCGGCCAAGGACGCGGTGTTCATGCACTGCCTTCCGGCCCATCGCGGCGAGGAGGTCACCGCCGAGGTGATCGACGGGCCGCAATCGGTGGTCTTCGACGAGGCCGAGAACCGGCTCCACGCCCAGAAGGGCATCCTGGCCTGGTGCCTCGGCGCCGTCTCCTGAACGACCTCGTCCGGCGATCACCTCTTCGAAAACATCGCCCGGGCCTCCATATGTGGGAGTACGCCGGTCTCTCGCCGCGGCGTCTCCCGCCCCTCGCTCCGCCTGCCCGCCCCCCTGCCGCGGGCATGCGCCGCGGCCATGCGGAAGGCGCCTCGCCGGGAGACCTTCTTCATCCTGCGTGTGAGCCGGCGCGTCAGCCTTGCCGGCGGCGGTGAGAGCATGTCCGATTTGTCCCTTTCTCAGGCCTCCGAGGGCCGCGACGACGCGATCCTGCCCTTCGCGGTCGAGCCCCTCGACGTGCGCGGCCGCGTCGTGCGCCTCGGCCCGTCCGTCGACACCATCCTGCGCCGCCACGGCTACCCGGATCCCGTCGCGCGCCTCCTCGGCGAGGCCGCGGCCCTGACGGTGCTGCTCGGCTCGTCGCTGAAGTTCGAGGGCCGGTTCCAGCTCCAGACCAAGTCCGACGGCCCGGTCGACATGGTGGTGGTGGATTTCGAGGCGCCCGACCGGGTGCGCGCCACCGCCCGCTTCGATGCCGGGCGGGTCGCCGAGGCCGGCCCCCGCGCCGGCACGGCGCAACTCCTCGGCCACGGCCACCTCGCCATGACGATCGACCAGGGCTCGGCCCAGAGCCGCTACCAGGGCGTGGTGGCGCTGGAGGGCCAGGGCTTCGAGGAGGCGGCGCACCAGTATTTCCGGCAGTCGGAGCAGATCCCGACCCGGGTGCGGCTGGCCGTCGCCGAGCAGGTCGAGGGCGCCGGCGCGGCGTCCGGGAGTGCCTGGCGCGCCGGCGGCCTCCTGGTGCAGTTCCTGCCCCACTCGCCCGAGCGGGCGCGGCTCGCCGACCTGCCGCCCGGCGACCTGCCGGAGGGGCACACCCGCCTCGACGACAGCCAGCCGCAGGAGGACGACGCCTGGGTCGAGGCGAAGTCCCTGATCGCCACGATCGAGGACCACGAACTCGTCGATCCGACCGTGTCGAGCGAGCGCCTGCTCTACCGCCTCTTCCACGAGCGCGGCGTGCGGGTGTTCGAGGCGCAAGGGGTGCACGAGGCCTGCCGCTGCTCGCGCGAGCGGGTGATGGGGATGATCGGCCGCTTCTCCGAGGAGGAGCGTCGCGACATCGTCGGCGAGGACGGCCGCATCGGCATTACATGCGAGTTCTGCTCGCGGCACTACGACCTCGACCCGGCCGAGGTCGAGGCTGAGATCGCCGCCGCCAAGGCCTGACGCCGCGAAAGCGGGGGCGGGCGGGAACATTTCGTAGCGCAACCGACTCTTAGTGCGCCCGTCCGTGTCGGGCGTCACCAAGTCGGAGCCGTCGATGTCCCGCCCCCTCCTCGCCGCCGCGTTCCTCCTCGTCGCCGGCGCCAGCGCCGGCCTGGCGCAGGACGCGAGCGGCCCCAAGACCGGCCCAACCCCCGTTCCGGGCGCCCCCGCCACCCTCGCCAACGACCTGCGGCCGACCTTCGTCGCCCAGGAGCCGACCGATCTCGTCGCCTCGAGGCTGGTCGGCCAGAGCATCGTGAACGGCGCCAACGAGACGATCGGCTCGATCGCCGACATCGTGCTCGGGCCGGATCTCGCGGTGAAGTCCTACGTCGTCGGCGTCGGCGGCTTCCTGGGCCTCGGCACCAAGTACGTCTCGGTGGCGAAGGAGGCGCTGCAGGTCAGCCGGGTCGACGACAAGACCCTGAAGGCGGTGATCAACACCGACAAGGACCAGCTGCGCGCTGCGCCGGAATACGTCTATCTCGGGCAGCAGCCCGACAAGGCCAAGGCCGACGCCCAGAAGACCGACCCGAAGGCCGACGTCCCGGCCGCCACCGGCACCACCACGACGCAGCCCGCGCAGCAGTAGGCCCGTCTGGCGGGGCGGCGGCGTGCATGGCACGCTGCCGCCCGGTTCACTGCCGGACGCCTGAATGCCCCTCGACCTCTATCTCGGATTCGTCGCCGCGACGATGGTCCTGATCCTGATCCCGGGACCGAACGTCGCCCTCATCGTCGCCAACAGCGTGGCTCATGGCAGCCGCTACGGCCTCGTCACCGTGGCGGGCACCAGCGTGGCGCTGACCATCCAGCTCGCCCTCACGGTCGCGGGCCTCTCGGCGCTGCTCGGCATGATGGCGACGTGGTTCGAGGTGCTGCGCTGGTTCGGCGTCGCCTACCTCGCCTGGCTCGGCCTGCGAGCCTGGCGGGCACCCCCGGTCGACCTGGCGAGGACCGCACCGGAGCCTCGCGCCGCCCGGGCGATCGCGCTGCGGGGATTTCTGGTGGCGCTGACCAACCCCAAGACGCTGCTGTTCTTCGGCGCGTTCCTGCCGCAATTCGTCAGCCGCGATGCCGAGCCCTTGGGCCAGCTCGCCCTTCTCGCCGCGACGTTCCTCGTCCTGGCGATCGGGTTCGATGCGGTCTGGGCGCTGCTGGCGGGCCGGGCCCGCGTGATGCTGGCGCGCGGACGCTGGCGCAACCGGCTCACCGGCGGGCTGCTGGTCGGGGCCGGCCTCGGGCTGGCCCTGGCGCGCCGGCCGTGATCAAGACACGACGAAAGCCACAGGCCGGACGCCCCTCTTGTACGGCTTCCGCTTTATGCATTCGAGAAAGATAAAGCGATTCTCCCCTCTCCCGTGTGGGAGAGGGGATCTCGCGCTTCACTCGTCCTCAGAACGGTTCAAGCGGAATGCGTATCACTGCTGCGCCGCGAAGAACTTCAGGTCCAGGGCCGACAGGGCGAGCAGCGGCGCCGGCATCACCACGCCGGCACGGCGGATCGATTGCGCGGCGGCGCGGCAGGCCGGCAGGTCGTTGGCGCCGGCCGCGGCGTCGACCGCCGCGACCTGCTCGGGGCTCGGTCCCTTCTGGGCCGGCGCGCCGGCCGGGGCGGGGGCGGCCTGGGACTGGGCCTGGGCCTGACCCTGCGGGCCGGACGCGCCGGGCCCAGTCTGGGCGACCGGGCCGCTCAGGCCGGATTTCTGCTGCGTCTCGCCGGCGCCGGCGCTCGGCTGCTGCGCCGCGCCCCGGTCGGGGGCCTGCACCGCGGCTGTGGCGGGCTGCCCTCCGGCCGCGGGGGCGGGGTCCGGCGCCTTGGGGTGCACGAAGGCGACGAGCTCCTGGCAGAGATCCGCGGGCCGCTTCGGCTGCGCGGCCCCGGCATCCTGCGCCTGGGCCGCCCCGAGACCCGCCGCGACTCCGGCGAGGGCGAGGCCGATGCGGATCACGATGCTGTTTCGGCTCACGAGCCCGCCTCCGCCTTGTGGCCGGCCTTGCCCGGCTCCTTGATGTCGCCGGTCCAACGCGGGCCGACGAGGTTGGTGCCCGGATCCGAGACCCGGGCGCCGGAGGTGGCGAAGGCCTGGTAGGCGAAGCGCTGGTTCTCGGCGAGCAGGAAGCTCGCCCCAGTCGCCAGGACGACCGCCGCCACGACGGCGATCAGGAAGGCTTTCATCGCTGTCTCCGCACCCGCTACATTCCACTCACGTCATTCCGCCGGAACCTGGCCACGGCCGAGCTGCGGCCCGCTCGCGGTCTTGGCCTGCTGCTCCTTGACCCAGAGGTCGTGGTGCACCTTGGCCCAGGCGAGGTCGACCTCGCCGCTGCCCATGGCGTCGTAGGCGCCCTCCATCCCGAGCGAGCCGATGTAGATGTGGGCCAGGATGCCGGCGATGAACACCACGCCGATCAGCGAGTGGATCACCTGCATGATCTGCATCCCGTTGATGTCGGTCGCCGCGAACGGGAAGATCATCATGATGCCGGTGGCGCCCATGGCGAAGCCGAAGCCGACCACCATCCAGAAGACCATCTTCTGGCCGGCATTGAAGCGGCCGGCGCTCGGATGCGCGTCGCCGAGGAGGCCGCCGCCCTGCTTGAGCCAGATCCAGTCGATCTTGCCCGGGATGTTGTCCTTGATCCAGAGCACCAGCATGAACAGCACGCCGAGCATGAACGGCCAGGCGAGATAGATGTGGGCGTACTTGCCGTACTGCGCCAGGGTCGCGAACGCCTCGGGCCCGATCAGCGGCATCAGCAGGCGCTTGCCGAAGATGTAGTTGAGGCCCGACAGCGACAGTACGATGAAGCAGGTCGCGGTCATCCAGTGCGAGAAACGCTCGAAGCTGTTGAAGCGCAGGATCTTCTTGCCCGATTCCTCGCTGTGCTCGAGCCGGATGCGCCCGCGGGTGAAGTAGAAGAGGCCGAGCGCGACGATCATGCCGAGCACGGCCAGCGCCCCGATCCACGGCATCCAGGATTCGCGGAACTCGCGCCATTCCCGCCCTTGAGGCTGGATCAGGTTGGCGGCGGTGGCGTTCGGGATCGAGATCCGGCCGTGGATCTTCGGGTCCTGCTTGAACAGCATCTCCTCGTTGACCGAGGAGGCGGTCGGGTTCGGGGCGCCGTCCGGCGCGCGCACCTGCGCGACGGCCGGAACCGTCAGCGCGAGCGTCGCCGCCAGGAGGAAGAGGGAGGTGAGCCTGCGCATCGGCATCGTTTCCTCAGATCGCGATCGTCTCGCGGTAGGCCGTCTTCCAGCCCCAGGCGCCCGAGCCGTAGCCGCGCTTGATCACCCGCTCCTTGTAGATCTGGGCGATCATCTCGCCGTCGCCGGCCAGCAGCGACTTCGTCGAGCACATCTCGGCGCAGAGCGGCAGCTTGCCCTCCGCCAGCCGGTTCGAGCCGTACTTCTCGTACTCGGCGACCGAGAGGTCGACCTCCGGGCCGCCCGAGCAGTAGGTGCACTTGTCCATCTTGCCGCGGGAGCCGAAGTTCCCGACCCGCGGGTATTGCGGCGCCCCGAACGGGCAGGCGTAGAAGCAGTAGCCGCAGCCGATGCACAGGTCCTTGGAGTGCAGCACCACGGCGTCCGCCGTGGTGTAGAAGCAGTTCACCGGGCACACCGCCGCGCAGGGCGCGTCGGTGCAGTGCATGCAGGCCATCGAGACCGAGCGCTCGCCGGGCTTGCCGTCGTTCAGGGTGATGACCCGGCGACGGTTGATGCCCCACGGCACCTCGTGCTCGTTCTTGCAGGCGGTGACGCAGGCGTTGCACTCGATGCAGCGGTCCGCGTCGCAGAGGAACTTCATTCGCGCCATGAGGATCCCCTCCCTTTACGCCGCGCTGATCTGACAGAGGGTCACCTTGGTCTCCTGCATGCCCGTCACGGGATCGAAGCCGTAGGTGGTCACGGTGTTCACGCTCTCGCCGAGCACCACCGGGTCGGCGCCCTTCGGGTAGTGCTCGCGCATGTCCTTGCCCTGGTACCAGCCCGAGAAGTGGAACGGCATCCAGGCGACGCCCTTGGCGACGCGGTCGGTGACCAGCGCCTTCACCTTGGCCTTCGCGGTGTTCTCCGGACCGTAGACCCAGACGAACTGCCCGTCCTTGATGCCGCGCTCGGCCGCGTCCGCCGTGTTGACCTCGACGAACATGTCCTGCTGCAGCTCGGCGAGCCAGGGGTTCGAGCGGGTCTCCTCGCCGCCGCCCTCGTACTCGACGAGGCGGCCCGACGACAGGATGATCGGGAACTGCTTGGCCACCCCGCGGTCGACCGCCGCCTTCTGCACCGAGAAGCCGACATTCGGCATGCGGAACTGCCGCTCGTCGGGCCGCGTCGGGTACTTGGCGACGAGGTCGGGCCGGGGCGAATAGACCGGCTCGCGGTGGACCGGCACGGGGTCGGGCAGGTTCCAGGCATTCGCCCGCGCCTTGCCGTTGCCGAACGGGATCACGCCGTGGTCGAGGCAGACCCGCTGGATCCCGCCCGACAGGTCGGTGGCCCAGCTGACCGCGTCCGGGTTGTTGCCGCCGATCCGCTGGATCGTGGCGAGCTCGTCCGCCGTCAGGTCCTTGTCCCAGCCGAGCTTGCGGAACACCCCGAAGGTGAACTCGGGATAGCCGTCCGTCAGGTCGGAGCCCTTCGAGAACGAGTCCTCGGCGAGCAGCGTCTGCCCGTTGCGCTCGGTGCCGAACCGGGCCCGGAAGGTGCTGCCGCCCTCCTTCACGTGCAGCGACGTGTTGTAGAGGATGTGGGTGCCCGGATGCTTCAGCTCCGGCTTGCCCCAGCACGGCCACGGCAGGCCGTAATAGTCGCCGCCCACCTCCGGATCGTCCTTCGGCGCCCGCAAGGTGACGAGGTCGAACTTGTGCTGGTTCTTCATGTGCGCCTTCAGGCGCTCGGGGCTCTGGCCGCAATAGCCCGTCGACCAGCCGCCGCGGTTGATCTCCCGCAGCAGGTCCTCGGCGACCGGCACGCCGTCCACGACCTTGACGTTCTTGAACATCTTGTCGGCGAAGCCGAGCTTCACCGCCATCCGGTAGATCACCTCGTAGTCGTTCTTCGACTCGAAGGCCGGCTTCACGATCTGCTCGCCCCACTGGATCGAGCGGTTCGAGGCGGTGCGCGACCCGTCCATCTCGAGGGAGGTGCAGATCGGCAGGAGGTATGTGTTGTCCCGGCGCGCATCCATCGCCGCGAAGGTGGTCGGGTGCGGGTCGGCGACGACGAGGAGTTCGAGCTCGGCCATGCCCTTCACCGCCTCGGGCATCCGGGTCACGGTGTTGCCGCCGTGTCCGAACACCATCATGGCCTTGAGCGGCGTGCGCTGGTCGACCTGGTCGGCCGGCAGGCTGACGGCGTCGAACCACCGGGTCGAGGTCAGCCCGGGGGTCTCCATGTTCTCCTTGCGCGAGCGGGCCTTGCGGCCGGCGCTGGCCGGCACCTCGTCGAAGCGCGACTGCAGCCAGTCGTACTCGACCTCCCAGACCCGGGCCCAGTGCTTCCACCCGCCCTCGACGAGGCCGTAATAGAGCGGCAGCGTCGTCACATCGAGGCCGAGATCGGTCGCGCCCTGGACGTTGGTGTGGCCGCGGAAGATGTTGGCGCCCGTCCCCGGCTTGCCGACATTGCCGGTGGCCAGGCACAGGATGCAGAGCGCCCGCACGTTGGCGGTGCCGACGGTGTGCTGCGTCGCGCCCATGCACCAGATCAGCGTCGCCGGCTTCTCCTTGGCGAAGAGCTCGGCCACGCGCTTCAGCTGCTCGCCCGGCACGCCGGAGACCCGCTCGACCTCGTCGGGCGTCCACTTGGCGACTTCCTTGCGGACGTCGTCCATCGCGTAGACGCGGCTCTTGATGAAGTCCTTGTCCTCCCAGCCGTTCTGGAAGACGTGCCAGAGGATGCCCCAGATCACCGGGATGTCGGTACCCGAGCGGATGCGGACATACTCGGTGGCGTGGGCCGCCGTGCGGGTGAAGCGCGGATCGATGACGATCATGTTGGCGCGGTTGATCTCCTTGCCCGACAGCACGTGCTGCATGGAGATCGGGTGCGCCTCGGCGGGATTGCCGCCGAGGATGATCATCGTCTTGGCGTTGCGGATGTCGTTGTAGGAGTTGGTCTGGGCGCCGTAGCCCCAGGTGTTGGCGACCCCCGCCACCGTGGTCGAGTGGCAGATACGGGCCTGATGGTCGACGTTGTTGGTGCCCCAGAACGCCCCGAGCTTGCGGAACAGGTACGAGGCCTCGTTGGTGAACTTGGCCGAGCCGAGCCAGTAGACGGAATCCGCGCCCGACTTGTTGCGGATCGCCTGGAGCTTGTCGGTGATCTCGGTGATCGCCTGGTCCCAGGAGATCCGCTGCCACTCGCCGTTCACGATCTTCATCGGGTAGCGCAGGCGGCGGTCGCTGTGGACCAGCTCGCGGATCGCCGCGCCCTTGGCGCAATGCGCCCCGCGGTTGATCGGGCTCGCCCAGGACGGCTCCTGGCCGACCCAGACGCCGTTGACGACCTCGGCCGTCACCGTGCAGCCGACCGAGCAGTGGGTGCAGATGTTCTTGCGGATCACCGCCTGGGCCGGATCGGCGGACGCACCGGCGGCCTGGGCCTGACGCACCGCGCCGAGCCGCACCGTGCCGAGGGCCGCGAGGCCGCCGGCGGCGAGCCCCGATTTTCGCAGGAAGCCGCGGCGGTCGAGGGTGTGGGCGGTGAGGCCCGCGGCGAGGGCCTGGTGGCTGCCGCGGGCCGCGACGCCGCTCCTGCGCTTGGTCAGCATGCCGGTCTCACTTCTTCAGCGTCTCGTAGCCGTTGGTGCGGTAGAAGGCCTTCACGTGATCGGTCTCGCGGTAGCGCGACCGGGTCTCGGTATTGCCCGGGTCGTAGGCCTGCGCCTCGGTGGGCGTCAGCGGCACGGCGGCGACCGCGGCCGCCGCCGCGGCGGTGCCGCCGCCCAGCGTGCGGAAGAACTGCCGCCGTCCGATTCCGGTGTCGTCCTTCCGGGTCTCGTCCTCATGCCGCATCGCGGCTCTCCTCTCGTTCCGTCTGGCCATCGTCGCCCGCACGCGCCTCACGCCCGACATGGTCTCCGGGTTGGCTCACGCCTTCAGCAATCAGGTCGGCCTACGCCTCCATGGCGAAGGCCTCCGTCTCGACCGTCGTGAACACCTCGCCGAGTTCCCCGACCGCACG
Organism: Methylobacterium nonmethylotrophicum; assembly: GCF_004745635.1. GTDB lineage: Bacteria > Pseudomonadota > Alphaproteobacteria > Rhizobiales > Beijerinckiaceae > Methylobacterium > Methylobacterium nonmethylotrophicum. The sequence continues at coordinate 20,800 of NZ_SRLB01000020.1, read as the reverse complement.
GTAGAACGGCGTGGCCGCCTGCGCCGCAACGTCGGTGAAGAAACGCCCGATCCAGGGCTTCAGGTGCCGCTCGAAGAAGCGGTGATCGGCCCCGTCCTCGGCCGGCAGGCGCCTGGCGGCGAGGTTCGCCATCACCTCGAGCAGGGTGGCGGCATGGTCCTCCGGCTCGCTCGAGCCAGGATCGCGCTCGAGTCCCAGCGCCGCGAAGTCCTGGCGCACCCGGGCGAGCGGCCGCTCATTGAGGAAGCCGGTGAGGTAGTAGGAGGCGTAGGGCATGATCAGCCCGCGCCCGACGCCGATGAACAGGGCGAAGTAGTCGCGGCCCACAGCGCGCGGATCGGTCTCGCGGGCAGCCCGGCCGAGGGCGGCATGGGCCTGGCCGAGGGGCGATGCGTCGCCGTCGAGCCCCTGCAACGCAGTGATCAGGTCCGGGGCCGGCGCACGGCCGAGAACGGCCGCCAGGAGATCGTATTCCTGCGCGCGCAGAGCGTCGATCTCGTCGACCGGATCGGGCTCCTTACTCACCATCACCTCGCGCAACGCGCTCCCACCCTTCGGTGCTGCCGGCTCTTGGATCTCTCCATCATTTGGAGGACGCCGTGCTCCGCGCCCGCACCATAGCCAGGATTCGCTAGGGCGCAATTCGACTTTCTAATGCTTCAAATCGGCAGCGCCCCGCCATGGCGTCGCAGGTGGGGCGGGGAGGGGGGCAGGGGCTCCGGTTCGCGGGCGTCAGGCGAGAGCCGCGGGATCCCCTCTCCAGGCGATGCCGGGCTTGCCCGGTATCGCTCCAGGGTGTGGGAGAGGGGTAGGGGCGATCGAAGATCGCGCGAGGGTGGAGACGGTTCAGGACCAAGCGCTGAACGTCCCGCTGCCGGCACGACGGTGAGAGCTCCACACTGAAGCGCGTCACCCTCACGCGGGTCTTCAGGCCCGTGCGGGATCTTCGATCCCCCAACCCCTCTCCCAGACGGGAGAGGGCGGCTGCCGGCGCTCATCTCGTCCTGGTCGGTGTGGTCGGGAGCGTCTTCCTTCTCCTCACTCCCGAACACCCGCTCCACCATCGCCCGCACGTCCTCGGCCGAGATCGCGCCGCCGGTCCCCGGCACGCCGCCGGGGGTGTTCCAGTCGTAGGCGTATTCGCGCGCCTCGCTGACGAAGTCGCGGATCGCCGGGTCGACCGACCACATCCGGCGCAGGGCCGCGTTGCGCAGGGCCCGCGGCACGCCGGCACGCAGGAACGGCGTCAGGTCGGTCGCGGCGGTGAGCGTGGCGAGGGAGGGGAGCTGCGCCAGCTCCTCGGGGCTCAGCGAGCCTTCGTCCTCGGCGGGCGCGGCCTCGGCCGAGGTCGGCACCGCCGCGTCGGGCGCGTCCGGCGGAGCCGCCACCGGCCGGCGCGCCTCGTCGCGCTTGCGGCGCGACCAGCGGGTGAGGAAGCCGTCGCTCATGGTTCCTCCCGGCGCCGCACGCCGGTTCCTTGATTCGCACCTTGCCGCGCCAGGGCCTCCGGGTCGGCGCGGTCGCGCTTGCGCTTGTGGAAGACCCGCTCGACGTGGAACGCCCGGTAGAACGCCCCGACCTCGGCCTGGATCTCGGGCGGCATCGGCACCGCCTCGACGATCTCGCCGATGCCCTCGGCCAGCGACTCGCCCTCGTAGGGGTCGGCCGTGACGGTCGCGACCGCGTAGGTCTCCGGCGCCGTCTCGCGCAGGGCCACCCAGAGCGAGGGCTGGGCCGCCGCGAGGTTGTCGCCGTAATGGGCGGTCTCGGCCGGGTGCAGCTCGACCTCGTAGGAGCCGGCGTAGAAGGTCTCCTCGTCCTCCGAAGCCGAGAGGCGGGTCCAGGGCGCGGTGCCGGGCAGCCCCGGCAGCACCGCCACGGGCAGCCAGGCGTGGCTCGCCCATTTCCCCTTCAGCCTGCGCTTGGCGACGACGACCCCGACCGGGATCAGCGTGGTGCTCATCAGGCTTCTCCCGTCTGGATGACGGGAAGGCCGGCGATCAGGTTCTGCGGCTTCATCGTCACGATCCGGTCCGGATTCATCGCGAGCAGGAGGTAGACCGGCCGGTCGCCGACGCGCGGATCCGCCCGGGCGGGATCCTGGATCGTCAGCCGGAACAGCGCGATCACCCGCTCGGCCATGCCGGCGTCGATGGCCTCGCCGCGCCACAGGGCGTTGCCGATGCGCGTGCCCTCCTGGTCGAGCCCGACGAACCAGCGCCAGTCCTTGTCCTCGATCGCGGCGAGCGGCGCGACCGCGACCTCGACCGCGAGCAGGTGGCGCACGAAGGCCTCGATCGCCCGGGCCAGCCCCTCGCGGCTCCTCGGGTCGGAGCCGAGGTTGAGCGCCATGCTGAAGGCGTCCGACCGGCTCCAGTAGGTCCAGGCGTTGTCCGAGGTGAGCACGTCGAGCTCGGAGACCGGCTCGCGCCCGAGCATCGCCACGAGCGGCGACTGGCGCCCGGCCCCCTCCGCCTCGTCGATCAGCTCGGCATCGGCCAGCAGCAGCGACCCGTCCGTCACCGAGGCCCGCTGCGGGCGGAAGAACAATTCGGCGGCGCGCAAGGTGTAGGGGTCGTCGCAGCCGTCGAGGGCATTGCGCAGGATCAGGTGGACGAGCTGGTTGAGGAAGAGCGGCGGCGTGCCGGCGGTGCCCCGGCGGACGAGGTCGAGATAGGCCGCCTCGACCGAGCGGGCGCCGAGCAGGCGGTCGCGGAAGGCCAGGATCATCGCCCAGTTCTCCCGCGCGTCGGGGTCGGCGAGCGCCGCCACCTCGGCGGGGGAGACCGGCCGGCGAGGCTCCCGCATCAGCGCGGCGTGGAGCGCCCGCTCGGCCGCGCAGGCCTCCTCCGGCGGCACCAGCTCGGGCCGCGCCAGATAGGCCAGCAGCAGCTCGTCGGTGATGCTGAGGCCGCCGCCCTCGTCGCGCCGGGTGAGGTGGTGGCCGCTCGAGACCCAGAATTCAGGCATGACGGGCTTTCATCAGGGTTTCCCGCATCAGGGCGTCCCGTATCAGGGCTTCGCGTTCAGCAGGCCCGCGAGGTCGACCCGCTCCTCGGGCTCCTCGTCGGTCTCGTAGAAATCGAAGGCGCGGGCATAGGCGTGGCGCCGGTCGGCGCCGGGCGTGGCGCCCTCCCGTGGGCGCAGCGCCCGGAAGCGCTCGCGGATCTCGCCGTCCTCGACCGTGCGGTGCAGCGCCAGCACGGTGCCGACCGGCGGGCCGCACAGCGATTCCGCCACCGCGATCTCCTCCCGGGCGGCGGCCAACGCGCTCTCCCGGTCCGGCGCGCCGAGGCGGGTCTCAAGCTGGGCAGCGAGCGCCGCGGTCGCGGCCTCGCGCTCCGCCTCGCTCGCCTCGCTCACCACCACCAGGGTCGAGAAGCCGAAGGAGTCGATGCCGAGGAAACCGGCCCGGAACGCCGCCCGCGCCTTGCCGGTGAGCGCGGCCGGGTCCTCGTCGAGAAAGAGGAAGCTGCCGGTCACCGCCCATTCGCCGGGCGGCGCGGCGTGGGCGAAGACCAGGGTGTCGGACGGGTCGAGCCTCAGGGTGCGGGGGAGCTTGGTGCGGGGGAGTGTCGGGCTCACAGGCGCGGGCCTCCCCTGATGGGGTCGAACCAGCCGGTGCCATCGAGGCGAAGAGGCCGGTCGGCCGTCTCGAGATAGGCCCTCGCGTGCACCACCGCCGCATCGGGCCCGTCCTCGGCCCAGAGCGAGAGGCCGCGCAGCAGGTGGCGGGCGAAGCTCTCGGCAAGGGCATCGCCGCAGTCCGGCGGAAACCCTTCCTCCTCCAGCGAGGTCGAGTCGGGGGTGTGGCCGGGATCGCCGGCGTCGCGCTTCGAGGCGATCAGCATGCCGGAGAAGACCAGCCAGTCCGGCACCGCGTCCTCGGGGCAGGCATCGGGCCAGGCCAGGCGGCCGCCGCCGAGGCGGGCGCGGTCGAAGAACAGGGTGCCGCCCGCGTCGAGGATCACCGGCTTGTCCGGCGGGGCGTGGCTGCCCACCGCCTCGACGAGCGCGGCGAGGCCGACGAGCCCGACGCGGCGCGCGGACGCCAGCGGCTCCTCGGGCGCCAGAACCACCGCGAGGTCGACCCTGTCGGTCCGCGCGCCGACGACGAGCGTGCCGGGCGCCTCGCCGTCGGCGCGGGCGAGCGCGCAGGCCCGATCATGCGCCGTCTCGCCCGCGTCCGGCAGGCGCAGCGGCCGGAAGGCGGGGGGGAGCATCAGGCCGGAGGAGTCCGCGAGGATCATGAGGAAGATGGCACTGGCCTGCGCGCACGTGTCGGGTCGTTCTTTTTAATGGCTCCTATATAGCGCGGAACCAGTGAACAAGGGGCATGACGCCCCAGGGGGCGGCGGTGTCCCGGGCCTCGCGAGGCCCGGGGCCGGGTGCCTGGTCGGAGACGCGTGTGGTGTCGGATCGGATCGTGATCGCCTGTTCCTGCGAGGGCAGCATGCCCCTCGATGCGGCGGCGATCGGCAGGGCGTGCGGCGGCAGGCTGGAGACGGGCGAGCAGCTCTGCGGCCGCGAGCTCGAGCGGGTGCGGGCCGCGATGATTTCGGGTCGGCCCGTCACCGTGTCCTGCACCCTCAAGGCGCCGCTGTTTCGCGAGGTGGCGGAGGAGGTCGGGGCGGAGGAGCGCGTCGCCTTCGCCAATATCCGCGAGACCGCCGGCTGGTCGGCAGAGGCCGGTGCTGCGGGCCCGAAGATGGCGGCGCTCCTCGCGGCCGCCGCCGAGCCGATGCCGCCGGCGGCGAGCGTGAGCTTCGAGAGCCGGGGCGTCGTCCTGGTCTACGGCCGCGACGAGGTCGCGATCGAGGCCGGCCGGCGGCTCGCCGACCACCTCGACGTCACGGTGCTGCTCTCCCGGCCCGGCGAGGTCGCGCCGCCGCGCTCGGGCGAGATCCCGGTGCTGAAGGGCACCGTGCGGGCGGCGACCGGCCATCTCGGCGCCTTCCGCCTGACGGTCGACGACACCGCCCTGCCGCTGCCGTCCTCGCGCCGGGTGCTCGCCTTCGGGCCGGCCCGGAACGGGGCGACCTCGACCTGCGACATCGTCGTCGACCTCACCGGCGGCACGCCGCTCTTCCCGGCCCACGACCTGCGAAGCGGCTACCTGCGCGCCGATCCCCGCGACCCGGCCGCGGTGGAGCGGGTGCTGTTCGAGGCCTCCCACCTCGTCGGCACGTTCGACAAGACCCGCTTCGTCGATTTCCACGCCGACCTCTGCGCCCATTCGCGCTCGCGCATCACCGGCTGCACCCGCTGCCTCGATGTCTGCCCCACAGGCGCCATCGCGCCCGCCGGCGACCACGTCGCGATCGATCCCCATGTCTGCGCCGGCTGCGGCTCCTGCGCCTCCGTCTGCCCGACGGGCGCGGCGGCCTACGCCCTGCCGCCCGCCGACGCGCTGATGCGCCGCCTGCGCACGCTGCTCGCCGCCTACCGCAAGGCGGGCGGCCAGAAGGCGGGCAGCATGGCGCCGGTGCTGCTGATCCACGACGATGGCCATGGGGCGCCGCTGATCGACGCGCTCGCCCGCTTCGGCGAGGGCCTGCCGGCCGACGTGCTGCCGTTCCCGGTCAACGAGGTGACCCAGGTCGGCCCCGAGACGATCGCGGCGGCCTTCGCGTACGGCGCGGGCGCGGTGCGGCTTCTCGTGCGTGCCAGGCCCAAGCACGACGTCGCGGCCCTCGCCCGCAACGCCGCCCGCCTGGAGAGCGTGGTCCAGGCCCTCGGCTACGGGCCGGAGGCGGGCGGCGCCGTGGTCTCGCTGATCGAGACCGACGATCCCGAGGCGCTGGGCCAGGCGCTCGCGGAGAGCGCCCGCGGCACCCCGGCCCCGACGCCGTCGGGCTTCATGCCGGACGGCGACGTGCGGGGCGTCCTGCGCTTCGCGGTCTCGGAACTGCACCACGCCGCGCCGCGCCCGGTCGACTTAGTGGCGCTCGATGCCGGCGCTCCCTTCGGCGGGCTCGACTTCAGGACCGAGGCCTGCACCCTCTGCCACGCCTGCGTCGGCGCCTGCCCGACGGGGGCGCTCGCCGACGATCCCGACCGCCCGCGCCTGACCTTCGCGGAGAGCGCCTGCGTGCAGTGCGGCCTGTGCGCCGCGACCTGCCCGGAGGACGTGATCGGGCTGAAGCCCCAGCTCGACTTCGCCGCCTGGGCGGCGCCGCGGCGGGTCCTCAAGGAGGAGGAGCCGTTCGACTGTGTCAGTTGCGGCAAGGCCTTCGGCACCCGCAGCACCATCGAGCGGGTGATCGCCCGCTTGCGCGACCGCCACTGGATGTTCGCCGGCCAGGCCGGTGAGGAGCGGATCAAGGCCCTGATGATGTGCGACACCTGCCGGGTCTCGCACGTCCTCAACGAGGGTTTCGATCCCCACGCGGCGGAGGAGAACCGCCCCAGGACCTCGGAGGATTACATCCGGGCGCGCGAGGCGTGATCGGTCACGCCCTGAACTCGCCGGCGATCTGTCGGAGATCGCCGATGATTGTCGGGACCTCGTTGCCGATCCCGATCGCGACCTCCGAACCATCCGCTGAGACGGCCGCGCTGGCAGCCCGGCTTCTCACGGGATGGCCCTGGCGAGGGCCGCGCGCAACTCACCGCGTCGCCGTCTCCAGGAACCGCACCAGCGCCGCCCGGTCCTCCGCCGCATTGATCGTCTGCTCCGGCATCTTGGTGCCGGGCGTGAAACGGGCCGGGCCGACCTCGAACAGGCGGGCGATGGTCTCGGCGGTCCAGGTGATGTCGAGCTGCCGGAAGGCCGGGGAGTAGGGATAGTCCGGCACGGCGGCGATGCGGCGGCCGAACACGCCGTGGAGGGTCGGCCCGGCGCGGTTGCCGCCGTCGGGCGTCAGCGTGTGGCAGGCCTCGCAGGCGCGAAACACCTCGGCGCCGCGGTCGCCCGGATAGGCGGCGAGCGCGTCGGCCGGGCGGGTCATGGCGAGCGGCCCGATCGGCTCGCCGGTGGCGAGGTCCCAGCGCCGCACCAGCCGGTCGCCGCCGCCGGTGACGAGCTCGTCGGTGCCCCGGAAGGCCAGCGACCAGACCGGCAGCCCGGGTCCGACCAGGGTGAGCCGCACCCGCGCCTCGGCCCGGTCGATCACCGCGACCGCGCCGCCCACCGTCGCGGCGGCGATCCGGCCCCCGTCGGGCGAGAGCGCCAGAGCCACGACCGGGCGGGGGCCGAGGGCGAGGGCCGCCCGGGTCGTGCCGTCGGGCCGCAGCAGGTGCAGGCTGCCGTCGGCACCGGCCGCCGCGATCTCCCCGTCCGGGGCGGCCGCCACGGCGTTGACCGGCGCGTCGAGCTGGACCGTCACGGGCGGTCCCGCCTCCGGCCAGACCCGCACCGTCGCGTCGTAGCCTGCCGTCACGAGGCGGCCGTCGGGCAGGAACGCCACGGCGTTGACGTTGCCGCGGTGACCCTCCCGCACGAGGGCCGGTGCGCCGTCGAGGGGCGTGATCCGGGCGGTGCCGTCCCAGGACGACGAGGCGATCCGGCGCCCGTCCGGCGCCACCGCGAGGCCGGAGACCGGGCCCGCATGGCTGGCGAGGATCCGCTCCGGCTCAGGGCCATCGCGCCAGAGGGCGACGCGACCGTCCTCGCCCGCGGTGAGGAACCCGCCATCGGGCAGGAGCGCCACGGCGTTCACCGCTCCGTCATGGACGCGCAGCACCCGCAGGGCCGCCCCGTCCTCGATCGACCACAGCATGGCGGAGGAATCGAAGCTGCCCGAGAGCGCCCGCTGCCCGTCCGCCGTCACCGCCAGCGCCCGCACCGGCCCGCCATGGCCGCGCATCGGGGCGTCGGCGCGGGCGGTGGTGGCGAGGAGGGCCGCGAGGGCGAGGGCGAAGAGGCGGGAATGCATGCGGCGCGAGACTCCGGGCAGGGCGCGCCGGGTTTACGCGCCCGAGGTCCGGGGCGGGAAGGGGCCGGAGTGCCACGGGTCGCACGCACCGCGACGACGTCCCGGCGCCGGACGGATCCTCTTCCAGTCACGCGGTGACGTCAGTGCAGTCCATCTTGCATAATTGGTGCCCTGTAGAATTTCAGCTGCCACCCACGAAAAGACGTCTACCAAAAATCACGGCCAATTTCGCTTGATGTCCTGCATTGCGTGACTTTACCTTGTATAGAGCAGCCAAGGTGCAGAAGATGCTCATACGACATGATTCGCGTAATGGAGCGGAGGGCGGCGTGACGTATGACGGAAAGATCCCGGTGAACAAGGTCCCGGTTCCGGGCTGGACGGGCGGGTTCTCATCGTCGGGCCCGCATTTCTCCTATCCGGAGCCCGACCTCTCCGGCCTGCCTCTGCTCGACAACCTGGCGAAGATCGGGAAGCTGGAACGGCAGGTCCATGTGCTGTGGCCGGAATTCAGCTGGGAGACGGTCCCGGGCGATCCGGAATCGCGCTGCTTCCAGATGTTCGCGCCCGACATCTCCCGGGCCGGCTACGACGCGGCAGGCCGGATCTGGGCGATCATCTGCCCGCAGCAGGGGGCGGCCTCGCCGGCGCTCGGCAGCCTCAACATCGAGGTGACCGTCACCGGCCAGCGCGGCTGGGTCGACGAGACCGTGGAGCACCGGGATTACGACCTTCTGGCCGCGGACATGACGGTGACCGGCAAGGTCTGGTTCGGCCCGAGCGCGCAGGACAAGCCCGCCTACACCGTCCTCAAGGATCTCCTCGCGGCGGTGATCAGCCCCCAGGAGGTGGCCCGAGTGGAATGTTAGTGGACCGTGGGCCTTTCCACCACGGGTAGCTTGGCCGGCGGAGCCGGTCGGGCGAGCGCAGCCGGCCAAGCGGTTAAGGCTGGCACGAACACCTCCGGGGCCGGCGGGCGGTAGCCGAGGGAGGCGTGCGGCCGAACCCCATTGTAGTGTCTCCTCCAGCTCTCGATCAGGATCTGCGCCTCCCGCAGTGAGTAGAAGATCTCCCCGTTCAGCAGCTCGTCCCGTAACCTGGCGTTGAAGCTCTCAACGCAGCCATTCTCCCACGGTGAGCCAGGCGTGATGTAGGCCGTCTTTGCTCCAGCGGCGGTGATCCACTTCTGCACGGATTGGGCGATGAACTCCGGTCCATTGTCTGAGCGAACGTGCGCAGGCACGCCGCGAAGGATGAACAAGTCCGAGAGCCCATCGATCACGTCCGGTGCCTTGAGCTTGCGCGCTACCCGGATCGCCAGGCACTCGCGGGTGAACGCGTCGATGACGTTCAGCAGGCGGACCTTGCGCCCGTCATGCGTGCGCGCCTCGACGAAGTCGTAGGACCAGACATGATCGCGGTGCTCGGGCCGCAGCCGGACACAGGAGCCATCTCCGTCCCACGACCGACCCTTCTTGGGCTGGCGGGCCGGCACCTTCAGCCCCTCCTGCCGCCACAGCCCCTCATCCTGAGCCTGTCGAAGGATCCACCCGCTTGTCGTTGACCAGCCAGCCCGCCGCCCGCAGCAGGGCGGCGATCTTGCGGTAGCCGTAGCGGCCATACCGGCGCGACAACTCGACCAGGTCGGCCAGCAGCGCCGCCTCGTCGTCTCTCCCCCGCGGCACCTTGCGCTGCGTCGATCCTTCGACAGGCTCAGGATGAGGGATGCTGTCCGAGGGCGCGACAGGCGCGCCGCTCGGAGACCGTCAGCACGGTCCGGACATGCTCGATGCAGGCGCGCCGGCGCGCGGGGCTCAGAAGTTTCCCCGGGCCGCCTCTGCAGGATCAGCTTGTCGAGCGTGAGATCCGCGATCGCCTTGCGCAGCCGCTGGTTCTCGGTCTCCAGCTCCTTCATCCGGCGCACCTGGTCGGACTTCAGCCCACCGAACTCGTTGCGCCAACGATAGTAGGTGACCTCGGTCACCCCGATACCCCGGATCGCATCAGCCACGCTCTGCCCCTGCGAGACCAGCACGTCCACCTGCCGCAGCTCGGCCACGACCTCTTCCGGCTTGTGCTTCTTCGTTCCCATCGCGTCCGTCCTCCGTCGGCTCAAAGCCATACTTCAGGGCGGACCACTCCGATGGGGGCTGACCACGGCCCTGGCCTATGCTTTTTCGGTCCAGGCCCCGTGGTAGCTGCAGGCGATCGATCATCTAGCGGAGCTTGGTACGCGACGTGGTACGCTGCGCACAAACAAACTCGGCTAAGAACTGAGGCTGAATCGCTTTTAGGTAAGCCAAAAAAAGGCTTGGCTGGGGCGCCAGGATTCTCACCTAAGCGGCAGCCCGCGTAAGTCGTTGACTCAGCAGCACTAAACGGCGTTACAGCTGCGTTGTCATACATTGATGTGCGACAACGTGCAACTCGTCGTTGGCTCAATATTGCGGACGTCAGTTCGGCTTGGTCAGCATGTAATGAATGGCCGAATGTGGCCGGCTGAGGTTTGCCCTTCAAAGTCGAATTGGAGCTAACTATGAGGTGTAGTCAGAATTCTAGGGCCCGAAGCGAAGTCTACTCAGGATCTCCTGTTCAGCATAACTACTGTTTTCCTCTAACGATGTTGTGAGTTCATCTAAACGATCCCACCTTTTGGTTTGTTCTCTGAGGGCAGAAGACTGAGAGTGATGCGTGATTCTGTATAGCATCGGCATATCGCAGAACCGAATTACTCTATGTCCTTCTATAAGATTACCACTGCCCAATTTCTTGAGGATTGCGTGGTGTAGGGCGTATGCAAAATACCTTTCCGACCTAGTCGGAAATTTGGTTCCGTAATCCGCAAATAATCTCTCCGCAAACGGAACGCCGGAATCGATTCTGTTTGTGAGGGCTGGGTATATTTTTCCTGATGCTCTAACCATATCGGCAATCTTCATGAAATCGCCGTATGCGGTGTCGACATTAAAATCGCCAAAAATTGCCTTCTCCATGAATACTCCCGAAGCATGGATTAGGATTTGATTTTCAATTGAAATTTCTGAAGTATCAGAAGGAGAAGGGGCAAATATAGATCCTATGTTATAATCTTCATGTATCGCTATATAAGCTGTGCTTATACCTATGCGGCGGTATGCAATCACATGCCCAATTTCATGCATGATTACACCCGATTTAGTCTGATGTTTTGCACTGAGTTCTTCGCGGCTCAACATCAGGAGATTTTTCTTGAAGATTTTCATGGCTCAGACCTTCATTTTACTGTAGTTGACGACACTGCTAATAATTGTGCCATTATAATTCTAATGACAAACGTAGCATTTATCGCGAATTTGCAATTTTATAATAATATATTTATTGTGAATCGATATAATTCAGTTCAATAAGTTTTGCACGTCGTTCAATGTAAGTGCATCATCAGCTTTGTCCGACCGGGGCTACAGAGTTGATCAGACTTAAGAAGCGTGGGTCGGAATGAGCCACGGTTTTGTGCAAGCGGATCGGATGGCGCGGATAAGCGGCACTGTTGGCGAACACCAGAAGCTCTCGGCTCGGCATGCTGGTCAGGGCCTGAGCCGGGACCAACCGCGCGGCCTGCGGTGTCAGGGCAATGCTGCGCTGACCCTGCCCCTCGGCGGGCCGGGTCAGCGTCTCGACCCGGGCGGTGTAGTCGCCGAGCGCCCGCGACCAGCGTTCGCTCGCGTCGGGATCGACCGCCGGCACGTCGAACACAGTCACGATCTCGGCGGTGTTGAGGATGGTGTCGGCCCCCGCCTGCCCGTAGAGGCCGACAATCTGCGAACGGTCCTGCCACAGAGTCCAGAGCGAGGCGCCGTAGCCCGGAAGCTCGGCAGATGCAGTCAGGATCTCGGAGAACCGCCCGAGGGCTGCGGCCTCGTCGATCATCACCAAGATGCGTTCGGCCGGCCGGTTGCGGCGCACGCTCGTGAACAGATCGCTGAGGAACCAGCGCAGCAGCGGCGCCAGCAGATCTTTGTACTCGGGCGGCACCGCCACGAACAGATCGACCCGGCCGGTGGCGAGGTCGGCGAAGTCGAAGCTGGTGGCGCCGACGAGATGGCGTAGGCGCGCGTCGGCGAGCCATTGGAAGGCCTGGGCGCAGGTGGCGACGAGCGGGTCGCGGGTCTTCGGATCGGCCCTGAGGATCTCCAGGGCGCTCAGCGCGGCGGGGGCCGGTCGCAAATGTTCGAGTTGCGCGATCAAAGTATCAGGGTCGGCGATCAGCGCCTGGACCTGTGCGACGCTGCGGGTGCCGCGCTTCAGGGTGACTAGGAGTGCACCGGTGATGAGATCGATCGCCCGGTTGCGGAAGTAGGCGGCAGCCTCGCCGTCGCCGCCCGGTTCGGGAAGGAGGGCGGCAGCGGTATGCTGAAGATAGAGCACATCCTCCGGATCGCGGTCAGCAAGGGGATTCCATCGGTCCGTGCCTCCCACGAGGTTCAGCGGATCGAGACAAATGACACGCCTGCCGATGGCGCGGCGCCGCTCGGCCGTAGCCCTGTAAAGTTCGCCCTTCGGATCGAAGACGACCGCGGGCCCGGACCAGGCGTTCGGCTCGGGATAGGCCAGGTTCGGGATCAACGCGCCGGAGGTCTTGCCCTTGCGCGGTGGCGCGATGGTCGCGAGCGTGCCCTGGACGGCGACGCGCACCGCGCGCCCGGTCTCCGGGTCGAGGCCGAGTTCGAGGCCTCGACCCATCGCGGCGCGCTCGGCGGCGGTCGCGAAGCGCGCCCCCCCGAACAGGTCGGAGGCGTCGCGCCGGGGCGCGGCCTTCGATCCGGCGAAGCGCCAGCCGATCATCAAGGCAATCGGTGCGAGCACCGCCATCAGCGTCCAGAAGCCGCTCGCGAACGCCGGCGCGCGGCCGATGAGCATCGCCCAGTACAGTTCCACGATCGCATCGAGCTGCCCGGTGCGCCAGAGCGCGAACCACATGCCCGGGCGCATGGCCTCACTCGGCCAGAGGGTTGGATCGAGCCCGTGCACGACGAGCGCCGCAGTGGGGTAGCCAAGAAGCAGGATCGCGATCGTCAGGACGACGATCTTCAATGCGAAGGACATCGATGGTGGATTCCGTCGATCAGCGGTTTGAGCGCAGGCGAGAGGTCATTCAGCTCAGGGGGCTGTGGCGAGGAGGCTCAAGGGCACGCGCGCCTCCGCGTAGCCGGACTGCGCCACCCAGCTTCGCAGCACACCGTCCGCGCCATCACGGCGCCAAAGCAGTGCGCGGGAACCAGGATCGAGCCGGCCCGCGACGCGCATGCCGTCCGGCATACGCCAGCCGATCGGCTGCGGCTCCGCACCCCGCAGGGTGACCCATCGCTCTGGCGTGCGGTACCAAGCGACTAGTGCCAAGCCGAAAAGCAGTAAGGCACTGCCCAGGCCGAGACCGATTGGCACGAGGCGGTAGGGCAGCCGAGAGCGCCAGATCGCGAGCCGGCTCGCCGTCCCGGCTCGGATCGGCCGATGCGAGGCCTCCGCATTCCGCAGCGAGTCCAACAGCGCCAGGCGGTCTTCCGGCGTGAGTACGGATTCCGCCTCGGCGAGGGCGGCAAAGCGCGCATCGGGTCGCGCCTTTAAAAGCCCGTCAAGCCGACGCTTGCTTACCCGCGCCACCTCCGTCGCCTCGGCCTCGGCCGCCTTAGTGGCGGCAGCGAGGTTGTCCCGCACCGTCTTCGCCGTCGGTGATCCCGAGGCAGATGGAGCCGAGGCGGGCGGGCCCGCGGGGCGCTTCGGTGGAATGGCCACGAGGCTCAGCCCTCGACTAGCCAGAGAGCCGCGGGCTTGACCGCTTCCATCACCGCGAGGCGGAAGGCGGTCAGGTCGCGCAGCATCCGCCCGGCCTGGGCCGGCGAGGTCTCCTTAGCGAGCCTGGCGCGGTCGAGCTTCGGGATGCCGCGGAGCTGCCCCGCCGTGAGCACCTCGCGGGTGGCGTCCTCTAGCTCGAACGCGCGCAAATGGCTCAGCGTCGCCGCACCTGCGACCCGCTTCAGAATGACGGGATCGATCGCGCCGCGCAGCGCGTTCGCCACCACGAAGCTTGCCGCCGCCCAGTCCTTGGCCGCCTGAAGCAGCTTGCCCGCATCCGCCAGCGACCCTGCCTCGGCCGCGACCACCACGACGAGGCCGAGCTCGATCCCGGCCTCACGCAGCGACGCCGCCTCGTCCTTGAGCACGCCGAGCAGGCTCGCCGAGGAATTGGCCCCGAGATCGACCAGCGTCGGACCGGTCACGCTGTAGAGCGCGTTGACGACCGGGTCGAACTCGGCGCGCGCTGCCTTGCCGCCCGAGGCCTCGATCGCCTCGCGGCTGGCGCGCACCGAGAAGTGGCGCACGCTTCCCGGCTCGTTGTCGGCCTTCGCGGTCTTGAACTCCGTAAGGCGCGGGGTCGATTCGACTTCGAGTATCGGCACGTCGGTGACCGCCTCGGCCAGCCCGCGGGTGATCGTGCTCTTGCCGATGCCGCCGGTTTCCTGAGCGACGATAAGAACGCGGGCCATCACTCGGGGTCCTTCCTGAACAGGTGCTTGTGCTTGGTGACGTGATGATCGCGGATTTCGGCCTCGCTCATGGGCGGCTCGCCGGATTCCGGAGGCGAACCGGCCGTGAGCTCGGGGGCGAGCCGGGCTCGCCGTGCGCCGGCATCGGAGGGCGAAGCCGGCGCGGGCCGGCGCGGTGGCAGTGGAGCCGCGGCGAGATCGGGCCGCATGTCGCGCAGAGCCGCCCGCGCGGCCCGGCGGCGGGCCTGCCGGCGCACGCTAGAAATCACGCCGGTCAGCTGCGTGTCGGTGAGCGGGCGCCCGTCGGCGGTGGCGTAACCCTGTGCGGTCAGGCCGGCGGCAATCTCCTTCCAGGTGCTGCCGGAGGCCTTCAGGGCGAGCAGCGCGTCGAGGTTGTCGCGCACCATCGCCATCAGCCCTGTGGCCGCCCGCCCGCCCGGGGCGAGCGTCATGCCGTCGCGCGCCTTGGCGGAGGCGGCGAGGTCGCGCTTGAGGCGGCTGAGGTCGAGGCGGGACTGCATCGGCATGTACGCCGACCTATCAGGCGGTCCCTTGTCGGCCGGTGTGGTGGGGCCGGCAAATGCCAGGGATCACGGCAAGGAATCGTTAGCGCGCGGCTGCATACGGCAGGTAACGGTTGCATCGCGGCTGGACGCGGCAGCAATACGGCAACCCACGGCCAAGTACGGCAGCGATTACGGCTGGGCCACGGTAGCAGAAGGGATATCACACCACACGCACTGAAGTGGCCCGGCGTTAACCGCGCGGCCGTGTCGGCCTCGCCCAACCGCCTCGTCCGTGCCAAGCCTGCCGTCTCGATCCGCGCGCAGCAGGTACGCCGATGGCCCAGGAGGTCAAGCTCACCGTGACCCTGGAAGCGGCGCTCGCCGCCCGGTTGCGAGCCGCCGCGGCCGAGCGCGGCTGGTCCGCCGAGAGCTTGGCCGTCGAGTGCATCGTCCAGCACCTGGAAGTGGCGATCCGTCACCGCGTCCTAGTCGAGCGGATGGAGCAGATCGACGGCGCCATCCTCGAGATGGCCCAGGCGGTCGGCGAACTCGGTGCGCCGTCGGCCGGCATCGACCTGTCCAAGGTCTGCCGCCTGCACAAGGGCGACGGCGTCGCCGATCCGGCGCCGTGACCGCCTCGCTGCACCGGCTCGGTGCCGGTTCGCCGGCAGCGTCGTACTACACCCACGACAGCCAGCGCGAAGCCAAACCCGACAAGCGGGACGAGTACTACCTCTCGGACGGCGGCGGGGTCTGGTGGAGCAGCGGCGAGACGATCGTGCGCCACGGCGCGGCGATCGATGCAGCCTCGTTTCGCGACCTGTGTGCGGGGATCCACCCAGGCACGGGCAAGCCGCTGGTGCGCGGTGCCGGCCCGGGTCACTGGGCGGGCGTCGACTGCACTATGACCCCCGGGAAGAGTGTGTCCGTGCTTTGGATGGCCGGCACGCCCGAGCAACGCGCTGCGATCGAGGCCGCCCATCGCGCCGCCGTCGAGCGGGCGCTGAGTTTTGTCACCGCGGAGGGCCTCGTCACTGTCCGGACCGGCGCCGGCGGTACCGACCAGCATCGCCCGCGCGACCTGATCGTCGGCCGGTTCGATCACTATACAACTCGTGAGGGTGACCCGAATATTCACACGCACTGCGTGTTCATCAATGTCGCTGGTACGCCTGCAAATGCCGGTGCTGGTCGATACAAGTCCCGGACGCATCTAACCATTGAGCCTGAGCGATTATATGCCGCCCAGCTCGGAGTGGGAGCGGCGTACAGGGCGGCCCTCGCCGAAGGGCTGCGCGAGCGGTTCGGCCTGCAGTATCGCGAGGCCGGACGCGGGCAGTGGGAGGTCGCCGGCCTGCCGGAGACGTTACTCGCGGCCTTTTCCAAGCGCTCGCAGCAGATCCTAGCCTATGCGGGCACGGGCGCCAGCAGCGCCCAGCGCGAGATCGCCGCCTTGGCGACCCGCCGGGGCAAGGAGGAGTTGCCGACCGGGCCGGAGCTGGAGGCACGCTGGCGCGCGGAACTCGCCGCCTGCGTGATCGATCCGTGGCTGGCCGCGCGTCACCTTGAGCGCGACTCCGCCCTCGTGCTGACCGCCGAGCGCGATCGGGAGCGGGAGACCCCGTTCGAGCCGCCCGAGATCCCCGGCGACGGTGCGGTGGCACGCGCCGCCTCGGCCTTGTTCCGGCACGAGAGCGTCGTGGCGCGCAAGGATCTGCTCCAGCGCGCCCTGGAGGTCGCGGGCCTCGCCGGCGTCGGGGTCGACGCCGTGGAGGCGGAGCTCGCCCAGCTCGAACGGGATGGCGCGCTGCTGCCGCTGGCCGACGCCGCGATGGTCCCGGGTGCCAGCGCGTGCTGGACCAGCCCGGGCATCGCCGCTTGCGAGGCGGCGATGCTGCGCGCGGCCGATCGTCCCCTGGAGCGGACCTGGATTACGCCCGAGGCGGTCGAGGATGCGCTGGAGCATGCGCCTCACCTCAGCGCCGAGCAGGGCGAAGCCGTGCGCCACGCCGCCGGTCGGGACGGGGTGTCGCTGCTGCAGGCCGGTGCGGGGACCGGCAAGACCACGACGGCGGCCGCCCTGGTGGCCGCCGCCCGCGGCTCCGGTCTCCGGGTGATCGGCCTCGCCCCGTCGTGGGTGGCCGCCGACGAGCTCGGGCGCTCGACCGGGATCCCGGCGCAGGCGATCGCGCGCTGGCGCCAGGACCGGACGCTGACAGCAGGTCCGGATACCGCCAACCGCCCCGACCGGCCGGCGCTGCTCGACGCCGGTACCCTGGTGCTGGTCGATGAGGCGGGGATGGTCGCGACCCGCGACATGGAGGCCGTGCTGAGCGCGGCCCGGTCGGCCGGGGCGAAGGTGGTTCTGATCGGCGATCGGCGCCAGCTCGCCTCGGTCGGGGGCGCGAGCGCTCTGCGGGCGGTCGCCGATGTGGTCGGGCGCTCTGTGGTGCTCGAACAGGTCCGCCGGCAGACGGTGGAGTGGCAGCGCGCGGCCTCGGTGCTGATGGCGCGCGGCGAGGTCGAGGCGGGCTTGCGCGCCTACTCGGCCCGGGACCAGATCGAGCTGGTCGCCGGCGCCGAGGCTGCGCAGGCGCGCGTGCTCGCGATCTGGACCGAACAGCGCGCGGCGCAGGGCGAGGACGTGCTGATCGTGACCCGGCGCAACGCCGACGCTGCAGCGCTGAATATCCGGGCGCGGGCCGTGCTGCGGACAGAGGGACACCTCGGTCCCGATGTGGTCACCCTGCCGGCGCGCGACCGTGACGACAGGCCAGTGCCGCTCGCTCTCGCTGTCGGCGATAGCCTTCGCATCGGCGAGAGCCTGCCGCATCTCGGGTTGCGCAACGGCAATCGCGCCCGGGTCGAGGGGATCACAGTCGAGCCGGAGGGAGGAGCACGCCTGCGCCTGGCGCTGGAGGATGGTCGCGCGCTGGAGGTGGCGTGGTCGGATCTGGCGCAACAGCCGCGGTTCGGCCGGAAGCGGCCGCAGCCCAGGATCGTGCATGCCTATGCGGGCACGGCCTACGCGGCGCAAGGCCGGACCTCGTCCGCGGCGGTGATGTATGTCGGGGCGGCGACCGACGCGCGCGAGCTCTATGTCGGCCTGACCCGGCACCGGCACGAGGCCAGGGTGGTGGTCGAGCGCGACCGGCTCGACGCCCTGTGCCGGCAACGTCAGGCGGATGCGTGGATGCCGGCCACCGACGCGATGGTGCTGGAGCGCCTGTTCCGTGAGGCGCGGAACTACAGCGAGAAGGCCAACGTAGTCGATCACGCCGCCGACCGGGTGGCTTTCGTGCGGGATGGATCGCTGGAAACGCGCGAGCCCATCGGCCAAGGGGTCGACGTGCCGCGCGTGATGCGCGCGGCGCGGCTTTTACGTGAGGCGATGTCGTGGCTTGGCGTCGAGCCGCTCATCGTGCCGACGTGGCGGCTGGTGGATGCCTACGGGCGTCGTCTGACGCAGGCACCGGCCCGGGCGACGCGCGCTTTGGTCGACGAGCTCGCCCGCCGCCTCGATCGCCCCGATCCGCTACTCGACCGTGAGCGGGGTCGCCACATCGAGCGATGATAAGGCTGAATGCAGAGTGCAAAAAACGATTTCGTTGCCAGCAGTGCTAGCAACGCCTACGATCGGAGCATGGCCGTTTCCCACGCACCCAGCGCGACGATCACGATCGGTAATCTTGACGGGCGGGTGAAGAAGCGGCTTCGCGGGCGCGCTGCTATGAATGGCCGATCAATGGAAGCCGAGGTGCGTTCAATCTTCTCGGACACGCTCGGCACCGAGGCAGTCGAGTCGGTGAATTTGGCGGAAGCGATCCGCCGGCGGGTCGCGCCGCTTCGTGGCATTGAGCTTGAAGATCATCCAGCCATCTCGCTCGGTGAGCCGCTCGGATGGTGCTCTAAGTGTTTGGTAGCGGAACATTGTTGGGACGAGGCGCGTTGGGCGATTGAGGAGCATGCCTGGCGCTTCGAGCGAGCACAACGCTCCTCCTCCCGGAGGACGCGCTGATGCACGCGATCCACCCCAACGCCCGCACCACCCCCGCCGTGCGCGCCGACATCGCCCGCTCGCGTGAGCCCTCCGGCGTCCTCGCCCGCCGCTACGGCGTCTCCACCGAGACCATCCGCAAGTGGCGCAAGCGCGGACCCGAGGACTGCCAGGACCGCTCGGCCCGGCCCCACACCCTTCCCTGGAAGGCCAGCGAGGAGGAACGCGCCATCGTCTGCGCCCTGCGTCGCTCGACCGGCTTTCCCCTCGACGACCTGACCTTCGTGGTCACCCACTTCCTGCCTCACCTCAACCGCGATGCCGTCTACCGCATCCTCAAGGCCGAGGGTCTCAACCGCCTCCCGCCCGCCAATCCGTCCCGCAGACCCCACGGCGAGTTCAAAGAGTACGAGGTCGGCTTCCTGCACATGGACGTGAAGCACTTGCCCAAGTTGCGCGACAAGGACGGATCAACTCGGAAACGCTATCTGTACGTTGCCATCGATCGTGCCTCACGCTTCGTGCATCTCGCGGTCAAGGACGACGAGACGACGGCGTCAGCTGTCACCTTCCTGGATGAGGCCGTGGCGTCTCTGCCCTTCCGGGTCACGCACCTGCTGACTGATCGCGGATCCTGCTTCACCGCCGACGCCTTCGAAGCGGCGTGCCGGCGCCACGCGATCGAGCACCGCAAGACCAGACCCTACACCCCGAAAACCAATGGCATGGTCGAGCGCTTCAACGGTCGGGTGCAACGTGAGGTGCTCGGCATCACAATCTACAGCCATCAGGATCTGGAAACCCTGCTGGCGGGCTTCAATGTCGCCTACAATGGTCGTCGACAGCGTGCCCTGAAAGGCCTCTCACCCGAGATGGTCCTGCACCAACGTCTGAAGGACAAGCCTGCCCTGGCTCGCACGGCAGCCAAGAAGGCCGATCCCGCCGCTCTGGATCGCGCGCTCAAGGTTGTTGCCCGCGCCAAGGAGGTCTCACAACCAGACATCTAAGATTACAGTTGCATCCTTCTTCTGAGATGCGCCTGTCGAGCGGCAGCTTGGTGGGCGCGCCGCCAGGCTGACCAGGCGAGCACGAGGGCGGGCTCAATGCGCCGCTGCGCCAGCCGCATCGCCACGCGCCGGATCTCTTGGATGGACCACGGCACCGGCGAGCTTGGCGATGAGCGTCGTTTTTGGGGGCGGACTGTTGGCCAAGTGGCGCACCCGCGCCAGCATCGCGAAGGCCAGCATCACCAAGCTGACGTGCCGGTGCCAGCCGTGCCACGAGCGGCTCTCGTTGTGGGCCAATCCGAGTTCCGTCTTGGCGGTCTGGAACGCGTCCTCGATCGCCCAGCGCCGGCCTTCCACCATCACCAGCTTCTCGACCGGCGTGCCGGCCGGGCACCAGGTGGTGAAGTACGCGAGCGCCCCGTCCGACAGGCTGCGCCGCACCAGCAGGCCGCGCGTCCACAAGCTCTGATCGAGCGCGGCGTCGAGCGCGTCGGCCCGGAGCGTGGCCAGCGGCAGATAGGCCCAGTCAAACAGGCGTGGTCCCTTGATTCCGGCTCCGGCCGAGAGGCGCAGCCAGTCCTGGTCGGGGATGCCCTTGGCGATCTCCGCGGCGGTGCCCGCGACGTCGAGGTGTGCGTTCCAGGACCAGAAGTGATGCTGACCGGTAACGCCCAGCACGTAGCCCTTGTAGGCGCGCCGCAGAGCCAGCTCGATCTCGCCCACGCCGTAGATGCTGTCGACCGCCATCCAGGCAAACGGCACCTCTGCCTGGATGGCCCGCTCGATCATGGTCTGCGCCAGCTGCGGCTTGGTGGCTGAACCGCTCCGGGTTTTTCGGAGGCTGGTTGGCTTGGTTCAGGCGGCTAAGGCTTGGTCGCCGACGTGGGTATGA
>NZ_SRLB01000002.1 GCF_004745635.1 Methylobacterium nonmethylotrophicum | reverse complement strand
ACGCTGGAGAACGGCAGCCTGCTTCCCAGCTGGCTGAACTTCGACGCAGCCACGCGCACGTTCTCAGGCACGCCACCGCAGGACTACAACGGCAGCCTGGCCCTGCGGGTCACCGCCAGCGACGGGACGCTCAGTGCCGCCTCCAACTTCACCCTGACGGTCACGCCGGTGAACGACGCGCCTGTGGTGGCACAGGCGCTGACGAACCAGTCAGTGGCTGAGGACACGCGCTGGAGCTACACGGTTCCGGCCAGCACCTTCACGGACATCGACGCGGACGCCCTGACGCTCTCGGCAACGCTGGAGAACGGCAGCCTGCTTCCCAGCTGGCTGAGCTTCGACGCGGCCACGCGCACGTTCTCCGGGACGCCACCGCGGGACTACAACGGCAGCCTGGCCTTGCGGGTCACCGCCAGCGATGGGACGCTCAGCGCCGCCTCCAGCTTCACCCTGACGATCACCCCCGTCAACGACGCGCCTGTGGTTGTCAGCCAAATACCGGACCAGTACGTCCGCCCAGGTACTGCCATGACCCCGTTCCGAGTTCCAACCGGAACCTTCACAGACGTGGACGGAGACGTCCTAACGCTCTCGGCGACGCTTGAGGACGGCAGCGCCCTTCCTGCGTGGCTAAGCTTCAACGCGACCACTGGCATATTCTCGGGTACGCCCACCGGCACCGGAGACCTCGTTTCGGTTAAGGTCAAAGCGAGTGATGGCAGCCTGTCGGTCGCGGACACCTTCGAGTTCCGGATCGGCCGCGTGCTAAGTGGCGGCAACGGTGCCGACACCCTCGCGGGAGGCGTGGGCGAGGACGTCATCTCTGGTGGCAATGGTGACGATCTGCTGCGCGGTGGCGAAGGTCGCGATCAGCTGTTCGGCGACAATGGTGCCGATCGCCTCGAGGGCGGGGCTGGCAACGACGTTCTGACCGGGGGGAATGGTGACGACTTGCTGATCGGCGGGAGCGGGCACGACCTGTACGTATTCGGAAAATCGAATGGTGCGGATCGGATCCAGGGAGGGTTCACGCTGGGCGAAGATTACCTGAAGCTGATCGATGGGGTCGCGATCCGGAGCGTGGCCACGGTGGGCGGGGACACGGTCGTACAGCTCACCAATGGATCGGTGACGATCGAGGGGCTGACGGGGGCGAATGCGGCGGCGCTGCTCGTCCCGAGCGGCGCACTCGGGGCGGACGGCTTCCTGCTGTGATGCCGTCGCCGACCTGATCCCCGTCCGGGCAACCCCACGGGTGTGGGCGTCCAGCGCGACGCCCACACCCGCCGGGCTTGGCTCAGGTGAGCTCGTTGCCGGCCTCGCACCGTGCGAAGGGCTGGCGTCCCCTCACGCGCTCCCCACTGGCCACCAGGCTCAGCCGCGTAACGTGCGGCTCGCCGAACACGTCCGCGTAGGTCAACAGGCCGACCACGTGCAGTCCCATCTCTCCCGCCAGCAGCCGCTCGGCCAAGCCGGAGCTGGCCTGCAGGTCCAGGCGCTGCAGGATCACCTGCCCGTCGCGGGCCGCCAGCACACTGGGCATTGCGTCAGCCGGGGAGCTCTGCAAATTCGGCAGTTCCGAGGCGGGGAAGGGCAGCACTGTGAGCTCGAGCCGGGCCGTCAAGTCGAGGGCAGGCGTGAGGCCGTGGTTGCGCACCTCTGCCCGCACGACGATCTCCTGACCCGGGGCGAAGCGCTGGAACGTGACCGAGCTCACGTCCACGTAGGCGCGCAGTTGCCGCGCGCTGGTGGCGCGCTGCAGGTCGGCGGTGGCGGCGGCGGCCCGGGCTAGATCGGCGGTAGCCCCGGCCTGCTTGGCGGCGAGGCGGCTAAGCCGGCTGGCCAGGCGCAGGACCAGGATGCACAGCACAACCAAGAGCAGGACTACCCAGATCAGGAGGGCGTCGTGGAGGCTGAGTTGGCGCAGGGCCGCGATGCCGTCCTCGATGGCAGCCGTGATAATGCGCCGGAGAGCCGGCCAGTCGAGGAACTGGTCAAGGAGAGCGAGGGCGCGGCGAGAAAGGTCGGAGAGGTCAGGCATGCGGGCGCGGGGCGTGAGGCGGATAGGCCAGGGTAGGCCAAAGACCTTGACGCTCTCACTCTGGAGCAGGTGGGCTCGATGGAGCGGTTCGGTCCGCTGCGAGGCATCGTGCGGAGCGGCAGGGTGCGTGAGGCGCTCCAACGGGTTGGTCGAGTGCAACTTGGCCCGGTGTGCTGCCGGGAAGCCCAGTGGGCCAGGACGTCGGTGTCCGTGGCGTCCATCAAGGCTGCCAGCTTCGGCACCTTGGGTCGGAGCTGATCGGATACCCGTCGCCACTGCTGACGAGCCGCCTCGGCGTCCTCCTGGGTGAAAGCGGTGACGATGAAGGCCGAGACGAGGCACCAGCCCTAGCGGCCGGCTGCCGCCAGCACCATGGTTCGTTTTGGGCATGCCCTTCGTGAACCAGCTCCCGATTGGTTCAATAAATATCACTTGACCATTTAAGACGAACCAGCATGATGTAAACCATCCAAACTGAACCGATGGGATCAGGGATGTTTGTTCGGGCCTACCTTCGCGCCAGCACTGACGAGCAAGACGCCACGCGCGCCCGTGCGCAGCTCGATTCCTTCGTGGAGGAACGGGGTTTGCGGATCGCGGCCTACTACGTGGAGAATGAGAGCGGTTCGAGCCTTGACCGGCCCGAGCTGTTCCGACTCCTCAGAGACTCGAGGCCCGGTGACGTGCTCCTGATCGAGCAGGTAGACCGCCTGTCGCGCTTAGACGAGGCTGACTGGAACACGCTCAAGGTCGAGATCACGGCGCGGCGCGTTCGCGTCGTCGCCCTGGACTTGCAAACATCGTACATGATGTTGACCGGGGCCGCGGTTGATGAGTTCACGGCCCGCATGTTCGAGGCCATCAACAGCATGCTTCTCGACATGCTGGCTGCGATCAGCCGTAAGGACTACATGGACCGGCGTCGCCGGCAGGCGCAGGGGCAGGCCAAGGCGAAGGCCGCGGGCCGCTACAAGGGCCGCCCTGAGGACGTGGAGCGCAATGCGTCGATCGCCGCGATGCTCGGCAAGGGGCTGTCTTGGTCTCAGATCCAGGCCGCCACCGGGTGCAGCCGGGCGACCATTTCCAAGATCGCGAAGCGGGCTGCCTGAACGCGGCGGGCTGGGCCGTTCCCTCCGAAGAGACCCAGCCCGCCGATGACTCAGGCGAGTGGCAGCTGGCTGATAGGGCTGCTGAGCTTACGTTGTGAGCGCTTGCGGTTTCCTTTAGGGTTCGCTTCGTCCTGCGGTAGGGAGCCGCTGGGTCAGACGTCCACTCAAGCGCACGATTCCTTGAGCCGCCGCAATGCCTCGCTACTGCTTTAGCTTGAAGATTGGCGACCGCTGTCTCGATGGAGGTGGTATCGAGCTTGCCGACGACACAGCTGCTCTCGCTCATGCTTGGCAGATCGGTCGTGTATTGCTGAGACTCCCTGATCGCTCGGATGATTGGGCTGAGGGGATCCTGATCATCGAGGCTGCGGACGGCGGAGACAGCTTTGCCTTACCGCTGTCAGATGTCGCGGCTGGGCGATGTCGCGCAAGAGCCCATTGAGTAGTGGCGGGCCGCGGCATGCCCTCGGGGGAGGATGCCCGGCCCGCCGGCCTCGCTGACGGTGGGCGCGCAGCGAGGCGGCTCGGTTTCTAGATTGTTACAGATTGCACGCAATTCGATCGTATGAGCTAGGCCGAACTGGCGTTTGTACGTGCCTTGTTCCCGCATGACTTGGGAGGGCGACCGCGACCGCGGCGAACCTGATCAGGGCCGCGCAGAGGATCGTGGTCCGGGTCGCAACTCTCACTGTCGTCGGTGGCGGTGAGACGGGCGACGCTGGCGGTGTGCTCCGCCATGACTCGGGCGATCTCAGCTCGCACCAGCTCCGCAACGCCAGGATCGGCAGACGCCTCGACAGGCGCGGTGACCGGCACCGGCACCGTCTCGTCGGAGAGAAGCGCGCCGACGCGATCGGCACCGAGCGACCGGATCAGATTGCGAACCATCCGGTCAATCTCACCCCGATGATGGGTGCCGGTGTGGCAGCAAGGGCATTCGGTCCGGGCCGCAGCCTCCTCCTGAGGCCGACGACGCGCCTCTTCGCTCGCCTGGAAATCGTCTAGCGCGGCACGCGAGCGGGCTTGAATCTCCGGGTCGTTCATCATCGCCTGCCAGCGCGCCCTCTTCTCGGCGGCGGCCTTCTGTCTCGCAAGAAGAGAGGTCATCGGGCACCTCCGACTCGAGCGTTGAGCGCGGCGAGGGCAGCGTTGTCACCAGATCGAGCGGCAACCATCAGCTCGGTCATGTTCGGAATAGTCTTCGCGTTACCGAGCGGGTTGCTAGCGAAATGGGCTCGAATTTCGGGATTTTCTCTCGCAAGCCTCATCACTTCGCTCGGAGTGAGCTTGCTGAGATCGGCCGGAGACTTGGGAACAACAGGCGTGGGCGGCCCGGCATTCGTCTCAGGCGCAGGGATTCCGACACCGAACCGAGCGGGATTGGCTCGCACCATGTTGCGGACAGCCGTGAACGGCGAAGTGAACGCGCCGTCACGATAATCAAACTCGCCGTCGTCACCCTTCCACAACGTGGAACCGTCCGAATTGACGATGACGCGGGAAGCAATGTCGTTGACGAGCGCGGTACGA
Source organism: Methylobacterium nonmethylotrophicum (assembly GCF_004745635.1). GTDB lineage: Bacteria > Pseudomonadota > Alphaproteobacteria > Rhizobiales > Beijerinckiaceae > Methylobacterium > Methylobacterium nonmethylotrophicum. Next base: position 418,246 of record NZ_SRLB01000002.1, on the reverse strand, counting down.
GCGCTGTCTGAGAGTTGAGAATTCTTACCGGATAGAGCGGACCGAATGGCTTCAATCGCTACGGTCGTTGAAAAATCATTGTTCATTGAATTGCTTGATGGTGTTGGGGTTGTATAGATCGATGCCGCAGCGGACGACGCGCTTCACATATTCTGCGACGGACAGACCGCTCCTGGCAGCCTCCTCCTCGATACGTTTCGCGAGTTCAGGACCCGCAGAGAATGCGACCAATAGCGGTCGAGGATCATCGGTCATGCCGGCGCCTTGCCTTCGACACGGTGGCAGTACCGCCGAGATCGGCGAGCAATTTCATGATCGCGGCGCGGGCTATGGCTGATCGGCTGATGCCGAGCAACGCGGCGGCTGTGTCCAATCGGGCTACGGTGCCACTCGGTAATCGGCTGGTACAGGATTCAGGTAGGGCAGGGATCATGCAGCGGTCGGGGCCTTCCGCTGATCAGTGAGAGCGCCGGTTTCGCGTAGGCGGCTCAAGACAGCCCTGCGCATCCAAGCTGCCCGGGAAATTAGTTCGTCAGATGCGGCCTTGTCGATCGCCGCGACGAGGTTCGTCGGCAGATTCAGGCCGACGACGCGTTGTACGGTGTCGGTAGGTGTGGTCATGGTGATTCCGAAATGATTTCGTTTTTTGGAATGTGGGAGTGCTCAAAATGGATTAAGAAGAAACGTATTTGTTGACCGCAGCTTCCCATTACAGGAAGCCCACGCGGGTCGGATCGCCTCACGCCCTTGCGCCCCCGATTACTGGGGGACCCCGGAAACCCGCCGGGGAGGGGAGGCCGTTGCCGTTAGCGACGTGGCATGGGGCAATGCCCCCAGAGCCTCGTTCGGGTCCCCCGTGAGGGACTTTCGACCCCATGGGCGTCGCTAACCGCCCGGCCGCCGTGAGTGGGTTTCCCCACCCGCGGAAGGTACTCCTTACGGAGCACCCCACGCAGAATGTATAATATCTTTGTGGATGAATGTCAAATCTACATCAGCAATTACCGGGAAATATCGTTTCTTGCCGGCTCGTTCTCTCTCTGCATCCCTTCGAGAGGTAGGCGGCAATTTCAATGATTTTCTAGCAGGAGGATGGTCGAGATCGTCCCGGCCGTTCCGCCTCATCCTGTCGATCATCGATGCGTCACACGAGACGCACCGCGATCAATCCGGCCACCCACCCAACTCCCCAAACGCCAGGATCGCAGCCGGGGCGTTGGCGACCAGTCGGGCGTAGATCTCGGCCTCGCGATCGTGCGCTCGGATCGGCATCACGCGCGTGTCGGCCGCATCGTCGTCGGGATCGTTGGCGGCCATCAGGTAGAACGGAACGATGGATGGCGGGACGGGGACGGCGAGGTCGGCGCAGATGTCGTTGCCGTTGTCGTTGGCCGGCAGACGCGCACCCTGGTCCGGGGAATCGCCTGCCATCTCGGTTTCAATGACCGCGAAGGAGGCGTGGGTTTCGGCCGTCGCGACATTCACGAGAGAGGCCGAGACATCGATCCCGTTCTCCCCGCGGTCAGTCTCAACCGTGGTCGCGGTCGCGGTGCTGGACGCGATGTCGAGACTGTTCGTCGAGGCCGATGCCTCTTCCTCGTGCTCGGCGGGCTCGGCCGTGGTCGAGGGTTCAGCGCTGGACCCGATGTTGAGACCGATCGTCGGGGGCGGTGCTTCCGGGCTGCAAATTTCCGTCGGGAACAAGAGTCCCCCTATGTCTGTACCTGTCACCGACGAATTTTGGCAGGCAGCCGCAGCGTCCAGCTTGGCTATCTCGGCAGCAAGGTCGATCACGCTGGTACGGATGAGGTCGCGAGCCTTCTTGACCCCGATCTTGAGGGCTGCCGCTACTCGCTTCGTGTCCCGCGTGAGCGTGCGCGACGATTGCGGCTTGGCGCCTGCACCGCGACGACGGTTCTCGGAATAGGCCCGGTCATACTCCCGATCGTCAGAGGCCCGCACATCCGGCGGCCGGTCGATCGACACCAGGGAATTGAGTACGTTCGCCCTCACCTCATCCTCACGGATCTGGAGGGCTTCTGCGATCGTATCGACCCGAAGCACGGGCGTGGAGAGATCGGGCGTGCCACCGTACTCCGGCACGAACTCTACCGCCCACGCACGCACCAGCTCGCCAGGATCGTCACCGTAGCGAGCGGCCTTGAGGACCAACGCCCCGACCGCACACCGGACGTACTGCCCAGGCTTCACTACATCGAACGACCCCATGGCTCGGCGGTACGTGATGAGCCGTTCGAGGTCGTTGAGCCGGATGCGGATGTGGGGCTGAACCCACGGTCCCCAACCGCCGTCTAGGCCGTCGTTCCGGTCGAACGTGCGGTGGAGGCGTTCAGCGAAACGCCGTGCGCTATAGAGGCCGATCGCGGCGCCAGCGTCCGGAGCGGCGGGCGGCTGGCATTCGATTCCGTGATCAACCGCTTGTCCGTCATCAAAATCGGTGATATCAGGGATGTAGCTCAACTGTTCTGCGGCTCACCCGTGTTTGCGCCACGGGGAGCCGTCCTTTTTCATGTTGTTGATGATGGTCCTCCGAGGCAGTCAGGCCCCGGGGGCGATTTGTCGTGCCCGAAATTCAAGGAAAATCCCTGGAAATTCGAAATTAATTCGGCTTTTAAGTAGGCGGCAATTGAGTTATGGCAGGCATTACAGCCCGCTTGCACCGTCACCCCAACATTCCGAACCAACTCACGTCCCGACAACGCTGCTTCATGACGCTCAGGCCTTTGCATTCAAAACGTCGAAGTTGCGACCGCGGTCGGCGAAAATCTGGCGCAAGGCGTTTTCCAGAATCTTCTGGTTTGAGACGCCTTCCATCGCAGAGATAATGTTCAGCTCGCGCAGCGCAGCGCGGCTCATCCGGACGCTGGTATGAGGCTTTGTCGTTCTCGTCATCCTTCTCACTCCCGTATCAATCTCACTACGACATGACGTCATCTCAGGCATAGTACAGATCGGGAACAAATGCAAATCGACCCTCGATGTTTTGAATTGGGTCGGGACTTCGGCATCAGGATCCGTTCGAGTCACCGTAATGCTGCTTGACGAACCCGGTAGTAAGTCGGCTATCAGGATCGTGCGAAACAACGCATGACTTGGATCGTTAGATGAACGAGAGCACCCGACAAGATGCCGGTCACATCGGCCTCGCTGCCGATATCGTCGGCGCCTACGTATCGAGAAACAATGTTCCAGCTTCCGAGTTGCCGGCGCTAATCGCAGCCACGCACGCGGCCCTGGCGAAACTCGGCACACCCCCCGAACCCGTAGTCGAGAAGCCCACGCCCCCCGTCCCGATCCGCAAGACCGTCACCCCGGACCACATCATCAGCCTGGAGGACGGCAAGCCCTACAAGTCGCTCAAGCGGCACCTGACCACCCGCGGCCTCACCCCGGACCAGTACCGCCAGAAGTGGGGCCTGCCGCACGACTATCCGATGGTCGCCGCCACCTACGCCGCCCAGCGCTCCGAACTCGCCAAGAGCCTCGGCCTCGGCCAGATCCGGCGCGAGCGTGCGGCTGCCAAGCGTGCTGCCGAGATGCGGTCAACCCCTGATCCAGTCGTTTCCGCTCCGGCTCGTGGGCGCGGTCGGCCGAAGAAGGCCACCGCCTCGTAAGACCGATCATTCCCAGTTCTGCACCGTGTGCGGCAGTGAGGCTGAGGAACGAAAACCTCATGACAGCATTCCTAACAGCCTCTAGCTCGGCCGTAAGGACTGCCCGCCCATGACCCTTCTGATCATACTGATCCTCCTTATCCTGCTGTTCGGTGGCGGTGGCAGCTTCTACGGCGGCGGTCGGTACCGGACAGGCGGTCTCGGTATCGGCGGCATCTTGCTGATCCTCCTAATCGTGCTACTGCTCACGGGACGGATCACCGTCTGACTCCGAGTGACCAGTCGCCCGCCACAGTCTTGCGCCTCGGCGGGCGGGTGGTGTCAGTCAGCGCTCTAGACTTCTAATCTGCCCAGGAGTTCACGTCGTTTAGAAAGGCAGCTTGTCTGAAAGCTGCATCATGCGCTCATATGCGGCACGAAGGTTAGGATCTTTCGAATTACTTTCCTCCTTAATCCTATTCATAGAATGTTGAATCCATCTTTTTCCTTGTATATCAAGCTGCTCAGCCAGCGAGAGGAGCTTCGGCTTCTCAGGTTTGTTCTCACTTTCTGGGGCAAATATATTAGGCAGTTCATCAGTCTCGCTGGTGCCCGCTGAAGCTTCATTGCTGCACCGGGGCTGATTGATGGCGCTTGCTCGCGATAGATTCGACCTTGATGCGGCGTAGTTTTCGGCAATCATCGGGTAGTCGTGGGGAAGGCTCCACTTCTGTCGATATTGCTCGGGGGTAAGGCCGTGCGCGGCGAGATGGCGAATGAGCGTCTTGTACGGCTTGCCATTCTCAAGGCTGATGATGTGGTCTGGAGTAACAGTCCGTCGAATAGGGACCGGAGGCACAGGCTTCTCAGCCATGGGCGTGGACTGCGTCTCAAGCCTGTTTAGCATCGTGTGGACAGCCGAGAGCAGTCGCGGAATCTCAGTCGCGGGAATATGGTTGCGAGTCACATACGCCGATACAATATCGGCAGAGATCCCAAGCAGTCGCATATTCATATCCAACCTCACTGTGCGATTAAAGTGTAAGCGCCGCTCGCATCAGCCGCACGTGCATCTTCGGCATAGAATCGATCAAGAGCAGTGATCGCTGCAAGAAGTGCTTCCTGTGCCTTGAACGCCGCGTCGGCAAGTGGTGCATCACCCTCGCATCGCGACAGCCGTTCCATGTCGGTTAGGTAGGAAAGTGGTTCTATCATCGCCACGATCAGCGCATCGTCAGCGTTCAGGAAGCGAAACTGGGCAAGATCCAGGTGGGACATCAGCGTTCTCCCTGCTGATTGGTTTGGCGGGACTACTCAGTGAACGGAGACGGCGCGGGTAGCCTTAGCGAGCTGCCATGTGGCCTTGAGGGTGACGGACAAGGCCTCACCCCAAGTGCAGCCGAAGCGAGCTTGGTGGTTCTTCGCGGCAGCAGTGGCAGCCGTCATGATCGCGGCCTTGTCGTAGGCGCCAGCGACCACGAGAGGCCGGCGCTTTGCGGAGGTTGCTCGGATAAGACCCTGAGCGGCGAGAAGTCCGACCGGGCGCTTTGCGCGATCGGCCTGCATCGCCTTCATGGCGGTGGCCCAATGGAGGGAGCGAGTGGAAGCCATGGATTCGATTCCTGTCGGAAACAGATAGGAATTTACCTTTTCGAAACCGACAATCAACCCTTTTTGCGAAATTCCTTGCGATTTCCGACAGGAGTGGTAGGCGTCGATCATGACGCCTGCCCAGTCCCGCGCCGCCCGTGGCCTTCTAAAATGGACCCAAGATGACCTTGCCCGCGAGGCGAAGGTCAGCGTGGTCACCGTTAGGAATTTCGAAAATGAGAAGTCGAATCCGCAGCGAGCCACCGTTGAGGTCATGAAGCGATGTATTGAGGCTGCAGGTATCGAGCTGATCTCAGCGAACGGCGGAGGTCACGGCGTTCGTTTTAGAGACCCGCTAGTTGGCTGAATCGCAGTTATTCGACAAGCGCTACGTCTTTCGCATTCTCGGCGGCGTTGTCCTTGGAGTCTAGAGATCTCAGCGCAGAGACAACATCCCACACGTTCGACGCCTTCAGCATCTCCATAAATCGAGGAAGGTCGTCTCCTAGACGCTCTGCCAGGAACAATGCAGTATCCTCCGCCGCACGCTCACGCTCCTCCCGGAGGCGGTTGATTTCTGCCTCTATCGCCTCTTGTCCTCGAGCCCTGCGCGCCTCCGCCTTTTCGAACTTCGCTTGATCCTCCGGCGGCAACTTCGCCACCTTCCGCTTGCGCGCGTCTCGCTTTGACTCCTCCTGCTTCGTGCGACGCGTTTCATCGATGCGCGCCACGATCTCGCGAGCGTTGAGCCGCTGTCCTGCATCGAATCTGGCTATGACATCGGTGCGAATGTCGTCTGGCGTTGATTTCGCGGCGAGCGCATAGACGGTGATCGGGGGCAAAACCGAAACGATTTCGGGTTTGTCGGCAAATGTCTCCGCCGCTCGCATGTAATTCTGCGCCGTGCGGTCGCTCATGCCGAACTCAGCCTCAATCCAAGCGCCGAACATACCGTGACCAAGCTTCTTTTTCATTAAAATGAGATCGTTGCCGGTCTCCATGATCTGAGCACGGTTCCTTCGGTGAACTCGCTCAGCAACCTTGCGCGCCTCAGATGCGAGATCGCTCGGCAGCTGCTCATAGCTGAAATTCGAAGCATCCGCAGGGTGAATTTCTGGGTTCATGGCCGACCTATTCCTTTGTTGCCAGATCTTCCGCATGATCCGAAAATCAAATCTCGGGCATCATGCTTGCTAATCCATCTGTAGAGCATCTTTGGGAGATTTAATTCTCAGGACCCATCCATCGCCCCACAGCTCACGAGCAGGGATGCTCGTCATCACGTAGCCCAAAGTTCCATTGAGTACAGTCTGCGAAGATATGTATACTTTGTCGCCGATAATTACGCCTAACTCTGATTGAGATAGCTGAAGGCATTTTTTTATTAGGAGCGGACGCCACTCTCTATCGCGGTAATCCTTGGTTTCGATGCTGATGCAGTTCTTGACTTGCAAAGGTGAGATTCGGCCGCGCCAATTGCGGGGATTGCTCCTGCCGAGCGCCCATCGCTCCAGCCTCTCGATTACCTGAGGAGTCCACTCTGGAAATGGCGCGACAACATTGGGCCAGATCTCAAAATCGCTTGCTTTGACAACGAAGCGCACCATCAAGGATAGGCCCTCGCGGTATCCTCGCATATTGCCCGCAGCGGTGCATGTATTGTCAATCTTGGGCTCTGTAGTAGCCCAGATGAGATCAGGATTCGCGTTATGTCCACGAGAATTTCTGCTTGGAAGCAGTCTTCCGCTATGAAAAATAAAGGGCAGATGAGCGGTGTCTGTATAGTGATAAACTTTAGACATTCTTGCTATCCCGCAGAATCGAGTTGCCGCGCGAATTCAGCCATTCGTGAACGACGATTCAATAACCCCGGCGACGGCGCGAGAGCTGAACAAATGCAGGTCCATCGCCAGCGTGAATCAGCCTGCCGAAGGTCGAGATTGGAATTGCGCAGGTAGCAGCGGCGTCCGTCTCCGATAGGACGCGCACGCTCTCGCGCTCGCTAAAGAGCGAGTGCATAGAATTTCTCCACATAATAAGACCAGCCCTGTGCGGGCACTGCGACTGCTAGGAGCGATACTGCGAGGTGGCTTGAGCGCTCCCGACGCCCACTGAGATTGCAGGGACGGTCGGCTTTCGCAAGGTGGCACCCAGATACCAAACCATGATACAAATGCGCGAACGGTTGCCGATTCGATGCAATGAAATCAATAACTTAGGGCGCTCAGCATCCAGCGAGGTGCTGGACAGCCCCGGCACGAAGCGGCTGCCGTCGCCGCAGATCGGGGTGAGGGCGCAGGCCGAGCTGTGGGCCCGGCCGACCGAATCGACGCTCCTCACCACGACCCTGATCGCCGGCACCGCCCGCTGGAGCGCCTGGGGCCGGGTGTCGTGGGGGATCAGGCTGCCCGACCTCGGCGAGGCCTATCTCGGGCCGGAAGCCGCGCTCTACGCCGACCGGACCGGCTACCGGAAGTGGAGCCTCGGCCTCCACGCTACCGATTTCGGGTTGCCACCCTTGATCGCGGCGCCGCCGGCCCTCTCCGAGATGCGCTTTCGCGTCTCAGCCGGCTGGGTCTACGAGGAACAGATCCGGCGCCCGGGCATCTACGGCACCGTCACCGCCTGGCTCCCCCTTTGAGGTGCTCAACGCATCGAGGAAGCTTGCCGCATCCGCCACGATGGCGCCCCTGCGCGCCGGCGGCATCCTGGCCAGCGTGCGGTAGGGCATCGCGAGGCGCGGATTGCGGCTCAAGGAGCCCTCGTTCGCGATCAGGAAGTTCCAGTACAGGTAGTTGAACGGGCAGGCGGCCGGGCCGGACTTCTCGCGCACGTCGTAGGCGCAGCCGCGGCAGTAATCCGACATCCGGTCGATGTAGGCGCCGGACGACGCGTAGGGCTTCGAGGCGAGGAGGCCGCCATCGGCGAAGAGCGCCATGCCGTGGACGTTGGGCAGCTCGACCCACTCGTAGGCGTCGGCATAGACCACCAGGAACCATTCCTCGACCTGGGCCGGCGCGATCCCGGCGAGCAGCGCGAAATTGCCGAGCACCATCAGGCGCTGGATGTGGTGGGCGTGGGCGTGGGCCTTCGTGTCGCGCACGCATTCCGCGAGGCAGGCCATCCGGGTCTCGCCGGACCAGTAGAACCACGGCAGGTCGCGGGTGGCGTCGAGCGCGTTGGTCTGCGGATAGTCCGGCATCTTCGCCCAGTAGAGCCCGCGCACGTATTCGCGCCAGCCGAGGATCTGGCGGATGAAGCCCTCGACCGCGTTGAGCGGCGCCGACCCGTCGCGCCACCGTTCCTCCGCGGCGCGGCAGACCTCCTCGGCGTCGAGGAGGCCGAGATTGAGGGCCGGTGCGATCAGGCCGTGATAGAGGAACGGGGTGCCGGCCCGCATCGCGTCCTGGTAGTCGCCGAAGTCCGGCAGGCAATCGTCGAGGAAGTGCCGGAGCGCCGCGAGCGCATCGGCCCGGGTCACCGGCCAGGCGAAGCCGTCGAGGTCGCCGAAATGGTCGGGGAAGCGGCGGGCGACGAGGGCCATCACCTCGCGCGTCACGGCGTCGGGCGGGAAGCGCCGGCGCTCCGGCACGGCGTGGCCCGGGGGCAGGCGGCGGCGGTTGTCGTGGTCGAAGTTCCAGCGCCCGCCCGCGGGCTCGCGCCCCTCCATCAGGAAGCCGGTGCGCCGGCGCATGGCGCGGTAGAAGGTCTCCATCCGCAAGGATTCGCGCCCCTCCGCCCAGCGGGCGAAGATCGGGCGCGGGCACAGGAAGCGGGTGTCGTCCCGGATCTCGACCGGGATTCCGAGGGCCTCCTCCCAGCCCCGCATCATCGCCTCGACCCGCCACTCGCCGGCTTCGGTCACCACGATCCGGTCGGGACGGTGGCGGGCGACCGCCCGGGTCAGCTCAGCGGTGAACGAGCCGGCATTGTCCGGATCCTCCAGGGCGACGTAGTCGACCGCGATGCCGCGGGCGCGCAACTCGGCCGCGAAGTGGCGCATGGCGGAGAGGACCAGCACCAGCTTCTGCTTGTGGTGGCGCACATAGGTCGCCTCGTCGGTGACCTCGACCATCAGCACCGTGTCGGCGCCGGGATCGAGGTCGGTGAGGGTGGCGAGCCGGGGATGGAGCTGGTCGCCGAGGACGAGGCGGAGCGTGCGCAGCGGAGGCGCCCCCAAGGCCTTACCCCTTCGTGCGCAGCCGCGAGCGGCCGCCATCGACGCCGATCACCTGGCCGGTGATCCAGCCGGCCTCGTCCGAGACCAGGAAGGCGGCGAGCGCGCCCGTATCCTCCGGCCGGCCGAGGCGCGGGACGGCGTGCATCGCCGCGATGCCGTTCGCCACCGTCTCGTTGGCGGTGAGCGAGCGGGCGAGGTTCGTCCGGGTGAGGGAGGGCGCCACGACGTTGACCCGCACCTGCGGCGCCAGCTCCGCGGCGAGGCTCAGGGCCAGGCCCTCGACCGCCCCCTTGGCCATCGCCACCGAGGCGTGGGCGGCGAAGCCCTGCGCGGCCGCGACGGTGGAGAACAGCACGACGCCGCTCGTTCCCTCGCCCGCCCCCGCCTTGAGGCCCGGGGCGGCGGCCTGCACCGCCAGGAAGGCGCCGAGCGCGTTAATGCGGAAATCGGCCTCGATCTCGGCCGGCTTCAGGCGCCCGACCGGCTTCAGGTTGATGGTGCCGACGGCGTAGACGAGGCCGCTCAGGGCCTCGCCGGCCTCGGCGCTCGCGCGGGCAAACAGGCCGGGATCGGTGACGTCGCCCGCCGTCACGGAGGTCTCGCCGAGCTCCGCCGCCAGGGCGTCGAGCGCGCCGGCATCGCGGGCGACGAGGTGCAGCGCGTGCCCGCGGGCGCGGAGCGCATGCGCCGTCGCCCGGCCGATGCCGCCGGTTCCCCCGTAGATTATCGTGCGCGCCATTGCGGCCCCCGTTCCGCTGCCCATAACTCTAGCTAGGGCGAACGGGCGTGCCGGCGCCGGGGGCGGGGCGGGCCGAACTGACGCAGGGGCCGGTGGGATTCGCCGGCGGGCCGGGCACGGCCGCGCCGGGAGTGGTCGGGTAAGGAGTCGCGACGTGAAATTCGCCTTCGCGGGGATCGACTTCCTCGGCGGTGTGTTCGAGGCGCTGGCGGGTGCGGGCTGGCAGCCGATCAAGCTGTTCACCCGTCCCTGCGACGGGATCTACGACCACAACGACGCGGTCGTGGCCCTGGCCCGGCGGCACCGGGTGCCGATCCAGCTCTCGCGCATCCGCGTCGCCGACATCGAGGCGCTCTCGGCCGAGCACGGCCGCGACTGGGCGCTCGTGGTGGCGGGCTACCCCTGGCTGGTCACCGGCTGGCCCGGACGGGTGCGCTACGCCCTCAACATCCACCCCTCGCCGCTGCCCGACGGGCGCGGGCCCTACCCGCTGTTTCGCGCCATCCTCGACTCCTACGAGAGCTGGGGCGTGACCGCCCACGTGCTGGCCGAGGAGGGGTTCGACACCGGCGACATCCTGGCCCAGGAGCTCTTCCGGCTCTCGCCGGAGGAGACGCACGAGACCCTGCTCTCCCGCTGCCAGATGGCGGCGATGCGGCTCGCCCGCGGGCCGATCGCCCGGGAGCTGCCGGCCCGCTGGCGGGCCGCCGAGCCCCAGGGCGACGGCGCCTACTGGCCGCGGGTGAGCGACCTCGACCGCACCCTCGACTTCCGCCAGCCGGTCGACGCGATCCTGCGCCGGGTCCGGGCCTTCGGCGCCATCGAGACCCTGGCGCGGGTCAACGACAGCCGCATCTTCGTCCTGGAGGCGCAGGGCTGGACGGAAGCGCACCGCCACGTCCCCGGCACCGTCGTGCACCATTACCGCCGCCAGATCGTGGTCGCGGCCCGCGACGGCTACGTGCAGATCACCCGCTGGAGCAACATCGCCCTTCTCGACGCGGGCCAGACCGGGCGCTGACCGATGCCGAAGATGCGCCGCAAGGGCGACCTGCCGCAGAAGGTCTGCGCCCAGTGCGGCCGGCCCTTCGCCTGGCGCAAGAAGTGGGAGCGGGTCTGGGACGAGGTGCGCTACTGCTCGGATGCCTGCCGTCGGGCGGCGCATCGCGGCGAGCCGGCCCGCCCGCCCGACCCGCGGCCGTCCCGGTGAGTCAGGCCTCGAGGTGACGGGCCGGGATCAGGCGCCAGACCAGGCCGCCGCGGGGGCCGAGCAGCATCGAGGCCAGGTAGAGCGCGCCGGCAGCGAGCACGATCGCCGGCCCGGTCGGCACGCCGCCGTAATAGGAGACGAGGAGCCCCGCGACGCTCGCGATGAGCGCCGTGACCACCGCCGCCGGCATCAGGCCGGTGAGGTCGAGGGCCCAGAACCGCGCCGTGATCGCCGGCAGCAGCATCAGGCCGACCGCCAGCAAGGTGCCGAGCGCCGCGAAGCCACCGACGAGGTTGAGCACCACCAGCGCCAGGAAACAATAGTGCACCGGCCCGCTCGCCCGGCCGACCGAGCGCAGGAAGAGCGGGTCGACGCATTCCATCACCAGCGGCCGGTAGGCGACGGCGAGGCCCGCCAGCGTCACCGTGGCGATGCCGCCGAGGAGCAGCAGGGCGTCGTCGTCGAGCGCCAGCACCGTGCCGAACAGGATGTGCAGGAGGTCGATCGAGGAGCCGCGGGCCGAGATCAGCAGCACGCCGGCGGCGAGCGAGATCAGGTAGAAGGCCGCCAGGCTCGCATCCTCGCGCAACACCGTCGAGCGGGCGACGAACCCGGACAGGAGCGCCACCGCGAGGCCGGCGACGAGGCCGCCCAGCGTCATCGCCGGCAGCGACAGCCCGGCCCACAGGAACCCGACCGCCGCGCCCGGCAGGATCGCGTGGCTCATCGCCTCGCTCATCAGGCTCATGCGCCGGAGGGTCAGGAAGACGCCGACCGGGGCGGCGCCGACCGACAGGGCGACGCAGCCGGCCAGCGCCCGGCGCATGAAGGCGAACTCGACGAAGGGGGCCGTCAGGAGGTCGATCACGCGGCATGCCCATGGGTGTGGTGATCGTGGCCCTGGTGGTCGTGACCGTGTCCGTCGTGTCCCGGTCCCTCGTGACCCGGTCCGTCGTGCCGGTGGGCGGCGGCCGGCGCGCGGCAGACCGGCGCCTCCTCGTCCCAGGCCTCGCAGAGCCGGCGGGCGCGCCGCAGGTTGTCGGCGGTCAGCACCTCGGGCGTCGCGCCCCAGGCCACCGCCTCGCGGGCGAGGAGCAGGGTCGCGGGAAAATGCCGGCCGACCTGGTCGAGGTCGTGCAGCACCGCCACCACGGTGCGCCCTTCCGCGTGCCAGCCATGCACCAGCCCGAGCAGCTCGTCGGTGGTGCGCGCATCGATCGCCGCGAAGGGCTCGTCGAGCAGGATCACCCGCGCGTCCTGCAGCAGGACGCGGGCGAACAGGGCGCGACGCAGCTGCCCGCCGGACAGGGTGCCGATCGGCCGGCGCTCGAAGCCGGTGAGCCCGACCGCCGCGAGCGCCGCCTCGACGGCGCCCCGGTGGGCCTTGAGCGAGCGCCAGGGCCCGACCCGGCGCCACAGCCCCATCGCCACGAGGTCGAACACCCCGATCGGGAAGGACCGGTCGATCTCGGCGGCCTGGGGCAGGTAGGCGATGTCCCGGCGCGACAGCCCCGGCCGCAGGACCTCGCCCTCGAGGGGGGCGATCTCGCCGATGATGCCCTTGAGCAGGGTCGACTTGCCGGCGCCGTTCGGTCCGACCACCGCGGTGAGCGACCCGGGCGCGATCGTGCCGTCGAGGTGATGGACTGCCGGATGACGGGCGTAGCCGAGGGTCAGGCCCCGGAACCCCAGGGCGCCGCCCGGCGCGGAGACGGGTGCGTTCACGCCATCGCCCACCCGATCAGGGCCCAGACGCCCGCCGCCAGCAAAGCCGCGACGGCGAGACGCGGCCCGATTCCCTGCCGCAGCAGGGAGAACGGCGCCGGCAGGCGGCGCGGGACGGCAGCGTCGGCCCGGGCGAGGGGGCCATGGTCATGCGGCATCGGCGAATCGTCGCTCGGGCCCGGTCGGCGCCGCGCCCTCGGCGGCGGGCATCCCGGACCCCATATGGAGGGCGGCCGGCGGCCGCCCAAGCGCCGATCGTTACACTGTAACAGGCAAGGCCTGTCAACCGCCGCCGGGTTGGAGTAGGCGGGGTGGAGCCGGATGCGGCGGGAGGTTATCGCATGGACGGGCACGATACCTGCGGGCACCACGGGCACGGCCCCGCGGCGCACGGCCCCGCCCGCACGGCGGAGCTCGTCGCGCGGGCCGAGCGGCTGGCGCAGGACCTCGGCCTGCAATTCACGGCGCTGCGCCGGCGCACCCTCGAGGTGGTGGCCGAGGAGGGCAGGCCGCTCGGCGCCTACGACATCGCCGAGCGCCTGAGCGCGCCCGGCAAGCGCGTCGCCGCGGTCTCGGTCTACCGCGCCCTCGACTTCCTGACCGAGCACGGCCTCGTCCACCGCATCGCCAGCCGCAACGCCTTCGTGCCCTGCGAGCACGGCCACGGCGCCGGCGAGAGCGCGGTCTTTCTCATCTGCCGCAGCTGCGGCAGCGTCGACGAAACGATCTCCGCCGAGATCGAGCGCAGCCTCGACCGCACCCTCGCGCAGGCGGGCTTCAAGCCGGCGAGCCGGATCGTCGAGATCGAGGGCGAGTGCGGAACGTGCCAGGGGCGGCAGGAGGCGGGATGAGCGTGCGCGCCGCGCCGCGCCGTCGGTCGCCCTGGCCAGTCGTGGACATCCGGCCGTGCGCGCGTCGCTCGCCGGCCCGCATCGCCGGCGGCTCGGACGCGTGGAAGCTCGGACGTCCGGGACCGGGCGCCGCTTGATCGGCGTCACGCTCTCCCATCCGCGACGGCAGAGCGCTTTCCCGGGCGCGCCGCTCAGGCCTCACGACATCCACAGCTACGGCCAGAGCCCGGTCGGCTTGCCGATGGGCGAAGGGCTGCCGAGATTGGAGATCGGGCCTCTTCCTTGAACCGACCTTGCCGGTCGCAGAAGCGCGCGACATGAGAGGATGCGGTCTCTCGAGCCGCAGCGAAGGTCACGGCACGACCCGCTCAACCACCGTGCCTCGGGTCATGCGGCGTCGCGGGCCTGTTGGGTCAGCGACAGGATCAACGTCTCGTCAAGTCGGTCCGCATCGGCCAGCTTCACGCCGAAATGATCGTGATCCGCGTGGACCACGGAGCCGTGGCGCGCACGACCATCCCCGAAATCGATCGTCACCACGCTGTCAGGCTGCAGATCCTGGCCGGGCAAGCACACCTTCGCACCACCCAGGGACACATTCTGGAGGCGGGCTTCGCGCAGCGTTCCCCGGACGGCCACCCGGATCGTGGCACCGGACTCAAGCCTCGCATCGGATCGACGCTCGGAGATGGCCTGCACGACCTCCTCGAGCTGCGTGCCGAACATCCCGGCTTCGGCCAGCAATTGCTCGGCGAGTTGGGAAACCTCGGTCGCGAGGCGGTCGGTCTCGCTCGCGGCTGCCGGTAGCGTACCCAGTTCCTCGATTGCCGAGTGCGTGCGGTCGGCGGAGATCTGGACGGTCCGGTTGATCTCCATCGTCGTCGCACTCTGCTCCTCGACCGCGCTCGCGATCGCCGAGGCCGCGACGTTGATGGTTGAGATCGTCTCATCGACGCGGCTCATCGCCGAGAGCACGTCGCCGGACGCCGTGCGCAAAGCCGCGACCTGTTGACCGATCTCTGCCGTCGCCTTGCTGGTTTGCTCGGCCAGGCCCTTCACCTCGCTTGCCACGACGGCAAAACCCCGGCCCGCACTCCCTGCACGTGCCGCCTCGATGGTCGCATTCAGCGCCAGGAGATTGGTCTGCGCCGCGATGTGGCTGATCAGGTCGGTGAAGCTGCCGATCCGTGCACTGGCTTCGTCGAGGAGCACCGCGAGCGAGCGGGCCGCCTGAACCTCCTCCTGTGCTCGCCGCACCACCGCGTTGGACTGGGCGGCCTGTGTTGCAATCTCGGCGATCGAAGTGGTGAGTTGCGTTACAGCGGCAGCAGCTCCGGAGATCTCCGAGATCGAGCCTCGAAGGCTGATGACGGATTGATCGAGCTGATCTCGGGTCGAGCCAGCATGACCGCGAACCTGCTTCGTCGAAGCCCCCATGACGTCGGCAAGCCCCCTGAAACGCTCCATGGCATGCTGGGTTGCCGATGTGATGCGATCCGAGATCTCCACCATGTAGGCGACCCAAGCGTCCCGCTCGAGCGCACGATCGGCACTGGCTGCCGCTACGACTTGAGCTGCAGTGCGGTCGCGGTAGTGAACGACCGCACGCGCGAGATCGGCGATCTCGTCGCGGCCGCCCGCTTCCGGCACACAGGCGGCGACATCTTGGTCCGCCAGGACGCGGATGCGGCGGGCGAGGTTATCGAGCGCCCGCACGATCGACCGGCTCAGGAGCCATGCGACCATGAAGGCTGCCGCCGTGATCGTGAAGCCGACGGCACCCGCGACCAGTATGGCGTTGTGGAAGCCATCGATGCGCGCCTTCAGGAGCCGGTCGAGCTCGTCGGTTCCAGCCACCTGCAGGCGATCGTTCGACGCGATCGCCGCGGCCATCGCGCTCTCGAAGACCGCTGTTTCGTTCTGCGTCTGGCGACCGGCCTCACGGGCCTGCATGAGGGCGTCGGATGCCGAGAACAGGGTCCTGGAAGCATCTTGGAAGCCGACCAGCGGTCCGGCGAGCGCTTGCTTGGTCCCTCCCGCATTCGCCGCGAATGCCTTGGCAAGGGAGCGTTCGACGCCTTCGAAATTGGCCCGGAGCTTGCCCAGATCGATGAGTGTCGCGGCATACTCGGCCTTGGAGAGACTGGCCGTCCCTCTCTGCTCCCGGGCGTGGCCGAGCAACCGCCAGCTCAGTTCGAGCATCTCGGGCAGCCGGACCACCGCCGCATCCATGACGTAGAACGAGTCGAGGTCGGGATCGAGCAACAGGTTCGACCCATCACCAATGGCGTCGATGAGGGCGTGAGCAGCCGCAATCTGAGCGTTACGGTCAGAGCCGGACAGGACCTTGCCGAGATCGGCAGCCACAGCCGCGGCCTTGTTCGCCTCGGCGAGAACGAGGCTCGTTGCGCGCTCGGTGCGCAGCTTCTGCGGATCGAGAGCCATGCCGGGAGGCCCGGCCGCGACATCCATCATGACGGGCCATACCGCTCTGATCTGCGTGACGCCGAGCCTCTCGGCGTCAGCGAAGCGAACGTTCGTCATCGCCTGCTGCACGTACAGCATGGCGAAGATCCCGATCGGCAGCAGGAACAAGCTCACAGTCGCGATCAGCTTACGTCGGATCGTGAACGGAATCATCAAAGGTATCCCCCCACCCAATCAGGCGTGAGTGCGCTATCGTGAAGATTGCACTGATGTGCTGAGCAACTATGAACGCGCACTTGATTATTTTTCGCCGCAGCCGCGCAAATGAAATAAAAAATATCACGCCCCTCGTTGCACAACAGGCAATCCGGCAAATTTGGATGATTTTACGTCAGGAGCACAGCAGCCGAGGGTGCCGATTGCCTCCGTTCGAAGGCAGGTTCCCGGCCGGCTCATCCGACCGGGAGGCGTCTGGGTCACCAAGCCCGACTGCACTCCGGGCCGGGCGATGTCACGCTCGAGCATCCCGTCACTGAAATTCATTCCTCGTCCACCGACAAGCCAGAGAGCGGACGGACGGGTCGTCGGCACCGGGTCGCAGGCCGCCGACCGGATGGTCAAGCTGACTGCGTATCGTCTGTGCCGACTTCGACCGGCCGGCGGGTGTCGCTGTGCCCAGAGCGGACGGGCTGCGTGGTCCGGCGCCGAGCGCCCAATCGTCCGGCCGATGCCCATGCCTCGCTCGAGTCGGAACCTGGCGTCATGGGCATGATTTCGGCGCTGCGCGCCGCCCATGGCCGCGCACGGCTAGATACAATTTCTGATTGATTTCTTGGCTGATGTTTGAGTCCGAGCCGAAAGCATCCTGACAAGTAATTTTCAATATGGATCTCCAAAATCTTGTCACAACGTACGTTAGGTTATGGAGTGTTTACTATTTATTGCATATTCTCATTTCTAATTTGATACTAAAATTCGATATACGCAAATTTTACGCGTCGAATATTGAACCAATACGCCGCCAGCTCGTTAGTAGGCGCACAAGACGTGATAACGGGGCCTCACGAATGCTTTGGAACAGCCGAGCGATGCGCATCCTCGTCGGTGTGCTGCTGCTTGGAGCGGCCACCCTGGCGATCCTGCCGGCCATCACCGGCTATACCAGCCTCGACGGGACGGTGAATGCCCGCTTCACCGTCGTCGCCGCCCCGATCGAGGGCGTGGTCTCGGCGACGCCGCCGAAGGTCGGCACGGCGGTTCCGGAGAGAGAGACGCTGTTCCAGATCAGGAACGAGCGCATCGCCCGCACGGCCGAGGCGCAGCTGGAGGCGGATCTCGGCGCGACCCGCGAGCGGCTGCGCGCCCTCGAGGGCCAGATCGGCGCGCTCGCCGCCATCAAGACCGACCTCGCCGGCCGGCTGAAGGAGTACCAGCAGGCCAGCATCATCGGCGTGCAGCAGGAGATCGTCATCCGCCAGCAGCGGATCACGGCCGCCCAGGCGCAGCAGGTCTCCGCGCAGGCGGACCTGGTCCGAAAGACGACCCTCGGGGCGACCGGCGTCGTGGCCGGAAGCTCCGTCGAGCAGGCGCGCGCCGCGTCCGTCGCGGCCACCAGCGAGCAGGCGATCGCCCGGGCCGACCTCGAGCGCCTGACCCGCCAGCTGGAGGCCCTGCGGAAGGGCACGTTCGTCGGCGAGGGCCGCAACGACGTGCCCTACTCGCAGCAGCGCCAGGACGAGGTGGCGATCCAGCTCGCTAACGTGCAGATGCAGGCACGGGCCGAGCGCGCCCGCCTCCAGCAGCTCGAGCGTCAGATCGATCTCGAGCGCGACCGCAACGACCGGCTCTCGACCGCCGTCGTACGCGTCCCCTTCGACGGCGTGGTCTGGCGCAACAACGTCGTGGCCGGCTCCAACGTGGTCGTCGGCAACGAGCTCATCCGGCTCCTCGACTGCCGGGACCTCTTCGTCGACATCCTGGTCAACGAGGTCGATTACGACGACATCCGCCCCGGCGTGGCCGCGGAGGTCCGCCTGCTCGGCAGCAGCCAGATCATCGCCGGCACGGTCCTCTCGGTGCGCGGATCGAGCGCGGCCGTCGAAGAGACGGTCCTGGCGGCCGTCCCGCCGGAGAGCCGCGGCAAGAGCGCCCGCATCCGCGTGGCGCTCGAGCCCAACGCCATGCAGCGCGATTTCGCCAATTTCTGCCAGGTCGGCCGCTCGGTGCAGGTCCGGATCGCGCGCGCCGCCAAGCGGTATCGTCTTCCAAACCTGGTGAAGAGCCTGTGGTTCAGTATCTCGTAAACTTCGCCCCGACCCTCGCCGTCGCGGCGTTCTTCTTCCTGTTCAGCCTGAACTGGCCGCGGCATGCGACGTGGTCGCGCGCGATCACCTGCATGGTCGTCCTCGCGGTCGCCGTGCGCTACCTCGTCTGGCGCTTCTTCGCCACGGTGCTGCCCTATCCGGCGGATGGGAGCTTCGGCTTCGTCTGGACGTGGTTCGTCTTCCTCGTCGAGCTGGGTGCCTTCGCCGACATCCTGCTGTTCCTCGTCGCCATGAGCCGGTACGTGGACCGCAGCGCCGAGGCGGACCGGCTCGAGCGGGAGGTCTTCGCGGCCGACGCGCTCGCCGACCTCCCCACCGTCGACGTCTTCATCCCGACCTACAACGAGCCCCTCGACGTCCTGGAACGCACCATCGTCGGCGCGCTCGCCCTGGATTACCCGAAGGACAAGTTCAAGGTCTACGTCCTCGACGACAAGCGACGCCCATGGCTGAAGGAGTATTGCGAGCAGAAGGGCGCGATCCACGTCACGCGCCCTGATAATTCGCACGCCAAGGCCGGCAACATGAACAACGGCCTGACAGTCTCGTCGGGCGATTTCATCGCGATCTTCGACGCCGATTTCGTGCCGTACCGCAACTTCCTGCGCCGCACGGTGCCGTTCTTCCGGGACCCGACGATCGGCATCGTCCAGACGCCGCAGCATTTCTTCAACAAGGATCCGGTCCAGTCCAATCTCAGCCTCGAGAAGGTCTGGCCCGACGAGCAGCGGCTGTTCTTCGACGAGATGGCCGCGAGCCGCGACGCCTGGGACGTCAGCTTCTGCTGCGGCTCCTGCTCGATCGCGCGGCGGTCGGCCGTCGAGGAGATCGGCGGCTTCCCGCACGATTCGATCACCGAGGACCTGCTCACCACCCTGGCGCTCCTCAACCGGGGCTACAAGACGCGCTACCTCAACGAGCGCCTGTCGATGGGCCTCGCGGCCGAGAACCTGAAGGGCTACTTCGTCCAGCGCGGCCGCTGGTGCCGCGGCGGCATCCAGACGATCTACCTGCACAACGGCCCGCTGCGCGGCCCCGGCCTGACCCTGTTCCAGCGGTTCATGTTCCTGCCGCTGTCCTGGCTCGTCCAGTACACGGTGCGCTTCGTGATCCTGGTGGTCCCCGCCGTCTATCTGTGGACGGGGGCCGCACCGATGTACTTCACGGGGACCGAGGACATCATCTGGTACCAGCTGCCCGTCCTGCTGGCGTATTTCCTGCTGATGGGCTGGCTCACCCCGACGCGATACCTGCCGCTCGTCTCCTCGGCGGTGGGGGCCTTCGCGACCTTCCGGATGCTGCCGGTCGTCGTCTCCAGCCTGGTCAAGCCGTTCGGCGTGCCGTTCCGCGTGACGCCCAAGGGATCCGGCAACGAGGACTCGCAGTTCGACGCCTACACGTTCTTCTCGATCGCCTTCTGGATCGCCGTCACGGCGTTCGGGCTGATCGTCAATGTCGTTCCTGAGTGGTCGCGGATCGGGGAGGGCGAGTTCTCGGTCGTGTCGGCCTACTGGGCGGTCGTCAACATCGCGGTCCTGATGGTGGCGTCCCTCATCTGCTTCGAGACGCCGCGCCCGCTCCTCGACAGCTTCGCGACCGACGAGCTGGCCAGGATCACGTACGGGGCCGCGACGCTGCCGGGGAGGGTCACCAGCCTGTCGCTCGTCGGCGGCATCGTCGAGCTGGATGCCGAGCCGGCCGCCGCGCCGAGCCATGAGATGATCGTCGAGATGGAGCGCTTCCCGCGCCTGCGCTGCACGATCGAGGCGGTGATCCGCCGCCGGGGGCGGGGCGTCGCGATCCGGTTCGGCTACACGCTGGAGGGCGAGTGCCGGGACGAGATGATCGTGAAGCTCTACACGGGCAACTACTCGCAGGACATCCACGAGCTCGACAAGTCGGCGATCGCCAGCGGCCTGTGGTCACGGATGTTCGGCCGCACGGCGCGCAAGGCAGCCTGAGGCGTGAAGGACCGGTTCGCGTCTCTCAATAGGCGTTCTTGAACGCGCTCCGGGCCATCACCGTCATCACCAGGATCCGGAGGTCGAACCACAAGGACCAGTTGTCGATGTAGAACAGGTCGTGCTCGACGCGCCGCCGCATGTCGGCGTCGGTCAGGGTCTCGCCGCGCAGCCCGTTCACCTGCGCCCAGCCGGTGATGCCCGGCCGCACGTTGTGGCGCCGCGCGTAGAGCGCGATGCGGCGCTCGAAGCTGCGGTCGTGGGCGACGGCGTGGGGGCGCGGGCCGACCAGGGACATGTCGCCCAGGATCACGTTGAGGAGCTGGGGCAGTTCGTCGAGGTTGGTGCGGCGCAGGATGCGGCCGATCCGGGTGATGCGGTCGTCGTTCCGCGTCGCCTGCCGGAACGCCGAGCCGGCCTCGACCCGCATGCTGCGGAACTTGAACACCCAGAACGCTTCCTGGTTGAAGCCGTAGCGCTTCTGGCGAAACAGGCTCGGGCCCGGGCTGTCGAGGCGGATCAGGACCGCGATCAGCAGCAGCAGGGGCGAGAGCGCCACCAGGCCGAGGGAGGCCACCACGACGTCGAAGGTGCGCTTGGCGGCGATCTCGAGGGCCGTGAGGGGCGCGCGGCCGACATTGATCCCGGTGAGCAGCCCGACCCGGCCGACCCGCACGTCGCTGAACCGGTCCATCACCCGGCCCGGCCGCAGATGCAGCGCCACCGGCACCCGCAGGAAGGCGTCGACGCAGGCCTCCAGGTCCTCGACCTCCGCCCAGGGCACCAGCACGAAGACGTCGTCGGGCCGCAGGAACCGCACCACCGACACGCTGAGATCGAGGTCCTCGGCGAGCTGGGTCCGGCGCGCCTCCGGCTCTGTGCCCGGGGCAGCCGAGCGCAGGGTGCTGACGCCGATCACCCGCAGGCCCAGGGCGGCCGTGTCGTGGGTGGCGTAGAAGCTCGCCACGTCCTCCTCGTAGCCGATCAGGTGGATGCGGCGGGCGGAATCGGAGCGGGGGCTGATCAGCCGGCGCACCAGCGCCACGGTGAGGAAGCGGGTCGCCACGAGAACCGGAAGCCCGGCCAGGAAGGTCGCGAGCGCGGCGGCGCGGGAATGGTCGCCGGTGGTCTTGCTCAGGAAGCCGAGGACCAGCACCACCGCCCAGGCACCGAGCCACAGGCTCACCGTCCGGCGCAGATGCGGGGCGCGGGCGAGGTAGTTCTCGATGCTGTACTCGCCCCGGGCGGCGTTCGGCAGCACCACGAACAACCCGAGAAAGAGCCCGACCGCGAGCGAGGGGCCGAGATCGGGCTGCTGCTCGTAGGAGACGAGGTGGTAGATCATCTCGCAGGCCAGCCCGCTGAGCGCGACGGCGGCGAGCTCGGCCAGCGCCGCGCCCCCGGCGATCGCGAGGCGCAGGGCGGCCCGGCCGCGGCGGGGCAGGAGCGCCGTCCAGACCGCGCGCGCCTCGGACGAGGCGAGGTTGGCGGTGCCGTCGTCGGAGAACCGTTCGTGTCGCATGGCGAGATGACCCGTGACCCCGTCTGTGCCGGCCTGGGACGGGGCGGGCGGATGGCGTGTCGTTTCCGCACGCATCCCGGGCCCTCGCCGGCTGGTTGACCGTTCGGCAGCAAGCCCGGGACCGGCGGCATCCCAGCCCTGCGGTCGCGGCGGGGACGCGCGGGTCGCGCGGGTGTATGGGAAGCTGGCCGAATCCCGGGTCTCACGGGTGGAACGGCGCGACGCGGCCGACGGGAGGGCCGCCGGGAGGAGCCCTGAAGCGATGGATGCGCGTGCGAGCGACGGCGGGATGGCCGTGGAGACGTCGGCCGGCGGGTTGTCGCGGGCGGAGCCGGCTGCCAAGGCCGTGGCGCCGGCCGGTCCGGCGGGGCCGACGGCGGTGGTGCTCGGGGCCTTGAGCCTGTCGCACCTCCTCAACGACATGATCCAGTCGCTGCTGCCGGCGATCTACCCGCTCTTGAAGCAGGCCTACAGCCTCGATTTCGGCCAGATCGGTCTCCTGACCCTGGCGTTCCAGCTCACCGCCTCGCTGCTGCAGCCGGTGGTCGGGCTGTTCACCGACAAGCGGCCGCTGCCGTTCTCCCTTGCCGCCGGCATGCTGGTGTCGCTCTGCGGCCTGCTGCTCCTGGCGAGCGCCGGGACCTACGGCCTCCTGATCGTGGCCGCCTGCCTCGTCGGCCTCGGCTCGGCGATCTTCCATCCCGAAGCCTCGCGGGTGGCCCGCCTGGCCTCCGGCGGGCGCTACGGCCTGGCGCAGTCGGTGTTCCAGGTCGGCGGCAATGCTGGCACGGCCCTCGGCCCGCTGCTGGCCGCCTTCATCGTGGTGCCGCGCGGGCAGGGCAGCGTCGCGGTGTTCGCGGTCGCGGCGCTCGCCGGCTTCGTGGTGCTCGGCCTCGTCGGGCGCTGGTACCGCGACCGCCTCCGGGCGGGGGCGGCGCGGGGCAAGAAGGGGGCGGCGCAGGGCGGCGCCCTGCCGCGGGGCAAGGTCGTCGTCACCATCGCGCTGCTGCTGGTGCTGATCTTCTCGAAGTTCTTCTACATGGCGAGCCTGAGCTCGTACTACACCTTCTACCTGATCCACCGCTTCGGCGTGTCGGTGCCGCAGTCGCAGCTCTACCTGTTCGTGTTCCTGGGCGCGGTCGCCGCCGGCACCGTGCTGGGCGGGCCGATCGGCGACCGGTTCGGCCGCAAGCTGGTGATCTGGGGCTCGATCGTCGGGGTCCTGCCCTTCACCCTGGTGCTGCCCCACGCCAACCTGTTCTGGACGGTGGTGCTCACCGTGCCGATCGGCCTGACCCTGGCCTCGGCGATGCCGGCGATCGTGGTCTACGCCCAGGAGTTGCTGCCCGGGCGGGTCGGCCTGGTGGGCGGCCTCTTCCTCGGCTTCGCGTTCGGGATGGGGGGGCTGGGCGCCGCGGTGCTGGGCGAGGTCGCCGACCACACCAGCATCGAGTTCGTCTACGGCGTCTGCGCGTTCCTGCCGGCCGTGGGACTGCTCGCGGCCTTCCTGCCGCGGCTCGATCCGCCCAAGGCCGCCTGACGATCAAGGCCGCCTGAGACCGGTTCGGACGGAGAGGCCCGGGGCGTCCTTGCGCCCCGGGCCTCGAGTCGTGCCCGACGTCCTACTCGGCCGCCTGATCCCGGGCCACGGTCTGGATCGTCTCGAATCCTTCGAATTGCGGATGGCCGAGATAGAGCGGCCGGGTCCCGGGGGCGCGGCTATGCGCCTTGCGGAACTGCTCAGACCGCGTCCAGGCCTCGAAGTCGCCCCGCGAGGCCCAGACGGTGTGCGAAGCGTAGAGCACGTGGTCCTCGGCCTCCGGTCCGCGCAGCAGATGGAACTCGACGAAGCCCGGCATCTCACCCAGGTGGCTGTCGCGCCCGAGCCAGACCTGCTCGAAGTCCTGGGCGGCCTCCTTGTAGACCTTGAACCGGTTCATGGCGATGAACATGAATGGCATCCTTCCGGCGCGCACGGCCCCGGCCGAGGAGATGGGGGCCGCCGCGCCGACGGCAAGGTGACGGGGCCGGTCGGCCCCGGAACCTTTCGGCTCCAAGCTGAGTGAGCCGCGCAACTCAGTATTTTTTTCACCTTTGTTCCCTTGGGGAATTCGCTCGGAGCGTGTAGACGGGAGTTGGGTTGCATGGCAGACCCGCATCCGCGCCTGCAGCGTGGCAGCAGCACGGCACGGGCGGGTGGGGAAGGGCGGCCTGCGGCGTGCGCCGGCCGGCTGGAATTCTCCGGCGAGGCTGGCGTGGCGTTCCGGATCGGGACGCTTGCGGGCCTCGGCGGCCGAGACCGAGACGGTCCTGCCTCGATGAGGTGGACGAGAATGGGGTGCGCGGGCAGGAGGCGAGGCTTCTTCGCCGCCGGCCCGAGAGGGACAGATCCGCGGGGTGGCCGGGCCGGGGCGCACCGGCCGTCGCGCGGGGCATGAACGACGCGGGACGGCGGCCCTCGGGAACCGGGGAGGGGGCTTCCGGCAGGCCAGAACGAAGACGTTGAGGACCGATGCCCAAGCAAACCACTGAGGTCGACCGGCTCGTCGGCGTCCGCATCACGGCCCTGCGCAAGGCCAAGGGTCTGAGCCAGACCGCTCTCGGCAACGCCGTCGGCGTGACCTTCCAGCAGGTCCAGAAGTACGAGAAGGGCCAGAACCGGGTCGGCGCCGGCCGCCTGCGCGAGATCGCCCGGCTGCTCGAGGTTCCGGTCTCGGCCTTCTTCGAGGACCAGACCGGCCCCGAGACCGGTGACGACAACGTCTTCGGCTTCCTGAGCGCGCAGGGCGCGATCGAGCTCCTGCGCGCCTACGTGCAGATCGAGGACGAGCAGCTGCGCCGCGAAGTCCTGGCGATCGTGCGCTCCGCCGCCCGCCTCGGCCGGGCCGCCGCCGCGAGCGGCGACGGGCCGGCCGCCGCCTAGCGACCTCGTCTGGCGGCCTCTTGGCCGTCATCTTGGCCGTCAGCGCAGCCCGACCAGGTGGAAGAAGCTGCCGCTGACCCGGCCGCGCCGGTGCCCGGCCGGCCCGAGGGGACGGCCTTCCGCGTCGGTCACCTCCGCCAGGGCCTCGGCCGGCCCGGGGACGCCTGTGACCTCGCTGGCATAGTGGAATTCGTGCCCGACGAGGCGCTGCCCGGCCGCGCCGAGCGCCCCGTCCGCGAGCAGCGTCGCGATCCGGTAGCCGAGATGCAGCCGGCGCTTGGCGTAGGAGGTCGCGACCGGCAGGAGGCCGGCCATGCGGTGGGTCGCGCCCTCGGCATCCTCCAGGCTCTCGCCCAGCACCATGTAGCCGCCGCACTCGCCGTGGATCGGCCGGGTCCCGGCGAAGGCCCGCAGGCCGTCGAGGAAGCGGGTCGCGGCGGCGATCCGTCCGGCATGGAGCTCCGGATAGCCGCCGGGCAGCCAGCAGGCGTCGCAATCCGGCGGCGGCACCTCGTCGGCGAGCGGCGAGAACGGCACGATCTCGGCCCCGGCCGCCCGCCAGCCGGCCTCGAGATGGGGATAGACGAACGAGAACGCGGCGTCGCGCGCGACCGCGAGGCGCCGGCCCGGCGGCGGCGGAAGCCGCCCGGGCTCCGACCCGCGCCGGGGCTCCGGCACCCGGCCGCCGGCGGCGGTCAGGACGGCGTCGAGATCGATCGAGGCCTCCGCCAGATCGGCCAGCCGGTCGAGGCGGGCCTCCAGGTCGTCGGTCTCGCCGGCCTGGATCAGGCCGAGATGGCGCTCGGGCAGGACGAGGGCGGCCTCCCGCGGGACGGCGCCGAGCACCGGGATGCCGATGCGGGACAGGCCCGCCTCGACCAGGCGCCGGTGGCGCGGGCTCGCGACCTTGTTGAGGATCACCCCCGCCAGCGTCAGGCGCGGGTCGTAGGACCGGACCCCGAGGGCGGTGGCGGCGGCCGACTGGGCCGCGCCCGAGACGTCGAGCACCAGCACCACCGGCCAGCCATAGCGCGCCGCGACGTCGGCATTGGCGCCGCTGCGGCCCTCCTCGGCCACGACGCCGTCGAACAGGCCCATCGAGCCCTCCGCCACGACCAGCTCGGCCGCGTCGCCGGCGGCGCCCGCCACGGCATCGAGGAGGGCGCCGTCCATCGCGAAGCTGTCGAGGTTGTAGCTCGGCCGGCCGGTGGCGGCGGCGTGGAAGGCGGGGTCGATGTAGTCCGGCCCGCATTTCGCCCCGGCGACCGCCAGCCCCCGGCGGCGCAGGGCCCGCAGCAGGGCGAGGGTCACGGTGGTCTTGCCGGAGCCGGAGCGGGCGGCGGCGACGAGGAGGCCGCGGGCGGGACGTGCGGTCACGGGGTGCTGTCTCTTCCGATGGCGCGCATTCACCGCGCCGGTCCGCGGTGATACCACGCCGCATGGACGCGACACGACCACGGGAGACCCTGCGCCGCGGCTGGACCACCGGCGCCTGCGCGGCGGCCGCCGCCAAGGCCGCCTATGCGGGGCTCGTGACCGGCGCCTTCCCGGACCCGGTCGAGATCCCGCTGCCGAGCGGCGCCCGGCCCGCCTTCGCCCTGGCGCGGGCCGAGGCCGTGGAGGGCGGCGCCCGCGCCGGGGTCGTGAAGGATGCCGGCGACGATCCCGACGTGACCCACGGGGTCCTGGTCCTCGCCACCGTGAGGCCGGGGCCGCCGGGCTCCGGCGTGACCTTCCGGGCCGGCCCGGGCGTCGGCACGGTGACCCGGGCCGGGCTGCCGCTGCCGGTGGGCGAGCCGGCGATCAACCCGGTGCCCCGGCGGATGATCGCGGCGGCGATCGCGGAGGCCGCCGCCGGCCTCGGCGGTCCGCCGGACGTCGTCGTGGAGGTCGCGATTCCCGGCGGCGAGGCGCTGGCGCTGAAGACCCTGAACCCGCGCCTCGGCATCCTCGGCGGCCTGTCGGTGCTCGGCACGACCGGGGTGGTGGTGCCGTATTCCTGCGCCGCCTGGATCGACACGATCCACCGCGGCATCGACGTCGCCCGCGCCGGCGCCCTCGACCACGTCGCGGGTGCCACCGGCTCGACCTCGGAGGAGGCGGTGGCGCGCCTGTACGGCCTGCCGCCCCAGGCCCTGATCGACATGGGCGACTTCGCCGGCGGCATGCTGAAATACCTGCGCCGCCACCCGGTCCCGCGGGTGACGGTGGCGGGCGGCATCGCCAAGATGGCGAAGCTCGGGCACGGCCTCCTCGACCTGCACTCGCGCTCGGGGCCGGTCGACCTCGCCTGGCTCAGCGAGCGCGTGACGGAAGCCGGGGGCGACATCGACCTCGCCCGGCGGGCCGCTGGGGCCAACACCGCCCTCGAGGTGCTGCGCCTGGCGCAAGGCCGCGACCTGCCGCTCGCCGACCTCGTCGCCCGCTACGCCTGGGCGACGGCGGCTCGTGCGCTGGCGGGCTCGGGCAGTTCGCTCGAGGTCGTGGTGTTCGACCGGGAGGGCGGGCTGGTCGGGCGGGCGCCGTTTCATCCGGTGGGGTGATGGCGCACATCATGCCAGACATCCGCCCTTGCTTCCGTGGCGACTCACGGACATTGGGATAAATCGATGGCGCTCATGCTTACTTCAGTGACATTCTCCAATCCCTTCAAACTTCGTCGACCGAAAAATATAGAGATATTTATTCAGATTATTCTTGTCGTTCTTTTGTTGGCATTGATATTTGAATTTTTTGAAGCGCATTCGTCATTCGATTGCCGGGATGTGTATCGCCCTGTGGGCAACGATTGCTATCCGTGGGGGATGACGGAAGGTCCGCTCGAAGGCGGCAGTTGGAATTACAGCAACAAGGAGATCTATCTCAAATCTCACATCATTCTGATCGTATCCGTCGCGGTCGCAATCTCCGCGCCATTCCTCCTGCGGAGCCTGTGGCACACGTTGTCTGCGATGGCGCTGATCGTCCTGTTCGACACCTATGCAGCGGAATGGGTGGCGGGACTGTTTTGAGCGTCGGCGCTTTCGATCGGCTCCGGGGTCGTTACGACCCGGAGCCCGGCCGAAACCGCCGGTCGTAATCCGCCGCGTAGAGCGCGCTCTCCCGGAACTCCGTCGCCCCGAGGGCCGGCCCGACCAGGATCAGGGCCGTCCGCTCCAGCCCGGCCGCTGCGACCTGCTCGGCGATGTCGGCGAGGGTCCCGCGCAGCACCCGCTCGTCCGGCCAGGTGGCGCGAAACACCACGGCCGCCGGGCAGTCCGGCCCGTAATGCGGCACCAGCTCGGCCACCACCGCCGCGATCACGTGGATCGACAGGTGGATGGCGAGCGTCGCGCGGGTCGCCGCAAAGGCGGCGAGGCGCTCGGTCTCCGGCATCGCCGAGGCGCGGCCGCTGGTGCGGGTCAGCACCACCGACTGGGCCACCTCCGGCACGGTCAGCTCGCGCCCGAGCACCGAGGCGGCGGCCGCGAAGGAGGGCACGCCCGGGGTGAGGTCGTACGGGATCCCGAGCCGGTCGAGGCGGCGGGTCTGCTCGGCCACCGCGCTCCAGATCGAGAGGTCGCCGGAATGCAGCCGCGTCACCTCGAGCCCGCCCGCGTGCGCCTCCGCCATCGTGGCGATGATCGCGTCGAGGGAGAGCGGTGCGGTGTCGACGATCCGGGCGCCCGGCGGGCACCAGGACAGGATCTCGGGCGCGACCAGGGAGCCGGCATGCAGGCAGACCGGGCAGCGGGCGATGAGGTCGCGGCCCCGCACGGTGATGAGGTCGGCCGCGCCCGGCCCGGCGCCGATGAAGTGGATCATGACGGGAGATCGTCTCCGCTGGCGGCGAGCGCGCAGGTGGCGCCCGCGCTGGCGATGCGGGGCAGGACGAGGCGGGCGTCCGGGCCGGCGGCGGCGAGCGCCGCGGCCTCGGCGAGCGAGCCGACGCCGCGCGAGGCCTCGATCCGCGCCGAGCGGGTGACGACCCGGCGGCCGGCCTCGCGCAGGGCCTCGACCGCGACGGCGACGACCGGCACGCCCAGGGTCTCGGCCGCGGCCCGGATGGCGGAATCGCCCGCGCGGTCGGCCGCCGTGGCGAGCGCCGAGAGGCGCGCGCCGGCGAGGTCCGCCTGCCGCAGGCCCGCCGCCACCAGGGTCAGGATCTCGTCCGGCGTCGTGGCGTGGCGGAAGCCGATGCCGGCGACGACGGGGCGGAGCGCCCCGGTGGCGGGCGAGCGGGCGGGACCGCGGAGCACCTGCGGCGGCGGGGCGGCGCCCGGCACCCGCGCCTGGATGGTGAGGGGCGTCACGGCTTCGTCAGCGCCCATTGCGTCACCGGCATTGCCGGGCGCCAGCCGGTGAGATGGCCGACCGGCTCCGCCCGGGCGACGGAGAGCCGCCGCAGGGTCCCGCCGCGCTCGGAATGGAGCCGCAGCAGCAGGGCCTCGCTCTCCAGCGTCACCGCGTTGGCGACGAGGCGGCCGCCGACCGGCAGGGCCTCAAGCACTGCCGCGACCAGCGCCGGGTCGGAGACGCCGCCGCCCAGGAAGGCCGCGTCCGGCGCCGGCAGCGCGGCGAGCGCCTCGGGTGCGCGGCCGACCACGACCGCGAGGTCGGGCACGCCGAGGTCAAGGGCGTTGCGGCGGATGCGGGCGGCGCGTTCCTCCCGCGCCTCGACCGCGACCGCGCGGCTCGCCGGATGGAGCAGGCACCACTCGATGCTGATCGACCCCGAGCCGGCGCCGACGTCCCAGAGGAGCTGGCCGGCGCGGGGGCGCAAGGCCGCCAGGGTGACGGCGCGGATCTCGGCCTTGGTGAGCTGGCCGTCGGTCTCGAACCAGGCATCGTCGAGGCCGGGGCTGAGCGGGATCACCCGGGCGTCCGGTTCCGCCACCACCTCGACCGCGATGGTGTTGAGCGGGTCGATCTCGCCCTCCGAAAACTCCGCCGCGAGGGCGCTGCGGCGGCGCTCGCGCGGGCCGCCCATCGCCTCGAGCACGGTGAGGCGCGAGCGCGGGAAGCCGCGCGCGGTCATCAGGGCGGCGAGCTTGTCCGGCGTCGCGCCGTCCCAGGACAGGACGAGGAGCCGGGCGCCGGGCTGGAGATGCGGGATCACCCGTTCGAGCGCCCGCCCGTGCAGGGTCAGGCAGGCGGTCTCGGCGAGCGGCCAGCCGAGACGGGCGGCGGCCAGGCTGAAGGCGGAGGCTTGCGGGTAGGCCGCGATCTCGCCGGCCGGCACCAGCCGGGCGAGCTCGGCGCCGACGCCGTAATGGAAAGGATCGCCGGTGGCGAGCACGCAGGTCGGCTGCCCGCGGCGGGCGAGGATCGCCGGATAGGCCTCGGCGAGCGGGCTCGGCCAGGCCAGGGTCTCGGCGGAAAGCGGCGCGGCAAGCTCCAGATGGCGGCGCCCGCCGACCACCAGCCCGGCGCGGTCGAGGGCGGCGGCGGCAGCGGGCGAGAGGCCGGCCCGCCCGTCCTCGCCGATGCCGACGATGAAGAGCCAGGGTGTGGCGCTCGACACGGAGCGGGCCTCAGGCGAGAAGGCGGCCATGCGCATCCTCCTCCTGGGCGGCACCACCGAGGCCGCCGGCCTGGTCCGGCTGCTCGCCGACCGTCCGGATTACGACGTCACCCTGTCCCTCGCCGGGCGCACGGCGGCGCCCGTCGCCCTGCCGGCGCGCACCCGCATCGGCGGGTTCGGCGGCGCCGACGGGCTCGCCGCGTATCTCCGCGAGCACGGCATCGCGGCGCTGGTGGACGCCACCCATCCCTTCGCCACGATCATCTCCCGCAACGCCGCGGCGGCGAGCCGGGCCGCCGGGGTGCCGTTGCTGGCCTTGCGCCGCCCGCCCTGGGCCCGCCGGCCCGGCGACGAGTGGCACGAGGTCGACAGCGTGGCGCAGGCCGTGCCGGCGCTGGGCACCGCCCCGCTTCGCGTGTTCCTGACCGTCGGCCGCCTGGAACTTCCCGCCTTCGCGGCGGCGCCGCAGCACCGCTACCTCGTGCGCACCATCGAGCCGGTCGGCGACGCGCTGCCGGGGATCGCCGTCACGGCGATCGAGGCCCGCGGGCCGTTCGGCGCCGAGGACGAGGCCGCGCTGATGCGGGATCACGGCGTCGCGGTGCTGGTGACCAAGAATTCGGGCGGGTCCGCGACCTACGGCAAGATCGCGGCGGCGCGGGCCCTGCGCCTGCCGGTGGTGATCGTGCGCCAGCCCGTCCCGCCGGACGGGCCGCATGTCGCCGATCCCGACGCCGCCCTGGCCTGGCTCGACGCTCATCGGGCGACCGACCGCGGGGTGTAGACGAAGGGCTCCCGGCCGTCGCGCGGGATCAGCCGGGTGGCGCTCGCCCCGATCATCACCAGGGTCGCCATGTCGGCCTCGGCGTGCCGCGCCTTCGCAAGCGGCAGGACGCGGACCGCCTCGTCGGGCCGGCCGACGGCGCGGGCCAGGATCACCGGCGTATCGGGGGCCCGGTGCTCGGCCGCGAGGTCGAGGGCCGCGCCGAGCTGCCAGGGCCGGGCCCGCGAGACCGGGTTGTAGAGCGCGACGACGAGATCGGCGGCGAGCACGGCGTCGAGACGCGCGGTGATGACCTCCCAGGGCTTCAGGTTGTCCGACAGCGAGATGGCGCAGAAGTCGCCGCCGAGCGGCGCGCCGACCCGGGCGGCCGCCGCCAGCATCGCGGTGATGCCGGGCTCGACCGTGATGGGAAGCGAGCGCCAGGCCGGGTTGCCGGCCTCCAGCGCCTCGAACAGGGCCGCCGCCATGGCGAAGACCCCGGGATCGCCCCCCGACACCACCGCGACCCGCCGGCCTGCCGCCGCGAGTTCGAGGGCGTGGCGGGCGCGGTCGACCTCGACCCGGTTGTCGCTGGCATGGCGCGTCAGGCCCGGCCGCTCCGGCACCCGGGCGACGTAGGGGACATAGCCGATCAGGTCCTCCGCCGCGTCGAGGGCGGCTTGCGCGGCCGGCGTCAGGTAGCGCGGGTCGCCGGGGCCGAGGCCGATCACCGTCACCGATCCGCTCACGGCCGGCGGCCCTCGCCCGGCACCAGCACCATCGAGAAGTAGGGCGCGCGGTCGTCCGGCTTCTGGCTGAGCGGCACCACGCACTCGCCCGCCATCGTGCCGCGCTCGACATAGACCGCGCGGGCGATCAGCCCGGCCTCTGTCAGCGCCGCGCGCACCTTCGGCAGGTGGCGGCCGAGCTTCATCACCACCGCGGCGTCGGTCGCGCTGAGGCGCGCGACCAGCGTCGCCCGCGGCAGGGTGGCGGGCAGCACGGTCAGCACGTCGTCGCCCCAGGTGATCGGGGTGCCGGCCCTTGTCCAGCAGCCCGACATGCCGGTGACGCCCGGCACCACCTCGACCCGGAAGCGGTCCTTCAGGCGCCGCCACAGATGCATGAACGAGCCGTAGAAGAACGGATCGCCCTCCGAGAGGATCGCCACGTCGCGGCCCGCCCCCAGCACCTCGGCGAGGCGCATCGCCGCATCGTCGTAGAAGGCGGCGAGCGCCGCCACGTAGGCCGGATCGTCCGGCGGCAATTCGGTGGTGTAGGGGTAGGGCAGCGGCCATTCCCGGGCGGGATCCTGCACGACCGCATCCGCGATGGTGCGGGCGTTGCCGCGCTTGCCGGCCTTGCAGAAATGCACGAGGTGGTGGGCGCGCTCCAGCACCCGCACCGCCCGCACGGTGAGGTAGTCCGGATCGCCCGGTCCCATCCCGACGCCGTAGAGGGTGCCGGTGACGGACGCCACCGGGGCGGCGGGGATCTCGGCCGGGTCGCTCGTCATGACGTCGGACGCGCCGTGCATCACTCGGCCTCGCTGGCCAGCGCGTTGACGGCCGCCGCCGCCATGGCGCTGCCGCCGCGCCGGCCGCGCACCACCAGGAACGGCACCCGGCCGTCCTGTGCCAGCGCGTCCTTCGACTCGGCCGCACCCACGAAGCCGACCGGCACGCCGATCACGGCCGCCGGCCGCGCCACGCCCTCGTCCAGCATCTCGAGCAGGCGGAACAGGGCGGTGGGCGCGTTGCCGACCGCCACGACCGCGCCGGCGAGCCGGTCGCGCCACAATTCCATCGCGGCGGCGGTACGGGTCGTGTCGAGGGTTTTCGCGAGGTCCGGCACGCGCGGGTCGGAGAGGGTGCAGATCACGTCGTTGCCCGCCGGCAGGCGTGCGCGGGTGACGCCGTCGGCGACCATCCTGGCGTCGCACAGGATCGGGGCACCGCGGCGCAGCGCGCCCTCCGCGGCGTCCGCGAAGTCCGGCGACAGGTCGATGTCGGCGGGCAGGTCGGTCATCCCGCAGGCGTGGATCATCCGCACCGCCACCCGCTCCGCGGTTCCGTGGAAGCGCGACAGGTCGGATTCGGCGCGGATCATCGCGAAGGAGCGCGCATAGATGGCGGCGCCGTCGCGGATGTAGTCGAGGCGCGGGTTCATGCAGGCTCCCGGAATGCGTCTCTCAGGCCGGAATGGTCTCGGACGCTCTCTAGCCGCTCCAGCACGGCATCGAAAGTGAGGGTCAGATCGGTCTCGGTCCCGGCGTGGCCCTCCGGCACCACCCCGTAGCGACCATCCGGCCGGCCGACCAGCGTCAGGGTGGCGGGCCCGGGATGGGCGCAGCCCTTCGGGCAGCCGGAGACGTGGGCGGTGGCGCCGAGCCGCGCCAGATGCGCGAAGGCGGCGGCGAGGCGGGGGGCGTCGCCCTGCGCCGGCGTGCCGCCGGAGGCGCAGGCCGGCGCCCCCGGGCAGGCGGCCACCGCCCGGCGCGGGTCGGCCGGATCGACGATCAGGCCGGCGGCCCCGGCCGCGCCCCGCTGCGCCTCGGCGGCGGCCTCGTCGCGGGCGATGAGGGCAACGCCGCGGCTCGGCGTGAGAGCGAGGTGGCCGTCGCCGTGGGACTCGCTCCAGCCGGCGAGGCGGTCGAGGAGAGCGGCGTCGCAGCGGCCGAAGGGGAGCTCGGCGAGGAGGGCGCGGGCGTGCCGGCCGGGGGGATGCGTGGTGGTGGCCGGGGCAGGCTCGCCCGGCGCGAGGCCGGAGAGGAGAGCGTCGCGCTGCGGCACGGGGAGCGCGCGCATGCGGCGGGCGCCGGAGGTGGCGAGGCCTAGCAGGAGGGTGCGCACGGTGGCGAGGCCGGTGGAGGCGGGCAGGGGCGCGAGCCAGGTCGGGCCGTCGGGGGTTGCGACGGCGAGTTGGAGCACGGTCGCCCGCGTCCCCGGCGCATCCGCACGCAGATTGCTACGTTGAGCCGAGCGCATGTCCCCTCTCCCCGCGGGCGGGGAGAGGGCTGTGTTCCCGTTCAGGGAACGCAGCGAGCCGCGAACCGCAGGTTCGCCGCGAGGGTGAGGGGGAGGTGCCGGAAGAGCCACATCCGTGGACACCCCCTCACCCTCGCGCTTCGCGCTTCCTTCGCCCCAGAAGGGGGCGAAGGCCTCTCCCCGCCCGCGGGGAGAGGGGAAATCCGGCGTTCCATCCGGCAGACATCGTCCATGCGGCGTAGTCGTCACCCGCACCCACAGATCCGCCTCGACCGGCCCGAGCCCGCCCGCCTCATCTTCCACCGCCACCAGCGTCTTGGCCGGCAGGCCTGGCACCTCCCGCCCGATCGCCTCCAAAGCCGCCACGACCGCGAGGCAGGCCGCCCCGGCGAACGGTGCGCTGAGCGTCAGGCGCTGCGGCCCGCCGTCGTGGCGCACGTCGCCGAGCCCCGCTTCGCCCAGGATCGCGACGACGTGGGCGTGGCTCTCCGCCGTCACCCCGCGGATCTGCAGGTTGCCGCGGGCCGTCACGTCGAGGAGGCCGTTGCCGCCCTCCCGCGCCGCCCGCGCCGCCGCCCGGGCCTGGGCTGCGGAGAGGCGCCCGGCGACCGGGTGGAGGCGCACCAGCATTCCGTCGCCGGTCGGCATCGGACGGGCGAGGCCTGGGCACCAGCCGCGCCGGGGTGCCGGCTTCACCGGGACGGCGCTCATTCGGCGGCCTCGCGCGGCTCGAGGGCCGCGAGGGAATTGCGCCGGCTGCGCCAGAGGCCGCGCCGGCGCATGTCGGCGAAGCGGTCGCGGAGCGCCTGGGCGACGCCGGGATTGGCCGCCTCGATCGCCGCGAGCGTCGCGGGGTCGCCCAGATAGGCGTCGTAGAGCCGGTCGAGGTCGGCATCCGCCACCGCGTCGGTGGCAGCGGCCATGACGAAGACGGCATCCAGCCCCTGCGCCAGCTCCTGGACACCACGCCAGCCGTGGCGCAGCTGCGCGGCGATCCAGCGCGGATGGGCGAGGCGGCCGCGCACCAGCCGGGTGACGTCCTCGCGGGCGGTGCGGGCCCGGGGCGCCTCGGGGCGGCTGGTGTCGAGGCTGTAGAGGACCGGCGCCGCGCCGAGGGAGGCGGCGGCCGCAGCGAATCCTCCCATCGCGTCGGCGCCCGCGTCGCCGTCGAGGAGGTCGCGCTCGGCGACGTCGAAGGCGTGGAGATAGGCATCCGCCGCCGCGACCCGGGCGGCGAAGTCGGCGTCCGGGGCGCCCGCGGCGTGCGACGGGCCCGTGGCCGCGGCGGTGGCGTCGAGATAGGCCCGGGCGAGATCGTCCCGCCCGGTCCAGTCGCCGTCGAGGGCGAGCGCGGCCGTGCCGGCGCCGTAGCGGCCGGGGGCGGCTCCGAACACCCGCCCCGGCGCCTCGCCCCGGCGGCGGGCGGCGGCCAGCGGGTTGTCGGCATCGTCCTCCTCGCGGGCGGCGACCGCCCGGGCGGCCCGGTCGAGGAGGGCCAGCGTGTCCGGGAACGTATCGCGGAAGGCCCCGGAGACCCGCACCGTCACGTCGATCCGCGGCCGGTCGAGGAGGGCGAGCGGCAGCACCTCGAATCCGGTCACCCGGGTCGAGGCATGGTCCCAGACCGGGCGCACGCCCATGAGCGCGAGGGCCTGGGCCACGTCCTCGCCGCCGGTGCGCAGGGTGGGCGAGGCCCACAGGTCCATGACGAGGCGGGCCGGGTACTCGCCCTCGTCCTGCAGATAGCGGCGCACCACCTCGGCCGCGGCCTTCTCGCCGAGCATCGCGGCGGCACGGGTCGGCAGGGCGCGGGGATCGAGGGTGGCGAGGTTGCGGCCCGTCGGCAGCACGTCGGTCCGGCCGCGGGCGGGCGAGCCGGCAGGGCCCGGTGGCACGAAGCCGCCGTCGAGGGCCGCGAGCAGGCCCGCCCGCTCGGCGGGGCCGCATTCGGCATGAACGTCCGGCGCTTGCCCGAAGACGTGCAGACCGTCGCGCGTGGTCACTTCGGCGAGGTCGCACAGATGCGCGTCGAGGGCGGCGAGGGCGTCCGGCATCGCCGTGGCGCGGTCGATCCCGGCGGCGGCGAGCAGCCCCGCATCCCCGGCCCGCTCCAGGATCCCGCGGGCGATGAGGGTCGCCCGGCGCGGATCGAGCACGGCGGCGGCGGAGTATTCCTCGACCAGCTCGCGCAGGGTGGCGGCCTCCGGGTCGAGCCCTGCCGCGGCGGTCTCCGGCGGCAGATGACCGATCGTGACGGCGCCGATCCGGCGCTTGGCCGGCGCCGCCTCGCCGGGATCGTCGACGATGAAGGGGTAGATCACCGGCAACGCCCCGACGGCCAGCGCCGGCCAGCAGGAGGGCGAGAGCGCCACCGCCTTGCCGGGCAGCCACTCGGTGGTGCCGTGGGTGCCGAGATGGATCAGCGCGTCGCACGATTCGCGCAGCGCCAGGTGGAAGGCGAGGTAGGCGTGGCACGGCACCGCGTCGGGGTCGTGGTAGCCGGCCTTGCGATCGCCCCTTTGGCCGCGGTCGGGCTGGAGCGCCACCAGCACGCGACCCGCCCGCACCGCCCGGAACCGGAAGGCGCCGTCCCGGCAGGCCGGGTCGTCGGCGGGCGCGCCCCATTCAACGGCCAGCGCCGCGCGGGCCTCAGCCGGCAGGCGGATGCGCCAGGCCTCGTAAGCCGAGAGCGGCACGGCGAGCGTCGGCGCGTCCTCGGTGAGCCGGCGCATGAGGGCGTCCGGCTCCGGGACGTCCGCGACCGCGTAGCCCTCGGCGGCCAGCAGGTCGAGGATCGCCCTGGCGCTCGCCGGCGTGTCGAGCCCGACCGCGAAGCCGGCCCGCCCGCCCCGGGCCGGGTAGTCCGACAGGACGAGGGCGAGGCGGCGCTCGCTGCGGGGCATCGCGGCGAGGCGGGCCCAGGCGGCCGCCCGGTCGGCGGTCGCGGCGATCCCGGCGAAGTCCGGCACCGCCCGGCGCTCGCGGAACCCCTCGACCTCCCGCGCCTCCTCCTTGTGGGAGATGGGGAAGCCGGCGAGCCGCCCGTCGAATTCCGGCAGCGCCACCTGCATCGCGAGGTCGGCGGCGTTCAGGCCCCGGTCGGAGGCCGCCCAGGCCTCCCGGCCCGAGCCGACCGTGAAGGCCTGGATCACCGGGCACGCGGCCGCGTCGAGGACGAAGCCGGCATCGTCCCGGGCCGAGAAGGCGGTGGCGGCGACGATCACGGCGGGGCGCTGGGCCATGATCGCCTCGCGCACGACGGCCACGGCCTCCGGGTCCTTCAGGCTCGCGACGGCGACGATGGTGGGGCTGAGCCCTCGCTCCCACAGGGCTGCCGCCAGGGCGGTAGCGGGCGCGGTGTCGCCGCCGAGGATCGCCGAGCGGTAGACGAGGACCAGGGCGCGGGGCAGGGGCGCGGCGGCGCCCGACCCGTCGCGGGCGCCGCAGCCGGGGCACCAGACGAAGCCGCGCGGCAGGGCGCGGGGCGGCTCCGCCGCGACCGGCCGGCCGAGCTCGGCGGCGATGCGGGTGAGCAGCCGTCGCAGGTTCTCGGCCCCGCCGGCGCGGAAATAGGCGTCGAGGGTGTCTCGGAGATCCGGCGCCACCGTCGAGACGGCGTCGAGGCGCGGATCCGGACGGTCGTCCCCCGGCAGCACCGCGAGCGGAATGCCATGCGCCCGGCAGGTCTCGGCGACGCGCTCGATGCCGTAGCGCCAGTAATCGAGCCCGCCGAGGCAGCGCACCAGCACGAAGCGGGCGCGGGCGATCACCGCATCGGCGTAAAGGTCGACGGAGAGCGGGTGGCGCAGCTGCGCCAGCTTGGCGAGGCGCAGGCTCGGCCGGTCGCCCGGCAGGGCGGCGTAGGCCTGGCCAAGGCCGGCGAGGTCGGAATCGGTGAAGGACAGAGCCA
The DNA here is from genome assembly GCF_004745635.1 of Methylobacterium nonmethylotrophicum. Taxonomy (GTDB): domain Bacteria; phylum Pseudomonadota; class Alphaproteobacteria; order Rhizobiales; family Beijerinckiaceae; genus Methylobacterium; species Methylobacterium nonmethylotrophicum. Next base: position 380,017 of record NZ_SRLB01000002.1, on the reverse strand, counting down.
CGACGTCGCCGGGCGCCTGGCCCAGATCGACCGCCGCCTCGCCCTCGTCGAGGGAGACCGTATCGATGCGCAGGAGGTGCATCGGCGGGTCCTAGATCAGCCTCATCCGGATCGGCACGCCGCCGACCAGCTCGTAGCGCTCGTCCTGGCGCTCCTGCCAGGCGAAGAACTCCTGCACGCTCCAGCGCCGCCGCGCGGGCTCCGACATGCGATGCCCTCCCGGGGCTCGGGTGTTTCTCTGGTTCTCGAACGACGTGGCGAGAACGATACGGCGTTTACAGGCCACGTTCCAAGACGAAGCACGTGTCTCTCCTCTCCCCGCGGGCGGGGAGAGGGCTGTGTCTCCGTTCAGGAGACACAGCAAGCGGAGGCACAGCCGGAGCGAGGGTGAGGGGGAAGTGCCGGAGGAGCCTCATCCGGAGGCACCCCCTCACCCTCGGCTGCCGCCTCGCTGTGTTCCCTAGACGGGAACACAGCCCTCTCCCCGCCCGCGGGGAGAGGAGGAATGCGCGCGTCTCTCGGTGTAGTCCGCTTTGATGTAGACCCGGCTCTAGCCCTTCAACGCCGCCGCCACCGCCTCCTTGTCGAAGCCGGTCAGCCCGATCACCACCAGCGTCCCGTCCTTGTGCTCGCCCGGGCGCCAGGGCCGGTCGTAGTGGTGCGCGATGCGGCGGCCGACGCCCTGGACCACGAGGCGCATCGGCTTGTCGGCGACGGCGCAGAAGCCCTTGATCCGCAGGACGCCTGCCACCTCGGCGGCTTTCGCCACCCGGCCGGCCAGGTCCTCGGGCGAGCCCGCGGCCCGCACCGGGAGCGCCACGCTCTCGAAGTCGTCGTGGTCGTGGTCCTCTTCCGTCTCGTGGTGCGAGGGACGGGCGGCGAGGTCGCTCTCGGCCGCCGCGTTGATCCCGAGCAGCACCCGCGGATCGAGGGCGCCGTGGGCCGTCTCGACGAGCTTGACGGCCCGCGGCAGGTGCGCCTCGACCTCGGCGCGGACCCGGGCCCGCTCGCCCTCGTCGAGGAGGTCGGACTTGTTCATCACCACGAGGTCGGCGCAGAGGAGCTGGTCCTCGAACACCTCTTCCAGCGGGTTCTCGTGCTCGACGCTGGCATCCGCCGCGCGCTGCGCCGCCAGCGCCTCCGGATCGTCCGCGAAGGCGCCCGAGGCCACCGCCGGGCCGTCGACCACCGCCACCACGCCGTCGACGGTGACCCGGGAGCGGATCGCCGGCCAGTTGAAGGCCTGGACCAGGGGCTTCGGCAGGGCGAGGCCGGAGGTCTCGATCAGGATGTGCTCGGGCGGCTCGGGCCGGTCGAGGAGCTTGTTCAGCGCCGGCACGAAGTCGTCGGCGACGGTGCAGCAGATGCAGCCGTTCGGGAGCTCGACCACCGCGTCGGCGTCGCAGCCCGGGATGCCGCACTCGGCGAGCAGGCTGCCGTCGAAGCCGACATCGCCGAACTCGTTGACGATGATCGCCAGCCGCCGCCCGTCATTGTGCTCGACGGCGTGGCGCACCAGCGTCGTCTTGCCGGCGCCGAGGAAGCCGGTGACGATGGTGCACGGGATCTTGTTCAGGATGGTCATGAGGCAGCCGGCGCGGGAGGGAGGCGGGCGACGACCCCTTTGCGGAATTCCTGCGGGCGCTCGCGCCAGGGCACGATCCCGTCGGGGGTTCCGGCATAGAGGCCGATGCCGTCGAGGATGATTGCGGCGGAGGCGGCCGGATCGAGGTCGCCGTAGACGTAGGTCCAGCGGCCCGGGCTCGCGACCGCGACGGTGCAGGGCCGCTTGCAGACCGAGAGGCATTCCACCGGCTCGATCCGGACATTCGCCCCGGGCCGCTCTGCGAGGGCCGCCGTCAGCGCCTCGTGCAGGCGGGCCCCGGCGCGGGGGCCGTCGCCTGAATCGGCGGCGTCGCGGCAGGTGGTGCAGACGTAGAGGATGACGGGCTCGCTCACGCGGTCACCCCTGTCTGGCGTGCCACGCCCTGACGTCCTTCGACCGCCCCCCAGGCCCAGCCGAAGGCGAGGCCGAGCACCGCCCAGAACGCGAAGGCGATCGCCAGCGAGCGGGCGGTGAACTGCGCCGCGAAGACGGGCGGCATGGCGGAGATTTCTTCCGGCCCGTGCGGCGCGCCCCAGACGTGCGGGGCGACGATGAGGGCGAGGCCGAGCGCCACCGCGGCCGGCCCGCGGCGGATCGCCACCAGGTAGAGGCCGGCGGCGGTAGCCAGCGCGGTCGCCACCCACCAGAGCTGGCGCGCTTCGAGAGCCGCGGCGGCCATGCCGGGCAGTTCCGGCGGCAGCCCGATCGCCGGGGCGAGACTGGCGGAGAGGAAGCCGCCGATGCCGAATGTCAGCGCCTCGGACGGCGTCACGGTGCGGCCGGCCGCCACCAGCACGGCGCCGAGCAGGAGCGCGTAGCCGACGCCGCTCACCAGGGTGGCGAGCGCCGTGAAGGCGAGGCGCGGCAGGCCGGGCGCCGGCTGCCACTGCGCCTCGTCGGCACCGTGGTCGTGCCCGGCATGCGCCAGGACGATCAGCGGGTTGGCGAAGGCGTGGACCGGTGCGGGAGCGGCCGCCGTCTCGTACTTCTCCGCCGCCAGGATCAGCGGCGAGGTAAGGGCGAATTGCAGGGCCGAGGCCACGCACGCGGCCAGGAAGCCGGCGACCAGGGCCGCGGCGAGCAGACGTTTCGTCATCGGGAGTTTACCTGCACGACCCAAGGGCCTCGGGCCCGCACCCCGGTCAGGGCGCAGGCCGCGCGGCTTCACACGGTTCGGCCCTGGTCAGTGGCAGGGGAAGTTGTGGGCGTGGCGCCAGTCGTGCGCGGCGTTGTGCAGGGCGACCACGGGCGCGAAGCCGGAGACGAAGAGCAGCCCGACCCCGAGGGCCGCGGCCAGCAGCACGGCGCTCAGGCGTTCGCCGGCGAGGGCGGGGGAGAGGGACCGGGTGATCGCGACCATGACGAACTCCTGCCGCCCCACCGGCGGCGTCGAGACACGAGGGATGACGGCAGGTCTCCTGGCTCACGGCCTCTCGGGGTCCACCGCCTTCCCGGATCGCTCCAGTGGCCGATGGCGGACCGTGTTCGACCGCTCACAGTTGCGGGGGCAGCCGCGGCCCGCCGGGCCGAGCCCGGTTCCCGCGTTCCCTTTTCACCTCGCTTGCGAGGCACCGTCGGGCGCGACCGTAGACGCAAGCCGGCGGGCTTGCAATCGGCGCCCTGCCCCGCGACACCTCCGGGCCCGACATTTCCCGGGAAGGAGACCCGCGTGCAGGATCCGGAACATGCCGCGCCGCGCCTGACCCTGGTGCTGGGTGGCGCCCGCTCGGGCAAGAGCCGGTACGCGGAAGGGCTGATCGAGCTGCGGCCCGGCCCCTGGCGCTACGTCGCGACGGCGCAAGCCTGGGACGACGAGATGCGCGCCCGCATCGCAGAGCATCGCGCCCGCCGTCCGGCGCCCTGGGAGACGGTCGATGCGCCACGAGACCTGGCCCAGGCGATCCGGCAGGGGCCGCGCGGGCAGCCGGTTCTGGTCGACTGCCTGACCCTGTGGCTCACCAACGCGATGCTGGACGAGGCGGCCGACCTCGCGGCGGAGGTCGACGCCCTGGTCGAGGCGTGCCGCGGAGCCGCCGGCCCCCTGGTGCTGGTCTCGAACGAGGTCGGGTTCGGCATCGTGCCGGAGAACGCGCTGGCCCGGCGCTTCCGCGACGAGGCCGGGCGTCTGCACCAGCGCCTCGCCGCCATCGCCGACCGGGTGGTGCTGGTGGTGGCCGGACTGCCGATGATCGTCAAGGGAGACGCAGAGTGAGCGACGACGAGGCGGCGCGCCACCGCGCCAAGATGGAGAAGCGCAAGGCGGTGCAGGACGCCGAGGTGGCGGGCAAGACGATCGAGAAGGGTCTGCTCATCGTCCATACCGGCCCCGGCAAGGGCAAGTCGACGGCCGCCTTCGGGCTGATGCTGCGGGCGCTCGGCCGTGGCTGGCGCGTCGGGGTGGTGCAGTACATCAAGGGCGCGTGGGAGACCGGCGAGCGCTTCGCCCTCGACCGCTTCGGCGATCAGGTGGAGTGGCACACGATGGGGGAGGGCTTCACCTGGGAGACCCAGGACCGCGACCGCGACGTGGCGGCCGCCCGGGCCGCCTGGGCGAAGACCGAGGCGCTGATGGCCGATCCGAGCATCCGGCTCCTGATCCTCGACGAGCTCAACATCGCGCTGCGCTACGACTACCTGCCGCTCTCGGAGGTGGTGGGCGTCTTGAGCCGGCGCCGGCCGGACCTGCACGTCGTGGTGACCGGCCGCAACGCCAAGCCGGATCTGATCGCCGCCGCCGACCTCGTCACCGAGATGGGCCAGGTCAAGCACCACTTCGCGGCGGGGGTGAAGGCGCAGGAGGGCATCGAGTTCTAGGGCAGGGGTTCCGATTGACGTCGACGGTCGTCCGGGCGTAGAGCGTTCCGCCATGGCCAGCACCCTCCATTCCGGACTCTATTACGCGCCGCTTACCTAGCGGCGGAGTGCGCGTCATCTCTCAACCGCTGCGACGTGTCGGCGGTTGAGGCTTCTGAGGAATTCCAGGCCCGCCGACCTCGCCCACCCCCGAGGTCTTCCGTGCCGTCCTCCCCCGTCCCGCGTCCCGCCCTCGGCCTGATCGGCTTCGGCGCCTTCGGCCGCCTCGCCGCCGAACACCTGGCGCCGCTGTTCTCGCTGCGCGTCCACGATCCCTTCGTGCCCGACGCGGCCTTCGCGGCTTTCGACCTCTTGCCGTGCGGCCTGGAAGAGGCCGCCGCCTGCCCGGTGGTGATCCTGGCGACCCCCGTCTCGACCCTCGCCGAGGTGGTCCGCGCGATCGCCCCGCACCTGCAGCCGGGCGCCCTCGTCCTCGATGTCGGCTCGGTGAAGGTGCGGCCGGCCGCGATCATGCGGGCGGGCCTGCCGCCGGGCGTCGACATCGTCGCCACCCACCCGCTCTTCGGCCCACAGAGCGCGCGGGACGGCCTGCGCGGCCTCAAGATCGCGGTGTGCGCCGTACGGGGCGACCGGGCGCGACGCGTCGGCGCCGTCCTGCGCCGGGCGTTCGGCCTCGACGTGATCCTGACGACACCCGAGGCGCATGACCGCGAGGCCGCCGCCGTGCAGGGCCTGACCCACCTGATCGCCAAGGTGCTGGTGGCGATGGAGCCGCTGCCGACCCGGATGACGACGCGCAGCTTCGACCTGGTGATGCAGGCGGTCGGCATGGTCCGGCACGACGCCCCGGAGGTCTTTCACGCCATCGAGCGCGAGAACCCCTACGCGGCCGAGGTGCGGCGGCGGTTCTTCGATCTGGCGGCGCGGATGGATGGGGGCTCGGCGTCCATGGCCGGCCCCGCCGAATGAGGCCGGTCGCCGCGCTCGCCGTTCCCGGTCGGGGGTCCGCGGGCTCGGCGACCACGGGACGCCGTCGTCGGGCCTGCTCTGTCGCCGGTGCCGGGACTGCTTCAATTCACGAGCTTCGGCTTTTTCGCGCCGTAGATGTTGTTGCTGCACTTTGCTGCGGGATTCGACGCATGGTATCTTGAATCGTTGTCGAGTTCCAGGCGCGCAACGACGATCCTTATGCACGGCGCCTCCCAGACTGTCTTGTTCTCGAATTCGACCTGGCTGCTGGGGGCGTAGATCGTGCCCTCGGCATACGCTCCGAAACGCGAATAGATGTCATGATCGTTCGTGTTCCTGCGGTCGGACCATATGACAATTCCGGCATATGGTCCGGTTTTCGAGGCCTTCAGTTCGAAACTCGTGTTTGAGTGGAAAAATATATCGCTTCCGGCGCCTTCAAGATATATTAGAACACTATCTCCGAATATCGAGGCGCCATTCGACAGGGTAAATTCGCCTTTTATGACATACACACCTGGCTTGAAGGTCACCCTGGCGTCATCGATCGTGAGGCCGCTGCAGAAGGCGAGATCCGGATCGATCGTGGTCGTGCCGCCTCTGATCAGTTTTTGACCACCACATTTGGCGTTCGTCGGGGGCGAGAGCGCAGCATAGGGATCGTCGACCGCCTTGGCGCCGGTGATCGGCGTCGGTGTCACCCTGGCCGAGCTGCTCTTGTGGACGCCGCCCGTCACCATGATGCTCTTGACATTGACGTAGGATCCACTCCCAAGCTCCAGGGCACCGGAGCTCTTCGAGTTGACCTGTATGGAACACTCGGGTGCGTCGATCTAGGCGCCAGGATCGATGTCGAGGGCATCGCTGTGCGTCGGATGAAGCACCAGTATGCAGAGCGGCTGACTCCCCAGCATCGCCACGGAGCTGCGGGACAAGCTCCAGTGGTCGGAGCCGAACATCTTCGCGAAGGCGGTGCGAAAGGCATTTCCCTTGGTCGGGGTCATCGATGCGGTCGCCCGGACCGCGTTGATCGAGCCGACTTCGGTGAAACGCCCGTTCTCCCAGTGTCCGAAGACGAGGTCGTCGCGGTTGATCAGACTCTTGGAGAGCGGTGCGTTTCTCAGCGCCAGATCTTGTGCGGCTGTCAGCGCCGAAGCGCGGTCCGTGCTGTCGATAAAGGTTGCCGCGGCGAGCGCGGCCGCTTCCGCGATCGTCAGAAGCCGGTTGTTCTCGCGGTAGGCGAAGCCCACGTCGATGACGAGTCCCGCCACGGCGGCAGCGATGAAGAGGAGCGGAGCCGCCATGACCGCTCCCGCGCCGCTGCGATTGCTCCAGAACGCGATCATGGCCGGACCCAGCCTGCTGCGATGATTTACAAGCTTCGCATGGCCGCCCTCGCGGCAATGCTGCCAGGAAACCATTCCGACATCGGGATTATCTTCTTGGCCTGCTCGACCGGAATGGTGATCGAAACGATGACATCCTTGTCCGTCGTCGCCGGGTCGGTTTGCGTCGTGATCTCGACCGTGACGGCAACCCCGAGATCCTTCAGAACATTGCGCTCGACGAAGGATTTCGCATCAGATATCGTCATGTAGCCGATCGATACACCTCGTGCGGCATCTCGCGCGTAACTGTCGATCATGTTCTGCGCCCTGAGATGCATTCCGACCGTGATGATGAACAACGATATCGCCAGAAACATCGGAGCGACCGCAGCGAATTCGACCGCGGCTGATCCGCCGTCCGCCTTGCGGAGTCCGGCGAGGCTCGCTTTCTGCCAATACAGGTTGCGCATGACGTTCCGCACCGTCCGACATCGGTGTTTGTCTGAATGAATGCTACGGTGTGTCGCAGAGGTTAAGTCATTATGAATGTCTTACCGTAGGGAATTTCATCTAACGGCAAGGTGAGCGTCGGATTGCAACTTAATGATTGCCTGCATTCTCCGGTTGATCGGTTCAGCTCAGGCATTGGCATGGTGTTTGTGCGGTGCCCGCGGACGCTCTTTCGTGATCGGATGATGTCGCGCCGATCGCTCAACGTGGCGCAAGGCGGTTCGACCATACGCTCCAGCTCGTCCAGGTCGGTGATGTGGCGGTCGACCACCGTCTCATCGGTCAGCGGCCACAGCGTCTCGGCTGGGTGCAACTCGGGTGAGCAGGGCGGCAGGGCCGAGTCTCACCGCTGCCGGCAGGACGTGCCCGCCTCGACCTCGTGACCGAAGTCGGCCCACAGCCGCTGCTCGAAGGACGGCTTGGACAAGGTCATGGAGAGAGACCGTCCTGCCCCGCAACGGGGCCGGCGCCCGGACCGGGTGACCGGCTTTCGCCCGGAGAGCGCGCGGGACGGCCTGCGCGACCTCAAGATCGCGGTCTGCGCCGTGCGGGGCGACCGGGCGCAGCGCGTCGGCGCCGTCCTGCGCCGGGCGTTCGGCCTCGACGGGATCCTGACAACGCCGGAAGCCCACGACCGCGAGGCTGCCGCCGTGCAGGGCCTGACCCACCTGATCGCCAAGGTGCTGGTGGCGATGGAGCCGCTGCCGACCCGGATGACGACGCGCAGCTTCGACCTGGTGATGCAGGCGGTCGGCATGGTCCGGCACGACGCCCCGGAGGTCTGTCGCGCCATCGAGCGCGAGAACCCTTACGCGGCCGAGGTGCGGCGGCGGTTCTTCGATCTGGCGGCGCGGATGGATGAGGAGTTGGGGGAGGACGAGGCCGTGCTGGAACGTCGGATCCGCGTCTCGCGCATTCCCCTCCCCAGGCGATCCCGGGCTTGCCCGGAATCGCTGCAAGTTGTGGGGAGGGGTTATGGGGATCGAAGATCCCGCGCCTTCTTGGTGTCCTGGTGAGAGCAACCTCGTCGTGCACCCGCGGGGGCGAACCTAATCCCCCGCTGCCTCCTCCGCCGCCCGCGCCCGCTCGCGGCGCCGCTCCATGGTGCGGACCGAGAACACCGAGGCCTCGTAGAGGAGCAGCATCGGGATCGCGAGGGAGAGCTGGCTGATCACGTCCGGCGGGGTCAGCACCGCGGCGGCGACGAAGACCAGCACGATGGCGTAGCGCCGGCGCTCCTTCAGGAACTTCGAATCGATGATCCCGACCTGCCCCAGCAGGGTCAGGATCACCGGCAGCTGGAACGCGATCCCGAAGGCGAAGATCAGCGTCATGATGAGCGAGAGGTACTCGTCCACCTTCGGCAGGAGCTCGATCGTGGCCTCGCCGGGCTGGCCGATCTGCTGCAGGCTGACCGAGAACCGGATGAGCAGCGGCATCGCCAGGAAGTAGACGACGAGGGCGCCGAGCACGAAGAAGATCGGCGTCGCGACCAGGTAGGGCAGGAAGGCCCGGCGCTCGTTGCGGTAGAGGCCCGGCGCCACGAAGGCGTAGAGCTGGGTGGCGACGACCGGGAAGGACAGGAAGCCGGCGCCGAACACGCTCAGCTTGATGTTGGTGAAGACCTGCTCGAGGAAGTGGGTCGCGATCAGCCGCGCCTTCTCGGCCCCGACGACGCTCACGTAAGGATAGACCAGCACGTTATAGATGTGCTGGGCGAAGAAGAAGCAGACGAAGAACATCACCCCGAAGGCGAGCATCGACTTGATCAGCCGCGAGCGCAGCTCGATCAGATGCTCGATCAGGGGTGCGCGCGAGGCCTCGATCTCGGCTTCATCGGCCTCGGTGATCATGGGGTGTGGCCCGTGCTGGCGACGTCGTGGGGAGGGGCGGAGGTGGCGCGGGCCGCGTCGGCCACGCGGGCCGCGTCGGCCTTGAGCTGCGCGGTGGCGGCCGCCAGGGCCTCGCTCGTGGGTTTCTCGGGCGCCGGCGCGGGGGTGGCCGGATCCGTCGGCACGGCTGGAGGCGCCGGATGGGCCGGCTCGGGCGGCGCGATCATCGGCAGGTCCGCGGAGGCGAGCGGATCGGACGACGGCATCGGCAAAGTCGCCGGCTTCGGCACCCCGTCGACGGCGCTCTTCAGCTCGTTGCGGATGGTCTGGACCGGGTTGAAGCCGGTCGTGCCCGCCGAGGCGACGCTGCGGTTGATGCCCTCGACCTCGCGGCGGACATCGTCGAGCTCGGCCTCGCGCATCGCCTCGCTGAACTGGCTCTGGAACTCGCCGGCCATGCGCTTGAGCTTGGCGGTGACCTGGCCGACGGTGCGCAGGGCGCGGGGCAGGTCCTTGGGGCCGATGACGACGAGCGCGACGCCGCCGATCAGCATCACCTCGCCCCAACTCATATCGAACATGGCGTGACGGCCCTGCGACTCGCGCGGCGCTACCCGGGCGGGCGCCTCGCGCGGGCTGTCTAGCACGCCGGTGCGCCGACGCCAGTCACCCCCGAGCAGGTTCCCGATCTGTGTGATGCGGTCTTCGGGCGGCACCCGGGAACCTGCGCCGCACCGCGTTCCTCGCGCGCCGGGCGCTCAGGGCCCGGCTGCCGTGCGGCGACGATCAGACGACCTTGCGGTCGACGTTGGTCAGCGGCTCGCCGTGCGGCGGGATCGGCCGCACCGGCTCGGTCGCGGTGGCCGGCGGCACCACCGGCGGCGCCACCTGGACCGGCGGGACCTGCGCGTGGGGAACCTGGGCCGTCGTGGTCGGGGCCTGGTCCTCGTCGGCCATGCCCTTCTTGAAGGCCTTGATGCCCTTGGCGACGTCGCCCATCAGCTCGGACACCTTGCCGCGCCCGAACAGCAGCATGACGATCACGCCGACGACGATCCAGTGCCAGATACTCGCGCCGCCCATGGTTCTCTCCTGCGCAGCGTCAGCTTCGCTGCCGCACTCTACCGGGGCATCCCGCGACACCCCAAACCTTTGATCCCGCACGCTCTCTATCGCCGCAAGGCTGTCCGTCGCGGCCCGGAGCGCTGCCGGTCCGGCCGGAACCTAAGGACGGCGAGGGGCGAAAACAAGCGTTTCCTCGGGGGTTGGCGCAATGCCCCACCCGAGAATGTCAGTCCGCCGCGTCCTCGCCGGGGGCGAGCGGATCCTCGTCGGGCACCGCGGTGTCGCTCGGCTGGCGCAGCCGGACGCCCGCCGGCAGCCGGCCTTCGATCAGGCCGAGGCCCTTGAGCTCGTCGAGCCCAGGCAGGTCGGAGACGGCGTCGAGGCCGAAATGGTCGAGGAAGGCCGGGGTGGTGCCGTAGGTCACCGGCCGTCCCGGCGTGCGACGCCGGCCGCGCAGGCGCACCCAGCCCGTCTCAAGCAGGAGGTCGAGGGAGCCCTTGGAGGTGGTGACGCCGCGGATCTCCTCGATCTCGGCCCGGGTCACCGGCTGGTGGTAGGCGACGATCGCCAGGGTCTCGAGGGCGGCCCGCGACAGCTTGCGCGGCTCCGGGCTGGCGCCCCGCAGGCACGGGGCGAGGTCCGGCGCAGTGCGGAAGGCGTAGCCGCCGGCGACCCGCGCGAGGGTGATGCCCCGGGGCGCGTAGGTGCGGGCGATCTCGGCGAGCAGGGCCGGCACGTCGGTGCCGGGGGGCAGGCGGGCGGCGAGATCGGCCTCGGTCATGGGCGCAGGCGCGCAGAAGATCAGCGCCTCGGCCAGGCGCACGGAGTCCGGCGGGGCGGGCTCGGGCGGACGGGCGGGCCGGGCCACGCTCATGCCCCGGCGGTGCGGATCTGGATCGGCGCGAAGGGCCGCTCCTGGCGCAGCAGGATCTGGCCCTCGCGGGCGAGCTCCAGCACCGCCGACAGGGAAGAGGCCCGCACGGTGGCGCGGCGCTTCGGGTCGGCGAGATACTGGGCGAGATAGGAATCGAGATCGGTCCAGTCGTCCCGTCGGCCGATCAGCCGCCCGAGGGCGGCGCGGGCATCGACCAGCGACCACACGCTGCGCGGCGGCAGCGTCACTTGCGCCCGCGCCCGCTCCTGGCGCTGGCGGGCATAGGCGGCGATCAGCTCGTGCAGGGTCGCGCCGAACGGGCCCGGGGCGGCGGAGGCGGGCTCGGGCAGGGTGGCGCCGCGCCCGAAGACGTCGCGCCCGAGCTGGGCCCGCCCAGCGAGCATCGCGGCGGCGGCCCGGATCGCCTCGAGGCGGCGCAGCCTCGAGGCCAGGGCCTCGGCGAGGTCGCCGGCGGCGGGACCGGGATCGCGGGGCGGCGCCGGCAGCAGCAGGCGCGACTTCAGGTAGGCGAGCCAGGCCGCCATGACGAGGTAATCCCCCGCCAGCTCCAGCCGCAGGCGGCGGGCCTCCTCGACGAAGGCGAGGTACTGCTCGACGAGCGCCAGGATCGAGATGCGGGCGAGGTCGACCTTCTGGCGCCGGGCGAGTTCGAGCAGGAGGTCGAGCGGGCCCTCGAACCCGTCGACGTCGACCACGAAGGCCGCGCCTTCGGGGGCCTCCGGCCCAGCCTCCTCGAACGCGTCCCGGTCCGTCACGTCAGGCGGCAGCGGCGAGCCCGGCATCCAGGCGGGCGCGGGCCTCGGCCGGGTCGAAGGCCGCGGCCGCCGGCACCAGGCGGGCGAGGGCGGCCTCGGCCCGGCGCAGCGCCTCGCCGGCGAGGACGGGGGCGGCGGCCACGACCTCCTCCATCTCGGCCCGGACGCCGTTGCAGTGCAGGCCGACGTCGCAGCCGGCCCGGAAGGCGGCCGCGGCGCGCGCGCGGAAGGTGCCCGCCAGCGCGTTCATCGACAGGTCGTCGGTCATCAGCAGGCCGTCGAACCCGATATGGCCGCGCACGACCTCGCGGATGATCCGGTCCGAGGTGGTGGCCGGGTTGTCGGGATCGATGGCGCGGAAGACCACGTGGGCCGACATCGCCATCGGCAGGTCGGCGAGCGCCCGGAACGGCCGGAAGTCGTGCGTCTCGAGCTCGGCGAGGCCCGCCTCCACCACCGGCAGGGCGTGGTGGCTGTCGGCGCCGGCGCGGCCGTGGCCCGGCATGTGCTTCATCACCGGCAGCACGCCGCCGGCCATCAGGCCCTCGGCCACCGCCCGCCCGAAGGCCGCGACCACGCCCGGATCGGTGCCGTAGGCCCGGTCGCCGATCACGTCGTGGGCGCCCGGCACCGGCACGTCGAGGACGGGCGCACAGTCGACGTTGATGCCGACGGCCGCGAGGTCGTGCGCCATCAGGCGGGCGCCGAGGCCGGCGAGGGCCGGCCCGCCCTCGGGGCCGCCGGCCCGGAAATAGGCCCGGCCCGACGGGTAGGCCTGCCAGTGCGGCCGCGTCATGCGCTGCACCCGGCCGCCCTCCTGGTCGATCAGGATCGGGGCGTCGGCCCGGCCGACGGTCTCGCGCAACGCCGCCGTCAGGGCGCGGACCTGCTCGGGAGTCTCGACGTTGCGCTTGAACAGGATGAAGCCCCAGGGCCGCACCTCGCGGAAGAAGGCGGCCTCCTCGGGGCTCAAGGTCGGGCCGGCGCAACCGAGGATCAGGGCAAGGCTCGTCATCGACGGCGGGTCTCGTCGTTGGAGGCGGGAACAGGATTCGCGCGCTCCCGCCCGGTGCCCATGCGGGCGCCGAAGACCGGGAAATCGCAAGCGGGAAGACCGTGAATCTAGGTGATTCGCCGGGCCGCGGCTGTCGGCGACGCGCCACAGCCGTCGGGTTTCATGGGGGCGCCGCCCGGCACGGGCGGTGCTCAAGCCGCGTCCGGTACCGTCAGTTCTTGGCCACGAAGCAGGCAGCGCCCGCGGCCTTCAGCTTGCCGCAGAGGCTGTCGGCGCTCTCCTTCGCCATCGGCCCGACGCGGACGCGATAGATCGACTTGCCGTTGACCTCGGCCTGCCGGATCAGAGGCGATTGGCCGCCGAGCACGGCGCCGTAGCGCTCCTGGGCTTGCCGGAAGGCGACCTCGGCCTCCTTCTCGGTGGCGCGCACCGAGAGCTGCACGGAGAAGCCGCCGACCGGGGCCTGGGCGGCCGGCACCGCCTGGGTGGTGGCCGGCGGCTCGGCGGAGGCGACGCGCTGCACCGGCTTCGGTCGCGGCGTCTCCGCGGCGGGGGCAGGGGGCTCGGCGGCCGGCGCCGGGGCGGCGATCGGCACCATCCGCGCCGAGCGCGGCGTCACCGGGGCCGGATTCGGCGTGGAGCCGGTCGCCTCGGCCGGCAGCGTCATCGTGGGAATGGGCGAAACCTCGGGCCGGGCAGTCGCGGCCTGCGCGGCGGCCTGCGCCGCGCGCTGGGCCTCCGCCGGCGACGGCTCGGGCCGGACCGACACGGTGCGCACCCGGCGCGGCTCGCCGAGGGATTCGGTGAGCGCGTTGCCCGGGACGGCGGGCGTGCCCGCCTCGGCCGCGAGGCTGCGGGCCGCCTGCTTCACGTCGAGGGGCTGCTCCTCGCGGTTGACGATCCGGATCGGCGCGTCCTTGGACTGCGCGTCCTTGGCGCTGCGCTCGTAGATCTGCTTGTTCTGGTCCGGGATCTCGACCCCGCCGGCGTTCTGGGGCGCCACCTTGAGGGGCGCCTGGTCGGCCATCACCAGGATCGGCGCGCCGGAACGGTTGGGATGGAGGGCGCGCCAGGTCAGCGCCCCGCCGACCGCCACCGCCACGATGCCGAGCGCCGTGCCCACGAGGGCGATGCGCCGGCGGCCCCTGGGCCGCGGCTCGCCGGCCGGGGCGGGCTCTCCCTCGTCGGGCAGGGACGCCGCATCGGCCACGGTCTCGCGCTCGACCGCCGCGAGGTACTGGTTGAACGCGGCGGCCGGCGTGTGCGCCGGCGCCGGGGCGTGATTCGATGCGTCCATGATCGGCTCGCTGCGGGAGGCGGAAAGACCACCGACCGAGGCCGGCACCTCGCCGTAGCTCGGCAGCACCGGCTCGACGCGGCCGCGGGCCTCGGCCCGGCTCGCCTCGCTCGCTTCCTTGGCCTCGAGCAGGGCGCGGAAGGGATCGTCCTGGCCGACGATGCGGGCGAGTTCGGCGAGGGGATCGGGCCGGGCGCCAGAACGGGCGTGGTCCTGGGAAACGTGGGTCGGCTGCCGATCCTGCTCGTAGCCGTCGTAATCGACGGGAACCCGGGAAGCATTCGTCGTCATGGCAGCACCATCCTGTTCGCCCTCGCGTCACCTCACCGCGCCCGGAGCCGGCTCGGCGACACCGGCCGCCGACCCCGCATATGGGGGAGGCGGCCGTCAGATCCCACGCTCGCGTCCCGCCACGGCGGCTCCCGACGGTACCCCGCGGCGTCCCGCCGCGGCGCGCCGCGTCGGCCCGACCCCGGAGGAGCCGGGAACCGGCGCCGCAACCTCAGCGCATCTCGTCGGGCGCCGTGACGCCGAGGATCCCGAGATTGGCCGCGAGCACGCCCTTGAGGGCGCCGACGAGGGCCAGCCTCGCCTGCGTCGACAATCTGTCGGTTTGATTAACAAACCGTAATTGCGGCAAGTCTTTGCCCTTGTTCCAGAAACTGTGGAACGCGCTGGCCAGCTCGTAGAGGTGGAACGCCAGCCGGTGCGGCTCGTGGGCGGCCGCCGCGGCCTCGATCACCCGCGGCACCTGGGCGATCAGGCGCATCATCTCGACCTCGCCCGGATCGGTCAGGCCCGACAGGTCGGCCGCCGCCAGCGCCTGCGGCGACAGGTCGAGGTCCGGGAAGGCCTCGCGGGCCTGGCGGAAGACCGAGGCGGCGCGGGCATGGGCGTACTGGACGTAGAAGACCGGGTTGTCCTTCGACTGCTCCACCACCTTGGCGAGGTCGAAATCGAGGGTGGCGTCGTTCTTGCGGTACAGCATCATGAACCGCACCGGATCGCGCCCGACCTCGTCGATCACCTCGCGCAAGGTCACGAACTCGCCGGCCCGCTTCGACATCTTCACCGGCTCGCCGCCGCGAAGGAGCCGCACGAGCTGGCACAGCTTGACGTCGAGGACGGCACGCCCGTCCGAGACCGCCTTCACGGCCGCCTGCATGCGCTTGACGTAGCCGCCATGGTCGGCGCCGAGCACGTCGATCAGCTCGACGGCGCCGCGCTCGATCTTGGAGCGGTGATAGGCGATGTCGGAGGCGAAGTAGGTGTAGGTGCCGTCGGATTTCAGCAGCGGCCGGTCGATGTCGTCGCCGAAGGCGGTGGCGCGAAACAGGGTCTGCTCGCGGTCCTCCCAATCCTCGGGCAGCTGGCCCTTCGGGGGCGGCAGCCGCCCCTCGTAGACGAGGCCCTTGGCGCGCAGGTCGTCGATCAGGGCCGCCACCGCGCCTCCGTTGCCGCCGCCCTGGAGCGTGCGCTCGGAGAAGAACACGTCGTGACGGATGCCGAGCGCAGCCAGGTCCTCGCGGATCCGGTCCATCATCCGGTCGATGGCGACATCGCGCACCAGCGGCAGCCACTCGGCCTCGGGCCGATCGAGGAGCGCCGTGCCGTGCGCCTCCGCGAGCGCCCGGCCGACGGGCTTCAGGTAGTCGCCGGGGTAGAGACCTTCGGGAATCGTCACCGCCTCGCCCAGGGCCTCGCGGTAGCGCAGGAAGGCCGAGCGGGCGAGCACGTCGACCTGGGCGCCGGCGTCGTTGATGTAGTACTCGCGCGTCACGTCGCGGCCGGCGGCGACGAGGAGGTTCGCCAGCGCGTCGCCGAAGACCGCGCCGCGGCCGTGGCCGACATGCATCGGCCCGGTCGGGTTGGCCGAGACGTACTCGACGTTGACGCCCCCGGGCGCCTTCGCGCCGCGGCCGTAGGCCTCGCCCTCGCGCAAAGCCGCGCGCACCACCTCGGCATGGACGGACGGGTCGAGCCGCAGGTTGATGAAGCCCGGCCCGGCGACGCTCGCCTCGGTCACGCGGGGGTCGGTGCGCAGCTCGGCCGCCAGCGCCTCGGCCAGGGCCTTCGGGTTGGTGCGGGCCTCCTTGGCGAGCACCAGGGCGGCGTTGGTGGCGAGGTCGCCGTGGCTCGGGTCGCGCGGCGGCTCGACCACGACGCGGGCGCGGTCCAGCCCCTCCGGCAGGGTGCCGGCGCGGGTGAGCGTCTCGAGCGCCTCGTCGATGCGGGCCTCGAAGGCGGCGAAGATGTTCATGCGTTGACCAGTTCTGCAAAGTTCGGGCCGATGCGGCGAGGGACCGCGTCCGGCGCGCCGGGCTCTTCTCACGGCGGGGCGGGCGCCTGCAAGCGGAGCGGTTCGGCCGGGTCGCAGGGTCCTCCCTTGTCGCCGCCGGGCCGATGCTGCAAAGCGTCCCGGCGTACCGGCCGAAGCGTCAGTTCGGCCCTCGAAACGATTCGGACCGCGCCATGCACGACATCCGGGCCATCCGCGACAACCCGGCCGCCTTCGACAAGGGCCTGACGAGCCGCGGGCTGGAGCCGATTTCCTCGCAGCTGATCGCCCTCGACGACGCGCGCAAGGCGGCGATCTCGGCGGCGCAGGGCGCGCAGGAGAAGCGCAACGCCTTGTCGAAGGAGATCGGCGCGGCCAAGAAGGCGAAGGACGAGGCGCGGGCGCAAGGCCTGATGGCCGAGGTCGCGCGGCTCAAGGAGGAGGCGCCGGCGCTCGACGCCGCGGCGGAGGCCACCGCCAGGGCGCTGACGGAGCGTTTGGCGGCGATCCCCAACACCCCGAACCCCGACGTGCCGGAGGGCCGCGACGAGCACGACAACGTCGAGTTGCGCCGCTTCGAGGGGCGCGGCCTCAGCCAGGAGAGCCGCCAGCACTTCGAGCTCGGCGAGGCCATGGGCCTGATGGATTTCGAGACCGCCGCCAAGCTGTCGGGCTCGCGCTTCGTGGTGCTGAAGGGGCAGCTCGCCCGGCTCGAGAGGGCGCTCGGCCAGTTCATGCTCGACCTGCACACCGGTGAGCACGGCTACACCGAGGTGGTGCCGCCGCTGCTCGTGCGCGACGAGGCGATGTTCGGCACGGCGCAACTGCCGAAGTTCCGCGACGATCAGTTCGCGGCGATCCAGGGCTCGCCCGAGATGGCGCAGGAGAGCGGCGCGCCGAATCGCTGGCTGATCCCGACGGCCGAGGTGCCGCTCACCAACCTGGTGCGCGAAGCGATCCTCGCCGAGGACGAGCTGCCGCTCCGCTTCACCGCGCTCACCCCCTGCTTCCGGGCCGAGGCCGGGGCGGCGGGGCGCGACACCCGCGGCATGCTGCGCCAGCACCAGTTCAGCAAGGTCGAGCTGGTCTCGATCACCGCGCCCGAGCGCTCGGGCGAGGAGCACGAGCGCATGGTGTCCTGCGCCGAGGCCGTGCTGAAGCGCCTCGAGATCCCGTTCCGAACCGTGACCCTCTGCACCGGCGACATGGGCTTCGCCTCGGCCAAGACCTACGACATCGAGGCTTGGCTGCCGGGGCAGAAGACCTATCGCGAGATCTCGTCCTGCTCGGTCTGCGGCGAATTCCAGGCCCGCCGGATGGAGGCGCGCTACCGCCCGCGGGAGGGCAAGGGCGTGGGGTACGTCCACACCCTCAACGGCTCGGGCGTCGCGGTCGGCCGCGCCCTGATCGCCGTGATGGAGAATTACCAGAACGCCGACGGCAGCGTCACGGTCCCGTCGGCCCTCGCGCCCTACATGGGCGGGATCACCCGAATCGACGGCGCGGCCGGGCTCACGCGAACCGAAGGACAGCGCTGATGCGCATTCTCGTCACCAACGATGACGGCATCCACGCGCCGGGCCTGCGCTGCCTGGAGGAGATCGCTGGGCAACTCTCGGACGACGTCTGGGTCGTGGCACCGGAGACCGACCAGAGCGGCGTGTCGCACTCGCTGTCGCTCAACGATCCCCTGCGCCTGCGCCAGGCCGGCGAGAAGCGCTTCGGGGTCAAGGGCACGCCCTCCGACTGCATCATCATGGGGATCCGCCACATCCTGAAGGAGCACGGGCCCGACCTCGTGCTCTCGGGCGTCAACCGCGGCCAGAACGTCGCCGAGGACGTGACCTATTCGGGCACCATCGCGGGTGCCATGGAGGCGACGATCCTCGGCGTGAAGGCGATCGCGCTGAGCCAAGCCTACGGCGCGGGCGGACGGGCCAACGTCAAGTGGCACACCGCCGCCCATCACGGCGCGTCGGTGGTCCGGCGCATCCTCGAGGTCGGGATCGAGCCCGGCATCCTGGTCAACGTCAACTTCCCGGATTGCGAGCCGGAGGCCGTGAAGGGCATCGCGGTGGCGGCGCAGGGCGTGCGCAACCAGGCACTGCTCTCGATCGACGAGCGGGTCGACGGCCGCGGCAACCCGTATTTCTGGCTCGCCTTCGCCAAGGCGCGGTTCGAGCCCGGCCACGGCACCGACCTGAAGGCGATCGCCGATGGCTGCATCTCGGTGACGCCGCTTCGCCTCGACCTGACCGACGAGCCGACGCTGACGCGCTTCGCCCAGGCCTTCGCGTGAGCGGCACCGGCCGCTCCTTCATCCCGGGCCTGGAGCCGGAGCCCGAGGACGCGGCCGGTGGCGTCGAGGCCGCGGCCTTCGTGCTGGGCCTGCGGGCGCGCGGGGTGCGCGACGCGGCGGTGCTCGGGGCGATGGAGCGGGTGCCGCGGGAGGCCTTCGCGCCGCTCGCCTTCCGCGATCTGGCGCGGCGCGACATCGCCCTGCCGCTGCCCTGCGGCCAGACCATGACGGCGCCGAGCGTCATTGCCACGATGCTGGCGGCGCTCAGTCCCCAGGGGGCGCGGGTGCTGGAGGTGGGCACCGGCTCGGGCTACGCCACGGCGCTGCTGGTGCGCCTCGGGGCCGCCGAGGTGGTCAGCCTCGAGCGCTACGCCACGCTGGCCCGCAACGCCCGCTCGCGCCTCGATGCGCTGGGCTTCGGCGCCGCGACCGTGGGCCTCGCCGATGGCTGCGCGCCGCCTCCGACGGCCGGCGGCTTCGACCGCATCCTCGTCAACGGAAGCCTGCGCGACGTGCCGCAGGACCTGATCGAGCGCCTGAACCCGGGCGGCCGCCTCGTCGGGGCACTCGGCACGCCCGCCGGCCCGCGCCTCGTCGCCATCGCGCAGGAAGCCGACGGCCCCTGGCGGCAGGTGCGCGAGACGCCCCTGCGGATCAGCCCGCTGACGCCGGGGCTGGCGGCGATCCTCTAGCCCCGGCGGTGCCGCGATCCGGCCGCAAAGTGACGCCCCCGGGGCCGCCCCGCAACGGAAGCTTAACCTGAATCCGCTTTGAATCCGCATCATACGGTTGCGTGGATGTACGGGTGCGTCGATGCCGGATCGCGGGACAGGCAAGGGGATGCGGGCGCTGTCGCGCTTCGCCCTCATCGGGCTGATCGGGGGCGCTTCGGCGGCCTGCAGCACCGATGCGGTGCGGCTCGACCCGTTCTCGAACCCGTTCTCATCGAGCGCGAGCGGGGAGCCGGGCGCCACCGGCAGCCTGCCGGAGGGCGGGGCCGTTTCGGCGCCGGTACGCACGGCACCGATCCAGTCGCGGCCCCTGTCGGCGCCGCTGGCCTCGACGCCGCTGTCGAGCCGGCAGGCTTCCGCCGCGGTGCAGACGCCGCGCGTCGCCGCCGCGGCTCCGGTGACCGGCGGTCCGGCCGGCTGGTCGGCGGCGGGCGGGACCACCATCACGGTCGGTGCCAATGACAGCCTGAACCAGATGTCGACCCGGTTCGGCGTGCCCGCCGCGGCGATCCTGCAGGCCAACGGCCTGACCGGTGCCGCCCAGGTCACCCCCGGCCGCCAGATCGTGATCCCGGTCTATCATGCCTCCGGTGCGCCCGCGATGAGTGCCCGGACGGTGCCGCCCGCGCCGGCGCCGCGGATCCCGGTGGCCGAGACCCGCCCGGCCGAGCCGGTGCGCCAGGTCGCCGAGGTCGCGCCCCGTCGCGAGCCCGCCCGCCGCGAGGCCGAGCCGGCCCCCGAGCCGGCCCGCAAGGCCCATGCGCGCCCCGGCCAGGCCGAGGCGAAGCCGGTGGCGCCGGCCGCCGCCGAGCGCGCCGCGAAGCTGACCCATCGCAAGCCCGAGCCCCGCGAGGAGCCCGAGGAGAAGGTCGCCGCCAAGCCGCAGCGGCCGGAGCCGAAGCTCGTCGCCAAGCCCGAGCCGAAGCCTGCCGCCAAGGTGGCGGCGCGCCAGGCCCGGGACGACGACGAGGAGGAGACCGTCGCGGCCAAGCCGGCGCGGCCCGAGCCGAAGAAGCCGGAGCCGAAGCTCGCGGCCAAGCCCGAGCCGAAGCCCGCCGCCAAGGTGGCGGCGCGCCAGGCCCGGGACGACGACGAGGAGGAGGTCGTCGCGGCCAAGCCGCAGCGGCCGGAGCCGAAGAAGCCGGAGCCGAAGCCCGTCGCCAAGCCCGAGCCGAAGCCCGAGGTGAAGAAGGTCGCCGAGGCGCCGAAGCCGGAGCCGAAAAAGCCGGAGGTCCGCAAGCCCGAGCCCAAGCCCGAGCCCAAGCAGGCCGAGGCGCCCAAGGACCCACCGAAGCCCGAGGTGAAGAAGGTGGCGGAGGTGAAGCCCGCGCCGAAGCCCGAGCCGGCCAAGCCCGTGAAGGTCGCGGCCCTGCCCGAGAAGGCGCCCGAGCCCGCGCCCGCCCCGGCCGTCGCCCCGGCTGCCCCGGCGCCCGATCCGGCCTCCTCGTTCCGCTGGCCCGCCCGCGGCCGGGTGATCTCCGGCTATGGCTCGAGCGGCAACGAGGGCATCAACATCGCGGTGCCCGAGGGCACGCCGGTCAAGGCCGCCGAGGAGGGGACAGTGGCGTATGCCGGCAGCGACGTGAAGGGCTACGGCAAGCTGGTCCTGGTGCGGCACGCCAACGGCTACGTCTCGGCCTACGCCCATAACGGCGAGATCGACGTGCGGCCCGGCGAGAAGGTGAAACGCGGCCAGACCATCGCCAAGTCCGGCGCCTCCGGCAACGTCACCTCGCCGCAACTGCACTTCGAGATCCGCAAGGGCGCGACCCCGGTCGATCCGGTGCCGCACCTCGCCAGCAACTGAGTTCAAACTCATCGTGAGTGGAGGCGGGGCGCGCGAGCGTCCCGCCTTGTTCATGGCCGGCGTCGAACGGGGCTCAGTCCAGCCGCTGCCCCAGCCGCCCGGCGAGGTCCTGGATGTACTGGAAGGCGGTGCGGCCCGAGCGGGCCCCGCGGGTGGTCGACCATTCGAGCGCCTCGGCCCGCAGCCGCTCCGGCGCGACGGTGAGCCCGTAGCGCGCCGCGTAGGCGTCGATCATCGCCAGGTACTCGTCCTGGCTGCACTTGTGGAAGCCGAGCCAGAGGCCGAAGCGGTCCGAGAGCGAGACCTTCTCCTCCACCGCCTCGCCCGGATTGATCGCCGTCGAGCGCTCGTTCTCCATCATGTCGCGCGGGAGCAGGTGGCGCCGGTTCGAGGTGGCGTAAAAAAGCACGTTGTCGGGTCGGCCCTCGATGCCGCCGTCGAGCGCGGCCTTGAGCGACTTGTACGAGGTGTCCTCGGCGTCGAAGGACAGGTCGTCGCAGAACACCACGAAGCGGTGCGGATCCGGGCGCAGCAGCCCCATCAGGGCGGGCAGGCCCTCGATGTCCTCGCGGTGGATCTCGACGAGCTTGAGCGGCCGCTCCGCGAGCCCGCGGGCATTGATTGCGGCGTGGACCGCCTTGACCAGCGACGACTTGCCCATGCCGCGGGCGCCCCACAGGAGCGCGTTGTTCGCCGGCAGGAAGCGGGCGAAGCGCTCGGTGTTGTCGAACAGGATGTCGCGCATCCGGTCGATGCCGCGCAGGAGATCCATCTCGACCCGGTTGACCCGCGGCACCGGCTGCAGCCGGCCGTCGGGCTGCCACACGAAGGCGTCGGCGGCCGCGAAATCGGGCGCCGGGATCGCCGGCGGGGCGGCCCGCTCCAGCGCCGCGGCGATGCGCAGCAGGACGGGAAGCCAGTCGGCCTCGGGGAGGGGCGTGCGGGTCGGGTCGGTCATCGCGGCGGAACTTTGCTCCTGCGCAGGGGCGGACGTGCGGGTGGCGCCTCTTAATCCCAAGCGGTCGCGGACGAAAACCCGCTGCAAAGGGGGAGGGCAGCGCCGTTCCCCGCCGTTGCTTTCGGGTCGCCCCTGGCTATAGTCCGCGCGCTTTTGCAAGGCCGCCGGGTGCCCGCGCGGCCTGATTTCGCCTTGTTCGGGAGACCTTGAGAGTGATCACGCCCGCCTTCGCGCAGGGAGCCGGGGCAGCCGGCGGCACGGACATCCTCGTGCAGGTCGTCCCCTTCATCCTGATCTTCGTGATCATGTACTTCCTGATCCTGCGCCCGCAGCAGCGCCGGGCCAAGGAGCACCAGGACATGGTCAAGAACGTGCGCCGCGGCGACACCGTGGTGACCACCGGCGGCATCGTCGGCCGGGTCGCCAAGGTGACCGAGGCCCCGGAGATCGAGGTCGAGATCGCCCCGAACGTGAACGTCAAGGTGGTCCGCACCATGATCGCCGAGGTCCGGGCCAAGGGCGAGCCGGTCAAGGCCGCCTGAGCCAACGCCTGACGCAAGGGCGGCCGGGCGGACATCGCCCGGGCGCCCTATCTGAATCACATTCGAGACCGGTTGGGACGCCGCGGATGCTCCGTATCTCCACCACGAAGGCCGTCGCGACGCTCGCCGTGATCCTGCTCGGCCTGACGCTCGCCGTGCCGAGCTTCTTCTCGGCCGACCAGCGGAAGGGCTTCGTCAATTCCCTGCCGTCCTGGTTCCCGACCTGGATCGTGCCGACCCGCGCCATCGTGCTCGGCCTCGACCTCCAGGGCGGCTCGCAGATCGTGCTGGAGGTCGACCGCAACGACCTGATGCGCTCGATGGCGCAGGGCCTGCGCGACGACGTGCGCGGCGCGCTCCGCGCCGAGGGCGTCCAGGCCGACGGCGGCATCCAGCTCACCCCCCGCGGCGTGCAGCTGCGGGTCTCGGACCCGGCCAACCGCGCCAAGCTGATGCCGAAGCTGCGCGCCCTGTCCCAGCCGGTGACCGACGCGGTGATGGGCCAGACCGGCGCCAGCACCCTCGACGTGAGGGAGGAGCCGAACGGCACGATCCAGCTCGCCTTCACGGATGCCGGTCTCAACGCCCGCACCCGCCGGGCCGTCACCCAGGCGATCGAGGTGGTGCGCCGCCGCATCGACGTGACCGGCACCACCGAGCCGTCGATCCAGCAGCAGGGCGCCGACCGGATCCTGGTCCAGCTGCCGGGCGTGCAGGACCCGCAGCGGATCGAGGCCCTGCTGCAGGGCACCGCCAAGCTCGAGTTCCGCCTCCTGGCCGACAGCCCGGCCGGCGATGTCGACATGCTGCCGTCCCGCGACGCCAACGGCCAGAAGGTGCCGGTCGAGCGCCGGGTCCTCGCCGACGGCGCCGACCTGACCGACGCCCAGCCGGGCTTCGACCAGAAGTCGAACGAGCCGATCGTCAACTTCAAGTTCAACCTGCGCGGCGCCCAGCGGTTCGGACAGGCGACGAGCGAGAATGTCGGCCGGCCGATGGCGATCGTGCTCGACAACGAGGTCGTGTCGGCGCCCCGCATCCTGCAGCCGATCACCGGCGGCCAGGGCCAGATCTCCGGCCGCTTCACGGTGCAGCAGGCCAACGACCTCTCGGTGCTGCTGCGCGCCGGCGCCCTGCCGGCCAAGCTCACCATCATCGAGCGCCGCACCGTCGGTCCGGGCCTCGGCCGCGACTCGATCGAAGCCGGCAAGAACGCCACCATCGTGGCAACTATCCTGGTCGTGGTGCTGATGTTCGCGGCCTATGGGGTGTTCGGCCTCTTCGCCAACATCGCCCTCGTGGTCCATGTCGGCCTGATCCTCGGCCTGATGTCGGTACTCGAGGCCACCATGACGCTTCCAGGCATCGCCGGTATCGTGCTGACCATCGGCACCGCGGTCGATTCGAACGTGCTGATCTATGAGCGCGTGCGGGAAGAGGTGCGGGCCGGCCGCTCGATCCCCTCCGCGCTTCAGGCCGGCTTCGACCGCGCCTTCGCGACCATCGTGGATTCGAACTCCACCATGGCGATCGCCGCGGTGATCCTGTTCTTCCTCGGCTCCGGCCCGGTGAAGGGCTTCGCGGTGGTGTTCATCCTCGGCATCCTGACCACGGTCATCACCGCCGTGACCCTGACCCGGATGATGATCGCCCTGTGGTACCAGCGCCTGCGGCCCAAGACCCTGCCGATCTGATCGTTGTTTCACGGGCGGCTCGCGGGCCGCCCGCCTCCGTGCTGCGCTCCCGGGCGCGCCGACACATCCATTCCGAGACCGACGATGCGCCTCCTCCGCCTCTGGCCCGACGAATCCCACTTCGACTTCATGCGCCTGCGGCGCTTCAGCTTCCCGCTTTCGGCGTTCATCTCGATCGCCACGGTGGTGCTGTTCCTGCAGATCGGGCTGAATTTCGGCATCGACTTCAAGGGCGGCACCCTCGTCGAGCTGCGGCCGAAGCCCGGCGTCACCTCCGATGTCGGCAGCGTGCGCCACACCGCCAACGGCTTCGGCTTCGGCGAGACCGAGGTGCAGGAATTCGGCCAGGGCTCGATCTCGGTGCGCTTCCCGCTCCAGGCCGGCGGCGAGACCGGGCAGACCCTGGTGATGCAGAAGGCGCACGAGGCCTTCGACAAGGACTACGCCTTCGACCGGGTCGAGACCGTCGGCCCCCGCGTCTCGGGCGAGCTGGTCCAGTCGGGCACGATCGGCGTCGTGCTGTCGGTCGTGGCGGTGCTGCTCTACCTGTGGTTCCGGTTCGAGCGCGAACTGGCATTGGGGGCCATCGTCGGCACCCTGCACGACATCGTCATCACGGTCGGCCTGTTCGTGATCACGCGCATCGAGTTCAACATGACGTCGATCGCCGCGATCCTCACCATCGTCGGCTACTCGCTCAACGAGACGGTGGTGGTGTTCGACCGCACCCGCGAGCTGATGCGGCGCTACAAGACCATGCCGACCGAGCAGCTGCTCAACCTGTCGATCAACTCGACCATGTCGCGCACGGTGATGACCGCGATGTCCACCGCCCTGTCGCTGCTGGCCCTGGTGCTGTTCGGCGGCGAGGCGATCAAGGGCTTCTCGGTGGTGATGCTCGCCGGCGTGGTGATCTGCACCTACTCGGCGATCTTCGTCTCGACCCCGTTCCTGATCTATATCGGGTTGCAGGCCGGCGGCGCCCGGACCCAAACCCGCGACCCTTCGGCCCTGCCCCAGGCGGCCGAGTAGTGGCCGCGCCGGAGCGCCAGCACGACGGCTTCGTCCCGGGCCGTCACCCGATCGACGCCTATGGGGGCGGGGGCTTCCGCTTCGCCGAGATGTCGCATCGCGGCTCGATCCTGGCCCTGCCCTCCGGCGTGCGGGCCTGGGACGTGACCGAGCCGGACGGGATCACGCCGGACACTCTGGCGCCGCTCGTCGCCGAGGCCGGGGCGATCGACCTGCTGCTCCTCGGCACCGGGACCGACATCGTGTTCGTGCCCGATTCCCTGCGCCGCTACCTGAAGGAGGCGGGGATCGGCCTCGACGTGATGCAGACCGGCGCCGCGGCGCGAACCTACAACATCCTGATGGCCGAGAACCGCAAGGTCGCCGCCGCCCTGATCGCGGTCCCATGAGGGTCGCGGCGAGATGAGCGAGGCGGAACCCCGGGATCCGGCCTGGGCCTACGCCCATTGCGAGGCGCTGGTGCGGGAGGGCGACCCGGACCGCTGGTACGCCAGCCTCTACGCGCCCGCCGACAAGCGGCCCCATCTCCACGCGCTCGCCGCTTTCAGCCTGGAGGTGGCGCGGGTGCGGGAGGCCGTGTCGAGCCCGATGCCGGGCGAATTGCGCCTGCAATGGTGGCGCGACGCGCTCCAGGGCGAGGCGCGGGGCGACGTCAAGGCGCATCCGGTGGCGGCGGCCCTCGACGACACCCTGGTCAAGGCGCGCCTGCCGCGTCAGCCCCTCGTCGACCTGATCGACGCGCGGGTGTTCGACCTCTACGACGACCCGATGCCCTCGACCCGCGACCTCGAAGGCTATTGCGGCGAGACCGCCTCCTGCCTGATCCGCCTTGGCAGCCTGATCCTGGCGAACGGCTCCGAGCCCGGCGGCGCCGCGGCCGCGGGACATGCCGGCGTCGCCTACGCGGTGACCGGGCTGCTGCGGGCGCTGCCCTGGCACGCCCGGCGCGGCCAGGTCTACCTGCCGGCCGACGTGCTCTCGGACCATGGCGTCACCCGCGAGGACATCGTGGCGGGGCGCGGCGGCCCGGGGCTGCTGGGCGCCTGCGCCGACATGCGGGCGCTGGTGCGCCGCCACCTCGCGGCCTATGTGGCGGAGCGGGCGAGCGTCGCGACGGTCGCCGCCCCGGCCTTCCTGCCGGTCGCCCTCGTGGAGGGCTACCTCGCCCGGATGGAGCGGCCGGGCTACGACCCGCTCGCGAGCGTCATCGAGGTGCCGGCCTGGCGCCGGATCTGGCGGCTGTGGCGGGCGGCACGGTCCGTGGCGTGACCGAGGGAGCCTGGCGCGGCGTGCGGGCCACAACCCGCGACGAACGACTAAACCCCTCGAACACATCCACAAAGCCATCCCGGGCTCGCCGCAGGCGAGAACCTGGGATCCGTAGCCGCTGACGATTCAGAACCAGGCGGGTCGCGGTTCGCCTCTTCCTCGAACGTCGCCGGTCATGGATCCCGGGTTCCGCTGCGCGGCCCCGGGATGACTGGGAGGGATCGAGAATCGTTGGCCCAAACACCTTTGGCGCGCCGTCCGTCGCGCCCCGGAGGGCCTACTCCGCCGCCTCGGCCGGCAGCGGCGCCGGCTCCTCGCCGAGCCATGCGCTCAGGGACGCCCGCGCCCGGTCGGTGAGCGCCCGCTTCTTGGCCTGCGCCTTCTCAGGGCCGCGCAGGCGCTTGCCGTCCAGGGCCTTCGGGGCGCGGTCGAGGGGCGGGAAGAGGCCGAAATTGACGTTCATCGGCTGGAACGAGCGCGGCGCTCCCTCATCCTCGGCTGAGACGTGACCGCCGGTGATGTGGCCGATCAGCGCCCCGAGCGCCGTGGTGGCGGGGAGCGGCGCCAGCGACTGACCGCGTCGCTCCGCGGCGGCGAAGCGGCCGGCCATGAGGCCGATCGCGGCGCTCTCGACGTAGCCCTCGCAGCCGGTGATCTGGCCGGCGAAACGCAGGCGCGGCGCGGCCTTGAGGCGCAGCGTCGCGTCGAGGAGGCGCGGGCTGTCCAGATAGGTGTTGCGGTGCAGCCCCCCGAGGCGGGCGAACTCGGCGTTCTCGAGGCCCGGGATCGTGCGGAAGATCCGCACCTGCTCGGCGTGGCGCAGCTTCGTCTGGAAGCCGACCATGTTGTAGAGCGTGCCGAGCGCGTTGTCCTGGCGGAGCTGGACGATGGCGTAGGCCTTGACCGTCGGGTTGTGCGGGTTGGTGAGCCCGAACGGCTTCATCGGCCCGTGGCGCAGGGTCTCGGGGCCGCGCTCGGCCATCACCTCGATCGGCAGGCAGCCGTCGAAGTAGGGGGTCGAAGCCTCCCACTCCTTGAACGACGTCTTCTCACCCTCGACGAGCGCCGCGATGAAGGCCGCGTATTGCTCGCGATCGAGGGGGCAGTTGATGTAGTCGGCGCCGGTGCCGCCCGGACCTGCCTTGTCGTAGCGGGACTGGAACCAGGCCTTGCCCATGTCGATCGAGTCGCGGTGGACGATCGGCGCGATGGCGTCGAAGAAGGCCAGCGATTCGGCGCCCGTCAGCCCGCGGATGCCCTCGGCGAGGCCCGGCGCGGTGAGCGGACCGGTCGCCACGATCACGCTGTCCCAGGATTCCGGCGGCAGGCCGTCGATCTCCTCGCGCACGATCCGGACGTTCGGATGCGCCGCGAGCGCCGCCGTCACGGCGCGGCTGAAGCCCTCGCGGTCCACGGCCAGCGCGCCGCCGGCGGGCACCTGGTTGGCATCGCCCGACCGCATGATCAGCGAGCCGAGGCGGCGCATCTCCTGGTGCAGCAGCCCGACGGCGTTGAGCGCCGCGTCGTCGGAGCGGAACGAGTTCGAGCAGACGAGCTCGGCGAGATCCTGGGTCTGATGCGCCTCGGTGCCGCGCAGGGGCCGCATCTCATGCAGCACCACGGGCAGGCCGGCCTCGGCGATCTGCCAGGCGGCTTCCGACCCGGCGAGGCCGCCGCCGACGACGTGAATGGGGTCTGATCCGGACATGACGCGGCATATCGGATCGGGCGCCGCCGATGCAACACCGCCGATGCGCGTCAAGAACCGGAGCGGCAGGGCCCGGACAAGCGAACGCCCGCCGGAAGGGGCGGGCGCGCGAGACGATCGGTGGCCGGAGGGCCGTAATCGACTTGGGTACGCTGGACTCGGTGACGCGGGTACTTGGTCCTGTGGTGACGCTTACGCGACCGAGCGGGCGATGCCCTGGATCTCGAACCGGCTGATGCCGAGATCGTCGAGCTCGCGGTCGGACAGACGCGACAGCTCGTGCACGGTCTCGCGGTAGCGGAGGTAGGAGCGGATCTTGCTGAGGATGAGAGAGACGAACATCGGTTTTGACCTCTGAACAGGCATCCGGTGCGAACCGTTTCGGCACCGACCGCCTGTTTCTGTTGCAACGCACCATATGGGAAATGGCTGCGCTGATGGGAGGCGAGGTCGCGTAAGCCAGCCATGCACGAGTCACATGCAGCGCGCAGGGAATCGTCAACCAACCCCTGTGCCTGCCGATTTGGCAGCACTCTGGCGCATGACGCGCAGGGATTCCTGGGCTTTAGGCATTATGCTGCACACGCGAAGTGCGGCGGCGCGGGGGCCGGCTTTCTGCGTGCCGCGGCGGGCTGAGCGCAACGATGCGGCAGCCGATGGCGGCCCGATGTGCAGTGCGTTGGTGAGCATGGGGCGCCGGCCGGCGAAGGTGTGTCGAGAGCCGGGACAGCCCCGCAAAAGGCGCGAGGAGAGGCCTGCGCCCGAGCGAGGCTCAGTGCAGCCGCGGCGCCACAAGGAACGTCGCACGATCCGCCGAGACCACCGGCACGCTCAGGGTCCGGCCGTCCCGGTGGATGGTGAGCGGCACGGCGACGCCGGCCGGCCCGAGGGCCCAGACGGCGCGGAGAAAACCCGCCAGGTCCTTCACCTCGGTCTGGCCCACCGCCAGCAGGATGTCGCCGGCGCGCAGATCGGCGGCCTCGGCCGGGGCGCGGGGCGAGAGGCCCATCACCACGACCTGGTCGTCCATCTCGGTGGCGTAGAGGCCGAGCCAGGGGCGCGGCGGGCCGGCGACCCGGCCGAGGGTCGTCAGGTCGGCGAGGATCGGCTTCAGGAGGTCGATCGGGACCGCCATGTTGATGGCGCGGCTGTCGCGGCCGCTCTGCTGCAGCTGCAGCGAGCCGATTCCGGTGAGCTCGCCGGCCGCGCCGATCAGCGCCGCCCCGCCCCAGTGCGGGTGGGAGGGCGCGGTGAAGATCGCCTCGTCGAGGAGATATTCCCAGTAGCCGGCGAATTCCTGCCGGGCGACCACTTCCGCGGCGACGGCCCGGGAGCGGCCGCCGGCTCCGGCCATCACCAGCCGGTCGCCGATGCGGAGGGACGCGGCGCTGCCGAGCGCCAGGTGAGGCAGGTCGAGGCGGCCGAGCGCCTGGACCAGGCCGAAGCCGGTGGCGGCGTCGTAGCCCACCACGTGCCCCTGCGTGGTGCGACCGTCATGGGCGGTGAGCCAGACGCTCTCGGCCTCGGTGATGAGGTAGCCGATGGTGAGCACCAGGCCGTCCTCGCCGATGACGACGCCGTTGCCGGCCCGCTCGGTGCCGAGGATCTCGGCGGTGTAGGCGCCCTCCGGCACCCGGGCCGACAAAGCCACGACGGCGGTCAGCGTGCGGTCGAGGTCGTAGGAATAGGCGGCCGGGCGGGGCTGCACCGCGGAGGGGATCTTCCAGTCGCCGGGCGCCGCCATGATGGTCTCCTGACGGGGTCCGAGCGCCCCGTGCCGTCTCTCGTCCGGCGGGGATCGTCGCCCCGCCCGTTCGCTCCCGTTATAGGTCGCGCGACCGCGCCCGACAGGCGGCGGCCGGCAGGACGAAGGACGCCCGGCTCGCGGAGCCGGGCGGGAGGAGGGGGTCTCGTCGCGGGTCGGAGGCTTCAGTACTTGCGCACCAGCGGCGCCGGGATCGGCGGGGGCTCGGCCGCCGCGACGGTGTAGAGCGGGGCGATGACGCGGAACCACCCCTCGGTCGAGTAGGCCTCGCGGTTGGTCGGCAGGCCGGTGGCAGGCGAGATCTGCCGCGCCGAGGTGGCAACGTCGCGGGCGACCCACGCCTGGACGGAGAACTTGCCGAAATCGTATCCGACGAGGCCGCCGAGGGCGAAGCGACCGCCGCCGCCGCCCACCACCGTGCCGCAGGTGGCGAAGTTGCCGGCGCAGGGAGCGCCGAGGGGAAGGGGGCCGCGATTCGGCAGGTTGGCGGTGCCGTACCCGATGGCGCCGATCTCGAACTTGCCGAACTTCTTGGTCGCGGTCAGGTCGAGGTTGAGGGCGTCGGTCGGGAACTGGCTGCCGAAGAAGCCCGGGATGCCGTTGCGGCCGCCGAAGCGGGCCGGAACGTCGTAGAAGTTGTAGGTGAGGTTGGCGGTGATGTTCCAGCCGTCGCCCGTGTAGCTGATGCCGAAGCCCTGGCGGTAGGTGTTCGAGGCCAGGATCGGGAGGCCGCCGCCGCGGCCGGCATTCAGCTCGTTGAGGTACACGCCGGCCAGGTAGCTGACGCCGACATTGTTGCCGAGATCCCAGGCGAAGATGCCGCCCAGGAAGGTGCCGACATTGATGCTGGTGTCGCGACCGCCCGCCGCGCGGGAGAAGGTGAAGACCGTCGGCGGGGCGATCACCGCCTCGAAGCGGGCGCCCAGAACCTTCCAGGGCGTCGACCAGACCAGGACCGGGACGTTGACGGCGGTGTCGGTCGAGGTCGCGTTCGGGCCGTCGGGGCTGCGATACGTGAAGGTGTTGATCGCGTAGACGCCCTCGGGCAGCGGCGCACCGATCGCCAGGCCGACCTGCTCGCCCGGCACCGTCGTGGTCTGCGCGTAGGCCCCATTCGCCGTGACGCCCAGCGACAAGGCGGCCGCCCCCGCGGCCAGCCAGGATTTGACCATGGTTTTTCCTTCCCTAACAAACGCAGGGCGGGATCTCGCAGAACATCACGCCAGATCTGCGCGCACTCTGCAGTGCGCTTGAATCGGCACGGCTTGAGGCCCGTTTCCCGCCCATCGGCACAGTCTGAACACCGATAGTGTTCTGCCAAAACGGTCCCGAGCGCCAGCCCTCTGCTCGGCGGAAAGGCAAACGACGAACGAGCGTTGCGCAAATGACGCAATTTTGTCCTGCACCAAAGAATTTGTACTTTGGTACAACCGCCGCGTGACCGGACGAAAATCGTCGGCTTGGTGCGGCGCACAAGCGGCTTTCGCACCCGTGCGACCGCAATTCGCAGGTGTTTTGCCGGAAAACTACTCGGCGGCCTGCTTGCTGGCCGCGGCCTTGCGGGTCCGGGCGGCCCGGGGGGCGGCTGCCGGTGCGGCCGGGCGGCGGGCCAGGACCTCGCGCAGGAAGCGGCCGGTATGGCTCTCGTCCGCGGCCGCGATGTCCTCCGGCGTGCCCTGCGCCACGATGGTGCCGCCGCCGTCGCCGCCTTCCGGCCCCATGTCGATCACCCAGTCGGCGGTCTTGATGACTTCGAGGTTGTGCTCGATCACCACGACGCTGTTGCCCTGGTCGACGAGCTCGTGCAGCACCTCCATCAGCTTGGCGACGTCGTGGAAGTGCAGGCCGGTGGTCGGCTCGTCGAGGATGTAGAGGGTGCGGCCGGTGGCGCGCTTCGACAGCTCCTTGGACAGCTTCACGCGCTGGGCCTCGCCGCCCGACAGCGTCGTGGCCTGCTGGCCGACCCGGACGTAGCCGAGGCCGACCCGGGCCAGGGTCTCGAGCTTCTCGCGAATCGCCGGCACCGCCTTGAACAGCTCGGCCGCCTCCTCGACGGTCATGTCGAGGACGTCGGCGATCGATCGCTCGCGATACTTCACCTCCAGCGTCTCGCGGTCGTAGCGCTTGCCCTTGCAGACGTCGCAGGTGACGTAGACGTCGGGCAGGAAGTGCATCTCGATCTTGATGACGCCGTCGCCCGAGCAGGCCTCGCAGCGCCCGCCCTTGACGTTGAACGAGAACCGCCCGGGCTGGTAGCCGCGCGCCTTGGCCTCGGGCAGGCCGGCGAACCAGTCGCGGATCGGCGTGAAGGCGCCGATATAGGTGGCGGGGTTCGAGCGCGGGGTGCGGCCGATCGGCGACTGGTCGATGTCGATGACCTTGTCGAGATGCTCCAGCCCCTCGATGCGGTCGTGGGGCGCCGGGTGCTCAAGGGCGCCGTTGAGCTTGCGCGCCACCGCCTTGTAGAGCGTGTCGACCACGAGGGTCGACTTGCCGCCGCCCGAGACCCCGGTGATGCAGGTGAAGGTGCCCAGCGGGATCGCGGCGGTCACGTCCTTCAGGTTGTTGCCGCGGGCGCCGACGAGGCGCAGGGTCTGGACCTCGCCCTTCTCCTTGGCGGCCGGGTTCTGCTTGCCCTTCCGGCGCATCTTCGGCACCCGGACCGAGAGCGCGCCGGTGAGGTACTTTGCGGTGAGCGAGTTCGAATCGGCCAGAAGTTCCTTCGGCGTGCCTTGCGCCACGATCTGCCCGCCATGGATGCCGGCGCCGGGGCCGACATCGACGACGTAGTCGGCCTGCAGGATCGCGTCCTCGTCGTGCTCGACCACGATCACCGAGTTGCCGAGGTCGCGCAGGCGCTTGAGGGTGCCGAGCAGCCGCTCGTTGTCGCGCTGATGCAGGCCGATCGAGGGCTCGTCGAGGACGTAGAGGACGCCGGTCAGCCCCGAGCCGATCTGCGAGGCGAGCCGGATGCGCTGGCTCTCGCCGCCCGACAGCGAGCCGGAGCCGCGGGCGAGCGTCAGGTATTCGAGGCCGACATCGACCAGGAAGGTCAGCCGGTCGCGGATCTCCTTGAGGATGCGGGCCGCGATCTCGTTCTGCTTCTGGGTCAGGTGCTCCGGCAACTCGCCGAACCAGCGGTGGGCCTCGCGCACCGACAGCACCGTGGCGTCGCCGATGTCGAAGCCGGCGATCTTGACCGCCAGGGCCTCGGGCTTCAGCCGCTTGCCGCCGCAGGCCGAGCACGGCGTCTCGGCCATGAACCGGCCGATCTCCTCGCGGGCCGCGTCGCTGTCGGTCTCCTTGTAGCGCCGCTCCAGGTTCGGGATCACGCCCTCGAAGGGCTTGGAGACCTCGTAGGCACGCAAGCCGTCATTGTAGGCGAAGCGGACCTCGTCGCCATCCGAGCCGTAGAGGACCACCTGGCGGGCGGCCTCGGTGAGCTTGGCCCAGGCCACGTCGGTGCGGAAACGGTAGTGCCGGGCCAGCGCCTCCAGGGTCTGGCCGTAATAGGGCGAGGTCGACTTCGCCCAGGGCGCGATGGCGCCGCGGGAGAGGCTCAGGGCCTCGTCGGCGATGACCAGCGTCGGGTCGATCCGCATCTCGTGGCCGATGCCGCCGCAGGTCGGACAGGCGCCGAAGGGATTGTTGAAGGAGAAGAGCCTGGGCTCGATCTCAGGGATGGTGAAGCCGGAGACCGGGCAGGCGAAGCGGGACGAGAACGTGATCGGGTCGGGCGCCTCGGCCCCCTCCGGCGCGTCCGCGAAGGCGACCACCGCGATGCCGTCGGCGAGTTCGAGCGCGGTCTCGAACGAATCGGCCAGCCGCGAGGCCATGTCGGCCCGCACCACGATCCGGTCGACCACCACGTCGATGTCGTGCTTGAGCTTCTTGTCGAGCCTCGGCACGTCGTCGATGGCGTAGTACTCGCCGTCGATGCGCAGGCGCTGGAAGCCCTTCTTCTGGAACTCGGCGATCTCCTTGCGGTACTCGCCCTTGCGGCCGCGCACCACGGGGGCCAGCAGGTAGAGCCGGGTCTTCTCGGGCAGCGCCAGCACCCGGTCGACCATCTGGCTGACGGTCTGGCTCTCGATCGGCAGGCCGGTCGCCGGCGAGTACGGGATGCCGACCCGCGCCCACAGGAGGCGCATGTAGTCGTAGATCTCCGTGACCGTGCCGACCGTCGAGCGCGGGTTCTTCGAGGTGGTCTTCTGCTCGATCGAGATCGCCGGCGACAGCCCGTCGATCTGGTCGACGTCGGGCTTCGCCATCATCTCGAGGAACTGGCGGGCATAGGCCGAGAGCGATTCGACGTAGCGGCGCTGCCCCTCGGCGTAGATGGTGTCGAAGGCGAGCGACGACTTGCCGGAGCCGGACAGCCCGGTGAACACGACCAGCTTGTCGCGCGGGATCGTCAGGTCGACGTTCTTCAGGTTGTGCTCGCGGGCGCCCCGCACCGCGATCACGCGGCCCTCCGCGGACCGGTCGAAGAGCTTGTCGAGAGAGGCCATGCAGGAAGGCTCCGGGCCGACGACGACACGGCCAGGCTTGATGGGATCCGGGGACCGGCCGGGAGCCCGCGATGCCCAGAACCCTGTCGCGAGACCACTGCCGATCGTGAGGTGACCAGATGGGGCGCGGGAGCTCCCGAGCCAAGTCTGGGACAAGGACTAGAACAAACTGCGTACAGCGGCAACCGCCGCGTTGTCACAAGCTGAGCGGCGCGTTGTCGATCACCTCCTTCATGACGAAGAAGGTCCGGGTCTGGCGCACCCCGGGCAGGGCGATCAGCGTCTCGCTGTGCAGCCGGTTGAAGTCGGCCATGTCGGAGACGCGGATCTTCAGGAAGTAGTCGAAGTCGCCGGCGACGAGGTGGCAGTCGAGCAGCGTCGGCATGGCGAGGGCCGCGGCCTCGAAGGCGGAGAAGCTCTCGGGCGTCGAGCGGTCGAGGACGACGCCGACGAGGACCAGAGAGCCGCGTCCGACCTTCTCGGGCGCCACCACGGCGCGCACGCCGCGGAGAAACCCCTCGTCGAACAGGCGCTGGGTGCGGCGATGGCAGGTCGCCGGGCTGGTGTTTACCCGCCGGGCGAGATCGGCATTGCCGATCCGGCCATCCTCTTGCAGCGCACGAAGAATTTTCACGTCGATGCGATCGAGCCCATCGGGCATGAACGATCCTTCCGCACAACCGCCTCTATGCGGAAGGTTCTATCACGCCATCAATCCTCGCGGCGCCCCACGCGTCGAAAATCGCGCAATTTCGAGAGCACCTTCCGCCCGATCGCGGGTACCTTGGCGGCGGCTTCCACCCGAGGACCCCGCGATGATCCCGTCGATGCTGTCGCAGTTCGAGCGCTACCCCCTGACCTTCGGGCCGACCCCGATCGAGCATCTGCCGCGCCTGACCGCCCATCTCGGCGGCGACGTGCAGATCTACGCCAAGCGCGACGACTGCAACTCGGGGCTGGCCTTCGGCGGCAACAAGCTGCGCAAGCTCGAATACATCGTGCCGGACGCGATCGCCTCGGGCGCCGACACCCTGGTGTCGATCGGCGGCGTGCAGTCGAACCACACCCGCATGGTGGCGGCGGTGGCGGCCAAGATCGGCATGAAGTGCCGGGTGATCCAGGAGGCCTGGGTGCCGCACGAGGACGCGGTCTACGACCGGGTCGGCAACATCATGCTGACGCGGATCATGGGCGCCGAGTCGCAGCTCGTCGATGACGGCTTCGACATCGGCATCCGCGACAGCTGGAAGCGGGCGATCGAGGACGTGAAGGCGAAGGGCGGCAAGCCCTACCCGATTCCCGCCGGCGCCTCGGTGCACAAGTTCGGCGGGCTCGGCTATGTCGGCTTCGCCGAGGAGGTGCGCCGGCAGGAGGCCGAGATGGGCCTCCACTTCGATTACGTTGTCGTCTGCACCGTCACCGGCTCGACCCATGCGGGCATGCTGGTCGGCTTCAAGCCCGACGGCCGGGCGCGGAACGTCATCGGCATCGATGCCTCCTGCACCCCGGCCCAGACCAAGGCGCAGGTGCTGGAGATCGCCCGGAACACCGCCGCCCTGGTGGGTGCGGGCGAGATCGTCGCGGACGACGTGGTGCTCAAGGAGGACTACGCCTATCCGGTCTACGGCGTGCCCTCGAAGGAGACCGTGGAGGCCATCCGCCTCGCGGCCCGGCTCGAGGCGATGATCACCGACCCGGTCTACGAGGGCAAGTCGATGCAGGGCCTGATCGACCTCGTGCAGACAGGCTTCTTCCCGAAGGGATCGAAGGTGCTCTACGCGCATCTGGGCGGCGCGCCGGCCCTGAACGGGTACAGCTACACGTTCCGCAACGGGTGAGCGGCTACGATCTGCCGCTTATCCTTCTCGCAACCTCATCCGAGATGCTGGTCGATTTTCGATCGCCAGCACCTCAGGATGAGGTCGCGAGTGGGATTGACGATCCCGCAGCGACGAAGCCCGGCCGCATCCCGCGCGCCGGGCTTCGTCGTCTCCCGTCACCGCACCGCCGCGGTCACTTGTCGGTGCACAGGCCCGCGGCCGAGAGACGGCGGTGGTGGCGCGGGTCGCAGTCGGTGGCGAGGAACGAGGCCCACTCGGCCTGGGTGCCGTAGAAGGCGTTGCGGTCGACGTCGCCGCGCACGCCCGGCACCCGGCCGGTCGAGGTGAACTGCCACAGCATCCAGTCGCGGTTGGCGTAGCGCTGCTCCGGCTCGGCGGC
Organism: Methylobacterium nonmethylotrophicum; assembly: GCF_004745635.1. Taxonomy (GTDB): domain Bacteria; phylum Pseudomonadota; class Alphaproteobacteria; order Rhizobiales; family Beijerinckiaceae; genus Methylobacterium; species Methylobacterium nonmethylotrophicum. Next base: position 343,117 of record NZ_SRLB01000002.1, on the reverse strand, counting down.
GGTCGAGCGGACCCAATGGGGATAGTCCGGCAGCTCGCCCTCCAGCACGTCCTTGTGGAAGGTGATGTCGGTGTAGATGATCGGCCGCTTGCCGGTATAGGCCTCCATCTCCCGCAGCATGTACTCGGTCATGGCCAGGGCCTGGGCCTTGGGCAGCTTCTTCGGGCAGGTCTGGGAGTGGCCGTTCCATTCGACGTCGAGGACCGGGGGCAGGGCGGTCGGGTCGTTGGGGACGTTGCGCTTGAACCAGTCCATCTGGTCCTTGGCCGAGCGGCACCAGAACACGAAGTGGTAGGCGCCCCGCGGCACGCCGGCCCGGCCGGCGCCGTCCCAGTTCTCGCGGAACCGGTCGTCGATGTGGTCGCCGCCCTCCGTGGCCTTGATGTACGCGAACTGGGTGCCCGCGCCCTTCACCGAGGTCCAGTCGATCGGACCCTGCCACTTCGAGACGTCGATCCCCTGGATCGGGTGCTGCTTGGCCCGGGCGACGCCGGGATGGGGCTTCACGTCCCCCTTGGTCGGGTAGAAATCGGCGCCCCCGCCGGCGCAGGCGGTCAGTGCGGCAAGGCTCGCCGCGGCGAGCGCGCGCTTGCCCCAAGTCAAGCCCCGCGACAGGGCGGAGGACCATGGGGCGGGGGTGACGATCGACTCCATCGGCATCGGGGCGCGACCTGGCTTGACGCGGAACACTATGGCTATTCGATGCGGTGGGGCCGGTTAATGGAAGCTTGACGGGATCTGAACGGAATTCCGAAAACCGTGGCGCGAAAGCCACGTGGCGGCGGCCCGGGGCTCGCCCGGGCCTCGGCCATCGGGCATAAGCCACGGGCGAGGCTGACATTTGTCGAGGCGTGGCGTGGCCAAGGTTCTGTTCACCATCGGGTACGAAGGCGCCGATTCTGAGCGTTTCGCCGCTTCCCTGCGCGGGGCGGGCGTGGCGACCCTAGCCGATGTGCGGGCGGTGGCCCTGTCGCGCAAGCGTGGCTTCTCGAAGAGCGCGCTCGCGGCCGGGATGGCCGAGGTGGGAATCGGGTACCAGCATCTGCGCAGCCTCGGCACGCCGAAGGCCGGCCGCGAGGCGGCCCGCGCCCACGATGCCGGGCTGATGCGGCGGATCTACTGCGACGAGGTTCTGGACACCGCCGGCGGGCAGGCCGCCCTCGACGAGCTGGCGGCCCTGGCGGCCGCCGGGCCGACCTGCCTGCTGTGCTTCGAGCGCGACCCGGAGCGCTGCCACCGGCGGGTGTTGAGCGAGCGGCTGGCGGGAAGAGGGTTCGAGGTGGTGGATCTGTTTACGTGAAGCGGCCGGAACCGCTCGCCGAAAGGAGTTGGGCCGGCGAGCGTGATGTCAGGCGCCGCTCGATGTGCTAGCCTGATGACATGAGCAAAGCGCGCGCCGACAAGTCGGGAAAGCAGCACACGAAGCGTGTCCTCGGGCTCGAGGCTTTTGAGAAGATCAGCGCCGTGGAGGGGATATATTTGACTGCGGAAATGAAGCGCGATCTCCTCTCTTTCGAGGAACGTGGTATGAGTTCTGAGGAGCGCACGCAATTCATTGCCGAGAAATACGGGCGCAAGCCAGCATGACCGTATTATGTACGAGGCTATCTCCGATCCGTATTGCTATTCCGGCTCGACTGTCCTCATCAATATTCCTGGCCTGACCGCGCGGGCCGAGCTGGATCGGTTCGAGGCAGTCGCGACCGCTCGCCGCTTCCAAGAGCCAATGCCGGCAGGACGCTGGGGTTTGCGGCATTACTGCACCATCCATCACCATATTTTTCGAGATGTCTATTCGTGGGCAGGCCGGTTGCGCACGGTGCGCATCTCCAAGGGCGACAGTGTTTTCTGCTACCCGGAACGCATTGACGCCGAGCTGCGCCGTGTGTTCACCGAGCTTCGGCGGAACAATGTGGTGCGCCAAAGAGATAGGGCGGGCTTCGTCACCGGCGCCGCTCACGTCCTCGCAGACTTGAACGCCATCCATGCCTTTCGTGACGGCAACGGCCGCGCGCAACTCGCGTTCATGACGTTGCTCGCGGCGCAAGCCGGACACCCGCTCGATCTCAAGCGACTCGATCCGCCTGCATTCCTTTCAGCCATGATCGCCAGCTTCCAAAGTGATGAAGAGCCACTGAAGGCTCAGCTCGCAAACCTTATCGCATGACCAGATGCCGTCCTGCTGGTCGGAGCCACTCCCTGACGGTCGAATTCCACGCGACATGGTTGAGCGGACGAGCCGATGCAGGCTGGGTCAGCCCTCACCCACCCGCGGCATCGGCGCCGGGGCCTCGCCCGGCAGGGCCCGCAGCAGGCCCGGCCGCCGGCGACGCTGCGCCGGCACGCCCTCGGCGTGGGCGGCCTCGATGTTGCCGTAGAACTGGTCGGCGCTCGCCTCCCAGGTGTAGCGCAGAGCCTCCGTGCGGCACGAAGCCCGGGGGATGGTGAGCGCCGCGCGGGCCGCCGCACCGAGATCGTGGTCGAGGATGCCGGCCGCGGTGCCGCCGATCACGTCGAGGGGGCCGGTGACCGGGTAGGCCGCCACCGGCAGGCCGCTCGCCAGGGCTTCGAGCAGCACGATGCCGAAGGTGTCGGTCAGGCTCGGGAACACGAAGGCGTCGGAGGCCGCGTAGACCCGGGCCAAGGCCTCGCCGGTCAGCGTGCCGAGGAAGCGCGCGCCGGGATCGATGCCGGCGAGCCGCGCCCGGTCCGGCCCGTCGCCGACGACGAGCTTGGTGCCCGGGAGAGCGAGGCGCAGGAACGCCTCGACGTTCTTCTCGACCGCGAGCCGGCCGACGAACAGGAGGAACGGGCGGGGCAGCCCGGCCAGGGCCTCGGGCGGCGCCTCGCCGTCGCGGGGGCGAAACAGCGTGGTGTCGACGCCGCGGGTCCAGCGCATCAGCCGGGTGAATCCGCGGGAGGCCAGGTCGCGCTCCAGCGAGGGCGTGCTCACCATCGTGCCGCTCGCGGCGCCGTGGAACCGGCGTAGCCAGGCGTAGCTCCAGCGTTCCGGCACGGGCAGGCGGGCGGCGAGGTATTCGGGGAAGCGGGTGTGGTAGCTCGTGGTGAAGGGGCGCCCCTGCGCCAGGCAGACCCGGCGGGTGGCGAGCCCGATCGGCCCCTCGGTGGCGATGTGGACGTGGGTCGGCGCCAGGGCCGGGAAGCGGGCGGCGGCGCCGCGGGCGGTCACGAGCGACAGCCGGATCTCCGGATAGCCCGGCAGCGGCACGCTGGCGAAGTCGAGGGGCGTCAGCATCACCGGGTCGTGGCCGCGCCGGCGGCCCGCCGCGACCATGTGCTCGAGGGACCGCACCACGCCATTGACCTGGGGGTGCCAGGCGTCGGTCGCGACGAGGAGCCTCACGCGACCGCCCTGGCGCTGGCGGTGCCGGCGGCCGGGTGCTCCGGCAGGGTGCGGGCGGCGGGCGCCAGCTCCTCGACCGGGGCGACCGGACGGCCCTGGGAGGTGAGGGGAAGCGCCGCCTCGGCGTTCGCCCGCGTCCACTCGGCGAAGCGGATCACTTCCATCGCGCCATCGTAATGCTCGACCACCGCCGTGCAGGATTCGACCCAGTCGCCGGTGTTGAGATAATGCATGTCGCCGACCATGCGGCTCGCCGCGTGGTGGATATGGCCGCAGATCACCCCGTCGGCCTCGGCCCGGCGGGCCTCGGCGATCAGGAATTCCTCGAAGCGGCCGATGAAGTTGACGGCGTTCTTCACCTTCAGCTTGGCCCAGGCCGAGAGCGACCAGTAGGTCAGGCCGAGGCGCCGGCGGACCCAGTTGAGGTGGGTGTTGACGAAGAGCGCCGCCGTGTAGGCGCCGTCGCCGAGCAGCGCGAGCCAGCGGGCATGGCGCACCACGAGGTCGAACTGGTCGCCGTGGATGACGAGGTAGCGCTTGCCGTCCGCCGCCTCGTGCAGCACCTGGTCCTGGATCTCGATGCCGCCGAAATGCATGTCGAGGAAGTCGCGCAGGAACTCGTCGTGGTTGCCCGGCACGTAGACCAGGCGCGAGCCCTTGCGCACCTTGCGCAGCAGCTTCTGCACCACGTCGTTGTGCGCCTGCGGCCAGTACCAGCCTGAGCGCAGCTTCCAGCCGTCGACGATGTCGCCGACCAGATAGATCTCGTCGGCATCCACCGCGCGCAGGAAGTCGAGCAGCAGCTCGGCCTGGCATCCCTTCGTTCCGAGGTGGATGTCCGAGAGGAAGAGGGTTCGCACGCGAAGCGCGTCGGCGTCCTCGGCCACGTGCAATCTCCTTGGCGGCGTCTCGCGCCAGCCAAACCCCATTCGCGTATCACTTTGATGACGCGGGTCCGGATCTCGGGAGCACGGCCGGGGATGAGGGCCGGAATTCGTTGGCGGAGACTTAAAGGCAGCATGCGGATGGCGCAGATCAGCCGCCCGCGGCCGCCCCTATCTCGGCCGTCACGATTCGTGGTTGTGAAGGGTGCGCCTTGGCCGTTCGCCGCCGCGCATTCTCCCCCTTGCGTTCCCCAAGAAAAGCGCCCCGCCCATGGCAGCCCCCCTCGTCGTCCCCGGCCGGTCGGTCACCGGATCTGGCGCGTCGGGTCGCGAGGCCGCCCGACCCTATCTCGGCATCGGGCTCAAGGTTCTCTCGGCGCTGGCCTTCACGCTGATGTCCGCCGGCGTGAAGACGCTGGCCGACCGGTTCCCGACCGGCGAGATCGTCTTCTTCCGCTCCTTCATCGCGATCGCGCCGCTGCTGCTCTGGCTGCGCTGGCAGGGCAGCGTGCGGGACGCGGTGCGGACGCGGAACCTCAAGGGCCATGTGCTGCGCAGCATCATCGGCGCCTGCGGCATGTTCGCGGGCTTCGCCGGCCTCTCGTTCCTGCCGCTCTCCGACGCGGTGGCGATCGGCTACGCCTCGCCGCTCCTCGTGGTGGTGCTGGCCGCGGTCGTGCTGCGCGAGCGGGTCCAGGCCTATCGCTGGGCCGGGGTCAGCGTCGGCTTCCTCGGCGTGCTGATCACGCTCGCGCCCCATCTCGAGTTCGGCGGCGGCGCCGGCGGGGGCACCGGCGCCCTGTTCGCGATCCTGGCGGCGGGCTGCTCGGCGGCGGCCACCATCCAGGTGCGCAAGCTCACCGGGACCGAGCGCACCGGCGCCATCGTGCTCTACTTCTTCCTGTTCACCTCGCTCCTCGGCCTCTCGACCCTGGTCCTCGGCTGGCGGATGCCGGGGCTCGCCGATCTCGCGCTGTTCGTGGTCGTGGGCGTCCTCGGCGGCATCGGTCAGATCCTGCTCACCGAGAGCTATCGCCACGGCGACGCCTCCCTGGTCGCGCCGTTCGAGTACACCACCATGCTGTGGTCGCTGCTGATCGGCTGGTTCGTGTTCGGCCAGCTCCCCACCGCCTCGATCGCGGTGGGCGGCGCCATCGTGGCGGCGGCGGGCGTGTTCGTGGTGTGGCGCGAGCGGCGGCTCGTGGTCGAGCGGGCGCGCGAGGCGGCGGCGGGCGGGGCCCGCGCGAGCTGAAGCCACGACCCGTTGACGCCCGCGCCGCCCGGCCCTTACTCCGGGATGACGAGTTCGTCGCGCCCGCCGTCCCGGGCTCAGAAGGGAAGCGCCCCCGATGCCCGCACGCCCCCGCCCGCGTCCCGCGGGAGCCCGCCCGTGAGTCCCGAGGGCGGGCACGCGACCGTGCCGGTCGACCTGCGGCTCTACGGCCTCCTCGATGTCGGGGTCTGCGGCGGCGATGCCGATCACCTCGCCCGGATGGCGGCGGAGGCCGCGTCGGGCGGATGCACCCTGCTGCAATACCGCGAGAAGACGATCGCCAACGCCCGCGAGACCGTGGCGCGCCTGCGCCGGATCCACGACGCGCTCAAGGGCACCGGGGTGCCGCTCCTCGTCAACGACCGGGTGGATCTCGCGCTCGCCGCCGGCGCCGAGGGCGTGCATCTCGGCCAGGAGGACCTGCACCCGGCCGATGCCCGGCGCCTCCTGCCCCGCGGCGCGATCGTCGGGCTCACCGTCAAGAACGCGGCCCAGGCCGACGAGCTCTACCGGCTGCCGGTGGATTACGCCTGCATCGGCGGCGTGTTCTCGACCACCAGCAAGGACAACCCGGACCCGCCGGTCGGGCTCGACGGGCTCAACCGCATCGTCTTCCGGGCGCGGCTTGCCCGCGGCGCCGGCCTGCCGGTCGGGGCGATTGCCGGGATCGACCGCAGCAACGCGGCCGCGACGATCGGGGCGGGGGCGGACGGGATCGCGCTGATCTCGGCCCTGTTCGGCACCGGCCGCGACGTCGAGGCGCGGGCGCGCGACCTGCGCGCGGTCGTCGACGGGGCGCTGGCGGCGCGGGGGTCGGCATGAGCGGGAGCGCCGCATGATCGCCGTCACGGTCGCGGGCTCGGATTCCGGGGGCGGCGCCGGCATCCAGGCCGACCTCAAGACCTTCTCGGCGCTCGGCGTCTACGGCGCCAGCGTGCTCACTGCCCTGACCGCCCAGAACACACGCGGCGTCCAGGCGATCCACGACGTGCCTCCCGACTTCGTCGCCCGCCAGATCGAGAGCGTCTTCTCCGACCTCGACGTGAGGGCGGTGAAGATCGGCATGCTGTCGCGCGCGGCGGTGATCGCCGCGGTGGCCGAGGGGCTGGCGCGGCACGCCGCCGGCCTGCCCCTGGTGCTCGACCCCGTGATGGTGGCGACGAGCGGCGACCGGCTGCTCGCCGACGACGCGGTCGAGGCCCTGCGCCGCGATCTCCTGCCCCAGGCCGCATTGCTGACCCCGAACCTGCCGGAAGCCGCCGTGCTGCTGGGGGAGGAGATCGCCGGGACCGAGGCGGCGATGCTCGACCAGGGGCGGCGCCTCCTGGCGCTAGGGCCCCGGGCGGTGCTGATGAAGGGCGGCCACGGCGAAGGCCCCGAGAGCGTCGATCTCCTGGTCGGCCCCGGCGACGCGGTCCTGCGCCTGACCGGTCCCCGGATCGCGACCCGCAACACCCACGGCACCGGCTGCACCCTGTCGGCGGCGGTCGCGGCCGGGCTCGCCCGCGGCCTGCCCCTGCCGGAGGCCGCGCAGGACGCCAAGACCTATCTGAGCGCCGCGCTCGCCGCCTCCGGGCAGATCCGGATCGGGCACGGCAGCGGTCCGGTGCACCACTTCCACGCCTGGTGGCGCTGACCGCATCATCCCCCCGGGAATCACCCGACGCGGCCGCATGGACCCTTGCGCGCCCCCCGCGATTGCGTTTGATGGAGCGCACGGGCGTTCGGAATGCGGAACGCCACCAGCAGGGTTCAAGGGCGGGCGATGGGCGTCGAGCGGGGGCGGGAGCGCACGAAGGACCTGGTGACCGGAGCGCAGGTGCTGTCGGGCCAGCTCGGCAAGACCATCCAGCGCCTGCGCAAGGCCTACAACCTGTCGCTCTCGGAGCTCGCCGAGCAGTCTGGCGTCGCGAAGTCGATCATCAGCCAGATCGAGCGCAACGAGACCAACCCGACCCTGGCGACGATCTGGCGCCTGAGCCAGGCCCTCGACGTCTCGATCGAGCGGGTGCTCGCCACCGGCGACGAGGAGCCGTTCATCGAGAAGTCGTCCCGGGCCGACACGCCGATCCTGGTCTCCGACGACGGCCGCATGCGGCTCGCGATCATCGGCTGGATCAAGACCGTCGAGTGGCTGCAATGGTACGACCTCTCGGCCGATCCCGGCGGCGTGCTCGATTCCGACGCCCACCAGCGCGGCTCGGTCGAGTGCCTGTCGGTCACCGAGGGCGAGTTCGAGGTCGACGTGGCCGGCGCGGTGCAGCGGGCGCGAGCCGGCGAGACCCTGCGCTACCGCTGCGACCGCCCCCACACCGTGCGCTGCGTCAGCGAGGCGACGGGGCGCGCCATGATGGTGGTGATCATGAAAGCGGCGGTGATGGAGTGAGCGGCGCCGGCAGGCGACCGTGACCATGGGTGGGCGCGCCCTCACCCCCCCGAGTTGATCCACCGCACCATGTCGGCGAGCACCAGCGACAGCGCCCGGTCGAGGCCGTTCGCCGCGACCGGCGCGCTCACCGCCGCGACCGGCACCCGGGCCTGGAAGATCTTGGCGGCGATCACCGTGCCGCTGCTCTCCTGGATCAGCTTGGCCGAGAGGTCGACCACCGCCTCGCGGGTGCCGGCATTGATGTCGAAGGCGCGCAGGTCGGTGATCAGGATCGTGTCGGCCGCGACCTTGTCGCCCGGCCGGCTCACCGATTTCAGCCGGTTGGCGTTCTCGAGGCTCTGGATCAGCCGGGTCTGGACCAGTCGCGGCAGCCGGTCGGCCCACTGGCCGCCGCCGAGATAGGACACGGCGCCGCCGGGCTCGCGCACGATGATCCGGTCGGCCTCGAAGGGCTGCAGCCCGACCGGCTCCGCCACCACGATCGAGCGGCGCGCCGCGCCGCTGCGGGCCGCACCCGGCAGGGCGGTGAGGTCGAAGGTCGTCGGCGCCGCGCCGCTGCCGCAGGCGCCGACGAGCAGGGCCAGGCCGAGGGCGACGAGCGGTCCGGGCCGGCGGCGGGCGAGGCGCGGCAAGGGGGGCGGCAAGGGGCGCAGCAAGGGGGCCAGGAGGAGCATGGGAGCGGGCGAACCTGCGGGGGACCTGGCCGGGACGGACCCGGAAGCTTGGCCGAACATGGCCTGACAACGCCCCGGCACGCGCGCGGGTGCAACCACGCCGAGGCTGCACTGCAACATGATCAGCGACCGTTGTATTCCGGCAACGACGGCTTGCCGCCGAAGATCACCTGGGACGGGTCGCGCTCGATGTTGCGCACGGCGCTGTTGAGGCTGTTGAGGGTGCGCTGGCCGTCGGTCGAGAGGGTCTGCACCTCGCGCCGGCCGGCGCCGCTGAGGCGGCTGACGCTCTGGGTCAGGGTGGCGGTGCGCTTGTCGAGGTTCTCCGACATGGTGCGGAAGGCGCGGCCCGCCTCGCGGATCGAGATGGCGGCCTCGCGCACCTCCGCGAAGGTGCTCTTGCCGGCATCCCCCGAGGCCGAGCCGAGGAAGCCCTCGGCGCCCTTCAGCACCGCGTCGAGCCGGTCGGCCGAGGCGTTGAGCTTGCCGGCGAGGCTGCGGGCGTCGTGCAATCCGGCCTGGACGTCGGGCGAGGCCGCCGCCAGCGCCCCCGAGAAGCGGTCGGCGTTGTCGATCAGGCTGGCGAGCTTGGCGCCGTCCACCGCCTTGGTCAGGGCGTCGAGGGCCGGCGCGCTGTCGCTCAGCGTCTTCGAGAACCGCTCGACATTCGCGAGCGTCCGGTTGATCGCGCCCTCGTTGCCGGCGACCACCCGGTCGAGACGCTGGAGCATGTCGTCGGCGCGCTGCGCGATGGTGCGGGCGGCCACCATCAGGTCCTGGATGTCGGAGGGATCGGCGAAGATGGTCGGGATCGGATCGTCGCCGATCGGGGCCAGGGCTGCGGCCTCGGCGCTGCCGCCGACGAGCGCGATCGAGGCGACTCCGGTCAGCATCGCCATGTCGAGGCGGGCCCGCGTATCGACGCGCAACGGCGTGCCGCGGTTGATCTCGACGATCGCCGTCACCCGGCGCGGATCCTGCGGCAGCAGGTGCACGTCGGTGGCCTCGCCGACCCGGATGCCGTTGAAGGTGACGCTCGCCCCCTTGGCGAGGCCGCCGACGCCGCCCGAGAACACGATGCGGACCGGCATCCGGGCCTGGTTGGACGAGCCGCCGCGCAGCCAGAACGCGAAGGCGAAGCCGAGCGCGATCACCGCCAGCGTGAAGGCGCCGATCAGGACGTTGTTGGCGCGGGTTTCCATGCCTTAACGGTTTCCGTGCTCGTGCGGGGCGGGGGGCCGGGGGATCAGCCCGGCGCGGAACCTCGGGGCACGGCCCAACCCGCCAAGCTTAGGCGAGGCGGGCCGTCCGGCTGGTGCGCGAGCGCACATCAGGCGACGCCCTCCACCAGCCCGCGGGCCGAGGCGGCCGCCTCCGGCACCGCGATCGAGCGGGCGCGCTTGCCGTGGAAGTAGGAGCGCAGCCAGGGATGGTCGGAGGCGAGCATCGCGTCGATCGGCCCCTCGGCGATGATCTGGCCGTCCCCGAGCGCCGCGATGCGGTCGCAGGCGGTGTAGAGGCTGTCGAGATCGTGGGTGACCATGAACACGGTGAGCCCGAGCGTGCGCTGGAGGGTCGCCACCAGCTCGTCGAACTCGCCGGCGCCGATCGGGTCGAGGCCGGAGGTCGGCTCGTCGAGGAAGAGCACCTCGGGGTCGAGGGCCAGCGCCCGGGCCAGAGCCGCCCGCTTGATCATGCCGCCGGAGAGCTCCGAGGGCAGCTTGTCGGCGGCGTCGGGCTTCAGGCCGACCATCTCGATCTTGAGGCGGGCGAACTCGTCGAGCAGGCGCTCCGACAGGTTCAGGTGCTCGCGCATCGGCACCTGGATGTTCTGCTTGACGGTGAGCGCCGAGAAGAGCGCGCCCTGCTGGAAGAGCACGCCCCAGCGCCGCTCGATCACCCGGCGTTGCGCCAGGGTCAGGCGGTCGACGTCCTCGCCGAAGACCTCGATCGTGCCGGAGCGCTTCGGCACCAGGCCGAGCAGCGTGCGGGTGAGCACCGACTTGCCCTGGCCGGAGGGGCCGACGAAGCCCAGGATCTCGGCCCGGCGGATGTCGAGGTTGAGCCCCTTGAGCACCGTGCGGTCGTTGAAGCCGACCACGAGGTCGCGCACGCGGATGATCGCGTCGCCGCTCGGCACAGTGGAGGGGGCGGGGTTCGGGAGGGGCAAGGGTCGGGTTCGCCTCGCTCAGAAGTCGATGGCCGCGAAGAACACCGCGAAGAGTCCATCGAGGACGATGACCATGAAGATAGACTTGACGACTGAGGCGGTGACATGGCGGCCGAGGGATTCGGCCGAGCCCTCGACCATGAATCCCTCGACGGAGGCGATGATGCCGATGATCAGCGCCATGAACGGCGCCTTGATCAGGCCGATCGCGACGTGACGGAAGCCGATCGCGTTCTGCAGCCGGAACGCGAAGGCCTCGAGCGACATCCCGCCATAGATGAGCGAGGTGAGCGCGCCGCCGGCCAGCGCCGCGAGGTCGGCCAGGAAGGCCAGGAGCGGCAGGGCCAGCATCAGGGCGAGGATGCGCGGCACGATCAGGATCTCGATCGGGTCGAGGCCCATGACGCGCAGCGCGTCGACCTCCTCGCGCATGCGCATCGAGCCGATCTCCGCCGTGAAGGCCGAGCCGGAGCGGCCCGCCACCATGATCGAGGTCAGGAGGACCCCGAGTTCGCGCAGGGACAGGATGCCGATCATGTTGACGACGTAGCTCTGGGCGCCGAAGCGCTGGAGCTGGATGATGCCCTGCTGGGTGACGATGCAGCCGACCAGGAACGCGATCAGCATGATGATCGGCGCGCCGCGCAGCGCGATCTGCTCGACCTGGTTGACGAGGGCGGGCCCGCGGAAGCTGCGCGGTCGGGCGAGCACCCGCAGGCAGCCCGCCACCACCTCGCCCAGGAAGGCGAGGCCGGCCACGCCCTCGCGGCCGAGGTTCCGGACCCCGGACCCGAGGCCCGCCACCGGGTCGAGGGGGCGCAGGCGCCGCCGGCGCGGCGCCGGCTCCGCCTCCCGGTAGGCGACCTCGCGCAGGAGGATCAGGTGCTCGGGTGCGGCGCCCGCATAGGCCGTGCCGGCGGGCAGTCTCGCGCGGCTGCGCTCCAGCACCCACGCCCCGAGGGTGTCGAGGCGGGACAGGCCCGAGAGGTCGATGACGAGGGGAGCGCCCCCGGACGCCGCCAGCATCTCGGCGGACGCGGCCTCGACGGCGGGTGCCTGGTCGGCGGTCCAGCGTCCGGTCAGGCGCGCGGCGAGACCCTCGCGGACGCGCTCGACCGCGACGCGGGCCGGATCGGCCCCCCGCGTGCTGGGTGCGGTCGGCACGGGCCGGCCTCCCTGGTTCGCCACGTGATCCCCTCGGGCCGGTCCTATACCCCGTCGTGCTAACAATTCGCAAACCATGGGGCGGGAGCGCAACCCAGCGTGGCGCGGCGGCTCACCTGCGGAAGGCGGCTACCGGCGCGACGCCCTCGCGGCCGCCAGGGTCAGGGCGAGGCCGAGGCCGGCCACCGGCAGCATCAGCCCGAAGGCGAGGGGCGCGCCGCCGGCCCGGTAGGCCGCGCCGCTCGCGAGCGTTGCGCTCGCCGAGGCGAGGGAGGCGCAGGCGGCATAGATCCCCTGGGCGCCGCCGCGCCCGCCCTCCGGGGCGAGGCGCGACAGGGCCGCCATGGCGCCGAGCTGCGTCGCCCCGAAGGTGAGCCCGTGCAGCAGTTGGAGCGGCAGGACCAGCGCCGGCAGGCCGGAGGCGGCGAGCAGGCCGGCCCAGCGCAGGAGGGCGGCCGCGGCCCCGAGGGCGAGCAGGCGGAACGGTGCGTCGCGAAGGACCGCGATGCGGCCCGCCAGGGCGAAGAACGCGATCTCCGCGACGACGCCGAGGCTCCAGGCGAATCCGGTGGCCGCCGGCGACAGGCCGAGGTCGACCCAGTGGATGCTGCCGAAGGCGTAGAATGCGGCATGGCTCGCCTGGATCGCCGCGCCGGCCGCGATGGCGAGCCACAGGGCGGCCGGGAGAGGCGTGCGGCCGGACGGGCGGGGACCCGGCCGCGCCGTGTCCGCCCGGCGGAGCAGGAGGGCGGCCCCGGCGGCCGAGGCGAGTTCGAGGCCGGCGAGGAACCCCGTGATGCTGCCGGTGCCGACGACGCCGAGGAGCCAGCCGCCGAGGAGGCTGGCGGCCAGGAAGCCGAGGGAGCCGCCGAGCCGGATTCGGGCGTAGTCGAGGCCCGGGCTGCGCCGCGATGCGGCGAGGCTCTGGTAGTCGAGGCACGGCACCAGGGACGCCCCGGCGACGGCGTTGAGGGCGATCACCCCGGCGAGCAGCGGCCAGCCCAGGGCGGCGGCCGCCGGCATCAGCGCATAGGTCGCGGCGAGCCCGAGGCTGCCGGCGACCATGAGCGTGCGCGCCGGGATCCCGCGGTCGATGAGGCCGACGAGGGGCGCCGTGACGGCGATCCTGACCAGGATCGGCAGCGCCACCAGCGCCCCGATCAGCTCCGGCCCGAGGCCGAGGCCGGCGAGCCAGAGCGGCAGGAACGGCATTGCCACGCCGATGCCGGCGAACACCGCCGCGTAGAGCAGGGCGAGGCGAAGGCCGTCGCGGGAGGAGGGCGGGGGAGAGGGCACGCGGATCCCCGGGATCGTGGCCCAGGGTCCTGCCCTGGGGCCTGGGCGAATCAGCCGCCCCTGGACGGGCCTGGCGTAAGCCGTCGTTAACGCCGGGATGTCAAGCCTCTTCGACGTTTCGCCCTCGCGGGCGACGCCGCCGGGCCGTCCGATCTGGCTGGCGATGACAGGGCAGGTGAGATGACCGGGACCCCTTCGCTCCCCGCGCCGCGGGAGGAGTACGACGTCATCGAGGGCGCCATGCTGGAGACGGCGCGCGGGCGCTGGTTCCTCGGCGAGTATGCGAGGCGCAACCGCACCGCCGATACCGACATGCTGCTCCAGGCGATCGGCCGGCTCGAGAACGCGGTGACGGGCGAGCGCGGGCCCCCCGGCATGGAGCGCCTGCGCTTCGACCTGATCGAGATGGCCAAGGCGATCAGTCGGACCAAGTCCGAGATCGCGGCGATCCACACCCCCGACCAGGACCAGAGCCAGCTCGGCGCGGCGTCGGAGGCCCTGGACGGCATCGTGCGCACCACCGAGCGCGCCACCTCGGACATCCTCCAGGCGGCCGAGGAGGTGCAGGAGGTGGCCTGGACCCTGCGGGAGACCGGGGCCGACAGCCGGATCTGCGACCGCCTCGACCACAACGCGACCCAGATCTATACCGCCTGCTCGTTCCAGGACCTGACGGCCCAGCGCACCAGCCGCATCGTCAACACCCTGCGCTACCTCGAGCAGCGCCTGACCGCGATGATCGAGATCTGGGCCAGCGAGGACGACCCGCCGGCGCCGGCCCAGAGCCGGGAGGCCGTGCCGGACACCACCCTCGACCAGGACGATGTCGACCAGATCGTGGCGACCGGCCAGGGGCAGGCCCCGGTCGAGGACGAGGAGGCCGCCCCGGCGCCGCGGCTGCGCCTGGTCGAGCCGGCCTTGCCCGACGACGACCTCGCCTTCCTGCCGATCCGCGAGGCGGCGGCCGCACCGGAGCCGGAGTACGCGGTGCCGCTCGAGGACGCCTTCGCGGAGATCGACGACCTCGACCTCGACGAAAAGCTCGCCCGCTTCACCTGAGCGCCGTGCGGGCGCTCGCCCTCGCGCTGCCACGATCGCCCCGCAGGGAGCCGGCCTCCCTCACCGTCAGGCCCGGCCGCGATGCCCCTGCACCTCCTCAAGCTCTGCGTCGGCTGCGAGTCCATCGCCGACCTCGAGGAGTGGATCGCCGCCCGCCGAGCCGAATCGGCCCGCCAGAGCCGCCCGCACGAGCAGGCCCACATCACCCGCATGGTGCCCAAGCGCGGCGACGAGATCGTCGGCGCGGGCTCGCTCTACTGGGTGATCCGCGGCCTGATCGCCTGCCGCCAGCCGGTGCTGGCGATCCGCCCCTTCACCGATGGGGAGGGCGTCGGCCGCTGCCGCCTCGTCCTCGACCCGGAGGTCACGCCGGTCGAGCCCCGGCCGTGCCGGCCGTTCCAGGGCTGGCGCTACCTCGCGGCCAGCGACGCGCCGCGCGACATCTCGCGCAACGCCGCGGGCGACCTCGCGGCGATGCCGGAATCGATGCGGCGGGAACTGGCCTCGCTCGGCCTGCTCTGACGGGCAGCGCCCCGGGGCCGGCCGCGGACCGCTCACGCCGTCGAGCGGATGAACGCCGTGATGAGCCGGGCGACCTCGGCCGGCTGCTCCTGCTGCACCCAGTGGCCGGCGCCCTCGACGAGGTGGAAGCCGGTCAGGCGTGTGCAGGCCTCGCGCATCGCCTCGACGGCGCCCGGCGTCTGGTAGACGCCCCAGTCGCTCCGGCCCGAGATGAAGCTCGCCGGCACGTCGATGGTGCGGCCGGCGAAGATGCTCAGGTCGGCGATACAGTCCGCATCGGTGTAGCGGCGGTAGCCCTGCAGGCCGCCCTGGAAGCCGGTCCGGCTGTATTCCGTCACGTAGACGTCGAGTTCGGCCTCCGTCAGCCACGCGCAGGACCGGACCTGATCCGCGGACGGCATCTCGGTTGCCACCGTCTCCGCCATGCCCTTCCGGCGGTCCATGATGTAGTAGGTCGGAAGCTTGGCGAACTCCTCGGCCGCGCGCGACGCGAGCGGGTGGGGCGCGTTGTCCGCCCAGTCGGCGCTCTTGGCATGGTAATAGGCGCGCAGGAACGCGTGCAGACCCTGCGGCGCATGCAGCATGTCGTCGTTGGCCTCCCGCATCCGGTACCAGCGCTGGTAGAACTTCCGTGGCCGCGGCAGGGCGGCGAGCTGGGCGTCCAGCGCATCGTCGCTCTCGGCCGGGCCGGGGCGAGGGGCACCCACCGGCAGCGCCGGCGGTCCGGCGAAGGGCGCGCTCATCATCACCACGGCGCGGAAGACGTCGGGCCGGATGAGCGCGCACCACGCCGCGGCGGGCGAGCCGGCATCGTGGCCGACCACGCAGGCGACCTGCCGGCGGCCCAGGGCGGCGGCGAGCGCCAGCGTATCGGTGACGACGTTCACGAAGCCGAAGGGATGCGTGCTCGCCTCGTAGGACGGGTCCCACCCCGTCGTCCGGCCGTAGCCGCGCTGGTCGGCGGCCACGACGTGGAAGCCCGCCTGCGCCAGCGGCAGCATGATTCTGCGCCAGCTATAGGCGAGTTCCGGGAACCCGTGCAGGAGGATGACGAGCGGCCGGCCGGCCGGCTCGAACCCGGCCTCCAGCACGTGGACGGTCAGGCCGTTGAGCCCCGGGATGAGCCGCGACCGGATCCCCGCGGGCAGCGTCCCGTTCCCGTATGGCGGCAGTGCGGCGTCGCCGGGGACCTGAGCCGAGGATTGCATGGGTGCGACGCCCGCGAAGAGACCTGCTCCTTGCAGGATTGCAGCGCGGCGCGGGAACCGCAATCCGGCGGCAGGGTCCAAGCGGAGGTGATCGCAGGGCCGCTGTTCTTCCACGACGGCCATTGCGCTCGGCATCTGACCGCATGCGAACCGCAGGCACCATTCCGACGGCTTCTGCTTGCTCCGCTCCGACACGTACAGGGCTTGTCCCGTGTCCAGCCTCTCCCCGGTGAGCTTGCAGATCCACGCAAGGGCGGTGCGCATGACCTCTCCCCGCGGGCGGGGAGGGCTTGGGGATCGAAGATCCCACGCCCGGTCAGGGAACGCAGCGAGGCGGCGCATCGATCCCTTAGGGATCGACCCGACGGTGAGGGGGAGGTGCCGGATGGGGCACTTCCGGAAACACCCCCTCGCCCTCGCCCTACGGGCTCCCTCCACCCCCGACGAGGGGGGGGTGAAGGCCTCTCCCCGCCCGCGGGGAGAGGAGAAGGCCCGCGCTCACGCAATGAGAGCAGATCGGGCGGAAGCGGTTTCGCGCCTCGCGAGGCGAAGACGCCCCCGATCCGATGCGGACCGGGGGCGTCTCTCATCCGTCTCTGGCCGCGTCCGGCGCCTACGCCCCGTCGAAGCGCCCGCTGGCATGGGCCAGCATGGTGTAGACCTTGCCGCTCTCCGAGGTGAGGTAGGCGTTGGCCCGGCGCGGGTCCTTGTCGGTGCGGGAGACCTCGCCGAGCAGCCGCTCGAACTCCCGCACGTAATGGTCGACGGTGCGGCGGAATTCCGGCTCGGCGCGGTAGCGGCGGCGGATCTCGTCGAAGGTCTGCTGGCCCTCCGCCGTGTAGAGGCGGCGGGTGAACAGGTCCGACTCGCCGCGCCGGTAGCGCTCCCACAGGTCGACCGCGGCCGGGTGCTCGATCATCCGGGCGATGTTGCTCGAGATCGAGTCGATCGCCGCCGTCCCGGAGGCCGCGGGCCCGGCCGCCTTGCCGGTGGGCTTTGCGTCGTCCTCGTCCTCCTGGGAGGCGCGGCTGAGGAGGTCGGAGAGCCAGCCGCCTGAGCCGGCGCGGGCCGTCGGGGCGGCGTCCCGGCGCGCCTCGGTGCCCGCGCGGGTCGCGGCCTGCGGCGCGGGCTGGCGGACCGCGCCCTGCGGCGCCGCCGGGCGCGCCGGCTCCTGGACGGTGCCGGGTGCGCTCCGGGCGGCCGGCTGCCCGGAGGACTGGACCGGAGGCTTGGTTGCAGCGGCCGGGGGCTTCGGGGCCTGGGCCGGCGCCGGCCCGGAGGCTTGCGCCGGGGCCTGAACCGGTGCCTGTGCCCGCGGGGCCGCGGGAGCTGGCGTCGCGGGTGCCGGGATCGCCGCCGCCGGGGTGGGCCGGCCGGCCTCGGCGGCGCGGGGCAGCGCCACGTCGACCGAGCGGGACGAGCGCGAGACAAGGGCCGAGAGCTCGTTCAGCGCCTTGATCTGCTCGGCCACCACGCGGCGCATCTCGCCGGTGGCATCCTGGGCCTCCTGCGGGATGCTGACCACGCCGCGCTGCAGGTCGCCGCGGATTTCCTCGAGGGTGCGGCGGATCTCGCCCGCCATGGTGCGCATCGACTCGACCGTGCCCTGGAAGCGCTCGGCGGCGTCGCCGAAGGCCTCGCGCAGCTCGCCGGAGGCGCCCGCCACCGCCTGGCGGACCGATTCGGCCGCCCGCTCGCCCTCCTGGCCGGTGCCGGTGCGCAGGCGCTCGAACGCCTCCGTCACCGCGCTGCCCGCCTGACGGGCGCTGGCCTCGATCTCGCGGCCGAGGGCCTGGGTGCGGGCCTCGATCGTCCTGAGCGTGGCCTCGACGCGGGCGCCGACGCCCTCCGTGGCGGCGGCGAGCGCCGCCGAGCGGGCGTCGATGCTGCCGAGCAGGGTGTCGATCTCGGCCTGGCGCCCGCCGAGCGAGGCGGACACCCGGCCCTCCGCGCCCTCGAGCGCCCCGGCGGCGGCCGTGAGGTCGCCGAGATGCTGGCGTGCGGTCTCGGTCAGGGCCTTGCCGCGGGCGTCGAGCGTCGCCGCGAGGCTGGCGGCCTGGCGCAGGGCCCCGGTCGCCGCGCCCTGGAGCGCACCGACCTGCTCGGCGACCCGGTCGGAGGCCTTGCCGGTCTCGGCGGCGATCTCGGCCAGCGCCGCCTGGATCTCTTGCACGCGGCCGGAGAGCCCGCCCTCGATCGCCGACAGGTTCTCGCCGGAGCGGCCAATGAGGTCCTGCAGGGCGTTGCAGGCCGCCTCGATGCGCCCGATCAGGCCGCCGAGCTCGCCCCCGAGACGCTGGTTGATCTGCGCCAGGGCCTCGACCGCCCGGGCCGCGCCCTGGTCCGCCGCGCGGCGCAGGGTCTCGGCCGCCTCGGCCGAGAGCGCCGCCAGCGCCTCGGACCGCTCGGCGAGCGCCGCGACGGCGCCGCCCATGCCCTCGGTCACCGCCCGCTCCAGCGCCTCGCTGCGCTGGGCCAGGACCGCGACCAGCTCGGCGCCGGGCCCGTCGACCAGGCCGCGCAGCTGCGCGACCTGGCGGTCGAGCCCGTCGACCGTCTCGCCGCCCGCGGCCAGCGCCGCCACCAGGGCCTGGCCCTGCTGGTCGATGGTCCGGTGCAGCGAGGCGGTCGTCGCCTCGAGCGACTGCGTCAGGGCGCCGCCGCGCTCGTCGACGATCTGCCGCAGGGTCTCGACCCGCTCCGCGAGGCCGCGGGTGAGCTCGCCGCCGCGCCCGTCGATCGCCTGGGTGAGGTCCCGGGCGGTCTCGGCCAGCGCCCGGGTGAGGGTGGTGCTGCGCTGGTCGACCAACGCCGCGAAGGCCGCGGCGCGACGATCGAAGCCCGAGCTGAGCTGCGCGCTGCGCTCGTCCACCGCCGCGGCGAGGGCCGCCGAGCGCTCGTCCATGGCGCCGTGCAGGCTCGCCACCCGCTCGTCGAGAGCCGCGGTCAGCGCCGCCGTGCGGGCGTCCACGAGGGCCGCGTAGGCGTCGCTGCGGTCGTCGAAGGCGTCGGCGAGCGCTTCGCCGCGGGCCGCCACCAGGGCCGCGAAGGCCCGCATGCGGCCGTCGATCCGGGCCGTGAAGGCGGCGCTGCGCTCGTCGACGCTGCCGGACAGGGCCTCGGTGCGGGCCTGCATCAGGGCGGCGAGCTCCGCCGCCTTGGCGTCGACCAGCATCCCGAAGGCCGCCGCGCGCTCCTCGACGGTGCCGCCGAGAGCCTCGACGCTCGCCCGCAGCCGCTCGGCCATCGCCTCGCCGCCGGCGTCGAGGCGCCGGCTCAGGACCTCGACCTGCCCGCTGAGCACCGCCTCGAGGGCGGCACGGCTGCGCTCGAGGGCGCCCGACAGCTCGGCCACGCGGGCGTCGAGCAGGGCGGTCAGCGTCGCGCCGCGGCCGTCGAAGGTCTCGGCGAGGTCGGCGTTGCGCGAGTCGAGGAGGCCCGCCAGCGCATCGCCGCCGCGGCTGATCGTGGTGGCCAGCACGTCGATGCGCTCCTGCACCCGGCGGGCGAGCGTGTCGCCGGCGCCGGTCAGCTCGGCGAGCGCCCGTTGCCGGACGTCGATCAGGCGCACGAGGTTGCCGCCGCTCCGCTCCAGCGTGCCGGCGATCGCCGCCTCGCGCTCCTGCAGCAGAGCCGCCAGGGCCTCGACCCGCTCGGTGAGCGTCTGGGCAAGCGCGCTGCGGTGGCCGTCGAGGGCGTCGTCGAGACCGGCCTGGCGCTCGGCCAGGAGCCCGGACACCGCCTCGGCACTGCGCGACACGGCGTCCCCGAGCGTCGCGACGCGGCTCTCGAGCAGGCCGGCCGCCTCCTCGCCGCGGAAGGCGATGAGGCCCGCCACCGCCTCGCCGCGCCGGTCGAGGCTGGTCTCGAGCGCCTGCGCCCGCGCCTCGATCACACGGTCGAGGTCGCGCAGGGCCGCCGCGATCCGGCCCGACAGGCTCGCGCCGCCGGCCTCCACCGCCTCCGCGAACGCTGCGGCGCGCCTCTCCACCAGGTGGTCGAGGGCCCCGAGGCGGTCGTCGAACAGGCCCGTGAGGGCGCGGGTGCGCTCGTCGACGGTGCCGACCGCCCGGCCGACCTGCTCCTCGAGGGCCGAGGCCAGGGTGTCGCCGCGCTCGGCGAGCACGCCGCGCAGGGTTCCGACCCTGTCGTCCAGCACCGCCCCGAGGGTGCCGGTCCGGTCGTCGAGGAGGCTCTTCACCGCGGCGGCGCGCTGCTCGAGCGCCTCGTGCAGGGCGCGGATCCGGTCGTCGAGGCCGGCATGGAGCGCCTCCGCCTGGCTGTCGAGCAGACCCCGCAGGGTCGCGGCCTGCGCGTCGACGAGGCTGCCCAGCGCCTGCAGCCGCTCGTCGAACAGGCGCTCGACCGTGGTTCCGCGCTCGTCGAGGAGCGCCGCGAGCGCCGTGCCGCGGTCGCCGACCGCGACTTCGAGGCGGCCCGACCCCTCGGCCAGCACCCGGTCGGCCTCCTCGACGGATTGGCGCAGGGCGCCGAGGACCGCCTCGCCGCGCCGCCCGATGAGGTCGGCCAGCGCGGTGCCGCCCCGGTCGAACAGGCGCGCCAGCTCGGTCATGCGGCCGGCGACCGAGCCGACCATCGCCCGGCCGCGCTCATCGATCTCCTGCGCCAGCGCGGCGATGCGCTCGTCGACGAGGCGCGCGAGGGTCTCGTTGCGGCCGTCGAAGGCGGCGCGGATCGCCTCCGCCTGCACCGCGAGCTCGCGGCTCGCCTCGCCGCCGTAGCTCTCCAGGAAGGTCACGAGCTCGCGCGTGCGCGCGCCCAGCTCCTCGTCGAGACCGCGGGTGCGGCTCTCGATCAGGCGCAGGGCCTCCTCGGCCTTGGCCCCGAAGGTCTCGTCGACGATGCGGCCGCGCTCCTCGAGCGCCGTGCCGAGGCCCTCGAGGCGGGCAATCACCCGCTCGTCGAAGCGGGCGGCGCCGGCTTCGAGGCTGCGGGTCAGCTCCTCGGTGCGCCGGCCGAGCTCGTCGCCGATCTCGCCGACCCGGGCCGTGAGGGCGTCGCTCATCGCCTGGCTGCGGGCCGTGATGGCGCGGGCGAGCTCGTCGGCGCGGCCGTCGAGGGCCTGGGCGACCTCGCGCCCGCCCTCGGCCATCACCCGGGCCATCTCGCCGGCCCGCACGATCAGGGCCTCGTTGAGCGCCGTGGCGCGGGCGCCGATATGCTGGTCGACATGCGCCACCATGGTGCTGAAGGTAGCGCCGATCTCGGCGGTGCGCTTGGCCGAGCGGTCCTCCAGCGCCCCGAGCTGCGCCTCGACCGCCTCCCGCGCCTCGCGGGTGCGCTCGGCGATGGTCTCGGCGACGGCGCGGCCCTGGACCGTGATGAGGCGGTCCATCTCCTCGAGGCGGCCGGCGACGCTCTCGGTGAGGTCGTGGGTGTCGCGGGAGATGCGGTCGGCCAGGATGTCGCCGCGGGCGATCGCGTCCTGCAAGGCCGCGAGGCGGTTCGTCAGCACCTCGTCGATCGCGCGGCCGCCGGTCTCCGCCGCGCCCGCCAGCACCGTGCCGGTCTTCTCGAGGGCGTCGTTGACCCGGGCGCCCTGGCTCGCCACCGCCACCACGATGTCGCGGCCGACCGCGGCGAGGCGGGTCTGGGTCTCGTCGGCGTGCCGGCCGAGCAGGTCGGTGAGGCTGCGGCCGTGGCCGTCGAACGCCGTCCCGACCTCAGCGAGGCGGGCGTCGAGCGCACCCGTCGCGGTCTCGGCCGCGCGGCCGATGGCGAGCGCCGCCTCCTCGGCCCGGCCCGCCAGGCCCACCACCGCGCCGTGCAGCGCCGCATCCGCCTCGCCCGCCCGCGACCCGATCAGATGGGCGGCCTCCTCCGCCACACGGGCGAAGGACGACGAAGCCTCCGCCAGGCGCGCCTGCAGCGCACCCGACGCCTCCTCGGCCCCCTGCCGGAACGCCTCCACGCTCTCCGCCGTCCGCGCGCCCACCGCACCGGTCGCCGTCTCGGCCGCCCGACGCAGAACCTCCGCGGCTTCCTCCGCCCGCGCGCCCAGCTCGCCCGTCGAGGCCGCCGTCGCCTGACGGAACAGCTCGGTCGCTGCCTGGCTGCGGGCGTCCAGCTCCGCGCCCGTCGTCTCCAGCGTGCGCCGGAAGATATGCGCCACCTCGACCGTGCGGGTGCCGAGCGCCCCGGTCGCCTGCTCGGCGGAGCGGCGCATGATCTCGGCGGCTTCGACGGAGCGGGCCTGGAGCGCGTCCCCGACCGTGTCGGCCGAGGCGGTCAGCGCCGCGGCGGCGGCTTCCGCCCGCTCGGCCAGGCCGGCGAGCGCGGTGCGCAGGCTGGCATCCGCCGTCTCGGTGCGCTCGCCGATGAGGCGGCTCGCCTCGCCGGCTGCGGCCGCGAAGGCCGCCGCGGCCGCGGCGGTGCGGCCGTCGAGGGCGCCGGTGGCGCTCTCGGCCGCGAGCGCGATCGCCGCGGCCACGTCCTCGGCCTGCCGGGTCAGGTGCTCGATCGTCTCGCGCAGCGCCTCGTCGAGGGATTGATGCCGGGCCGCGACGGCGCGGCCGGCCTCGTCGGTGGCGGCTGCGAAGGCGGCGGTCAGGGCGGCGGTGCGGCCGTCCAGGGCGTCCGTGGCGGTCTCGGTGGCGAGCGCGATGGCGGCGGCGACGTCCTCGGCTTGGCGCGCCAGGCCCGCGACCGTGCCCCGCAGGGTCTCGTCGAGCGACTGGGCCCGGAGCGCGACCGTGCGGCCGGCATCCTCGGCCGCGCGGGCGAAGGCGGCGGCCGCTGCCTCGGTGTGGTCGCCGACCTCGCCGGTGGCCGCCGCGGCGGCGGCGCGGAAGCGCTCGGCGAGGGCGTCGGCGCGGGCGTCGAGATCGGCCCCGAGGTCGTCCGCCGTGCGGCGCAACGCCTCGCCGGCGCCGGCGGTGCGGGCCTCGAAGCTGCCCTGCAGCGCGTCGGCCGCCTGGGCGAGGGCGGCCTCGGTCTCCTGCGTGCGCCGGTCGAGGCCGTCGATCAGGCCGCGGCTCTTCGTCTCGAAGGCGGCCGCCAGGCCATCGAGGGCCTGGCCGATGCGCCCTTCCGCCTCGGCGGTGCGGTCGCCCACGAGGGCGGCGACGCGCTCGCCGGTCGAGGCCAGGCTGCGCTCGAGGTCGCCGCCATGACCGACCAGAACCTCCTCGACGCGCCCGATCGTCTCCGCGAGACGGGCCGACAGGTCGGCGCCGCGCACGCCGAGGGCCTGGGCCGCATCCTCCACCAGGGCCGAGAGGTCGTCGCGCACCTGGGTCGCGCGCTCGCCGAACGCCTCGATCACGCCGTCGCTGGCGCGGGTGAGCCCGGCCTCGGCCACCGCCGCCCTTGCCTCGATGGCCTGGACGACCCCGGTGCCGGCCCGCTCGATCTCCTCGCGCAGCGCGACGCCGCGGTCGGAGATGTGGGCCGCGATGGCGCTGCCGGAGGCCGCGAAGCGCTCGGTGATGGCGGTGCCGGTCTCGGCGAAGCGGTCGGTGAGGTCGCCGCCGCGGGCGAGGAAGCGCTCCTCCAGCCCCTGCGCCGAGCGCTCGAAGGTCTCGCGGACCTGGGCGCCCTCGCGGTTGAGGGCCTCGATCACGCCGGCGCCGGTCTCCGCGAGCGTGCGGGCGACCTGGCCGGCATTCTCGGCCAGCGTGCGGGTGAGCAGGCCCCCGGTGCGCTCGAAGGCCTGCGTGACCTCGACGGCGCGGCTCTCGAGCGCGCGGCCGAGGGACTCGCCGACGGCGCCGAGATCGGACTTCACGCCCTCGCTGGTGGCGACGAGGCGCTGCACCAGGTCGTCGCCGCGGCCGGCCACGGCCTCCACCACCCGGTCGCCGGTCGCCGCGAGCGCGGCCGTCACCGCGTCCCCGCGGTCGCCGATCGCCGCCGTGATCGCCTCGCCGCGGGCGCCGAGCGCCACGGTCACCCGCTCGCCGACGCCGTCCACGGCGGTGACGATGCGCTCGGCGGCGGTGTCGAGCTCCTGGGTCAGGTTGTGGTGCGAACCCTGGATCGCCCCGCGCACCCGCTCGGCGTTGGCGACGATGGATTCGCGCTGCGCCACCAGCTCGTCGACGAGGGTGCGGATGCGGATCTCGTTGTCCGAATAGGCCCGTTCCAGGGTCGAGATCTCGCCCCGCACCAGGGTCTCGAGCTCGCCGGCGCGGGCGAGCGCCCGCTCGACGCCGTCGCCGACCGCCGCGACCTCGCGCCGGACCGCCTGCGACATGGTGAGGACCGCGTCGGTCGAGAAGCCCTCGGGCTCGGCGAGCCGGATCGCCACCTCGCCGACCGCCCGGGCGACGAGGCGCATCTCCTGGGCGCGCACCGCCAGCATGGCGGCAATGAAGAACAGCATCACCGGCGCGAGCACGGCGGCGGCGCCGACCGCGCCCTGCAGGCCGGTGAGCCCGGCGGCGAAGCCGCGCAGGTCGCCGCCCGACTGGCTCCAGGCAAGGGCCGCGAAGCCGGCGAGCCAGGCCAGCGCCGCCAGGCCCGCCAGGAGGTAGGGCCCGCGCGACGGCTCGACCCGCAGGGTCTGCTGCAGGGCGCCGACGCTGCGGCGGTCATCGTTGGCCACGAGGGAGCGGTCGGGCGGCAGCAGCCCGCCCTCGCGCCGGCCGTCGCGGGGACCGGGCAGGGGGCTGCCGTCGAAGCCGGGCTCGCGGGCGACGGCGTTCGAGAGCGGATCGGAATCGTGCACGTCGGGGAGGCGGGGCTCGACCCGGACACCGTCGCCGGCCGCGTCCCGCGACGGGGATAGCTGCCCCTCCGCCGGATGGTCCAGGTTCAGGGCCTGCTCAATCGCCGACAGCGCCGCTTCCGCCGGGTCCTTGAGCTTCTTTTCCGTCGCCATCGAACGCCTCGTTACGCCGTGAACGCCGCCGGGCGGCCCGCGAGGGCCGCCGCGCCGTACCATCCCCGAGATCCCGCGATACCCGCGCCGTGCCGCCAGCCGCCGCGATCTCAGCGGTTTACCACGGAAACCTTAGACGCAAGGAGTACCAGCCGGATACCCGGATCGCGCGACCCGTCCCAAAAAGCTTAACGGAATGGTTACCATGTGGCCCGGGCGCCGCGCGTCCGTCGCCTATCGTGCCGCAGAGTCTTGCATTCTGCCTCCGGCGGTCATGACTGGGCCCGGCTCGATCCGACTGTGGACAGCGGTCCACCGGCGATGCCGGAACCTTCTCCGCCCACAGCCGCCCCGACCCGAGACCTTGCGCCGGGCCGGTTCGTGCGGAATCTGACGTTTCGCTCAACCCCGGACCCGACCCGCGAGACGCCCAGGATGGAGACGCTCCTCGACCGCGCGCACCTGGCGCAGCAGACCTTCGGTGACGACGCGCTCGCCCGCGAGGTCCTGGCGCTGTTCTCGGACCAGTGCGCGCGCCTGGTGCCCGGGCTGTTCGACCCGGGCCTCGCCCCGGAGGCGCGGGCGGACCTCGCCCACACCCTGAAGGGCTCGGCCCTCGGCGTCGGCGCCACCCGCGTGGCGGCCCTCGCCGGACAGCTCGAGACGGCCCTGCGAGCCGGCGACGAGGCGGCTTTGCGCCTCCTCGCGCCCGCCCTCGCCGCGGCCGTGCGGGAGACGCTCGCCCTCGTCTGACAGGGCGGCACGGGTCGTGCCGCGGCGGTCCGGCTCCCATGGCGGCCGGAGTGCCGCGCGACGCACGGCGCGCTTGCATTCCGGGACGGCAGCCGCCAATCAGACCCGGCCGCGCCCTCGTCCGATCCGCGGCCGCGCTCGAGGCTTCCGGAGTCCCAGATGGTCCAGATCACCTACGTCGATGCCGCCGGCACGCCCCGCACCGTGAAGGGCGAGGTCGGCTCGACCGTGATGGAGACCGCGATCCGCAACAACGTGCCGGGCATCGACGCGGAATGCGGCGGCGCCTGCGCCTGTGCGACCTGCCACGTCTATGTCGGCGAGGAGTGGGAGGGCGCCGTCGGCCCGGCCGAGCCGATGGAGCAGGACATGCTCGACTTCGCCTCGGACGTGCGGCCCAATTCCCGTCTCTCGTGCCAGATCCGGCTCAAGCCCGAACTCGACGGGCTGATCGTCACGACTCCGGCCCGTCAGGGCTGAGGCCGCGCTGGCCGTTCCATCCGGAGCGCTCCGCGCCCGCACCGCGTTGCCCTCAGGGCATCCTCTTTCCCGCCCTGCAAAGGCGGTTGGAGTGACCTTAGGTAATCTACGCGGCCGAGCCAGGAAAAGAGTCGCGATTCCTTAAGCATCCCGCCGCGATCCTCGGCGCCGGAACGGATGCCATCGGACGCGAACACCATGCCCTTGACCAACACAGCAGCCGCGGCGGGCGGCGACGATCGCCTGTCGGCCATCGCTGCGGCAGCGACGGCCTTGCGGCAGGTCGCCCGCGACAAGACCCAGCGCATCCGCGCGATCACCGGCCAGGTGAAGATGCTGGCGCTCAACGCCCGGATCGAGAGCAGCCGGGCCGGCGAGCATGGGCGCGGCTTCACCGTCGTGGCCAACGAGGTCGGCGCGGTGGGCGAGGCGATCGCCGGCCTCGCCCGTGAACTGGAAGCCGATGTCGACGGACGCATCGCGACCCTCCAGGACCAGGTCTCCCGCCTCGTTTCCCGGGCCCAGGGCGAGCGCCTCGTCGACCTCGCGCTCAACGCCGTGGAACTGATCGACCGCAATCTCTACGAGCGGACCTGCGACGTGCGCTGGTGGGCGACGGACGCGGCGGTGGTCGCCTGCGCGGCGGCGCCGGGGCCCGACGCCGTGTCCTTCGCCGAGAAGCGGCTCGGGGTCATCCTGTCGGCCTACACGGTCTATCTCGACCTCTGGCTCTGCGACCTCGAGGGCCGCGTGCTCGCCACAGGCCGGCCCGACCGCTTTCCCGGCCTGCGCGGCCAGAGCGTGGCGAACGAGCCCTGGTTCCGGCAGGCCGCCGCCCTCGCCTCGGGCGACGACTACGCCGCGGCCGACATCCGGGCCGAGCCGCGCCTCGGCGGCGCCCAGGTGGCGACCTACTGCGCCAGCGTGCGCCAGGACGGCGAGGCGTCGGGCCGACCCCTCGGCGTGCTGGCGATCCATTTCGACTGGGAACCGCAGGCGCGGGCCATCGTCCAGGGCGTGCGGGTCGCGCCCGAGGACCGGGCCCGTACGCGGGTGCTCCTCGTCGATGCCGCCCAGCGGGTGATCGCCGCGAGCGACGGCGCCGGGCTCCTCACGGAGCGGCTTCGCCTCGGCCTCGACGATGCCGTCAGCGGCGTCGCGCCGACGGCCGACCGCAAGGGCGTCGTCGCCTATCACCGCACGCCGGGCTACGAGACCTATCGCGGCCTCGGCTGGTACGGGGTGATCGTGCAGGGAGCGGCCTGACGACCCGGGTCAGCGCAGCAGCGCCCGGGTCGCCAGGTCGATGCCCTCGAGGGTCAGGGGGTACATCCGGTCCGAGAAGATCTGCCGGATCATCGCGTTCGACTGCGAGTAGCCCCACTGCGCCTGCGGCACCGGGTTGAGCCAGGCCGCCTTCGGGAAGTGGGCGAGCACCCGGCTGAGCCAGACCTGGCCGGCCTCCTCGTTCCAGTGCTCGACCGAGCCGCCCGGCATGGCGATCTCGTAGGGCGACATCGCCGCGTCGCCGACGAACACCACCCGGTAGTCGGACGGGTAGGTGCGGATCACGTCGAGGAGCGGCGTGCCCTCGCTGTGGCGCCGGCGGTTCTCCTTCCAGACCTGCTCGTAGAGGCAGTTGTGGAAGTAGAAGTGCTCGAAGTGCTTGAACTCCGAACGGGCGGCGGAGAAGAGCTGCTCGGCCAGTTCGACATGCCAGTCCATCGAGCCGCCGACGTCGAGGAAGAGCAGCACCTTGACGGCGTTGCGGCGCTCCGGCCGCAGCCGCAGGTCGAGCATGCCGTGGCGGGCGGTCTCCCGGACCGTGCCGTCGAGGTCGAGCTCCTCCGCCGCGCCGGTGCGGGCGAAGCGGCGCAGGCGCCGCAACGCCAGCCGGATCGTGCGGGTGCCGAGTTCCGCCGAGTCGTCGAGGTCCTTGAAGGTGCGCTGGTCCCAGACCTTCACCGCCCGGAAGTTGCGGTTGCCGTCCTGGCCGATGCGGATGCCTTCCGGGTTGTAGCCGTAGGCCCCGAAGGGCGAGGTGCCCGCCGTCCCGATCCATTTCGAGCCGCCCTGGTGTCGCCCCTTCTGCTCGGCCAGCCGCTGCTTCAGCGTCTCGAACAGCTTGTCCCAGCCGAGCGCCTGGAGCTGCGCCCGCTCCTCCTCGGTGAGGTACTTTTCGGCGAGCTTGCGCAGCCACTCCTCGGGGAGTCCTTGCGGCTCGACCGCGTCACCCACCGTGACGACGCCCTTGAACACCCGGCCGAACACCCGGTCGAACTTGTCGAGGTTGCGCTCGTCCTTCAACAGGGCGGTGCGCGACAGGTAGTAGAAATCCTCGACCCGCTGGTCGGCGAGGTCACGGTCGAGGGCCTCGAGCAGGGTCAGGTACTCGCGCAGCGAGACCGGGACCTTGGCGGCGCGCAGCTCGGTGAAGAAGGTCAGCAGCATGGCGCCGATCAACGCGCCGCGGCGCGTCTCGGTCAAGCCCCCTTCGGCACCGCGGACGGGGCCTGCCGCCGCGCCTCCGCCGCGAGGTTCCAGACGATGCCGCCGACGATGAGCCCGGCACCGAGGAAGAGCCAGGGATCGAGCGGCTCGCCGTAGAGGCGCCAGCCCAGCACCGCGATCAGCGGGATGCGCAGGAAGTCGAGCGGCATCACCAGGATCGCGTCGCCGCGGCGATAGGCGCTGGTCAGGCACCAGTGCGAGGTGAGCCCGGCGATGCAGACCGCCGCGAGCGCCAGCCCGTGCCGCCCCTCGAAGGCGTGGACCGGCACGGCCGGAAACAGCCGGCCCGCCGCGAGGTTGAGCGGCAGCTGGATCAGGTTCATCCAGAACAGGATCGAGAGCACGCTCTCGGTCCGGGTCAGCGCCTTGGTGGCGACCGCGGTCAGCGCGAACAGGATCGCCGAGACGAGCACCACGAGGCTCGCCGGCTGGAGCGCCGCCACGCCCGGCCGCAGCACCACCAGCACGCCGAGGAAGCCCAGCGCCACCGCGGCGATCCGGCTCGCGGTCAGCCGCTCGCGCAGGATCAGGACGGCCAGCAGGGTGACCCAGGCCGGGGTCGTGAATTCGAGCGCGAAGACGACCGCGAGCGGCAGCAGCGTGACGCCGAGCGACCAGGCGTAGTTGCCGCCCCAGTGGACGAGGTTGCGGGCGAGATGCAGCCGCAGCCGCCGCGCCGGCAGCGGCCGGCGGCGCAGCGCCGCCACCGTCCCGACGATCGCCACCCCGGCCGCCGCCCGGGCCGCCAGGATGTCGAACAGGCCGAGCGCCGGCGCCAGCTCGCGCACGGCGATGGCGGTGGCCGAGAACGACAGGAGCGCGCCGGCCATCCACAGGACGACGGCGATCAGGTCTGGGAGGGGTCTCACCGGGGGCGCGCGGACTCGCGGCGCGGCTTGTCGGCGGGCGGGGCAGTGACCTGGTCCGCTGCGGGCGCGAAATCCCGATCCAGCAGCAGCGCGGCATCGACGCCGCAGGCCTGCGCGACGGCCTCGATCTCCGCATCGGTTCCGGTGCGACGACCCTGCTCCATCGCGGCCAGCGCGTCCGCTGCGATGCCCGCCCTCGCGGCGAGATCGGCGAGGTCCAGACCGCCTTGGCGGCGGGCGGCCCCTAGGGGAGACTCGCCGGCGAGCACGGCGGCCGTCAGCCAATCCGGCGCGAGGGTGACGGTGCCGGCGGCCCGTGCGGTCACGTGTTCCTCGGCGAGGCGGGCGGTCATGCGATCCTCCGCGTCCTCGTCGCCGGCGCGGGCCAGCAGGGCGTCGTAGGCGCGTCGCGAGAGGATGACGAGTTCCTCGCCTCCCTCGGTGACGATCGACTGAACGCTCATTCGCCTGACCTCATTCATAGATGTCGCGCCGGTCACCGACCTTGAAGACCTCGATTGCGTCGGTCGTCTCGATGAAGATCGCCCGATACGACCCCGATCGGATACGCACCCCAGGCACCCCGACCAGAGCTTTGACGTCACCCGTTCCCGTCGCGGCGTAGCGCTCCAACTTCGCCCGCATCTGCGCCCGAGCCCTGTCCGGCAGCCTCGCGAAGGCTTTCAGGGCCGGTGCCGTGAAGCGGATCGCCTTCATGCCCGAGGCCGTTCAGATGGGAGCGCGACAGCCTCGGGATAAGGCGGACCTAAGGCCAGCGCACCGTCGGCGGCATGGAGGACAGGATCGACGCGACGTTGCCGCCGGTCTTCAGGCCGAAGATCGTCCCGCGGTCGTAGAGCAGGTTGAACTCGACGTAGCGGCCGCGGCGGACCTGCTGCTCGTGGCGGTCGGCCTCGGTCCACGGGGTCCCGACGTTCCGGCGCACGATCTCGGGGTAGACGCCCAAAAAGGCCTCGCCGACCTCGCGGGTGAGAGCGAGGTCGGCCGCAGGATCGCCGGTCCAGTGATAGTCGTAGAAGATGCCGCCGATGCCGCGGGGCTCGTCGCGGTGCTTGAGGTGGAAATACTCGTCGCACCAGGCCTTGTAGCGGGCGTAGTCGGCGCCCGGGTGCCGGCCGCAGGCCGCCTCGAAGGCGGCGTGGAAGGCGACCGTGTCGGGATCCTCCTGCGTCCGGCGCCGGTCGAGGACCGGGGTGAGATCCGCTCCGCCGCCGAACCACGGCTTCGTCGTCACCACGAAGCGGGTGTTCATGTGCACGGTCGGGACGTGCGGGTTCCACGGATGGGCGATGAGCGAGAGGCCGGTGGCGAAGAAGCGCGGATCCTCCGCCGCGCCCGGGATCTGCCCGCGGAACTCGGGCGCGAACTCGCCATGCACCGCCGAGACGTGGACGCCGCACTTCTCGAACACCCGGCCGCGCAGCATCGCCATGGTGCCGCCGCCGCCCGGCGCGCCGGAATGGTCGGTCCGCTCCCAGGGCGTGCGCGCGAACCGCCCCGGCCCGCCGGCCTCCGGCGCGAAGGGGCCGGCTGCCTCCTCTTCGAGCTGCTCGAAGGCGGCGCAGATGCGGTCGCGTAAGGAGGCGAACCAGGTGGTCGCCTCGTTCTTGAGCGCGGCGACGTCGAAAGCGGCATCGGTCATACGCGATGTCATCCCACAGCGCCGGCCCGAGGCCAAGGTCTCAGATGCCGGTCTGCCGCAAGGCTTCCCCCAGGATCATCCCGGCCGCCACCGCGACGTTGAGCGAGCGCATCCCGGCGCGCAGCGGGATCGCCACCCTCGCATCGGCATCGGCGTGGACCGCGTCCGGCACCCCGGCCGATTCGCGCCCGACCATCAGGCAGTCGCCGTCCCGGAAGCCGTACGTCGTGTAGGGCACCGAACCGTGGGTGGTGGCGAGCACGAGCCGGATCCCGGCCTCGCGGCGCCAGGCGTCGAAGGCGGCGTAGGAGCGGTGGCGGGTGATCGCGACGTGGTCGAGGTAGTCGAGGCCGGAGCGGCGCAGGTGGCGGTCCGAGACGTCGAACCCCGCCGGCTCGATGATCTCGACGGCGATGCCGAGGCAGGCGGCGAGCCGCAGCATCGTGCCGGTGTTCTGCGGGATGTCGGGCTGGTAGAGGGCGAGGCGCAGCATGGGTTCCGGGGTGGCGTTGCGAGCCTTGACCCATACGCCAGGTTCGCGGCCTGCGGCATCGCCCCCCGGTTGGCGCGCCGCCGCCTCCGCATAGCTGAGACACCCGTCACCCTCGGAAGGCCCGCATGTTCCTCGACTGGCTCGAGCGCCGCATCGATCCCTTCAGCCCCTTCGACGAGGCGCGCCGCCCGCCCGGCACGGTGGGAGGCTTCGCCTGGTTCTACCTGCGGCCGGTGCGGGGGGCTCTGGCGGTCCTGTTCGTGACGGCGCTCACCGCCGGCAGCGTCGAGGCCTCGCTCTACCTGCTGATGGGCTGGTTCGTCGACATCCTGGCCCGCTCCGGTCCGGAGACCCTGTGGCGCGACCACGGCACCGGCCTGACGCTGGCGGCCCTCCTGATCCTGGTGGTCCGGCCGGCCCTCGCCTGGCTGCACGAGGCGATCTCGAACCAGCTCGTGGTGCCGCAGACCACCGGGCTGATCCGCTGGCGCACCCACCTCTACACCCTCGGCCACGCCCTGTCGTACTTCCAGGCCGACTTCGCCGGGCGGCTCGCCAACCGGGTGACCCAGGTCGGGGTCGCGGTGCGCGAGCTCGCCGTCGTGGTGATCGACACGCTGCTCTACGTCGCGATCTTCGCCGTCACGGCGGTGAGCCTGTTCGGGTCGATCAGCCCGTGGCTGGTGCTGCCGGTGCTCGCGTGGATCCTCGCCTATGCGGTGCTCACCACCTACTTCGTGCCGCGGGCGCGGGCGCGCTCGCTCAAGGTCGCCGATACCCGCTCGGTCCTCGTCGGGCGCATCGTCGACAGCTACACCAACATCCTGACCGTCAAGCTGTTCGCCCGCGACCGCGAGGAGCGCTCGGCGGTGCGCGCCGCCACGGTCGATCACACCGACGCCTACCTGCACTCGTTCCGGCTCGTCACCGCGGTCACCGGCACGCTCTCGCTCCTCAACAGCATCCTGATCGTGGCGACCGCCGGCGTGGTGCTGGCCCTGTGGTCGCGCGGGCAGATGACCACCGGGGAGGGGGCGGCGGGTCTCGCCCTGGTGCTGCGGCTGATCGCGATGTCCGGCTGGGTGATGCAGACCGTGCGCGGGCTGTTCGAGCATATCGGGGTGGTGCAGGAGAGCATGCAGACCATCGCCCGCCCGCACGCGCTCACGGACCGGCCGGGGGCCCGCGACCTCGCGGTGACGGGCGGCGAGGTGCGCTTCGAGGGCGTCAGCTTCCATTACGGCCGGGAAGAGGCCGGGATCATCGAGGACCTCACCCTGCGGATCGCGCCGGGCGAGAAGGTCGGCCTCGTCGGCCCGAGCGGGGCCGGCAAGACCACGCTGACCTCCCTGCTCCTGCGCCTGCACGACCTCGAGGGCGGCCGCATCCTGATCGACGGCCAGGACATCGCCGAGGTGACGCAAGGCTCCCTGCGCCGCCAGATCGCGGTCGTGACGCAGGACACCTCGCTCCTCCACCGCTCGATCCGCGACAACATCGCGTATGGCCGCGAGGATGCGACCGAGGCCGAGATCGTGGCGGCGGCCCAAAGCGCGCATGCCGACGCCTTCATCCGCGCGCTCAGCGACCACAAGGGCCGCGGCGGCTACGACGCGCAGGTGGGCGAGCGCGGGGTCAAGCTGTCGGGCGGCCAGCGGCAGCGCATCGCCATCGCCCGGGTGATCCTGAAGGACGCCCCGATCCTGATCCTCGACGAGGCGACCTCCGCCCTCGATTCCGAGGTCGAGGCGGCGATCCAGGGCTCCCTCGACCGGCTGATGCAGGGCAAGACCGTGCTCGCCATCGCGCATCGCCTCTCGACGATCGCGGCCCTCGACCGGCTGGTGGTGCTCGACCGCGGCCGCATCGTCGAGGAGGGCCGTCACGCCGACCTGGTGCGGGCCGGCGGCCTCTACGCCCGCCTCTGGGCGCGCCAGTCCGGCGGCTTCCTCGGCGGCGAGCCGGATGGTGGAACGGCCCGCGATGCCGCGGAGTAGAGCAGATCCGGCCCCTCAAGCAGACGGACCCATCACCGAACAGGTGGTGATCATCGAAAGTTTACCATGTCGCCGACGTGCCGGCGATTCATGGTTTGAGAACCGGGATTGACTATTCTGCAGTCGAACTCAGCGCTTCTTGCGGGCAGTCAATGTCGTCTCGGTTGCATCGCGCCATCTCCGTCGCCCTGCTGCTCGTCGCGACGAGCCTCGGCCCGGCGGGCGCCGAGGAGTTGCTGCTGAGCGTCAAGGCGCCGACGCCGGATCCTGCGCCGGACGCCGCACCGCCGGCCGTGAACCTGGGCGGCGGCTTCATCGAATTCCTGATCACCGGCCGCGTGCCCCAGCCGCGCAGCGACGTGGCCCCGATGCCGACCGCGGCTCCGGGGCAGGCGGCCCAGGTCCCGGCTGTGCCGATGCAGGGCGCGCAAGTGCCCGCACACGTGCCCGCGCAAATGCCGATCGCTCCGGCACGGACGGTGCAGGCTCAGGCGGCGACCGGGCCCGCCATGCCGACCGGAGACGTCACGGTCGTCGACTATAGCGGCCCGTTCGAGCCGGGCTCGGTCATCCTCAACGTGACGAAGAATCTGGTCTACCGCATCCTGCCGGACGGCAAGATGGCGATCTACAGGAACGACAGCAGCCAGATCAGGCTGGCGCGGTCCATGCTGAAGCAAGCAGGCCGCTGACGCATCGTTCGATGAAGCGCACGTGGCTTCGTCGCGGACCATGCGGCGGCATCGGAGGTCGAGAGCGGCACCCGATCATCGTGTGATCGGGCGCTGCCCTCGAGACGTCTCGTGCAGACCGCGTTCCGGATCGTCGCCGCCGGCGCGATCTCTCACCCGACCCGCATGCCGTGTCGAAGCGAGGCCGGCTGCGATACGGGCCGTCGGGGCGTGCGGCCCCGCGGCACCGGGCGACCGACCGGGCGACGCGTCACGCAGCCCAGGCGCGTCGGATCAGCGCGGGCACGCCACCGGAACGAGGGTGTAGTGCTCCCGCTCCACGACCCGCTGGGTCTTGATGTACATCGCCGGCTCGACGCCGGTCCGCACGATGCCGCCGCTCGTGCGCCCGCCGACGCCCGGATCGATGAAGGCCTGTGGACCGCGGACGAGACGACCCCGGGTGTTCTCGATCACAAGGTTCGGGATGTACTGCTTGCTGTAGCAGACGTCCGCGCCGTCCTGGTCGACAGTGTAGGTTCTGGCCGAAGCTTCCCCGGCAATCACGCTCATCGCGAAAGCACTGAACACGACAACAGCATTTTTCATTTTCATTATGATGCCTCCACTTGGCGCTGAGCACCGCTCGTTCCTTAACAGATTTCAAGCTATTTTCAACAGTGGTTAACTACTGATAGGGCGGATTCCGGAAATAGAAGCAAAGATACTTCCCAAACGTAAACAATGCCACGACAAAATATCCATGTCGAAAGTTCGGGCATTGCGCGCCACTATCAGAGCAAAATTATCGACTTCATGGCATAACTGGATCAAAAATCGTTCTGATCGGAGAGGAATTTGCTCTTGATTGTGTCGCGACGGTCGAGGGAAGATCGACCAAAGACGCGACAGCGGGCTGCATTTTACTCGATTGTGGGCCATGAAATCGGGCTCGATGGCATGTTCCCCCGTCCGGAGCAGCCGGGGCGGGGCGGCAGCGACGAAGGGAGGGGGGACGCGCGGGTGCCGCCGTCCGCGAACCGACCCGCTGGGCCTCCGGTCACGCGACGGCGCACGGGGGGAGGGAAGGCCCGGAGAGCGGTGGCGACGGTTCTGAGGGAGAGGGGCCGTCCATCCCGCGGGGAGACGCCCGGCGCACGAGCCGTCCGGAGCGTCCTGATCGCCGGTCGGGCAGGGGCGCGACGCGACGCAGCGCCCGCGCCGTGACGACGAAGACCCGTCGCCGCCGAGGCTTCGGATGACGCGGAGCGTCGTCCGCCTTTCCAGGGTCCCTAGTCCGGGCTCCGCCGTGCGGCCCGAGGACACGGATGACCGAAAGGACATCGAGGACCGGCCGAGACCGTCCGGCCGGGCGTCTCGCCGCCGCGGGGCCGGCCTGTCGTCACGGTCGGAGCGGGCCGGTGACGCGGTCGACCGGCCGGTTCGTCACCGCGCGTTGCGGAACGGCTCGAACTTGGTCAGGCCGCGCAGGAGCTGGCCGAGGAAGGCCTGCTCGCCGCCGCTGGTCGGGGTGGTGCGGGAGATGAAGTCGAACACCCGACCGTCCTGCTCGCCGTAGAGCGCCACCCGCTCGACCTTGAACCCGGCGTTGAAATACACCGCAAGGACGCGCTGGTCCTTCGGGCGCTCGCCCAGGAACATCACGGTGCGCTCGGTGTTCTGGCTGATGTAGTACCAGGACTTGTTGCCGACCGTGGAGACGGTGGTGGGGGTGCCGAGGGCCTGCAGCACCTGCTCGGCACTGGCGCCCGGCCGCACCTGGGCGACCGCGGCCTCGTCGATGATGTAGCCGTGCCGGAACTCTTCGCCGATCACGCAGCCCGCGGCCGACAGACCGATCAGGCCGGCCGCGGCGAGGCGGAGGAGCGACGGTGTGAAGCGGCGCGGCATCGAGACCTCGGAAGACGTGGTGCGGGACGGTGTGAGGGCCGACCGGACGGTGGCCTTGCGCGAGAAGCGACCGCTGCCGTACCCCGGGGTTGTGGCGTTGGCAAGGCACGGCCAAGCTTCGAGCTGCCGCTGCGATGGGCGCGATGGGCGCCGGCCCTTGCCGGCAGGCAGGGGTCGCGCCGGGGCAGGCGGTGCGAACAATCGGGAGTCCGGATGATCAGAAACCCGTTCCGCCGCGAGGATGCCCGCCGCCGCGCCATCGAGGCGTTGCATATCCGCATCAATGCCGGGGCCCGCGTGCCGGCGCTCTACCTCGATCTCGGTGTGCCCGACACGGTGGAGGGCCGCTTCGAGGCCCTGTGCCTGCACGTGGTGCTGGTGCTGCGCCACCTGCGCCGGCTTCCGGCGCCGGCGGGGGACATCGCCCAGGACCTCGTCAATTCGGTCTTCGAGCAGCTCGACTCGTCCCTGCGCGAGCTCGGCGTCGGCGACATGGGCGTGTCGAAGCGGATGAAGAAGCTGGCGCAGGCCTTCTACGGCCGCGCCGCGGCCTACGATGCCGCCCTCGATGCCGGCGACCGCGAGGCCCTCGCGGGGGCGCTCGCCCGCAACGTGCTGGCCCGCGACGAACCGGGCGCGGCGCGGGGCCTCGCGGCCTACGTGGCGGCGGCCGATGCCGGCCTCGCGGCGACCGACCTCGACGCGCTGATGGCCGAGGGTCCGGTGCTGCCCGACCCGGCGGGCTTCGCCTGAAGCCCGGCGCCGCGGGCCTGAGGACCGGGCCGCCTCCTCTTGCGCCTGGGCGGAGTGCGACGCATCTCGGGAGGGCCGGGCCCGACCGCGTCGGAGGCGCCCCTCGGGGCTACCCCGCGCCCGCCCCTCGCAAGCATCCGGAAAGGAGCCCCCATGACCCCCGACAGCGTCGGCCCGTTCTCCCGCCCGATCCTGGTCGAGCGCACCCTGAAGGCCGGCCAGCCCGTCACCGTCGAGGCGACCGAGGAGGAGCGCGCGGCCCTCGCCCGCGATTTCGGCCTGCCGGGGATCGCGCGGCTTGCCGGCACCTTCCGGCTCTCCGGCTCGCTGCACCGGCTCCAGGTCGCCGGCACCGTCGAGGCCGCGGTCACCCAGACCTGCGTCGTGACCCTCGAGCCGTTCGACGCGACCGTGACCGAGGAGGTCGACGTCGACTTCGCCGCCCAGGACGCCTTCGCGGGCACCCCGGCCGAGGATGCCGACATCCCCGACCCGATCGTCAACGGCCGCATCGACCTCGGCAGCCTGGCCGCCGAGTTCCTGGCGCTCGGCCTCGATCCCTACCCGCGCAAGCCCGGCGTCGCCTTCGAGCCGCCGGCCGAGGCCGGGGAGGAGACGCCCTTCGCGGCGCTCCGGGATCTCGGGAGCCGCGACGGCTGAAGGCGCCCCGAGACGCGGATCGGACACGGAAGGCTTCAGAATTCGTTTGCGGCCCGGCGCCGTGTCGCTATTTTCCGCCGCGCCGCGGACCCCCTGCACCGTCCCCGACTCCTTCCTCCCCACGTCCCCGGCGGATCCGAGAGGCTGTTCGACACCCCCATGTCCCAGAGAGTGCGCATCTCGCTCGACGCGATGGGCGGCGATCACGGCCCCTCGACGGTCGTGCCCGGTGCGGGGCTCGCCCGCGAGCGCCACCCCGAGACGACGTTCCTGATGTTCGGCGACGAGGCGGTGCTCACTCCCCTGGTCGCGGCCGAGCCGCGCCTGAAGGATGCCGTCGAGATCCGCCACACCACGGTCGCGGTCGCGATGGACGAGAAGCCCAGCCAGGCGGTGCGCTCGGGCCGCGGCAAGTCGTCGATGTGGAAGGCGATCCAGGCGGTGCGCGACGGCGAGGCCGACGCCGCGGTCTCGGCCGGCAATACCGGCGCCCTGATGGCGATGTCGAAGATCTGCCTCAAGACGATGTCGCACATCGAACGTCCCGCGATCGCCTGCCTGTGGCCGACGATCCGGGGCGAGAGCGTGGTGCTCGACGTCGGCGCCACCATCGGCACCGACGCCAACCACCTCGTCGACATGGCGGTGATGGGCGCCGCGATGGCCCGCATCGTGTTCGACCTCGACCGGCCGACGGTCGGCCTGCTCAACGTCGGCACCGAGGAGATGAAGGGCAACGAGGCCGTCAAGGAAGCGGCGCGCATGCTGCGCGAGAGCGACCTCCCGGGGCTGTCCTATCACGGCTTCGTCGAGGGCACGGATCTCGGCCGCGGCACCGTCGACGTGGTGGTGACGGAAGGGTTCACCGGCAACATCGCGCTGAAGACCGCCGAGGGAACCGCCAAGCAGATCGCCGCGTACCTCAAGGGGGCGATGGGCCGCACGCTGATGGCGAAGATCGGCTACCTGTTCGCCCGCGGCGCCTTCGAGGCCCTGCGCGAGAAGATG
The DNA here is from genome assembly GCF_004745635.1 of Methylobacterium nonmethylotrophicum. Lineage (GTDB taxonomy): Bacteria > Pseudomonadota > Alphaproteobacteria > Rhizobiales > Beijerinckiaceae > Methylobacterium > Methylobacterium nonmethylotrophicum. The sequence goes on along the minus strand of NZ_SRLB01000002.1, from coordinate 304,503 downwards.
AACCCGAGCCGGGCCAATGGCGGCGTCTTCCTCGGCCTCGAGGGCATCGTGATCAAGAGCCACGGCGCCGCCGACGCCGAGGGGTTCGCCAGCGCCATCGACATCGCCCACGACATGGCCCGCCACGACCTGATGCGGACGATCCGGGAGCGCCTCGACGCGACGCCGGCCCAGGCCTCAGCATGAAGACCGCTTCGGCTTGAGAGAGGACGCATCATGACCCGCCTTCGCTCGGTGGTGCGGGGCTGCGGCTCCTACCTGCCGCGGACCACCGTCACCAACGACGACCTCGCCGCCCGGGTCGACACCTCGGACGACTGGATCATCCAGCGCACCGGCATCCGCCAGCGCCACATCGCCGAACCCGACGAGACCACCTCGGTCCTCGGCATCAGGGCGGCGCAGGCCGCCCTGCGCGACGCCGACATCGATCCGTCGACGATCGACCTCGTGGTCTGCGCGACCTCGACGCCGGACCACACCTTCCCGTCGACCGCGACCCAGATCCAGGCCGGGCTCGGCATCCACGCGGGGGCGGCCTTCGACCTGCAGGCGGTCTGCGCCGGCTTCGTCTACGCGGTCGCCACCGCCGACAAGTTCCTGACAACCGGCGGGGCCACCCGCGCCCTCGTGGTCGGCGCCGAGACCTTTTCGCGATTGCTCGACTGGGAGGACCGCACCACCTGCGTGCTGTTCGGCGACGGCGCCGGCGCCGTGGTGCTGGAGGCCCAGCCCGGCGAGGGCCTTGCGAGCGACCGCGGCGTGCTGACGAGCCAGCTCCGGTCCGACGGCCGCCACCGGGAGAAGCTCTACGTCGACGGCGGCCCGGGCTCGACGGGGACGACCGGCAAGCTGCGCATGGTCGGCAAGGAGGTCTTCCGCTTCGCGGTCGGCTCGGTGACCGACGTGATCGCCCAGGCCTTCGAGGCGACCGGCACCACCGCCGACGACCTCGACTGGTTCGTGCCGCACCAGGCCAACCGGCGGATCATCGAGGCCTCGGCCGACAAGCTCGGCATCGCCCGCGAGAAGGTGGTGCTGACGGTCGACCGCCACGGCAACACCTCGGCGGCCTCGATCCCGCTCGCCCTCGATGCCGCCTGCCGCGACGGCCGGATCAAGCGCGGCGACCTCGTGATGATCGAGGCGATCGGCGGCGGCTTCACCTGGGGCAGCGCGCTCATCCGCTGGTAGGCCCGCAAAGTATCCGGGGACCCGTCCGGCGCCCGGTTGACCCGGCGCGCAACGCAGATTAGCGTGCGCGATCATAGACATACGTTATTTTCGCGAATCAGCCGCCGGGGGAGCAGCACGATGGCAGGCAAGACGGTCACGCGGGCCGATCTGAGCGAGGCCGTCTACCAGCGGGTCGGCCTGTCGCGGACGGAATCCGCCGCCCTGGTGGAGACGGTGCTGTCGGAGATCTGCACCTGCCTCTCGGCCGGCGAGACCGTGAAGCTGTCCTCCTTCGGCTCCTTCGTGGTGCGCGACAAGGGCAAGCGGGTCGGACGCAACCCGAAGACCGGCGTCGAGGTGGCGATCGAGCCGCGCCGGGTGATGGTGTTCAAGCCCTCGAACGTGCTCAAGGCCCGGATCAACGGCGACGCCGCACCCGAGGACGACGAGGCCTGACCAGCCGCCGGAGGGCGGACGCATGAGCGGCATGGCGGGGGAGAACGAGGGCCCCGAGCCCGACGAGCCCGGCCCTGCGCCGCTGCCCGAGCGCGCATTCCTGCCCGAGAGGGGTGTTCTGCCCGAGAAGGAGCCCGGCGCCTTCCGGACCATCAGCGAGGTCGCGGACGACCTCGACCTGCCCCAGCACGTGCTGCGCTTCTGGGAGACGCGGTTCACCCAGGTCCGCCCGCTCAAGCGCGGCGGCAACCGGCGCTACTACCGCCCCGACGACGTCGATCTCCTGCGCGGCATCCGCCGGCTGCTCTACGGCCAGGGCTACACCATCCGCGGCGCCCAGCGGGTGCTGCGCGAGCGCGGCATGCGCTTCGTCCAGGCGGTCGGCCGCGGCGAGCAGATCGCCCCGGCCTTCGTCGAAGCCGACCACGATCCGGAGCCGGAGACCGCCCCGCCGCCCCTCGCGCGGGCGGACCGGGCGAGCCTCACGGCCGTGCTGGAGGAGTTGCGGGCGTGCCGGCGGCAGCTCGCGCGGCTGCACGGCGCGGATCAGGATCGCGACAGCGTGCGCGATTGACCTCGCCCGCATCGAACCACCGCTCGACGTGGAGCGGAACGATGGTAGGCTGAGATTTGTCCAGCAGCAGCACGCCTTCCCGCAACGGAGTCGATCGTGGACGTCAAGCAGGCCGTCTCCAAAGCCAAGAGATATCTGGCCGAGGTCTTTTCCGATGAAGAAATATCGGACATAAGGCTCGAAGAGGTCGAGTACGATCAGGTCGATAAGACTTGGTTGATCACGCTGGGCTTCCTTCAGCCTGATGTTGAGATGCCTGTCGACCGAGCACTTCGGAGAACCTCATTGCATCGCCCGGTGCGGCACAGCTACAAGCTCGTCAAGATCCCTGAGAACGACAACGACGTTCCGTCGATCAAGACCAGGATCCTTGGCGAGCCATGAATCGTGCGGTCATCCTGGACACGCAGCTAATCGTTCTTTTCACGGTTGGCCATACCTCCCGAGAGATGATCAAGAAGCACAAGAATCTGACCGACTTCAGCACGAGGGATTTCGACCTGCTGATGCTCCTGCTCGGGTTCGAGCCGAGGCTCGTCTTCCTGCCGAATACGGTGTCCGAGTCGGCGAACCTGCTCCGCCAGCACAGGGAGCCCAAGCGGAGCATCATCATGGAAACCTTCAGGGGCGTGGTGCACAGCCATCGGGAGCGATACATCACCAGCAGGGCTGCGACGGCTAGGAAAGAGTACAAGCGCCTGGGCGTCGCCGATGCTGCGATTCTCGAATGCTGCTCCGACAGATGCGAAATCCTCACTGCCGACGCCGACCTCCATGTGACAGCTTCCGGCCTCGGGATGCGATCGACCAACTTCAACCACAAGCGGGAGGAGTACGGCCTGCTCTGACCTTGCAGGTTCGGACGCGTCACGGACGGTCGGCGCCCAGTGCTCATTTTTCCATTCCATTGCCGAACTCGTTGCCCGGCCCCGCGTTACGCGCACATGGTCGATGCCCGCCGCCACGCTTCTCCGACCACCGAGCTGATCGCCCGGCTGATGCGCGTCGTGCGCACCTGCCCGGAGGCGACGGCGGACGTGCTCGAGCTGGTGCTGCTGGTGAGCCAGATCGAGGCGATCCCCGTGATCGACCGGGACTACCGCGACGCCAAGCGGGTGATCTCCCGCCTGCGTCACCCGCTCTGGGACATGACACCCGACCAGCGCGCCGTGCTGGGCCGCGCCGCCGACACGATCCGGGACGCCTGCCGCCTGCGCGAGAGCGACATCCCGGTCGATCCGATCGGCGATGCCGGCGAGCGGGCCAGGATCGAGCACGGACTGGCCTCGGCCCTTGCGGGCGAGTTCACGCCGGCCCAGATCGCCCGGGTGACCGGCGCCACCCTGGCGGTGCTGCAGGCCGCCAAGGGCGACGAGCCGGTCCGCACGGGCGACGAGGCGGGGGAGGGCGCACCATGATGATCGGCGATTACCCGGTCGAGGGTCGGGGTTACTGGCTCTGGCTCGGCGGCGTCGCCCTGCTCGGCCTGTTCAACCTCTTCGTGATGCTGGTCCTGCACTGAGCGCGGTTTCCCCCGCCGGGACCCGCCTCCGGGCCTCGACGGGACCGGGCGCGCTCCCCACATGCGGCCGGCATCCCCCTCGGAGAGCTTTGAGCCACATGACCAGCCCCTTTCGCCCGATCCTGGCGCTCGCCGTCCTGATGGCCGCCGGGCCCGTGCTGGCCGCCGGCCCCGCCCTCGCCCAGGTTATCCTCGTCCAAGCTGCGAAGGTCCGCGAGCACACCGTCGCCTCCGGCAAGCAGGTCCGGCTGGTGATGGTGCCGAACCTCAAGAAGGACTGCTCGCTGGGGCCGCAGCCCGAGCTGAAGGTCACGGGCGCCCCGAAGAACGGCGCCACGATCCAGCGCGCCGGCAAGGTGAAGACCCCGGCCACCTATCGCTGCCCGAACGTCGAGGCCAACGTCCAGGCCCTGTTCTACGAGAGCAAGGCCGGCTTCACCGGGACCGACGAGGTGACGGTGGAGATCAAGGGCACCGACGGCACCGTGAGCACCCAGACCATCAAGCTCACCGTCGGCGGCGCCGGCACCAAGGAAGGCCCGAAGGACGGCGCCAAGAAGGAGACCACCGACCTCTGAGCGCTCCTCGCGCCGGGCGCTCCCGGCCGGCGCGAAACGAAGCGGGAACGTTGGCCGCGCGGCCGGCGTTCCCCTTCCGTCTCGCGGCGCGCCGGTGGCGCGCCGGGAGGATGTGGAAAAACCGGAACAGGCGTGTCCTTTACGGCACAGGGCCGGGACGAACTCGGCTTTCGCGTTGGCGGACCTGCAACTTTCCCGGCCGTTGCGGCATGCGCCTTGCCCGCAGGCGGCCTGCATACAGGCTCCTGGCCGCCTCCGCATCCCTCCCCGCGTCGCCGCGCTGCGACAAACATGGGGATATCGATTGCATCCGAGGCGGGACAGGATGATCCTGGCGATGTCGTGAGGGTCCGGAATGCCAATGCCGTCAGCGAGCGACCTCTTTCAAACTTTCGCGCGCAGCTACGAGTCCCGCCGGGACTCCGAGCTGACGCTGTCCGAGTATCTCGAAGCCTGCCGTGACAATCCCCTGATGTACGCGAGTGCGCCGGAGCGCATTCTCGACGCGATCGGCCAGCCCGAGTTCATCGACACGGCGCGGGATTCGCGCCTGGGCCGGATCTTCATGAACCGGACCATCCGCGTCTACCCTGCCTTCTCCGAATTCTACGGCATGGAGGAGACGATCGAGCGCATCGTCTCGTTCTTCCGCCATGCCGCGCAGGGGCTCGAGGAGCGCAAGCAGATCCTCTACCTGCTCGGGCCGGTCGGCGGCGGCAAGTCGTCCCTCGCCGAGCGCCTGAAGTCGCTGATGGAGGTGCACCCGATCTACGTGCTCAAGGCCGGCAACGAGATGAGCCCGGTCTTCGAGAGCCCGCTGGTGCTGTTCGACCCCGAGACGATGGGGCCGATGATCGAGGAGCGATACGGCGTGCCGCGCCGGCGCCTGACCGGGCTGATGAGCCCGTGGTGCCTGAAGCGCCTCGACGAGTTCGGCGGCGACATCTCGAAGTTCAAGGTCGTCAAGGTCAACCCGTCGCGCCTGCGCCAGATCGCGATCGCCAAGACCGAGCCGGGCGACGAGAACAACCAGGACATCTCGTCGCTCGTCGGCAAGGTCGACATCCGCAAGCTCGAGACCCTGAGCCAGGCCGACCCCGACGCCTATTCCTACTCGGGCGGCCTCAACCGGGCGAACCAGGGCATCCTCGAATTCGTCGAGATGTTCAAGGCGCCGATCAAGATGCTGCACCCCCTGCTCACCGCGACGCAGGAGGGCAACTACGTCGGCACCGAGAATATCGGGGCGATCCCGTTCACCGGCATCATCCTCGCCCACTCCAACGAGGCGGAGTGGCAGAGCTTCAAGACCAACAAGAACAACGAAGCCTTCATCGACCGCATCTACGTCATCAAGGTGCCGTACTGCCTCCGCGTCACCGAGGAGCAGCGGATCTACGAGAAGCTGGTCTCGGGCTCCGAGCTCGCCAACGCCCGCTGCGCCCCCGGCACGCTGGAGATGCTGGCCCGGTTCTCGGTGCTTTCGCGCCTGCGCGAGCACGCGAACTCGAACCTCTTCTCCAAGATGCGGGTCTATGACGGCGAGTCCCTGCGCGAGGTCGATCCCCGCGCCCGCTCGATGCAGGAATACAAGGACACCGCCGGCGTCGACGAGGGCATGGACGGGATCTCGACCCGCTTCGCCTTCAAGGTGATGGCCGCCACCTTCAACCACGACACAACCGAGGTCTCGGCCGACCCGGTCCACCTGATGTACGTCCTCGAGCAGTCGCTGCGCCGCGAGCAGCTGCCGCCCGAGACCGAGAAGCGCTACCTCGAATTCATCAAGGGCGAGCTGGCGCCGCGCTACGCGGAGTTCATCGGCCACGAGATCCAGAAGGCCTATCTCGAATCGTATCACGATTACGGCCAGAACCTGTTCGACCGCTACATCGACTACGCCGACGCCTGGATCGAGGACCAGGACTTCAAGGACCCGGAGACCGGCCAGCTGCTCAACCGCGAGCTGCTGAACCAGGAGCTCACTAAGATCGAGAAGCCGGCGGGCATCGCCAACCCAAAGGATTTCCGCAACGAGGTGGTGAAGTTCGCCCTGCGCTCGCGCGCCCAGCATGGCGGGCGCAACCCGTCCTGGACCTCCTACGAGAAGATCCGCGAGGTGATCGAGCGGCGGATGTTCAGCCAGGTCGAGGAGCTTCTGCCGGTGATCTCCTTCGGCTCGAAGAAGGACAGCGAGACCGAGAAGAAGCACGGCGAGTTCGTCGAGCGGATGAAGGACCGCGGCTACACCGAGCGCCAGGTCCGGCGCCTCGTCGAGTGGTACATGCGCGTCAAGCAGGCGGGCTGAACCGCGCGACGACCCGGGCCCGCGGGAGACGTTCCCGCGGGCCGCCGCGCTCACCCGATGAGAGCGGTGGCGGGGCCCCGGCCCGTTACGGTATGGTGGCGTGATCGGAAAGCGTGAAGCGGATGCACATCATCGATCGACGCCTCAATCCCGGCGGCAAGAGCCTGGCGAACCGGCAGCGGTTCCTGCGCCGGGTCAAGGACGTGGCCCAGCGCGCGGTGCGCGAGGCCGCCCGGGAGAAGGACATCAAGGACCTCGGCAAGGACGGCAACGTCACCGTCCCGGTCGACGGCGTGCGCGAGCCGAAGTTCAGCCGCAACCCCTCCACGGGCGTGCAGGACCACATCCTGCCCGGCAACAAGACCTATATCGAGGGCGACCTGATCGAGCGCCCGCCGGGCGGCAGCGGGGGTGGGGGCGGCAGCGGTCAGTCCGGCGACGGCGGCCAGGACAGCGAGGACTCGTTCCGCTTCGTCCTGACCCGCGACGAGTTCCTGGAGCTGTTCCTCGAGGACCTCGAACTGCCCGACCTCGCCAAGCGCCGCCTCGCGGTGGTCGAGACCGCGACCCTGCGCCGGGCCGGCTACACGGTGTCCGGCTCGCCGGCGAACCTCGCGCTGGGCCGGACCCTGCGCAACTCGCTGTCGCGGCGCATCGCCCTCAAGCGGCCGAAGACCGAGGAGATGCAGGCGCTCGAGGAGGAGATCCGGGCGCTGGAGGCGACCGACCCGGACGCCGTGATCCTCGACGAGCTGCGGGCGGAGCTGGCGCGCCTGCGCACCCGCTCGCAGCGCATCCCCTATGTCGATCCGATCGACCTGCGCTACCGGCGCTTCGAGCCCTATCCGCGCCCCGTCGCCCAGGCGGTGATGTTCTGCCTGATGGACGTCTCGGGCTCGATGACCGAGCACATGAAGGACCTCGCCAAGCGGTTCTACATCCTGCTGCACATCTTCCTGACCCGGCGCTACAAGCACGTCGAGATCGTCTTCATCCGCCACACCGACCACGCCAAGGAGGTCGACGAGGAGACGTTCTTCGGCTCGCGCGAGACCGGCGGCACGCTGGTCTCCTCGGCCCTTGTCGAGATGAAGCGGATCATCGCCGAGCGCTACAACCCCGAGGACTGGAACATCTACGCCGCCCAGGCCTCGGACGGCGACAACGTGTCGAGCGACGGCGCGACCTCGCAGGACTTGCTGCGCTCGTCGATCCTGCCGGCCTGCCAGTACTTCGCCTATCTCGAGGTCGGCGACGAGGGCGGGCCGCGGGCCGGCTTCGTCGAGCACCGCACCACGCTCTGGCGCACCTACGAGCCGGTCTCGAAGACCAACTCCGTGCTGGCGATGCGCAAGGTCAACCACCGCCGCGACATCTACCCGGTCTTCCGCGAACTCTTCGCCCGCAAGGCCGGGCAGGAGACCGCGGCCCCGTAACGAAGGCGCGGCCTGACCGGGGCCGCGCCGCACGATTTCGGTTCGCATCCCGCCGCCGGGGGATGCTTAGAGGCACCGGGAGGTCCGACGCCCGATGAGTTCCGCCACCTTCGGCGCGCGGCCCGCCGGCCCGGCCGTGATCGCCAAGACCACACCGCTCTTCACCGGCAACGACTGGGACTTCGACACCATCCGGCGCATCCACGACGCCTGCGAGGCCATCGCCGGTCCGGAACTGGGCCTGAGCTGGTACCCGAACCAGATCGAGATCATCACCGCCGAGCAGATGCTCGACGCCTACGCGTCGATCGGCATGCCGCTGTTCTACAAGCACTGGTCGTTCGGCAAGCACTTCGCCCAGCACGAGGCCGGCTACCGCCGCGGCCTGATGGGCCTCGCCTACGAGATCGTCATCAACTCCGACCCGTGCATCTCCTACATCATGGAGGAGAACACGGCGACGATGCAGACGCTGGTCATCGCCCACGCCGCCTTCGGCCACAACCACTTCTTCAAGAACAACTATCTCTTCCGCCAGTGGACCGACGCGGAAGGCATCCTCGACTACCTCGAGTTCGCCAAGACCTTCATCTCCCGCTGCGAGGAGCGCTACGGCCACAACGCCGTCGAGGCGGTGCTGGATGCCGCCCACGCGCTGATGAACCAGGGCGTGCACCGCTATCCCCGCAAGAAGCGGCCCGACCTCTCCTCCGAGCAGCGCCGCGAGCGCGAGCGCCAGGAGCATCAGGAGAGGATGTACAACGACCTCTGGCGCACCCTGCCGGCCAAGGCCCAGGCCGGCAAGCCCGACCCGCAGGCCGAGCGCCGCCGGGCGCTCCTGGAGCTGCCGCAGGAAAACATCCTCTACTTCCTGGAGAAGGCGGCGCCGCGGCTGCAGCCCTGGCAGCGCGAGATCCTGCGCATCGTCCGCCACGTCGCGCAGTACTTCTACCCGCAGCGCCAGACCAAGGTGATGAACGAGGGCTGCGCGACCTACAACCACTACCGGATCATGACCCGCCTGTCCGAGACCGGGCAGATCGACGAGGCGGCCTATCTCGAGTTCCTGCAGTCGCACACCAACGTGATCCGCCAGCCGACCTACGACGACCGGCATTACGGCGGCCACAACCCCTACGCCATCGGCTTCGCGATGATGACGGACATCGCCCGCATCTGCACCGAGCCGACCGACGAGGACCGGGACTGGTTCCCCGACATCGCTGGCAGCGGCGACCCGATGGGGGTCCTGCGCGACGTCTGGGCCAATTACCGCGACGAGAGCTTCATCGCGCAGTTCCTCAGCCCGCGCCTGATGCGGCAGCTGCGGCTGTTCCACGTCACCGACGATCCCGACAAGCCGGAATTGCGGGTCGAGGCGATCCACGACGAGCGCGGCTACCGGCGCCTGCGCCGGGCCTTCGCCCGGCAATACGACGTCGCCTGGCTCGACCCCGACATCGAGGTGGTCGACGTCGACCTCGAGGGCGACCGCAAGCTGATCCTCCACCACAAGGTGCTCAACCGCGTCCTCCTCAACAAGGACGACGCGGCGCGGGTGCTCCAGCACCTCGCCGACCTGTGGGGCTACGACGTGCTGATGAAGGAGGTCGATACCGCCACCGGGACCGTGCTCAAGGAGCACACCGCCAGCGCGCGGCCGACCTTCTTCTGATGCCAGCGGTCATTGAAAATGACCTTTGGTTCCGTTCTCGATTTTTCGCCAAGACTCTGGCGTGGCATCGAAAATTCGAGATGACCCAACGGCCTGATGCGTCAGTATCTCAGGCCGTTGGCATGATCAGGCCCGGGCCTGTTCGCGTACGGTCCGGGCCGCCTCGGCGCCGTAACGGGCGATCAGCCCCGGCAGGGCGTCGGCCTCCGCCTCGACGCCGCGTCCGGCGAGGTCGGCCCGCAGCCGCTCGGCCAGGGCCTCGTCGTGGCTGCGTCCCGCCGGGGGCCGGCCGGCCCCGGCCTCGACCAGGCGCTGCACATAGGCCTCGGCCTCGCGGCCGGTGAGGTTCAGGCGCTCGCACATCCAGGCGCCGAGCATCTTGTTGCGCCGGGCGAGCGCCAGGAACCGCAGCTCCTCGTCCAGGGCGAACAGAGCCTCGTAGGCCCGCTCCCGCTCGTCGAACAGCGTCGTCATGGGGTCATCTCCCTCGGATCCATGCCCCCGATCCGCAGAATGGCCCGCCGTGCCCCCGGGCGCCAGGGCCGGGCCGTTCACGAAGCGCCGAGGAACGAAGGCCCCGACCGAGGAGTTGCCCGGGCACTTCGGTACCCCACGGGAGCATATCATGGCCGATGACAAGAACCTCCGGGCTCTCTTCCTGCACCAGCTCAAGGACACCTACTTCGCCGAGAACGCGATCCTGAAGGCGCTGCCCAGGATGGCGCAGGCGGCCCGCTCGGACGAGTTGCGCGGCGCCTTCAGCGTCCACGTCGAGGAGACCCGTCAGCAGGTCAAGCGGCTCGACCAGGTCTTCCGGCTGGTCGGCGAGAAGCCGGAGGGCGTCACCTGCCAGGCGATCCAGGGCATCATCGCCGAGGGCGAGGAGGTGATGCAGGACTTCGCCGGCAGCGAGGCGCTGGATGCCGGCCTGATCGCCGCCGCGCAGGCGGTGGAGCATTACGAGATCACCCGCTACGGCACCCTGCTGGCCTGGGCCCGCCAGCTCGGCCTCTCCGAGGCGGAGGACCTGATCAAGGAGACCCTGATCGAGGAGGAGAACACCGACGAGGTGCTGTCGGAACTCGCCGAGGACGCGATCAACCCGGCGGCGGCGTAACCCGAGGCAGCGCCCGCGCGTTTCTCGGGCAGGAGGTGCGCCATGCCGGAGATCGCCGGGATCCTCGAGACGGTCCTCTACGTCGACGACCTCGCGCGGGCGGCCGCGTTCTGGGGCGGGCCGATCGGCCTGCCCTGCATCCACGAGGATCACCGGATGCGGGCCTACGACGTCGCCGGGCGCGGCGTGCTGCTGCTGTTTCCCCGCGGCGGCTCGCTGCACCCGGTTCCGACGCCCGGGGGCACGATCCCGCCGCATGACGGGTCGGGCCCGCTCCACCTCGCCCTCGCGATCCCGGCCGACGCGCTCGAGGCCTGGGAGCGGCACCTCGCGGCCCACGGCATCGCGATCGAGGGCCGCACCACCTGGCCGCGCGGGGGCGTCAGCCTGTACTTTCGCGACCCCGACGGGCACCTCGTGGAGCTGGCGACGCCGGGATTGTGGAAGGGCTACTGACCCGGCGCGGCCAGCTCACAATCCGAACTGCGCGCCCGCATCCCCCGGCGTGACGAGGCTGCGCGCCCGGCTGCGGGCCGGCAGGAAGGGCAGGGCCACGCAGGAGGCGCCAACGCTGTCGCAGAGGCGCTCGACCGCCCGCACGATCTCCGGCGGGCCGGCGGCGTGGACGGTGTCGCTCGGGCGCAGGGGAGGCAGATGGGCCGTGACCGGGCCGTGGCGCACGTCGCTCTGGCCGCGGCGGTCGCGGCTCGCCGCCAGCGTGATCTGCTGCACGCCGGTGCCGCGCAGCCAGGCGAGGGCCGGGCGCATGTAGAGGTCGTCGGCGTCGCCGGCGCCGACCACCAGCACCATCTCGCGGTTGATCTCGAGGTGGCGCGCCGCACGGGCGATGGCCCAGATCGGCGCGAAGCCGGTCTCGGCCGAGACGAGGACGAGGCGCCCGGGCCCGGGCCGGTACGGAGTGCCGCCGGCCGGCCCCTTGATCCGCACCGCGTGGCCGGGATGCACCGCCTCGCCGAGGGCGGGGCCGAGCGCGCCGCCGTCGCGGCGCAGGTGGAACACGAGCTCGTTGAGCTCGGTGGTGCCCTCGATGCGCTGGGTCGGGCAGTAGGGCCGGGCCGGCAGGCCCGCGAAGGTGACCTCGACGGCCTGGCCGGGGGCGACCTCGAGGGCGCGCGAGACCGTCACCGCCACCTCCAGCACCGCGCCGGAGAGCGGCGTCGCCGAGAGCAGCGTGCCGGCGCGCTTGACCGTGCGCAGCACCGCGAGGGGCGAGGGCGCCGGGCCCGGCCGGGTGCCGGGACCCTCGCCGAGGCGCGGCCGGGCACGGCTGGTGTTGCGCAGTCGCGGCAGGGCATCGTGGTGCCGCGCGTCCTGCAGGAGCGAGTCCTGGACGAGGCCGTCCCGGCCGGCGGCGACGCTTCCGGGCAGCGCGGCATCGAGGGGCGTGTCGCCGGTCGCCACACGGACGGGCTTGCCGTTGACGACGAGCGAGCAGCGGGGGCTCATGGCCGTCTCCGTGCGACGTTCAGGGCGGATGAGGCGAAGGGCAGCGGCGCGGGGATGCGTCAGCGGGGGGCGAAGAGCAGGCGCTCGACCAGGGAGGCCCAGCGGTCGCGGTCGGTGCGAAGCTCCTCCTGCCGGTCCTCGTCTTCAGCCTGCTGGGTCGTCAGGGCGGCGACCTGGGCGCGCAGCTCCGCCGCGGCCTCCCGCTCGGAGCGCAGAACCGCCTTCATCACCTTGTTCTCGGCCTCGAGCTGGGCCACGAGGTCGTCGATCTCCTCGGCCGGCGGCTGCTCGGGCATCGGCAGGCGGATCGGCCGGGGCCCGAGCCAGCCCGGGGGCAGGAGCAGGCGCCGCACCAGATCGAAGTCCGGGCCCTCACCGTGCCGGTCCGCGATGTCAAACGCCGCCTCGCCCATCACCGCCTCTCCGCGCCTCGTACCGAGCCGTCCGGACGGCACCCTCGGAAGGGCGCTCCCGCATCCGTTCGCGGCCAGGCTGACGATGCTGCCGTCATGGTTAAGGAGCGTTTAAGCGGCAGCCTCGCATTCGCGCGATTGACCGGGCGGGCCCGGCCGACACACTCTTGCCGCTCGACCGAGCGGGGCGCCGATTCGCCCGGTCCGGAACCCACGGAGATCGCGATGCTGAACGGACGACGGGTGCTGATCGTCGAGGACGAGGCGCTGGTCGCCCTGGAGCTGACCGAGATCGTCACGGGCTCGAATGCCCACGCCGTCGGCCCGGCCCGCACCAACCGGGAGGCCCTGGCGCTCCTCGATTTCGAGGAGGTCGACGTCGCGATCCTCGACCTCAACCTCGCCGACGGCGAGGCGACGCCGACCGCCGAATGCCTGATCGCCAAGGGCGTCCCGGTCCTGATCTGTACCGGCGGCGTGCTGCCCCGGGCCATGCGGCTGATGTGGCCGGACCTGCCGATCCTGAGAAAGCCGCTGAACCCGGACCGGCTGGTCGAGGCGCTAGGTGCGTTGTGCGCCGAGGCGGTGGGAGCAGGGCGCCCCTGATGGCGGCGGTGGCGGGCGGTCAGCCCGCCTGAAGCGTCAGCCCGGCCGGACCGTCTCGCGCATCGGCTGGCCCGGCGGCCTCGGCGACCACCCGCCGGCTTCAGGGACGAGACCCCGGTCGCTCCCTCTCGGTACCGTCCGCCTCGGCGGTGTCCGGCTGGGTATCGGGCGCCAGGCTCGCGTCGGACACCGTCCGGGACGACGCGGCGATCGGAGAGCCGGCCCATCCCGCGAGAGGGGCAGCCGCTGCCTCCAGCACCGACCTCATGATCGAGGATTGCCACGCGAAGTAGGGGTTGAAGGTCAGCCGCGCGTGGATCTTGTTCGGTTCGCGGTAGCCCCAGTCCGAGTACCAGACCTCCGCCCCGCGCTCGCAGGCCAGCGTGGCGGCCGTGTCCTGTCCGTTCCAGCAGATGCGGGACGTCCCGCGATCACCGTAGAGGCGGTTCGACGGGTTGAACAGGATCCCCATATGCGAGAACTGGCTGATCCGCCATTCCGGCAACCGGTCGCTGCGCACGAGGATCCGGGTGTCGTCGCCCGGCCTCGCCGGTGCCTCGCCGTACCAGACCAGCCGGCTCGCCGGATGCGGGAAGCGGGTCCGGAACGTGTCGAGCAGGTAATCGGCGTCGAGCACCGAATCGTGTCTGGCCACGACCATGAAGACCGGCTTCCCGAACGGCCGCTCGCCGAGGCGCCGACGCACCGTCCGACTGCTGTGGTAGAATTGCGCGAACCCGTTGGTCGGCACCGTCAGATAGCGCACCTCGTTCTGCAAGGGCGCCCGCCCGTCCGGCGTCAGCAGCCACGGGCGGAACCGGGCGGCCAGCGGCGTGAGCCAGTCGAGGGGCACGTCCGACTTGAAGGCCGGTGAGAACAGCACGAGCCCGGCGACGTCGTCGTTCGCGTAGGCGTAATCGGTGACCAGGTTGGCTCCGGTGGAGAAACCGCCGAGATAGACCTGCCCGACATCGCGGCGCAGAGCCTCGGCCTGCTCCCGGACGACCTGCCGCCACTGCTCCACATCCACGCCGAGCAGATCCTCGGGATGCGTGCCGTGACCGGGCAGCAGGACCGTCCGGACGAGGTAGCCCGCTGCGGCCAGATCCCGGGCGACGTCGTGGAAGGACCAGGGCGAATCCCCGAGCCCGTGCACGAGAAGGATTCCCCTCGTCGGCTTCGCGCCCCGACGCGCTCCGGCGGGCCGCCACTCGCGCGGGGCGTTCAGGGTCACCGCCTCATCCGACTTGCGGCGCGATTGCAGCACCTGGAGCGCATCGCGCCGGTGAACGGCGAAGGTGGGCGGTTCCGGGGAGGGCACCTCGGCAGCAACGGCGCCCCGCAGACCGGTCGCGAGCAGGAGCGCGAGGACCAGCGCGGCGTGCAAGGCCTTCATCGGGGTTCTCCTCGGAACGGGCGAGCGCCGGGAGGTCGGTTCGCGCCCGAACCGGCATCAACGGCGCATGGTCCCGCCGCCAGAGGTCTCGCACGCTTGTCCCGCGGCCAAGCAGGGCGATGCTGTGCGAAATCGCACGGATCCGACCGGGCAGCGGGATTTTTCCTCGCATTCCGAGGCACGCTGCGCCCGTGCGGAGCCGGCTCGCGGCCCGTGCTGAGGGTCACAGCCGGAATCCCGCCCGATCACGGTGCCGCACGGTGCACGGCCCGAGAGCGGCCATGGCCTCGTGTCGTGTCCCGTGACGGCGCGATCGGGTCGTGCTCAGAGGGGAGGGCGGCCGTCAGGGCTCACGTCGCCTCTGCCCGATTTACCCGCCCCGGACCCTCACGCCCGCACGAGCGGGCAGCCGCCCTTGTCGAGGGGCCGGAAGGCCTCGTCGATCGGGGTCGTGCCGACGAGCTTGTAGTAGTCCCAGGGCCCGCTGCTCTCGGAGGGCTTCTTCACCTCGAACAGGTAGGCGGGGCAGAGCTTGCGGCCGTCCTCGCGGATGCGGCCGGGGCCGAAGGCGTCGTCGTCGGTCGGCATCGCCTTCATGCGGTTGACGACATCGACGCCCGAGGCCTTGGCGGCCGGCACGCCCATGTCGGTCACGGCCTTCAGGTAGTGCAGCACGGCCGAGTAGTTCGCGATCGACGCCATGTTCGGGTACACGCCCTTCAGCCGCGGCAGCGCCCGCCGCGTCACCGCCCGGGTGCGGTCGTTGAGATCCCAGTAGAAGCTCTCGGTCAGGACCAGGCCCTGCGCCGCCTTGAGGCCGAGCGCGTGCACGTCCGACAGGAACATCAGCAGGGCTGCCAGCTTGAAGCCCTGCTGGGTCAGCCCGAACTCGGCCGCCTGCTTGATCGAGTTGACCGTATCCGCGCCGGCATTGGCCAGCCCGATCACCTTGGCGCCGCTGTTCTGGGCCTGGAGCAGGAACGACGAGAAGTCGGCGGTCGCCGGGAAGGGATAGCGCACGCTGCCGAGGACGCGCCCGCCATTGGCCTTCACGAAGTTGCCGGTGTCGCGCTCGAGCGCGTGGCCGAAGGCGTAGTCGGCGGTGATGAAGAACCACGAATCGCCGCCCGCCCGAACCATGGCGCCGCCGGTCGACTTCGCCAGCATGTAGGTGTCGTACATCCAGGAGATCGTGACCGGCGTGCACTGCACCCCGGTCAGGTCGGAGGTGGCCGCGCCGGTGTTGATGTAGGCCTTGTTCTTCTCCCGGGCGACCTGGTTGACGGCGAGGCCGACCGAGGAGGTCGGCACGTCGATGATCAGGTCGACGCCGTCGCGGTCGTACCATTGCCGGGCGATGCCGGCCCCGACATCGGGCTTGTTCTGGTGGTCGGCCGAGATCACCTCGACCCGGAAGCCGTTGGCGGCGAACTCGTCGACGGCCATCTGGGTGAGGGCGACCCCGTAGGGCCCGCTGATGTCGCGGTACGGCCCGGACTGGTCGTTGAGGACGCCGATCCGGATCGTATTCGCGGCCTGCGCCCGCGACAGGCGCGGCAGCATCGGCATGAGGCTGAATCCGGCTCCAGCGGCCAGTACCTGACGTCGGGTCGTCTGCATCGTGGTAATCCTCCCAGCCCAGGAGGCTCGTTCGCGATACTTGTGTCAACGCCGAAACCGCTGGACGGACAAGAATTCACCTTGATCCTGCGGGCCGTACAGTCTCTTCGATGCTGCACTGCAAATAAAAACCCGTGCCGCACTGCGCGGGACGAACCGGTTTAACCTCGTTTAACGTAGCAGATTGGATGAAGTGTTCCTGTCTCGACATCGGACATTGCGGTTGAAGGCTTCAATCGGCAACACAGCAACGGTTGCATTGCCGTACCCGAGCCGGGCGGGAAGGCCGGAGGCCCCGTCCCGCGAAGGCCCGCTCTGCTTGGGCTCTTGTTAGACCGCCGCGCCTTCGAACGGACTGGTTCGCAGGCGCTGGCGACGTCTCTCTCACAAAAACTCCCGATCGCCGGCCCTGCTCAGTGTGGCGGCCTCGGCGCAGCGGGAGTCTCGTGAGGTGCACGAAGCCCGAACGGGTTCGCGCCGACAGGCGCTGATGCGCCGAACGCCTTCGCATCGATGTGTCGATGCGAAGGCGCCCGGGTATTCCTGCATCATGGTCACCGCCGAACCCGTGACCACTTCGGCACCGGTCGTTCGCGACCGGCGGACTGATGCTCAGGCCGCCTCCGGGGCCGCCCCCACCAGCTGCCGCGCCTGCAGGACCGACATCGGCTCGCCGAAGGCGAAGCCCTGCGCGTAGTCGCAGCCGATCTCGGCGAGCGCCAGGGCGTCGGCCTCCGATTCGGCGCCCTCGGCCACGATCTCGAGGCCGAGCTCCTGCGCCATCCGGACGATCGAGCGCAGGATGCCGGAGCGGCCGCTCGCCATCTGGCGCACGAAGGACTGGTCGATCTTGATCGTGTCGAAGGGGAAGCGCTGCAGGTAGGTCAGCGCCGAGTAGCCGGTGCCGAAATCGTCGAGGCAGAGGCCTGCGCCGAGCTCGTGGATGCGGGCCAGCATCTGGGCGGCGTATTCCGGGTTCTCCATCACCAGCCCCTCGGTCAGCTCGAGCTTGAGCGAGCCGGGGACGACGCCGGTGCGGGCGAGCACGGTCTTCACGTCGTGCAGGAGGTCGTGGCGCAGGAGCTGGCGCGACGACAGGTTGACCGTCGCGAAGATCGGCGGCTCGACCACGAGCGCCTGCTGCCAGGCGGCGAGCTCGGCGGCGGTGCGCTCGAGCGCGAAGACGCCGAGATTGACGATGAGGCCGGACTCTTCCGCGATCGGCAGGAAGACCTGCGGAGTGACGCGGCCGAGCCGCGGATGGTCCCAGCGCAGGACGGTCTCGAAGCCCGCCACCGTGCGGTCCTCGAGACGCACGATCGGCTGGAACAGCACCTTGATCTCGTTGCGCTCGAGCGCCCGGCGCAGGTCGCTCTCCATCGTCAGGCGCTCGCCGCGGTCGGAGCGCATGGTCGGGCGGTAGACCTCGATGCGGTCGCCGCCCTGGCGCTTGCCGCTGATCATCGCGAGTTCGGCGTTCTTGACCACGTCGTCGCGCTTCACCACCGCGCCGGCCTCGTGGAGAGCGACGCCGATCGAGGGCGTGAGGAAGATCTCGCGGTCGGCGTAGGTGATCGGCGTCGTGATCGCCCGGCGGATGCTGTCCGCGAAGGCGATGATGCGGTCGGGGTCGCGCTCCGAGAGCAGGATGATCGCGAACTCGTCGCCGCTGACCCGCGCCAGGGTGTCCTGGGGCCGCAGCAGCCGGTTGAGGCGGCGCGAGAGCGTCAGCAGGATCGAATCACCCGCAGAGAGCCCGATCGTGTCGTTGACCTGCTTGAACCGGTCGATGTCGACCACGAACAGGGTCGGCTTGAGGCGCGGATCCTGGCTCGCCAGCGCCAGGGCGGCGTCGAGCCGGTCGCTGAACAATTCGCGGTTGGGCAGGCCCGTGAGGTTGTCGTGCACCGCGTCGTGCAGCAGCCGTTCCTCGGCGATCTTCGCCTCGGTCACGTCCGCGATGGTGCCGACGATGCGCACCACCTCGCCGTCGGTGCCGATCACCGGACGGGCCTTGAGGCGGAACCAGTAATAGGGACCCGCCGCCGAGCGCAGGCGGAAATCCTGGGTGATGCGGCCGCGGCGGTCCTCGATCACGGTGTCGAGGGCGGCCGAGTAGCGCTCGACGTCGAAGGGGTGGAGGAGGGAGAGCCAGTTCGCCTGCGGCCCTTCCAGCGCCCCGCGCTTGAGGCCGAGCTGCGCCTCGATCTCGGGGCCGGCGAAGACCCGGTCGCCCGGCACGTCCCAGTCGAACACCACGTCGCCCGCGCCGGTCAGCGCCAGGGCCCGCCTCTCGGTGTCGGAGACGAGGCTGTTGCCCAGGCCCCCGC
The DNA here is from genome assembly GCF_004745635.1 of Methylobacterium nonmethylotrophicum. Classification (GTDB taxonomy): domain Bacteria; phylum Pseudomonadota; class Alphaproteobacteria; order Rhizobiales; family Beijerinckiaceae; genus Methylobacterium; species Methylobacterium nonmethylotrophicum. The sequence continues at coordinate 285,829 of NZ_SRLB01000002.1, read as the reverse complement.
CCGCGAAGGCGTGCTGGAGCACCGTGAAGCCGATCAGCATCACGATCAGCACCAAGCCGCCGATCAGGGCCGGCTGGACGAGGTCGTTGTGGAGCTGGCCGGTGATGGCGAAGCCCGCCGCGACGACCCAGGCGAGCAGCAGGAGCCAGGTCGGGATCAGCAGGATCGCCCGGTCGTAGCCGTTGTGGATGGCGAGGTAGACCACCAGCAGCAGGCCGACGCCCGCCACCGTCGCGACCGAGATCCGCGCCACGCCCGCCGCGACCGGCGGGTCGATGACGGCCAGCCCGACGAGGCCGGCGAGGAACAGGAGCCAGATCAGCGCGACGTGGCTGTAGCGCACGTGCCAGCGGGCGAGGTTGAGGTAGGCGAACAGGAATACCAGGAGCGTCGCGCCCAGCACCGCCTCGGCCGAGGCGCGGTAGATCCGCTCGGCGGCTTCCGTGACCGGGAAGATGCGCTGGAAGAACCCGAAATCGATGCAGGCGTAGGCCAGCACCGCCCAGGCGAGGGCCGCCGCGGCCGGGAAGATGATCGCGCCCTTGACCACGAACACGATGGTCAGGAACAGGGCCAGCAGCCCGGCGATGCCGATGATGATGCCCTTGTAGAGGGTGAGGCCGGTCGCCTTCTTGCGGTAGGCGTCCTGGTCCCAGAGGTAGACCTGCGGCACGGTGGGGGTGCGCAGCTCGGCCACGAAGGTGACGGTGGTGCCGGGATCGAGGGTGATGACGAACTGGTCGGCATCCGGGCTCTCGTCGCGCTCGGGCCGGATGCCCTGGCTCGCCGTGATCGCGGCGATGCGCGAGCCGCCGAGATCGGGCCAGACCACCCCGGAGCCGACGAGGCGGAAATGGGGGGCGACCAGCAGGCGGTCGATCTGCTCGTCGGTGTCGTTGGTGAGCGCGAACACCATCCAGTCCGGCCGCGCCCCGGTCTCGCGCGCCTTGACGGCGATGCGGCGCACGATGCCGTCCTTGCCGGGTGCGGTGGAGATCTGGATCAGGTCGCCGTCGGAGCGGTAGCGCTCGATCGCCGGGGTGAGGTCGATGGCCTGCGAGTCGAGGGTGACGCGCACGGCCTCGACCGCACCGGCCTCCGGCGCGGACAGGAGCAGCCCGAAGAGGGCGGCGAGGCAGGCGAGGACGAGTGAGAACGTGCGCAAGCTTCGGGGTCTTCCGACCGGACGGGGACGGCCACGGTCACGGGGCGACTCAAGGGAGGTGCCGGACCGTACTGACGCCCAAGCTTCCGAGCAAGGCGGAGGCCTCGGATCTCCCCTGCCGCCCGCACGCGCGGCCGCCGACGGGCCTCGATCGCTCCGCTTTGCGGCCAAATCAAGTTGTGCCGATTGCTCCGCAATCGGTGCCGGTCGTTCCGCGACCGGTGGCTTCGGCCTCGGCGACCGGTACCACCTCCCAGCAGTCCGGGTGGCGCATCAGCTCGGTCAGGAACGCGAAGGTCAGGGCGTGGGTCGGGCAATTCGCCACGATGCGCCCGAGGATCGGCCGGCCGGCGAGCGCCAGGTCGCCGACGAGGTCGAGGATCTTGTGCCGCACCGGCTCGTCCGGGAAGCGCGCGCCGCCGAGGACGCGGCCGCCGAGCAGGATCGCCACCCGCCCGGGACGGGCGCCGCGCAGCAGGGGCTCGCGGTCGCGGGGCTGCATCCTGCCTTGCGTCTCGGGCGCGATCGCGCGCTCGCAATCCGGCCGGGCCGGCGTGGGTTCCGGACCGGCGGCGGCGCACACCGTCTGGGCGGCGAACGAGCAGGCCCAGAGGCGCTCGATGGTAGGGGCGGGCAGTAGCGTCCGGGCGAGGCGCGTCTTGAGCAGGGTGCGCCAGATCAGCGAGGCGTTGCCGAAGCTGCGGCTCGGGGCGATGGCGGTCCGGAACGAGGCCGGATCGATCGGGCCCGACCAGCGCAGCACGCCGAAGCCCGGCAGGCGGTCGGTGCTGACGTCGACGCTGAATCCCTCGCCGGGCTCGGCGCGCAGGAAGCCGTGCATCCCGTTGACCTGGAACGGGGCGCGGATGAGCAGGGCCTGACGCGGCCGCTCCTGCGGCACCCGCCCGGCCGCGTCGATCAGCGCGCACCAGCGCGAAGCCGAGCCGTCGAGGATCGGGATCTCGGTCCCCTCCACCGCGATCGCGGCGTTGTCGATGCCGGAAGCCGCCAGGCTCGCCATCAGGTGCTCGATGGTGCGCAGCTTGCGCCCGCGGCCGAGATCGAGGGACGTGCTCATCCGGCTCGCGACCCAGCCGGACGCGACGGCCGGCACCTCGGTGCTGGTCTCCGTGACCGGGCAGCGCACCGCGAAGCGGATGCCGTGGCCGGCGGGCGCCGGCGCCAGGGTGACGCGGGCGACCCGGCCGGTATGCAGACCGGCGCCGCGCACCGACACGCTCCGCCCTAGCGTCGCCTCGCGCACGCCGCTGCCGGCCGCACGCGCACAGCCCTCGAGACCCATCCCGTTCGCCCAACCGTCCCGCCGACCGGTCTCGCCGGTCGTCGTGCTGCTGTTCCCCTCGAGCCGGTGCGGTCGTTCCGTGGGCGGGACGGCGATGCCGCCAGTCTCCTCGACCCCGGGACTTGGGCCGCACAGGACCCGACGCCGGGCGCTGGCGCGCTCGACTTCCGGTCGGTTCTACGGAGACTGGCCGTGACTCGACACTAGACCGTTCGGACTAGATCAGGCGGGCAGCACACGGGCGGGACGTCTTGCGCCGCGCGGGATGGTGTCTGTTCGATTGTCGACGGTCGGCCGACTGCTTCGGCATGGCTTCGGAAGACCGCCGCTTCATCCCTCCCGCACAGAAGGCAGAGCTGCCCGGGGGAAGGAAAGGCGCGGGTTTCCTCCTCTCCCCGCAGCGAAGTCGGGCCTGCCCGACGTCGCCCTATTCTTGCAGATCCCGGGCAGGCCCGGGATCTGTCGGGGAGAGGAGAGAAGCGGGTTCTTTCTTTTCCCGGACGGCCCTGGGGAGGCGGGAGGTTCTGCGCGAGCCGAGACTCAGCCGCTGGCTGGAGACGGAACGGCAGTGCCTGCCGAGGCTCACGCCGCCCGGAGCGCCTTGGACACCGCCTCGAGGCTCTGAAGTTTCCTGATCGGCCCGATCGCCGCGATCGTCGGCGCCCCCGCGATCAGCGCGCGGCCTGCCGCCCGGACGTCGTCCGGCGTCACGGCATCGACCTTGGCGATCACCTCGGCGGCGGGGATCACCCGGCCCCAGGCCAGGAGCTGCCGCGCCGTGCGCTCGATGCGTCCGCCCGGCGTCTCCAGCGCCGAGAGCAGCGCCACCTTGAGCTGCGCCTTCGCCCGGGCGAGCTCGGCCGAGTCCACCGTCTCGGCGGCCTCGCGCAGGCAGGCCAGCGTCACCTCGACGAGGCCAGGCAGGTCGGCGCCCGCGGTGCCGGCGCCGATGCCGAACAGGCCGCAATCGCTGAACGGCCAGTGGAAGGCGTGGATCTCGTAGGCGAGGCCGCGGGTCTCGCGCACCTCGTGCCAGAGCCGCGAGGTCAGCCCGCCGCCGAGCACCTGGGCGAAGAGGTGGGCGGCGTAATAGGCATCGTCCCGGAACGACAGGCCGGGCAGGCCCAGCACCAGGTTGGCCTGTTCGAGCTTGCGCGGCATGCGCCGCTCGCCGCCGCGATAGTCGCCCGGCACCGCCTCCGGCGCAGTGCCGGCCGGCATCGCGCCGAAATGCTTCTCGGCCGCCGCCACGATCGCCTCGTGCTCGACCGCGCCGGCCGCCGCCAGCACCATCCGGCCCGGCGTGTATTCCCGGGCGAGATAGGCCTCGATCGCCGCACGATCGAAGCTCTGGATCGTCTCCGGGCGCCCGAGGATCGGCCGGCCGATCGGCTGGTCCGGGAAGGCGGCCTCCGTGAAGGCGTCGTACACGACGTCGTCGGGCGTGTCCTCGACGGCGGCGTATTCCTGCAGGATCACGCCCTTCTCGCGGGCGAGCTCGCCGGCCTCGAAGGCCGAGCGGGTCAGGATGTCGCCGAGCACGTCGAGGGCGACCTCGGCGTCCTCGCCCAGCACCCGGGCGGTGTAGCTCGTCTGCTCGACGCTGGTGGCGGCGTTGATCTCGCCGCCGACATTCTCGATGTCCTCGGCGATCTGGCGGGCCGAGCGGGTCGCCGTGCCCTTGAACGCCATGTGCTCGATCAGGTGGCTGAGCCCGTGCTCCTGCGGCCGCTCGTTGCGCGACCCGGCCCCGACCCAGACCCCGAGGGTCGCGGTGGCGACGCCGGGCATCGCCTCGGTGGCGACGGTCAGGCCGTTGGGCAACCGGGTGACCTTGAGGTCGGGCGAGGCGCCGAGCGTCGCGAAGTGCTGGTTCACGCGACGCTCCTCAGGATGCGGGCCCGCTCGCGGATCGCCCGCTCGACCGCCGCCTCGTCGTTCGGCAGCACGGTGAATCGCTCGCGCCGGTCCAGGAGGTCGGCGAGATGCGGCGGCAGGGCCGGGCGGATGCCGGTCGCGGCCTCGACCGCGTCCGGGAACTTCGCCGCATGGGCCGTCGCCAGCGCCACCACCGGCGTCGCCGGATCCTCGGCCACGAGCCGGCGGGCGGCGCGCACGCCGATGGCGCTGTGGGGATCGATGATCTGGCCGGTGCCCCGGTAGACGTCGCGGATCTCGGCCACGACCTCGTCCTCCGGCACCGCCGCGGCGTCGAACTCGGCCCGGATCCGCTCGAGCGTCGCCGGGTCGAGGGTGAAGGCGCCGGACTGCTTCAGGCCCGCCATCAGCCGGTTGACGGCGGACGCGTCGCGGTCGAGGGCCTCGAACAGCAGGCGCTCGAAGTTCGACGAGACCTGGATGTCCATCGACGGCGAGGTGGTCGGCGCCACGCCCCGGACCTCGTAGGACCCGGTGGCGAGGGTGCGGGCCAGGATGTCGTTGGCGTTGGTGGCGATCATCAGCCGCCCGACCGGCAGGCCCATGCGCTTGGCCGCCCAGCCGGCCAGGATGTCGCCGAAATTGCCGGTCGGCACCGAGAACGAGACCGGGCGGTGCGGGCTGCCGAGCACCACCGCGCTGGTGAAGTAGTAGACCGCCTGCGCGGCGACCCGGGCCCAGTTGATCGAGTTGACGCCCGAGAGCCGTACTTCTTCCGCGAAGCGCGGGTGCTGAAAGAGCGCCTTCACGATCGCCTGGCAATCGTCGAAGGTGCCCTCGACCGCGAGCGCGTGGATATTGTGCGCCTCGACCGTGGTCATCTGCCGGCGCTGCACCTCCGACACCCGGCCGTGGGGGTAGAGGATGAACACGTCGACGTTGTCGAGGCCGCGGAACGCCTCGACGGCGGCGCTGCCGGTATCGCCCGAGGTGGCGCCGACGATCGTTGCCCGGCTGCCCCTGGCCTTGAGCGCGTGGTCCATCAGCCGGCCGAGGAGCTGCATCGCCACGTCCTTGAAGGCGAGCGTCGGGCCGTGATGCAGTTCGAGCAGGAACAGGTTGTCGCCGAGCTGGGTCAGCGGGCAGACCGCCGGGTGCCGGAAGGTGGCGTAGGCCTCGTCGATCATCCGGTCGAAGTCGGCTTCGTCGATCTCGCCGTCGACGAGGGGCGCGAGCACGGTCTTGGCGGCGTGCGCGTAGGGCCGGCCGGCGAGGCCCGCGATGGTCTCGAACGGGATCTGAGGCCAGTCCTGCGGGATGTAGAGGCCGCCGTCGCGGGCGAGGCCGGCGAGCAGCGCGTCGGTGAAGGTCAGCGGCGCGGCGGCGCCGCGGGTCGAAACATGGAGCACGGTGATCTGTCCTGAGGCTGCCGCAGGCCCTACACGAAACCGCGAGCCCCGTCAGCCGATCCCGGCGCGGGTCAGGTCAGGCGCCCACGCCCGGGGCCTTTCGCAGGCGGCAGCCGGTGATCTGCCACGCGCCGTCCGCCCCGCGCTCCAGGGTATAGAGCGCCTCCCAGTCGGTGCCGTCCTGGTCCTGGATGCGCACCCCCTGCGCCAGGCTGCCGTCCGGCAGCTCCTCGTCGGCCCCGAACTCGAAGCGGCGGTTGCGGTAGACCGGGGCGTAGCCCTGGCGGACCATGCCGATGAAGGTCTCGGGGCTGCCGAAGATCGACCGGATGGCGGGTGCCGCCTCGGCATAGGCGGCGGCCGCGTCGTCGTGCCGGAACGCGTCCTGCTGGCGCAGGATCACCGCGCGGGCCGCGTCCCGGTCGTCCGTGCCGGCGGCGAGAACTCCCGGGCTGATGGCGAGGAGGGTCATCAGGGCGACGAGCGTGCGCACGGGCCGGGCCCTCCGGAGCGGATGCCTCAAGGTATCAGGCCGGTGTCGTGCGCACAACTTCAAGTCGTCCCACCCCTGATGGACGAGAGCAGGTGGCGGGGCCTGTTCTGAGGGGGCCACGTGGCTGCGCCGATGACGGACGATGCGGCGCGAAAGGCCCTCTCGGAGAGCAGGACCTGACGGCATCCCCCCGGCCCGGCGCGGGCGAGACATGTGCGGCAGGCACCACACCCGCGCCGCCAGCGTGGGCCGCCGGCGCGGCGAGGGCGAAGCCGGCATAGGCCGGCGCCGGGGCCTGGGTCTCCATGTCGCAGGCCGGAAGCCCGATCCCGCCGATCAATCGCCGTGCTCATCCTCGCCGGGTGCCTTGACGACCGACACGCCTCGCCATGTGCTAACAAACTTGGGCGTTGCCGACGGCCGGCCGTCTTGTCCGGTCACCGGCAGACGCCCGCCATCCGATGTGAATGCCGGAGAGCATTCCGCGAGGGGGGAGACGAATGGGCGATCTGACGCGTCGCGCGTGGCTCGGCGGCCTGTCCGCGACAGGAATCCTGACCGCGACCGGTGTCGCGCGGGCCGCGATGGGCCCGAACGACAAGTTCGACCTCGTGATCAAGGGGGGCGAGGTCCTCGACCCGAGCCAGTCGCTGCGCGCCAGGCGCGACGTCGGCATCCGCTTCGGCGTGATCGAGGCGCTCGACCCCGAGATCCCGGCCACGCGCGCGCAGCGCGTGCTCGACGCCTCGGGCAAGCTCGTCCTGCCCGGCCTCGTCGATCTTCACGCCCACACCTATCCCTACGGGTCGGCCATCGGCATCCCGGCCGACGAGACGGTGCCGTTCTCCGGGGTGACCACCGTGGTCTCGGCCGGGGATGCGGGGGCCAACAACCTCGCGGCCCTGCGCCGGCACATCGCCGCCCAGACCCGCACGCGCATGTTCGCCTTCGTGCACATCGCCAATAACGGCCTGTCGGCCTTCCCGGTCGCGGAACTCTACAACATCGACCACGCCCAGGTGGAGGCCTGCGCGCTGGCGCTCGCCGAGAACCCGGACTTCGCGCTCGGCGTGAAGGTCCGCATGTCCGAGAACGTGATCTTCAAGCACGGCGTCGAACCGCTCAAGCGCGCGATCCAGGCCTGCGAGATGTCCGGGCGGCCGGCCAAGATCATGGCGCATATCGGAGGCGTCGAGACGGCCGAACTGATGAGCCGGATCCTCGACCTGCTGCGGCCCGGCGACATCCTCACCCACTGCTATTCCGGAGCGCCGAATATCGGCGGCCAGTTCACGAACATCGTCCAGGGCGGCAAGCTGCTGCCGGCCGCCCTCGAGGCCAAGCGGCGCGGCGTCGTGTTCGACATCGGCCATGGCGGCGGCTCGTTCGATTTCACCGTGGCGGAGGCGGCGATCGCCCAGGGCGCCCCGCCGGACACGATCTCCTCCGACCTGCACGTCTTCTCCGGCAACACGCCCGGCATGCCGTTCCTGCCCTGGGTGATGAGCAAGTTCCTGCCCCTCGGCTTCACCCTCGAGCAGGTCGTGGCGATGACGACCGCCGCCCCGGCCCGGGTGATCGACCGCGGCGCCAAGCTCGGCACGCTCCAGGTCGGGGCGCCGGGCGACGTGTCGGTCATGGAATGGGTGGAAGGGCCGGTCGGCTTCGTCGACACCCGCAACAACACCCGCAGCGGGAGCGCCTATCTCAAGCCGGTGCACACGGTGAACACCGGGGTGGTGTTCGGGCGGCCGTTCCAGTCGCCCTTCGCCGTCCGTTAGGACGGCCGTCAGGGCCGTTCCGGCGGAGATCTCGCGGAAAAGACCGCCGACCGGGGTGCCGGTCGTCCCGATCCGCCGGGTCCCGGTCTGCGGTTTCCCCTCCACCTCAGGGAGGGAAGGCGCGTTCCGATGACGGGACGAGATCAGGCAGCCCCGTCGTGGGAATGCGGCAGCCCGCAGGGGAGAGGGGATCCCGCGCCTCTTCGTCGAGAGGGTCGCGCTGTTCGCACCCGGCCGCGCCGCGCGACCGCCGATGCTCACTCTCACGCCGCCGCCTTGTCCGCCGGGACGACGCGTCCGGCCGGCGCCTCCGCCAACGCCTCGTCCGGCACCGCGTCCATCTCGCCCTGCCAGCGGGCGACCGCCGCGGTGGCCAGGCCGTTGCCCAGCACGTTGGTGACGGTGCGGCCCATGTCGAGGATCTGGTCGACGCCCATGATCAGCAGGATGCCGGCGGCGGGCAGGCCGAACATCGGCACGGTGGCAGCCACCACCACCAGCGAGGCGCGCGGCACGCCGGCGATGCCCTTGCTCGTCACCATCATGACGAGGAGCATGGTCAGCTGCTCGGTGAGGCCGAGTTCGATGCCGAAGGCCTGGGCGATGAACAGCGAGGCGAGCGCCTGGTACATCATCGAGCCGTCGAGGTTGAACGAGTAGCCGAGCGGCAGCACGAAGCCGGTGACGCGGGGCCGCACGCCGAACCGCTCCAGCACCTCGACGGTGCGCGGGAAGGCGGCCTCGCTGCTGGCGGTCGAGAAGGCGACGATCATCGGTGTGCGCAGGAGGCGCAGCAGCCGCAGGGTGCCGTTGCCGAGCACCAGCCAGCCCGCGCCGATGAGGAGCGCCCACAGGACCGCCAGCCCGAGATAGAACACGGCGATGAACTTGCCGTAATCGATGAGCACGCCGAGGCCCTGGATGGTGACGACCGAGGCCATGGCGGCGAAGACCGCCAGCGGCGCGACCTGCATCACCGCGTCGGTGACCTTGAACATCACCTGCGCGAGCCCGTTCAGCAGGTGGACCATCGGGTCGGCGTAACGCCGGTCGATCGCGCTGAGGCCGAAGCCGAAGAACACCGAGAAGACCAGGATCTGCAGCACCTCGTTCGTCGCCATCGCGGACACGATGCTGGTCGGGAAGACGTGGGTGATGAACTCGCGCAGGTTGAGCGAGGCGGCCTTGAGGCCGGTCTGTGCCGAGGCGTCCGGCAGCGGCAGCCCGAGGCCGGCGCCGGGCTGGAAGAGGTTGGCGACGAGGAAGCCGAGCGACAGCGAGACGATCGAGGCTGTGAGGAACCAGCCCATGGCGAGGCCGGCGACGCGGCCGACCGCCTTGGTGTCGCCGAAGCTCGCGATGCCCGACACGATGGTGGCGAAGACGAGCGGCGCGATGATCATCTTGATCAGCCGCAGGAAGATGTCGGTGCCGATGGTGAAGTATCCGGCGATCTCCTTCGCCTCGGCGGGACCGGCCGCCATGCCGTGCAGCCCGGCGCCGACGACGACGCCGAGGGCCAGCCCGATCCCGGTATAGAGCGTCAGCCGGCCCGAGCGTCCGGTCGGTTCAACCTGTGCCATGTTCCGTGTTCCTCCCTGGGATGAATGGATGAGCGGAAGGTCCCGGACACGACGGCGCCCGGGTTCTTCCGCGATTGTCGGCGTTTCCGTGCGAGACTCGGCGACGGGCCTTCAGGCCACCGTCAGGGCCTGCGGGCGCGTCAGACGGTCGGGTTGCAGCACCTGATCGAGCTGGTCGCGGGCCATCAGCCGCTTCTCGAGCACGAGGTCGTAGACGCCCCGACCCGTGGCGTGCGCCTCCATCGCGACAGCGGTGGCGTTGCGGTAGCCGATATAGGGGTTGAGGGCCGTCACGATGCCGATCGAGTTCTCGACGCTGGCGCGCAGGCGCTCGCGGTTCGCCGTGATGCCGCGCACGCAGTGGAGGTCGAGGGTGCGGCAGGCCGCCTCCAGGTGGGCGAGGCTGCGAAACAGGCTGTAGGCGATCACCGGCTCGAAGGCGTTGAGCTGGAGCTGGCCTCCTTCCGCCGCGAAGCTGATCGTGACGTCGTTGCCGATCACCTCGAAGGCGACCTGGTTGACGACCTCCGGGATCACCGGGTTGACCTTGCCGGGCATGATCGACGAGCCGGCCTGGCGCGCCGGCAGGTTGATCTCGCAGAAGCCCGCCCGCGGGCCGCTGGAGAGCAGCCGCAGGTCGTTGCAGGTCTTCGAGAGCTTGACGGCGACGCGCTTGAGCACGCCGGAGACCTGCACGAAGGCGCCGCAATCCTGCGTCGCCTCGACGAGGTCCTCCGCCGTGATGAGCGGGATCCCGGTGATGGCCGAGAGCCGCTCGCGCACGAGGCCGGCATAGAGCGGGTGGGCGGTGATGCCGGTGCCGATCGCGGTCGCACCGAGGTTGATCTCGCGGATCAGGAGTTCCGCCTCGCCCAGCCGCGCCTCGTCCTCGGCGAGCATCCGGGCATAAGTGCCGAATTCCTGGCCGAGCGTCATCGGCACGGCGTCCTGCAACTGGGTGCGGCCCATCTTGAGCACGTCGCGGAACTCCTCCGCCTTGGCCTCGAAGCTCCCGCGCAGACGCGCCATGGCGTCGACGAGGCGGCGGATCGCCCCGATCCCGGCGATCTTGAGCGCCGTCGGATAGACGTCGTTGGTGCTCTGGCCCATGTTAACGTGCTCGTTGGGGTGGAGCCGGCCGTAATCGCCGCGCTCCGCCCCGAGGATCTCGAGCGCCCGGTTGGCGATCACCTCGTTGGCGTTCATGTTGGTCGAGGTGCCGGCCCCGCCCTGGATCTGGTCGACGACGAACTGGCCGTGCAGGGCGCCCGACCGGATCTCCAGGCAGGCCGCCACGATGGCGTCGCAGCGCGCACCGTCGAGGAGCCCGAGTTCGCGGTTGGCGAGCGCCGCCGCCTGCTTGATCGCGGCGAGCGCCCGGATCAGGTCGGGGCAGGTGGCGAGCGTCGTGCCGGTGATCGAAAAATTCTCGACGGCCCGCAGGGTGTGGATGCCGTAATAGGCATGCGCCGGCACCTCCCGGTCGCCGAGAAGGTCGTGCTCGATGCGGGTCGATAGGGCGGTCACGGGACGACTCCTGGCGTGAGGCTTCTGGCGCGCGGGCGCGATCCGGCACGCCGGATGGCGGGCCGGCGGCGGGGCCGCGTCAGAGGGATGGATCGGGCCGGGGTCGGGCCGGTTCCTGAAAAACCGTGGCGCCGTCACCGGATGGCGGCGGGATAATCCCGGGGCTCGCGCCGCGCCAATGCTATGTTCGCCAGGAACTATTCCGCATCCGAATAGTTTGGCGGGTCCTCCGCCGCGACGGCCCAGACCTCGTCGAGAAACGACCGGTGCCGCTCGGCGCTGCGGAAGAGCCGGATCTCCATCGGCATCTCGCGGCCGAGCACCGTGAGCGCCCCGGCGCGGATCTCGGGCGCCACCAGGCTGCGCGGCAGCCAGGCGATGCCGTGGCCGCCGAGGGCCATCGAGCGCAGGGCCTCGGCCATCGAGTTCTCGTTGGTGTGGACCGGATAGGTCGCCGGCGCGTCGTCGGCTTCCTGCGCGATGCCCGCGAGGCGGCCAAGGAAGGAGCCGCGGGAATATTGCAGCAGCGGCAGGCGGCCGCGCGCGTCCGGCACCAGGCCGCGCGGGGCGGCCACCGCCGCCAGGCTGTCATGCCCGACGACCCGGAAAGGGTAGCGCTCGGGATCGAGCGGGATCGGGATGCCGGGATGGTGGTAGGTCAGGAGCAGGTCGTAGCCGCCCTCGACGAGTGCCTGGACGCAGATGTTGAAGTTGTCGGGCAGCACCCGGCTCGCCACCGGCCCGAGCGCGTCGCGGATCCGGCTGAGCCACCGCGGCAGGAACGACAGGCACAGCGAGTGCAAAGCCGTGATCGTCACCACCGGCAGCCCGGCGCCGTCGCTGCGGGCGCGGAAGTCGGCCCGGCTCAGGGTGAGGAGCCGCACGACCTCCTCGGCGGTCTCGAGGAACTGGCGGCCATCGGCGGTCAGGGTGATCGGATAGGTGCTGCGGTCGAGGAGCGCGGCGCCGAGCCAGACCTCCAGGGAGCGGATGCGCCGGCTGAAGGCCGACTGCGTGACCGCGCGCAGTTCCGCCGAGCGCGAGAAGCTGCGGGTCTCGGCGAGGCTCAGGAAGTCCTCGATCCACTTGAGTTCCATCGCGGTCGTCCGTGCGGGCGGGGCTTGCCGCCCCGATCTCGCTTCTTCCTCGCTCCCATCGTACGGCAAGGCGAGGGCCGGGACAGCGGCCCGAACCGCTTCGGGTGTACCGGGACCGGTTCAGGCCACAGCCGACGGGCTCCGGTGCTGGGTGCGGGATCGGACGATCCGGGAACCCGCCCGCTGCCGCGCCGATCCGCCCGCTGCGTCGAGGCGCCGGTTCCCGGCCGCCGGGGAATGACCTACATCGGGTCACCGGCGCCACGCCGTCCGCCGCCGCACCCTCGAGCCGATGACCGACCCGCTGCTCTCCGTCCAGGACCTCTCCGTCGTGTTCCGTCAGGGCGGGCGCGAGACCCGCGCCGTCGACCGGGTGTCCTTCGCCATCGCGCCGGGCGAGACCGTGGCCCTCGTCGGCGAGTCGGGCTCGGGCAAGTCGGTGACCGCCCTGTCGATCCTGCGCCTCCTCGACGGCGCAGGCCCGGAGGGCCGCATCCGGTTCAAGGGCCGCGACCTGCTGACCCTGTCCGAGCCCGAGATGCGGCAGGTGCGCGGCGCGGACATCACCATGGTGTTCCAGGAGCCGATGACCTCCCTGAACCCGCTCCACCGCATCGCCGACCAGGTCGGCGAGGTGCTGCGGCTGCACAAAGGGATGAGCGGCGAGGCGGCCCGGGCGCGCACCCTCGAACTCCTGAACCTCGTCGGCATCCGCGACGCGGAAAGCCGCCTCGGCGCCTACCCGCACGAGCTGTCCGGCGGGCAGCGCCAGCGGGTGATGATCGCGATGGCGCTCGCCTGCGAGCCCGACCTCCTGGTCGCCGACGAGCCGACGACGGCGCTGGACGTCACCGTGCAGGCCCAGATCCTGGCGCTGCTCGCCGACCTGAAGGCGCGGCTCGGCATGGCGATGCTGTTCATCACCCACGACCTCGGCATCGTGCGCCGCGTCGCCGACCGGGTCTGCGTGATGCTCCAGGGCCGCATCGTCGAGGCCGGCCCGGTCGCCGAGGTCTTCTCGAACCCCCGCCACGACTATACCCGCCGCCTCCTCGCCGCCGAGCCGAAGGGCCGCGGCAACCCGGTCCCGGACGGCGCTCCGATCCTGGTCGAGGCCGGGCCGATCCGCGTCCACTTCCCGATCCGCACCGGGCTCCTCCGGCGCACCACCGGCCACGTCAAGGCGGTGGACGGCGTGAGCGTGCGCGTGCGCGAGGGCGAGACCGTCGGGGTGGTGGGCGAATCGGGCTCCGGCAAGACGACGCTGGGCCTGGCCATCCTGCGCCTCACCGCGTCCGAAGGGCCGGTCGTCTATCTCGGCCGGCGCATCGACGGGCTGTCGGCCGGCGCCATGCGCCCCCTGCGGCGCGAGATGCAGGTGGTCTTCCAGGACCCTTACGGCTCGCTGTCGCCCCGCATGTCGGTGGCCGAGATCGTCGCCGAGGGGCTCGCGGTCCAGGACAAGGGACGCAGCGACGCCGAGCGCCGGGACATCGTCGCCCGGGCCCTCGACGATGTCGGGCTCGATCCCGCCGCCATGGACCGCTACCCGCACGAATTCTCCGGCGGCCAGCGCCAGCGCATCGCCATTGCCCGCGCCATGGCCCTCGATCCGCGCTTCGTCGTCCTCGACGAGCCGACCTCGGCCCTCGACATGTCGGTGCAGGCCCAGATCGTCGAGCTGCTGCGCGAACTCCAGCGCCGGCGCGGCCTCGGCTACCTGTTCATCAGCCACGACCTCAAGGTGGTGCGCGCGCTCGCCAACCGCGTGATGGTGATGCAGGGCGGCCAGGTGGTGGAGGAGGGCGCGGCCGAGGAGATTTTTTCCTCACCGCGCACCGCCTATACCCGGGCCCTGTTCGCCGCCGCTTTCGACCTCGCGGCGGCGCCCGCCGGGGCGGTGAGCGAATGAGCCGGGCGCTCCTCATCGTGCTCGATTCGGTCGGCATCGGCGGCGCGCCGGATGCCGGCGATTTCGGCGATGCCGGCGCCGATACGCTCGGCCACATCGCCGAGGCCTGCGCCGAAGGCCGCGGCGACCGGGCGGGGCTGCGTCACGGCCCCTTGCGCCTGCCCCATCTCGCCGCGCTCGGCCTCGGGCTGGCCGCGGAAGGGGCGAGCGGCCGGCTGCCGCCCGGCCTCGCGCCGCCGGGGCCCGTCGAGGGCGCCTTCGGGAACGCGGTCGAGTGCGCGCGCGGCAAGGACACGGTCTCGGGTCACTGGGAGATCGCCGGCGTGCCGGTGGACTTTGCCTGGGGCCACTTCCCGGCGACCCGGCCGGCCTTTCCGCCGGAACTGACCCGGGCCCTGATCGCGGAGGCCGGGCTGCCGGGCCTCCTCGGCGATTGCCACGCCTCCGGCACCGCGATCATCGAGGAGCTGGGCGACGAGCACCTCCGCACCGGACGACCGATCGGCTACACCTCCGTTGACAGCGTGTTCCAGATCGCCGCCCACGAGGAGGCGTTCGGCCTCGACCGGCTCTACGCCGTGTGTGCCATCGCCCGCCGGCTCTGCGACCCGTACCGCATCGGCCGGGTCATCGCCCGGCCGTTCACCGGCGACGCGAGTACCGGCTTCACCCGCACCGCGAACCGGCGCGACTACGCCGTGCCGCCGCCCGGCGACACGCTCCTCGACCGCCTGGCCGCGGCCGGCCGGCCCGTGGTGAGCGTCGGCAAGATCGGCGACATCTTCGCCCATCGGGCGACCGGCCGCGAGGTCAAGCCCGGCGGCAACGACGCCTGCCTCACCGCGTCCCTGGCGGCCCTGGCCGATCTCCCCGAGGGCGGGTTCGTCTTCGCCAACCTCGTCGAGTTCGACACCGAGTACGGCCATCGCCGCGACGTGCCGGGCTACGCCGCGGCGCTGGAGCGCTTCGACGCCCGCGTGCCGGAGATCCGCGCCGCCTTGCGCCCCGGCGACCTCTGCCTCGTCACCGCCGACCACGGCAACGACCCGACCTGGACCGGCACCGATCACACCCGTGAGCAGGTGCCGGTGCTCGCCTTCGGGCCGGAGATCGCCCCCTTTCCCCTCGGCCGGCTCGGCTTTCCGGCGATCGGCCGGATGATCGAACGCCATCTCGGCTTGGCGGTGGCCGGCGGCGGGCCGCTCGCGTAAAGCTCGGTCTTGCGCATCATTCCGCCGGTCGCGAACGACCGCTGCCGAAGCGGTCACCGGTTCGGCGGTGAAAACGATGCCAAAACAAGAAGCTAGGCAGAGTTGCGCCATGCCGCTCCGCTGAAGCGCCACCGAAGGATCCGCTTCTCGATGATGGCTTCCGGCACGCTGACCCCCGACGCTCACGCGCCGCCGGTGCCGGCCCTCGCCGAGCGGGTCGGCTGGCTGCGCCTCCTCGGCGCCTTCCGGCGCAACACCCTCGAGGCGTTCCCCCGCGCCTGCCTCGACGAGCCGGCGGTCACGATCCCGCTCCCCGGCGGCGGCCGGATGGTGCTGTTGTCGACACCCGCCGGCGCCCGCCACGTCCTGCTCTCGGCCACCGACGACTTCGTGCGCCTGCCCGCCGGCCGAAGGGTGATCGGGCCCATCGCCGGGCGCGGCCTGGTCCTGGCCGACGGCGAGGCCTGGCGCCACCAGCGAAAAGTGCTCGCCCCCGCCTTCACGCCCCGAACCCTGCCGCTGATGCTGCGCTTCGTCGCCCGCATCGCGGAGGAATCCTGCCGCCGGCTCTCGGCGGATCCCGGTGTGCCGGTGGATCTCCGCTCCGAGATGCAGCGCGTCGCCCTCGACATCGCCACCACCTCGATGTTCTCCCTCGAGACCGGGGCGCTCGGCGCCGAGATCCGGGCGCTCGTCTCCGGCTACCTCGACCGGTTGGGCCGGCCGACCGTGGCCGACTTCCTCCTGCCGCCGGGCTGGCCGACCCCGTCGAGCCCGCGCCGGGCGCTGTTTCGCCGCCGCTGGCTCGCGATCGTGCGGGCTGTGCTGGAGGCGCGACGCGGGCAGGGCGCCACGGGCGCCCCGCGCGACCTGTTCGACCTCCTGGTCGAGGCCCATGGCGACGCGCCGGGCGGGCTCTTGGCCGACGAGGTCGGCACCCTGATCGTCGCCGGCCACGAGACCACCGCCTCGACCCTGTTCTGGGCCTGCACGCTGCTGGCGCGGGAGCCCGCGCTCCAGGACGCGCTGGGCGCGGAAGCGGCCGGGCTCGACCTGTCGGAAGCGGGCGCCGCCGCGTCCCTGCCGAACTTGCGCCTCGCGAAGGCCGTGGCGCAGGAGACGTTGCGGCTCTACCCGCCGGTCTACGTCATCGCGCGGCGCGCCGCGCGGACGAGCATCGTCGAGGGGGCCGAGATCCCGGCCGGCAGCATCGTGATGATCCCCACCTGGGTGCTCCACCGCAACCCGCGCTGGTGGGACCGGCCGGAGGCGTTTCGCCCGGGCCGTTTCCTCGACGGGCCGGAGCCGGACCGCTTCGTCTACCTGCCGTTCGGCGCCGGCCCGCGGATCTGCATCGGCGCGCAGCTCGCGCTCTCCGAGGCGACCCTGGTGCTGGCGCGCCTGATGCGCGACGTTCGGCTCTCCCTCGACGGCGACCGGCCGGTCCTGCCGGTCGCCACCACCACGGTGCGGCCGGACCACGTGCCGCGCTTCCGCCTGGAGCGGCGCAACGGCTGAAAAGTCTCCGCCGCTTCGGGAAAATGCTCTATGGGCTGCGGGGCGGCCGGCCTGAAGCCCCGCGAAAGAGTAACGACACGGTGCGACCCTGGCGCAGCGGCCCGTCCGACCGGCGCGGCTACCATCACGGCAACCTCAAGGAGGCCCTGATCGAGGCCGCGCGCCGCTTCATCGCGGAGCGCGGGATCGGCGGCTTCACCCTGGTCGACGCGGCGCGCCTCGTCGGCGTCTCGCCGGCCGCGCTCTACCGCCATTTCCGCGGCCGCGAGGCCCTCCTGGAGGAGGTGGCCGAGCGCGGCTTCACCGAGCTCGCCGCCCGCCTCGCCCGGGCGCTGCGGGGGCCCGGCACGCCGCTCGAGCGCTTCACCCGCATGGGCGAGGCCTACCTGACCTTCGCCGAGGAGGAGCCGGGCTACTACGCGGCGATCTTCGAGGCCCGGCCGGTCGGGCCGGACGATTGCGGGCCCGACGGTGCGCCGGTGCGGGGCCAGCGCGACCGCGACGCCTTCGGGCTCCTGGTCGAGGCCCTGCGCGCGACCTTCCCGGACGGCTTTGCCGCCGGCGTCGACCCGCGCTTCGTCGCCCTCGAGGTCTGGGCCCTCTCCCACGGCATCGCGACGCTCGCCGCCGCCGGCCGCCTGCCGACCGGCCCCGGCCTGCCGACCAAGTACGACCTCCTGCGCGCCGGCGTGCTCGCCATGGTGCACGGGGCGATGCCGCGAGCGACGTAGGGACGCGTCTCCCGGAAAGACGAGGGGCGCGGCTCCCGCCGCGCCCCCCAAGCGGAGGTGCATCACAGTCCACGCCACTGCCGATCTGTCTGCGGCGACGCATCCCCAACCCACACCCTCATCCTGGGGTGACCGGCGATCGAAGATCGCTGCGCGTCGGCGTGACTCCGGCGAATGATGCTTGGTCGTCGGTGCGCGCCGGCTCAGAACCGGTAGGTGAAGGTCCCCTTCACGGCGTGGTCCTCGGCCCGCGACCCGACCTGGCCGGTATACGACACGCCGAGCGTCGCCGCCGCCGAGACCCGCAGGTCCACGCCCGCCGAGGCGATCAGCGCGTCCCGGGTGATCGGGATGCCCGCCGTCACGAAGCTCGGGCCGCTGCCGTAGGCCAGGAGCGCGGTCGGGATCACGTCCCCGAAGGCGCGTCGGTAGCCGACGAGGCCGTGCAGCGACACCGGCGCCCCGAAGCCGAGATCCACCTCCGTCTGTCCGCGCACGCCCACGGTCAGGGTCGGGATCTCCGAGAACCACGACGCGCCCGAGAGCGCCGCGACGCCTCCCGTCTCCGCGAACCGGTCGCGGTCGATGCCGACGTAAGCGCCGCCGACGAACGGCTCGATGTACGACACCGACGCCGGCACGACCGGCGCCAGCGGGTCCTTGCTCACGATCCCGGGCGTGGAGCCGAACACGAACCGGTAGCCGATCTCGCCGAAGCCCTGCACCGTCGCGCCGCCGTAGCGCGACGCCTCCGTCTCCGACAGGCCCGGGAACACCACGCTGCGGCGCAACCGGAGGCTGTTGTCGGCGTAAACGGCGCCGAGCCGCAGCGCGAACGGGCCGGCCTCGTAGCCGCCATAGACGCCCCCGAACCCGCTCTCGATCGTGCCGCTCGCCGTCCGGCTGGGCGTGTCGAGGTTGGTGGTGGTGTAGCCGCCGGCGACGCCGAGCCTGATGCCGTTCTCCAGCCGCAGGTCGGCGCCGAGCACGAAGCCGGCGGTGTCGCGGTTGAGGGTGACGGCGTTGCCGTGCGCGATGGCTCCGCCATCGCCCCTCGCCTGGCCGAAGCTGCCGAAGCCCTGGCCCCAGAGGCCGAACACCCGCGGGTCGAGCACCCGCACCGGCACCGGCGCCACGGGGGCGGCCCGGCCGGGCAGGTCGGCCGTGAAGGTGGCGGGCGGGCGGCCGTAGTCGCGGGTGCCGTCGCCGGACCAGCGCAGGCGGTCGAGGATCGCCTCGCGCACGAAGAAGGCGGTCTCGTAGGCGGCGGAGACCGAGCTGGCGTGGATGTCGCCGGTGAGCGCCTGGAAGGCGGTGATCGCCTCCGGCGTGGTGAGGCCGACCGTGCGGTCGTAGATTCCGGCCCCCGCGCCGGCGCCCTGGATCGCGGTGGCGACCGCCGCCTGGTTGCGGGTCCGGGCGATGGTGGCGAACGGGATGTCGTTGCGGGTCAGCGTGAGGTCGACCTCGGTCGGCTGGTAGCGCAAGGTCGGGGTCAGGAAGGCGAGGTTGGAGGAGACGCCCGCGAAGGTGCCGGTGACGCCGGCATTGGCCGACAGGATGGCGTACTGGGTGCGCGGGGTGTAGGCGCCGTTTTGCGCCAGCACCTGGACCGTGCCGCCCTGGAGGGTGGCGGAGCCGGTGGCGGCGAGGCGGTCGGATTGGCCGGCGGCGTTGGTCTCGACCTGGAAGGTCGAGCCCGCCGCGAAGGAGGCGTTGCCGGCGACCGTGAGGGTGCCGATGGAGTTGCCGGGGGCAACGGTGCCGCCCGATTGCGCCACCACCCCGCCGACCGTGCCGGTGCCGCCGAGGAGGCCGCCGGAGCCGACCGTGACCCGGCCGGTGATGGTGCCGTTGGCGTAGAGCGCGCCGGTGTTGCCGACCGTCACGTCGGTGGTCAGGCGGTCGGACGAGGCCATCTGCAGGGCGCCGATGACGTTGCCGAAGTAGCCGGCCGCCGCGTAGAGGTCGACGCGGCTCCAGTAGCTCAGCGGGGTCCCATAGAGCGCCGCGATCGCGTTCGACTCGGTGTTGACGACGATCTGGTTGATCGTGCCGGTCTGCAGGGTGCCGTAGAGGCCCCCGTTCGGGGCGATCGTCTGGGCCGCGCTCGTGCTGCCGCCGTAGAGCGGGGCGAGCAGGATCGAGGCGTCGGGCCCGCCCGCGGGCGCAGCCTCGCGCGGGGCCTGCGCGAAGGTGAGCGTCGGCAGGCCGAAGGTCTGGCGCTGCTGGTACAGAGTCTGGCTGGCCGCCGACGGGACGTAGGGGTTGTTGGCGGTGTTGGCCGCGCTCGCCGCGCATGCCGCGACCGAGGCGCCGCACTGGGCCGAGAGATAGCTCTGCATCTGGCCGTAAGCCTGGTTGTACAGGCTCGGCAGGTCGATGGCGGTGCCGGTGGTGGTCGCGTTGTTGATGTAGAGCGGGTTGGTGAAGGCCTGCGCCAGTTCGTAGTAGGACAGGGCCCGGCCGCCGATGATGTCGAGCGGGTAGTGCACGCCGAGCACGATGCGGCTCTCGCCGTACTCGGAGGCCCGCAGCACCATGCTCTGGTAGGCCTGCGGTGTCGTCATCGCGAGCAGCGTGCCGTCGGTGAAGCCGTAGGTGGCGTGGCCGCTCGGGAAGGACGGGTTGGTGGCGATGCCGTTCAGCGCCGTCGGGTCGAAGATGGTGTAGCGGCTCTGCGCGACCTGAAGCGGGCGCGACGAGCCGTAGACGTTCTGCCCGGGCTGCGTGTTGGTGACGCCGTAGGCGAGGTCGTAGACGCTGTCGCGGGTGTTGGGCAGGCCGTTGAAGGTCGGCACGCTGGTGCCGGCGGGCGCCACCGCCGGGATCGGCACGTAGCCCGCGGGCGTCGTGCTCGGGTTGGTGGCAGCCCCGTTGGCGAAGTAGTTCTTGGCGACGCCGAGGTCGTTGCCGGTGAAGGTGTAGGCCCGCGCGAGCAGGTTCACCACGTTGCCGAGTGGGCCGCTGGTGCCCGCGGCGCTGCCCGCGACGTAGATCGGGCCGAGCACCGGGCCGAGGCCGCCGACCGGCTGCTGCGGCGTGACACCGTTGATCACGGTCTGCGCCGTCAGGCCGCCCGCCAGGTTGGCGCCGGCGCCGTAGGTGCCGAGACCCACCGACGACAGGGTGTTGGTGGCCGAGCCGAGCAGGTTCTTGTCGCTGATCGCGAGCTGCTGCTGCCGCAGGGTCGCGGTGTTGTTGTAGAATACCGCCTGGTCGAGGTTCGACTGCAAGGCCGCCCGGCCGGTCGGCGTGGCGTTCAGGCTCAGGAACGGGCTGAGCAGGTTCAGCACGTTGGCGCTGGTCGGCGCGATGTTGGCGGTCTGGGCGCCGGCGCCCTCCGCCGAGAGCGACGCGGCGGCGAGCGCGATGATCGAGACGCTGTGTCGAAGGAGCATGGCGTGGTCCCTTGAAGCGGCCAGCCATCCGGCTCATCCGCCCGTGGCGCACGCTTAGGAAATGGTCACGCTGTCCGCATGTTCATAATCTCGTCACATTTATACTTCCAGCCGGATGTTGTTACGGCGACACGTTTTGTTGCCGAGATGTAGAAATTTCATTTCTGCTCGGCATGACGCTGCGGAAATATTTGCCGGCAACTTCTGGTTCTGCGATTGCAGGGCCGAGGCTGCGGTCGTGGTGGACGCGGCCTCGCACCGGCCTGCGGGGGAGGCGGAGAGCGGCGAGGCACGCGGAGATCGCTCACCGTGGCCCAGGGCGCCCGGTCGACGAGGCGACCTCGGGCAGCACCGGCGAGCTTGTCTTCCGCCGTCTACACCAATGACACGATCAATCGTCTCAATTGCGCGACATCGACATGGAACGGCTCACGATTGGGATTCGCTTTGGAGGAATTTTTTCCATAGATGACATGGTAGGATTGTTTGCGCGCGCATGCCAGATCCCAGAAGAAGGGATCGTCCCAACCCTGCACGGCCAAATGGACGACCGGAATGCCGGGCGAACAGAACATCGTGTTGGTCATCGCAGCGCCCATCACGCCGACGACGACGCGCGCATCCGCGAAGACGGCGATCTGCTGGCGGAACGTCATGAGAAGAGGATCGACGATCTCGAAGCCGAACTCGGACAGCATGCTCGCGACAGCATCACGATTGACCAATTTTCTGTCGTAATCCGAATGGCGTTCGACAAAGATCTTTCGGCGCAGGCCGCCCGGCCCCTTGTTCAGAACCGATCGGAGAAGGATCTTTATCCGTGGCTGAAGCGCGTAGCGCCGCATCTTGGAGGAAACAGATCGTAACGCCTCAGGAGACTTGATGACGGGCGGGACGGCAATCGGGCTTGCATAGTATAGTTCTTTGAAGGAACGCGCCTCTTCACGATTTATTCTCAATATCGAATAATTTCTGTCCGATCCCAGGAATGCCTTGATGGATTGCAGCCGCACCTGGTCGATGATCGGGTTGTAAGTCCGGAAGATGATATTGATGTGTCTGTTCGGAAATTTTTTTCGAAGAATGAAGAAAGCTTTCAATCGAGGAAGATCCTCGGTTATCCAGTGTCCATAGTTGAATGATCCCCCGCTGCTGAAAGCAAGGTTGATCCCATCGGGATGATCGTCGGTAAAATTGACGACCGGATCCGACAGCGAAAGATGCTCGAGATCCTGAGGTCTGAACGTTTCATAGACAGCGCATGTCGCACCGTCTTTATTCGTATAAATGCCGTTATCAAGAATGATTGCGTCACTTAACAGGAAAAGTGCGGAGGTGATCCCATTCCTCATGGACTTATTGAGATCGTTGAGAAAATTCACACGATCTTCTGCGTATTGCTTATCGGGCGCATAAATCGAAGACGGGAGCGGTCGCGCGTATCCCGGATTTTCGTAGATTTTGCATATAAATTTTGCCGCATTATTGCTTGAGGCTATTTGCCCAGATAAACTTCCGTCTTCGGAAAAGCCGCCATGAATATAGAGAAGATCCATATCGCAGGATGCATAAGTTATATTTTCCGATTTCAGCATTCTCTCAAACTGTGTCGGTCAGACGCATGGTCGTTTGCTGGCTGGCTGGCATGAGGCGCGTGCAGGCGAGAGGCGATGGCATGACATCAAGTCTGACCCGGTTGCGCCGTCACGCGGATCCTCGTGCTTCTCGCCTGAGCGACGCGCTCGCCCTCCGATGCGGAAGATCCGCTTCGCCGCCCGATCAGGCGGCCTCACGCCGATCGAAGGCCACACCCCCGGGTTCAACCCGCTTCGGCCGTGGCTGTCAACGGGTCGCCTCCGATGGCGGCCCAGGTCCGCGAGAGGGATCTGATTCCGATCACGCATCGTCGGGCTGCGGCCGGTTCTCTCCATGCCGGAGTGATCCGGGTCCACCTTCTGCCCGCGGGCGGACGTGACGGCCGGGATGGAGCAGCGTTCGACGCGAGCGTGCCGCGCAGGGAAGCCGCGTCGCCGTTCCCCGGACACCGTCCGGCCCTCCATCGTCGCCGGCGGCAAGCGGCTGCATTTCCCTGCCGTGCCCTCCTTGAAACCACCGGGGCGACCCCGCATGTAAATGTCGTTCACATTCACATCCTGCGGGAGATCGTGACGTGTCGTTTTCCTCTGCCCCCTGGTCGAGCGGCCGCGCCTGCCGCAATGGCCCGTTCCCGCGCCGTTCGCTCGAGATCGGCGCGATCGTCATCGGTTTCATCTACGCGTGGCCTCTGGCCGCCGCCTACGTGGTGTGGAAGCTCATGGGATACCCGGCCTTGAACGAGATGAAGTCCTTCGCCGAACGGTCGTTCCGGAACGGATTTTCGGGGTTCTCGGGCTTCGGTACCGCCCGCCGCGACAGCGGCAACTGGGCCTTCGAGGAGTATCGCCGCAAGGAGATCGAGCGCCTCGAAGAGGAGCGCCGCCGCCTCGAGGAGGAGAGCCGGGCCTTCACGGAGTTCGTCGACGAGCTGAAGCGCGCCCGCGACCGCGAGCAGTTCGACGCCTTCATGGCTCGCCGCCGCGCCGGCTCGAACTACTGATCGCCTCGCTGGAGGGCAGCCTGCCGCGAGGATGAGAGGCGCGCCTCGGCCTTGCGCTTGACGCGCCGAATCGCGCAAGGCTACCCTCCACAAGGTCAAGCACACGACAGGCTCCCCGCGGCCCCCGCGGGGAGCCTTCTCCGTTGAAGGACGGCGCGGCCGCATGACCACTTCGAACCGCTCGACGCATATCCGGCTCACCTCGCATCCGGAGCCGGGCGCCGCCCGCTGGCCGATCCGCTGGGGCGCCGCCGACCCGCGTGAGCGCGGACCCATCATCGGCACCGTGACCAACCCGGCCGACCGCAACGTCATCGGGGCCAATGGCGGCGCCTACTCGCTCTACCGGGCGCTCGCCATCGCGGGCCGGGCCCTCAACCCGATGGCGCGGCCGGACCTGACCAACACCCACCCGGTGGTCGGCATCGGCCCGCACCCGCAATGGGCCGACCCGGACAAGATCGTCTCCCTCGACCCCTGGGGGCATATGCCCGGCGAGGTCTTTCGCGAGGCGATCGCGTCCGGCACCGACATCCGCCCGACCATCGCGGTCACCAAGGCGCGCTTGAGCCTGCCCGAGATCCTGGCGGCGATGGGCGCGCACCGGCTGGCCGCGGACGGCACCGTGCTGCACGCGACCGGCGACATCTCGGTCACCAAGATCGCGGTCGATCCGGTCTGGTACCTGCCGGGCGTCGCCGCCCGCTTCGGTACCAGCGAGACGGCGTTGCGCCGCACCCTGTTCGAGCAGACCGGCGGCATGTTCCCGGAACTCGTGACGCGGCCCGACCTCCAGGTCTTCCTGCCGCCGATCGGCGGCTGCACCGTCTACGTCATGGGCGAGGTCGCCGGACTGTCCGACCCGCGGCGGCGCATCGCCTGCCGGGTCCACGACGAGTGCAACGGCTCGGACGTGTTCGGTTCCGACATCTGCACCTGCCGGCCCTATCTCACCCACGGCATCGAGGAATGCGTGCGCGAGGCGCAGGCGGGCGGCACCGGCGTCATCGTGTACAACCGCAAGGAGGGGCGGGCGCTCGGCGAGGTGACCAAGTTCCTGGTCTACAACGCCCGCAAGCGCCAGGAGGGGGGTGACTCCGCCGCCACCTACTTCGAGCGCACCGAGTGCGTCGCCGGCGTGCAGGACGCCCGCTTCCAGCAGCTGATGCCCGACGTGCTGCACTGGCTCGGCATCCGCCGCATCGACCGGCTGATGTCGATGTCGAACATGAAGTACGATGCCATCACGGGCTCGGGCATCGAGGTCGGCGAGCGGGTGCCGATCCCGCCGGAGCTGATCCCGCCGGACGCCTCGGTCGAGATGGAGGCCAAGAAGGCCGCGGGCTACTACGCGCCGGACGGCACCGCCGAGTCCCTGGAGGCCGTGAAGGGGCGCGATCTCGAGCGGTTCTGACGAACCGAGCGGTTCCGACGGACCGCCTCCGGCGCCCGCGCGACAAATACCTGTGGAGATGCCCGTGCCTGAGTTTTCGACCGCCCGCAGCCTGCTCTCGGCCCGGGCGGTGCGTGCCCGCGCCGAGACCCTGCTCAAGGCCGGGCTCGACGGGCGGCTCGATCACTTCGTCGTCGACCTCGACCGCCTCGGGCCTTGCGCCGACGCGGTGGTGGAGACCATCCGGGCGGCCTATCCCGACCTCGCGATTCCCTACCACGCCCGCTGGCGCCACTTCTCGGTCGGCGGGTTCGAGCGCTGGGGCTCCCTCGTCCACGCCGCACCCTTCGACGACGCGGCGGAGCAGGCCCGCGCCGCCTTCGACCTCGTGGTGGTGAGCGTGCTGCTCGATGCCGGCGCCGGCCCGACCTGGCGCTACGAGGAGGGCCGCACCGGCGAGACCTATGCCCGCTCCGAGGGGCTGGCGGTCGCGAGCTTCGACATGTTCGTGTCGGGCCTCTTCTCCTCCGCGCCCGAGGATCCGTTCCGGGCCGATGCGCGGGCGCTGGCGAGCCTGACGGAAGCGGAACTCGGCGACGGCTTCCAGGCCTCGCCGACCAACCCCCTCGTCGGCCTGTCCGGCCGCACCGCGCTCCTCAACCGCCTCGGCCAGGTCGCGGCCGCCGATCCCGAAGGGTTCGGGCCGCAGGCCCGGCCCGGCTTCCTGTTCGACCGCATCAAGGCCAGGGCCCGCGACGGAGAGGTCGCGGCCGAGACGGTGCTCGAGGTGCTGCTGACGCATCTCGGGCCGATCTGGCCCGGCCGCATCGTCCTCGACGGGGTCGATCTGGGCGACACCTGGCGCCACCCGCTCGCCGGCGGCACGGGCCCGACGGAAGGGCTGGTGCCATTCCACAAGCTGTCGCAGTGGCTGGCCTACTCGCTCCTCGAGCCGCTGGAGGAGGCGGGTCTGACCGTCACCGGCCTCGACGCGCTCACCGGCCTGCCGGAGTACCGTAACGGCGGCCTCTTCCTCGATACCGGCGTGCTGGCCCTGCGCCGCCCGGAAGAAGCATCGCAGCCGCACGAGGTCGGCTCGCGCCTCGTCGTCGAGTGGCGGGCGCTCACCGTGGCGCTGCTCGACCGGCTGGCGCCGCTGGTGCGCGAGCGGCTGAAGCTCGCGGACCCGGCCGAACTGCCGCTCGCCAAGGTGCTGGAGGGCGGCACCTGGGCCACCGGCCGGCGGCTGGCAAAATCCTTGCGGCCGGAGGGCGCGCCGCCGCTCGCCATCGCCAGCGACGGCACGGTGTTCTGAGGGCTATAGGGTAGTGGTGCAGGTGGACGCGATCGTGAACGGGGAGACGGCGATGCAGGGTGCGGGTGCGCGCGGGGAGACGGGGCTGGCGCCGGTCACGGTGGTCGATCACCCGCTGGTGCAGCACAAGCTGACCCTCATGCGGGACAAGGCCCGCTCGACCAAGGGCTTCCGCCAGCTCCTGAACGAGATCGGGACGCTGCTCGCCTACGAGGTCACCCGCGACCTGCCGCTCGAGCCGGTGGAGATCGAGACCCCCCTGGTGACGATGCAGGGCGCGCAGATCGCCGGCAAGAAGCTCGTCCTGGCGCCGATCCTGCGGGCCGGCGTCGGCTTCCTCGACGGGATGCTGTCGCTCCTGCCCTCCGCCCGCGTCGCCCATGTCGGGCTCTACCGCGACCCCGATTCGCTCGAGGCCGTCGAGTACTACTTCAAGGCCCCGTCCGACCTCGCCGACCGCACCGTGCTGGTCCTCGACCCGATGCTGGCGACGGCGAACTCGGCCGTCGCGGCGGTCGACCGGCTGAAGGAGCGCGGCGCCCGCGACCTGCGCTTCGTCTGCCTGCTCGCGGCGCCCGAGGGCCTGGCCCGGTTCCAGGGCGCCCATCCGGACGTCCCGGTCTGGACCGCCGCCATCGACAGCCACCTCAACGAGCACGGCTACATCCTGCCGGGCCTCGGCGACGCGGGCGACCGGATGTACGGCACGCGGTAGCTGTCGCCCGCGACCGGCAAGCGCGGCGGCCGGTCGGCACGGGCGACATCGACGCGGGTGCGGCACGGCACAGTGGCGCGCCCGCCGTCCTGGCATGGTTCGGATGTGGATCACACCGGCCACCAGGAGACGACGATGCTCAAGATCCAGACCAAGCCGACCCAGTCGGCCCCGACCGCGCAGGCCGCCCTGTCCGACGCCGATCTCGACACCGTGACCGGCGGGCTGAACCCGCAGCCGCTGCCGCCCAAGGAGTCGTTCAAGCTGTTCAGCCTGTCGGCCCTGAAGGTGCAGCCCTCGTTCTTTCTTCCGAGCGTCTTCCGGTTCTGAGCCACAGGCGTCGTGCGCCGGACCACCGTCACCCTCCCGGGAGGCGCGGCCTCGCGCAGGCACGGCTCGCGCGGGTCCGCGCCCCCCTTGCCGCCCCTCTTGCCGCCCCCCTTGCCGGATCCGAGCCTCCGCGGCAGGTAAGGGCGCTCACCCTGCCACGCGGAGCCGCCCCATGCCGTCGATCCCCGCCACCATGCGCCAGGTCCGCTTCAACGGGGCCGGCGGTCCGGAGGTGATCGGGATCGAGACCGCGCCGGTGCCGCGCCCGGGCCCCGGCCAGGTGCTGATCGAGGTCGTGGCGGCCGGCGTCAACCGTCCCGATTGCCAGCAGCGCGCGGGCAAGTACCCGCCGCCCCCCGGCGCGACCGAGGTGCCGGGCCTCGAGATCGCCGGCCGCGTCGTCGCCCTCGGGGAGGGCGTGACGGATCTCGCCGAGGGCCAGGAGGTCTGCGCGCTGACGATCAGCGGCGGCTACGCCGAGTACTGCGTCGCGGATGCCGCGCTCTGTCTGCCGAAGCCCGGCCCGCTCTCGCTGGTCGAGGCGGCGGGCCTGCCGGAGAATTACTGGACGGTCTGGACCAACGTGTTCGAGCGCGGGCGCCTGAGGCAGGGCGAGCGCTTCCTGGTCCATGGCGGGTCGAGCGGCATCGGCTCGACGGCGATCCAGCTCGCCAAGCGGTTCGGCGCCACGGTCTACGCCACCGCCGGCTCGGCCGAGAAATGCGCCTTCTGCGCGTCGCTCGGGGCCGACCACGCCATCAACTACCGCGATGCCGACTTCGCCGCCGAGGTGAAGCGCCTCACCGACGGGCAGGGCGTCGACGTGATCCTCGACATGGTCGGCGCCGCCTATCTCGAGCGCAACCTGAAGTCTCTGGCGCTCGAAGGCCGCCTCGTCATCATTGCCTTCCTGCAGGGCTTCATGGCCGAGAGCGTGAACCTGACTCCGGTGATGATCCGGCGCCTGACCGTCACCGGCTCGACGCTGCGCCCCCGCACCGTGGCCCAGAAGGCCGCCATCGCCGAGGGCCTGCGCCGGGAGGTCTGGCCGCTGCTCGAGGCCGGCACCGTCAAGCCGGTGATCCACGCCACCTTCCCGCTCGAGCAGGCGCGGGAGGCGCACGAACTGATGGAATCGAGCGCCCATCTCGGCAAGATCATGCTGCTGACGGGCCAGTAGAGCCCCCCTTGTCGGGCCTCCTTGCGGAGCCCCCCGCGGCGGGACGCGTCAGGAACCTCGGCCGAGCGGTGACGTTGGCTGCTCACAACGATCACGGCTCGGCGCGACCTTTCGCCGAGCGCCATCACCGAGGTGCCTCATGGAGACCAACCGCCCCGTCGAGACCCCGACCGCGGCCCGTCAGGGCGCGAAGGGCCGTCCCGTCCTCTACGTGCTGCTCGGCAGCCTCGCGCTGCTCGCGGTCGCCATGGTGGCGCTGCTGGGCTGGAACGGCGCCAACGCACCCAAGGATTACGCGAGCCAGAGCCAGGACGCCTCACGCCAGCAGATCACCGGCTCGCCGACCGGCAACGCCAACGGCACCTCGTCGTCGAACAGCGCCGGCGTGCCGGCCGGCAACCCGGCCTACCCGACCCCGGCCGAGCCGAAGTCGACGGGCTCGACCAACGCCAAGTAAGCCGACCAACGCCAAGTAAGCTCGGTCAACGCCAGGTAAGGTCGACCCCGGACCCGCGAAAGGCCGTCTCCCACCCGGGAGCGGCCCTTTCGCTTAAGCGGGCTTCTCCGCCGGACGACATCCTTGCACCCGCATCGCGATGGGCCGGCCGAGATCCCTGGGAGGTTTCGCACGGGAATGTGATTCCGTCGGGCCCGGCCCCTTCCATAGGGTGTCCAGCGCTGCCCGGGGGATGTTGTCGTAGCGATGCGACGCTTGATGAAGTTCCTTCACACGATGGGGGCGATCGGCCTGATGGGCGCGATGGCGTCCCTGATCGTGCTCCTGGGCCTCATTCCCCCGCCATCGTCCCTGTCCGGCTACGCATTGATCCGCGGCGCGATGGCGGCCGTGGCGACGTGGATCTTCCTCCCGTCCCTGGCGCTGATGCTCGTGGCCGGGCTGCTGGCCATCGCGCTCAACCGCGCCTTCCACAATGCCGGCTGGGCCTGGGTGAAGCTCGCGACCGGCGTGCTGATGTTCGAGTACGGCTTCGTGGGCGTCCAGGGGCCGATGCAGCGGGAAGCCGAGCGCAGCGCGCAGGCGCTCGCCGGCCGCCTCGACCCGGCGACGCTGGCCGAATCGCTCGGCGCCGAACGGGGAACATTGTGGGTGCTGCTCGCGGTCGCGACGGCGAACGTGGTGCTGGGGGTCTGGCGGCCGCGCATCCAGATCCGGGTCCGCTGACCCGGTCGCGTCGCCTCGAGACGTACCGCGTGCGAGCGGGAGCGGTCCCTCGCCCCCGGCTGACGGACGCTACTCAGCGGGTCGGAACCGGCTCCGCGCCGCGGTAATCGTAGAAGCCGCGCTTCGTCTTGCGGCCGAGCCAGCCGGCCTCGACGTATTTTACCAGGAGCGGGCAGGGCCGGTACTTCGAATCGGCCAGGCCCTCGTAGAGCACCTGCATGATCGACAGGCAGGTATCGAGGCCGATGAAGTCGGCCAGCTGCAACGGGCCCATCGGGTGGTTGGCGCCGAGCCGCATCGCGGTGTCGATCGAGTCGACCGAGCCGACGCCCTCGTAGAGGGTGTAGATCGCCTCGTTGATCATCGGCAGCAGGATGCGGTTGACGATGAAGGCCGGGAAGTCCTCCGACACCGTCACGATCTTCCCGAGCCGCTTCACGAAGGCCTTGGCCGATTCGTAGGTCGGATCCTCGGTGGCGATGCCGCGGATCAGCTCGACGAGCTGCATCACCGGCACCGGGTTCATGAAGTGGATGCCGATGAACCGCTCCGGCCGGTCGGTCGAGGCGGCGAGCCGCGTGATCGAGATGGACGAGGTGTTCGTCGCCACCATCGTCTCGGGCCGCAAGGACGGGCAGAGCGCGCTGAAGATGCTGCGCTTGACGGTCTCGTCCTCGGTCGCCGCCTCGATGACCAGCTCGCAGGGGCCGAATTCCTCGAACGAATCGACCGCCAGGATCCGCTCGATCGCATTC
This sequence comes from Methylobacterium nonmethylotrophicum, assembly GCF_004745635.1. Lineage (GTDB taxonomy): Bacteria > Pseudomonadota > Alphaproteobacteria > Rhizobiales > Beijerinckiaceae > Methylobacterium > Methylobacterium nonmethylotrophicum. Next base: position 255,353 of record NZ_SRLB01000002.1, on the reverse strand, counting down.
CGGCGCTGGTCGTCGGTGATGGCGCCCTTCGAGACCTGGCGCAGCAGGTTGCCGTTGACGGTCGCCAGGCCGTTCTTCAGGCGCTCGGGGTCGCGGTCGTTCATCCGCACGTCGAGCCCGGCCAGGGAGCAAACATGGGCGATGCCGCTGCCCATCTGACCGGCCCCGATGATCCCGACCGTCTTGATCTCGATGCCCATCACACTCCGCCTTCCCGCTCCGCCGTCCCGAGCGTTCATATCATCGCGCCTTCGCATCTGCGAAGGACTTCCGGCGCCGTGGCGCCGGCGCCCGGCCCCCGCCCCGCGCAATCCACGGCGCGGGGGCCGGGCGGTCAGCCGTCCCGATCAGCCCTCGGACGATCAGCCTTTGGCCTTCGCGATCTCCTGCTGCAGGTCCGGCACTACCTGGAAAAGATCGCCGACCAGGCCGTAATCGGCGACCTGGAAGATCGGCGCCTCCTCGTCCTTGTTGATGGCGACGATGACCTTCGAATCCTTCATGCCGGCGAGGTGCTGGATCGCTCCCGAGATGCCGACCGCGACGTAGAGGTCCGGCGCCACGACCTTGCCGGTCTGGCCGACCTGCCAGTCGTTCGGGGCGTAGCCCGCATCCACCGCCGCGCGCGAGGCGCCGACGGCGGCCCCGAGGGTGTCGGCCAGCGGCTCGATCAGCTCCTTGAACTTGTCCGCCGAGCCGAGCGAGCGGCCGCCCGACACGATGATGCGGGCCGCGGCCAGTTCCGGCCGGTCGGACTTGGCGATCTCCTCGCCCTTGAACGACGACTTCGCCTCCGAGGCGGCCGCCGCGGCGGCCGCCTCGACCGGGGCGGCCGACCCGCCCTCCGGCGTCGCCTGGAAGGCGGCGGTACGCACCGTGATCACCCGCTTGGCATCGGTCGCCTGCACGGTCTGGATCGCGTTGCCGGCGTAGATCGGCCGCTCGAACGTGTCGGGGCCCACCACCTTGATGATGTCCGAGACCTGCGCGACGTCGAGGAGGGCGGCGACGCGCGGCAGCACGTTCTTGCCCTCCGTCGAGGCGGCGGCGATCACGGTGTCGTAGGCGGCGGCGAGTTCCGCCACCAGCGCGGCGGTCGGCTCGGCGAGCAGGTGGTCGAGGGCGGCATCGGACGCCACCAGCACCTTCTCGACCCCGTCGAGCTTGGCGGCGGCCTGCGCCGCGCCCTGCGCGTCGGCGCCGACCAGCAGGGCGTGGACCGGGGCGCCGAGCTGCTTGGCCGCCGTAAGGGCCTTGGTGCTGGCGTCCTTCACGGCGCCGCCGGCATGCTCGACCAGCAGGAGGGTGGTCATGGCGTGTCGTTCCTTCCGTTCGAGGGAGGCGTGGGCGTCCTCAGAGGACGCCGGCCTCGACCTTCAGCTTGTTGACGAGCTCGGCGGCGCTGGCGACCTTGACGCCGGCCTTGCGGCCGCCCGGCTCGACGGTCTTGAGCACCTTCAGGCGCGGGCTCACGTCGACCCCGAGGGCCTCCGGTTCGACCGTGTCGAGGGGCTTCTTCTTCGCCTTCATGATGTTGGGCAGTGACGCGTAGCGCGGCTCGTTGAGGCGCAGGTCCGTGGTGACGATCGCCGGCAGCCTGAGATTCAGGGTCTGGAGGCCGCCGTCGATCTCGCGCACCACGTCGAGGCTGCCGTCCCCGATCTCGAGCTTGAACGCGAAGGTGCCCTGCGGCCAGCCCAGCAGGGCGGCGAGCATCTGGCCGGTCTGGTTCGAATCGTCGTCGATCGCCTGCTTGCCCAGGATCACGAGGTCCGGGCTCTCCTTCTCCACCAAGGCCTTGAGGAGCTTGGCGACGGCGAGCGGCTCGACGGCGGCGTCGGTCTTGACCAGGATGCCGCGGTCGGCGCCCATGGCGAGCGCGGTGCGGATCGTCTCCTGGGCCTGCTGCGGGCCGATCGAGACCGCGACGATCTCCGTGACCTTGCCCTTCTCCTTGAGGCGGATCGCCTCCTCGACGGCGATCTCGTCGAAGGGATTCATCGACATCTTGACGTTGGCGAGCTCGACGCCGGAGCCGTCCGGCTTGACCCGGATCTTGACGTTGTAGTCGACCACCCGCTTGACGGGCACCAGGACCTTCATGATCGTCGCATCCTTCAGGAGACGAAGGGACGATCGCGGCCGCGCCCTCCCTCGGCCGGCCCGCGATCATCCCTGATGGAGCAAGGTGGCGCGGACCGTAACGGCCGATTTTCCGAATTGTCAACGCGGGCCTCCGGGCCGCGCGCCCCGTCCGGTAACGGGGGGTCAGGTGCGGGTCTTGCCCGGCACCCACAGCACGTCCGCGGCACCGCCGTCATTGGCGACCCGGGCGGCGACGAACAGGAAGTCGGACAGGCGGTTGAGGTACTGGATCGCCACCGGCGAGACGGTCTCGCCGGGCGTCCCCGCGAGCGCCACGGCCAGGCGCTCGGCCCGCCGGCAGACCGTGCGGGCGAGGTGCAGGGCCGCCGCCGCGGCCGAGCCGCCCGGCAGCACGAAGGAGCGCAACGGCGAGAGGCCGGCATTGAGCGCGTCGATCTCGCGCTCGACCCGCTCGACCTGTGCGGCCACGACCCGCAGCGGCTCGTAGGCGAGGGGCTCGCCGGTCTCCGGGGTGGCGAGGTCGGCTCCGAGATCGAACAGGTCGTTCTGCATCCGCCCCAGCATCGCGTCGAGCTCGCCCGTGGTATGCAGGCGGGCCAGTCCCAGGCAGGCATTGGTCTCGTCGACCGTGCCGTAGGTCTCGACGCGCAGATCCGCCTTCGAGCGGCGCTCGCCGCTGGCGAGCGCCGTCGTGCCGGAATCGCCGGTGCGGGTATAGATGCGGTTGAGCACAACCACGGGCTTTCTCCCTCTGACGACGGGCCCGCGCGGGCCGCTCCCGGAACGGCAGCGGGGCCCCGCGACCCTATACCGGAACCGCCGGCCCCTGCCGAGATTCGGCGGTCGTCAGAAAGTATAGGAGATCTTGCCGCCGTAATTGGTCAGGCCGCGGTTCTCGACGCACAGGCCGGCATTCGACATGTGCTCGATCGTCGCCATCACGCTCCAGTGCTCGTTGAGGCGGAAGCCGATGGCCGCGGCCTCGCGGAACAGCGGCGAGCAGCCGAGCGAATTGTAGATTCGCGGCACGTAGAGCTTCGGCCCTGTATAGCCGTCGTGGAAGCCGGCGCCGAAGAACCCTTCGACGAAGATCCGGTCGGTGATGTCGATGGTCCAGGTCGCGCCGAGATAGGCGTAGCTGGTGCGGCCGTCGACGTTGTAGCTGCCGCCGACCGTCGGGCGCGGCACGAAGGCGGCCCAGAACCGGTCGAGGCCGGTCACCGGCTTGGCGAACAGCAATTCGCCGTTGATGTTGCTCGTGTTCTTCTCGTTGCTGCCCGGATCCTGGGCGGAGCCGCCGATGCGGAACTCCGAGACGATGCTCAGCGGCTGGACCGGCGGCCGGTAGGAGGGGACCAGGGCCGAGGGATCGGCGGCCTGAGCGGCCGGAGCGGCCGCCATGACGATCGCCGCGGCGAGGCTCGGAAGGGATACGCGCATCTGTCTGAACGGTCCACCGCCCCGTTGCTGGGACGCCCGGCACCCTAGACAACCGGCACGCGTCCCGTCTCGCCTCGCAATCCGTCCCGATCCGGTTTTCCACCCCGTGCGGCGACCCCGCCACAGTGCCGCTAGGTCACGCGCCGCGCCACCACAGCACTCCCATGATGACCACGATGGCGATGAACTGGAGCAGCACCCGCAGCCGCATCAGGCGCTGCGAGAGGTTGGCGCTGCCGCCGCGCAGCATGTTGCCGAGGCCGACGAGCAGCACCGCGGCGACGGCGAGGCAGGCGATGAGGACGATGGCGTTGGTGGACATCCGGGAGAGGCTCGCGAGGTGGAACGGCCTGATAGGGCGTATCGGGAGCGTCCGGCGAGGCGGCCCCGCGACGCAGGCGCGGGCCAGGGCCGCCGCGTCAACATCATCGCCACCTCCAGTCGAAACAAGTGACGGAAGGCGAATGACCTTTGGGCAGTTCGGGTATTGAGGATTGCCTCATGTTGAATTTTCTTTTTCTGTGTTGCCAAAATGCAATAGACCCGGACGACCCGACGTGGTTGTTTGCCAGGGCTGGACGGCTCCCGATCTGAGCCCTCGTGCATCGGGCGAGTTTCGGAGCGGGTCCGGAACGAACTCTTGTTCGAGACCTGGCTGCTGTGCTGCCGGGGCCAGACGAGGACATCTTTGGGGGTCAGTCACGTGAAGTCCACCCTGCTCGCGGCCGCCAGCCTGTTCGCGCTGATGGGCGGCGCCCAGGCCGCAGACCTGCCGCGCCGCGCCGCGCCGCCGCCGGTCATCGCTGCCCCGCCGGCCTTCACCTGGACGGGCTTCTACGCCGGCGTGAACGCGGGCGGCGCCGTCGGCGGCGATTTCCGCGTCGCGACGACCGCCCCGCGCCCGGCCGCGCTACCGCCGTCGCGGGCCGAGGTCTCGGCCGCCGGCTTCGAGGCGGGCGGCACCGTCGGCTACAATTACCAGTTCACGCCCAATGACGGCTTCGTGGTCGGCGTCGAGGCCGATGCCGGCTACTCGGACCTCCACAGAGCGTACCGCGTCTCGGCGGGCGCCACCCAGACCGCCATCGGCGGCATGAAGACCGACACCTACTTCGTGACCGTCCGGGGACGCGTCGGCTATGCCTGGGGCCCGCTCCTCGCCTACGTCACCGGCGGCTGGGCCTTCACCGAGATCGGCGCGCGCGGCACCGTCGCGGCGCCGGGCCGGATCCCAACGACGCCGTTCAACACCACGATCCCGGTCGACGGCTACACCGTCGGCGCCGGCCTCGAATACTTGATCACCCCGAACCTCTCGGTGAAGGGCGAGTACCTCTACGCCGACTTCGCGCGCGACATCCGCTTCCGGGCCTTCGGCACCCAGTTCGGCGTGCGCACCGGCCTCGACGTCCACCAGCTGAAGATCGGCATCAACTACCACTTCAACCTGTTCAACTGACCGCGAAGGAGGAGCGCGGCAGCGGCCGGGCTCCGCCTCAGCGGACAGTTCGGTCACGGCGCGATCCCGGCGGATCGCGCCGTTCGTCTTTGATGGCCCGGATCAGTTCCGCCGCAGCAGGCGCTCGAAGTAGTCGAGTTCCTCCGCCGGGCGGCTCGGGTCGCCGAGCTTGCGCCGCAGTTCCTCCAGGATGCGCCGGGCCCGCTCGACGCCGGATTCCTCGGCGGTCGGCACGCGGACGCGGCCGTCGGAGAAGTCGCGGCTGCGGGTCGGGCGGCCGAGGGGGTCGTTGTCGCGGGCGCCCTGGCGGCCGGGCTGGTTGGGGTTGCCCTGGCCCTGCTGCCCGTCGGCGGCCTGCTGGCCCTCGCCGTCCTGGCCCATCTGCTGCATCTGCTGGGCCATGCCCTGCGCGCCGCGCTGCAGCCCTTCGAGGGCGCGGCCCTGCGCGTCCACGGCGGAGCCGTCCTGGCCCTGGCCGAGGGCGTTCTCGGCCTCGCGCATCGCCTGCTCGGCGTCGGAGAGGCCCTGCTCGCCCTGCATGCCGAGCTCCTTCATCCGCCGCTGCAGGTCCTCCAGGCGCTGGCGCAGGGCCTGCTGGCGGTCGCCCAGGCCCCCCGGCTGACCGCCCTGCTGGCCGCGCTGGCCGGGCTGCTGGCCGTCCTGTCCCTGGGGCTCGCCCCCGCGCTGTCCCTGCTGGCCGCGCTGGCCCGGCTGACGCTGCCCCTGCTGGCCCTGCTGCGGCTGGCCGCGATTGCCGAAGCGGCGCTCCTGACCCTGCCGGAAGGTCTCGTCGCGCAGGCCCTGCTGCTCGCGCGCCATCGCCTCGAGATCCTGCATCTGGCGGTTCATCTCGCGGGCGGTGGGGTCCGACATGCGCGAGTTCGGCTGGGCGGTCTGCAGGTTCTCCAGGATGCCGCGAAGCTGATCGAGCAGGCGCTGGGCCTCGGCCACGTCGCCGCGCTTCATCGCCTCCTGCATCTGGTCGAGCATCTTCGAGAGGTCGTCCGGCGTCACCGTGCGGTCGGCCTGCTGGTTCTGCTGCCCGGGATTCGGCGGGTTCTGCTGCTGGCGCTGGGCGAACTCCTTCAGGAAGCGGTCCATCGCCTGGCGCAGCTCGTCGGTGAGCTTGGCGATCTCCTGATCGGAGGCGCCGCGGTCGAGCGCGTCCTTCAGCCGGTCCTGGGCGGCGCGCAGGGCCTTCTCGGCGTCCGAGAGGTCGCCCTCCTCGATCTGCAGCGCCATGGTCCAGAGGAGGTCCGCGACCTCGGTCAGGGCCTCGTCGGTCCTGGCCGCCCGCAGGCGCCGCGCCGCTTCCTTGAGGCCGAGGAAGACGCCCCATTGCGGCGTGAAGCGCTCGGGCGCGATCAGGAGCGCATCGAGGGAGGTCTCGACACGGGCCCGGCTCCCGTCCGGATCGAGGACGAGGCGGCGGCGCTCCTCGGCCAGCGACCGCGCCAGGGGCTTGGTGAAGAAGCGGCCCGGCAGCGTGAAGGCGAGGGGGGCGGAGCGTCCCTCCTGGCCCGCCTCGTCCCTGGCCACCAGGGTCAGCAGCACCTTGGCGCCGGCCCAGGGGTTGTCGGTGAGGTCGATGAGCGTGCGGGTGTCGGTGTTGCCCTGCGGGTCGGTCGGCAGCGAGAGGGTCAGGCGGGGCGGCGGCACCAGGCTGCGGCCCTTCGCCTGCGGCTCGACGAGGCCTTCCGCCGAGGCGAGGCCGTAATCGTCCTTGGCCCGGTAGGCGAGGGTGAAGGTCCCGCGCCCGTTGGTCTCAGGAGCGCCCGCGAAGGCGATCTCCGGCGGGCGGTCGGGGATGGTCTCGACGGTGAGGCGGTGGGTGCTGGCGAAGCCCGTCTGCACCGCGACCTCGGCGGTGCCGCCGGTCAGCGTGAAGCGCTCCTCGCGCAGGTCGGGCCTGGCCGGCGTGGTGGCCGGCAGGGCCTTCAGGCCGGCCCCCGGCGTCACCGTCGCGTCGGAGGCGCCGGCGATGCGCACCACCAGGGTCGCGTTCACCGGGGCGCGCAGGCGCTGACCGGCCTCCGCCAGGGTGACGATCAGGGGCGGCATCCGGGTGTAGAGCGGCGGGTCGATCCAGCCGTCGACCCGGAACGCGGGTGCCGCCGCCGGCGGCCCGCGCCAGTCGAAGGCGGCGCGCAGCCGGTCGCCCGCTTCCGGCCCGGCCACGAAGGCGCCGGCCACCGCGGCCAGGATCGCGCCGGCGCGCAGCGCGAAGGGGTCGCGCCGGGTCATCCCGGGCCGCGGGCCGGACACTTTCAGGCGCGCCACCGTGGCGGCCGCCCGGCGCCGGTGCAGCGCCCACAGGGCCTGCGCCCCGGGATCGTCGCGGCCGAGAGCCAGCGTGTCCTCGAGGGCGCGGGCCGGCCGGTGGCTCAGGCCCGCATCGCGGTCGATCCGCGCCAGCGCCTGGGTCCGGGCGAGCCGCCGCAGGCGCACGAGCGGCGCGAGCGCGGCCAGGAGCGCGATCCCGAACGCCGCGACACCGGCCATGCGCAGGGCCGGCCCCGCATCGAGCCACAGGCCGAGCCACGACGCGGCGAGAAACAGCAGCACGACCGCCAGGCCCCGCCACAGGATCGGCCAGGCCTGCTCCCACAGCGTCACCCGCCCGGCGCGAACCACCAGCCGGTCGAGCCCGGCGCGCACCGGATCGGGCCGGTGGTCCGAGGCGGGGCTGCGTTGCGCGGTGTCCGGCTCGGCTTTCGTCATGCCCTGCTCCCGCTGGGGCCCGTCCGCGAACGGGCGAAGGAGGCAGGCTAGCACGCCGGCCGGACCCGGCCAGCGGGTCAAATCGGCTCAGGCCGGCCGGCGGGTCCGCGGCCGGTCCGCGGCCTGCGGCACGTCGTCCCCGCCCCGCCGCGTCGCGACGTCGCGCAGGGGCTGCACGGCGATCCGGGCCTGGGCCAGGGCGGAGTGATGCTCCGCCGCGATGCGGTACGCGCGCTCGACCACGGCCTCGGCGCGGGCGAGAAGATTGCCTTGAGGCGCCATCGCTTGAGGTACTCCCGGTGACATGCCGGGACGCTACCGCGCGAGGACTGGCCGTCCGGTTCGGAAATTCGGTCGAATTTTAGCGATCGACCGGTCATCGATCAGCCCGCCAGCCATTCCGGAACCCTGTCGAGCCCGATCAGCTCCTCGTAGCTCTGCCGCGGCCGGATCACCGCGTGGTCGGGGCCGCGCACCAGCACCTCGGGCACCAGCGGCCGCGTGTTGTAGGTGCAGGCCTGCACGGCGCCGTAGGCGCCGGCCGACATCACGGCGATCAGGTCGCCGGGCTTGACCTCCGGCATCTCGCGGGCGAGCGCCAGGTAGTCGCCGCTCTCGCAGACCGGGCCGACCACGTCGGCGGTCAGGCGGGCCGCGTCGGGGCCCGGCTCGGCCACCGGGCGCAGGGCATGGTAGGCCTCGTAGAGCGTCGGGCGGATCAGGTCGTTCATCGCCGCATCGACGATCACGAAGGTGCGGCCCTCGCCGTGCTTTACATACAGGACCCGCGTCACCAGCACGCCGGCATTGCCGGCGATCATCCGGCCGATCTCGAAGACGGGCCGGAGGCCGAGCGGCCGGAAATGCGGCCGCAGCACCGCCGCGAAGGCGGCCGGGTCCGGCGGGGGGGCGTTGTCGTCCCGGTACGGGATGCCGAGCCCGCCGCCGAAATCGACGTGGTGCAGCCGGTGGCCCGCCGCCATCAGGTCGCGGGCGAGGCCGCAGAGCAGGGCGGCGGCGTTGTCGTAGGGCGCGAGGTCGGTGATCTGGCTGCCGATATGCATGTCGACGCCGACGAGCGACAGGCCCGGCAGGCGGGCCGCCCGGTCATAGACCTCGCGCGCCCGCGAGATCGGGATGCCGAACTTGTTCTCCGACTTCCCGGTCGAGATCTTGGCGTGGGTGCGGGCGTCGACGTCCGGGTTGACCCGGATCGAGACCGGCGCCGTCGCGCCCCTGGCGGCGGCGACGCGCGAGAGCTGCTCCAGCTCGGGCTCGCTCTCGACATTGAAGCACAGGATGCCGGCCTCGAGGGCGGCGGCCATCTCGCTCTCGGTCTTGCCGACGCCCGAGAAGACGATGCGCTCGCCCGGCACGCCGGCGGCGAGAGCCCGGCGCAGCTCCCCCTCCGAGACGATGTCCATGCCGGCGCCGAGGCGGGCGAGCGTGGCGAGCACCGCCTGGTTCGAGTTCGCCTTCATGGCGTAGCAGACGAGGGCGTCGTCGCCCGAAAACGCGTCGGCGAAGACCCGGTAGTGCCGCTCCAGGGTGGCGGAGGCGTAGCAGTAGAAGGGTGTGCCGACCGAGCCCGCGAGCCGTGCCAGGTCGACGTCCTCGGCGTGGAGCACGCCGTCGCGGTAGCTGAAATGGTGCATGGGTGGCTGACTGACGGTCCGGGGCGCGCCATGCGGCGCGTCGCGCCCTCTACACGAAAGCCGCCGCCCTTTGCACCCTCGGTTCCCGGCACACGGAGTTCCCGGGCGACCGGGATCCCCCCGTCAGAGCAGCGGATCGAGGGGGAACGGCTCCTTGGGGATGACGTAGCCCTTGCGGCGGCGCGAGGAGGATTCGGTCGGGGCCGGGATCCCGGTCGGCGGTGCGACCGCGGCGGAGGGCAGCTCGTCGGCGTCGTCGGGGGCGTTGCCGCCGGCCTCGAGCCCGACGCCGCCCGGCAGGGTATTGACCGAAGCGGCCCCGGTCCGCGGCCGCGCGGCCGCCCCGCCGGCCGGCGGCTTGCCGGCCTGCGGGCCGGCGGCGGCGCCGGCCGGGGCTGCGGCGGGCGGCGGTTCGAGCGGACCGCGGCGGCCGCAGGCGGTCGTCGCGAGGGCGATCAGGCCGAGGATCACGAGGGTACGGGTACGGAGCACGGGCGGGGTCCGGGCACGGGCGCGGTCCGACGACGACGCGGAAGCCGGTTCGTCGCGGGGCATCGCGGCACGATCAGAAACCTGGAGCGGCGCCGGGCCGCACGACCCGGTCCCCGCCCTAAGCGTGGCGGCAGCACCATAGCGGCCCGCGTCCCGCGAGGCGAGCCCGGCGTTAGGGGCCGTTGCGCGGCATTCGAGCGTGGCCGTTAAGGACCTGTTCGACCGCCTGCCGGAAGAGTGCGGCCAGGAAATGGAGCCGGGGCGCCGGCGCCGATGCCCGGGCGACACACCCGAACGGACAACGGCGACCCGCGGGACGCCGACGGACGGGACGGCGATCGTTTCGCTCGCCAAGCCGTTAATGAACAGTTAAGCTTCACGCCGATCGCCGCGTCGGCTTTCCGCCGCGTTTGTGAGTGTCCCGTGAGCCTATCGACGGTGCGGCTGCACCAGCTCCTCGTCGCCGCGGCTTTCCTGGTGCCGTGCGTCGTCCTGGTGGGCGCGGCGTGGTGGAACCGGGCCGAGGTCCTGCGGGAAGAGGACAGCGCGGTCGTGCGGACCGCCGCGGTGATGCACGAGCACGCCTCGAAGGTGTTCGACACCGCCGAGCTCGCCATGGACCGGGTCGACGACTACGTCTTCGACCGGAGCTGGAGCCAGATCGCGGCGCCCGCCACCGGCGGCTTCCTGGCGAGCCTGAAGGCGCCGCTCGCCCAGGCCAAGGCGGTCTGGGTGGTCGACCCGCAGGGGCGGGTGCAGGCCTCGAGCCGCGAGGGCGACCTCAACCGCGACGTCTCGGGGCGGGACGTTTTCTCGGTTCACCCGCCGCGGGACATCGGCATCTATGTCAGCCCCGCCGTGCGGGAGGCGGACGGCTCCACCGCCTTCATGGTCAGCCGCCGGCGCTCGACCGATGACGGGCGCTTCGACGGCGTGATCGTGATCGCGCTCGGCACCGAGTACTTCGCCCGCTTCTACGCCGAGATCGCCGCGCCGACCGACCACCGGGCGATGCTGCTGCGCGCCGACGGCGCCATCCTGGTGCGCGAGCCGCCGGGCCCGCAGGTCGACGAGCGGCTGGCGCCGGCCGACCCGCTGCTGCGGGCGATCCGGGCCCGGCCGCAGGGGGGAGCCGCCACCGGCACGCCGCCGGCGGAGGCCGAGCGGCTCTATGCCTGGCGCCGCATCGGCGACTACCCGGTCCAGGTCGCGTTCTCGGTCGAGACCGCGGTCGCCCTCGACCGCTGGTACGACAACCTGCGGGTCTACGGTCTCGTCGCCACCGTCTCGGCCCTGACCCTGGTGCTGATGGCCTGGCTGGCGCTGGCCCGGGCCCGGGCCGAGCAGCAGGCGCTGGCCGACCTCAAGCGCGAGCACGCGCAGAGGCTCGCCGCCGAGAGCCAGCTGCGCCAGTCGCAGAAGATGGAGGCGGTGGGCCAGTTGACGGGGGGCATCGCGCACGACTTCAACAACCTGCTCGCCGTCATCACCGGCTCGCTCGAACTGGTGCAGCGGCGCATCGCCCGGGGCGACACCGATGTCGGCCGCTTCATCGCCGGCGCCCTCGACGGCACCGACCGAGCCGCCAAGCTCACCCACCGGCTCCTCGCCTTCGCGCGCCAGCAGCCGCTCGAGCCCCGTCCCACCGACCCGAACCGCCTCGTCGCCGGAATGGTCGACCTCCTGCGCCGTACGCTCGGCGAGACGGTGCGGGTCGAGACGCGGCTGATGGCCGATCCGCCGGCGGTGTTCGTCGACCAGAACCAGCTCGAGAACGCGATCCTGAACCTCGCGGTCAATGCCCGCGACGCGATGCCGGGGGGCGGCAAGCTCACCCTGGAGACGGCCGTCGGCACCCTCGAGGACGGGACGGCGGCGGTCTGCGTCACGGTGCGCGACACCGGCACCGGCATGCCGCCCGACGTGGTGGCGCGGGCCTTCGAGCCGTTCTTCACCACGAAGCCGCAGGGGCGGGGCACGGGCCTGGGCTTGAGCCAGGTCTACGGCTTCGTCACCCAGTCGGGCGGCCGCGTGCGCATCGACAGCCGGCCGGGGGAGGGCACCGCCATCGAGCTGACCCTGCCGGTGAGCCGGGACGGCGTGCCGGCCGAGGCCGCCGCGCGGACCCGCCTCGCGGCGGCGGCGCCCGGACGTGCGGCCCGGACCGTGCTGGTGGTGGAGGACGATTCCGCGGTGCGGCTCGCCAGCGCCGAGACGATCGGCGAGCTCGGCTACCGCACCCTGACGGCGTCCGACGGCGCGGCGGCGCTCGCCATCCTGGACGGCGGGCGCGAGGTGGCGGTGCTGTTCACCGACGTGGTGATGCCGGGCATCGACGGGCCGACCCTCGCGGCCGAGGCGCGGCGGCGGCGCCCGGACCTGCCGGTGATCTTCGCCACCGGCCATCCGCGCGACGACGCCCAGGAGGGGCCCCGGCCGGCGCCGGGCGAGACCGTGCTGCGCAAGCCCTTCACCATCGAGGCCCTGGCCGAGGCGCTGGAGGCCGCGAGCCGGGCCGAGGCCTCCGCCTGAGGCGGCTTGCGGAGCGGGTGGGCCTCCGCCCGGGACCGCTACTTGTGGGTCTGCTCGTAGTACTCGATCGCCTTCTTGCAGTTGACCGAAATCTTCTTCATGTTCTTCTCGAAGCAGCGATCGACCTCAGGACTCTCCGGCGGCAGATTCCCGCAGTAGGTCATGTAGTCGCCCGTGCAGTACTTCTTCAGGTTGGGGTCGTCGCGCTGGGCCGAAGCCGGGACGGCGAGCAGCACGAGGCTGCCGGCGGTCAGGAGGGCGAGCGACATCGGCCTGAGCATCATGTCTGTCGAAGCCTTGCAGAGGGATGGGAGTCGCAGCGACATGGCCCGAAACCCGCAGCCTGACAAGGGTCGCGGGACGCCTGAGACCCGATCGAGACCGTTGCGGGGGCCCGCCGGGGCCACCGGCCGAAGCAGGAAAAGGCTGCATCACGAACGGGTTAGATGATGTTTCCGCGCCGTTTCCGGGTCGGCTCGTCGCATCCGGGGACAGGCCGTGCCGGTCGCGATGTGCCGCAGGGCACATCGCCGAGCCGTCACCCCGCGGCGACGGGCGTCGGCACCTGCGCCGGCAGGGACGTCGCCTGGGGCATCCGCGGCTCCGGGCGGCCCTGCGCCTGCATCAGGGCGTCCGCCACCTCGGCGATCCGGCGCTCCAGGGCGGCGTTCTCGGCGGCGATGCGCTCGGGAGGCGGAGCGCCGGCCTGCGCGGCCGCCCGCAGGGCGGCGATCTCGGCCCGGGCAGCCTCGATCTCGGCGGCGTGGCGGGCATTGAGGTCGGAGAGCGCGTCCTCGAGCGCCTGGATCTGCTCGCGGGCGGCGCTGGCGATGCCCTCGCCCGCCGCCGCCACCCGGCCGCTCGCCGCGCGTGCCCGCTCCTCGGCGACGCCGCGGGCGGCCTCGGCCTCCGCCTGGCCGCTTCGCAGCGCCTCGACCTCGCCCCGCAGCGCGGCGAGGTCGGCCAGGGCCCGCTGATAGGGGCCTTCGAGGGCCCGCATCGCCTCCTCGGCCGCCGCGCGGGCGGTTCGGGCCTCCGCGATCTCGCCCTGGATCTGGGCGAGGCTGCCGCGGGCCGCGACGAGGTCGCGCTCGATCTCGGCGAGGCGGGTATCCCGGCGCTCGATCTCGGCGGTGAGCATCCCGATGCGGACGGTGCGCCGGCCCATCTCCTCCATCTCGGCCTGGCGGGCGGCCATCGCCTCCTCGACCCGGCGCTCGAGCTGGCGCTCGCGCACCGCGAACTCGGCCCGCAGATGGTCCTTCTCGGCGGTGAGCTCGACGATCGACATCGGGTAGAGCGCCTCGAGCCGGCGCCGCGTCAGGCGCTCGGCCCGGGCATTGAGGGCCGGCAGGATCAGCAGGGCGCACAGGCCGGCCCCGAGGAAGCCCAGGGCCGCGAACATCAGGGACTCGATCACCCGGGCGATACTCTCTCGGCGTCCGGGCGCGGCCTGCGGCCAGGCCCCCGGACGAGGGGACACGGTGGACGGCCGCCCGCGACCGGGCGCGGGCGGCGCGGGCCGGACCCTGCCACGGGACGGCCCCGAGGACCAGCGCGGCCGCGCGACGGCCGCCCGCTCAGAACGGGTTCCAGGTCGGCGAGTCGGTGAACTTGAGATAGCCGACATTGATCCCGAATCGCGCCCCGACGCCGGCACGGATCGGCACCACCACGATGTTGTCGGAGGTGACCGCCGACATGCCGAAGCCGCCGACCACGTAGGCCGAGCCGTCCATGCCGACGAAGCGGCGGTAGAGCGCGTCGACCCGGGGCAGGTTGTAGACCAGCATCATGCTGCGGGCGCCGTCGCCGCCGACGTCGAAGCCGAGGGACGGCCCCTGCCAGAAGACCTTGCGCTGGCCGGCATTGCGGGTGAACAGCGTGCCCTCGCCGAAGCGCACGCCGCCGATGATGGCGCCGGAGGCCTCCTGGCCGAGGATGTAGCCGTTGGGCTCGCCCCAGCGGCGCGTCGCCTCCTGCACCGTGAGGGCGAGGCCGCGCGACACCGAGCCGAAGAACTGGTGCCCGGAATCGATGATCTCCCGCGGCTGGAACGTGCCGGGATCGCCGGGGCGCCGCCCCTGCGCCGCGGCCGGGACGGGATGAAGGGCCGCCGGCAGCGCGGCGAGCGCCGGGGGGCCGGCGAGGAGGGCGGCCAGGACGGCGGCCGAGCGGCGCCGGCGCGGCGTTCCGGAGGTGTGCCGCCGGATGTCCTGCCTGGCCGAGGGGGCGGGAGGGGCTGAGAGCATTCGTTAGGCGTCCCGGCTTAGAAGGTCGGAGCCGGCTCGGCCGGCTCGGCCGGCGAGACACCGGCGCGGACGGGCGGCGGGATGCCACAGATGCTGCGGATATGGGCAAGATCTGGTTAACGCGGCGCGGCCTGCTGTCGCTGCTCGCCGCCGCGGTCGCCGCTCCGGCCCGCGGCGAGACGCCGCTCGGCGTGCCGGCACTCTACGCCGCCGATTCCCTGACCGGGCTCGCTCTGCGGGGTTTCGACGCCGTGTCCTACCGGCTCGGGCCGGAGCCGCTCCCCGGCTCGGGCGCGCACGAGGTCACCTGGTCGGGGCTCGTCTGGCGCTTCGCCGGACCGGCGAACCGGGCGGCCTTCGCGGCGGCACCCGAGGCCTATGCGCCGCGGCTCGGCGGCTACGATCCGGAGGGCGTGGCGGCCGGGCGCCTCGTCGAGGCCGATCCCCTGGCGGCGGCCCTGCATGGGGACCGGCTCTACCTCTTTCGCGGCGTGGAGCGGCGCCAGCGGGCCGGGCCCGCTCTCCTCGAGGCGGCGGAGGCGCGCTGGCCGGTGCTGCGGCGCGACGCCGCGCTCGGCGGGTGAGCCGGACCCGTCACGCCTCGCACCGACGACTTGCCCTGACAACTCGCCCCTACGCCTACTTGGCCGGGCGCGACGCCGGCAGCACGATCCGGCCGGCAAAGGACGGATCTCCGAGGGCCGCGAAGGGCCCGTTCCGGTACTGGTCGGGATGGCGGCCGTAGGCGAGGGGCGCGCCGTCGGGGCCGATCAGGCAGCCGCCGGCCTGGGTCAGGATGTGGTCGCCGGCGGCCGTGTCCCACTCCATGGTCGGGCCGCAGCGCACGTAGACGTCGCCCTCGCCGCAGGCGAGCAGCCCGAACTTGAGGGCCGACGACGCGCCGCGCCGCCGGGCGACCGGCAGGCCTGCGAGGCATGCCTCGTCCGCCGCCTCGCCATGGCTGCGGCTCACCAGCGCCGTCATGCCATCGGCGGGCGCGGGCCTCGCCCTGACCGCTCCGAACGGGCCGGGGCGGCCCTCGACGATCGGCGCCTCGCGCGCATCCGCTCCGGCGGCCCAGACCCGGGCGAGGACGGGCGCGGCGAGCGCCGCCGCCACCGGCCGCGCGCCGGCCACGAGCGCGATGTTGACCGTGTACTCGCCGGTGCCCTTGAGAAAATCCTTGGTCCCGTCGAGGGGGTCGACCAGGAAGAACAGGGCGGCGGGGGCGGCCTCCGCCGCGGTCTCCTCGGCGATCACCGGGATGCCGGGCCAGTCTCGCGCCAGCGCCGCCACGATCTGTTCCTCGGCGGCGAGGTCGGCCTGGCTCGTCGGCGAGCCGTCCGCCTTCAGGTGGTGGCGGCACCCGCCCAGTTCGAATCGGCGCAGGATCACGCCGGCCGCAGTGGCGATCTCGGCGAGCCTGAGCGCGATGGCGTCGCGCTCGGCGGGATTGGGCACGCTGCCGGGTGCCAGGGTCGTCGTCATGCCGCTGTCATGCCCCGCGTCCGCGGGTTTGTCGATCCGTGCCGGGGCAGACGGGCGGGCGCGATCGCCTTTTCAAACCGGCGCGCGGCGGCTATCCGTGCCGGCAAACCGTGGCGGGAGCCGCCGCGACCCCATCGAACCGGCCCCGCGGAGCGCGCCCCCATGACCCTCCCCACGACCGCCACCGTCGACCTCGACGCCCTCGACCTCTCGGCGCTGCTCTGCTCACGGGTCTGCCACGACGTCATCAGCCCGGTCGGCGCCATCGTGAATGGCCTCGAGGTGCTCGAGGACGAGGACAGCGCCGAGATGCGCGACTTCGCCCTCGACCTGATCCGCAAGAGCGCCAGGCAGGCCTCGGCCCGGCTGCAATTCGCCCGCATCGCCTTCGGGGCGGCGGGCTCGGCGGGCGCGAGCATCGACCTCGCGGACGCCGAGAACGTCGCCCGCGGCATGTTCGGCGACGACAAGACCCAGCTGACCTGGAGCGCGCCCCGCGCGCTGTTTCCGAAGAACAAGGTCAAGCTGCTCCTGAACCTCGTGGTGATCGCCGTCACGGCGATCCCGCGCGGCGGCGTCATCGACGTCGCGGTGACCGGGGAGGGCGAGGCGCCGGTCTTCGTCCTGACCGCCAAGGGCTCGCACGCCCGCATCCCGGCCCATGTCGAGGCGCTCATCGCCGGCGCGCCGGAGAGCGGCACCGTGGACGCCCACGCGATCCAGCCCTTCTATGCCGGCCTGGTCGCCCGGGCCGCCGAGATGGCCGTGCGGTTCTCGATCCAGGGCGACACGGTCACGATCCGGGCCGAGCCCGCCGGTCCGGCCGCCGCGGCCGAGACCGACGCCTGACGAGCGCTAACGGCATCTAACCCCGCGGCGGACCGGTGACCGGCCTTTTTTCCTTTGGATCCGAGGCAATTGCGGCCCGCTCCGCCGAAACGTGACGCTGTCCGGAAACGGATCATAAAGGCTCGCGTGGCACCGTGGACACTGCGCAGAGATCCTGCGTGGATCGACGAGTGGCCGCGATGGACGATTTGTTGCGTGAGTTCCTGACAGAGACCGGCGAGCACCTGGACACTGTCGACCTCGAACTCGTCCGATTCGAGCAGGATCCCAACAACCAGACGATTCTGCGCAACATCTTCCGGCTGGTGCACACCATCAAGGGCACCTGCGGCTTCCTCGGCCTGCCCCGCCTCGAGGCGCTGGCGCATGCGGCCGAGACCCTGATGGGCAAGTTCCGCGACGGCATGCCGGTGACGAGCCCGGCCGTCAGCCTGATCCTGCAGACCCTCGACCGGATCAAGCTGATCGTGGCCGAACTGGAGCGCACCGCCGCCGAGCCGGCCGGCATCGACGAGGACCTGATCGGCGCCCTCGAGCGGATGTCCGAGGCTCCGGCTCCGGCCCCCGAGCCGGTCGTGGCCCCGGCCCCGGCCGCGCCCGCGATGACCGCCGGCACTCTCGTGCCGCAGATCCTGGAGCGGGCCCTGAAGCCTGGCGAGGTTTCCCTCGACGATCTCGAGCGGGCATTTCGCGAGACGGCCGTCGATGCGGAGGCCGATGTCGCGCCGCCCGGCGCCGTCGTGGTGCCGCTGCCCGTCGCCGAGCCGGCCCGGCCGCCGGTCGAGGCGCGCCGCGTCGAGCCGACCCGCCCCGATCAGGGGCGGCCCGATCAGGGGCGGCCAGAGCCCGCCCGCGCGGAGCAGGGGCGGCCTGACCAGACCTCCGAGGCCGAGGGCGCGCCGGTCAGCAAGGTTCAGACGATCCGGGTGAACGTCGACACCCTCGAGCACCTGATGACGATGGTCTCGGAGCTGGTGCTCACCCGCAACCAGCTTCTCGAGATCGCCCGCCGGCACGAGGACGGCAACTACAAGGTGCCGCTGCAGCGCCTCTCCCACGTCACCGCCGAGCTGCAGGAAGGGGTGATGAAGACCCGCATGCAGCCGATCGGCTCGGCGTGGCAGAAGCTGCCGCGGGTGGTGCGCGACCTCTCGTCGGAACTCGGCAAGAAGATCGACCTGCTGATGCAGGGCGCCGAGACCGAGCTCGACCGCCAGGTGCTCGAGGTCATCAAGGACCCGCTCACCCACATGGTGCGCAACTCGGCCGATCACGGCATCGAGTCGGGTGCGGAGCGCAAGGCCGCCGGCAAGCCCGAGAAGGGCACGATCCGCCTCAACGCCTTCCACGAGGGCGGCACGATCACCATCGAGATCGCCGACGACGGCAAGGGCCTCGACCTGCAGGCGATCCGCCGCAAGGCGGTCGAGCGCGGCGTCGCCACGGACGCCGAGGTCGAGCGGATGACCGACGCCCAGGTGGCGAAGTTCATCTTCCACGCCGGCTTCTCCACCGCCAAGGCGATCACCTCGGTCTCCGGCCGCGGCGTCGGCATGGACGTGGTGAAGACCAACATCGAGCTGATCGGCGGCACGATCGACATCCAGACCCAGCTCGGCCGCGGCACCACCTTCACGATCAAGATCCCGCTGACGCTGGCGATCGTGGCGGCGCTGATCGTCTCGGCCCGCGAGCAGCGCTTCGCGATCCCGCAGGTCTCGGTGCTCGAGCTCGTCCGGGTGCAGCCCGGCACCGACCACGCGGTCGAGCGCATCAACGGCTCGCCGGTCCTGCGCCTGCGCGACCGCCTGCTGCCGATCGTGCCGGTGGCCGGCATGCTCGGCCTCGACGCCGCCGACGCCCCGGTCTCCACCGACGAGGGCTTCGTCGTGGTGAGCCAGGTCGGGCGCCAGCGCTTCGGCATCCTGGTCGACGGCGTCTTCCACACGGAGGAGATCGTCGTCAAGCCGATGTCCTCGAAGCTCCGGCACATCCCGCTCTTCTCCGGCAACACGATCCTCGGCGACGGGGCGGTGGTGCTGATCATCGACCCCAACGGCGTCGCCAAGATGGTCGGCTCCGGCACCGCGAGCGGCCAGCCCGGCGAGGCCGAGGCGGAGGCCGAGGGCGAGGAGACCGGTTCCGATCAGGCGGTGACGCTGCTGGTGTTCAAGGGCGGCGGCGATGCGCTCAAGGCGGTGCCGCTCTCCCTCGTCACGCGGCTGGAGGAGATCGACGCCGCGAAGATCGAGTGGGTCGGCGGGCGACCGCTGATCCAGTATCGCGGCCGGCTGATGCCGCTCGTCCCGGCCGATCCGGCCCAGGCGATCCGGCGCGAGGGCGCGCAGGCGCTGGTCGTGTTCTCCGACGGCGAGCGCTCGATGGGACTCGTGGTCGACGAGATCGTCGACATCGTCGACGAGGTGCTGGACGTCGAGCTCGTGACCGAGCGCTCCGACCTGATCGGCTCGGCGGTGGTGCGCAACCGGGCGACCGAGATCGTCAACATCGCCCATTACCTGCCGCTCGCCCACGACGATTGGGGCCAGCCCTCGCACCGTGCGGTCCCGAAGGCCCCGAGCCTGCTCCTCGTCGACGACTCGGCCTTCTTCCGCGAGATGCTGACGCCGGTGCTGAAGGCGGCGGGCTTCCGGGTGATCCCGGCGGCGGATGCCGAGGAGGCGATGCGCCATCTCGGCGGCGAGGCCCGCATCGACCTCGTGGTCTGCGACCTCGAGATGCCGGGCCGCTCCGGCTTCGACCTGATCGAGGCGATGCGCAAGATCGGTGGACGGCTCGCCGCGATGCCGGTGGTGGCGCTCGCCGGCACGATGGCGCCCGACGCCATCGCCCGCGCCCGCGCCCTCGGCGTCGCCGATTGCGTGGCGAAGTTCGACCGCACCGGCCTGGTGGCGGCGGTCAACGAGATCACCAGCGCGCCCCTCGTGGCGGCGGCGTAAAGGCCCCGTCGATCCGGCCGTCCGGACGCTCCGAGCGCCCGGATGGCTCACCACCGCCCGATACGTCCTCTCGACTCCCGAGCCCCGCCCATGATGGCCGCCAACACCAACACCGCCGGAACGCCTGCGCCGTCCACCGGCGAGACCACCGACTACGTCACCGTGCTGCTCGGCGACGAGCTGTTCGGGCTGCCGATCGACCGGGTGCACGACGTCTTCATCGCCACCAACCTCACCGACGTCCCGCTGGCGCCGCCGGAGATCAAGGGCCTGCTCAACCTGCGCGGGCGGGTCGTCACGGCGCTCTGCCTGCGCCGGCGCCTCGGCCTGCCGGACCGCACCGGCGACGGCCGCAACATGGCGGTAGGCCTGGAGCATGGCGGCGAGGCCTATGGGCTCCTGGTCGACCAGGTCGGCGAGGTGATGAAGCTCGCCGCCGACACCTACGAGCCGAACCCGGTCCATCTCGACACCCGCTGGCGCGCGATCTCGCGCGGGGTGCACCGCCTCGACGGACGCCTGCTGATCATCCTCGACGTCGAGGCGGTGCTCGCCTTCGGCGACGCGCGGCCCACGGCCAGCGCCGCGTGATCCCGGGGACGAGGCCGAGGACGACGGCGAGGATGACGGCGAGGATGACGGCGAGGATGACGGAATGAGAAGCTTCCTGATCGTCGACGACTCGGCGGTGATCCGCAAGGTGGCGCGCCGGATCATCGAGGGCCTGGGCTTCCGGGTGGCGGAAGCCGAGGACGGCCGCGAGGCGGTCGAGCAGTGCCGGGCGGCCATGCCGGACGCCATCCTGCTCGACTGGAACATGCCGCACATGGACGGGTACGAGGTCCTGCGCGCCCTGCGGCGGCTGCCCGAGGGCGACCACCCCAAGGTCCTGTTCTGCACCATCGAGAACGACGTCGCGTCGATCGCCCGGGCGCTGCATGCCGGCGCCGACGAATACATCATGAAGCCCTTCGACAAGGACATCATGACCGCCAAGCTCCAGGCGGTGGGACTGACCTGACGAACCGCCACGCCGTCGGCCCCGCCAAGGGGCCGACCGTGCGGCTGCCTCAGGCGTCCCATCTCCCTTCGCCCGTCCTCCGGCGGGCCCGATCCCTGCTCGCCCGCCGGAAGCGGCGCATCGACCGAGACACTTCATGGCCGCATCCGCCGCACCCTCCAGCCCATCCCCGAGCGCCGGCCCGCGGATCCGCGTCCTCGTCGCCGACGATTCCGTGGTGGTGCGCGGCCTCGTCTCGCGCTGGCTCGAGGAGGCCGGCTGCGAGATCGTCGGGACCGCCGCGAACGGCCGCCTCGCGCTCGACGCCCTCGACCGGGTCCAGCCCGACATCGTCCTCCTCGACATCGAGATGCCGGAGCTCGACGGCACCCAGGCGCTGCCGCGGATGCTGGCCAAGCGCCCCGGGCTCCAGGTCGTGATGATGTCGACCCTGACCCAGCGCAATGCGGAGATCTCGCTCCGCTGCCTGGCCCTCGGGGCGATCGACTACCTGCCCAAGCCCGAGGGCAACCGCGGCGTCACCACCCAGGCGAGCTTTCGCGAGGACCTGGTCCAGAAGATCCGGATGCTCGGCGCCGACCTGCGCAACCGGCCGCGGGCCCGCCCCTCCGCTCCGTCGGAGCGGCCCGGCCTCGCCGCACTGCCTGAGCGCCCGGCCGCCGTCGCGGCCGCCCCGGCGCCGCGGCCGGCTGCGGCCCCCGTGACCGTTCGCCCGCGTCCCTTGCGGGCGAGCCCGCCGCGGTGCCTGCTCGTCGGTGCCTCGACCGGCGGTCCCCGCGCCGTGGGAGAGGTGCTCGAGGGCATCGGCGCCGCGACCCTGCGGCGGGTGCCGATCCTGATCGTCCAGCATATGCCGCCGGTCTTCACCGCGGTCTTCGCCGAGCATCTCGGCGCCCGGATCGGCCTGCCGGCGGCGGAGGCCAAGCACGGCGAGCCGGTGCGGCCCGGCGTCGTCTACGTCGCGCCGGGCGGCCGCCACATGGGGCTCTCGGGCAACGCGACAGAAGCGGTGATCCAGCTCAACGACGGCCCGCCGGTCAATTTCTGTCGCCCGGCCGTCGACGTGATGTTTCGCGACGCCGCCGAGGTCTACGGTGCCGCCACGCTCTCGGTGGTGCTCACCGGCATGGGCTCGGACGGCACCAAGGGCGCCCAGGCCCTGGTCGAGGCCGGCGGCGTGATGCTGGCCCAGGACGAGGCGACCTCAACCGTCTGGGGCATGCCCGGCAGCCTGGTGCGGGCCGGCTACGCCCACGAGATCCTGCCGCTGCCGGCGATCGGCCCCGCCCTGCGGGCCGCGATCGCCGGCCCAGGTGCCGGTGCGGGCCTTGGTGCGGCCCACTGATGGGTATCCTGCCACGGCCCCCGGGGAGGATGCCGCGTCGATGACCGAGACCGAGTTCGAATTCCTCCGCGGCTACCTCAAGCAGCGCTCCGGCCTGGCACTCACGGCCGAGAAGCGCTACCTGGTGGAGAGCCGCCTCGCGCCGGTCTGCCGGCGCTTCAACCTCGCCGGGCTCACCGAGCTGATCGGCTGCCTCCGGGTCGCCCGCGACGGCGCGATCGAGCGTGCGGTGGTCGAGGCGATGACCACCAACGAGACCTTCTTCTTCCGCGACCGTACGCCGTTCGACCTGTTCCGCGACGTGCTGCTGCCGAACGCGCTCGCGGCCCGGGCCGCGCAGCGCCGGCTGCGGATCTGGTGCGCCGCCGCCTCGACCGGCCAGGAGCCGTACTCGCTGGCGATGCTGCTCGCCGAGGCCGCGCCCCGGCTCGCCGGCTGGCGGGTCGAGATCGTCGCCACCGACCTCTCGACCGAGGTCCTGGAGAAGGCCAAGCTCGGCCTCTACAACCAGTTCGAGGTCCAGCGCGGGCTCCCCGTGCAGCTGATGCTCAAGCACTTCACCCAGGTCGGCGAGCAGTGGCGCATCGCGGACGCCCTGCGCCAGATGATCGACTTCCGGCCGCTGAACCTGCTGCAGCCGTTCGAGCATCTCGGCACGTTCGACATCGTGTATTGCCGCAACGTGTTGATCTACTTCGACACCGCGACGAAGGCCGACGTGCTGCGGCGCATCGCCGACCAGCTCTCCCCCGACGGGGCGGTGCTGCTCGGCGCCGCCGAGACCGTGATCGGCATCACCGAGACGCTGGTGCCCGATCCCGAGCATCGCGGCCTCTATCGCCACGGCCGCGCGGCGGTGCCGGCCGGTACGACGGCGTCGGCCCTCGGAACGCCGGCCGCCGCTGCGGCCCAGCCCGGCCTGCGCTGGGCGGCCCGCTGAGGACGGGAACGATCGCCCGCACGCCTCGCCGCGCACGTCGGACCGTCCGGCGGTGCGATCCGGGTGGTGCCGGCGCTCCCATCGGCAGGGGCGACATCCTCCTTGTCATCCGGTGGCCGCGCGGCGGAACCCGGGATCCATGATCGCTGGTGCACCACGATGAGGCGGGGGCTTGCCCGCCTTGGCCTGGATCGTCAGCGGTGCCGGATCCCGGGTTCCGCTGCGCGGGCACGGGAGGCCATGCCAGGCGACGACGCAGGACGACGGGGTCGTCGCCGGCCGCCGATCCCCACGGCCCACGAACGAAAAAACCCCGCCGGAGCGGGGTTCTTTCGTCGTCCCGACCGGGCCGTCCGTCAGACCGCGATGCGATCCTCGTCCTCGGTCGGCTCGCGCAGCACGTAGCCGCGGCCCCAGACCGTCTCGATGTAGTTCTTGCCCTGACTGGCATTCGCGAGCTTCTTGCGCAGCTTGCAGATGAACACGTCGATGATCTTCAGCTCGGGCTCGTCCATGCCGCCGTAGAGATGGTTGAGGAACATCTCCTTGGTCAGTGTGGTGCCCTTGCGCAGGCTGAGGAGCTCCAGCATCTGGTACTCCTTGCCGGTGAGGTGGACCCGGGCGCCCGAGACTTCGACGGTCTTCTGGTCGAGGTTCACGATCAGGTCGCCGGTGGTGATCACCGACTGGGCGTGGCCCTTCGACCGGCGCACGATCGCGTGGATTCTCGCGACCAGTTCATCTTTGTGGAAAGGTTTGGTGAGGTAATCATCGGCCCCGAAGCCGAGGCCCTTCACCTTGTCCTCGATCCCGGCCATCCCGGAGAGGATCAGGATCGGGGTCTTGACCTTGGCCACCCGCAGCGAGCGCAGCACCTCGTAGCCCGACATGTCGGGGAGGTTCAGGTCGAGCAGAATGATGTCGTAATCGTACAGCTTGCCGAGATCGACACCTTCCTCCCCGAGATCGGTCGTATAGGTGTTGAAGTTCTCGGACTTGAGCATCAGCTCGATGCTCTGCGCGGTCGCGCTGTCGTCCTCGATCAGAAGTACCCGCATCTCAGGTCCCCAAGCCCTGGCCCTCAAGGGTTAAGGCAAGCCCCCGCCGCCCGTCCTCCACCGGCCCGTGGGGGACGCCCGTTATCTTCCGAATCGCGACGCTATGCCGTAACGGTTAACAAACCCTGTCCGTGTCCCGCAAGCGGTCGTGAAACCGCGAACCGGGACGGCCCCTTGCGGGTTTGCGTTCCGTTCTGGCCGAATCGCGATAGCATACCTGCATCTCGCTCCCGCAAGTCATGCCGAAATGGATGGCACCATGACGGCATGCCGGCGATGTTGCGCCCGAGACACGATCCCGGAGAACCTCCGGGAGCCCGTCCCGGATCCCATGCACCTCAGTGTTAAGGAGACGGGTAAATGGATCGTTGATGGAATGCGGCAATGGCAGCGGCACGGTTCGGGAAACCGCCTCGTATCAACAGGATGATGCCGTGACCGGGCCGGACGCGCCCGGCCGCCTCTCGGCCGCGCAAGGGGCGCTCGCGGCCGTGGAGGACGTCGAGGTCTTCGGCCGGGTCGCGGCGGTCCGCGGCCTGCTGATCGAGGTCGCCGGCCCGGTGGCGGCGATGCGCCTGGGCGGCCGGCTCGACATCGTGGTGAACGAGGCCGCGGGCGCCGCCGTGCCGTGCGAGATCATCGGCTTCTCCGGTCCCCACGCGCTGGCGATGCCGTTCGGCTCGCTCCAGGGGGTGCGCCGCGGCTGCCCGGCCCGGGTGCGGGCGGAAGGCGCGGGCGCGATCCGGCCGAGTCGGGCCTGGCTCGGCCGGGTGATCGACGCGCTCGGCCGGCCGATCGACGGCAGGGGCCCGCTGCCGCAAGGACCCGTCCCGTACGGACTCCAGGCCGACCCGCCGCCCGCCCATGCCCGCCGCCGGGTCGGCCCGCCGCTGGATCTCGGCGTGCGCTGCATCAACACCTTCCTGACCATGTGCGCCGGCCAGCGCATGGGCATCTTCGCCGGCTCCGGCGTCGGCAAGTCGGTGCTGCTCTCGATGCTGGCGCGCTACACCGCCGCCGACGTCGCGGTGATCGGCCTCGTCGGCGAGCGCGGCCGCGAGGTGCAGGAATTCCTCCAGGACGACCTGGGGGAGGAGGGCCTCGCCCGCTCGGTCGTCGTCGTCGCCACCTCCGACGAGCCGGCGCTCATGCGCCGCAACGCGGCCTACGTCACCTTCGCCCTCGCCGAGCATTTTCGCGACGAGGGCGCGCAGGTGCTGTGCATGGTCGACTCGATCACCCGCTTCGCCATGGCCCAGCGCGACATCGGGCTCGCCGCCGGCGAGCCGCCGACCGCCAAGGGCTACACCCCCACGGTCTTCTCCGAACTGCCGCGCCTCCTCGAGCGGGCCGGGCCCGGGACCGGGGAGGGGGCGATCACAGGCCTGTTCACCGTGCTGGTGGAGGGCGACGATCACAACGAGCCGGTCGCCGACGCGGTCCGGGGCATCCTCGACGGGCACATCGTGATGGAGCGGGCCATCGCCGAGCGCGGGCGGTACCCGGCGATCAACGTGCTGCGCTCGGTCTCCCGCACCATGCCGCGGGCCTGCGACCCGGACTACCTCGACGTGGTGCGCCGGGCCCGCCGGGTGCTCTCGACCTACGCCGACATGGAGGAGCTGATCCGGCTCGGCGCCTACCGCCCCGGCAGCTCGCCGGAGGTCGACGAGGCGATCGGCCTGATGCCCGATCTGGAGGCTTTTCTGGGGCAGGGTAAGGAAGAAGCAACCTCCATCCGCGAGGGTTACGAGCGCCTCGCCGCGATCGTCGGCGGGCCGTGAGGGCCGGCCGTGCGGTCCGCCCCCCGGCCGCGCGCCGCCGCGCGGCGGGCGGGGCTCGTCCGCACGCCGCTGTCGGGAGTGGAGTAACAATGAAGTCGCGGGACACGCTCATCCGGCTGCGCCGCTTCCAGGCCGACGAGAAGCGCCGCAAAGTCGCGCAAATCGAGGCGATGATCGCCGATTTCGCCCGCATGGCCGCCGATCTCGACCGCGAGATCGGCCAGGAGGAGCAGCGGGCCGGGATCTCCGATCCGGCCCACTTCGCCTATCCGACCTATGCCCGCGCGGCCGCCCAGCGGCGCGACAACATCCGCCGCTCCGCCGAGGACCTCGACGCCCAGCTCGCCGAGGCCAAGGCGGCGCTGGCCGAGGCCTTCGAGGAGCTCAAGAAGGTCGAGATCCTCGACGACCGCGAGCGCACGAGCGAGAAGGCGGCCGAGACCGCCCGCGACCAAGCCGCCATGGACGCGATCGGGCTCGGGCGCGCCCGGGCCTGACCCGTCATAAGAAATTCGATTGATCGCGTCGCGATGCGGATTTCGGGGCCGCTCAGGCATGCGGAGCGAAGCTCCGCCGTCGCGGGCTGGTGAGACAGGATCCGGACGTGATCGTCCGGATCCTGTCTCACTCCCCCAGGAGCGGGATCTGCCCGGCCGCGTCGCGGGGCAGGTCGCCGGTCAGCCGCGGATCCGGCGCGACCTCGATCGCCCGCGCGTAAGGGCGGAAGCCCGAGCGCCGGTAGAAGTCGATCGCGCCCGGATGGTCGAAGGTGCAGGTATGCACCCAGAACCGCCCGATCGGGCGGGCGAAGGCCCGGCGCAGCGCCTCCTCCATCAACCGCCGACCGACGCCCCGGCCGACCGCCTCCGGGACGAGCCCGAAATAGACCAGCTCCGCCTCGCCCGGCTGACGCCAGTCGAGCTCGAGGAGTCCGACGTCGCGCCCGTCCTCGACGAGCGCCAGCGCCTCCACGTCCGGATCGCCCAGGATCGCGCAGAGCGCAGCGTCGGTCAGGCCGGCACGGCCGAACCACAGCCACGGCAGGCCGACGGCGCGGTAGAGCGCCCGGTAGCGGACCAGGTCCGGGCCGATCGGCGCGAGGGCCAGGGGCTCCCGCCGCGGCCCCGGGGGAGGGGGCTCCCGCATCTCCAGATACGTCACCACCGTGGCGACGTGGGTCGGCGGGACCGCGGTGATGCCGTCGAGGCACAGGCGGGGTCCGTCGGTCGAGTGGTCGCTCACGGCGAAAGGCGTCTCCTGGCGGGGCGGGACGCCGCGAGGGGGCCGGCCCGTTTCCCCATTGTCAAGCTTTGTCGCGCGATACTGGTTCGCAGGCAGCTTTTCGTCGTCCGGGCGACTGGGCGGACGGGGCTTGTCCTTTACATACCCGACGGGCCGCCCGCCGAGACCGCTGAGGGGCACGAGCATGCACGACGCACACGCGCGGGACCGGCGCCGCTTCACCGTCGTCACCGAACCGCGCGCCCGGCTGTCGCGCCGGATGCTCGAGCGCCGCGGTGGGCCGGCCCTCGAATGGATCGAGGCCGAGCCGGCCGGCGAGCCCCGCGGCGCGCCGCTCCTCTTCGTGCACGGCGCCTTCGGGGGCGCCTGGATGTTCGAGGAGATCTTCCTGCCCCACCTCGCCCGGCGCGGCCGCCGCGCCGCCGCCGTGAGCCTGCGCGGCCACGGCCGCAGCGCCGGCGGGCGGGATCTTCGCGCCGCCTCCCTCACCGATTACGCCGCCGACCTGCGCCTGGCCGTGTCGCAGTGGCGCGAGCCGCCGGTGCTGGTCGGGCATTCCCTCGGCGGCCTGCTCGCGCAGCGCCTTCTCGGCCGGGTGCCGCTGCGCGGCCTCGTGCTGATGGCTTCGCTGCCGCCGGAGGGCCTCGGCATGGTCGGCCCGCGCATCGCGATGACCGATGCGGGGTTCTGGGTCGAGGCGCTGGCCGGCTCGCTGCTGCCCGGGCGCGAGCCCGCGGTGGCGCTCGCCCGGCACTGGCTGTTCTCCGAAGGACTGCCGCTGGAGCGGGCGCAGGCCTACGCCGCCCGGATGTCGGCAGAGAGCCCGGTGGCGCTCGCCGAGGCGCACTGGCCGAACCTGCCGCTGTCGGCGGCCTTCGCGGGCGTGCCGACCCTGGTGCTGGGCGGCGCCGACGACCGCATGATCTGGCCGGCGACGACGTGGCGCACCGCGCTCTATCACGGCGCCGAGCACCGCACGGTGCCGGGCATCGCCCACTTCCTGCAGCTCGATCTCGGCTCCGAGGGCGTCGCCCGCCTCATCCTCGACTGGCTCGAGTCCCGGGGCGCCTGAGGGCGCCCGCCGGCGGCCGGACGGAACGGCATACGCCCCCGGCCGGCACGAAACCGTCACGATCCCATGAAAGGAGGGGGCCCGCCGGCGCGGCGCCGTCCTTGCGGTTGGCCGCAGGGTCGGGCAGAAGCGCGCGCGAGAATGGGGACGCGACGAGACCGCGATGAAGAAGATCAAAGATTTCATCTGGCCGGTCATCGGCCTCGGGGCCGTCGTGGTGTCGGTCTACCTGCTGTGGCACCTGCTGAAGGGCCTGTCCTTCGCCGACGTGAAGGCGAGCCTCGCGGCGATCCCGCCGCACCGCTACGCCCTGGCGGTGCTCTCGACCCTGGTCGCCTACGGGGCGCTGGCCTGGTACGACCGGATCGCGCTGCTGCATCTCGGGGTGAAGGGCATCTCCTGGCTCTTCGTCTCGGTCTGCTCCTTCACCACCTACGCGCTGTCGCACAACATCGGCGCCTCGGTTTTCTCCGGCGCCGTGGTGCGCTACCGCGCCTACACGTCGAAGGGCCTCTCGCCCGCTCAGGTGGCGGTGCTGGTGGCGCTCTGCTCCTTCACCTTCGGCCTCGGCACCGCCTTCCTCGGCGGCCTCGTGCTGGTGCTCGAGCCCGAGCTGCTGCAGCGCGTGGCGAGCCTGCTGCCGGCGGTGCTCGCGAGCCCGACCACCGCCCGCCTCGTCGGCTTCGGCCTGCTCGGCTTCGTGGCGCTCTACGTCATCGGCTCGATCCTGCACTTCCGGCCGATGCACATCCGCTCGTTCAAGATCGAGTATCCCCGCCCCAACATCATGGGCCGGCAATTGATCGCCGCGCCGCTCGAGCTGCTGGGTGCCGCCGGCATCATCTACTTCGCCCTGCCGGAAGCCGGGAACCCGGGCTTCCTCGTGGTGCTCGCCGTGTTCCTCGCCTCGTTCTCGGTGGCGCTGGTCTCCAACGCGCCGGGCGGCATCGGGGTGTTCGAGCTCGTCTTCATCACGGCGATGCCCGACCTGCCGAAGACCGACGTGCTCGCCGCCGTGCTGATCTTCCGCCTGTTCTATCTTTTGGTGCCCTTCGCCCTGGCAATCGGCGTGGTGCTGCTGTTCGAGCGCGGCCGCCTCGCGGAGGCCCTGCGCAACAAGGCGACGTCGCCCGCCCACTCCCCCAATCATGTGCCGCCGCCGCCGGTCGACGGCCCCGGCATCACCCCGGACCTGCGCGAGGTCCAGGCGCGCGACATGCAGGTGCGCAAGGCGGTATGACCCGCGCCCGCCTGCGCCGCGCCGGGCTCGGTCTCAGCACCCTGCTCGGCTTGCCGACGGGCGGCTTCCTGATCCCGTACCGACACGCCGGTGCGGCACGGGCGGAGGGCTACCCGGCCCTCCGCCCGCTGTTTTCCGCGGCCGAGCCGGAATTCCGGGCGGTCCTGGCGGCGATCGAGGCGCACGGCCCCGACCTCGCCCGCATCGCGGCCGGCGGCCCGGGCCTCGTCGGCGCCCGACCGGCGCGCTTCACCCAGGACTGGTTCCCTCGCCTCGACGCGGCCGCCGCCTACGTCCTGGTGCGGCGGGAGCGGCCGGCCCGCATCGTCGAGATCGGCTCGGGCCACTCCACGCGCTTCCTCGCCCAAGCCGTCCGCGACGGCGGCCTCTCGACCGCGATCACCTGCATCGACCCTTCGCCCCGCGCGCCCCTCGATGGCCTCGGCCTGCGCCACGAGGCACGGCTGTTCGGGCCCGGGGATGCCGAGGCCGCGGCGTCGCTCTCTCCCGGCGACCTGCTGTTCATCGATTCGAGCCATGTCGCGATGCCGGGCACCGATGTCGACCGGCTGCTGCTCGACGTGCTGCCGCGGCTGCGTTCCGGCGTGCTGGTGCACCTGCACGACGTGTTCCTGCCCGACGCCTACCCGGACGCATGGGCCTGGCGCGGCTACAACGAGCAGCTGATGGTCGGCGCGCTGTTGCAGGGCGGCGCCTACGCGCCGCTCTTCGCCAGCCGCTACGTCGCGGTTCGGACCGGTTGGCCGATGGAGGGCATCCTCTCGCGCCTGCCCCTTCCGGAGGGTGCTTTCGAGACCAGCCTCTGGCTGCGCAAGCGCTGAAAAATCCGCGCGTATCCATCGAATGCCACCGATCCGCTTAAGCGGCGGATCAAGACCGGCAGGCGATCCTCATCCGGCGCCCGACCGCTGGGGGCGGCGGGAAAGAGGGACGACCGCGATGCGTGCAGGTCTGGTGTTCGGGCTGGCCGCCCTGGGGGCTCTGGCGGTCTCGGCGCCCGCGGAGGCGAAGGGGCGGCGCGGCGGCTTCTTCTTCATCAGCCACAGCCATGCGGCTCCCGCAGCCCCCAAACCCGTGGACCGGGCTCCGGCCGAGCAGCCCCGGATCCGTACGGCGGCGGCCGAGGCGCCGGAGCCGATGACCACCGGCACCGCCACGCCGGCGCCGCGGCGCGAGGCCGTCCCGGCTCCGGCGCCCGCGCCGGTTCCGGCCAAGCCCTGGTGCACCGGCCGGGTGTTCGGCTCGGGCGCCGGCTTCTGCGCCATCAACTGATCAGGGTGCCCGGCGCTCAGCGCGCCGCGAGCAGGGCGTAGAGATCGGTCACCGGCACGGATGGATCGCCGTAGGTCTCCCAGTTCAGGCCGACCGGCGCATGGCCATGCTCCACGACCCAGTCGGCCAGGACGCGCCAAGCCTGAGGGAGATGCGCGTAGGGCCCGGCGAGGCGCAGATGTGCCGCGCGGCCGCCGGGGATCTCCTGCAGGGTCACGCCGCCGGTCGCCCGGAAACCCCCGGCGATGATCGCCCCTGCGGCGATGCGGATGCGCTCGCCCGTGGGCGGGAGGGAGAAGGTGATCTCGGGCCCGGCCTTCCCGACGCCCTGTGCGGCGAGCGCCGCATCGACCCGCGCGCGGGCCTCGCGCTGGAAGCGCGGGATCGCGGCGAAGGTCGTCTCGCCCCACTCGACGGCGGTGACGCACGGCGACACCAGCACGATCTCGGGTTCACCGATGCCGCTCACGGCCGAATCCGGCATGCCGTCCTCCCAGATCCCTCGCCAGATCCCCCGCGCAGGATCGCCCGATGCACCGATGCGGAGCGGGCCTTCCGCGCATCGGTCATCAGCCTACCGCCGGCCGCGGTCGATGGACAGGGCAGGTGCGTCCGTCGTCGGCGGTGATCCGGTCTGCGGGACATGACGAGGCCGGCGTCGGGTCCCCTCATGGCCTCGCGGATCCGCCCAGGCCGTCGGGTGCTGGCGGCGCCGGACCGGTGACCGGAGGCGGTCTCGCGAGACGATCGGCCCTCAATGCCCGCTGGGCTGCACCGGCCCGGAGAGGCGCTCGACGTTGTTGCGGACGTGCTCGCGGTAGCGGTCGATCACGGCTTCCGGGGTGCCGCCGCCGAGCAGGGTGCCGGTCGCCTCGAGGGCCGCGCCGATCTTCTCGCTCACCATGCGCTGAGCCTCGATCTGCCCGGCGACGCCCCCCCAGGCGAGCTTGAACAGCCGCAGCTCAATGACCTTCTGGGACTCCATGGCGAGCATCGCCGTCGCGTACCAAGCGTCCAACATCCGTGTCTCCTTCTGCGTGTGCGGGTCGCGGGCAGGCCGCGGCGCGCGCTTGACCTGGTGGCCGGCACCGGGTCCGATGCCGGCCGGAGACCGCGTCAGGCGGCGCGGGCCCGGGGCGGCGTGAAGGCGCGCAACCGCCCCATCTGGCGGGCAAGGTCGGTCCAGCAGGCGAGGGCGGCATCGAGCGCCCGGCTCATCTCGGCGGCCTGCAACTGTGCGAGGTCCCCCGGGGAGCGGGCCGCCAGCGCGGCCATCCAGAAGACCAGGGCGGCCTGGCCCTCGCCTTGCAGGAAGGCGACCAGGCGGCCGTTGATCTCGATGAAGCCCTGCATGGCGGCGAGCGGGACCTCCCCCCGGTCGGTCGCCGCGGATCGCTCCGGCGCGGCCGGCGCCGGCGCATGGGCGGTCTCCGCTGCCTCGGCGAGGGGTTCGACGACCGGCGGCTCCTCTGCCTGATCCTGCCCCGCGAGGGTCTCGGCAGCGTCGTCGGGAGCGGCCTCGTGGCTGGAGGCTTCCTGCTCGGCAGCGTCTCGGCCGGTCGGCTCGTGTCCGGCGACCGCCTCGACCGGAACGGAAGCCTCGACGACGGGCTCCTGCGTCACGATGTCCCCGACCGCGAGCGCGGCCGGCTCCGCACCGCCGTCGATCGTCTCGTCGACGGCCGCATCCTCCGAGGCCTCGACCTCCGGGACCTCCACGGCCTCGGCGGTCACTGCGGTGGTCTGCGGTGCGGCGAGGGTCTCGGTGCCGGCCTCCTGCTCGGGCTCGGACGCGGTCCCGCCGGACGTGATCTCGTCGGTCTTGGGCTCGTCGGACTTGATTTCGTCGGACTTGATCTCGTCGGACTTGGCGTGACCGTCCGTCCGCGCGGCCGCCCGGACGGGGGCGCGGCGATTCGGCGGCTTGCGGGTCTTGTCGGTGCGGCGCGTGGTCATGGCTCGGCCTCCTCGGATAGGCGGGCGCCGCGTCCCTGGCGCGGCGACCGGCAGGCGCGCGGCCCCCACCCGATGCGGGGGCCAACGCGCGGAGCCGGCGCGCCGGCAGGCTCGTCCGGGGCACCGGCATGTCGGCGCGGGCGTTGCCGCGCGGCCATCCGCGGCGCGACCTGGCGCGCCGCCATCTCATTCGCGTCAGGGGCGGGATGCTGCCCCAGGGGCCAGCTCCGAATGGGCCAGCTCCGCATGGGCCGTATCCTTACGGCCGATGCCCGCATCGGCCCGGCATTCCGGGCCGGGCTCCCCCGACCACCCGGCCGCCATCGGATCGAGGCCCGGAACGCTTCGGGTCCGGGTGTCCGAACCCCGGCCCGGATCCACGCCTTGTCGCTTGGGCCTTATCTGTCGTTCAGGCCTTGTCCTGGGCCTTGTTGAGGTCGGCCTTGATCGACTCCGACAGGGTGGCGAACTCCTTCGCCTGGCTCTGCAGCGCGCTCATCTGGTTGCGCATGTACTCGCCCTGCAGCTCGAGCGCCTCCTTGACATCGCGGGTGCGCACCAGTTTCTCGGCGAGGTCGAAGGTCGCCGTGGCGTGCTGCTCGGTGTAGTCGAAGCCGCGGGCCACGGCCGCGCCCATGCCGGTCTGCGAGGTGTTGGTCGAGGTCTGCACGGTCTCGGCGAGCTTGCGGGCCGAGCCCAGGAAGGTGCCGAATGCCGTGCGGACGGTCTGGACGCCCTTCTCGGCGAAGTCGCGCATCTCGGCCGGGATCTCGAAGGGCTTCTGGGTGCTGCTCATGGTCGTTCCCTCTGGCAGTCGCTAAGCGCGCCGCCCGGGCGGATTGTGCGACGCAGCAAATACGATGCTGCAACGCAGCGCGAGTGTCAACGGGGTCGCGTCCCCGCGGCCGCGCCTACTGCGTGAGCCGGAACTGGGCGATCGAGCTGCCGATGCTCTGGAACGCCGGCTTGAGGTCGTCGGCCGTGATGACGTTGTAGAAGAACCCATCCTTGGTCGCGCAGGATCTCAGCACGTTGGTGTTCCCGTCGATCACCCGCACCGTATAGATGATGATGCCGGCATTCTTGGCCGCGCTGCAGGCCGAGAGGGTGCGGGCGTCGATGACACTGCCATCGACGCAGGGTGGATTGCTGAAGTAGTCGGAGAAGAAGTTGCCGGTGCAGGCCTTGTTCCAGCGGTTCTCGGTGTTCAGACCGTCGGTCAGCACGATCATGATCTTGGTGACGCGGTCATTCGAGAGGCTGGTCGCGCTGAGCGGGCCATAGGGCGTGAGCGCCTCCATGCCCCAGGCGACCCCGATCGTGACGTTGGTGTTTCCGCCCGCACTCATGCCGTCGATGGCGGCGCTCAGCGCGGCATAATCTGTACCGAGCGGGCGGATCGCGCTCAGCGTCGGCTTGCCGTTCAGGATCGAGTCGCAACCGTCCGCCGGGTAGGCGCCGGCGCCGGTGGGCTCGGCATTCGGGATCTGCACGTCGTAGGGCTGGTCGCGGTCGGCGATGCAGCCCTTCCAGCTCGTGCTGCTGACGGTGCCGAGCTTGCCGAAGGAGAGCCAGCCCGCACTGGTGGTCCCGGTGCCGAGATTGACCTGGGTCGAGAACGGGACCAGCGCGACCTTGGCGTCGGATCGGCTCACCACGACCTTGTCGAGATAGGTCAGGAAATCCTTCGCCGCCTGCTTGAGGGCCGGGAGCTTGCCGGACTCGTTCATCGAGCCGGTATTGTCGAGCACCAGCGCGATCTCGACCGCCTTGCCGCCGGACGTCGCCTGCGAGGTGCCGCTGACCTCGATCGGAGCCGGATGCATGAGGCGCCCGAGGGTCATGTCCACCTGGGCGGTGGCGGTGACCGTCACCTGGGTGCCGGCCCGGGCCGGCACGAAGCGCGTCACGGTCACGCCGTGCTGGGCCGGGAAGCCCGCGTCGAAATAGGCGCGGGCGCGGGCCTGGAAGGCCGCATCGGTGGTGAGGGTCGGGGCCTCGCGGATCACCGCCAGCGCCGCCGCGTCGGTGGCGGCCTGGATCTTCGCCCTGACCCCGGCGCCCCGGGCATAATCGACCCCGGCACCGACCAGGAACGTCACCGGGATCATCGCGAGCGCCATGATCACCGCGACGCCGCCGCGGCGGTCGGAGTGGAAGCGCACGAACGGCCGCTTCATCGAAGACGCGCCCCCCTGGTGCTCTCAGGTTGCTCTCACGGCAAGAGCTAACAACCGGGGGTTAAGCGTTCGGGACCGCGATGCCGTGGTATCCGGGCATGCTGGTGACGTTTCGTTAAGGTTTCGGCGAAGCGAATCGCAGCAAGGTCACGTTAACGAAGACCGGTCATAGTCCGTGGACAGTCGTGTTCCCGGCTCGGGGACATTCTCAACCGCGTTGCCGCGGCCCCACCCGTCCTGCGACGAGGACTGCCGATGCGTCCCCTGCGTTTCCGCCCCAACCCCGCCGCCCTGATGGCCGGCATCCTCGGCCTCGGCGCCCTCTCGGGCTGGGGGGCGTACGGCGTCTCCGCCTCGGGCAAGGGCGCGCTCCGGGCCCAGCTCGCCGAGACCGAGGGCCAGCGCGACGCCCTCGCGGCGCGCTTCAAGCAGTTCCAGGACGTCGAGGCCGAGCTGCGCGACCGCCAGGCCAAGATCGCGGCGGCGCGGGACGAGATTGCCCAGCTCGGCGCGACCCGCGACAAGGCGAAGGCGCAGCTCGCCGCCACGCAGCGCGACCTCGCCTCCCTGACCAAGCGCCTCGACCAGGCCAAGGACAAGGTGAACCAGACCGGCAGCATCACGCCGGCGGCGGCCGAGCCGGCCAAGAAGCCGGCGCGCTGACGCGAGACCTCGGTCGGACGGACGCCCGCGCCGCGACGGGTCTCAGGCCGGCAGGCGGTCCCGTTCCCGGGCGAGCGCCCGCGGGTGCTGCAGCGCCGTCTCGGCCTCCGGGCGGGAGAGGCACTCGACCAGGGCGGCCCAGCGCATGCCGACCTCGTGCCCGAGGGTGAGGCGGCCCGCCTCGTCGTAGCGGCGCCAGCCGCAGCGCGGCTCGCCGTCCGCCCCGACCTCGTCGTAGGTCTCGTAGCGGGCGACCAGGCGGTCGGCCGGGTCGAATTCCTGGTGGAACCAGCAGATCCCGAACACCCGGCCGCCGCGGCCGAGCATGCCGGCGCTCTCAAGCCGGTGCTCGCCGGGGATGCGGAAGATGGTCTCGAAGGCGGGGGGCGCGCAGGGCATCAGGACCTCCGTCGCGTGGCTGTCGAGGGAGCAGCGCCGAGAAGCCTGAGGGCGCCAAGTCGAGTTCGACGTCCTGGTCGGGGGACGCCGGCCCCGGCGAAGGCGCGGCTCCGGTTGCGTCCCCGCAGATCGTCCGTCACTTTCTGTTAAACAATTTGTGCGCCGCAACCATCCGGGGGTCAAGCCCGGATGGTTTGCGTATCCCGCGGCATCCCGGCCCGCCCGCGCGGCCCGCTCTACTGTCCCCTCGCCGCGATGGTCTCGGCCCAGGCGACGGCGCGGCGGGCCATCGGGATGTGCTGGCGCTCGAACATCCGCCCGTTGATCTGGATCGCGCCGCGCTTCGCGTTTTCGGGCCGCTCGAAGGCCTCGATCACCGTGCGGGCGACCGCCACCTCGTCCTCCGTCGGCGCGAAGGCGGTGTTGGCGAGCGCGACCTGGCTCGGATGGATCAGCGTCTTGCCGTCGAAGCCGAGGATGCGGGCCTGGCGGCACTCCTCGCGGCAGCCCTCGAGGTCGGAGAAGTTGTTGTAGACGCCGTCCAGGATGGCCAGGCCCTCCGACCGGGCGGCGGCGAGCGCCGTCATCAGCCAGGGCATCATCGGGGCCCGGCCGGGCACGATCTGCGTCCAGGTGTCCTTGGCGAGGTCGTTGGTGCCGAGCACGAAGCAGGTCAGCCGCGTGCCCGGGTTGCGCCGCGCCGCCGCGATCGCCTGGATGTTGAGGATCGCCGCCGGCGTCTCGATCATCGCCCAGATCTTGATGCCGGGCGGGGCGTCGAGGGCCTCGAGCCGGTCGGCGATGTTCTCGAGCACCGCCGGGGAGGACACCTTCGGCATCAGGATCGCGTCGGGCTCGGCCTCGATCGCGGCGCGCAGGTCGGCCTCGCCCCAGGGCGTCTGCGGGGCGTTGACCCGGATGATCAGCTCGCGCTCGCCGTAGCCGCCCTGGCGCACCGCGGCGCAGACCTGGTCGCGCGCCACGTCCTTCGCGTCGGGAGCGACCGCGTCCTCGAGGTCGAGGATCAGGGCGTCGGCCGCCAGCGAGCGCGCCTTCTCGAGGGCACGCTGGTTCGAGCCCGGCATGTAGAGCACGCTGCGGCGCAGGCGGAGGTCGGTCATCGGGGGTTCCTCTACGTCGGCGGAACCTCCCGGCCGTTCTCGCCGGGACAACCGCCGGGGTGTCTCGCGAGCCCTGCTTAGCCGATCGGGACGGCCGCGCCAGCCTGGCGATCGTCGAGGGCTCAGCGACTCGGCGGCCCGTCTACTCGGCAGCGATGCGCCGGGGGCCGAGGTCGAGGGCGGCCTCGCCCAGAGCCGCCGCCACCGCCGTCAGGGTCCGGGACAGGGCCTCGAAGCCGGGCCGGGGCAGGAGCTTGCGCTCGTCCATGTAGAGGGCGCGGTTGACCTCGATCTGCAGGGCGTGGCGGCCGAGCGCCGGCTCGCCGTAATGCTCGGTGATGAAGCCGCCCGCATAGGGCTTGTTGCGCACCACCCTGAGCCCGTGGCCGCGGAACGCGGCCTCCGCGCAGTCGATCAGGTCCGGCGCGCAGGACGTGCCGAAGCGGTCGCCCAGCACCACGTCGACCGCGGGTCCCTCGTCGCGGGCGAGGCTCGTCGAGGGCATCGAGTGGCAGTCGATCAGCACAGCGTGGCCGAAGGCCCGGGCGGTGCGCGCCACCAGCTCCTTCAGGGTGCGGTGATAGGGCTTGTATAGCTCCTCGATGCGCGCGAGCGCCTCCTCGACCGGCAGGCGGCCGCGATAGATCTCCTGCCCGTCCGCCACGACCCGCGGCACCGTGCCGAGGCCGCCCGCCACCCGC
Source organism: Methylobacterium nonmethylotrophicum (assembly GCF_004745635.1). GTDB lineage: Bacteria > Pseudomonadota > Alphaproteobacteria > Rhizobiales > Beijerinckiaceae > Methylobacterium > Methylobacterium nonmethylotrophicum. The sequence goes on along the minus strand of NZ_SRLB01000002.1, from coordinate 217,384 downwards.
ATCGAGCGCACGTTGGCGAAGGCCGGCAGCCGCCCGTCGAACATCCGCGGGTCGAGCTCGTAGGGCTCGCGGTTCACGTCGAGATAGGCACGCGGGAACGAGGCCTGCATCAGCGGCGCGCCGAGCCCGACCACGGGCGCGTAGAGCCGGTCGACGAAGGCGTCCTCGGAGCGGCGCAACGCCACCGCGTCGAGCCGCGAGGCGGCAACGAAGGAGGCCGGGTAGACCGCGCCCGAATGGCCGGTGTTGAAGACGAACGGCAGGGTCTGCCGCTCCGGCTCGTCCACCCGGAAGGGCGGCGTGAACAGGCTGGCCGGAGAAGCTCGGCTCATCCGGCCGCCCGGGAAAGGGGGCCGGGGCTCGGGACGGGAGCGGGAGGCGGTCGCACCATCATCCGGCTAATCTGGCGCCCCGGCCTCGGCCTGTCCACTGGGAACGGCGGAGGTTGCCCCCCGGATCCGGGGATGCGGCGGGCGCGCATCAACACTCTGTTTACCAAGGCGCCGCTTTATGGAATGAACGCTTCGAATCGGTATCCGGGACTTTCGTTCATGAAGATCCTCCTCGCGGAAGACGACAACGACATGCGTCGCTTCCTCGCCAAGGCGCTCCAGAACGCGGGCTACGACGTGGCCTCGTTCGACAACGGGCTCTCGGCCTATAACCGCCTGCGCGAGGAGCCCTTCGAACTCCTCCTGACCGACATCGTGATGCCGGAGATGGACGGCATCGAGCTGGCGCGCCGCGCCACCGAGCTCGACCCGGACATCAAGGTGATGTTCATCACCGGTTTCGCGGCGGTGGCGCTCAACCCCGACTCGAAGGCCCCGAAGGACGCCAAGGTCCTGTCGAAGCCCTTCCACCTGCGCGAGCTGGTGACGGAGGTCGAGAAGCTGATGGCGGCCTGAGCGCCGCCGTCATAGCTGCTCTCTCATGCCTGCCCTCTCGTGGCCGCGCGAGGCCGCTCGCTGGCGGCGCGTCGCCCGGGCGCCTATATCGGCCGTCTGACTTCAGCGCGCGAGCCGACGGATGCAGCCGGTCACGATCTACACCACCAGCTGGTGCCCCTATTGCGCGGCGGCCAAGTCGCTGCTGCAGGAGAAGGGCGCCGCCTTCACCGAGATCGACGTCGAGGCCAAGGCCGGCGCCCGGCGCGAGATGGTCGAGAGGGCCGGCGGGCGCACCAGCGTGCCGCAGATCTTCGTCGGGCAGACCCATGTCGGCGGCTGCGACGACCTCTACGCCCTCGACCGCTCCGGCCGCCTCGATCCGCTGCTTGCCGGCTGATCCCGTGGCCGGCCTCTGGCGGCGCGGCACGGTTCCGGCGTAGTCTCCTCCGGGTCTTCCCGGAGGCCTTCCTCATGACCGCACCCCGCTTCGTCGCCGCCTGCGTGCAGATGCGCTCCGGCCGCGACCCCGCGCGCAACCGCGACGCCGCGGTGGCGGGCATCCGCGAGGCGGCGGAACGCGGCGCCCACTACGTGCAGACGCCCGAGATGACGTCGCTCCTGGAGCGCGACCGGGCGAGCCTGTTCGAGAAGATCCGCGAGCCGGAGCACGATGCGACCCTGGGCGCCCTGCGGGACGTCGCCCGCGAGCGCGGCGTGGTGGTCCATGTCGGGTCGCTCGCCGTGAGGAACGGCGACAAGGTCGCCAACCGGGCCTTCGTGATCGACCGCGAGGGCGCGATCGCGGCAGCCTACGACAAGCTTCACCTCTACGACGTCGACCTGCCGAACGGCGAGAGCTACCGCGAATCCGCCACCTACACGGGCGGCGCCCGGGGCGTCGTCACCGACCTGCCCTGGGGCCGCCTCGGCGTCGCGATCTGCTACGACGTGCGCTTCCCGGCGCTCTACCGGGCGCTCGCCGAAGCCGGGGCCGAGATCCTGTCGGCGCCCGCCGCCTTCACGCGGCAGACCGGCGAGGCGCATTGGCACGTGCTGCAGCGCGCCCGGGCGATCGAGACCGGCGCGTTCATGATCTCGGCCGCGCAGGGCGGCCGGCACGAGGACGGCCGCGAGACCTACGGCCACTCGCTCATCGTCGACCCCTGGGGCCGGGTGCTGGCCGAGGCGGACGGCGCGGAGCCCGGCATCGTCCTGGCCGAGATCGACATGGCCCTCGTGGCGGAGGCGCGCGCGCGCATCCCGGCCCTGCGCCACGCCCGGACCGTCACGGTCGAGGTGGCGCGGGCCTGACCGGACCGGGCCGAGGGCATCTCGGTGTCGAATTTCCGCCACAGGGCGCGGCTCTTGCGTCCGGACAGCCCTCGCAATCGCGCCTGGGCCCACCGATATCCCGCCTCATGATCCGCTACGCCCTGTCCTGCGATTCCGGCCACAGCTTCGAGAGCTGGTTCCCGTCGAGCGATTCCTACGACGAGCAGGTGCGGGCCGGTCTCGTGACCTGCCCGTTCTGCGACAGCGCGAAGGTCGCCAAGCAGATCATGGCGCCGTCGCTGGGCCGCACCGCGACCCTGGCAGCTCCGGTCGAGGCGCCGGCTTCCCCGCCCCCCGCCGAGGCGCCGGTGAGCCTCGTCTCCGAGCCCGAGCGGCACTTGCGCGCCATGCTGCGGGCCCTGCACGAGCACGTCGCCCGCACCGCCGACCATGTCGGCGAGAACTTCGCCACGGAAGCGCGGCGGATGCATTACGGGGAGATCGAGCACCGGGCGATCTACGGCGAGGCGAGCCTGACCGAGGCGCGCTCGCTGCTGGAGGAGGGGATCGCGGTGCAGCCGCTGCCGGTGCTGCCGGACGACCGGAACTGAAACGCAAACCTGATTTAGCGATAGTTTGCAACTCAACGACGATGCCATGCTTATGACGAGTGATTTTCCAAATAGAGAATTCATTGATCGATTTAAACAATTTTGTCTGTATATAAGTTTACACTGAGAACATTCTATGGAGAAGTATGATTATTGTCTTTTATCTTCCTTAATGTCTTGCTTGTCTGAATTGTAATTTTTCGTACTGATTTCTATTTTCTTTAAATATCACCCCGAGTCTTCATCACAATAGAAGTGTTAACTCTTTAATTTTGTTGCAAATTATGTCTCATATGTCTATCCTTGATCATGCTCGATAGATGGTCTCAGTATCGATCTTAATATATGCTAGGGATGGACAAAGAAATAATATTAGATTTGGGAAAAACATGGAAACAGCAAAAGAGATAGAACATATCGCAAAGTCAGTAGCACATGGTTTCTGTCCAGAAGATACGAGAGAGGTAGAACAGAGGTTAACAGTATTTTTTAATCGACTAAAATAAAAAACAACCTTGATATTTTTCAAATGTAATGAGTAAAATTAAGACCTTTATCCAGTCACTTTCTTCCAATAAATCATCAAAACGGCAAATATAGATCACTATAAGGAAGAATGATAAAGTTAGATATGTCATTATAGTTGATTTAGACTCGATAATTCCATCTTTAATCCCTCGAGAATGGAGTAGAAATGTGTGACGTAATGGTCAGTATTATATGTCTATCATTGAAGCAGTTTGCGCAAAAAAGTCGACATATTAGTGGTGCAGTCCTATCGTGTCCCGACGGTCCGTTTAACACTCACGTTGCTAAGACATTCGTTTTGTTTAACAATCAGAATCAAATAGACTGAGAGGGTAAGAAATTTTTCACGAAATTGGTTAGTTGAGCAGGGCTTTAGAGAAACATCAAGCAACAATCTAGCAAATGAAGAACACAGGAGAAAAAAATGGTGATTCTAAAGCACTTGAGCGACATAGAAATCATGAAACTTGTTGAATTAGCAAAATCGGATAATTTTTTTTGGAAAAACTTTAAAGACGAAGAACGGCGATGTATGTATGTTTATGATGTAAATGACGAAAATGCGGTCAGAATATTAGATCCGATTTCGATGACTCGCGAATTTCTTGCGGAAAGAAAAATCGACCATTCATACTGGCCGATGTCTCAACTTGTAATCGAGCTTCGTGGAGTGGCTAGGCAAGAAATCAAAGAGGAAAATTCAAATGTCTGATTTTATTTATGGTACCCAGTTTATTATGAAACCACGAAGTGGAGTTCTGCTTATAGATTATAATATATTAATTAACTTGAGCAAGATGGATCTCGCATCCTATAATCCAGCTGGCTATGATTAAATATACTTAATAAATCTAGTAGAACTTTAGTTGTTACACAAACAATATTAGATGAAGCAACTGCTAATATGACTTATGATGACAGTAAAAAGATTGATGATTGGGTAAAATCCGGAAATGTAGTAGTAGTTGATGATCCGTCATGGCCAAGATTTGCTGCTAGAACCAATAACGGCGAGTTATCAATCCAATAATATATTGCTAAATGTTCTTCTAGTGAAGACATCAGAATAATTACAGATGACAATCCATGGATGGATAATGGTATTCATTCTCATCCTCCCGCGCGCTACTATCCTGGAACAAGTGGACCTAATCTTCGGACCGACGAATAAAAAATGATCTTATGTTAACCGGTGAAATTACCCCGTATGATTATACTCTATTACATTTACATTGCTAAGACATTCGTTTCGTTTAACAATCAGAAACAAATAGACTGAGAGCATAAGAAATTTTTTCACGAATTCAGGTAGTTGGGCAAGGTTTTAAAGAAAGATCGAACAACAATCTAGCAAATGAAGATCACAGGAGAGAAAAATGGTAATCATAAAGTTCTTGAGCGACATAGAAATCAAGAAGCTTGTCGAATTAGCAAAGTCGGATAATATTTTTTGGACGAATTTCAAAGACGAAGAGAGGCGATGTATGTATGTTTATGATCTAAATGACGAAAATGCGGTTAGAATATTAGATCCGCTGTTGATGGCTCGCGAATTTATTGCGGAAAGAAAAATCGACGATTCAAGTTGGCCACTTGGTCAACTTATAATGGCGCTTCGTGGAGTAGCTAGGCAGGAAATCGAGGAAGAAAATTCAAATGACTGATTTGATTTATGGCACTCAGTTTATCAAAAAAGCAGGCAGTGGAGTTTTGCTTATAGATAATAATGTGTTTGTTACCTTGAGTAAGATGGATCTCGCATCCTTTAGTGAGCCTGAACGAGGTACGCCCGCTCCTGGAGGAGGGGATCGCGGTGCAGCCGCTTACGGCGCTGCCGGACGACCGGAACTAGGATTGATCGTTAAAATCGAACAAGTTCGTAATGATCTTTTTCGATACATTTGTAAACACAGAAAGTTTGTGAAACCCATGTAGAACATATCTTTTCATAATAAAAAAATACTTTTAAAATGAAATTTTGACTGAAAAAATGTGAAAGAAATATTTGTTTATGACTTAATCAAAGATTGAATTTTATGGTATATTAATGATTCGATGCAATCAGACGATTGACCAATTGGCCAGAAAATGGCTGCTAATGCATTGTTTTATACTTAATTTGGTTTGTTATTTCTAAAAAAATTGCACACTGTGGTGCTTTCTTGTTACGAAATTTATCCACGTGACAATATGCTGCGCCACGCAGAAAATCCAGAGGATTATGAGCTCAAAATAGTGGCGTTAATCAAAGTGACACACGAAGTCGACAGGCTAAATGGAGGATAAAGTGATAATATTAAGATCTCTAACCGATCAAGAAGAAGTATATCTCTCTAATCTGGCCCGATCTGATAGAGAATTTTGGACTGAATTTAAGGAAGAGGAAAGGAGATGTATGTATTTCTACGACCTTGGAGGCGATGAGAACGTAGTGCGTATAACTGATCCAGTTGAAATATTAGAGAATTTTTTAAAGAAGAATGAGATAGATCATACCGTTTGGTCGTTGAGCGGTCTTCTCATCCTTTTGCGAGGCATTGCTCGAGAAGAGATTGAAGAGACTAAATAAATGTCTGATTTAATTTACGATAATGGCCTCATAAACAAAAAAATAAAAGTCATATTATACCTGGGCGGTCGCAATGTTTTTTCGCGAAATAGGGAAAATTGCTAATTTTCAACTTAACATCGAGGAATAATCAAACGAAGATCGTTATTGTAATCGATGCTGATGCGCTTGCAAAGCTTAGTGAGGCTGGTCATCTTGATTTTTGACAAAAAATGCCGGTGTGTAGTAATTACCCATGGAGTGTGAGAACGGTGCGGTTCAGGCACGGCTTAGACCAGATAACAATCGTAGCCCGCCAATGTGTACGGAGCGCCGATCCCGTTTGCAGGCCGGGCGTAAGGAGATCGCAACGGATACGCGCCTAGGCTCCCGGGTGGTCAACCGTGTCGAGTTCCTGGCCGTGTCCCTGCGTACCAACCTCACCCTCGCGACGATCGCCGCCCTCGGCTTCGCCACCGTCTGCGCCGTCTGCTCGGCGCAGCTCGATCGGGAGCCGCCGCGGCCTCTTCTCGTCGCCGCGGTCAAGTCCGTCCCCCTCGAAGACCCGGTCACCACGGGCTCGATCGTGCCGACGCTGCCCGCTGCCAGGGCCGCCCGGCTGGCCAGGGTCGAGCCGAAGCCGGAGCCGAAGAAGGAGGCGAGGCCGAAGCCCGAGCCCGCCCTCGATTCCGAGCGCCTGGCCGCGCTGCTCGCCGAGCCGACGGTGATGAAGCCGAAGCGCTAAGGAACGGGTCAGCCGCGGCGCAGCGCCCGCGTGGCCGCGATGCCGGCGAGCCCGGAAAGCCCGAGGGCGATCAGGGCATTGTAGCCGGCGAGCGAGATCCCGAGGAAGCGCCAGGCCGCCTGCGTGCAATCGACCGGGCGGGTCTGCTCCAGGGACTTGAGGAAGTCGTTGACGCCGGCCGGCGCCGGCCCGGCGCCGCCGCCGCAATCGCTGGGTCCCGGCCAGAAGCCCCACTCGGCCCCGGCATGATAGGCGCCGAGCCCGGCCCCGACGAGGAAGATCACGGCCACCAGCGCCAGCAGCCCGCCCGCGAGGCGGCGCGGCAGCAGGAGCGCGGCGGCCAGCAGCGGAAGGGCGAGGTAGTAGGGCTGGCGCTCGGTCAGGCAGAGCTTGCACGGGACGTAGCCGAGGCCGTGCTGGAACACCAGGGCGCCCCCCACCGTGGCGGCGGCACAGAGGAGCACCAGCAGGGCCGCCGGCCGGGGCGCGGTGAGCCGCGCGGCGAGGGCGTGGGCCATGGTCCCGTCTCCTTCTAGAACAGGTAGCGGAAGCCGACGAAGCCGAGCACGCCGACCGCGACGAACACCGCCGCCACGGCGTTCAGGTGCCGGTCGAGGACGGTACGGATGCCGACGCCGTAGCGGCCGGTGAGCCCCGCCAGGATGTAGAACCGTGCGCCGCGGGTGATCAGCGACAGGACGACGAACCAGAACAGGTCGTAGCCGGCGAAGCCCGACGTGATGGTGACGAGCTTGTAGGGGATCGGGGTCAGGCCCTTGAGCAGGATCACCCAGTGGCCGTAATGCGCGTAGGCTTCCCGGAAGGCGTCGGCCCCCTTGTCGAGCCCGTAGAGACGGAAGAGCCAGGCGCCGACCGAATCGTAGAGCAGCGCCCCGATGGCGTAGCCGGCGAGCCCGCCGAGGACCGAGGTCAGCGTCGCGATCAGCGCGTAGGTCCAGGCCCGGTCGGGCCGGGTCACCGCCATCGGCACCAGCATCACGTCCGGCGGGATCGGGAAGAACGAGCTCTCGGCGAAGGAGACCGCGCCGAGCGCGTAGGGAGCCGAGGGGCGCGCGGCGAGCGCGAGGATCCACTCGTAGAGGCGGCGCAGCATGCTGGGGAAGAACCCGTCTGGCGTGATGTCGCGCCCTTTGAGCACAGGATTGCGGCGCTGGCGAGGGCGCCGGCGCCACCCTCGGGCGCCATGGTGGCCGGCCGGCGATCGCGGTGGGACACGGCAGGCGGGCCGGCAGGACAACACGGCCGCCCGATCTGCCCGAATCAACCATCTCGGCCGAAAGGATTAGGCCGTGTCGTGACCGCGGGTTTCTGCTTGACGGAACTGCCAGGATCCGTCCGATCTCCACGACGATTCTTCGTTACCTCTCGACCAAGATGACTAAGAGGCTCCGCGTGATGTCGCCCCTGCATTCGTCCCTGCTCGCCGTGCTGCTCGTCGCCGGAACGGCACCCGCCGCGGCCGCCGGCGACCTCGTCGCGCGCTGGCAGCGGGCCGACGCGGCCTGCGCCCTGCCGGCCTCGCCGCTCGCCAACCAGGCCTGCGAGGACCGCGACCGCTACGCCACGGCCCTGCGTCGCCAGGGCTGGTGCGAGTCGCGCGCCGCGACTGCCTACGATCACTGGGGCTGGCAGCGTTGCGCCCCCGCCGCGATGACCGGCGCCGCCCCGCGGCGCCGGGCCCGACCCCACGCCTGACGCCCCGACATCCTGCAAATGGAGGATGCGGCGGCCGGGCCGACGCCCGTAAGCTCGGCCTCCTGGACCTCGACTTGATGGCCCCGCCCAGCCCCCGCCGCGGCGGGGCCTTTCTCATGCGGGATCGCGGATCAGAAGAACGACCGCACCAGCCCGCTCACCAGCAGGTTCCAGCCGTCGATCAGGATGAAGAACAGCACCTTGAACGGCAGCGAGATCACTGTCGGCGGCAGCATCATCATGCCCATCGACATCACGATGGTCGAGACGATCATGTCGATGACGAGGAACGGCAGGGCGATCAGGAAGCCGATCTCGAACCCGCGGCGCAGTTCCGAGATCATGAAGGCCGGGATCAGGATCCGCAGGTCGATCTTCTCGCCCTCCTGGGCTTTCGGAAAGGTGCGGCTGGCGAGGTCCTGGAAGGTCTGCAGGTCCTTCGGCCGCACCTGGGCCGACATGAACTCGCGGAACGGATCGGTGATGCGGGTGAACGCCTCCTCCTCGCTGATCCGGTTCTCCTGCAGCGGGCGCACGCCCTCGTTCCAGGCTCGGTCGAAGGTCGGTGCCATGACGTAGAAGGTCATGAACAGGGACAGGCTAACGAGGAAGAGGTTGGCGGGCGTGCTCTGCAGGCCCAGCCCCGAGCGCAGGAACGAGAACGCCACGGCAAAGCGCGTGAAGCTCGTCACCATCACGAGCAGCCCCGGCGCCAGCGACAGCACCGTGATCAGGGCGACGAGCTGGAGGATGCGCCCGCTCGCCGCGCCGTTGCCGGGCGGCAGGAGCGCGTCGAGGCCCGGGATGCCGGTGACGCCACCGCCGCCCGCCGCACCCTGCGCCAGGGCGGCGCCGGCGGGCAGCAGCAGGAGGGCGAGCGTCCCAAGGGCGAGAAGGGTGCGCCGGCTCACGGGACCGCCATTCATTGCACCACCAGCGCCTCGACGATCAGCTCGCGGATCGCCCCCTTGGTGCGCAAGGCGACGCGCTCGTTGAGGTCCTCGCGCAGGTGCTGGAGGCCGCTCGCCCCCTCGATCTGCGCCGTCGAGACCGTGCGCAGGTAGGCGATGATGTCGGTCTTGATCTCCGCCACCGTGATGTCCGGCGTCGGCAGGCTGCCGGTCTTGAACACCACCGAGGATTCGAGCCGGATCCAGGAATCGGCCGGCTCGGCGAGGTTCGTCACCACCGAGCCGACGCTGCGCAGGGTGAGCTCGCCGGTGTAGTTCAGCACCTTGGCGGCCTTCTCGTGCGCCTGCGCCTCGCGCGTCTTCTGGTCGACCGCCTTCTCGACGCTGGTCATCAGGTACAGCCCGAGACCCGCGCCGGTGCCGACGGCCACCAGGGTGCAGAGAGCGAGCGCCCCGATCCAGGCCTTGGCCCCGCCCTTCTTCTCGTCCTTGTCCGCCATCGCGGGTCCCCGGGGTTTGAGGCCGTCAGAACGGCGCGAGGGTCTCGAAGACCTGCTGGCCGAGGGTCGGCGCCTGCACGTCGGTCAGGCGGCCGCGGCCGCCGTAGGAGACGCGGGCCTCGGCGATCTTGTCGTAATCGATGGTGTTCTTGCGCGAGATGTCGCGCGGCCGGACGATGCCGGCGACGTTGAGCACCCGCACCTCGTTGTTGACCCGCACCTCCTGCGAGCCGCTGATCAGGAGGTTGCCGTTCGGCAGCACCTCGGTGATCACCGCCGCCACCGACAGGCTCAGGGTCTCCTTGCGGTCGATGGTGCCCTGGCCCTTGGTCTCGGTGCCGGAGCGGATGCCGGCGTCCGCCGTGGCCGAGTCCTTCATCCCCGAGACGCCGTAGCCGAAATCGAAGCCGAGGCTCGACTTCTGGCTGCGCGAGCGGTCGCTGGCATTGTCGAACTGCGCCTTGTCGTTGATCAGGATGCTGACGGTGAGCACGTCGCCGATGTTGCGGGCGCGGGGATCCTGGAACAGGTCGGCGCTCGCCGGCGACCAGGTCGAGTGATAGCCGTGGCGGCTCTGCAGCGAGCCGAAGGTCGACGGCAGGGCCTCGCGCGGAGCCGCGAGCCCGGTGCCGATCGGCGTCAGGGTCGGCGGACGGCCGAACTCGTCGAGGCGGCTCTGGCAGCCGGCGAGAGCCAATCCGACGAGGCAGAGGGCCGGAGCGAAGCGCGTCATCACGATCTCTCGTTGTCCTTGCGGCGGCCGGCCTCGGCCATGCGGCGGGCGAGCGACGCGGCGCGGGAGGCCTCCATCTCGGCGAGCACCGCGCTCGCCGTGCGGGCGCTGAGCTTCACCAGGATCGCCGCGGCGTTGTCCTCGGGCATGTTGGACAGCTGGAGCGCCGCCGCGTCGGCCCGCATCTTGGCGTAGACCGCCACCACGCTCTCCTCGGCTTTCGCCAGGAACTCCTTGCGGCGCTGGACCACCGCCTCGTACTCGGCGCGCTTCTCCTCGAGGCGGCGGATGCGCTCCTCGACCTGCTTCTCGAGGGCGGCGAGCTGATCCTTCTGCCAGGCGAAGCGGGCATCGGCCGCCGCGTCCGCGATGGTGGCGCAGTAGCCGGTCTTCCCGGGCTCCTTGGCGATGAAGTCCTGGGCGGTCGGCTCCTTCGGGGCGTCGCGGGCGGCGATCGCCCGCATCGCCGCGTCCTTGGCCGGGTCGCTCGCCGCGCCGCCATGGCCGTCGCCGGCGGCCAGCGCCGGGCCGGCGAGGCCCGGGACGAGGGCCGTGAGGAGGAGAGCCGTGAGGAGGGTCCGGTTCATTGCACGACGAGCTCCGCCTGAAGGGCGCCGGCGGTCTTCACCGCCTGGAGGATCGCGATGATGTCGGTGGGCTTGAGCCCCACCTGGTTGAGGCCGCGCACCAGCGTCTGCAGGTCGGAGCCGCCGATCACCGCGAGCCTCCCCTGCTCCTCGCGGGCCGACACCTCCGTGCGCGGCACCACCGTGGTCTGGCCGTTGGAGAAGGGCGCGGGCTGCGACACCTCCGGCGTCTCGGTGACCCGCACCGTGAGGTTGCCGTGGGTGACCGCCACCGTGGAGATCTGCACGTTGCGGCCGATCACCACCGTGCCGGTGCGCTGGTCGACCACGACCCGGGCCGGCACGTCCGGGTGGATGGTCAGGTCGCCGATCTCGGCGACGAGGCGGGTCAGGACCATGTCGCGGGGGCGCTGCAGCACCACCGAGCGCTGGTCGCGGGGGCTTGCGATGCGGTGGCGGAAGCGGCCGATCGCGTAGACGTTGATGGCGTCGGCGATCAGCGTCGCGGTCTTGAAGTCGGGGTTCTTCAATTCGAAGATCAGCTCGGGCAGGTCGCGGAACGCGCCCGGCACCTCGCGCTCGATCAAGGCGCCGTTCGGGATCCGGCCGGCGGTCGGCACGCCCTGCGTCAGCTGCTCGGCCTGGCCCTGGACCGAGAAGCCGGAGACCGCCATCGGCCCCTGCGCGGCGGCGTAGACGTTGCCGTCGCCGCCCGAGAGCGGGGTCATCAGCAGGGTGCCGCCGCGCAGGGAGGTGGCGTCGCCGAGCGAGGTCACCGTGACGTCGATGCGCGAGCCGGCGCCGACATAGGGCGGCAGGTCCGCCGTCACCATCACGGCGGCGACGTTGCGGGTGCGCAGGCGCGCGTCGCGCACGTTGATGCCCATCCGGTCGAGCATCGATTGCAACGCCTGCTCGGTGAACTGCGCGTTGCGCAGGGTGTCGCCGGTGCCCTGCAGGCCGGTGACGAGGCCGTAGCCGACGAGCTGGTTGTCGCGCACGCCCTTCAGGCTCGCGACGTCCTTGATCCGGGTGCCGCCGGTGGCGACGACCGGCGGCGCCGCGAGCACCGGGTGCGCCGGGACGGCGATCCCCGAGGCCAGCACGGCCAGGATGACGCGAAGGGCCCGCCGCATCAGAAGCCGCCGATCTTGATGCGCCCGTCGGCCATCACGGTGCCGAGCACGATGCGGTTGGTGTCGGTGTTGCGCACCCGGATGGTCTCGCCGAGCCCTCCGTTCTGCAACGGCGACCCGACCGCCGTGATGACGAGGCCGTTCTCCTCGAAGATCATCTGGGTCGGCGCGCCGCGGCTCACGAGACGCGGGTCGTCGACGGCGTTGACCGGCACCGGCTCGCCCGGCAGCAGCATCCGGCGGGCCGTGCGCCCGACCATCGCGAGCGGCGCGTCGATCACCGCCGCCCGGGCCCGGAAGGTCTGCGGGTAGGCCTGGAGCCGCAGCATCGACTCCTTGATCGTGTCGCCCGGGTAGATCGTCACGGTCGGCACCGGCAGCATCATCTCGTCGGCCGCGAAGGCCGCCGGGGCGAGGACGAGGAGGGCGAGCAGCAGGAGGGAACGCATGGGTGTGTGGCGCCGGGAGGAGGGGCGCCGCCGGATCCGGCGGCGAGGCAGTCTCACCGTGGTCGGGCTCACCGGATGCCCTTGGAGATCGTGCCCGCCATCTCGTCGGCGGCCTGGATCACCTTGGAGTTCATCTCGAAGGCGCGCTGGGCGGTGATCAGGCTGGTGATCTCCTTGACGGGATCGACGTTCGAGCCTTCGAGGTAGCCCTGCTGGATCTTGCCGTAGCTCACGTCGCCCGGGTTGCCGATCACCGCCGCGCCCGAGGCCGGCGTCTCGCGGTAGAGGCCGTTGCCGAGGGGCTCGAGCCCGGCCTCGTTGGCGAAGTTGGCGATGGTGAGCTGGCCGATATTCTGCTGCGCCACCTGGCCCTCGATCTTGGCGAAGACCTGGCCCGACTGGTTGATGGTGACCTCGGTGGCGTTGTTCGGGATCAGGATCGCAGGATCGACGGTGTAGCCCTCGAGCGTGACGAGCTGGCCGGTGGCGTTCTTGTTGAAGGCGCCGGCACGGGTATAGTTGATCTCGCCGCTCGGGCTCGTGATCTGGAAGTAGCCGCGGCCGTTGATCGCCAGGTCGAGCTGGTTGGCCGTGTTGCTGAGCTGGCCCTGGCGGTGCAGGTTGCGGATCGCCGCGGCGCGCACGCCGAGGCCGAGCATCGCGCCCTCGGGGATCGCCTCCTGGCCGGACTGGTTGGGCACGCCCTGCTGCCGCTCGGCCTGGTAGAGCAGGTCGGTGAACTCGGCCCGCGCCCCCTTGAACCCGGTGGTGTTCAGGTTGGCGATGTTGTTGGCGATGACCTCGAGGTTGAGCTGCTGGGCGGACATGCCCGTTGCGGCGACGGCGAGCGCTCTCATCTGCTAAAAATCCTCAGATCGCCATGCGGCTCAGTTCGAGGTAGGCGGCCACGACCTTGTCGCGGATCGCGACCGCGGTCTGGAGGCTCTGCTCGGCGGACATCACCGCCTCGACCACCTGCTGGGTCGAGGCCTTGCCCTGGATCCCGGCGATCGCCGCGGCCTCGCCGGCGCGCAGGTCGTTGCGCACGCCGCTCGCGAAGCTCGCCATGATCTGTCCGAAATCGGCGGGGGTGGCGGCCTCCACGCCCGGCAGCGCCGCCCCGGTCACCGGGGGCAGCACGGCCCGCTGCACGGAAGCGGGGCCTTCAGGCCGGGCGGAGGCGGCGGCCCGGTCGAAGGCCGAGAGGGTGAGGGCCTCGATCATCGGTGGCTCATGTCCTCAGGAGGTCGATCACGCTGGCCACCATCGCGCGGGCCTGCTTGATCACCTGCAGGTTGGCTTCGTAGGAGCGGTTGGCCTCGCGCATGTCGGCCATCTCGATCAGGGCGTTGACGTTCGGCAGCTTGACGTTGCCGTTCTGGTCCGCCGCCGGGTTGCTCGGGTCGTGCTCGACCCGGAACGGGGTCTTGTCGGTGTCGATGTCGCGCACCTTGACCGAGGCGGCGCCGACCGCCCGGTCGAGCTCGGCCTTGAAGGTCACGGTCTTGCGCGAATAGGGGTCGGAGCCCGGCTCGGTCCCGGTCGACTGGGCGTTGGCCAGGTTCTCCGACACCACCCGCATGCGCAGGGACTGGGCCTCGAGGCCCGCGCTCGCGAGGCGGGAGGCGGCCAGCAGGGGGTCGATCACGATCCGCTCCTCACGGCCGACATCAGCATGCGGTGGAAGCTCTTCACCACGCCGACGTCGAGGTTGTGCTGGCGCGAGACCTCGCTCGCCTTCAGCATCTCCTGCTCCAGGCTGACGCCGCTCGCGGTCTCGAGCACGTCCCAGCCGTTGCCGTCCTGGCGCACCGGGACGCCGAGGCCCGGTGCGTGCAGGTGGGCCTGCGCGGTCGTCGCCATGTCGGTGCCGCCGGCCCGGGCCAGCACCTGGGCGAAGGGCACGGTGTCCCGGGCGTGGAAGCCCTGGGTATTGGCGTTCGCCACGTTGCCGGCGATCGTCGCCTGGCGCACCGACAGGTAGCGGCCGTGCAGCGAGGCGAGCTCGAACAGGTAGACGCCCGTCACGCGAACTCCTCCATGCCCGTCACTCCTTGCCCGTCCCGAAACGACCCGATGCCCGGGCCCTGCCGCGTAACCGCGGGTTTAGGAGCGCAACCTTGCCCGAGGCTGGCGACGCTGGCGGGCAGGCGGGCGGAGGAGGAGCCGGGTGCGCTCGCGCGGGTGCCTTGACAGGGGCGTCCCGTCCCCGGCACTGGCGCGGGGTCCCCTCCCGTCCTGATGTGTCACCCCCGCCATGCTTCCGGCCCTGCCGCCCTCCGAGCCGGTCCTTCTCCCGGTCCAGGCCCGCTACGCGGGCGGGGCGGGGCAGGGCTCCCGCGAGGGCGAGCATGCCATCACCGCCAACAACCGCTGGTCCCGGGTGCTCCTGACCTTCCGCGACCTGCCGGCGGGGGCCTGGTGCTGCCTCGAGGCCGTCCTCGCCTGGGCGCCCGGGGAGGAGGGAGGGCAGGCCCTCGACTTCGCGCTGGCGGGCTTCGATTTCCTGGCCGGCGACGGCTCGAGCCTCGACGCCGAGCACGTGCCGGGCCTGTCCCGGACCCTGCTCGATCCCCACAGCGCCTGGATCGCCGGGCCGGCCTGCCAGCCGGTCGGCACCGAGCTGATCCGGGCGGCACCGGTGCGGGTGGCCTTCGGGGTGCCGCCCCAGGCACGCGGCCTCGCCCTGACCCTGCGCTCCTGGCGCAACACCGAGGGGTTTCGGATCGCGGATCCGCGCCTGCGCCCCGGCGCGCCGCTCGGACCGGGCGTGTTCCGCCGCCGCCGCCTCGGGCCGGCCCCCGAGCCCCTGCGCCACGGCCTCGTGCCGGGCCTCGGCCTCCTCGTGCGCGGGCAGATCCATGCCGGGCGGCCCGACGAGCACGCCGCGCGGGCGAGCCTCGTCTATCGCGACCGCGACGGGGCCGAGATCCCGCCGCCCTATCCGGGCACCGTCTCCGTGCCGGGCGCGGAGGGCAGGCCGGGCCTGGGGGCGACCATCAACCTGCCGGCCCAGCCCCAGGCGCGCCGCTTCACCCTCGACCTGACGCCGCCGCCCGGCGCCGCGACCCTCGACCTCGGATTCTGCACCTGGGAGGAGGAGGGCGAGGCGCTGCCCGCCGTGGAACTCCTCGGGCTCCCCGAGATCGCCCTGGAAGACCGCTTCCGGCTCGAGAGCCTGTGCGGCGACGACCTCCTCGACGCGCCGGGCTTCCTCGCCCGTCTCTCGGCGCGGCTCGGCCTCGATCCGGGCGCCGAGGCCGCCTGGATCCCGGGCCCGGCCGAGGCCGGTGCCGCCCCGCTGCCCCTCGCTCGCGCCCGCGCCTTGCGGGGCGATTCCGAGCGCCCGGTCCTGCTCCGGCCGGATGGCGGCCTCACCCTGCGCCTGGCCGGCGCCCCGGACTGGCCCCTGCCGGAAACCCCGAGCTTCCGCGAGGACCCGTTCCGCGCCGTCCCGGTCCGTGCGGTGCCCTGGCGCCTCGCCTACCAGTCCCTCGGCTGGCTCCTGGCGCTCTCCGAGACGGCGCCCGCCCGGGCGCTCGCCCTGGCGCAGGCCTGGTCGCGGGCCAATCCGTGGGGCCAGCCGGCCGATCCCCTGAGCCTGCATCCGGCGGCCTTGCCGGCCCGGGCCGAGGCGTGGATCGGGCTCCTCGCCCTGCCGGGCGCCGGGGCGGCGGCGCCCGTCCTGGTCGGGGAGGCGGTGCGGCACGGCTTCGCCCTGGCGGAGATCGTCGGCCAGAACACCTTCGGGCGCAGCCTGCACCAGCTCCAGGCCGCCGCCGTGCTGCTGGCGCTCGCCCGCGCCCTGCCGCGCCTGCCGCTCGCCGGCCACTGGGAGGGGCTCGCCCGAGAGAGCCTGCGCGACGGCGTGCCGGCCTTGCTGCCGGAGGACGGGCATGGCGCCGAGTCGTCGCTCCACCGCCGTCTCGACCTCGTCACCCTCGGGCGGGCGTTGAAGGACGCCCTCGGGGATGCGGTGCCCGGCCCCCTCGTCGCCGCCCGGACCGACGCGGCGCTCCAGGATCTCGCCGGCCTCCTCGATCCGGGCGGCCGGCTGCCGCCCTTCGGCGAGGTCTTCTCGGGCAGCGACGATGCCGGCTGGATCGCCCGGCTGCGGGGCGGCGCGGGGCTCGTGGCCCAGCGCAAGGCCGCGGCCCCGGCCGCCGCGTCCTCCATCCTGCTGCCCGACGGGCTCTCGGCCCGCCACGAGAGCGCCGGCCGGGGCTGGGCGCACTTCGCCTGCACCTTCGCCGAGACCGCGCCGCACGGTCACGCCGACTGCACCTCCTACGTCTATGCCGCCGGCGCGACCCGCTGGATCGTCGAGGCCGGCGGATCGGAGCAGGCCGAGACCGGAGCGGCGCGCCACTACCTGCTGTCGGCCCGCGCCCACAACGTCGCGGTGCCGGACGGGCGCGAGCCGGTGGCCGGGCGCGGCCTCTACCGGGGCAGCCTGCCGCTGCCCGGCGCCACGGCGCACGCGGTCGAGACGAGCGTGCACGGGCCGGGCTGCCGCCACCTGCGGGTCTTCGTGCTGCCGCACGACCTGTCGGGCCTCGCGGTGATCGACCGCTTCGCCGCCCTGGACGGCGGGCCTCTGACCTTCGAGGCCTACGCGCATCTCGCGCCCGAGAGCCTGGTCGCCCTCGAGGGACCGCGCCGGGCGCAGGCCCGCCAGGGCGGCCGGCGCCTCGGCCTGGTGCCGTTCGCGATCGCCGGCCGGGTGGCGGGCCTCGAGGCGGTGATCGCCCGCAGCGACCGCCCCGGCACCCTGCAGGGCTTCGTGGTCGGCCGCCCCGGCACCCTCGAGCCCGCCTGCACCATGCGCTACGCGGTCTCGGGCCGCGGCACGGTCTGCGGCGGCCTGCTGATGGCGGTCGACGGTCCGGCGGAGGATTCCCTCGCCCGGGCGCTGGCGCGGGAGGAACTGACGGAGTTCATGGCGCGGCCGTGAGCGCGGCCGATCGGGCACCATCGACACCTTGACTGTCGGATCGGACGACGACGTCTTCTCGTCAGCTCGTGATCGCGATTAACCTGATCTTGAGCGCAGGGCTGCATCAGTCGGCAGCCGGTCGGGGATCGTCCGCAGGACAGACCATGGTGAAGCGGTGCGGTCGCGCGAGAGCGACCTCGAAGGATGCCGGCCTGTCGCAGACGATGCAGACCCGTCAGAAATCCGGAGTGCCGCGGGGGCGCCGCTCCGTCTTCGTGGCCGCGCTCGCCGTGGCGCTGCTCGGACCGGCCCGGGCCACGGAGCCGCGGGGCGGGACGCAGCCCGACACGCAGACCAGTCAGCAGATCACTCGGCAGATCATCTGGCCGGTCTACGACGCCGCGCCCTTCATGATGACCGAGGGCGAGGACCGCGACGCCGGCATCTTCGACCGGATCCGCCGCCTCCTGAGCGCCCGGCTCACCGGCTACGCGCATTCCACCCTGACGGTGCCATTCCCGCGCATCGTCACCTCGCTCCGGAACGGCGAGGAATGGTGCTTCGTCGGCGGCGTGAAGACCCCCGAGCGCGAGGGCTTCGCGGTGTTCTCGCGCCCGGTGGCGATGTTCTATCCGCTGCGCATCGTGATCCGCGCCGACAGGCGCGGGCTTTTCGCGGCGCTCGAGCCCCTGTCGCTGCGCGGCCTTCTCACGGAGCGCCGCGACCTGCGCACCAGCATGCTGCGCAACCGCGCGATGGCGCCCGCCGTCGACGCGCTGCTCCGCCAGCACCCGCCGGGCCAGAGCCATTCGGAATTCGGCGAGGCCTTCCGCATGCTGCTGAACGACCGGCTCGACTACCTCGTCGAGTTCTCCAGCATCGCGGCCTACAACGCCCGCCTGCTCGGGAAGCCGCAGGCCTTCCTGGGCCTGCCCTTCGCGGAGAGCCCGGAGCCGGTCTTCGCCCGGGTGATGTGCGCCGGCACGCCCTGGGGGCGCGAGGTGGTGGCCCGCATCGACGCGGTGCTGGCGGCCGAGCGGCCGAGCCCGGATTACCGGCGCATCGTCGAGGCCTGGGCGGCGGAGGAGGACCTGCCGCGGATCCGCGCCGTCTACGACGCCTTCCTGGCAAGCGACTGAGCCCGGCCGGCGGCGTCAGGCCGCCAGCGCCTCCCGGCCCGACACGGCCCGCCTCACGAAGGGCTCGACCCAGACCCGCCGCCCGGTCAGGTCGTGCACGCTCACCTGCCACGCGGCCCAGTCCGCCCCCGCTCCGAGGTTGCCCTTCGCCGCCTCGGCGACCTCGCGGGCGCGGCGGGCGAGCGCCTCCGGACCGCGCACGAGGCTGCCCTCGGCGTCGAGGATGCACTCGGACCCGTTGGTGCAGTGGAAGCGGTAGCGCGTCATGCCGGTCCTCTCTCGCCGATCCTCGTCCGTCCCATTACCGGGATCGTCACGGTTAATGTTCACTATATGTTCTGGTTCGGCAAGCCGGCGAGGGCGGGGGCGCGATGCCGCAGCCCGCGCCGGTCGGGGCGGGCGCGTCCCGCACCGGCAGGGGGACGGGCGATCGTGCCAGGCGACGTCGGGCGGGCAGGGCAGCCTGAGCGGAACGGCATGACGCAACTCTGCTGAGGCTCCTGTTCTTGCATCATTGTCGCTGGTGCGGTCCTTCGGTTCGCCGCCGAACCGGTGGCCGCCTCGGCACCGGTCGTTCGCGACCGGCGGAATGATGCTTCGGCCGTTGTCCTCGTGCCGACGGGCCGGATGCGGCCGGACCGGGCCGCCCGCGAAATGGGCTCGCCGCCGGCCCGAAACCCTGCCAGATTCGCCGCCTTCGGCAGCGCGGAGGCCTCGATGGCCGGCACCTTCGACCCGATCCTGAACTGGCGGCTGCTGCCGGGCTCGCACGCCTTCCCGGGCCCGGACGGCGGCACCTGCATCAACGAGGCGGCGGTCGTGGCAGCGGGCCTGCCCTACCGGGCGATCCGCTCCTCGGACGATTGCCCGCCCTGCTTCTCGCGCCCGCTCGCCACCTACGCGCTCGGCCTCAACGACGCCATGCCGGATGCGGAGCGCCCGCGGCTGATCGCCTTCGTGCTGCGCCTGTCCGGCTCCGCCGACATCCCGGCGGTGGAGGCCGCCCGGACGAGCCATCTCGTCCGGGAGGGCGTGCGGCGCCTGCTGCCGCCGGTGCTGGAGCGGGCCGGGCTGCCGCGTCACGCCGCCGCCTGCCGCGCCGCCGAGGACCTGGACCGCGCGGTGGTCCTGGCCCGCCACGCCGCCTGGTCGGCGGGCGCGCTCGCCGAGGCGGCCGGGCGCCAGGGAACCTGGGTCCGGGGCGCCCGCGCGGCTGCGGCCGCCCGCACCGCCATCTTCGCGGCCGAGATCGACGCCCGCACCGCCGCCGACGCGGCCGAGGCCGCCGCCCTCTTCTGGCCCGGCGCCTGGGCCGAGGCGGTGGCCATCCTCGACGAGGCCCTGGGCATCGGCCAGCAGGCGCCGGCGCTCGTCCCGGACGAGGCCGGGCTGCGGATGGACGCCGCGAAGGCGGAGCGGCGGGCCAAGGCGATCACGTAGCCGCCGCGACGCGGCCGCGATCGGGTCCGCGGCCCGGCTCGCCGTGGAAGCAGGCGGCGGGACCGCACGATCGCCCGCAGGACGGTCTGCCGCCCGGAGCGGACCGATCACGGGCCAGCCGATCCACACCAGCGGCGTCTGTACGCGTAGGTTGTCGGCACGATCCGCGATCTCAGCTGATGAGGCCAAGACGGAACGATGTCCTGTCAGGACGATGCGCCGGATACAGCCTCGCGAAATGGCCCGAACCTTCGGAGGTTGATGGTCATGCGACGACAGCGTCGTCACCGCGGTGCCACTGTTTCCGACTTTACGGTTAGAAGCGTTACGTCAGGCGGCGGGCGAGGCCCGCGGTAAGATTTTCCGTGCGACACGTCAGGCCGTCATGGCGCCGCTCGGGAGTGCCTGTCGATGGTCCTGCCGCCCCGCCTGGCGCGACGGCTCCGTTCCACCCGCACCTGGATCGCGCTCGGCGTCCTGGCGCCCCTCGGCATGCTCGTCGTGTCGGGGCTGATGCTCCTCGACCTGCGGCGCGACGCCTGGGACAAGGCCGAGCAGACCTCCCGCAACCTGCTGCAGGTCCTCGAGCGCGACATTGCCCGCAACCTCGGGATCATCGACCTGAGCCTGCAGGCCGTCATCGACCACCTGAAGGCACCCGGCGTGGCGGAGGTCACGCCGCAGATGCGGCAGCTCATCCTGTTCGACCGCGCCGCCACCGCCCGCGACCTCGGCGTCATGCTCGTCCTCGACGAGAACGGCGACAGTCTCGTCGACGCGGCCGGCTGGCCCCCGCGCCGGCTCAACAATGCCGACCGCGACTACTTCCAGGCGCACCGCGCCGATCCCGGGCTGGGCCTGCTCATCAGCAGGCCCCTGGTCTCCCGCCTGACGGGCGCGCGCATCGTGGTGCTGAGCCGACGCATCAACAAGCCGGACGGCTCCTTCGGCGGCGTCGTGCTCGGCAGCCTGAACCTGGCCTTTTTCAGCCGCCTGTTCGACCAGATCGGACTCGGCCGGGACGTTGCGATCGACCTCTACGCGCAGGACGGCACGCGCCTCGTGCGCTACCCCGCCGACGCGTCCGACATCGGCGCGACCATCGCCGGCACGCCGGCCTTCGACCGCCTCGCGCGCGAGCGCGGCGGCACCTTCCTGGGCCCCGCCGCGCATGACGGGGTGGAGCGGCTCTCCACCTTCACCCGGGTCGGCGAGTGGCCGCTCGTGCTCAACGTCGCGCTCTCCACCCGCGAGATCGAGGCGGGGTGGCGCGGCAAGGCCCTCGTCATCAGCCTGATCGTCCTCGTGCTCTGCGGCCTGACGATCCTCCTCTCGCTGCTCTACGGCCGCGACCTGCGCCGGCGGGCGGCGCTGCAGGCCGAGCTCGCCCGGCTCTCGCGCACCGATGCGCTGACGGGCCTGCCCAACCGGCGCCGGTTCGAGCAGGTGTCCGACCGTCTCTGGACGATCGCGAGGCAGACGGGCAGGCCGCTCGCGCTCCTCGTGGTCGATGCCGATCACTTCAAGCGCTGCAACGATCGATACGGCCACGCCGTCGGCGACGAGGTGCTGCAGGGGCTCGCGCGCTGCCTCTCCGCCTGCGTGCACCGGCCGGACGACCTCGTGGCCCGGGTCGGCGGCGAGGAATTCGTGGTGCTGCTGCCGGAGACCGAGGCGGAGGGCGCGATGCGGATCGCCGCCAAGGTCCACGAGGCGGTGGCGGCGCTCGGCTGCCCCTCGGCCGGGATCGTCCCCGGGGCCGTCACGGTGAGCATCGGCCTCGCGGTCGGGCCCGCCGCGGGCGAGGCCGGGTGGGGCGACCTCTACCGCAGGGCCGACGCCGCGCTCTACGCGGCGAAGGAGGCCGGTCGCAACTGCACCCGCCCCGCCGCCGACACGGGCCTCGCGATGCTGCGCCTCACCGGCACCTGATCCGGGAATGGCGGTCGCGCAGCGGGCCTCGGGTCGGAACCCGATCCGCCTGCCCCTGCAGGGGGCTGCTTTCGGCCCTCGGTCGCCTTCGCGCGTTCACGCTGACTGAGCTGGGGTCCCAGCACCGAGGATCCCGCCCCGCCGCCTACCCGGTAGACGGGTCTTCGATGACGGTGATCGTCGCGTCCAACGTGCGAAGTCGGGCGCAGATGCGATCGGCAAGAGCAGGGGTGAGACCCCGCACAATCACCGTCACGGTCGATGGTGGTCCACGACGGACCGCGACATGGCATTGCAGGCCTTCTTCGATCAAAGAGCCTAGCAACTCGACAACCTGTCCGACGCTCACCTCGCCCTTGCTGCGAACGGGTTCATCTGGATGCACGATGGCCTCCGGTCTCGGAATCCCGATGACGGTCCCGCGCGGCGACTCGGGACGAGGATCAGCCGCCATCCAGTCGGCGCTGGATCCACGCCTGCGCCTCGTCCAGGTCGGCGAACTTCGGCTGGCTTGGGTCATCAACCCGGCCGAACCCCGCCTCCAGGAACCACATGCCTGCCTCGTCCCCGTGATCGTCAGAGAGGCGCACCAGCACCGCCACCAGGAAGCCATCGGCAAACACCAACTGGCTCTCTGCATCGTTGCTGTCCGTCGCGATCGGTACCGGCTGAAGGTGAAGGCTCATGCTGCGCGGCGTTCCAGATGCAGGTACGTGGGATCAAAGTCACACAGGTGGGCGAGTTCCCGCCAGCCGTTGATCTCCAGCCTGCCGCCGTGCAGCGTGATCCATCCCTTGCCGCGCAATTCCTTCAGCACACGGTTGATGTGGACGTTCGACAACCCGAGCGCATCCCCGAGATCTGCTTGCGTGAGCGGAAGCCGGTATGCGTGATCCCGCGCGAGCCCCACGGCCTCAAGCTTGACGTACAGCTCGCAGAAGAGGTGGGCGACCGCCTGCAAGGCCGTGCGCCGTCCGATGCCGGTCATCCACTCCCGGAAAACCGCCCCATCCACGAGCGTGTCGCGCCAGAGGATCGCCGCGATGCCGGGGAAGGTGGCCGTCAGTTCGAGCAGCGCCTCGTGCGGGATGAACGCCACCGTGGCCTGAGACTGCGTGCAGACGCTGTGATCCATCACCTTCAGGTGCAGGCTCTGGAGGTCGGGGATGTCGCCCGGGATGTGGAACGAGAAGATCTGGCGCTTGCCCTTGCCGAGGATCTGGTAGCGGCAGGCCCAGCCCTCCAGGAGGAGGCAGCACTGCGACGGGCGGTCCTTCTCGCGCACGATGTCCTGCCCTGCATTCAAGGGCCTGACCGTCACGGGCAGATGCCCGATCGCATTCTTCTCCTCGTCGGACAGCCGCGCGATGCTCTCCAGCTTGCGGATCAGCATGTCTATGGAATGGTTCGGTGTGGGGCCATCGCGACTCCCCCTTTGCGTTTGCAGGTGGAAGCGCACGGCTCTCCCGGCCATCGACACCTGTCTCGGATCCGTCGATGATAGGATCGATCTGGATCATATGCTGATTTTTACAAGCAACATGGATTAATAGTCGCACAAATAATTTTCGTGGGCGCCATGCGTTCACAGCGGATTTTACTCCGCGGCGGCTCCAGATCTTTCCGGGCGGCGTGGAGGGCTGCTTTCCACCCTCGGCGGCGCTTCCTACGGTCAAGCTGAGCGGGCTCCGGCTCTCGGGCCCGCGAGAGGTCGCCGGGATGCGCTCGCCTTCTCCGCCTGCCTGCGTTTTCCAGGTCGCCACCTGGGGAGGCGGCGAACTCCGGCGCGGGCTGCGCGACCGCGACGCCGGTCTGGCGCATCCGAGAAAAGGTCTGGTCGAGGCGGGGGCAGACCGCCGCCCGTCCGGCGCATCTCGGTCCCGGCGGCGGCTCGGGCCGGCGGCAGGGCGGCGAACCGCAGGGCTCCCCAGCGCGAGCGGAGGCACAGGCGACGCGATGCGTCGCTCTCCCGATCCGGGCCCCCGGGCGCTAAGCCCCGATCCGCGACACCGCCGTCACGCCGTCGACCGGATCCGGAACGATCGAGCGCATCTCGGCGACGAGCCAGCGCTCAAGCGCCCGCAGGTCGGGACGGTCGCCGAGATGGCCGGCGATCCAGAGCTTCAGCGCGCGCTGGCCCGGCACGAAGCCGAAGGGCGCCACCAGCCGCCCGGCCTTGACCTCGCCGATCACCAGCATGTGCGGCACCACCGCGACGCCGAGGCCGCAGGAGGCGGCCTGGATCATCAGGTAGAA
Source organism: Methylobacterium nonmethylotrophicum (assembly GCF_004745635.1). GTDB lineage: Bacteria > Pseudomonadota > Alphaproteobacteria > Rhizobiales > Beijerinckiaceae > Methylobacterium > Methylobacterium nonmethylotrophicum. Next base: position 193,055 of record NZ_SRLB01000002.1, on the reverse strand, counting down.
GTGCTCGAAGCTCCGCCTCGGCGCCGCCGCGAGGTCGGGGTGGCCGGAAGCCGCGCACCAGTCGCGCCAGGCCTCCGGCCGGGTCCGGGTCGCGAGCAGCGCCGCCCCGCGCAGGTCCTCCGGCCGGCGTAAAGAAACCTCCCGCAGGTAGTCCGGCGCGCAGACCGGGCCGATCCATTCCCTTCCGAGGTCGCGGATCAGGGCGTCCCGCGGCGCCGGGATCGTGCTGCTGCGGATCGCCGCGCTGATCCGGTCGCGGCCAAAATCGACCCGGTCGTAACTGGCGTCGAGCTCCACCGGCACGTCGCCGTGGGCGGCGTGGAAGGCCGGCATCCGCGGAATCAGCCAGCACAGCATGATCGAGGCCGAGCAGGACAGGGTGAGCGGCCCCGGCGCGATCTCGGCCAGGGTGGCGGCGATCTGCCCGAAGGCCGTGCCCAGGCCCTCGGCCAGGCGCGCGCCCTCCGGCGTCGGCTCGGAGGCGACGCCGCCCCGGCGCAGGAGCGGCACGCCGAGGGCGGCCTCGAGCGCCTTGACGTGCCGGCTCACCGCCCCGTGGGTGACGCACAGCTCGGCGGCCGCCCGCGTCAGGCTGCGGTGGCGCGCCGCCGCCTCGAAGGCGCGCAGGGCCACGAGCGATGGCAGCCGCGCGGGCAGGGGCTCGACCATCACGCGTCTCCAGCGGCATAGGCCGTGAGTTTAGCTCACGGCGACGGGACGACAAATCGCTTGTCGCGCCGGCGCGGCGCCGCCACTCTCCGGCCGCCGTCACGGCCCGAGAAGAGGCGGACGGCGCGCCCGGGAGAGGAGCACGCCATGACCGAGACGATCGCCCTGTTCGGGGCCGGCGGGAAGATGGGCATGCGTCTCGCCCGCAACCTCGTCGACTCGGAGTTCCGGCTCGCTCCCGTCGAGGTCGGCGAGGCGGGACGCCGGCGCCTCGCGAGCGAGCTCGGCCTCGCCTCTGTCGAGGCGGATGCGGCGCTCGACGGGGCCGGGGTGGTGGTCCTGGCGGTGCCCGACACGCTGATCGGCCAGGTCTCCCACGCCCTGGCGCCGAAGCTGAAGGCCGGCACGATGGTGGTGATCCTCGACGCCGCCGCACCCTTCGCCGGCCACCTGCCGGAGCGGCCGGACCTGACCTACTTCGTCACCCATCCCTGCCACCCGCCGATCTTCAACGACGAGACCACGCCGGAGGGCCGGCGCGATCATTTCGGCGGCATCGCGGCCCGCCAGTCGATCGTGAGCGCGCTGATGCAGGGGCCGGAGGAGGCCTACGCCCTCGGCGAGCGCGTCGCGCGGGCGATCTGGGCGCCGATCCTGCGCTCGCACCGCGTCACCGTGGAGCAGATGGCGCTCCTCGAGCCCGGCCTGTCGGAGACGGTCTGCGCGACCCTGCTCGCGGTGATGCGCGAGGCGATGGACGAGACCGTGCGCCGGGGCGTACCGGAATCGTGCGCCCGCGACTTCCTCCTCGGCCACCTGAACATCCTGGCGGCGGTGACCTTCGGCGAGGTCGACGGTGTCTTCTCGGACGCCTGCAACAAGGCGATCCAGTTCGGCAAGCCGCGCCTGATGCGCGACGACTGGCTCGGCTGCCTCGACGACCAGGAGATCGCCGAGAGCATCCGGCGGATCACCTGAGGCGTCCGGCGGTCAGGTGCGGGGCGGTCCCGTTGATCGGCGAGGCTGGTGTCACCGCCCCCAGCGCAAAACCGCCGCGTCGAGGCTGCGGGCGATCTCGATCAGCCCGGCGCGCGTCGCCGGATGCGGCAGCTCGAGCGGCGCCCGCACGGCGTCCGAGCGGATGATGCCGCCCTCCTTCATCAGGATCTTGGCCGCAGCCAACCCGGTCTGGCGGTTCTCGTAGTTGATGAGCGGCAGCCAGCGGGCGTAGGCCCGGACCGCCTCGTCGCGGCGCCCGGCGAGGTAGGGGTCGATGATCTGCCGGATGCCGTCCGGGTAGCCGCCGCCCGTCATCGCGCCGGTGGCGCCGGCATCGAGGTCGGCGAGCAGCGTGATCGCCTCCTCGCCGTCCCACGGGCCCTCGATCGCATCGCCGCCGAGTTCGAGGAGCGTGCGGAGCTTGGCCGCCGCCTGGGCGGTCTCGATCTTGAAGTAGGAGACTTGTCCGACCTCGCGGGCGAGGCGGGCCAGGAAGGCGGCCGAGAGCGTGGTGCCGGAGACCGGCGCGTCCTGGATCATGATCGGGATCGAGATCGCATCCGAGACGGTGCGGAAGAACCGCTCGATTCCGGCTTCCGTCACCCGGATCGTCGCCCCGTGATAGGGCGGCATGATCATCACCATGGCGGCGCCGAGGTCCTGCGCGCGGCGCGAGCGCTCGGCGCAGATATGGGTGGCGAAGTGCGTCGTCGTCACGATCACCGGCACGCGCCCGGCGACGTGTTCGAGCACTGCTGTCATCACCTCCTCGCGCTCGGCATCGGTGAGGACGAACTGCTCGGAGAAGTTGGCGAGGATGCACAGGCCGTGCGAGCCGGCCTCGATCATGAAGTCGATCGCCCGGCGCTGGCCGTCGAGGTCGAGGGTGCCGTCCTCGTGGAAGATCGTCGGCGCGACCGGGAAGACGCCGCGATAGGGGCGGGGAGCTGTGGTCATGGCGTAAGCCTCCTGTTCGTCTGTCAGCCCGCCGCGCCGTGGCGGCGCAGGCCGTTATGGATCACCGCGGTGATGGCGGCGGCGGCCGCCGCCGGGTCGCGGGCGCGGATCGCCGCGACGATGTCCGCGTGGGCCGCGAGCGTCGCCTCGCGCTCCGCCGCCTCGACCGGGGCGCTGAGCTGGAACGAGGCCCTGAGCGCCACCTCGATCACCCCGCCGATCGAGCGCATGAACGGGTTGCCGGAGGCGACCGCCACCGCGACGTGGAGCGCGAGGTCGCCCTCGGCGAAGCCGTCGGAATCGGACGGCGCGGCCCGCATCCGCGCCAGGCCGGCCTCCAGGGCGGCGAGGTCGGCCTCGCCCCGGCGCTCGGCGGCGAGCGCCGCCGCCGCCGGCTCCACCGCCAGGCGGATCTCCGCGAGGTCGCGCAGGAAGCGCCGGTCGATCCCGGCCTCGAGGTGCCAGGCCAGCACGTCGGGGTCGAACATGTTCCAGGCCGCGCGCTCGCGCACGACGGTGCCGACCCGGGCCTTGGTGGTGAGGAGTCCCTTGGCCACCAGGGTCTTGACGCTCTCGCGCAGGACCGGCCGCGACACCCGGAAGGCGGCCAGCAGCTCGCCGTCCCCCGGCAGCTTGGCGCCGGCGCCGTAGCGGCCGCCGATGATCGCGGTGCCGAGGCTGCGCGCCACCTCGGCGTGGTTGGAGCGCGCCCGTCCGGACGGGATCACCACCAGGCCGGCCCCCGCGGGGGCGCTGCCGGGATGGCGGGACGGGGCGAAGGGTTCGCGCATCAATCGGTCCGCAAGGCGCCTGCCGGCGCCGACTAGACCCTTACAGCACGCCGATGCCCGGTTGAATAGTCATACTGTTTGACTGTTACGGTCTCGCTTCCTCGCGGGCCTCCGCCACCGCCTCGGCGCCCTCCCGGTGATCCTCCGCATCCGCGGCGGGCGGCTCCTGCACACCTTCGGCCCGTTCGTCGCGGCAGAGCGCGATCAGGATCGGGAAGTGGTCGGAGCCGATATCGGGCAGGCGCTCGAGCCGGGAGAGCAGGAAGTGCTCGGTGAAGAAGACGTGGTCGAGCGGCCAGCGCAGCATCGGCCAGCGGGCATGGAAGGTCGGGTAGGCGCCGCGCCCGACCCGGGGATCGAGAAGGCCGCCGATGGCCTGGAATAGCCGCGTGGTGCGCGACCAGGCGACGTCGTTGAGGTCGCCCGCCACCACGGCGGGGCCGCCGTCGCGGGCGACCTCGCGGGCGACCAGGATCAGCTCGCCGTCCCGTGTCGCGCTGCTCTGGCCCGGATGCGGCGGGCGCGGATGCACGCCGTGGAAGGTGAACCGCTCGCCGGAGGGCAGCGTGACGCGGGCGCGCACCGACGGCACGTCGTCCTCGACGAGGAAGCGCACCCGCACGTCGTCGAGGGGGAGGCGGGAATAGAGCAGCAGCCCGTAGGTGTTGTCCTGGGGCTGGTCGGCCCCGTGGGGATAGCGCGCCCGCAGGTGAAAGAGCGCGTCGCGCCAGCCCGCATCGGTCTCGAGCGCCAGGATCAGGTCGGGATCCGTCTCCGCCACCAGCGTCAGCAGCCGGTCGTAGTCGCGATTCGACTGCAGCACGTTGACGATCAGGATCGCCACGCAGGCCCCCGGCGCCGGATCCGCCGGGGCGGCGCGGGCGGACGGCCGCGCCAGGCGGGTGAAGGGCAGGATGTGGCGCAGCTGCAGGCCCAGCGCCGCCAGGAGCCCGGCTCCGAGCGCGAGCGAGACGGGATCGTGCCCGGCGACCATGAGCAGGATCAGCACCGGCGGGATCGCGGCGGCGATCTGGAAGCGCGGGAAGTCGAAGGTGCGCACCAGCCCGGCGCGGCTGCGCCAGAACGGCAGCAGGGTCATCACGACGAACGCGGCGGCCAGCGCCTGCGCGACGAGGGACAGGGTCGAGACCGGCACGTGCGCTTCCCCCCGCGGCCTTCCCGCCGCCTTCCGGCGACGAGATAGGTCGCGCCGGCCGCTGCGTCACCGGTCGACCGAGAGGTCGGGTGCGGGACGTCAGGCGCTCGCCAGGGGGTGGAGGTCGCGCACCATCTGCTTCAGGCGCTCGTCGAGGACGTGGGTATAGATCTGCGTCGTCGAGATGTCGGCGTGGCCGAGGAGCTCCTGGATCACCCGCAGGTCGGCGCCGTTCTGCAGCATGTGGCTGGCGAAGGCATGGCGCAGGACGTGCGGGCTGATCTTGTCGGTGCGGATCCCGGCGGCGGCGGCCACGGTCTTCAGGTCGCGGGCGAAGGCCTGGCGGGTGAGGTGCCCGGTCTCGCTGTCGGCGGGAAACAGCCAGGGGCCCGGCGCCGTCAGGGTGGCGAGGTGGTCCGCCATCGCGCTGCGGGCGACCTCGGTCAGCGGCACCAGGCGCTCGCGTCCGCCCTTGCCGCGCACCACCAGGAAGCGCTCCTTGGTGGAGCCCGCCGCCCGCGGCAGGGCCACGAGCTCGGAGACGCGCAGGCCCGTGGCGTAGAGCAATTCGATCAGGCAGTGCATGCGCCCGGCCCGCGCCGCCTCGGCGGGGTTCGGAGCGTTGAGGGCCGCCTCCTTGGCGACGGTGAGGAGCCGGTCGACCTCCGCCACCGACAGCACCTTCGGCAGGCCCCGGCCGCGCTTCGGCCCGGAGACGGGCGCGGTGGGATCGCTCTCGGCCAGGCCCTCCGCGTAGAGGAAGCGGTGGAAGCCGCGCACGCAGGAGAGTCGCCGGGCCGCCGACGTGCTCTTGAGCCCGCGTGCCTCCAGTTCGACGAGGTAGGCCCGCACCCCCGCGGCCTCGACGGCGCCGGGATCGAGGCGCCTGGCCGCGAGATGGGCGAGGTAGTCGTCGAGGTCGCGCCGGTAGGCCGCGAGCGTGTTGGCGGCAGCGCCCCGCTCGGCCGCCAGCATGTCGAGATAGGCGTGCATCAGGCCCTGCGGGCCCGGACTGCTCATCGCGGACTGCTCATGGCGGGCCGCTCATTTCGGCTGCAGCTTCGAGTTCGGGATCGTGACGGAGATCTCGCGCGGCGTCGGCTCGACGAAGGTGGCGAGCGCGAACATCGCCGCGAAGGCGAGCCCGGCCAGGATCGCCACCACGGCCAGGAAGCGGAAGAGGGTCGGCACGTCGGACGGGCCCCGGGACTACGCGTGACAACGATCGGTGCAGGCGCAGCGCACCGGCCACCTTGGCTGCCGGTTCGACCACGCGCCGCCCCCTCAAGGCAAGGCCGCCCGGCGCCGCGGGAACGGAATGCCGGCGCCTGTTGCGCGGGTGCCGAGCCGGGTTGGCCGGGCGCGCAGTTTTCCCCGATATCCGCCGTTTCGCCCTGCGCGAAAAACAGGCTAAACAACGCCGCATGAACCAGCATCCCGCCCAGGACCCGTCGATCGAGGCACGCGTGCGCCGGGGCCTCGGCCTGCGCTCGATCGTGCTGGTCGGGCTCATGGGCGCGGGCAAGAGCACCGTCGGCAAGCGCCTGGCCGGGCGCCTCGGCCTGATCTTCAAGGATGCCGACCACGAGATCGAGGCGGCGGCCGGCCTGACCATCCCGGACATCTTCGCCATCTATGGCGAGCCGAGCTTTCGCGACGGCGAGGAACGGGTGATCGCCCGCCTGCTGCGCGAGGGGCCGATGGTGCTGGCCACCGGCGGCGGCGCCTTCATGCGGCCGGAGACCCGCCGGCGCATCGCCGAGGCCGGGGTCTCGGTCTGGCTCAAGGCGGAGCTCGACGTGCTGATGCGCCGGGTGCGCAAGCGCCCGGGACGGCCGCTGCTCCAGAACGAGGACCCCGAGGGCACGATGCGCCGGCTGATGGACCTGCGCCATCCCGTCTATGGCGGGGCCGACGTGGTGGTGGTCTCCCGCGACGTCTCCCACGACCGGGTGGTGCAGGACGTGCTCGAGGCCCTCGACGCCTACATGGCAGGTGACTTGGCAGGCGACCTGGCGGGCGACCTGGCGGGAGAGCCGGCGGGCGACGTGCCCGGGGAGGGCTCGGAGTCCGGCGGCACGCCCGAGCCCGCCCGCCACGGCCTCGCGGCCCAGTGAGCCACCCCGCTTTTTCGGATCCGAGCACCGTGCTGACCGAGACCGTTCACGTGCCCCTCGACGGGGGGCGGGCCTACGACATCCTGGTCGGCCGGGGGCTCTTGGCCGAGATCGGCCCGCGCGTTGCCGCCCTCGGGGCCCGGGCCGTCGGGGTGGTGAGCGACGAGACTGTCGCGGCCGCGTACGGTGCAGCCGTCACCGCCTCGCTGGCGGAGGCGGGCTTGCGCACCGCGCTGATCACGGTGCCGCCCGGCGAGGGCTCGAAGAGCTATGCCGGCTTCGCCCAGGTCTGCGACGGGCTGATCGCCCACCGGATCGAGCGGCGCGACCTCGTCCTGGCGCTGGGCGGCGGCGTCGTCGGGGACCTGGCAGGCTTCGCCGCCGCGTCCCTGCGCCGGGGCGTGCGCTTCGTCCAGGCGCCGACGACGCTGCTCGCCCAGGTCGATTCCTCGGTCGGCGGCAAGACCGGCATCAACTCGCCCCACGGCAAGAACCTCGTCGGCGCCTTCCACCAGCCGAGCCTGGTCATCGCCGATACCGCCTCCCTCGACACCTTGTCCCTGCGCGAGATGCGCGCCGGCTATGCCGAGGTGGCGAAGTACGGGCTGATCGACGATCCCGCCTTCTTCGCCTGGTGCGAGGCCAACCTCGCCGGGATCTTTTCGGGCGGTCCCGCCCGCGAGGCGGCGGTCGCCTCGTGCTGCCGCGCCAAGGCCGGCGTGGTGGTGCGCGACGAGCGCGAGGACGGCGAGCGGGCGCTGCTCAACCTCGGCCACACCTTCGCGCATGCGCTGGAGCGCCTGACCGCCTACGAGTCCGCCCGCCTCGTCCACGGCGAGGCGGTGGCGATCGGCCTGTGCCTCGCCTTCCGGTTCTCGGCCCGGCTCGGCCTCTGCCCGGGCCAGGACGCCGGCCGGGTCGCCAACCACCTGGCGCTCGCCGGCTTGCCGACCACCTTGGGTCAGGTCCCGGGCGGATGCGGCGACGCCGACCAGCTCCTCGACGCCATGCGCCAGGACAAGAAGGTCCGCGACGGGGCGCTGACCTTCATCCTCGCCCGCGGGATCGGGCAGAGCTTCATCGCGCCGGGGATCGAGGCGGGAGCGGTGCGGGAATTCCTGGTGTCGGAACTGGGGTAGGCCTCACACTCCGATCGATGACGAAGAACCGAGCGGCAGGGCAATGACCACGCGAAACAGACCGCCGGCACCTCGTCCCTCCGCGTCGCAAGCGCTCGAAGGCCGGAGCATATTCCCAACCTTCGCCGTGAACGTGCCGATGCCCAGCGGGACGGCGGCTCCCGCTCCGGCTGCGCCGCAGCCCTCGTCCAATGCCGGAACCGAAAGCCCGCCACCGCGCCAACCGACCCGGTAGGCACCGGGTTGCAGGGGTTACGCTCTCACCGAGCGAGCGGGGTATCGTCGTAGATCGTGTCGAGGGTCAGCGTGACGCCGATCTCCGGCAGGTCGAGCACGTCCGTGCAATCGGCGGCCGAGAGGCCGCCGTCGGGGTTCCGGTGATGCACGGTCACCGCACGCCGGTCCTGACGCACCAGCACGACGCTCGCGATCGACGGGACGGCGGTGGTGGCCGCGAGCTTCGCCGCTTGGCGCCGCGGCCTGTCGCTCGGCGACAGGACCTCGAACACGACGAGCGGTGCCGGCGTGATGCAGAGGTCGTCGCGGCCGTCGTCGAGGGCCACGAGGACGTCGGGCGCGACGGTGCTGGCCCGGCCCGGTACCGGGACCTGGCTCGGGCCGGAGGGGCGCCAGGGGCTGGCGTGCACGCGCCAATGCTGCCGCAGGGCCTCGAGGATGTTGGTCTGGATCCAGTCGTGCCGCCGGGTCGGCTGCGGGTTCATCAGCGGCACCCCGTCGTCGAGTTCCCAGCGCTCCCCGTCCGGCCGCTCGGCCAGGAAGGCCAGGAAGCCGTCGAGATCCATCGGAGGGTCGCGCGTCTCGGCGGCACGCATGGCGGTCGCTCCCGGGTCTTCGCCGCGATCCTACCACGGGTCACGCCAGCCGGAACGCCCGCACCAGCACCGCTTCTCGCGCCGGCCGCAGGCTGGTCAGGGTGCCGACCAGCACCAGCCGGTTGAGCCAGGCATGCGGACCCTCCGGCGCCGTGACCTCGATGGTCGAGAAGCGGTAATCGGGCGCGCCGTCGCGGCCGGGATCGATCAGCACCTGATTGCGCACGGTGAGGATCGCTCCGTCCTCGGCCTGCATCTCGTAGAGGGCGTCGAGGCGCCGGACCCCGTCCTTACGCACGAGCTGCCGGTCGGCGCCGCCGGGCAGGACGGTGCCGCGGATCCGCGGGCCCTGGAAGCGCCCGCCGGTGATCGGCACGATGCGCCGCTCGCCGAGCGGGGAATCGCCCAGCGGCACCAGCGGGGCGATCTCGACCACGGCCTCGTAGACGAACTCCGTCCGCGGCGGCACCAGCGGCAGGTCGGTGAGGGCCCCCTCGGGCGGGGCGCCCTCGGCCGCGGCCGTCCCGCCGAGGGGGAGGCCGGCCCCGGCAAGGCCGGCGCCTGCAAGCAGCAGGGTCCGACGGGCAAGGATCGGGGGCTCGTGGTCTGACATGACGGAGATCCTCCCGAATGGTGTTGTGCGACGATCATGCCCCCGGCCCGCCGGCGGCGACAGGGGGCAGGGCGCCCGCTGCCGCAGCGTTTCGCGACGTCAATCGCGCCGCATCGCTTGACGGCCTGCGCCGGCCGGGGCCGATTGGCGGACATCATGATGGCTGGACCCGCTCGGCTCCGGCGGATCTCCGGGGGAGGCCAAGGTCATGGCGCGACACGTCACGCGGGGCGCGGTGCTCACCCGTCCGATCGTTGGCCTGTCCGCGATCCTCGCCGGGCCGGCGCTCGCCGACCCGCTCGCCTGCGGCGACATCGCCAGCCTCGCCAGGCCCGACCTGCGCATCGCCCGGGCCGAGGCGGTGCCCGCCGGGACCCTGCCGTCCGACAACCCGGGCCGCGCCGCCCTGACCGGGGCCGCCCGTGCCAAGGCCGCGCTTCCAGCCCACTGCCTCGTCGAGGGCACGATCGACCCGCGGGTCGGGGCCGGCGGCGTGGCTTACGGCATCGGCTTCCAGCTGCGGCTGCCGGAGGCGTGGAACGGCCGCTTCCTGTTTCAGGGCGGCGGCGGGCTCGACGGCGTCGTCGGCGAGGCGCTGGGTGCGATACCGGTGTCGGGGGCGACGGCGCCGCCGGCCCTGCTGCGCGGCTACGCCGTGGTCTCGACCGATTCCGGTCATCGCGGCCGCGACAGCAGCGACGCCTCCTTCGGCCTCGACCAGCAGGCGCGCGTCGATTTCGCCTACGGGGCGGTCGGCGCCGTGGCCCGGGAGGCGAGGGCGCTGGTCACCGCCCGCTACGGCCGCGCCCCCGCCCATGCCTATTTCATGGGCTGCTCCAATGGCGGCCGCTCCGCCCTGATGGCGGCGACGCGGTTTCCCACCGCCTTCGACGGGATCGTGGCCGCCGCCCTCAACGACCCGACCGGCACCTTCCTGTCGACCTTCACGGCGAAGGGGGGCCGGCTCCTCGTCTACCAGGGCGTCGCCGACCCGGTCTTCTCCGCCCGCGACCTTGCTGCGCACTGGCAGGACCTCGCCCGCCACAACGGCGGCGGCGCGGCGCTCGCGGACTGGGCGCGCCTGTTCCTGGTGCCGGGCATGACCCATTGCGGCGGCGGACCGGCCCTCGACGACTTCGATCCGCTCACCGCGTTGGAGGCCTGGGTCGAGCGCGGCGAGGCGCCCGACCGGATTGCCGCCCGCGGCGCCGCCTTCCCGGGCCGGACGCGGCCGCTCTGTCCGTTCCCGCAGGAGGCGCGCTACCAGGGCGGCGAGGCAGACCGGGCGGAGAGCTTCGCCTGCCGGGCGCCTTGAGGCGTACTGCAATCAAGCCTTCGCGAGGCACAGCCCCGGCGGAGCCGGAAAGGTGCCGCCATCGCCCTGCGTCGTCGCGCCAACCTTGCCTTGCGGTGCGGAAGGGATCCACACTCGCGGATCCCCGACAGGGCCCGCAGGGCCCCCGGACGATGACGAGGACCCCGCATGACCCAAGCCAGCGCGCCGGCCGCCGCGACCCCGATGGATGACGGCATCGTCGCCGCCGCGGAGGCCTGCCTCGCCAGCGTCGGGCGCGCCCGCGAGGCGATCCACGGCGTCATCTTCGGGCAGGAGACGGTGGTCGACCTCGCGCTGGTCACGGTGCTGGCGGGCGGCCACGGGCTGCTGGTCGGCCTGCCGGGCCTGGCCAAGACCAAGCTCGTCGAGACCCTCGGCACCGTGCTCGGGCTCGACGCGCGCCGGGTGCAGTTCACCCCCGACCTGATGCCCTCCGACATCCTCGGCACCGAGATCCTCGACGAGGACCAGGACCGGCACCGCTCGTTCCGCTTCGTGCGCGGGCCGATCTTCACCCAGCTCCTGATGGCCGACGAGATCAACCGCGCCAGCCCCCGGACCCAGTCGGCGCTGCTGCAGGCGATGCAGGAGCGCTTCGTCTCGGTGGCGGGCGAGCGCCACGACCTGCCGCGGCCGTTCCACGTCCTGGCGACCCAGAACCCGATCGAGCAGGAGGGCACCTACCCGCTGCCCGAGGCCCAGCTCGACCGCTTCCTCCTCGAGATCGACGTCGGCTATCCCGACCGCGCCGCCGAGCGGCGCATCCTGCTCGAGACCACCGGCGCCGAGGAACACCGGCCGCAGCCGGTGATGGACACGGACGCGCTCCTCTCGGCCCAGCGCCTGGTGCGGCGCCTGCCCGTCGGCGAGGCGGTGGTGGAGGCGATCCTCGACCTCGTGCGCGCCGCGCGCCCCGTCGGGGGCGACGCGGCAATCGCCGACAAGCTGCTCTGGGGTCCCGGCCCCCGCGCCAGCCAGGCCCTGATGCTGGCGGTGCGCGCCCGCGCGCTGATCGAGGGCCGGGTCGCTCCGTCGGTCGACGACGTCGCGGCTCTGGCCGAGCCGGTGCTCAAGCACCGCATGGCGCTCACCTTCGCGGCCCGCGCCGACGGCGAGACGATTCCCGGCCTGATCGGCCGCCTCGTCGGGCGGCTCTGACCCGGTGGCCTCGACGCGCGTCCTCGACGCGGCCGCCCGCGCGCCCGGCCGGCGGGAGACCGAGACCGCCCTCTCGCTCGCCGAGCGCATGCCGCGCCTGATCCTGGAGGCCCGCCGGGTCGCCGCGACCCTGGCGCACGGCCTGCACGGCCGGCGCCGGGCCGGCCCGGGCGAGAGCTTCTGGCAGTTCCGCCCCTTCGTCGCCGGCGAGGCGGCGGGCCGGATCGACTGGCGCCGCTCGGCCCGGGACGACCGGCTCTACGTCCGCGAGCGCGAATGGGAGGCGGCCCACACCGTCTGGCTCTGGATCGACCGCTCGGCCTCGATGGGCTTCGGTTCCTCCCTCGCCCAGGCGCCCAAGATCGAGCGCGCCCTGGTGCTCGGCCTCGCCCTCGGCGACACCTTCGTGGAGGCCGGCGAGCGGGTCGGGCTGCTCGGCCTGTCCCGGCCCCAGGCCACCCGCACCATCGTCGAGCGGATGGCCGAGACGCTCACCGCCGACACCTCCGCCCTCGACGAGGACCTGCCGCCGCGCGCGCCCGTCGGGCGCTTCGACGAGGTGGTGCTGATCGGCGACTTCCTCGCAGCCCCCGACCAGGTGCGGACCTCGGTGGCGGCCATCGCCGCCGCCGGCAGCCGCGGCCACCTCGTCATGGTGGTCGATCCCGTCGAGGAGACGTTTCCCTTCGCCGGTCAGGCCGAGCTGCACGACCTCGAAGCCGGTTTGTCGCTGCGGGTCGGCGATGCCGCGGCCTGGGGCGAGGCTTATCGCCGCCGGATCCGGGCGCACCGCGACGCGTTGGCGGAGATCGCCCGCGCGCAAGGCTGGACGCTGACGCTGCACCGCACCGACCGCCCGGCGAGCGAGGCGGCGCTCCGCCTCGTCACCCTGGTCGCCGCCGCCCGCGGCGCGGGCTGAGGAGCCTCGTCGATGCTCGGACTGCCCCTCAGCTTCGCCGCCCCCGCCGCCCTCGCGGCGCTCCTCGCCCTGCCGGCCCTCTGGTACCTGCTGCGGGTGACGCCGCCGCGGCCGCGCCGGATTGACTTCCCGCCCCTGCGCATCCTCGCCGACCTCCTGCCGGAGCGCGAGACGCCGGCCCGCACCCCGCCCTGGCTGCTCGCCCTGCGCCTCATCGCCGCCGCCTGCCTGATCCTGGCGGTGTCGGGACCGGTCTGGAACCCGACGCAGCAGGGCGCCGGCGACGGCCGCACGCCCTTGCTGCTGATCCTCGACAACGGGTTCACCGCCGCGCAGGACTGGCGCGACCGGGTCCGCGTCGCCACCGCCGAGGTCGAGGCGGCGGCCCGGGCCGGGCGGCCCGTGGCGCTCCTCGCCACCGCGTCGGCTCCGGCCGGTCTCGAGGCCACAGGCCCCGGCCCGGCGCTGGAGCGCCTGCGCGCCATCGAGCCGCTGCCGCACCTCGCCGACCGCTCCGCCCATCTCGCGACGCTCTCGGCCTTCCTGGAGCGTTCGCCGGGCTCGGCGGTCGTCTGGGTCCATGACGGGGTCGCGGGACCGGACGGCGACGCCTTCCCGGCCGGTCTCGCCCAGGCCGCGGCCCGCGGCCGCGCCGACGTCACCGTGCTCAAGGCCGAGCGTCCGCCGGCGCTGGCGCTCGCCGGACCTGATTCGTCGGGCGGCCAGCTCGGCGTCAGCGTGGTGCGGGCGGCGGAGAACGGGCGCGATACCGGCACCGTGCGCGCCCTCGACGCCAAGGGCTTGCCCCTCGCCGAGACGAACTTCGCCTTCGCCGGGAGCGCCGACGCGGCGCCGGTCCGCTTCGACCTGCCGGTGGAGCTGCGCAACACCATCGCGCGGTTCGAGGTCGCGGGCGAGCACTCCGCGGGCGCCGTGGTGCTCGCCGACGAGCGCGGCCGGCGCCGGCGCGTCGGCCTCGTCTTCGGCGGCACCGCCGACCAGGCCCAGCCGCTCCTCTCGCCGACCTATTATCTCTCCCGGGCGCTCACCCCCTTCGCCGACGTGCAGGAGCCCCGGGCTGGGCGCGGCGTCGCCGAGTCGATCGGCCAGATGCTCGACCAGCAGGTCTCGGTCCTGGTCCTCGCCGATGTCGGCGCCCTCGACCCGGCCACCCTGGAGCGGGTCGCGGGCTTCGTCGAGAAGGGTGGGCTGCTCCTGCGCTTCGCCGGACCGCGGCTTGCCGCCGGCAGCGACGACCTCGTGCCGGTGCGCCTGCGCCGCGGCGGGCGGACGCTCGGCGGCACCCTGTCCTGGGACAGCCCGCGCACCCTGGCGCCGTTCTTGCCCGAGAGCCCGTTCGCGGGCCTGACGCCGCCGGCCGATATCGGCGTGCGGCGTCAGATCCTCGCCGAGCCGGACGGCGATCTCGCCCGGCGCACCTGGGCCGCCCTGCAGGACGGCACTCCGATCGTCACCGCCGCCAAGCGGGGGGAGGGCATGGTGGTTCTGGTCCACGTCACTGCCGACACCACCTGGTCGAACCTGCCGCTGTCGGGCCTGTTCGTCACCATGCTGCGCCGGGTCGTGGCGCTCGCCGGCACCACCCCGCCGACGACCGGCGCGGCGCCGGGCGCGCCCCCGCCGGTGCTGGCCCCGCGGCTCACCCTCGACGGCTTCGGCGCCCTGAAGGCGCCCCCGGCCACCGCCCGGGCGGTGCCGGCGACCTGGACCGAGCGGGCGACGCCCGATCATCCGCCGGGCTATTACGGCCCCGGCGATGGCGGCCTCGCGGTCAACGCGCTGACGGTCGACGACCGGCTGAAGGCCCTCGACCTCAAGGCGCTGACGGGCGCCCGCTTCGGTGGGCTGGAGGAGGCGCGCACCCGCGACCTGCGCGGGCCGTTCTTCCTCGCGGCCCTGGTGCTGCTCGCCCTCGACACCCTGGCGAGCCTGTGGCTCGGCGGCTTCCTCGGGCTGATGGCGGCGCGCCTGCGCCGCCGGCCGGCGGCGGCGGCCCTCGTCCTCGGTCTTCTGCTGCTGGGCGCCGCGCCCGAGACCGCGCGGGCCGCCGAGCCCGCCGCCAACCGGCCGACCGGCATCGAATCGGCGCTCATCACCCGCATCGCCTACGTGGTGACGGGGGACGCCGCGGTCGACGAGACCAGCCGGGCGGGCCTCACCGGCCTGACCCAAATGCTGGCGAGCCGGACCGCGCTCGAACCCGGAGAGCCCGCCGGCGTCGACCCGGCCCGGGACGAACTCGCCTTCTACCCGCTGATCTACTGGCCGATCGTGCCGAGCCGGCCGCAGCCGGGCCGGGACGCGATCCGGCGCATCGACGCCTTCATGAAGAACGGCGGCACGGTGATCTTCGACACCCGCGACGCGATGACCGCCCGCCCCGGCGGCCCGCCGACGCCGGAAGCGCTCTACCTCCAGCGCATGCTCGCGACCCTCGAGGTGCCGGAACTCGAGCCGGTGCCCCGCGACCACGTGCTCACCAAGGCCTTCTACCTCGTCGACGGCTTCCCGGGCCGCTACGCCACCGGCCAGACCTGGGTCGAGGCCCTGCCGCCGGCAGGCGAGGGCGGCGAGCGCCGTCCGGCGCGGGCCGGCGATGGCGTCTCGCCGATCGTGATCACGGGCAACGACCTCGCCTCGGCCTGGGCGGTGGGCCGGCGCGGCGAGGCGCTCTATCCCCTCGTCGGCGGCGACCCGCGCCAGCGCGAGATGGCCTTCCGCGGCGGCGTCAACCTGATGATGTACGCCCTCACCGGCAACTACAAGGCCGACCAGGTTCACGTACCGGCGCTCTTGGAGCGATTGGGACAGTAAAGAACGTGCTGGACGCAACGTCGTACGAGAAAGGCGCGGGATCTCCTCTCCCGTGTGGGAGAGGGGTAGGGGCGATCGAAGATCGCGCGAGGGTGCTACGGTCCTGAGTCACGCTCTGACCGTCCCGCTACCAGCACCGCGCTCAGCGTTTCACACTGAAGCGTGTCACCCTCACCCCTACCCCTCTCCCACACGGGAGAGGGGATCCCGCGCTCTTCTGAACATATGCTGGGCTCTTGATACGCATCGTCGCAGAGGAGCAGACCAAATGGCCCGAGAGCCGAGGCAGTTCGTCAGGGCCTTGCGTCGGCAGATGACCTCGGCCGAGGATCGACTCTGGACGGTGCTGCGCGGACGGCGCTTCCATGGGCTGAAGTTCAAGCGGCAGGTTCCCCTTCTGCTCTACACGGTCGATTTCCTTTGCCCCGAACGCAGGTTGATCGTCGAACTCGACGGCCAGCAGCACGAGTGGCACCGCGATTACGACGCCAAGCGAACGGAGGAGACCGAACGCCTGGGCTTCTGCCTGCTGCGCTTCAAGAACGAGGACGTGCTGTCGGATCTCGACGCCGTTCTGAAACGCATCACGGATGCAGCATTCCCGGGGGGTGAGGGCATCCCGCCTACGCTGTCCGCTGCTTACGACCTCCACGACATGCGGCCGCCACGGCGAGACCGCATCACCGAGACAATCCTATGCTGAGCCTGAGCCTCGCCCCGCTCGTTCCCGCCCCGGTCCTCTGGGCCCTGGGCGGACTCGCCGCGATCCTCGCCGTGGTCGCCTTCGTCGCCCGCGGGCCCGTGGCGCTGCTGCGCGTCCTCGTCCTCGGCCTGGTGCTGCTGGCGCTCGCCAACCCCTCGCTGGTCCAGGAGGAGCGCGAGCCGGTCAAGGACGTGGTCGCCGTCGTGGTCGACCGCTCGGGGTCGCAAGGTCTCGGCGACCGCCCGGCGATGACCGACCGGGTGCGGACGGAGCTGCAGCGGCGCCTCGGCACCCTCAACGAGATCGAGCCGCGCTTCGTCGAGGTGCCGGAGGCCGGCGGCGACGAGGGCACGCGGCTGTTCACGGCGCTCGCGAGCGCGCTCGCCGACGTGCCGCCGGACCGCCTCGCCGGCGTGGTGATGCTCACCGACGGCGTCGTTCACGACATCCCGGCCAACCTCGCCTCGGCGAGCTTCAAGGCGCCGCTCCACGTGCTGGTCACCGGCCGGCCCGACGAGCGCGACCGGCAGATCCGCCTGATCGAGGCGCCGCGCTTCGGCATCGTCGGGCGCGACCAGACCATCCGCGCCGAGGTGATGGAGCGCGGCGGCACCGGCTCGGCGGTGGTCACCGTCCGCCGCGACGGCGAGGAGGTGGTGCGCCAGTCCGTCCGCACCGGCCAGCCCTTCGGCCTGACGCTCCGGGTCGAGCATGGCGGGCCCAACGTCGTCGAGATCGAGGCCGAGGCCCTGCCGGGCGAGCTCACCACCGCCAACAACCGCGCGGTGCTGCCGATCGAGGGCATCCGCGAGAAGCTGCGGGTGCTGCTCGTCTCCGGCGAGCCGCATGCCGGCGAGCGCACCTGGCGCAACCTGCTCAAGTCCGACGCCAATGTCGACCTCGTCCACTTCACCATCCTGCGTCCGCCCGAGAAGCAGGACGGCACGCCGATCTCCGAGCTGTCTCTGATCGCCTTCCCGACCCGCGAGCTTTTTCAGCAGAAGATCAAGGATTTCGACCTCATCATCTTCGACCGCTACGCCAACCAGAGCGTGCTGCCGTCGAGCTACTTCGACAACATCGTGCGCTACGTGCGCGAGGGCGGGGCGCTCCTGATCGCGGCCGGTCCCGAATTCGCCTCGGCCGCGAGCCTCGCCCGCACGCGGCTCGCCGCGATCCTGCCCGGCGAGCCGAACGGCCGCGTGGTCGAGCGGCCCTACAAGGCGGCGCTCACCGGCAGCGGCCAGCGCCACCCGGTCACCCGCGACCTGCCGGGCTCGGAGGCCTCGCCCCCGGCCTGGGGCGACTGGCTGCGCCTGATCGGGGCCGAGGTCCGGCCCGGCGTCACCCCGATCATGGCCGGCGCCGACGCGCTGCCGCTGCTCGCCCTCTCCCGCGAGGAGAAGGGGCGGGTGGCGCTCCTCCTCTCCGACCATGCCTGGCTCTGGGCACGGGGCTACCAGGATGGCGGGCCTCATCTCGACCTGCTGCGCCGCCTCGGCCACTGGCTGATGAAGGAGCCGGCGCTCGAGGAGGAGGCGCTGCGGGCCTCCGCCACCGGCCACGGCCGCGAGGTCCGGGTCGAGCGCCAGACCATGGCCGACACCGCGGAGCCCGTCACCGTGACGGCGCCGAACGGCCAGACCCGCACCCTGACGCTCAACCCCGACAAGCCGGGCCTCTTCGCCGCCACCTTCGAGGCGGACACGCTCGGGCTGCATACCCTGCGGGCCGGCAGCCTCGTCGCCTTTGTGAGCGTCGGTCCTGCGAACCCGCGGGAACTCGTCGACGTGTTCAGCGACACCGAGCGCCTGCGCCCGATCGCCGAGGCGACCGGCGGCTCGGTGCGCCGCCTCGCCGATGCCGCGGGCGGTCTCGCCGTGCCGCGGCTCCAGGTCGCCCGTTCCGGGCGGCTCGCCGGCTCCGACTGGATCGGCTTCCGGCCGAGCAACAGCGCAGTGGTGCGGGGCGTGTCGGTCTACCCGCTGGGCTTAGGTCTGGCCGCCCTCGCGGCCCTGGCCGCCGCCGTGCTGGCGATGTGGCTGGTGGAGGGGCGGCGCGGGCGGGCGTGACCGGCCGATCCCCGGCGGGACCCGGACCCGCCTCGGGCGCAGGGCTGCGACCCTTGCGCCGCTCGTCACGCTGACCCAAAGCGGCGGTCGCCGGCGCCCCGCCCGGCTCCGGCGCCGTCCCCCATGCAGGCAGTCCTCAACGCGGCCCTTCCGATCTTCGCCCTGATCCTGGCGGGGTTCCTGGCCGGCCGCACCGCCCTGTTCGGTCCGGCGGCGGCCGACAGCCTGAACCGGTTCGCGATCTACCTCGCGCTGCCTGCCCTGATGTTCGGCGCGATGGCGAAGATCACGCCGGACCAGGTCGCCCAGGTCGGGTTCGCGGCGGGTTTCGCGGGCGGCATCGCGGCGGCCTTCGCCGTGGCTTTCGTGCTCGGGCTCGGGCGGGGGCTTCGCAGCGCCCAGGCCTGCATCGAGGGGCTGGATGCCGGCTACAGCAATGTCGGCTTCATGGGCATTCCGCTCTGCCTGCTGGTGTTCGGGCCCGCGAGCCTGCCGGCGGCGGTGATCACGACCCTGTTCACCGCCTGCGTGCTGTTCCTGTCCGCGATCGTCGTGATCGAGCTCGACCTGCAGAAGGGCGCCGGGCGGGCCGGCACCGCCCGCAAGGTGGTGCTGGCGCTGGTGCGCAACCCGCTGCTGATCGCGCCGCTCGCCGGGCTCTCCGTCGGGCTGACCGGCCTGTCCGTGCCGGGGCCGATCGAGCGGTTCGCCGCCCTCCTCGGCGGGGCCGCCTCGCCCTGTGCGCTGGTCTGCATCGGCCTCTTCCTGGCGCAGGAGCGGGTGGTCCTGTCCGACATCCGGCCGATGGCCGTCCTCGTCGTCCTCAAGCTCGTGCTGCAACCGGCGGTGACGGCTTTCCTCGTCTACGAGGTCTTCGCGGTGCCGGACCTCTGGGCGCGGACGGCGGTGCTGCTGAGCGCCCTGCCGATCGGCTCGGGGCCGTTCACCCTCGCCAAGCTCTACGGGCTCGAGGCCGGCGTGACCTCGGGGGCGATCCTGCTCTCGCACCTCGCCTCGGTCGTCACGGTGTCGCTGCTCGTCGCCTGGCTGGCCTGAGCGCGCGGGGCCTTTCGGCCGCGTGCGTCCGGCGAATGGCTGCGCTGCCGGTGACCGGCGGACGAGGCCGCCGCGGCACCATCCGCCGCGAGCGGTCAAGGACGCGCACCGTCCGTCCCCACCGCCACGGCCTGCCCGCCCGAGCGCCGGCCAAGGCCCTGCGCGTGTCCGCCACCCGTCCGTCCCAGCCCTCACGCCGGAGGATGCCGGCTCCTCTTCTCGACCCTCGCCCAGCTCGCGGCCTGCCCGGCCCTGGCCTGGCGCGTTGCCGGCATGTCCTTTACCACCGTGCCGATCGTGCTCCCGTGGCTGCTTTTCCTTTACGGCAGCGAGGACGGCGCGATAGTGGCGGGGCTGACAGAGATCGTCCCGGCGAGCGTGCGCACCGCCGGCTGGTCGCTGGCCGGCCCGCTCGCCACGGCCTTGTTCGGCGGCTCCACCCCGCTGGTCTCGGCCTCGCCGACAGAGGCGACGGGTAGGGGCGGCGCCGGCCCTCCGGCCGGTCATCGCGCCTGTCGGCGACGCTGCTGATCGAACCCGGGAAGAGCCCGTGACGGCGGGCCTCGCCCGGGACGTCGCGGCGGCGTGACCGTCGAAGCCTCGAGGCCGCGGCCGGGCGTTCATCCGGCCGCTGCCCTGCGACAGCCAAGATCCGGGTGCCGATGGGGCCCCGACAACCGTTCTGGGAGGAAACCCGTGATCCGCTTCCGTGCCCTGTCCCGCGTCCTCGGCCTCGTCCTGCCGCTCCTCGCGGGCGCCGCGTCCGCCGCCGAGGTGCGCGTCGTCAGCTCCGGCGGCTTCGCCGCCGCCTACCGGGCGCTCGCCCCCGAATTCGAGCGCCGCACCGGCCACACGCTCGTGACGGAGTGGGGGCCGTCCATGGGGCACACGCCCCAGGCGGTGCCCGCCCGTCTCGAGCGTGGCGAGCCGATCGACGTCGTCGTGATGGTGGGCTACGCCCTCGACGACCTGATCAAGCAGGGCAAGGTGCAGGCCGACAGCCGCACCCCCCTCGCCCAGTCCGGCATCGCGCTCGCGGTGCGGGCCGGTGCGCCGAAGCCCGACATCGCGACCGACGACGCCCTGCGCCGCACCCTGCTCGCCGCCAAGTCGATCGCCTACTCGGACAGCGCGAGCGGCGTGTACATCGAGAAGGAGATGTTCAAGCGCCTCGGCATCGCCGCCGAGGTCAAGGACAAGGCCCGAATGATCCCGGCCGAGCCGGTCGCCAAGGTGGTGGCCCGCGGCGAGGCGGAGGTCGGCTTCCAGCAGCTCAGCGAGCTGAAGCCGGTGCCGGGCATCGAGATCGTCGGCATGCTGCCGAAGGACGTGCAGCTCTACACGGTGTTCTCGGCGGGCCTCGTCACCGGCAGCCGCGAGCCGGAGGCGGCGCGGGCCCTGATCCGCTTCCTGGCCTCGCCCGAGGCCGCCGCCGCGGTGCGCGAGAGCGGCATGGAGCCCCTCGGGGCCGGCGTCGGGAAGTGACGCCGGGCTGAGCTGCGCGGCCTGCCGCCGGATGGTCCCGCGCGCCGGTGTCCTGGGCCGTGCCCCGGGGCAGGGTCGCCGGCGGGGCTGTCCCACCGGCGACTGGCCGCGCCCTAGGATCATCGATCACCCGTGCGGTCACGGCCGCCAGATCCCGAACAGCGCCAGCCCGCCCGCGACGACCCCGCCGATCAGGGTCAGGGCCATGACGGGCAGGAGCGGGATGACGAGCCAGCCCGTCACCATCATCGTGTGGAGCAGGCCGCCGATGTCGAGGCCGGCCACCCGGCAGGGATTCGAGCGGGCCTCGTTGACCTCGCACCCGGTCAGGCGGGCGAGGATGAGCGCGACGGCGAGCAGGATGGCGGGCGTCCAGACGATCAGCACGACGAGGAGGAGCATGCGGCGTGTCCCTCCGCCCCGGGACCAGAGACGGGCTCGCGCCGGGCTCACCGCCCGGTGCCGGTGCAGGGGCGCCAGACGCGCTGGTAGCCGGCATCGCCCGGCCGGCCGTAGCACCAGCCCGCCGCGGTGAGCCGCTGATGCAGGACGTCGCGACGCTCGCACGCGGCGAGCGTGGCCGGATCGTCGCCGCTCCCGCCCCGGCAGGTGCCGTTCTGGGCGGTCCAGTCCCGCAGGAGGCGCGGGACATCCGTCGCCGGGCCGGCCTGCGCGGCTCCGGCCGGGCCGAGGAGCGTGGCGGCGAAGAGCGCAACGGAGGGGATGCGGCGGAGCACGCGCGGACGCACCGTCACCGCATCGCCACCGAAGCGGCCACGCGCTCGGCGCGGGCGAGCGCCTCGGGCTGGTCCGTCCGTGCCAGGCCGAGGACCCGCAGGTAATTCGGCCCCTCGAACCGGATCACCTGCGTCACGGCCATCGGGCGGCCGGTCTTCGCGTCCGCGCCCGCGGCGCGCAGGCGAACGACCACCGCGCCGTCGCGGATCGCGCGGCTCTCCTCGGTGATCGTGACGTCCTTGATCTCCCGGAAGGTGGCGAGCGCCCGGCGGGCGAAGGCGCCCTCCTGGCCCTCCGGGACGGCGGCCCGCCCCATCGAGGGCGCGACGACGACCATCGGCTGCGTGCCGTCCGGATCGACATCCTTGGGGCCGTCGGTGAGCATCAGGGCGTTGCCCATCAGCGTGCGCACCGGGCGGAAGCCCGCGAGGTCGCCCACCGTGTAGGGCAGGGCCGCGAGCTGGTCGGCGAGGCTGCCGGGGGCCCGGAAAGCGATCGTGGCGAGCGCCGCCTCGACCGCCGCGTCCGGCACCTGGCCGCGCGCCGTCTCCGGCACCTGCACGGTGACGAGGCCGGTGCCGGTCCCGCCCCGCACCACCGCCACCCACTTGGCGTAGGTGACGCCGTTCGCCGCCTGGCTGCCGCGCAGCACCCGTCCCTCGCCGCCGGCAACTGCCAGCGCCTCGCCGGCGCGCTGCGCCGAGAAACCCGACGCGCGCAGGGCCTCGGGGGTGAATTTTTCGACCAGCAGGCCGTAGGCCTCGGCCGGCATCTCGGTGATGAGGATCGAGGCGCCGGAGCGGTGCTCGAACCCGGCAAACGCCTTCGACGGGGTCATGCCGGCGGGCGGCACGAGGCCGACCGAGCCGGCCGGCGGGAAGACCGCGTCGGCCGCGAGCGCCGGGGCGGAGAACAGGCCGAGGACGGCCACCACGCGGCCCACGGCGCGGAGGGAGAGGCCGGCGGGGCGGCGGAGGAGGTGAGGCATCGGGGATCTCCGGGAGGTCAGCGCGTGGCGACGCGGCTCAGCACGAAGGTGTTGCCGGAGAACTGGACCTGGCCCGGCGCGCTCATGTGCTCGAGCATCAGCCGCAGGTTGCGCCCGAGCCGGCCGGAATCGGCGCGGGTCTCGTACCAGTACTCGGCGGCGGAAGCCCCCGTCCGGACCGGGCGGTGGTGCTCGTAGCAACGGAACGCCGCCATGTACTCCTCGACCGCCTGGACCTCCTGGGCCGAGAAGCCGTTCAGCCGCACCACGTAGGCGGTGGGGAAGCCGCCGCAGGCCTCCCCGCCGGGCGCCGCGGCGCCCGAGGCCGCCCCTGCGCCGGCCGCCGTCGCGCCGGGCTCGCGGCGCGGCGCCATCACGCCGTCGAGCTTCGCCGTCAGCGCCGCCGCGACGTCGCCGGCGATCGTCCTCGCCTCGGCCCCGACCCGCTCGAGCAGGCATTCGCGGTCGCACCCCTGCGGCAGCGGCGGCAGCTGCACGCCCGTCACCTCGAACGACCCGAGGGACTGGCCGGTGCGTACGTTGAGGAGCCGGCCCGGGATGCGCACCTCGGGCCGCACGATGTCCGAATAGGCCGATTTGGAGGCCGAGGCGTAGATCTGGAACACCGCCACGACGTCGAGGGGCGGGTTCTGCACCGCGCGGGCGACCTCGATCAGCTCGGCGTCGCGCCGGCGCACCCGGTTGGGTTGGGTAAAGCCCATCGCCACCGCGGTCTCGTCGTAGACGTTGTAGCCGCGCAGGTTCATCGTCTCGGACAGCTCGGCGATCACCCGCTGGAAGATGCGGTTGCCGCGCGGCACCGAATCCTCGTCGGCATCCTCGCCCATCACCACGATGGTGGGCTTCGGCTGGGCGAGCGCCGGGCCCGCGAGGAGCGCGAGGCCGAGCGAGACGACGGCGAGGGCGGCGCCGCGCGCGGCGGCACGAAGGGGCAGCATCGTGTTCTCCTTGCTGGGAGTCTCGGGGGCGTTGTCCCGGGCCGGGGCCCGGTTCACTCGGCGCAGGGGCGCAGGCTCGGCGCCGCCGCGAAGTCGTCGAGGTCGAGGGCGACGCGCAGGCGCGGATCGGCCAGCGGTTCGCCGAGGGCGTCGTCGCAGGCCGCCTCGGCCGCCGGCGCGAGGAAGCGGAGCGCGCCCTGGCGGGCGGGGGCGATGAGGCTGACCTCGACCCGGCGGTTGACCCGCGACAGGGGCGCGGCCGGGTCCCTCGGGCGGCTCGGGCCCCAGCCGTGCACGCGCAAGCGGTCCGGGTCGATGCCGTAGGCCTCGACGAGGTGGGCCCGCACCGCCCGGGCGCGGGCCAGCGACAGGCGCCGGTTATGGGCGGGCGCTCCTGCCGCATCGGTGTGGCCGGCGATGAGGAAGCCGTGGCCGGCAAGGGCGCGGGAGGCGAGGGCCTGGCCGAGCGGCGCGAGCTGGATGCGCGCCTCCGGCGTGAGGCGGGCGCTGTCATAGGCGAAGAAGACCGTGAGATCGACCGAGCGGGCCGGATCGATGCGGAGCGCCGGCCCGCCATCGTCGGGGGACAGCGCCCGGGCCGGGGCGCCCGGATGACCGTCCGCGAAGGGGGCGAGCGAGCGGATGATCGCGGTGGCGGAGGGGCTGCGGATGTCGGCCTCCGCCGGGCCGGCCTCGTCCGGCCGCTCTCCGGCACCCGGCACGGCGGTCAGCGGGTTCGCGCGCGCCGCGCCCGTGAGGGCGACCACGAGGCCGACCGCCACGGCGAGGCAGGAGCGGCCGAGACGTCGCCGCGCCGTGCGCCGGATGGCGGCTGATGGCGTGACGGCTGGCCGCGCGGGCGCGCCGTCGATCCGCATGGATCGGCTCTCCATGGGTCCGCTCTCCTCTCTCGCGGGCCTTGCTTCGGCCCCCACACCCCGTGCCTGGACAGGCCAGAGCGGCTTTCGCCGCGCCGGCAGGAGATTTTCTTCGATGCGGTCAGCGCCCGCGCAGGATCGCGTTCATCCGGGCCGGATCGAGGGGGCCGCCGGGCGCGGGCGCCGCGGGTCCGGATGGCGACGCGGCCGGTGGCGGCGCCGGGTCCGCCGCCGCCGTAGCGGCGGGCGGGCGGCCCTGGCGCGCGGCGATCTCGGACAGCACGCGGCTGCGGCCGAGGATCGCCGAGAGGCGCGTCGCGCTGTTGAAGCTCGACGGATCCTTCGGGTCGAGGCCGCCCTCCTTGTGCAGGGCGACGCCGGCCACCGAGGCGTCGAACATCAGCGAGCCGGAGGAGCCGCCGAGCGTGTCGCAGCGATGGCGCAGGTCCGGCCCCTCGCCCTGCTCCTTGAGGGCGAAGCAGCGGAACCGGCTCATCACCTTCGGCCGCCCGAGGGGGTGGTGGATGACGAGCATCGAGCGGTTGCCCGGCACCGCCTCGCCGGAGAGCCGGGCCGCGCCGTAGGTGGCGGTCGGGCTGCCGGCGGCGCGGGCGAGCGCGTAGTCGAGGCGCGCGTCGAACTCGACCGGCTTGGGGTCGATCTCGAACCGCCGCGCGCCCTGCCCGTCGAGGGTCAGGTAATCCATCAGGATCGAGGCCTTGACCGGTGTCAGGTCGCCCGATTGCGGCAGGCAATGGTGGTTGGTGAGCACGTAGTCGCCGGGCAGGAGCGCGCCGGTGCAGGAGGCGCCGACCATCTGGCCGGTGCGGGCGTTCCTCAGGACGATGTCGACCCGGCCGATCGGGCGGGCGAGAGCGGCGAGGCCGTCCCGCGGGTCGAGCTCGGCGATGGGCTCGAACGCGCCCTTGTTGCGGTCGATGACGGCAGCCGCGTCGCCGGTGGTCTGACGCAACGGCAGCTGCGCGCGACCGTAATCGGCCGGGTCGAAGCCGACGCTCTGGGCGCGCGCAGCGTCAGCGGCCCCGAGTCCCAGGATCAGGCAAGATATTCGCCAGGTCCCCCCTGTGGTCGAGCGGCGTGTCCGGTGGCTTATGGCCATCGCTGTCCTCCTCTCGGCGGCGGCGTTATGCCGTCTGCTGCGTCGCAAGTCAAAGAAAGTCGTTTCCGGTCCGGACCAAGTCCTTCAGGGGGTGAGGGCGTGGGTGAGCCGCTCGCCGGCAGGGGATGCATCCGCCTCCGGCTTGGCGGGGTCCGGAATGGCCTGGACCGCGTAGACGAGGTGTCGCCGGCCGTTCTCGCGCAGGAAGTAGGCCTCGGCGCCGTCGGGCAGCCGCGTCGGCGGCA
The DNA here is from genome assembly GCF_004745635.1 of Methylobacterium nonmethylotrophicum. Classification (GTDB taxonomy): domain Bacteria; phylum Pseudomonadota; class Alphaproteobacteria; order Rhizobiales; family Beijerinckiaceae; genus Methylobacterium; species Methylobacterium nonmethylotrophicum. Next base: position 167,289 of record NZ_SRLB01000002.1, on the reverse strand, counting down.
GGGCGGCTCCGGTCAGTTCGGGACCGACCGCGATGCGGGGGCCCGGCGAGGCGGGGCGGATGGCAACGCCGCACAGGTCCGGGGCGAGGCGGCTTGCCCGCAGCCGGCCCTGCGCCTCACGCGGCACCAGGCGCCGCACGGGCGCCTCGGCCCCGAAGGCGACCCGCCGGCAGGACGAGCCGGCCGGGGCGATCAGTTCCTCGACCACGACGGCGCTCGCCGGGGCGGGCGCGACGGCCGGACGGGGCTCGACCGACGCGGTGCCCGCGTCGTCGACGGCCGGCCGCTCCGCCTCCGGGCGTGGGCGGAGCGCCGCGGCTCCCCCGGCGAGGATCGACGCGGCGGCGAGCACGGCGAGGCCAGCGAGCATGCGGGGGTGCCGTCGGGCCGTCGGGACGGCGGGAGGCACCGGCCGCAGCAGCGTCGCGAGCGCGCCCGGCACGTCCGCGCCCGGCAGCAGGACCGGCGGGCGCGCCCGCCCGAGGGCGCCGAAGGCCCGCTCGGCCTCTTCCGTCTCCGGTCCCTCCGGCAGCAGCACCGCGAGGTCCGCCCGCTCCGCCGTCGCCAGGAGGTCGCGGGAGCGCGCGACCTTGTCGAGGAGCGCGTAATCGCCCGGCAGCACCGCGAGGTCGAGGTCGACCGCGCCGGTCGCCCACAGGACGAGGTCGGCCGCCTCGGGCTCGGTCGTGAGCGCGTACCCGCGCGCCACGAGGCCGTGGGCGAGGCAGACCGGCACCTCCCACGAGCGCCCGGCATCGAAGGAGCCGGAGAGGCGCAATTCGTAAGGTCCCGCGTCGACATCCGCGAGGCGCGACAGCGGCCCGCCGGCGGCGGCGAGCCGCGCGTAATCGCCCGACCAGGGCAGGGGCCGATAATCGCCCGCCGCGAAGGCGGCGGAGGCCGGCAGCCCGGGGCGGGATCTCAGGCTGCGCAGCACCACCGGCCCGCCGGTCGTCGGCACCACGACCAGGACCGAGGTCGGGGTCATGCGGCGTCCGGGCGGTGCATGCCAGGAACAGCCCCGCCACGCGACGTGGCGGAATACCGTCCCCTGCATGGATCACCACATCCCCACATTGCCGGATGACGCGCGGGGGATGAAGCCAGCGCAGGCTCAGCCGGAGCGGGGGTGAGGGGGTGTCCAGGGATGTGGCTCTTCCGGCACCACCCCCTCACCCTCGCGGCGAACCTGCGGTTCGCCGCTCCTTTCGTCCCCCACGAGGGGAACGAGAGCCGCTGCCCGCCCGCCCGGAGAGGAGGAAACCGCGCCTCGTCTTTCCCCATACGGATCTGCCTCTTGCGGGGACTGGCGATCGGCACGGCAGGACGTGAAACCACCTGGACAGGCGGAGGATCCTTCGATCCATGGAAGACGCCGCACGAGCCGGTTCGCGCGCGATCAACCACCGGCGAAGGCCAGACACCCCTCATCACAGCAGGAACACCGCGCAAGCCGGCTCCCGCAGCATCGCGCCCAGCCGCGCCGCCTCCGGCACCGCCGGGTCCAAGGCGACGAGGATCGCGTCGTCGAGCGCCGGCGGGAGCGCCAGCCGCACGGTCTCGTCGCCGAGACTCGCCTCGATCGACCGTGGCGCCCGCGCCCCGACGCCGCGCAGGACCAGGAGCGGCGGCGCGTCCTCGGTCGCCGGCAGGATCTCCAGGGTGAAGGCGCCGACGCGCCGCGCCGTGACCTGGCCGTCGGAGGCCGCGACCGCATGGGGGGCGTGCGCGATCGCCTGCCCGGCGAGCAGCGCGCGGTAGCGCCGCGCCGTCTCGGGATCGTCGCGGATCGCCCGCATCATCGCGAGGTCGACCGGCGCGCCCGGCGCGCGGGTGGCGTGGGCCCAGAGCGCTCCGACGCCCGGACGCCGGACGGCGTCGCGCGTGCCCGCCCGCATCAGGGTGCGGGCCGCGTGGATTTCCGCGAGCAGGCGGGCCTCGTCGCTCACGCGGTCGCTTCCGCCGCGTAGGCCTGCGCGAAGGTCTGGGCGAAGACCTGCCGGTCCGCCGCGAAGGCTGCCTCCAGCGGCCGGTGCCGGGCGAGGCCGGCGATCGCGCGGGCGAGCCGGCCGGTCTCCTCGGCGAGACGGAGCAGCGCGGCATCCGCCGCGGCGAAGCCCGCCGCGAGCCGGTCGGGATCGTCGAAGCCGGCACGCCGCACCCGCCGGATGTCGGCGAGCGCCGCCGCGAGGGCGCGGCCTACCTCCGGGGACAGGCCCTCGGCCTCAGCCGGCACCCGCAGGGCGGCGGCGATCCGCAGCATCCGGTCGAGATGGGCGCTCAGGGCCGCCGCCCGCTCGGCGAGCGCCGGGTAGGGCTCGGCCTCGGCGCAGGCGCTGCGCTCGGCGATGCCCGCGCCGCCGCCGCCGCGGCGCAGCCGGTTGGCGAGGCCGGATTGCACCCGCCCGAAGCTCGCGGCCCGCAGCGTCGTGAGCGGGCGGGTGCGGTGGAACGGCTCGAGACGGAAGAACTCGGCGAGCTCGTCGCGCTCCGCGCCGGTGAGGATCTTGGGCCCGTCCGGCAGGCCGGCGAGCAGGTCCGCCAGGGGTTCGGCCGGCTCGGCCGCCGCGAGGTCCGCCAGCGAGGCGTCGAGGCGATCCTCCCAGCCGTCCTGCGCGTCGAGGGAGGCCGGGGCGGCGAGTTCCAGAAGGCCGCCGAGCAGCGCGGACGCGACCTCGAAGGTCACGAAATGCTCGGCCACCGTGCGGAAGCCCGGCCGGTCGTCGTGGCGCATCTGCCCGCGCCAGAAATCGAGGATGTCGTCGTCCGTGAAGGTGCGGCGCCCGCCCAGGAAGGCGAGGATCGCCCGGAAGCGCCGCTCCAGCGGCGCCAGCGGCAGGTGCGCCTGACGGTAGGCGCCGAGATGGCGCGCCAGCCGCCGGCTCAAGGCGGCGGCGCCCTCCCGGTCGGGCGAGGCGGCGAGAGCGTCGAGCCAGCCGGTGACGGTGGCGAACTGCGCCAGCTCCTCCGCCGTCAGCACGAACTCGGCGAGCGCCAGGAGCCGTGCGAGGCCGGACCAAGTCGTGCGCCAGCTCCGCTCCCCGTCCGGCAGGACGAGGCCGCGGGCATCGACGGCGCCACCCGAGCCGGAGAAGCTGGCTTCGAGCCGGTCGGCCCGCGCCAGTCCCGGATCGAGGGCGAGGGTGACGAGGTCGCGCCCGTCGCGGGCGCCGGTGAGCGCCGCCAGGGCGGCCAGCGCGTGGGCGAGGTCCCAGAGCGGCTTGTCGCGGTTCGGCCGCACCGCGCCGGCGACGACCCGGGCGAGCCAGGCGCGGTCCTCGCGGGAGAGGCCGCGGCCCTCGGCCACCGCGGCGAGATCGGCCGCGCAACGCTCGTCGTACCCGCCGGTCATGCGCCTGCCTTGGTCCCGCGCTCGTCCGTCATCGGTCGATACCCCTGTCCTGCAGGCCCGTCATCCCCGGACCGTCGGCGTCATCGCACCACGATCCTGGCCGTCGCCTCGGTCACGCCCGGCACCGCCCGGATCCTCTCCACGAGGTCGAGCACCTCGGGCGGCCGCAGCAGCCGCGCCTCGCCCTCGGTGCCGGGCGCGGCGGAAAGCCAGCGCTCGGAGAGGTCCGGCGGCAGGCCGCCGGCGACGCCGAAGCAGGCAAACAGGTTCTCGAAGGCGGCGCCGGCCACGACCTCCTCGAGCCCGTAACCCCCGGGGTAGCGTCGCACGTCGCCGGGAGCGAGCGGCTGCAGCGAGGCGGGGTTGCCGCGCACCGGCAGCGCCACGAAGGCGGTCTCGTCCGGGGCGACCACCCAGCAATACAGGCTCTGGCGCGCCTTCGCGTCGATGCGCAGCTCGATCCGCTGGCCGGGGGCGAACGGCGTGGCGGTGGCGGCGACGGCGAGGCGGCCGCCATCGGTACGCGCCGTCGCCGCCAGGTGGTCGAGGAAGGGGCGGGGTGTCGGGTCGCAGCCCAGGCCCTCGATGCCGATGCGCCGCCGCCCGGTCGGCGCCAGCACCGCGCCGTCGCGCTGGAACTCCACCTCCATCCAGGAGCGGCGCTCGCGGTCGGTGAGGAAGCGGCCCCGCGCCGTGACCGGTCCGGTGCAGGCCGTGCCGGGCGGGCGGCGGCGCACCTCGAACCGCGCGCCCTTGAGGATGCGGTTGGCGGACCGCGCCTCCGCGTCGAGGGCGATCAGCAGACGGTCGGTCAGCACCCCGGCGCAGGTCGAGTGCCCGCCCTCGGCCTCGAACGGGCAGACCTCGACCGCGGACACGGCCGGCGCCGCCTGCCCGAAGGCCTTGACCGCCCGCTCCATCTCGGCATCGACGTCGGCGACGCCGGCGCCGACGCGGATCGGCACCGTCACGGGCTCGCTCGTCGCCTTGCAGGAGGCAGCACGGGTGATCGCCTGGAGCCGGAACGCCGCGGTCTCGCCGGCGCGGCGCGGCTCGACCAGGAAGACGCTGGCGTCGCCCGAGAAGGCCGCCCGGATCTGCGCCTCGGCTTCCGGTCCGGACAGACCGGTCGTGCCCTCGCGCAGGGCCTTGACCCGCACCACGTCGGCGGCCGCGGCGAGCCGCACCCGGCCGGTTCCCTGCAGCCGGCTCTCGACCGCGAGGCGCACCTCCTCGGCCTGCTCGCGCGACCATGCGGTCTGACCGGGCTCGGGCCCGATCACCGCGAGCGACAAGTCGGCCCGCCCGGCGCAGGCCGCGACCGCGTCGAGGAAGGGCGCGAGGGCGTCGGTGCCGGGATCGGCGCGGGCAGGCCGAGGGACGGGGAGCGCCGCGACGAGCCCGGCGAGCGATGCGGCGAGGAGGCGTCTCATTCCGCCTCGTTCGCCTTGGCGTATTGGTCGAGGGCACGCACGAAGACCGGGTTGAAGCGCCCGTCGAGCGCCCCCGGATAGTAGTCCGCCTGCTTGATCGCGCGCTGCACGGTGCGGATCGTCTCGGGCTTGAGCTTCTGGGCCGCGGTGTCGGTGGCCGAGACCGAGGCCGCGCCGAGCTCGCCGCGCTTGAGCGCCTGCAGCACCATGTCGGCGGCGCTCACCCCCGGGAAGTAGCGGGAGAAGCCGTTGTCGATCAGGGTCGCCATGGTCGCCATCGCGACGGGGTCGCCCCTCTCGGCCGCCTTGCGGAAGAGGTCGAAGCCCTGGCGCAGGTCCTTCGGGAAGCCGTAGGCCCCGGTGGCGTAGTGCGGCACCAGCTTGCTGATCGAGGGCACGTCGCCGCCCTCCGCGGCGCGTTTATAGAGCTCCGCCGCCTCGGCCTCGTTCTTCGGGATGCCGTTGCCGTATTCGAGCATGCGCGCGGCGTTGGCGAGGGCCACCACGTTGCCGGCCTCGCCGGCCTGGCGGTAGAGGCGGAAAGCCTCGGCTTGCGAGCGCTTCACGCCCTGGCCGTTCTCGTAGAGCGTGGCGAGGTTGTTCATCGCCGCCACGCTGCCGGCCTTGGCGGCCCTGTCGTAGGCCGCGAAGGCGTCCCTCGACCGGTCGGCCCGGTCGTAGGCGCGGCCGAGCTGGTAGGCGAGGCGGCGCAGGGACGGATAGGCGGCCGACGCCCCGCGGCAGGCCTCGATCGCGGTCCCGGCCTCGATCCGCCCGAACTTCACCCCCGCGACCCCCTTGGGCCGGTCGGGATCGTCGCTGCCGGCGGCGAGCGCGTCGCACGCTCTCACCCGCGGGTCGCCGTTCGGGTCCGAGCCGCCGAGATAGCCCTCCGCCAGGCTTCGGTAGGCGCAAGGCCCGGTGCAGGAATCGAGATAGGCCTGGTACTGCCGCGCCGCGCCGAACTTCGCCCAGTTCTCCTGGTCGATCGCCGCCGCGTCGCGCTGCCGGCCGGCGAGCAGCCGGTCCATCGCCCGGGGACGGTAGGCGCAGACCTCGCCGCAGGTGCCGATATAGGCCTCGAACGCCTCCCGCGTCCCGAGCCCTTCCGCCCGCCGCCACGCCGCCTCGTCGCGCAGGGCCGCGACGCCCCTCGCCACCGCCGCGACGGGCAGCGAGGCCTTGAGCACGATCGGCGCGTCGTCGATCTCCGGCACCTGCTCGCGGCCGGAGGCGCGGCGGGCCGCCTCCTCGACCTCGCGCCGCAGGTAGCGCTTCAGTTCCGCCCAGGCGACCTGCCCGTCGCCGTCCCCCTGCTGCTCCCTGGCGTCGGCGAGGCCCGAGACGCCCATCAGGAAGCGGCTGGTGAGGAGGCCGAGGCGGTTCACCTCGTCCCAGTTCGCCGGTGTCGCGCCCGAGGTCGCCACGACGCGCACGATCCCGCTCTCGGCCTTCGGCCGGGACGGGGCGAAGCCGGGAGCCGAGACCGCGAGCAGGCTCTCCCCTTTTCGCCCGGTCTCGCCGGTGAAGCAGGCATCGACCATCACCACGAGCTGGCGCTCGGGCCCGATCTTGCGCTTCACGAGGTCGAGGTTGCGGTAGAGCGTCTCGAGGGCGTAGCCGCTCTCGCCCTGGTTGGGGTTGCCGTCCTCCGGCAGCAGGAAAGGCTGGCGGCTGGCGAGGTCCGGCACGCCGTGCCCCGAGTAGTAGACGAAGACGTTCGAGCGCCCCTCGCGCACGCTGCGCCACAGGCGGCCGGATTGCGGGTTCTTCTCGGTGCCGAAGACCTGGTTGAACTCGTTGAGCGTCGCGTCCTTGAGGACGAAGACGTTGGCGTCGCGGTAGCCGAGCCGCTCCACCAGGTAGGCGCGCATCGCCTCGGCGTCGTTGTGGGCGTAATCGACCGGCACCGTCTGCTTGTAGCGGCCGTTGCCGATCACCACGGCGACCGAGTCGCCGTTGTCGGAGAAGGCCGGCGCCTCGGGCGCGGCCCGGGCCGCGCCGCAACAGAGGATCGCGGCGGCCTGTACCAGGAGCGCGAGCCCGACGCGGGCGGCGCGGCCCCGCAACGTCATGCCTGTCGTCATGCGCGGTCTCCCTTCCCCGAGGCGGGGGAGCGCCCCCCGATGACCGGTCGATCCGGTCCGAGCGGCCGGAGCCTGGACACGAAAACCGGCCGTTGCATGGCGTAGCGATTTTCTACCCGGCGATGAGCGCCAAGTTGAGACCTAGGAGGGCGAGGCTGAGGAGGGCGAGGCGGAGCGGCGAGAGGCGGGAGATCATCCGGCGCTCCCTTCAGCGCAGGGTGAGGCCGCGGCCGCACCGGCGCACCCGCCGCGGCTCGATGACGCCGGTGAGGCGGTTGAACACCTCGATCGTGCGGTAGAGGCAGTAGTGCCCGGAATCCCGGCCGTCGTAATAGATGCCGCCGGTGTCGAGATCGATGCCGATGAATTCCTGGTCGCCGCGGCGCTCGTTGCCGCCGTCCTGCTGCGCGAGGGCCGGGGCCGTGCCGCAGAGCAGGCCGAGAAGGGTGAGGAGCGAGATCGGTCGCGAATTCATTGCCATGGCGCATCTCCGGTCGGGCGCTGTCCGCCCTCGCCGGGGCCCTGGGACGACCAGACCGGTTTTTGCGGGATCGGGAATGGCTGGTCGTGCGATGGCCGGCGTTTTTCTCGGTCGCGTGCCGGCGGCGTGCGGAGCGGGCCATCCGCGGCGCCTCCCGCTCGGCGACGGGACGAAAGGCGCACGAGACCTCGCCATTCGTCACCCTGGCTGCCCGACCGGCCCCCGTCTCAGGCGTGGCGGCGCCAGGCCGAAGGGCGGCCGGCCGTCGCCGTGACGGAGGCGACGTGATCGGGGAGGGCGGTCGTCACCCTCACGCCCCCGGGAGCGCGCCGGGCGGCAGGCAGCCGGGAAAGACCGCGAAGCCGTCCCGCACCCGGTCGAGGATCGCCCGGTAGGCCGGCTCGCAGGGCGCACCGGCGGTGACGCGTCCGTAGCACGCGCCGTCCGGGGCGCTGCGTTCCGGCACCAGGGCGAGGGGCGTGGCGGCGGGCGTGAGCTGCGCGCCTCGTCCTGACACCAGCGTCGTCAGGATGCCGAACAGCTCGCCCTGGATGGTCGGAAGGCCGAGCATGGCGAGCCGGTACTGCCCCTGGAACTCGGTGACGAGGTAGATGTGGCCCGACTGGTTCGGCACCGAGACGGTCCCGGTCTGGGCGAAGGGCGCGTCCAGCCGCTCGGCCTCGCGGAAGACCAGCCGGGCGCTCTCGACGTCCCAGGCGATCTCGGTCCGGTAGGCGAAGATCGCCCCGGGCTGCCCGAAGGACGGCCGGAGCGTGAGGAAGCGCCCTTCGAGGAAGGCCACCGCCGCGCGGGTGTAGGAGCCGAAGGCCGCAGGCGCCTGGCGGGGCGCCGCCTCCCGGCGCGGCGGCGGCTGCCGGAGCGGCAGCCCCAGCGCCTCCTCGAGACGGATCGTCGTGGCCAGCGTGAACGGCCGGCGGCCCGACAGGGCCTTCTCGAGCGTCGAGATGCTGATGCGCGCGGCATCCGCCAGCGCCTGGCGCGACATGCGGCGCCGGGCGAGCGCCTCGCGCACCGCGTCGGCGACCGCCCGGCTCTGCCCCTCGGGCAGGTCGGCCTCGTCGGGCTCGGGCGCGGTTTCGAAGGGCGGCATCCTGCGGGTCCCAAGGGGACCCGTGCGGGTCCCGGTCGGACCCGTGCGGGCCCGGACGGATCCGCACGAAACCGCACAGCTCACCGGGCGTCAAGGCTCGGCCGTGGGCGGCGCCTCGGCGACCGCCTCCACCAGCAGGCGCTCGGGCCCCGGAGCGAGGGCGTCGAGGGGCCAGCAGGTGGCGAGGACGAGGTGCCGCCCCGGCGCATCCGGATCGAGCCCGGACCGGTCCCAGCGCACGACCCGGGATCCGGTGACGCGGAAGCGCACGAGCCGCCCGTCCCGGCGCCGCACCTCCACGGGGTCGCCGGGGCGGAGCCGGCCGAGGCTGCGGAACTGGGTGTCGCGGTGGGCCGCAAAGACCGCCGTTCCGGGCTCCCCCGCCTCCCGCGTGCCCTCGACCTGGCCCGGCCCGAAGGCCAGTGCCTGCCCGCTCGCGCCCGAGAGGACCAGGTACGCCTCCCCGAGGCTCGGGAAGGCGATGCGGGCGACCGGCACGGTGTCGGCCCAGGGCCAGGGGCGGACGGGGCCGCCCTCCGCGAGGGTGCGGGCGAAGGCGCGGGCGAGGAGCGCCTGCGCCAGGGCGGCCTTGGCGGGAACCCACGCCCCCTGCGCCGCGAGGCCGAGGCCGCAGGCGGCCAGGAGGGCGGGGAGCGCCCTCACGGCGCCACCCGGCGACTGGCGGCCCGCATGAGCAGGGCGAGGCCGATCAGCGCCGCCCCGATGAGCAGCCGAAGCTCCGAATCCGTGCCGGTCTGCGGCAGGGCGATAGTGCCGGTCGTGGCCGGGATCAGCTCGGCCCGGCGTCCGGGCTCTGCCGGACGTCCGGGCTCGGCCGGACGCCCGGGCGCAGCCCGGCCTGGGACGTGCGGGAGATCCTGGCCGAACACCGCCTCGAAGTCCCAGCCGGCCGGCAGGTTGAGGGGCAGGTCGGTCCGCGCGAGGCGGGCGGCCTTGGGCCGGCGCGGCGTGGCGTCGACGGCGACGAGGGAGGTCAGGCGCGTCGTCAGCCCGTGGTCGAGGGCGAGCCGCAGGATCGCGGCGTCGGCGGCCTCGGGGGTCATCCGCCCGGTGATCCGCGCGGTCTCGGCCTCGCCGATCCGGGCCCGGGCCCAGACCTTGCCGATGCCGGCGCCGTCCTGTGCCTCGTCGAGGCGCAGCACCGTGCGCCAGGGCGCGCCGCCGATCCGGCCGGTGAGGGTCAGGGTCCCCTTGGCCTCCCGCATCCGCGCCGCGATCGTCACCGGCTCGCCGCGGTAGAGGTCCGGGAGCAGCGACGGGGTCGCCTCGGCCTCCTCCGAGAAGGTCGCGGCGAGATCCGTGACGACCGGGCTCTCGAGCTTGACCAGGAGCTCGCGCATGCGGTCGGCGACCTCGCCGACCGTGCTGATCTGCGTGAAGGTGCCGCGGCCGAGTTCGGCGGCGTGGCGCATCAGGTGGCCGTTCGGGGCCGAGCCGATCCCGACCATGAACAGCCGCGTGCGCCCACGCGCCTCCGCGATGGCCGAGAAGATCCGCGCCTCGTCGCCGATCGCGCCGTCGGTCAGGAACACGACCTGGCGCACCCGCCCGATCTCCTCGGGGCGGGCGTCCCTCAGGGCCGCCTGGAGCGGGGCCAGCATCTCGGTGCCGCCGCGCGCCTCGAGCCCGGCGACGAAGCGCCGGGCCGCGTCGAGATGCGTCGCGTCCGCCGCCACGAGGTCGGGGAAGACGGTCTCCATCGTGTCGTCGAAGCGGATCACGTTGAAGCGGTCGCCCGGGCGCAGCCGGTCGAGGCCGACGAGGAGGCTCGCCTTGGCCTGGCGGATCGAGGTGCCGCCCATCGAGCCGGAATTGTCGATGACGAAGATCACGTCCCGGGGCATCGGGGCGGCGGGGAGCGCCGTCGCGGGCGGGGTCACGACGGCGAGCACGGCCTCCGCGCCTGCGACCCGCTCGCGAAACAGGCCGACCCCGGGGCTCGCCCCGGGAGCGGGCGTCCAGGTCAGCTCGAAATCCCGGTCGGCCGCCGTGGCGCCGTCGCGCAGGCCGATGCGGCGCTCACGATCGGACGGGGCCTCGACGGTGATCGCGTGGGTGGCGCTCGCGACCGAGCCGAGGGCGAACCCGGCCTTGAGGTCGACCGAGAGCGTCAGCGGGTTGACCGGTCCGTGGCGGGCCGGATCGAGCACGGGTGCCGCGATCGCGTGGCGGTCGGGCACGGGGTCGGGTGCCTCGCGGCCCTCCGCGGCCTGCTGCACCGCCGGCGGGGCCGGGCTGTAGCGCGGGGCCGCGACGGTCGGCAGGCGCAGGGAGTAGGTGTCGCCGGAGCGCCGCACGCTCTGCTGGTACTGGATCTGGACCAGCACGGTCTCGCCCGGGGCGATGTTGGCGACCGCGTTGGTGAACAGGTTGGGCCGCTGCTGCTCGGTCAGGGCGGCGGCCTTGCCCTCGGCCCGGGCGGCCTCGTAGTCGCGCCGCGCCGCCTGCCGCTCGCGGATGTCGGCGACGATCACCCGGTCGCCGACCACGAGCCGCATCGCATCGACGGCGGCGTCCTCCGGCAGGGGGAACAGGTAGGTGCCCTCGACCCACTCCGCGGTGGTGTTGCGGAAGGCCTGGGTGATCGTCGCCCGGGCGGTCGGCCCGCTCACCGCGATGGCGGCGTCGGCGGCCAGTCGCGGCGCCGCGACCGGCGCGGCCCCCCCGTGGCGCAGGAGAAGGGTGCCGCCGCCCGCCTCGGCCGCGGCGGCGCCCGCCGGCTGGGCCCGGGCCGGCGGCCCGCCGAAGGCCGCCAGTAGGGCCGCGACGAGCGGGCCGATGAGGAGGTTGCGGGGCAGCGGTTCGGCGATGGCGCGTCGGGTCACGGGAAGCCTCCGGAAGGTCTGCACCGGCAGGGGCCGGTCGATCGAAGGCTCGCGCGGGCCGGGACGCGCCGCCACGGGACGCTTCGCCAACCTTCCGGCCGCGCCCGGACCGGCCTGTCCGCAGGACGGCCGAACGCGGCGCGGGCGCGGCGGTGCGGTGCGGAACGGTGCGGGTCCGTCAGCCGCCGGATGGCGGTCCGGGACACGGGGAGGCGGCGCAGGCCGCCGCCTCTCGCGCACGGGCCGGCGTCGGCACGCACCGCGTTGGCGGGCGCGCGGGACCGCCCCGGCTCCGGGGTCGCGCCCTGTGAGAAGGCGACGGCGAAGCCGGCGCGGGCTGCCCGCGAGGGGCCGCCGCCACGGCATCGAGGCCGGTCAGGAAACGATCATCTCACGGATGCGGGACGCCAGGGCGTCGACGGCGAACGGCTTGGTCATCACCGCCATGCCGGGTTCGAGCTGGCCGTTGCCGAGCAGGGCCGTCTCCGCGTAGCCGGTGATGAACAGGACCTTCAGGCCCGGACGGCCGACCCGGGCGGCGTCCGCCAGCTGGCGCCCGTTCATGCCGCCGGGCAGGCCCACATCCGTCACCAGCAGGTCGATGCGCGCGTCCGACTGCAGCACCCGCAAGCCCCCGGCTCCGTCCGCGGCCTCGACCGCGGTGTAGCCGAGGTCGCTCAGCACGTCGGTCACGAGCATGCGCACGGTCGGCTCGTCGTCCACGACCAGCACGGTCTCGCCGGCCCCGGCATGGGCCATCGGACGCCTCTCGGGGTCCGGCACCTCCGCGTCCACCGCGCCCCGATGTCGCGGCAGATACAGGCACACCGTCGTGCCCACGCCCACTTCGGAGGTGATCCGCACCTGCCCGCCCGACTGCTTGGCGAAGCCGTAGATCATCGACAGGCCGAGGCCCGTGCCCGCGCCCATCGGCTTGGTGGTGAAGAACGGGTCGAACGCCCGGGCGACGACCTCGGGCGGCATCCCGCTGCCGGTATCGGTCACGCACAGCGACAGGTACTGGCCCTCCGGCATGTCCTGCGCCTCCGCCTGCCGGCGGTCGAGCCAGCGATTGCCCGTCTCGATGACGATCCGGCCGCCGTCCGGCATCGCGTCCCGCGCGTTGATGCACAGGTTCAGGAGCGAGTTCTCGAGCTGCGAGGGATCGACCAGCGCGGGCCAGAGATCGTCGGCACCGACGTGCTGCACGTCGATGGCCGGGCCGACGGTGCGCTGGATCAGGTCGAGCATCCCCTCGACCAGCCTGTTCGTGTCGAGGGCCCGGGGTGCCAGCGTCTGGCGCCGCGAGAAGGCGAGAAGGCGGTGCGTCAGCGCCGCGGCCCGCTTCGACGCGCCCTGGGCCGCGACGATGTACTTCGCGACGTCCTTGGACCGGCCCTGGCCGATGCGGGCCTCGATCAGCTCCAGCGACCCGGAGATGCCTGCGAGCAGGTTGTTGAAATCATGCGCCAGGCCGCCGGTGAGCTGGCCCACCGCCTCCATCTTCTGCGACTGGCGCAGCACCTCTTCCATGCGGGCGCGGTCCTCACCGGCCTGCCGCAGGCGGTCGGCCGCATCCCGCAAGGCGCGCGTCCGTTCCTCGACCCGGGCTTCCAGGGAGGCGTTGAGCCGGCGGATCTCGTCCTGCGTGCGACGCTGCCGGAACGCGGCAAAGCCCAGCAAGGCCGTGGCGAGAAGGCCTCCGCCGCAGACGAGCCCGACCTCCAGCAGCGCCGAGCCGCGCCGCGGGGAGACGCGTTGCTCGAACCGCACGGTCCAGATGCGGCCACCCAGTTCGAGCGTCGTCTCGCGGGTGAGCCGGCCGGCGGCGGCGCTCGAACCCCGCGCGGACCGGTGCAGCAGCGTCGCCTCGCTGGGGAGCCCGTCGTAGATCGCGAAGGCGGCGTCCTCCTCGGCTTCGGCCGCCACGATGCTGTTGAACAGGTCGTCGGCCCGGAAGGCGCCGAAGATGAAGCCCAGGAACCGCCGTCGCCGCTCGTCGAGGTCGGGGGGTACGGGGCCGCCGGCATAGATCGGCATGGCGACGAGGAAGCCGGCCTGCTTGTTCGCGTCGATCTCCTGCACCAGCTGGATGCGCGCCGAGGCGGCCGGCAGGCCGGTGTCGCGCGCGCGCTCGACCATGTCGCGCCGGACCGGGTCGGACATCACGTCGTAGCCGATCGCGGCCTGGTTGCGCGGGTTGGGCGGCTCGGCGAACAGGACCGGACTGATCAGGGGATTGTCGGTCGCCGGGCGCACGCGGAAGCCGGGCACGCCCAGCGCCTCGGCCCGCGCGGCGAACCGCTCGCGTTCCGCGGCCGGCATGGTCGGCGTGAAGCCGATGCCGAGGAAGCCGGGATAGAGGCTCTGGAACTCGATGCGCTCCACGTAGGCCCGGAACTCCGCCAGCGTGACGGCATCGTCGTTGGCCGCGAACAGGCCGGCGGCCCCGCGCAGGAGGGCCGTGTAGGTGCGGAACTGGTCCTCGACCGTGCGCAGCTCGATCTCGGTGGCGTGGAGGAAGACCAGCCGGTCGCGCATCTCGGCCGAGCGCCAGATCAGGGCGGTGCTCAGCCCCGTCGCGAGCAGTCCCGCGATCAGGATCGCGCGTGGGATCCATCGCGCCGCCCGCGGCGCCGGGGGGATCGGGGTGGCCGTGGTCTCGAGCCGGGCCTGCGGCGGGGGAGGGTCGAGCAAGGGGAGACCGGACGGAGTGGCGGCGCGTCGTGCCGGACGGGCGGTGGCATGCCCGCCCATGATGGCGTCATCGGCGCGGTTTAGCGAGCCGTCGCGGACGGCCCCCCGGGTTCACCGACGAGCGCGCCCGGCCGGCGACCCGCACGCATCGCTCTCCGCGAACGGCTCTGCCGGCACCTCGCCTCCCCGCACCGACGCGATCGATCCGGACGCCCTCGCCTGGTCCGTCCGCGCCGTGGCGCGGCGCGGTGCGCGCCGGCCTCGCCGCGAGCGGGCGGCGGTCCCTCACGCCTCCGCCGGAGCGTGGGCCCGCGCGACCGGATGCCCGTCCGTCCGATGCCCGTCCTTCTTCTGCGGCCGGATCCGGTACCAGCCGACATAGAGCGCCGGCAGGAAGAACAGCGTCAGGAAGGTCGCCGCGATGATGCCGCCGATCATCGCGTAGGCCATCGGTCCCCAGAACACCTCGCGGGCGATCGGCACCATGCCGAGGCTCGCGGCCGCGGCGGTGAGCAGGATCGGGCGCATGCGGTGGCAGGTCGCCTCCACCACGGCGTTCCAGGGATCCATGCCCTCGGCCTCGAACTCGTCGATCTGGGTCACCAGGATCACGGCGTTGCGGATGATGATGCCGATCAGCGCCAGGATGCCGAGGATCGCCACGAAGCCCATCGGCGCGCCCGACGGCAGCAGGGCCGCCACGACGCCGATGAGGCCGAGCGGCGCCACGCTCGAGACAAGGAAGAGCTTCTGGATGCTCTGGAGCTGCACCATCAGGAAGAACGCCATGACGAGCAGCATCACCGGCACCACGGCGGCGATCGGTCCCTGGCCCTTGGCGCTCTCCTCGACCGCGCCGCCGGTCGCGAGGTCGTAGCCGTCCGGCAATTCGGCGCGGAACTGCGTCATGGCGGGTTCGAGGGCCGCCACCACGGTGGGCGGCTGGGTCGCGTCGGTGATCGAGGCGCGCACCGTGATGGTCGGCATCCGGTCGCGGCGCCAGACGATCGGCTGCTCGAGGTCGTAGTGGATCCGCGCGAAGGCGAGGAGCGGCACCGTCGCGCCGCCCGACGTCGCGATCTGCAGGCTCTCGAGGGTGTCGACCGAGCGGCGCTCCGCTCCTTGCGCCCGGCCGACCACGTCGACGAGGTAGATCGCGTCCCGGACCTGGGTGATCGAGGTGCCGCCGACCACCCCGTTGAGGATGCCGGCGATGTCCTGCGAGGTCACGCCGAGCTGGCGCGCCTTGTCCTGCAGGATCTCGACCCGCAGCACCTTGCCGGGCTCGTTCCAGTCGAAGGTCGGCAGGCCGACATGCGGGTTCTGCCCCACGAGACCGGCGAGCTTCAGCGCCTGCTGGCGCACCACCTGCAGGTCGGGGCCGCTGATGCGGTACTGGATCGGCCGGCCGACCGGCGGGCCGAGATCGAGGGTGTGGATGAAGGCGTCGATGCCGACGAAGTCGCGGCGCGCCAGCGCGGTGAGCCGCGCGATGGTCCGCTCGCGGGCCTCGAGCGAGCCGGTCTCGATCACGATCTGGCCGAAGAACGCATTCTGCAATTGCTGGTCGAGCGGCAGGTAGAAGCGGATCGCCCCCTGGCCGACATAGGAGCTCCACCGCTTGATGTCGGGATCGCCCTTCAGCGCCGCCTCGAACCGGTCCATCTGCGCCTTGGTCTCGGCGATGCTGGCATTCTGCGGCAGGGTCAGGTCGACCAGCACCTCGGGCCGGTCGGAGGAGGGGAAGAACTGCTGCTGCACGCGCCCCATGCCGACGATCGCGAGCCCCAGCATCCCGATGCAGACCGCGACCGTGATCCAGCGGAAGCGCATCGCCGGCAGGAGCAGGGCCCTGAACCCGGCGAGGAGCCGGCTGGGCTTGTCGTGGTGGCCCTTCATGGTCTTGGGCAGGATCTTCACGCCGATCAGGGGTGCGAACAGCACCGCCACCACCCAGGAGACGAGGAGCGAGGCCGCGATCACCACGAACAGCGAGTAGGTGTACTCGCCGGCGGCCGAGCCGTTGAAGCCGATCGGCAGGAAGCCCGCCACGGTGACGAGCGTGCCGGTGAGCATCGGGAAGGCGGTCGAGGTATAGGCGAAGGTCGCGGCCTTGTGCAGGCTGTCGCCGGCCTCGAGCCGTGCCACCATCATCTCGACCGTGATCATCGCGTCGTCGACGAGGAGGCCGAGCGCGATGATCAGCGCGCCGAGCGAGATGCGCTGCAGCGTCACCCCCATGATCTCCATGATCACGAACACGATGGCGAGCACGAGCGGGATCGAGAACGAGACCACGAGGCCGGCCCGCACCCCGAGGCTCAGGAACGAGACCACGAGCACGATCACCACCGCCTCGACGAGCGCCTTGGTGAAGCCGCCGACCGCCTCCTCGACGATGCGCGGCTGGTCCGACACGAGATGGATGCCCACCCCCACGGGCAGCTCGGCCTCGACCTGCCGCATCCGGCCCTTCAGCGCCTCGCCGAATTCCAGCAGGTTGCCGCTCTGCTGCATGGCGATGGCGAGCCCGATCGCAGGCTGGCCGTTGTAGCGGAAGAGCGCCTGGGGCGGGTCGGCGTAGCCGCGCTCGATCTCGGCCACGTCCGAGAGGCGGAAGAAGCGGTCGTTGACCCGCAGGTTGATGGCCTTCAGGCTGTTCTCGTCGGCGAACTGGCCGCCGACCCGCACCGAGACCCGCTCCGGCCCGGCCTGGATCACGCCCGAGGGCGCCACCGCGTTCTGGGCCTGCAGCGTCCTGATCACCGACTGCACGTCGATGCCGAGCCCGGCGAGCTTGCGGGTCGAGAAGTCGAGGGAGATCACCTCGTCCTGGGCGCCGAGGATCTGGGTCTTGCCGATGCTCGGCACCTTGATGATCCGGGTGCGGACCGTCTCGACGTAGTCGCGCAGCTGGCGCATCGAGAGCCCGTCGGCCGTGAAGGCGTAGACGTTGCCGTAGACGTCGCCGAACTCGTCGTTGAAGAACGGGCCCTGCATCCCCGACGGGAAGGTGCCCTTGATGTCGCCCAGCCGCTTGCGGACCTGGTAGAACAGCCACGGGATCGTCTTCGGCGGCGTGGTGTCGCGCAGCTGGACGAACACCGTCGCCTGGCCGGGCGTGGTGTAGCTCTTGGTGTAGTCCACCGCGCTGATCTGCTGCACCTCCTTCTCGATCCGGTCGGTGACCTGGTCGAGGGTGTCGCCGATGGTGGCGCCGGGCCAGGTCGCCTGCACGATCATGGTCTTGATCGCGAAGGCCGGGTCCTCCTCGCGGCCGAGCTTGCGGTAGGACATCGCGCCGGCGACGATCGCCACGATCATCAGGAACCAGACGAAGGAGCGGTGCGACAGCGCCCATTCGGAGAGGTTGAACGACTTCATCGGGCGCGGCCTCGCGCTGGAACGGCGTGGAGCGCCGGCCGCCGGGCCATGCGCTGCGGGATTGTCAGGACGGGCTCAGAGCCGCGCGGCGGCGAGGCGCACCGCCTGGCCGTCCTTCAGGCTGTGGATGCCCGCCACCACCACGGTCTCGCCGGCCTGAAGGCCGCCCTCGAGCGTCACCGCGTCGTCGTCGCGGCGGACGACCGCGACGTCGCGGCGCGAGACCGACCGGCCGTCGGGTGCGACCACCCAGACGCTGGTGCGGTTCTCCGCCTCCAGCAGGGCCGTCGCCGGCAGGGTGATGCGCGGCTTGGTGGCGCGCTCGAGGGCCACCGTGATGGTGGTGCCGAGGCGGAAGGCCACCGGCGGGTCGACGAGCGTCATGCGCACCCGGCGGGTGCGGGTGGCCGGATCGGCGAGCGGCCCGATCTCGCGCACCTTGCCCGTGGTGGTGATGGTCGGGGCAGCCTGCAGGGTCACGGTGAACGCGGTGCCGGCCTTGATGCCGGCCATCAGCCCGTCCGGGATGTCGACCACCGCCTCGCGGATGTCGGGGCGCGCCAGGGTCACCACCGACTGGCCGGCGCTCACCACCTGGCCGATCTCGGCGTTCCAGGCCGTTACCACCCCGTCGACATCGGCCTTCAGGGTGGCATAGCCGAGCTCGTCGGTCGCCTTCTGCAGCGCGGCCTTGGCCTGCGCGAGGCGGGCCGCCGCGGTGTCGCGGCTCGCCACCGCGCTGTCGAGGGCGGCCTGGGTGACGTTGCCGCCCTCGAACAGGGTGCGCTGGCGGGCCTCGACCGCGCTGGCATTGGCGAGCTGCGCCTCGGCATCGGTGACGTCGGCCCGGGCCCGGGTGACGGCGAATTGCAGCACGGTGGGATCGAGGGCGGCCAGCCGCGCGCCCTTCGGCACGAGGTCGCCGACATAGACGTCGCGGGCGACCATCCGGCCCGGCACCCGGAAGCCGGCCTGCGTCTGGTAGCGCGGCTCGACCGTGCCGGCGAAGGGCCCGAAGGTCTCGGCGGTGCGGGCCACGGCGGTGGTGGTGAGCACCGGGCGCACCGGCGGCGGCGCCTCGGCTTCCTTCGCCTGGCAGCCCGCGAGGGCCAGGACCGTGACGGCCAGAAGAGGGACGGGGGCGGATGCGCGCCTCATCGTGCGTCCTCCCCGACCACCGCCACCTTCTGGCCCGGGCGCAGGAGCTGGATCCCGGCTGTGACCACCCGCTCGCCCGGCGCGATGCCGCCGGCAAGCACGATGGCCGAGCCGGCATAGCGGTCGATCGCGACGGTCTTGGGCGCGACGGTGCCGTTCGCCGGATCGACCACCCAGACCGCCGGCCGGTCCTGCCAGCGAAACAGCGCGCTCCAGGGCAGCGAGATCGCCTGACGGGTCCGGAACCGGCCAAGCCCCGCCACCGCGGTGCCGAGCGACATCTCCGGCGGGACCTTCGTGAGGCCGATCTTCACCCGCACGCCGCCCGACGACGGATCGACCGCCGGCGAGATCTCCCGCACCGTGCCGGTGGTGCGCACCCGCGGATCGGACAGGAGGATGATGTCGATGGTCCCACCCTCCGGCCGCTCGGTGAGCAGCGTCTCGGGGACGATGAACACCGCGTCGCGCGGCCCGTCCTGGGCCAGGGTGAACACGGTCTGGCCGGACTGCACCACCTGGCCGGCCTCGGCGTTGCGGGCCGTGATGATGCCGGCGACCCCGGTCGTCAGCTCGGTGTAGGAGAACTGCTCGCGGGCATTGCCGAGATTGGCCTTGGCCGAATCGACCGAGGCCTGCGTGGTGCGCAGGGTCTGCTCGGCCTGGTCGTAGGCGGTCCGGGTCGTGTAGCCGCTGCGCATCAGCGATTGCTGGCGCTCGAAGCTGACCTTGGCCTGGGTCAGCAGGGCCTCGGCCGAGGCGAGGGCGGCCTGCGCGGTGTCGACGTTGACCTGCTGCTCCTGCGGCTCGAGGCGCGCGAGCACCTGGTCGGCGGTGACGTGCTCGCCGACCTCGACCAGGCGCTCCTGGATCTTGCCGCTGACCCGGAACGCGACGTTGGTCAGGAACTTGGCCTGGATGTCGCCGGTCACGACGGCCTGGGACGAGACCGGCGTGAGCCCGGCGGTGACCACCCGGACCTCGGCGAGCGCGCCAGTGCGGGCTGCCGCGGTCGCCTCGTCCTTGGCCGGGAAGGCGGGCGCGTCGGCGCGGGCCGCGCTCGCGGCCGCCAGGAGCAGGGCCAGCAGGGTAGCGCCCCGTGGGATCGGGCTTCGTCTCATGATCGTCGCGAGTGCCGGGTCGGTTGAGGCGGGGAAGGGCGTGAAGGAGCGGCCGCGAGGGGGCGGATGCGGCCGCTCCTTCCAGATGCGGGACGATCCCCGGGGGGAGAGCGCCCCGCATCTGTGGGGGGACATCCCGGCTCCCATGCCGGGACGAATCCGGGCGGCGGTGGACGGCTCAGAGCCGGCCAGGCTCGATCGTGCAGGCGGCGCAGGGCGCCGCGGGATCGAGGCAGGCGGCGCAGGGCGCCGCGGGATCGAGGCGGGTCCAGGCCAGAAGGCCGGCCCAGCCCACGAGGGCGAACAGAACGAGCGCCAGGGCCGAGGGCGAGAGGCGCCGGGGCAGGAGCGGCCGGCCGGCAGCCACCGGCGGGGCGTGCAGGTCGAGGCCGTTCGGCAGGCGGGTGAACCCGGGCCGGTTCGGCGCGGTTGGGTGGGACGGGCAAGCCACCGGGCGGGGCATGGCGCGCTCCTTGAAGGCGACGCCCGCTTCGTACTAATAACTGACCAGACAGTCAATAAGGGTGCGAGATGGCAGCGGCGGAACGGCGACGGCGGCGCAAGGAGGAGCGGCCCGGGGAGATCCTGGAAGCCGCATTCGAGGAATTCGCGCGGTCGGGCTTCGCCGCCACCAAGCTGGACGACGTCGCGGCCCGGGCCGGCATCACCAAGGGGACGATCTACCTGTACTTCCCGAGCAAGGAGGACCTCTTCCTCGCGACCGTGCGGGAGATGAACAGGCCGTCGCAGGAGAACCTGGCGGCGCTCACCGCCGCCCCGCAGGGTTCCGCGATGGCGATCCTGCGCAGCCATTTCGCGTTCGTGTACGCGCACATGGTCGAGGACCGGCGCGCCCGCGAGATCCTCCGGATGCTGATGGCCGAGGTGAGCCGGTTTCCCGACCTCGCCGACCGCTGGCGCGCCGAGGTGATCGGGCCGGCGGTGGAAGCCCTGCGGCGGGTGGTGCGCTACGGAATCGCGCGGGGCGAGTTCCGCGCTTCCGCGGCGGAGGAGTTTCCCCACCTCCTGTTCGCCCCCGTCATCATGGCCTGCACCTGGCGGCTGATGTTCGGGGACGATCACGCCCTCGACGGCGCGGCCTACCTGGAGGGCCATCTCGACCTGATGGCGAGGGGACTGGCCTGCCTGCCCGAGGAGGCGCGGTCGGCCGGGGAGTGAGGGCAGGGTCCGTCACCTCCGCCCCCCTCCGGATGGACACCGCCCGTCAGGGCCGCAGCAGCACCTTCCCCATCGCCTCCCGGCGCGCCAGGATGCCGAGGGCGGCGGCCGCCTCCTCCAGCGGGTAGACGCCGTGCACCTTCGCGGAGAGCCGCCCCTCCTTGACCAGCGACAGCAGGCGGGCCTGGTTGGCGGTGTGGCCCTCGGGCTCGCGCCGCAGGAAGGCGCCCCAGAACACGCCCTGGATGTCGATGCCCTTCAGGAGCGCGAGGTTCAGCGGGATCTTGGGGATCTCGCCGGCCGCGAAGCCGACGACCAGGAACCGGCCCTTCCAGTTGAGCGAGCGCAGGGCCGGCTCGGAATAGGCGCCGCCGACGGGATCGTACACGACGTCGATGCCGGCCTCGCCCCCGACCCGCTTCAGCCCGTCGCGGAGCGGTTCCTGGCTGTAGTCGAGGGTGAGGTCGGCGCCGTGGGCCTTCGCGAGGTCGAGCTTCTCGGCCGAGGAGGCGCAGGCGATCACCCGCGCGCCCATCGCGTGGCCGAGCTCCACCGCCGCGAGGCCGACGCCGCCGGTGGCGCCGAGCACCGCCAGGGTCTCGCCGGGCTTCAGGTTGGCCCGGTCCTGCAGCGCGTGCAGCGAGGTGCCGTAGGTGACGGTGAGACCCGCCGCCTGCTCGTCGCTGACGCCCTCCGGCACCGCGGTCAGACCGGAGACCGGCGCCACCACCCGCTCGCGGCAGGCGCCGTAGCCGAGATGGACGATGACCCGCTCGCCGACGCCGAAACCCTCCGCGCCCGGCCCCAGCGCCTCGATGATCCCGCAGGCCTCGGCGCCGGGCGAGAACGGCAGCTCCGGCTTCACCTGGTAGCGGCCGGCGATGATCAGCGTGTCGAAGAAGTTGAGCGCCGCGACCGTCACCCGCACCAGGGCCTCGCCCGGGCCGGGCACCGGATCCGGCACCTCCTCGATCACCAGGTCCTCCGGGCCGCCGAGCGCCTTGCACAGCAGTGCCTTCATCGCCACCGATCCTCCCCGCCGCGCGTCCGGCGGCTCAGGCGTCGAGTCGTGGGCCAGGCCGCGCCCGCTGGCAAGCGGGACCGTCGGCAAGGAGCACCGCTGCAGGCGGAGTCAGGGCCGCTCGTAGGTGCCGGTCAGCACGCCCTTGGCCAGGACGTGGCCGTGCATGGCCGCCAGGAGCGCGCCGCGGCCGGGGGTCCCGTCGAGCCCGAGATGGCGGTCCAGCGCGTAGACCTGGAACAGGTAGCGGTGCGGGCCGTGGCCGGTCGGCGGGTCGGGCGGCAGGTAGCCGGGCTTCAGGAAGGTGTTCCGGCCGACCTCCTTGATCGTGCCGTCGGAGCCCGGGCTCGCCAGCGCGCCCTCGGGCAGGTCGCCGTCGCCGGCCGGAAGGTCCCACGCGATGGCATGGACGATCGGCTTCGGCGTCGGGCTGTCGGCATCCTCCACCAGCAGGACCAGGGCGGTGGCGCCGGCCGGGATCCCGCTCCAGGCGAGCGGCGGCGAGAGCTTGGCCCCGTCCTGGGTGAAGCGGGCCGGCAGGGCGGCGCCGTCGGCGAAGGCCGGGCTCGTCACCCGGATGGCGGCGGGGGCGGCCTCGAACGCGGCGTGGTAGGCGGTCTTCGCGATGCCGGCCTTGAGGCCCGACAGGGCCTCGCCCAGGGCGTGCGGAATTGTCTCCAGCATGAACAAGTCTCCTCGCGTCGCCGAGGCGACGATGGTCGTTGCGGCGACAACCGGAGGAGAGGGGCGGGGGTTGCCCGGGTCAGGCCGACGGCCTCCCGGCTGCGATCATGTAGTTCACCGCCGTGTCGCGGGCGGTGCCCCAGCGGCCGGTGAGCGGGTTGAAGACGACGCCGGTCGTGTCGGTGAGCGAGAGCCCGCCCGATTCGACGGCGTTGCGCAGCTCGTCCGGGGTGACGAACTTCTCCCAGTCGTGGGTGCCCTTCGGCAGCCAGCCGAGGACGTATTCCGCCCCGACGATGGCGAGCGCGAAGGAGCGCATCGTCCGGTTGATGGTCGCGGCGAAGAGCAGGCCGCCGGGCTTCACCGCCGCGCAGGCCGTGCGCACGAAGGCCGGCATGTCGGTGACGTGCTCGACCACCTCCATGGCGCAGACCACGTCGAACCGCTCGCCCGCCGCCACCACCGCCTCGATCGTCTCGGCCCGGTAGCGCACCGGTACCCCGGCCGCGTCGGCATGGGCCTGCGCGATCGTCACGTTGCTCACGGCGGGGTCGAGGCCGGTGACCTCGGCGCCAAGGCGCGCCAGCGGCTCCGACAGCACGCCGCCGCCGCACCCGACATCGACGAGGGTGAGGCCCGACAGGGGCGCCGGCGCCAGCGGGTCGCGGCCGAGATGGCGGCAGACCGTGTCGCGGATGTAGGTCAGGCGGACCGGGTTGAACCGGTGCAGCACCCGCATCGGCCCGGCCTCGTCCCACCAGGTCGCGGCGAGGCGATCGAAGCGGGCGACCTCGTCGCGGTCGATCGAGGGTCCGGTCGGTTCGCTCATCGGCGCCAGGCCTTCCTGCGGGGACAACGTCGTCTCCGGCCGAGGTAGCGCAGGCGACGCCTCCGGCCAACCGCCGCGATGGCCCGCGGCGTTGACACCGCCCCGGCCCGCTTGTACCCGCCGAGCGCCCGCGGCCCGGCGCCGCGGCCAGACGAGATTGTTCGATCGGATCCCCATGCCCCGCCTGGTGATGAAATTCGGCGGCACCTCCGTCGCCACGGTCGACCGCATCCGCAACGTCGCCCGCCACGTCGCCCGCGAGGTGCGGGCCGGCTACGAGGTCGCGGTCGTCGTCTCGGCGATGTCCGGCAAGACCAACGAGCTGGTGGCCTGGTGCAAGGAGGCCTCGCCCCTCTACGCCCAGTCCGAGTACGACGCGGTGGTCGCCTCCGGCGAGCAGGTCACCTCGGGGCTGCTCGCCGTCGTGCTGAACGAGATGGGCCTCAAGGCCCGCTCCTGGCAGGGCTGGCAGATCCCGATCGAGACCTCCGACCAGCACGGCTCTGCCAGGATCCAGCACATCGACGGCGCCAGGCTCGATGCCGGCTTCAAGCGCGGCGAAGTCGCGGTGATCGCCGGCTTCCAGGGCATCCATCCCGAGACCGGCCGGGTGACGACGCTCGGCCGCGGCGGCTCCGACACCAGCGCGGTCGCGGTCGCGGCGGCGATCGGCGCCGAGCGCTGCGACATCTACACCGACGTCGACGGCGTCTACACCACCGACCCGCGGGTGGTGCCGCGGGCCAAGCGCCTCGAGCGGGTCGCCTTCGAGGAGATGCTCGAGATGGCGTCGCTCGGCGCCAAGGTGCTCCAGGTGCGCTCGGTCGAGCTCGCCATGGTGCACCGGGTGCCGACCACCGTGCGCTCCTCCTTCGACGACCCCGACGACGCCCGCCCCGGCACCCTCATCTGCGACGAGGACGATATCGTGGAACAGCAGATCATCACGGGCATCGCCTTCTCGAAGGACGAGGCCCAGATCACGCTTCGCCGGGTGAAGGACAAGCCCGGCATCGCGGCCGCCATCTTCGGCCCGCTCGCCGATGCCAACATCAACGTCGACATGATCATCCAGGTCGTGTCGGGCGACGGGGCGGCCACCGACATGACCTTCACGGTGCCGGCGGCGGAATACGAGCGCTCGCGCGCGATCCTCGACGCGCAGCGCCATGCGGTCGAGTTCGAGCGGATCGAGGGCGCCACCGACGTGGTCAAGGTCTCGGCGATCGGCGTCGGCATGCGCAGCCACGCCGGCGTTGCCGCCAAGGCGTTCCGGGCGCTGGCCGAGAAGGGCATCAACATCCGGGCGATCACCACCTCCGAGATCAAGTTCTCGGTGCTGATCGACGCGGCCTATACCGAGTTGGCGGTGCGCACGCTCCACTCGCTCTACGGCCTCGACAAGGCCTGACCGGAGCAGGGCATCGCCCCGCTCCCCCGGAAGGATGCTTGCCGGCCGGGCGCCTGACTCGCTATACGGCGATGACGGGGCCGATGCGTCAGGCCCGCGCGAGCCAAGCCTCACGGTTGCGCCGCGCCGGGTCCGGCTCGCCACAGGGTGGAACACGACACGATGCCCGCAGCGCCTGGAGGCCCGCGCCTGCTACTGCGCCGCCTTCGCGAGGCCATGGCGGAGCCGGTCGGCCCGCAGGCGCGCCTCGACCGCATCGTCGTGCTCATCGCGTCCAACATGGTCGCGGAGGTCTGCTCCGTCTACGTCCTGCGGGACGACGGCATGCTGGAGCTGTTCGCCACGGAAGGCCTCAACCGCGAGGCGGTGCACCTCACCACCATGCGGGCCGGCGAGGGCCTGGTCGGCCTGATCGCCGCCACCGCCGAGCCGCTCTCCCTCTCCGACGCCCAGGCGCATCCCGCCTTCTCCTACCGCCCGGAGACCGGCGAGGAGGTCTACCACGCCTTCCTGGGCGTGCCGCTCCTGCGGGCCGGCAACACGCTCGGCGTGCTGGTGGTGCAGAACCGCACCTACCGGGTCTATTCCGAGGAGGAGATCGAGGCGCTCCAGACCACCGCGATGGTGCTCGCCGAGATGATCG
This sequence comes from Methylobacterium nonmethylotrophicum, assembly GCF_004745635.1. Lineage (GTDB taxonomy): Bacteria > Pseudomonadota > Alphaproteobacteria > Rhizobiales > Beijerinckiaceae > Methylobacterium > Methylobacterium nonmethylotrophicum. The sequence continues at coordinate 141,852 of NZ_SRLB01000002.1, read as the reverse complement.
CCTCGGGCGAGCTCCAGGCGCTGTCGCCCGGCACCGTCAGCGCCTCGCGCCGGGCGCTCTCCCAGAGCGGCGTGGCGCTCGCCGACGGCGTGGGCCTCGGCCACGTCGTGCTGCACGAGCCGCGCATCGTGGTGCGCAACCTGATCGCCGAGAACGTCGAGCGCGAGGCCTCGCGCCTCGACACGGCCATCGCCGAGGTGCGGGCGGCCATCGACGACCTCGTCGAGCGCGGCGACGTCGCGGGCGCCGGCGAGCACCGGGAGGTGCTCGAGACCGTCCGGATGTTCGCCCACGACCAGGGCTGGCTGCGGCGGATGCGCGAGGCGGTGCTGTCGGGCCTCACCGCGGAGGCCGCGGTGGAGCGGGTGCAGTCCGACAACCGCGCCCGCATGCTGCGCCAGAGCGATCCCTACCTGCGCGAGCGCCTGCACGACCTCGACGACCTTGCCAACCGGCTGCTGCGCCAGCTCGTCGGCCGCGAGGGGATCGGCCCCTCGGCGATGCCCGAGAACGCCATCCTGGTGGCCCGCTCGATGGGGCCGGCAGCCCTCCTCGACTACGACCGTGCCCGCCTGCGCGGGGTGGTGCTGGAGGAGGGCGGGCCGACGAGCCACATCGCCATCGTGGCGCGCGCCCTCGGCATCCCGGCGGTGGGCGAGGTGGCCAACGCCACCGCCCTCGTCGAATCCGGCGACGCCATCATCGTCGACGGCGGGGCCGGCGAGATCCAGATCCGCCCCGGGCCGGAGATCGAGGCGGCCTATGCCGAGAAGGCGCGCCTGCGGGCGCGGCGCCAGGAGCAGTACCGCTCGTTGCGCGACCTGCCCTCGGTCACCCGCGACGGCGTGCCGGTCACGCTCCAGCTCAATGCCGGCCTGATCGTCGACCTCTCGCACCTCGCCGAGACCGGGGCCGAGGGCGTCGGGCTGTTCCGCACCGAGTTGCAGTTCATGGTGGCCGAGCGGATGCCGACGGCGGCCGAGCAGCAGGTTCTGTACGAGACGGTGTTCGACGCCGTCGGCGACCGGCCGGTGACGATCCGGACCCTCGACATCGGCGGCGACAAGGTGCTGCCCTACATGAAGGCCCTCGAGGAGGAGAACCCGGCGCTCGGCTGGCGGGCGATCCGCATCGGGCTCGACCGGCCGGGCCTCCTGCGCATGCAGTTGCGCGCGCTGCTCAAGGCCGCGCGGGGGCGTCCGCTCAAGATCATGTTCCCGATGGTCGCGACCGTGGAGGAGTTCGTCCGCGCCCGGGCGATCGTCGAGCGCGAGAAGGCGCACCTTGCCCGCCATGGCTATCCGCTGCCGGTGGATTGCCGCCTCGGCGTCATGGTCGAGGTGCCCTCGCTGCTGTTCCAGATGGACGAGATCGCGGCGGAGGCCGATTTCCTGTCGGTCGGATCGAACGACCTGATGCAGTTCCTGTTCGCGGTCGACCGCGAGAACCGCCAGGTCGCCAACCGCTTCGACCCCTTGAGCGCCGCCGCGCTCCGGGCCTTCCGGCTCATCGCCGAACGGGCCGCGGCCGCCGGCACCCCGGCCACGGTCTGCGGCGAGATCGGCGGCCGGCCGCTCGAGGCGATGGCGCTGATCGGCCTCGGCTTCCGGGCCCTCTCGATGTCCCCGGCCTCGCTCGGCCCGGTGAAGGCGATGGTGCTGGGGCTCGACGCCGCGGCGGTCTCGGCCTTCCTGGAGCAGGAGCTGGCGCGGACCCGCGACGGCGCCTCGCTACGCCCGGCGCTCGCCGCCTTCGCCGAGGCGCACGGCGTTCCGGTCTGACGGGCCCGACGCGGGAAGCGGTTCGGTAACCCCCGGCGCGCGATAAATCTGACGTTGGGAAAGAGACCTTCTCCGGCCGCGAAGGCCCCGTGGCATGCGGGGCTTGCGGCGGAATCGCCGGCCGCCGCCTTTCGAGCTGGCGCTGACTGGAGAGGGGGTGAAAGATGTGAACGGCTGGCCGTTCGTGACGATCACCGTCATGAAATGCCCGACCGGATGGGTTGTCACCATCACGATCGGGCTGATCTAACGAGGTCTACCCAACAAGAGGGGTCGCGGGCTGCCACCCGCGGCTCCTCGCCTTGAAGATAGGCCGAGAGGCGCGCATCCGCAAAGGGGCTCGCGCGCCCGCTGCGGGCCAGACCGGCCTTTGTCCACCGTTGCGCCGACTCCCCAACCCCCGCAGACCTGCTATACGCGGCACCACTCCGGCGCCGGGCGCGGGCCGCCCCGGCTGAACCGGCCGCTGCCAATGGCCATATCTCCTGCATGATCGCGATCCCGTCCGACCGTCTCGACGCCATCCTGGCCCGCCACGACATCGTCACCGCCACCTTGAGCGCCGGCGAGGCCGACGCGGAGAGCTTCGTGCAGCTCTCGCGCGAGCTGTCCGACCTCGACGGCGTGGTCGAGGCGATCCGCGCCTTTCGGGCCGCCGACGAGGCCTTGCGCGGCGTCGAGGAGATGATCGAGGAGGGCGACCCGGAGATGCGGGCCCTCGCCGCCGAGGAGAAGCCCGACGCCGAGGCGGCCCGCGACGCCGCCGCCCGGGCGCTCCAGCTCCTGCTCCTGCCCAAGGACGCCGCCGACGAGAAGAGCGCCATCCTGGAGGTGCGCGCCGGCACCGGCGGCGACGAGGCGGCGCTCTTCGCCGGCGATCTCTTCCGGATGTATTCCCGCTACGCCGACCTGAAGGGCTGGAAGGTCGAGGTGATCTCCGAGAGCCCCGGCACGATGGGCGGCTACCGCGAGGTCGTGGCCGAGGTGAAGGGGCGGGGCGTCTTCGCGCGGCTGAAGTTCGAGAGCGGCGCCCACCGGGTCCAGCGCGTGCCCGACACCGAGACGCAGGGACGCATCCACACCTCGGCCGCCACCGTGGCGGTTCTGCCGGAGGCGGAGGAGGTCGATGTCCAGGTCAACGAGGCCGACCTGAAGATCGACACGATGCGGGCGCAGGGGGCGGGCGGCCAGCACGTCAACAAGACCGAATCGGCGATCCGCATCACCCACGTGCCGAGCGGCATCGTGATCTTCGTCCAGGAGGAGCGCTCGCAGCACAAGAACCGCGCCCGCGCCATGGCGCTGCTGCGGGCCAAGCTCTACGAGCAGGAGCGCAGCCAGAAGGATGCCGCCCGCGCCGCCGACCGCCGGGCCCAGGTCGGCAGCGGCGACCGCTCGGAGCGCATCCGCACCTACAACTTCCCGCAAGGCCGGGTGACCGACCACCGCATCAACCTGACGCTCTACCGGCTCGAGGAGGTGATGGCCGGCACCGCCCTCGACGAGGTGGTGGACGCGCTGATCACCGAGCACCAGGCGGCTCTGCTCGCCGCCGAGGGGATGGCGTGACGGCGATCACCGCGGAGACGAGCCGGATCGCCGCCCGGGCCCGCGCCGCGGACGCCCTCGCCGCCCACGGCATCGAGACCGCCGCCCTCGACGCCCGCATCCTGGTCGAGGAGGCGCTGGGCGTCACGGCCACCGATCTGGCCCTGCGCGGGAGCGATCCGGTCGGGCGGGACGGCGCGGAGCGCCTCTCCGCCTACCTGGCCCGACGCGCGGCCGGCGAGCCGGTGGCCCGGATCATCGGCGCCTGGGAGTTCTGGGGCCTGACCTTCGGGCTCTCGCCCGAGACCCTGGTGCCGCGCCCCGACACCGAGACCCTGGTCGAGGCGGCCCTCGCCCTTGGCCTGGCCGTGGACGGTCCGCACCGGGTCGTCGATCTCGGCACCGGCTCGGGCTGTCTTCTGGTGGCATTGCTCACCGAATGGCCGCAGGCGCGCGGTCTCGGCCTCGACCGGTCGCACGGTGCGCTCCGCACCGCCCAGGCCAATGCAGCGCGCAACGGTGTCTCCGATCGCGCCGCCTTCGCGGCCGGGGACTGGGCCGCGGCGCTCGCCGGGCCGGTCGACGTCGTCGTGGCGAACCCGCCCTACATCGCGAGCGGGGTCATTGCGGGCCTGTCCGGGGAGGTGCGCGACCACGATCCGCGTCTGGCCCTCGACGGCGGGCCCGACGGGCTCGACGCCTACCGCGCCATCCTGGCGCAGGTGCCTCCCCTCCTGGCGCCGGGGGGCCATCTCCTCGTCGAGATCGGCTACGACCAGGAGAGGGCCCTGCTGCGGCTCGCCGCCGCGCACGGGCTGTCGGCGCGGGTGCGGCGGGATCTGTCCGGCCACCCGCGGGTGGTCGCGATGGCGGTGCCGGCATAGTGCTGACGGGGAATATCCAGGTTCCCGTGGCCTTTGTGCACGGAATCCGTGCGAAAACACCGCGAAGACACTTGGCGGGACCAGCCGAACCCGCTAACGTCCCGGGGTAGATCGTGAACGGTCCGGATCCCACAGCCAGGCTCAGTTCTCGGGCGCGACATTGAGCGCGGACCTTTGGACGATCTTCCACCACCGGGCAGACCAATCAGCGCGTAGGCGGTCCGGTGACCCGCATCTGTGGATCGACGGTGGCCGGACCGTGAGACGGACCGCGGTCGCACAGGGCACGGCGGACATCGCTGCGGAGACGGACATGGCCCGGCAGAGGCCCCCCGGCTCCACGGACGAAGGACCGCCACGCGCGTGAAGTCCCGCCCTTCAAGTCGTCGAAGAGGGTCAGTCGAGACCGATGAGACCGAACCAGAACAGGCGTATGCGTGGCCGTAACCGCAGCAACAAGGGACCGAACCCGCTCACCCGGGCCTACGAATCGAACGGTCCTGATGTGAAAATCCGCGGCACGGCCCAGCACATCGCCGAGAAGTACGCCCAGCTCGCCCGTGACGCCCAGGCGAGCGGCGATCCGGTGATGGCCGAGAACTACTTCCAGCACGGCGAGCATTATTACCGTATCATCTCGGCCGCGAACGAGCAGTATCGTCAGCAATACGGCGGCAATTTCGGTCGCCAGGGCTACGACGACGACGAGGAGGGCGACGACGAGGGCGCGCCGACGAACGGCTACGCGCCGCAGGAGCGCGGCGTCAACGGCTACGCCGCCTCCGGCTACGGCGCCCCGGACGATTACGGCGATCCCGGCCAGCAGCCCCAGCCCTACGACAGCCGCGACGACCGCCCGTCCCGCTTCGACCGGCAGGATCGGCAAGAGCGCCAGGACCAGCGGCAGGACCGGCCCGACCGCCAGGAGCGCCGCGAGCGGTTCCAGAACCGGCAGGAGCGCCAGCAGCGCGACCGCCAGGATCGCCCTGAGCGCCAGGGCGGCGATCGGCAGGACCTCTCCCGTGCCGAGCAGCCGCGTCCGGAACCCGGGCGGCAGGAGGGTCCGAGGCAGGACAGCCCCAGGCCGGAAAATCTGCGCCAGGATGGTCCGCGCCAGGACGGCCCCCGGCAGGACGGCTACCGCGAGGGCGGCCGGTCCGAATTCCGCCGCGAGCGCCGCCGCGAGGAGCCCCGCTCCGAGCCGGTCCTGGCCGCCGACGAGCCGACCGGGCTGCCGGCCTTCCTGACAACCCCGGTGCGCCCGGTCTCTCCCGCGCCCGCCCCGGTCGAGGACGCGCCGCCGCCGCCCCCCGCCGCACCTGTCGAGGCCCAGGACGACGCGCCCGCGCCGCGCCCCCGCCGCCGCCGCCGCACCCGGTTCGAGGGCATCGAGGGCGGGGCCGAGCCGTCGGGCGAGCTGTTCCCGAAGCCCGCCGAACCGTCGGGCGAGTGAGGTCTCGGGCCCGGCCTCCCGAGAGGGGGCCGGGCGCGACGCGAGAGGAATCGGCGCGTGTCACGCCCCTACGATGTCATCGTGCTCGGGATCGGCGGCATGGGGTCCGCCGCCTGCTGGCACCTCGCCCGCCGCGGCCAGCGGGTGCTCGGGCTCGAGCGCTTCGACATCCCGCACGCCATGGGCTCGTCCCACGGCGTCAACCGCATCATCCGCCTCGCCTATTTCGAGGATCCGTCCTACGTGCCGCTGCTGCGGCGCGCCTACGAGAACTGGCGCGAGGCGCAGACGCGGTTCGGCGAGCAACTCCTGTACGTCACCGGCTCGATCGATGCCGGGCCGGAGGACAGCCGGGTGGTGCAGGGGGCGCTCACCGCCTGCCGCCTCCACGACCTGCCGCACGAGACCCTCGATGCGCGGGCGCTGAACGCGCGCTTCCCCGGCTACACGCTGCCTCACGGGCACGCGGCGGTGCTGCAGGCCGAGGGCGGCTTCGTCGCCTCGGAGCGCGCCATCGTGGCCCATGTCGCCCTGGCGCAGGAGGAGGGGGCGGACATCCGGGCCCGCGAGCGCGCCCTGTCCTGGGAGCCGGCGGGCGACGGGGTGCGGGTGCGAACCGAGCGCGGCACCTACGAGGCCGGCCGCCTCGTCCTCGCGGCCGGCGCCTGGATGCAGGACATCGTGCCGGCGCTCGCCGGCCGCGCGGTTCCGGAGCGCCAGGTGCTCGGCTGGTTCCAGCCCCGCGACCCCGGCGCCTTCACGCTCCGGAATTTCCCGGTCTTCAACGCCCTGTTCGAGGAAGGCCATTTCTACGGCTTCCCCGCCTGGGGCCAGCCCGGCTTCAAGCTCGGGCGCTACCACCACCTCAACGAGACCGGCCCGGCCGAGACCATCGACCGCGAGGTCCACGCTCATGACGAGGCGGCCCTGCGGGTCGCGCTCGCCCGCTACTTCCCGAAGGCGGACGGGCCGACCATGGCGTTGCGCTCCTGCCTGTTCACCAACACGCCGGACGAGCACTTCGTCCTCGACACCCTGCCGGACCTGCCGCAGGTGGTGGTCGCCTCCCCGTGCTCGGGCCATGGCTACAAGTTCTGCAGCGTGATCGGCGAGATCCTGGCGGATCTGGCGATCGACGGCGAGACGCGGTTCGAGATCGGCTTGCACCGGATCGGGCGTTTGTGACGCCATCGCCGGCTGCGGGACCCGTGCGATCTCCGGCCGATGCATGATGTGCTCGACGAGCGCCGTCCCGTCCCGCTCTCACGACGATCCTGGCGCCTCGGCCTGGGTCGATCACGGCACCGCGTGAGTCTGCGGGAGGACATCACGGGACGGTATGGCCATACGGCCTTCCGACCTCGTCACGATGTGACTGCCGGTTCATCCAGTCCGATCCGACAGGCGCCCGCTCGCGCCGCCGTGACAGAGAGACGATGCGCGCGCGGGATGTCGCAACGGGCCGACCTGAGGCGGTACGACAGTCGATGAGATCGTCGGCGTCGCCATGCGCGCCGGCGATCTGCATGAAAAGACGGATCGCTGTGAGTGATTCGGTCTCAAAGCGTGCATTCAATGATGCAAATCAGGTCATTTTTGTCATCGAGCGTGCCGTCAGGTTTGAGTTTCCACGTCTTCTGGCCGACTGTGTCGACTGAGACGTTGCCGCCGATGGTCGTCAGCGAGCCGGCATCGACGGACACGACGATGTCGGAATGGCTGGGAATGAAGTTCCCTTTCGGAACGATCTTGCTGCCATAATGCTTGAAGAAGTTCGAATATCGGACATTGCTGCCGGATCCGCGACCTGCATTGATCAGGTCGCCGACCTTGGGTACGTAATGCGCGGGGTCGCGACCGAGGAACTTCGCAGTCGCGCTGGGGCCTTGAGCATCCCGGAGCGCCTTCGCGACATAATGGCAATGGCCTTCGTGGTAGTAAAATTCAGCGCCGGCGCCGCTTCTCCTCATGATGTAGGAAATGAAGGCCGATGACCAGGCAGGGCGGAAAGGATCTCCGTTTTTATCCTGGTAGACCGTTCGGCCGTCGATATGGGCATTCTTGAGTCCATAGCTCCAATACTCGCCGACATAGCGATAGTAGGGATCGTTGGTCTCACGTCCCGTGCCGTTTTTCCAGCGGGTGAGTTGCTTCCGGCATTCATTGGCAACTGCCGTCGTAAATTGTGACATGATCTCCCCCTTCCAAATATTCAAATTCTATTTTACATATGTGTAGAGAACGACCGGCCTTCGCATGTATCCCCACCGCCTTTTATGGTCCTTCTTGGATCCAGGGCAGCCGCTGACATAGCTGGTGAGCTGGACCTCGATGGGATCAGCTGCGCCCCTGGACCTCTGAAGCGCGCAATCGGCCGTGGCCGAACTGGAGTTGCGGATCCGCGCGTTGACGATCGCCTCGGTGATGTCGCGCTTGTCCTGGCGTACCGCGGTGACGCTCGGCATCCAGTAACGGTTGAGCCACCGGTTGATCACCCACTCCTGTGCGGCGAAACTACCCAGAGCCGTTTCCGCCACCATCGTGAAGTCGCGCCAGATCTCTCCGCCCTCGCTCGTTTGATTCTGTGCTTCAAAAACTGCGAAAGCGACGCCATTCTTGAGACGCTGAATTGTATTCGTGATAGTCTTGTAATGTCCTGCCGGATCGACGGCGGGCGCAAATTTTTCCAGGAACCGGCCGAGATAGGTACGATCCATGTGCGGCAGACCGACACCGCCGGCCGTCACGCCCATCAGATGCTTTCCGCGTCCGGCAGGCGGACCTTTCCATTGGTCCTTCTCCGGATCGATCAGGTCTGCCGGTGCACCGTGAACGCCCCAATGGGCGACGCCGCAGGCCAGCACGAGCAGCCCGAGATGCGCTTGACTCGTCGGGTCGTCGGGATCGTTCTTGTGGTCTGCAATGATGTCCTTGATGAAGCTGAAATCAAGCTGCTCTCTCAATTGCAAATTTTCTTTCGCGCCCTCCTCCCAATGTCCCTGTTTGAGGAAAGCGAGCAGAACCGTCTTGTCAACGGTGACCACCGACATGCTCGCCTCTCATCTATGCAAAGATTTCTTGTCTGATTCTTTTCTATTCCGTTACAATGAAGCACGGCGGAAGGCTTTGCGCAATAGAGAAAATCCGGCTGTCGATATTTTACTGATTTTCAATAACTGCAAAATTTTTGAAAAATCCAAAAGCAGATTTCATGATTGCACTTGCTCATAAATAGGATGTAAAAAATCGAATTGATAATAATTCTGATATAATATCTGTTTGCGCCAGCGTTGATGGCTCCCTATATCGGGCGCCAGCCGACCAAAACAGGAAGCCGGACCGGGTGATATTCTCACCTGGTCCGGCTCTTCACTTCTTCGCTGTGCCTTCGCAGGCGTGAGGTCGGCGCTCCGCCGCTACTCCGCCGCCATCGCGACCGGCCCTGCCTTCGCGGCGATCGGCAATCCCTCCTCGATCGGCAGCGCCGGATCGCGCGACCACTCGTTCCAGGAGCCGAAATACAGCTTCACGTCCTGGATGCCGGCCTCCTTCAGGGCCACCAGGGTGTTGGAGGCGCGCGCACCCTTGAAGCAGTAGAGCACCACTGGGGTCTCGGGCGTGATGCCGACCGTGGCGCACTCGGCCAGGATCTCGTTCTTCGACTTCATCATCGGGCCGGCGGCGGTCGGCTTCATCATCCGGTACCACTCGATCCAGCGGGCGCCCGGGATGCGGCCCTTGCGCGGGCAGAAATCCTTGCCGTAGGGCGAGGAGCTCTCGCCGATCCACTCGTCGACGTCGCGGGTGTCGAGCTTGACGACCCCGGCGTCGTCCACGGCCGCCTTCATGGCGTCGAGGTCGACGAAGAGCGCCGCCGCATCCGGGTCGACCGGGAACGATTTGGGCTCGGGCGTCGCCGCCTCGGTCGAGACCGGCAGGTTCTCGGCCGTCCAGGCGGCGTAGCCGCCATGCAGGATCTTCACCTTCGGATAGCCGAGATAGGACAGCAGCGTGTAGCCGCGGCAGGACTGGCCGAAGCCGGACGCCATCGAGGCCTCGTAGACCACCGCGGTCTCGCTCCCCGACAGGCCCGCCGCCCCGAAGGTCTCGGCGAACTTCTCGCGCATCGCCGCGACGCCCTCCGGCGTCGAGGTGGCGAGGTAGGTGAAGATGTCGTGGACGTTGACGGCGCCCGGGATATGCCCGGCGGCGTAAGCCTCCGGGTTGCGGGTGTCGATGACGACCGTGCCGCCGGCCTCCATCATCCGCGTCAGGGTGGCGGGGGTGATCAGGACGGACTCGCTCATGGGATGGGCTCCTCTGGTGCCGGTCGATGAGGGGTGTCTCGTGATCGGGCGGCGACCCGCCTCTTTGGCGCCGTGACCGGCGCGATTGGGCGCCGTGACCGGCGCGAACGGGCGCTCGGAGGCGCAGGAGGTCCGGACCGAGGGAGGTCCGGCGCGAAATCAGGCATCCATGTCGGCCAGCATCTTCTTGAGCTGCTTGACCGCCGGGGTGACGATGGCGACGAAGTACGCCTCGCGCAGGCGGCGCTGGGCCGCGCCGGTCTGGACGTAGCCCCGCGCCCCGCAATGCAGCATCGCGTGGTGGGCGGCCGCGACCGCGAGCTCGCTCGCCGCGAGCCGCGCGGTGACGACCCGGCGCCAATAGGCCGGGTCCGGGTCGAAGGGCGTCGCGCTCAGGGCCGCGACCTCGGCCTCGAGGGCGGCGAGCTGCCCGGCGACGTCGTCGGGCTGCACGTCGAGGTAGCGGTTGACGTGGCCGAGCGGGCGCTCGACCTCGCGCATCAGCGCGATGCAGGCCCGCACGACGCCGATCCCCATGCCGGTCTGCATCAGCACGAAGCCGGCCCGGATCCGCTTGAGGTAACCGTCGATCGGGTCGGCGAGCAGGTCCTCGTCGGGCACGAACACATTGCGGAGCTGCACCCCGTAGGTGCCTGAGCCGTCGAGCGCCAGGAACCGGCCGCCGTCGACGAGCGAGACGCCCTCCTGGCCCGCGCGGACGATCGCCATGGCGTAGCGCCCCTCGGGCCGGGCGAACACGATGGCGAAGCAGTGCCCGTCGCCGAGATTCGACACCCACGGCAGGGCGCCCGTCACCCGGTAGCCGCCCGCCACCCGCTCGCCCTTCAGCCGGATCTGCTCGATGCCGAAGAAGGTCTTCATCGGGTTCGACAGGCCGGTGCCGCCGAGCACCGTCCCGGCGGCGACCTCGCGTCCAAGGCCGTTGCGCAGGCCGGCATTGTCCGAGCAGCCGAGGTACCAGGCGAGCGCATCCTGGCACCACATGCAGAAGGCGGTGGACAGGCAGTGCTCGCCCGCCGCCGCCGAGGCCTGGATCGCCCCCCAGAGGTCGGCCCGGTCGCCCTCCGGCAAGTGCGAGCGGTAGGCGCCGGCGGCCCCGAAGGCGCGCAAGGCCGCCTCCGGGTAGAAGCCCTCGGCATCGACCTTCGCGACCACGGGCCTGAGGTCGCGGGCGGCGGCCTCTCGCACCGCCTCCAGCATGCCCGCGACGCGGGTGGACTCCGACATGCCCGCGACGCGGGCGGGCCCCGGTTCGGGCCTCGACAGAACCTGCAGCATGGCCTGACGCGTCCGTGGAGGGGAGGGAGGGGGCTTTCAGGCCAGCGCCATCTCGAGGTTGACCGGCCGGGTGAAGGTGTTGGCGACCGGCGACCACACCCGCGCATGGGCGATCAGCGCCTCCAGCTCCTCGCGCGGGCGGTCGGCCTCGAGGGTCACGGCGGCGCGCACGTCGGTGAAGCCCACCGGCTTCTCCGAGAGGTCGCCGGTGCCCCAGACCGCCGTGATGTTGAGGTCGCCCTCGAGCGCGATCTCGAGCTTGAAGATCGTGATGCCCTGCGCCACCGCGTTGGCGTGGATGCCGACCGCGAGGCAGGAGCCCAGCGCCGCCAGCGCCGCCTCGGACGGGTTCGGGGCGGTGTCGTCGCCCAGCAGCCCCGGGGGCTCGTCCACCACGTAGGCCGGCAGGGTGCGGATGAAGTTGAGGTGGCGGAAGCGCCCCTTGGCCACCGTCCGGCACTTCAGGGTCTTGATGACGGTCGGGTCCTCCTTGCCCTTCGCGCTGAGCGCGGCCAGCGCGTCCTTGTCGATCGGCTGCAGGCAGCCGGTCAGGGCCGGTGCGGTCACGGTGGTCTTGAGGGCGGAGCTGCTCATGGTCTCGTTCCCTTCTGGCGGCCCTGGCCTCGGTCGCGGGCCCGGCGTCGTTCTCGGGCCGGTTCGTCGCTCGCGCGGAGACCGACCGGTCTGTCTTCTGCACGGGTCGTGCCAACCCCGTGCCGGGGCAATCTCCCGGGGGATCGGCACTGCCCCGCGCTCCGGATGTCTGGTGCGGCGCAGGACCTTGCTGCAAAACAGATCAGTCTTGCCCGCGCAGCGGGCGCATCGTCTTTGCGGGAGTGACCGGGTTGGACGCACGCGACGGGGCCGGAACGGGGAGAGCGGCGTGACGGCGCAGGCGCAGCCCCTGCCCGCCGTCCTGCCGGGCGAGGATCCCGTGCGCGGCGAGGCGTCGGCGCGGAGCGACGCTCCGCCGCGGGAGCGGCTGTTGCGCGCGGCGACCGAGCTGTTCTGCCGGCACGGCATCCACGCGGTCGGGGTCGACGCGGTGGTGGCGGCGGCCGGCACCGCCAAGGCGACGCTCTACAAGCTGTTCGGGTCGAAGGAGCGCCTGGTCGAGACGGTGCTGGAGGCCGAGGGCCAGGCCTGGCGCGACTGGTTCCTGGGCGGGCTCGAGGCCGGCGAGGCGAGCCCTCGCGAGCGGCTCGACCGCATCTTCCCCCTGCTGGCGGAGTGGTTCCGGGACGAGCGGTTCTACGGCTGCCCCTTCATCAACGCGGTCGGCGAGCACGACAAGCGCGACGACCGCGTGCGCAACCTGACCCTCGCCCACAAGCGCCAGGTGGCGGCGCGCCTGCGCGCGCTGCTCGCCGAGGCCGGCGCTCCCGATCCCGACGCCCTGGTGCACGAGGTCGGCCTGCTCATCGACGGGGCAATCGTCACCGCCCTGGTGACCCGCGACCCGGAGGTCGGCGCGGTCGGCGCCCGGGCGCTCGCGAGCCTCCTGGACAACGCCCTGCCGGGTGCCGCGCCGCGCCGGCGGAAACGGGCCTGACGACGATTTTTCGCGCCGCCGCATGTGGCGTTTCCCGCGAGGGTGCCTACCTGCCGGCCAGGAACCGGCTCACATGTCAGGCGGAGCGCAGCATGACCCACCACCCCGCACTCGCGAAGGGCCGCGTCGCGGTCGTCACCGGCGCGGCGAGCGGCATCGGTCTATCGGCCGCCACGGCCTTCGCGCAGGCCGGGATGCGGGTGGTGCTGGCCGACTTGGCCGGCGAGGCCCTGACCCGGGCGGCCGCGGAAGTCGGCAGTGCCGCGCCAGGGGCGGGGGCCGACGTGCGGGCGGTGCCGACGGACGTGACGAAGCCGGAGGCGCTGGCGGCCCTGCGCCGCGAGGCCGAGTCCCTCGGGCCCGTCTCGCTGCTGATGGCCAATGCCGGCATCGAGGCCGGCGGACGCTTCTTCTCGGATGCCGCAACCTGGCACCGCATCATCGACACCAACCTGTGGGGCGTGATCAACGCCATCCAGGCCTTCGTGCCGGCGATGATCGAGTCGGGGCAACCCGGGGCGGTGATCGTCACCGGCTCCAAGCAGGGCATCACCACGCCGCCCGGCAACACGCCCTACAACGTCAGCAAGGCGGGCGTGAAGGTGACGACCGAGGCGCTCGCCCACGAGCTTCGCGAGAGGAATTCCCCCGTCACCGCCCACCTGCTGATCCCGGGCTTCGTCTATACCGGCCTCACCCGCGCCCGCGGGGTGACCGAGAAGCCGGCCGGCGCCTGGACGCCGGAGGAGACCGTCGCCTTCATGCTGGAGAAAATGGCGGCGGGCGACTTCTACATCCTGTGCCCGGACAACGAGACCACCCGGGAGATGGACGAGAAGCGGATGCGCTGGTCCTCCGACGACGTGGTCCGCAACCGCCCGGCCCTGTCCCGCTGGCACCCCGACCACAAGGCGGCCTTCGCGGCCCACATGGAGGCGCCGCTGGAGGGCGGCAGCACCGGGGCCGATGGCGGGGTGAAGGCGGCCGCGGCGACGCCGGCCTCGTTCTGAGAGGAGGGGCGCCCGGCCTACTCCTCTCGTCCCGCCGCGCCCTCATCCCGAGGTGAGCGGGACGAGCCGCGCGACGCAGCCGGGCGCATGCCGCGCCCGCCTGAGACATGAGCTGGCCGCAGCCTTGCAGGGGAGGCCGGCGAGAGCGGGAGACCCGTCACCCGATGCCCAAGATCATTCCCGTCGCCCCCTTCGACGCCGTCGTGTTCGGCGCCACCGGCGACCTGACGATGCGCAAGCTCCTGCCGGCACTCTATTACCGGTTCCGCGACCGGCAGATCCCGGAGGAGAGCCGCATCATCGCGGCGGCGCGCAGCCATTACGGCACCGGCGAGTACCGGGATCTCGCCGCCGCCGCGCTCGAGCGCCACGTCCCGGCGGCCGACCGCGATCCCGAGGCGGTGACGCGCTTCCTCGACCACCTGGCCTACGTCTCGGTCGATGGGGCGGGCGAGGCGGGCTGGGAGGATCTGGCGAACCTGCTTGCCGAGCATCCCGACCACGTGCGGCCCTACTACCTGGCCACCTCGCCGAGCCTCTACGGCGCGATCTGCCGCAACCTCAGCGCCCACGGGCTGATCGGCGAGCGCTCCCGCGTGGTGCTGGAGAAGCCGATCGGCCACGATCTCGCCTCGGCCCGCGCCATCAACGACCAGGTCGGCAAGGTCTTTCCCGAAAGCCAGATCTTCCGCATCGACCACTATCTCGGCAAGGAGACGGTGCAGAACCTCCTGGCCCTGCGCTTCGCCAACACGATCTTCGAGCGGCTGTGGAACGCCGACGTGATCGACCACGTGCAGATCACCGTGGCGGAGACGGTCGGGGTCGAGGGCCGCGGCGGCTACTACGACACGTCGGGCGCGCTGCGCGACATGCTGCAGAACCACATGCTGCAGCTCCTCTGCCTGCTCGGCATGGAGAGCCCGCTCTCCCTCGACGCCGACGCGGTGCGCGACGAGAAGCTGAAGGTGCTCCGCGCGTTGAAGCCGATTCCGGCCCACGAGGTGCCGCACCGCACGGTCCGCGGCCAGTACGTCGCCGGCGCGGTGAACGGCCAGCCGGTGCCCGGCTACATCGCCGATCTCGCCGAGAACCGCTCGAGCCTCACCGAGACCTTCGTGGCCCTGAAGCTCGAATTGATGACGCCGCGCTGGGCCGGGGTGCCGTTCTACCTGCGCACCGGCAAGCGGCTGCCGCAGAAGGTGTCCGAGATCGTCGTCCAGTTCCGCTCCTCGCCGTTCAGCATCTTCTCGGACGAGTTCGCTCGCGAGCCGAACCGCCTGGTGATCCGGCTGCAGCCGCAGGAGGGCATCAAGCTCGAGGTGATGACCAAGGAGCCGGGCCCCGGCGGCATGCGCCTGCGGGCGACCGGCCTCGACATCTCGTTCGAGGAGACCTTCAACCAGCGCTACCCGGACGCCTACGAGCGCCTGCTGATGGACGTGGTGCGGGGCAACGCCACCCTGTTCATGCGCCGCGACGAGGTCGAGGCGGCCTGGGCCTGGGCCGACACCCTGCTCAACGCCTGGGCCGACCGCCCGGAACCGCCGCGCCCGTACCCGGCCGGAACCTGGGGGCCGACGGCCGCCATCGCCCTGATCGAGCGCGACGGGCGCACATGGCACGAGGATATCGGCTGACGCCGATATCCCGGCACGAGGCTCTCGGCTGACGCCGTTATCCCGGCACGAGGCTCTCGGCGGGCGCCGGTTCCGGCACGAGGACACCGGACGGCAAGGGGACGTTCCTTGGAATAATCCCAAGATATCTCAATGGCATGGCGGTGGGCACGGGCTTCCGGCGGCTTTCCTTCCGGCCCGCGTGGCTCTAGAGGAGCCGCGAGACAAAAGAGCCCGATTCGCCGCTCCGGCGCGGACGGGTGCCGAGGATTTTCGTCATGCCGCCCTGCCGCCGGTCGCTCGCCCGCCTCCTCGTCCTCTCCTGGCTCCTGATCGGGCCGGCCCACGCCCAGGAGGAGCCGGCCGGCGACGCGCCCGCGGCCGAGGCCCCGCACAGGGCCGCCCCGAAGCCGGCGCACCGCCGCCCGCCGGCGCCGAAGCCCGCGCCTGCGCCCGCCCGTGCCGAGGCGGCGCCGGCTCCCGCGGCGGTGGCGGCCCCGACCGGCGCCTGGCCGAACGGCGCGAGCGCGGTGAGCGAGGTCTACGGCGACTGGACCATCAGCTGCAGCCGCGAGAACGACAAGCGCCAGTGCCAGCTCTCGCAGGCGCAAGGTGTGGCCCAGACCGGGCAGCGCCGCTTCAGCATCGAGCTCAGCCCGCCCCAGGACGGGCGCAGCAACGGCCTGCTGCTGATGCCGCTCGGCCTCGCGATCGATCCCGGGGTGACCTTCAAGCTCGACGACGCGACCCTCGGCAAGGGCGCGCCCTACACCGCCTGCGTCCAGGCCGGCTGCCTCGTGCCGATCAGCTTCCCCACCGTCGCCACCGACGCGATGAAGACCGCCGTGAACCTGCGCGTCACCGGCACCAAGCCCAACGGCGAGTCCGAGACCATCACGGTGCCGCTCGCCGGCTTCGCCGCGGCGCTCGCCCGGATGGGTCAGCTCCTGGGTTAGCGATGCCGGGGCCGAGGACCGTCTTTACGAACCGCTCAGGCTTTTCGGCGAGGCTGTCGTCATGACCGCCCTCGACACCGCCTCCCTCGCCGCCGGCGCCGCGACGCTCCAGGGCGCCGCCTTCAGCCAGCAGATCGCGACCCTTGCGGTCCGCCGCCAGCTCGATGCCGAGCGCGACGTCGCCGGGCTGGTGGCCCAGGCCGCGACCGCCCCGGCCCCGCCGGGGCAGGGGCAGGTGCTCGACATCAGGGTGTGACGGAACGCGCGCCTGACCGAGCAACGCCATCGGGCGTTGCTGTCGAAGCGCCAAACCCTCGGATGACCCGAATTCCGCCTGGTCTGCTCCAGTGAGATTAGACCACGGGAGAGGGGAGGAGCGCTTTATTCTTATTTTTATACGAGTGGATCAGGGGTAAGCCGCACGAGAAATCGGCGTGAGAACAGGCCACAGCTGAACGGCCCATCCTACGCCGCCGGGCTCTTTAGTGCCGGAAGTGGCGGTGGCCGGTGAGCACCATGGCGAGGCCGGCCTCGTCGGCGGCGCGGATCACCTCGTCGTCGCGCATCGAGCCGCCGGGCTGGATCACCGCGGTCGCACCGGCCTCGGCCGCCGCGAGCAGGCCATCGGCGAAGGGGAAGAATGCGTCCGAGGCCACCACCGCGCCGCGGGCGAGGCTCTCGGGCAGCCCTGCGGCCTTCGCGGCTTCGGCCGCCTTCCAGGCGGCGATGCGCGAGGAATCGACCCGCGACATCTGACCGGCGCCGATGCCGACCGTGGCGCCGTCCTTGGCGTACACGATCGCGTTCGACTTCACGTGCTTGGCGACCCGGAAGGCGAAGCGCAGGTCCGACAATTCGGCCTCGGTCGGAGCGCGCTTGGTCACGACCTTGAGCGGCATGTCGTCGACCACGGCGTTGTCCCGGTCCTGCACCAGGAAGCCGCCCGCCACCGTACGGAAGGCCTGGCCCGGCGCACGGGGATCGGCGATCCCGCCGGCGGTGAGGAGGCGCAGGTTCTTCTTCCCCGCCACGATCGCGACCGCCTCCTCGGTGGCGTCCGGCGCGATGATCACCTCCGTGAAGATCTCCACGATCTTCCGGGCCGCCTCGGCGTCGAGCGTCCGGTTGAGCGCCACGATGCCGCCGAAGGCCGAGACCGGGTCGCAGCGCAAAGCCCGCTCGTAGGCGGCGAGCAGGCTTGATCCTTCCGCGACGCCGCAGGGGTTGGCGTGCTTGACGATGACCACGGCGGCCGTGCGGGCGGGGTCGAACTCGCTCACCGCCTCGTAGGCGGCGTCCGTGTCGTTGAGGTTGTTGTAGGACAGCTCCTTGCCCTGGAGCTGGCGCGCGGTCGCGACGCCCGGCCGGGCGGCGCCGGCGGTGCGGTAGAACGCGGCCTTCATGTGCGGGTTCTCGCCGTAGCGCAGCCCCTGGGCCAGCGTTCCTCCCAACGCCTGGAAGGTCTGGGCCTCGGGCGCCGCCTCGATCTCGCCGGCGAGCCAGGTCGCGATGGCGGCGTCGTACGAGGCGGTGCGGGCATAGGCCTTCTGGGCCAGGCGCCGGCGGGTCGCCCGGGTCACGGCGCCGTCATGGGCGTCGAGGTCGGCGAGCACCGTCGCGTAGTCGGCGACGTCGACCACCACCGCGACGTCCTCGTGGTTCTTGGCCGCCGCCCGGATCATCGCCGGCCCGCCGATGTCGATGTTCTCGATGCAGTCGTCCGCCGGCTTGCCGGCCGCCAGCGTCGCCTCGAAGGGATAGAGGTTGACGACGAGGAGGTCGATCGCCGCGATGCCGTGGGCGAGCATCGCCGCCTGGTGCTCGGGGTTGTCGCGGATGGCGAGGAGCCCTCCGTGCACGCCGGGATGCAGCGTCTTGACCCGCCCGTCCATCATCTCGGGGAAGCCCGTGAGATCGGAGACCTCGGTCACCGCCAGCCCCGCCTCGGTGAGCGCCCGGTGTGTGCCGCCGGTGGAGACCAGCGTCACGCCGCGGGCCGCGAGGGCACGCGCGAACTCCACCAGCCCGGTCTTGTCGGAGACGGAGAGGAGCGCGCGGGAGATGCGGGAGAGGTCGCTCGCCATGATGATCGTCGGGTCTTTCGGTCGTGGGGCGCCATTCGGCAAAACGCGAGCCGGCGCAGGATTTTCCGGCGCGCCTAGCATGAAACCGCCGGACGAGGCCAGATGTTGCAATGCGGGAGAGCCGTGCCCTGCCGTCTGACCCGGCGGCATCGGCCGTGGAGGACCGGCCGGGCGGGCGTCTGGCGGATAGGCTCCGGGGGGCAGACTTGCTATGAGGGAGCCGGCCGCGCCCCGCCCCGGGAGCGGCCGGTCGCGCCACGGGAGGCGGTGATTTTCTCCGACAGTCCTTGGGGGACGGGCCTCGGCCTGTTCGCCATCGTGTTCCTGGTCTTCGCGAACGGGTTCTTCGTCGCGGCCGAATTCGCCCTCGTGGCGGTGCGGCGCAGCCGGGTCCAGGAGCTCGTGGCCGAGAAGCGGGCCAATGCCGGCGCGTTGCAGCGCGCGGTCGAGAGCCTGGATTCGCATCTCGCGGCGACGCAGCTCGGCATCACCATCTCGTCCCTGGCGCTCGGCTGGGTCGGCGAGCCGGCCCTGGCCCACCTGATCGAGCCGGTCCTGTCGTGGCTGCCGCAGGGCGTGGGCAATCTCGGCGCCCACGCCATCGCGGTGGTGCTCTCCTTCGTGATCATCACCGCGCTGCACATCGTGCTGGGCGAACTGGCGCCCAAGAGCCTGGCGCTCCAGCGCAGCGAGCGCACGGCGCTCGCCATCGTGCGGCCGCTGCGCCTGTTCCTGCTGGTCTTCCGCCCGGCGATCTCCTTCCTCAACGGCCTCGGCAACGGCGTGCTGCGCCTGTGCGGCCTGCAGCCCGGCTCGGGCGAGGGCGCGCTGCACTCCACCGCCGAACTCTCGCTCCTGGTGGCGGCGAGCCAGGAGGCCGGCCTGATCCAGGAGGCCCAGCAGGAGGCGGTGCAGCGCATCTTCGGCATCGGCGAGCGCCGGGTGCGGGACATCATGACCCCGCGCCACGAGGTCGACTGGATCGACGTCGAGGACCCGCGCGAGGCGGTGCTGGAGACGATCCGCGCCTGCCGGCACGAGCAACTGGTGGCGAGCCGGGGCGAGATCCACGAGATCGTCGGCGTGCTGCGCAAGCAGGACGTGCTCAACCAGCTCCTCGATGGGGCACCGATCAGCGTCGACGCGATCATCCGCGAGCCGATCGTCGTCCACGAGGCGATGCCGATCCTGCGGGTGCTCGAGACCTTCAAGGCCAAGCCCGTCCGGATGGCGATCGTCGTCGACGAGTATGGCAGCCTGGAGGGCATCGTCACCCAGACCGACCTCCTCGAGGCGATCGCCGGCGACATCCCGGAGACCGACGACGAGGAGCCGATGGTGGTCGAGCGCCAGGACGGCTCGCTGCTGATCGACGGGATGATGCCGGCGGTCGACGCCTTCGAGCGCCTCGGCTTCACCGAGCGGCCCGACACCGACGACTTCTCGACGCTGGCCGGCTTCGTGATCTACCAGCTCGGCCGCATCCCCACCGCCGGCGACGGATTCGAGCGCAGCGGCTGGCGCTTCGAGGTCGTCGACATGGATGGCCGCCGGGTCGACAAGATCCTTGCCGAGCGGGTCGAGGCCTGAGGCCGCGAGGCCTCACGCCTCCCCTGCGTCAGACAGGGTTGCAAAGCTTCGGCGCCCGGCTAGGTATCCGGCCGACGGATCATCCCGGGTCGCCCCCCGCCAGGGTCGGGCGCCCCTGTCGCGCACCGGAGACTTCACGCATGAGCCCGACACCCAAGAGCCCGACCCGGACCCTCCTCATCGCCGCCCTGGCGGCGGCACCTCTGGCGCTGCCGGCGTCGGCCGAGGCCAAGCCGAGAGGCGACCGGACCATCGCGGCGGTCGATACCGACTCGGACGGCACCGTCGACCTCGCCGAGGCCAAGGCCGCGGCCGGTGCGGTGTTCGACAGGCTCGAGAAGGATGCCGACGGCACCCTGGACACCAAGGAGCTTCAGGGCCGCGTCAGCCGCAAGGACATGAAGCAGGCCGATCCGGACAACGACGGCACCCTCACCAAGGACGAGTACCTCGCCCTGGTCGAGGCCCGCTTCAAGCTCGCCGATCCGGACAACGATGGCACCCTCGACGCCAAGGAGATGCGCAGTCCGGCCGGCAAGGCCCTGGCGCGGCTGCTGAAGTGAGGAGGCTGTCTGTGTAGCGATGGTGGAGGGGCGGCCCTCGCCGGGCCGCCCCGTTGAGCGTCAGGTCAGTCGCAGCGCTCGCTGCGGACCGTCTTGCTGTCACCGTACTCGTTGGTCTTCTTGACCGTCTTGGTCTCGCAGCCGCCGACCGAGCCGGTCGACTCGACCGAGCGCTTCTCGATCACGGTGCTGCGCTCGACCGGGGCGGAATCGCGCCGGATCACCGTCACATCCTCGGCGAGGGCCGGGACCGTCACGAGAGCCGCCAGGGTGGCGAGGGTGGCGAGGCGGACAGACATGGTCGTCTCCAGTCTTGAGCATTCAATCGTGCTGAAGAACGCCATGGTCAAGCCGAGGGTTCCGCAGGCGCCGGCAAGTCGACCGCCGGCAAGTCGAGCGGCGACGGGTCGGGTGCCGCCGTTCCGCTGGCGGCTCGTCCGGCCGAGGCGTCGCAGGCCGGCCCGCACCGGTCGCCCGATGCCCTCAAAACGGCGTGAATCGCGGCTGAACTGACCGGCGCGCCGCGAGCCGGGACCCGAGCCGTGCCGGCCCAGGAGACCACCACCGTGCCCGCAGCCGGCCCCGTCGACCGCAGCGCTCCGGCGGAGCCGGCACGGGCCGGCCTGCCGGCGCGCCTCGCCGCGTCCTGGCGGACGATCCGGCTGCCGCTGCCCCAGCACGCCTGGTTCTGGATCGGCATCCTGCTCCTGAGCGCCGGGGCCGGGCTGCTCTACGACGCGCTGTTCCAGAACGGCATCCCGCTGGTGGCGGCGATCCACGGCTTCTTCATCGGCGCCTGCGCGCTGCTGATGGAGCGCGGCACCCTGCTGCCGCGCCTGCAGGCGCGCCTGCGCCGCCTGCCGACCTTCCTGTACGTGCCGATCGCCGAACTGGCCTATGTCGGGATGATCACCCTCGGGCACGCCACCGGGGGCGTCATCGTCTGGAGCACCGGCTTGAGCCCGGAGCCCTTCGCCGAGGCGGTGGTGCCCTCGCTGCGGGTTCTGGTCTACGCGCTGGCGGTCTCGGCGCTTCTCGTGTTCGTGGTGCGGATGCGCGACCTCATCGGCGCCGAGGTCTTCGTCAACCTGCTAATCGGCCGCTACCATCGCCCAGTCGAGGAGGAGCGCATCTTCCTGTTCGTCGACGTCGTCGGCTCGACCGCCTACGCGGAGACGCACGGCGCCCTCAGGACGCAGGCCTTCCTCGGCGCCGTCTTCGCGACGCTCGCCGAGCCGGTGCGGCGCTGGCAGGGATCGACCGACGACTTCATCGGCGACATGGCGATGATCACCTGGCCGATGGCCCGCGGCCTCCAGGACGCCCGCTGCGTCGCCTGCGTGCTGGCGATCCAGGAGAGCCTGGCGCGGGACGCGGCGGCCTGGCAGGAGCGGTTCGGCGCCGTGCCGCGCATCCGTGCCGCCCTGCATGGCGGGCCGGTCGTCACCGCCGAGGTCGGGGTCGACCGGCACAAGATCGCGTATTTCGGCGATGCGGTGAACGTCACGGCGCGGCTCGAAGCCCTGTGCCGCACCCTCGACGCGCCGCTGCTGATCTCCGGCGACCTACTCGCCAAGCTCCCGCGGCTGCCGGACGGCGTGCGGGCGCGCCCCCTCGGCGAGCACGCCGTGCGCGGGCGCGACCAGGTCCTGGCGGTCGCCGCCCTCGAGCAGGCCCCGCGCGCCGCCCGCGCGGCCGCCTGACCGGGCCGCAAACCGGCCACGAGGCGGGATGGCCCTCCCATCTCTCCTAGGTCCGACGGCCGGCTGCCGCTGTGTCTCCGCGCCGGGTATCAGAAGAAGGCCTGGGTCATTGGCGGGAACCGCCTCCAGGATAACATTTGTTACTCTCCGAGCAGGCCGGGAGCTGTCTGTCCACGAACTCCTTGCCACCAGAATGCCGGTTGTGGTCAATGGGTTGGCGCGTGATGGAATTGGAGCGTGGTTTATGTATCGATAACCATCGTCAGGCGTTTCACTATCTAACGGTTGCTGCCGCACCAACATTTCCTGCTACCGGGCATCGGGCCCGGACGGCATATGTTCTTGGGCTTGTCCGAAAGGTGCTGCCCCCTCCATGAGCCATAAGCCAAAGAGGATAGGGTGCGCGGCTCCGGGGCGTCCGAGTTCGGCGGTCCCGGCGCCAACGGTGAACTCAGCACAACCACACCGACAGCCGGCTTCAACAAGAGTTTCGGCCGGCGATTGACGGAGGGTGGCGGCCGCTTCTTTTTCCTCTTGCGAGATCGGCCCCGACATCATAGTTGCGTCCGGAAGCAAAGACAGACCGGCCCTGCGGCATGCGAGTCCTGAGGCCGGAATGTCTAAGCGTCTTGCGGATCTACCCTGAGCAGAGGGCCGGCGTGATGAGTGAGAGTGGAGCGTCGACGGACCATATCGGGCTTGCCGCCGACATCGTGGCGGCTTTCGTGAGCAACAACTCGGTGCCGGTCACCGAGCTGCCGGGCCTGATCGCCTCGGTCCATTCGGCTTTGGGCGGGCTCGGCAACGGCGCGGCTGCGGAGCCGGCCGAGCCGCTCACCCCGGCAGTCCCGATCAAGAAATCGATCATGCCGGACTACCTCGTCTGCCTCGAGGACGGCAAGAAGTTCAAGTCGCTGAAGCGGCACCTGCGCACCCGCTACGGCCTGTCGCCCGAGGAGTACCGGGCGCGCTGGAACCTGTCGCCCGACTACCCGATGGTGGCGCCGAACTACGCCGCCGCCCGCTCGGAACTGGCCAAGACCATGGGGCTGGGGCAGCAGCGGCGTAAATCCCAGCGCGGCGGCGAGGGCTGACGGGCCCGCCTCGCGGGCGGAGCCGGGTCGGCCCCGAGCCGAACGACCTCCGCACGATGCACGTTGAAGTAGAAAGCGCGAGAGGCCCTAATCCCAGTCCGGGTTGGGGCGCTCGCCGATGAAGCAGTTGGCCCGGGGCTCGCCCTGGGTCCGGCGCAGCAGCGGGCCGGTCTCCAGGCCCGCCACCTCGCGGATGATCTTGGTGCGAATCGCTGCGGCGAACTGGTCGCGCTCGCGCACCGGCACCATGAAGCTGCCGCTGCCGCCGATGACGCAGTCGCGGTAGTAGAGGTCGAGGTCCTTGATGTCCCAGGGCCCGCTCGGCTCGCGGATCATGAGCGGCAGCCCGTTGATGACGATGCCCTGCCGGACGGCGTCGTCCCGCGCCTTGGTGACGGAGCGGCCCTGGTTGTTCGGGCCGTCGCCCGAGACGTCGATCACCCGCCGCGTCGCCTCGAAGCCGCTGCCGGCGAGGAGCCCGGCCGAGAAGTCGATGGCGCTGGCGATCGAGGTCCAGGTCGAGCGCCGCGGCGGGCTCTGGTCCAGCTTGTCGGCGAAGCCGGCCGCCTCGCCGGGCCCGGAGATCACCGTCCAGGGCACCACGATCCGCTGGTTGCCCACCCCCGCCCATTCGACGTAGGTGACGGCGATGCGGCCGACCATGCCCTGGCGGATCGCCTGATGCACCGCCGGGTTGCGGAAGGCCGCGACGTAGCCCTCGCGCTGCACCGCCTGCTCGTCGCCGGTCATCGACAGGGAGACGTCGACGGCGAGGACCAGCGCGACGTCGACCTCGACCGGGGCGTCGCCGGCCCGGACGGGCGGCCCGGCCGCTCCCGCGGCGAACAGGCAGGCGAGAAGCGCGACGAAGCGTGATCTCATCCGGGGACTCTCCTGCGCCGGCCCGCACGAGGCCCCTGCGAACGGCCAGGATCGGCCGAGGAGATGCCCGAACGCAAGCGCCGCGAAGGCCTTGCCTCGACACGCTCCCGTGAGCCGCGCGAGCGCGTTCTGCTGTGGATGGCCTCCGGGTCCCGCGGAGCCTTAGGCCGGGGGCAAGGGCGGGTCCGCGAGAGTCGCCGGCATCCGGCCGCCCGGGAAGCGGCGCAGAGTTCTCGTCCGATGGCCCGCCCCTCCAGCCTCGCCGATCGCCTGTTCTGGCCCGTGGTGGCCGGGGGCCTGGCGAGCCTGTGGGTCGGCCCGGCTGCGCTCGCCGCCGCCGGCCTCGTGGCGCTGGTGCTCGTCGTGCACCGCCTCGGGCGCGGCGGCCGCTTCCGGCGCCGGGTGCGGGCGCTTGCCCACCGCCACCGCGAGACCCTGGCCCTGCGCCGCCGGCAGGAGAGCTACGTCGATCCCTACGGCAACGAGATCCTCGACGGCTGGCTGCGCGAGCGCAGCTACTTCGCCGAGCGCACGGTTCTGCCGCGGCTCGAGGCCGAGGGCTACGGCGACCTGATCGAGCCGCGCTGGGACGAGATCCTCGCCATCGTCGAGGCGGCGTCCCTGAGCGTCGCGCCGCCCGACGAGGCCGAGGCGCTGCCGGAGGACGGCCTCGCCTACGAGCGCTACTGTGCCGCCCTGCTCGAACGGGCCGGCTGGGAGGCGCGCACCACCAAAGCGGCGGGCGACCAGGGCGCCGACGTCGTGGCGGAGCGCGACGGGCTGCGGCTGGTGGTGCAGTGCAAGCGCTACGCGAAGCCGGTCGGCAACGGCGCGGTGCAGGAGGTGGTGGCGGCCCGCAGCTACTGGAGCGCCGATTGCGCGGCGGTGGTGTCGAATGCCGGCTTCACCCCCGCGGCCCGCAAGCTGGCGGCGGCGACCGATGTGATGCTGCTGCACCACGACGCGCTCCTCGATCTCGGGACACGGCGCAGCCTGCCGCGCTGACGGCTTGCCGCTAGGGCAGGTCCGTTGTTGTCTGGGGCATCCCTCGGCGAGCGGGACCGCCGGTCATGCCGCAACGGAGCAGCGATCCTCCGGAGACCGCCCGGCGCCTGTCGGGGGCGATCCTGCCACGCCTCGCCGGGCTGCCGGGGCTCGTCGCCCGCGGCCTCGTCGGGCTCGTCTACCCGCCGAGCTGCATCGCCTGCGGGACGGCGACGGCGGTGCCGCACGCCCTCTGCGCCGGCTGCTGGAGCGGGGTGCGCTTCATCGAGCGGCCCTATTGCGAGCGGCTCGGCACGCCGTTCTCGGTCGATCTCGGGGCGCCCGGCCTGCTCTCGCCGGCGGCGCTCGCGGATCCGCCGGTCTATGCCCGCGCCCGGGCGGTCGCGCGCTACGACGACACGGCGCGACGGCTGGTGCAGCGGCTCAAATACGAGGACCGTCTCGACCTCGCCGGTGCCCTGGGGGCGATGATGGCGCGGGCCGGCGCCGAGCTCCTGACGGAGGCCGACGTGGCGGTGCCGGTGCCGCTGTGGCGCTGGCGGCTGTGGTGGCGGCGCTTCAACCAGGCCGCCCTGCTCGCGCGCACGGCCACGCGCGGCAGCGCCGTGCCGGTGGCGCCTGGCCTTCTCGCCCGGGTGCGGCGCACGCAGCCGCAGGTGGGCCTGAGCCGCGCCGCCCGGGCCGAGAACCTGCAGGGCGCCTTCCGGGTGCCGGAGGCGGCGCGGCCGCGCCTCCAGGGAAAGCGCGTGCTGCTGGTCGACGACGTGCTGACGACGGGGGCCACGGCGAATGCCGCCGCCCGGGCGCTCCTGCGCGGCGGGGCGGCGGCGGTCGACGTGCTGGTCTTCGCCCGCGTGGTCAGCGACGGGCGCGACGGGCTGTGAGCCGGTCAGGCGCGCTGCACGCCGCCGATGACGCTCGCAGGTGCGGCGGGCGCCGCCTCCACGGCCAGGACCTTGCCGCGGGGCCCGACCCAGGTGCCGACCCACTTGCGCGACCAAAGGGCGAGGCAGCCGAGCACCACTGCCGTGAAGGCGGCGTAGAACAGGAAGCCGGTCGCGAAGCCGCCGGTATACTGCTTCGACAGGCCCATGGCGTTCGGCAGGATGGCGCCGCCGAGCGCCCCGACCTCGCCGATCATCGAGCCCGCGACCGCCGTGTTGGTCGGCCAGCGCAGGGGCACGAGCTGGAACAGGGCGCCGTTGCCGGCCCCCAGGGCCGCGAAGCAGAACATGAACAGCAGCGTGGTGACGAACAGCGTCGGCGCCGCGGTGAGCATCAGGAACGAGCCGACGGCCGCGAGCAGCACCACGGTCAGCACCAGGATGCCGCCGATCCGGTCGGCGAAGTAGCCGCCGAGGATGCGGATGCCGGAGCCCATCAGGGCGGCCAGCATGGTCAGGCGCCCGGCCTCGACCTTGGTGACGGCGAACTGCTCGTAGAAGAAGGTCGGCAGGAAGTTCGACAGGCCGATGAAGCCCCCGAAGGTGATGACGTAGATCAGGTTGAAGGCCCAGCCGTCCTTCTCGAACAGGCAGGAGACGTGCTCCTTGAAGCTCTGGTGCTCGCGGTCCGGCGGCTCCTTGGCCAGCACGATCATCACCACGAGGGGGATCAGCATGAACACCCCGGCGAAGCCATAAACGGCCTGCCAGCCATAGGCCTGGGCGAGCGGCGGCGCGAACAGCACGGCGAGCACGGTGCCCGAGTTGCCGGCACCCGCGATGCCCATCGCCAGACCCTTGTGCTGGGGCGGGAACCAGCCCGAGCCGAGCGAGAGCGCCACGCCGAACGAGGCGCCGGCGATGCCGAGCAGCACGCCCATGGCGAGCACGTCGTTGAACGAGTGTACCAGGAAGAAGCCGTAGGCCATCGCCAGGATGATCAGCGACATCTCGGTGATCGCCGCGTTCTTGCGCCCGATATATTGGGCGAGCACGCCGAGCGGGAAGCGCATGATCGCGCCGGCGAGAATCGGCAGCGAGATCATGAAGCCGGTCTGGGCCGGCGTCAACTTGTAGGTCTCGGTGATGAACGGGCCCATGGCACCGTTGAGCACCCAGATGGCGAAGCAGAAATCGAAGTACAGGAACGCGGCGAACAGCGTCGAGGGATGACCCGACTTCATGACGGTCTTGAAACTGGCCATGGTTGGAGCCTCACGCACAGCCCCCGCGGGGGGTCTTCATCGCGCTTCAGGGGATGGGAGCCGCGTCCCGGTGCATCCCGGTCACGAACCCCCAGTCTGTCGGACATCCCTGTCCAAGGCTCGGGCGTCTTTGCCCCGCGGGCCGTGCGGCCAGCCTGCGGGGGAGTTTGCAGCTTTCGTGCCAGGTGATCAGAGAGGGCGCGAGAAGATCTTGCGCCTACGGCCTGCCACTCAGGAAGGCACGCGCTGCCGCGTGGGGCGGCAATGCGAGGCCCTGCTTGGGTGGAGGCCGTGATCGTCGACTCTGGCGCGCCTATCGAGGGTGCACGTCTCGCCTACGACTCAGCACCAATTCGATTCGGAGCCTGTTTGATTTACGTGGATAGAAGCGCGAAGAAATTTTCTGTCCCATCCGCGACCTCATCCTGAGGTGCTGGCGATCGAAGATCGCACTCGCAGGGAGCCTCGAAGGAGGCCTCCAGAGGTCGCGGGGACATCTGGAGGCCTCCTTCGAGGTCAGTCGATTTCCAATCGACCGACACCTCAGGATGAGGTCGTGGATTGGATGAATTTAAAACGTGTAATGTGGTTCTAAGCAATCAAACAGGCTCTTACGTTGCGCGCGTCGCCCAGGCAGGGCCGGGGCAGTCGGGACTTGCGTCCTCAGCCCGGCCTACTGCGCAGGGTCAGGCCCGCCGCTGACCGGTCTCCCTGGCGGTGAACCCGTCCAGGACCTTGTCGAGGGTCAGCGGATAGTCGCGGATCCGGATGCCCGTCGCGTTATAGACTGCGTTCGCCACGGCCGCGCCCGCGCCGCAGATGCCGAGCTCGCCCAGACCCTTGCTCTTCAGCGGGTTGGCCTTGTCGTCGAGCTCGGGCAGGAACACCGCGTCGATCTCCGGCAGGTCGGCATGGACCGGGACGTGGTACTCGGCGAGGTCGTGGTTGACGAAGGTGCCGTAGCGCGGATCGACCTCGATCGCCTCCATCAAGGCCGCGCCGACGCCGAACACCATGCCGCCGATCGCCTGCGAGCGCGCGGTCTTCGGGTTGAGGATCCGTCCGCCGGTGAACACGCCGAGCATCCGCCGCAGGCGGATCTCGCCGGTGTCCGCGTCGACGCCGACCTCGGCGAAGTGCGCGCCGTAGGAATATTGCGAGAACCTCTTCTCGTTCTCGCCCGGCTTGATCTCGCCCTCGGCTTCGAGGCCGGAGCCGATCAGGTCGCGCAAGGCGGCCGAGCGGTTGCCCGAGGTGATGCGGCCATCCGCGAAGACGGCGTTCTCCGGAACGAGATCGGTCTTGGCCAGGAGCTGCCGGCGCAGGTCCTCGCAGGCCATGTAGAGCGCCGAGCCCGAGGAGGCGGCGCCGAACGAGCCGCCCGAGCCGGAGGACATCGGATCGGCGGTGTCGCCGAGGATCATCCGCACCCGGGAGACCGTCACGCCCAGCATCTCGGCGGCGATCTGGCTCAGGATCGTGTAGGTGCCGGTGCCGATATCCGTCATCGCCATCCGGGCGGTGAGGGTGCCGTCCGGGTCGAGGCGCACCCGCGCCTTGGCAGGCTGGAGCGGGTTGAGGCGCGCCGCCGCCGCGACGCCGGTGCCGACCATCCATTGCCCGTCCCGCACCGAGCCGGGCTTCGGGTTGCGCCTGTCCCAGCCGAAACGCCGCGCACCCTCGCGCAGGCAGGGCACGAGCTGGCGGGTCGAGAACGGGACGTGCTTCTCCGGGTCCTGGGCCGGCTCGTTGCGGATCCGCAGCTCGATCGGATCGAGGTTCAGCGCCTCCGCCAGCTCGTCCATGGCGCATTCGAAGGCCAGCATGCCGACCGCCTCGCCG
Organism: Methylobacterium nonmethylotrophicum; assembly: GCF_004745635.1. Lineage (GTDB taxonomy): Bacteria > Pseudomonadota > Alphaproteobacteria > Rhizobiales > Beijerinckiaceae > Methylobacterium > Methylobacterium nonmethylotrophicum. Next base: position 112,531 of record NZ_SRLB01000002.1, on the reverse strand, counting down.
GGTGCCCGCATCGAGGAGGCCATCGGCAGGTTGAGGTTCGCCAGGCGATGCGCCGTCAGGCGGTTGGGTGCGGCGTAGAGCGAGCGGGTGACGTTGGCCGAGGTCTCGAAGAAGCTGTCGCCCGGAGACGTGTCTGACCAGGATTCGTGTGCGATGGCGGTGAGCTTGCCGTCGCGGTCGGCGCCGAGGCGCACCCGCTGCACCGTGTCCGAGCGGCGCGTCGTGACGTGAAAGACCTGCTGGCGGGTGAGCGCGATCTTCACCGGCCGCCCGTTCAGGTTCTTCGAGGCCAGGGCCGCCAGGATTGCGTCGGCCTGCGGCTGGAGCTTGCCGCCGAAGCCGCCGCCGATGAAGCGGCTGATCAGGCGCACATTGTCCTTCGGCAGCCGGAAGACCGAGGCGAGGGCGTCCTGGCCGCGGTTCGGCATCTGGTTGGCGGTGATCAGCGTGACGTGATCGCCCTCCCAGGCCGCGATCGTGGCGTGGGGCTCCATCATCGCGTGGCTCTGCACCGGGGTGGTGTAGCGCGCGTCGATCTTGACGGGTGCGGCCGCGAAGCCGGAATCGAAGTCGCCGAGGCGCGAATCCGGCGGCGTCCTGGCCTTCTCGGGCTTCCGCGCCTCGGCCAGCGCCTCGGCCAGCACGTAGGCCCCCGTCTCCTGGTCGTACGTGACCCGCACGGACGCCGCCGCCGCCCGGGCCTCCTCGAAGCTCTCGGCCACCACCAGGGCGACCGGCTGGCCGTAATGCGCGATCTCGGTGCCGGTCAGCAGCGGGCCGACCTGCTCCTTCTTCTCCCCCTGGGGCGGCACGTTGCGGTGGGTGAGCACGTGGACGATGCCGGGCATCCGCTCGGCGGTCGCGGTGTCGATGTCGCGGATGCGGCCCTTGGCGATCGTCGCGGTGACGACGAAGCCGTAGCCGGGATTCTTCATCTCCCGGCTCTCGTAGGCGTAGGTCGCGTGGCCGGTCACCTTCAGGGGGCCGTCGACGCGGTCGATCGGCTGGCCGACCGGGCCGTCGGCGTGCGTGTCGAGGGGCGTGATGCCGATCGGCTGGCTCATGTCCATGGCGGTTCTCCGAATCCGGCGATCAGGCGCGCAACGCGTCCGCGACCGCGGCCGCGAGGGTGCGCTTGGCGAGCGGGATCTTGAAGTCGTTGGCGCCGTAGCCGCGGGCGCCCTTCAGCGCCGCCTCGCCGGCGGCGCCCACGCCCTCGCGCACCAGTGCGTCCTCGGCCTCCGCCACCCGCCACGGCTTGTGGGCGAGGCCGCCGAAGGCAAGGCGGGCCGAGCGGATCGTGGTCCCGTCCGCCTCGATCACCGCCGCCACCGAGACCAGCGCGAAGGCGTAGGACGCGCGGTCGCGCACCTTGCGGTAGACGTGGCGGCCCTTGACCGGCGCCGGCAGGGTCACGGCGGTGATGATCTCGCCGGGCTTGAGATTGGTCTCGATCTGCGGCGTGTCGCCGGGAAGACGGTGCAGCTCGGCGATCGGGATCTGTCGCTCGGCCCCCTCCGGTGTCACGGTCTCGACCGTGGCGTCCAGCGCCCGCATGGCGACCGCCATGTCGGAGGGGTGGGTGGCGATGCAGTGCTCCGAGGTGCCGACCACCGCCAGGATGCGGTTGAAGCCCTGGATCGCCGAGCAGCCGGAGCCGGGCTGGCGCTTGTTGCACGGCATCGCCGTGTCGTAGAAGTAGGGGCAGCGGGTGCGCTGCAGGAGGTTGCCGGCGGTGGTCGCCTTGTTGCGCAGCTGGCCCGAGGCGCCGGCGAGCAGCGCGCGAGAGAGCACGCCGTAGTCCCGCCGCACCCGCGCGTCGGCGGCGAGATCGGCGTTGCGCACCATCGCGCCGATGCGAAGCCCGCCCTCCGGCGTCGCCTCGATCCGATCGAGCGACAGGCGGTTGACGTCGACGAGGTGGGCCGGCGTCTCGATCTGCAGCTTCATCAGGTCGAGGAGGTTGGTGCCCCCGGCGATGAAACAGGCGTTGGCTTGAGACGCCACGGCCTTGGCGGCGTCGGTGATGCTGGCGGGGCGCTCGTAGGTGAAAGCCTTCATGGGTCGCCCCCTCAGATCCGCGTCGCGGTGCCGCCGGCATCGCGGATCGCCGCGACGATGTTCGGGTAGGCGGCGCAGCGGCAGATGTTGCCGCTCATCCGCTCGCGGATCTCCGCGTCGGTCAGAGCGACCGGGGCGGTGAGGTCCTGCGTCACGGTCGAGGGCCAGCCGGCCTTGGCCTCGTTGAGCATGCCGGCGGCCGAGCAGATCTGGCCCGGCGTGCAATAGCCGCACTGGAAGCCGTCATGCTTGACGAAAGCGGCCTGGAGCGGGTGCAGCTGATCGCCCTCCGCCAGGCCCTCGATGGTCCTGATCTCGTCGCCCTCGTGCATCACCGCCAGCGTCAGGCAGGAATTGATCCGCCGGCCGTTGACCAGCACCGTGCAGGCGCCGCACTGGCCGTGGTCGCAGCCCTTCTTCGAGCCGGTGAGCCCGATGCGCTCGCGCAGCGCGTCGAGGAGCGTGGTGCGCGGGTCGACCTCGAGCGGCCGGGCCTGGCCGTTGACCTGGAGGGTCACGGGCAGGCGGGGCGTCGCCAGCTCGGCGGCGGGGGCCTGGGGCGCTTGCGCCGGCGGGGTCGCGGCCCGGAGCGGCCCGGCAAAGCCCAGCACCGCTGCGGCAGCGACGCCGCTCTCGAGCACGCTCCGGCGGGTGGGGCGCTGCGCGGTATCGGACGTGTCCATGGTGCCTCCCGGCCCGAAAACGAGGTGACGGCGCGGCAGGGCGCCTGCGCCGACGCGGCCGTTGGGCCGCGAGGCGATCGCTCACCAAACGTTCGGACGGGCGGCAGGGTCCCGGGGGTGGGGCGGGTGCGGCATCGCGCGCGAGAGGGATGGATGCGCAGCCGACGCGAGCCTACGACCGGAAGATCCGCGTGTACTGCGTCTCGTGCCGGAACGAGCCGAGGTCCAGCCGCACCGTCGCGGTGCCGGCCTCGTCGAGGGGCAGGCCCTCCACCGCCCCGGCCAAGGCCGCGGCCCTTGGCATCAGGGCGGCGACCACGCGCGTGCCGGCGGTCTGGCCGACGGGCGCGAGGCGCAGGGAGGCCGAGACGAGGTTCTGCAGGAAGGCCGCGAGATAGGCCGCCAGCACCGTGCGGCGGTCGAGCCCGTGCGCGCCCGCAGCAGTGCCGACCGCGACCGGGTAGGCCACCGCGCCGTCGAGGCGAGACGCGAGATCGGCGAGGCGCGGCGTGTCCCAGGCGGCGCGGGTGGCGTCGAGGAAGGAGCGGCCCTGCTGACTGGTCTCCAGGTGCAGTTCCCGCGATGGGCTCAACGCCAGGGCGAGGTCGTTCACCGCGACCAACGCCTCGGCGTCGCCCGCGGCCGCCGCCGCGTGGGCGTGGGCGGCCAGGATCGCGTCGCTGCGGCCGGCGCCGTGCGTGAGCACGTCGGCGAGCCAGTCCCGCAACGTCGCCTCGTCGCGCACGTCGCCGGCCTCCACCGCCCATTCGAGGCCGTGGGAATAGGCATAGGCCCCCACCGGGTAGCCGGGAGAGAGCCAGGCGAGCAGTACCAGCGCGTCCGGAACCGCCTCAGCCATGGGCATGATCGTGCGCGTGGCCGTGATGGTGGTGCTGCCCGTGGCCATGTCCGTGATCTTGGGAATGCCCGCCCGCATAGGCGCCGCCCTCGGGCCGGAACGGCCGCTCCACCGGGGTCGCGGTGCCGCCCAGGCCCTCCACCATCGCGGCGAGCACGTGGTCGTGGGCGATCCAGAGCGCGTCGGTGCCGATCTCGGCCGGGATGTGCCGGTTGCCGATGTGCCAGATCAGCCGCTTGAGCGCGTGGTCGGTCGGCGCCCGGATCTCGAGCAGTTTCTCGGGCGCCGCCTCGACCCAGACGAGGCGGCCGTCCTCGAGCCGGAGCGCGTCGCCGTCGTCGAGCACCGCGGGCTCGGGCAGGTCGAGCAGGAAGGCGAGGCCGCCGACGCCCCGCATCGCCATGCGGCGGCGGTGGCGGTCGCCGGAATCGAGCACGATGCGGTCGACGATCTCGCCGGCGGCGAGCGCGTCGCGGCGGATGACGCGGGTGGCGCGGATCATGGGGCGATGTGGTTCCACTCGAAGATGGTCAGGTAACATCCGGCTCCTCCGGACCCGGATAGAACCGCTCGTCGAGTATATCCGCCAGCGTGTACGGGCAATCCGGCGGGAAGCTCCGCTCCGGCAGCCCTGTCTCGTCGGCGGCCCGCACCCGGGCGAGGCGATAGGCCTTGCCCACCACCTCCGCCGGCCAGCCGCGCAGGCTCGGGCTCATCGTCACGAGGTCGTCGAGGTTGACGCGCTGCTCGACGATCGTCGCCCGCCAGCCGTACTTCCGCTGCTGCGGCTGGAACTCCCACTTCAGCAAGTGGTGCAGCAGGATGGTCAGGCGGCTGCGGATCTCGGATTTCTGCGAGCCGCCCAAGTCGGCGATCTCCTCGGCCAAAGCCTCGCGGTCGAGCACGGCCCAGCGGCCGGCCCGGATCAGCGCGGCCTGCGCTTGCGTCCAGAGGAAATAGTCGGTCTCGGGCGAGACGCCGGCATCCGGCCCCCGTTCGGCGAGCTTGGGCATGGTCGAGCCTCCTGCACGCCAGATTACCTCAGAACAGGAAGTAGCGCTGCGCCATCGGCAGCACCTCGGCGGGCTCGCAGACCAGCAATTCGCCGTCGGCGCGCACGTCGTAGGTCTCGGGATCGACCTCGATCACCGGGGTGGCGTCGTTGTGGATCATGCTCTTCTTCGAGATGCCGCCGCGCACGTTCTCGACCGCGACCAGCTCCTTCATCACGCCGAGCTGCTCGCGCAGGCCCGCCTCGATCGCGGCCTTCGACACGAAGGTGAGCGCGGTCATGGCCGGCACCCGCCCGAAGGCGCCGAACATCGGGCGGTAATGCACCGGCTGCGGCGTCGGGATGGAGGCGTTGGGATCGCCCATGGGCGCCGCCGCGATGGCGCCGCCCTTGACGACGAGGTCGGGCTTCACCCCGAAGAAGGCCGGCGACCACAGAACGAGGTCGGCGAGCTTGCCGGGCTCGATCGAGCCGATATGGCGCGAGAGGCCGTGGGCGATGGCCGGATTGATCGTGTACTTGGCGACGTAGCGCTTGGCCCGGGCGTTGTCGTGGCCCGTCGTGTCGCCCGGGAGCGCCCCGCGCTGGCGCTTCATCTTGTCGGCGGTCTGCCAGGTGCGGATGATGACCTCGCCGACCCGGCCCATCGCCTGGCTGTCCGACGACATCATCGAGAGCGCGCCGATATCGTGCAGGATGTCCTCGGCGGCGATCGTCTCCTTGCGGATCCGGCTCTCGGCGAAGGCGAGGTCCTCGGGGATCGACGGGTCGAGGTGGTGGCACACCATCAGCATGTCGAGATGCTCGTCGATGGTGTTGCGGGTGAAGGGCCGCGTCGGGTTGGTGGAGGAGGGCAGCACGTTCGGCAGCCCCGCCACCTTGATGATGTCCGGCGCGTGGCCGCCGCCGGCGCCTTCGGTGTGGAAGGCGTGGATCGTGCGGCCCTTGAACGCCGCGATCGTGTCCTCGACGAAGCCCGACTCGTTGAGCGTGTCGGTGTGGATCATCACCTGGATGTCGTGGGCGTCCGCCACCGACAGGCAGCAATCGATCGCCGCCGGCGTGGTGCCCCAGTCCTCGTGCAGCTTCAGCGCGCAGGCGCCGGCCCGGATCATCTCCTCCAGGCTGTCGGGCTTCGAGGCGTTGCCCTTGCCGGCGAACGCCAGGTTCATCGGGAAGGCGTCCGCCGCCTCGATCATCCGGGCGATGTGCCAAGGCCCCGGCGTGCAGGTGGTGGCGAAGGTGCCGTGGGCCGGCCCCGTCCCGCCGCCGAGCATGGTGGTGACGCCGGAATTCAGCGCCTCGTCGATCTGCTGCGGGCAGATGAAGTGGATATGGCTGTCGAACCCGCCGGCGGTGAGGATCTTGCCCTCGCCCGCGATCACCTCGGTGCCCGGCCCGACCACGATGGTGACGCCGTCCTGGATGTCCGGGTTGCCGGCCTTGCCGAGGGCCGCGATGCGCCCGCCCTTCAGGCCGACATCGCACTTCACGATGCCCCAGTGATCCAGCACCACCGCGTTGGTGATGACCGTGTCGACGGCGCCGCCGGCATTGGTCGCCTGGCTCTGCCCCATCCCGTCGCGGATCACCTTGCCGCCGCCGAACTTCACCTCCTCGCCGTAGCGGGTGTGGTCGTGCTCGACCTCGATGACGAGGGAGGTGTCGGCGAGGCGGATGCGGTCGCCCTTGGTCGGCCCGAACATTGCCGCGTAGGCGGCGCGGGGAAGGCTGGCGGGTTTCGGGGTGTTGGACATCAGGCCACTCTCCGCGCCGCGACGGCGGATTGATCGAAGATCGATTCGAGGGCTGCATTCGTGCCGCGGCACCCGGCCACGACGCTCTCGGCCCAGGTGACGTAAGCCAGAACCCGTGTCCGGTCCCAGTCGTCGGGCGGGCTCGATGCCAGGGATCGCAGATTGCTGATCTTGTCGGCGATCTTGATCGCCTTGGCATCCTGCGACTTGTGCGGCGCCCGTTCGACCTGAAGGCGCTTGCGCTCTGCCTTGGGAAGCGACTTGTCATCGCTGACCTCGGCCACGAGGTCGGCGATGACGGAGCCGAACAATCCAGCGAGTTCGTCGTGGGTCGTGCCGGTATCCTCGATCGTGTCGTGGAGCCAGCCGGCCGCGACCAGCCAGGCGTTCGGCTCGTCAACGGTGTCGGCGAGGAGCGTGGCGACTTCCGCGAGATGATTCACGTAAGGTTCCCGAGCAGCGCCCTTCCGACGCTGGTCCGCATGCCGGCGGGCTGCAAAGTCGGCCGCCCGCGTGACGAGCGCGACGTGATCGCGCAGGATGTCGTCGTAGGGGCTCACAGAGCCCCCATCACGTCACCCCGGAACCCGTACACCGCGCGCCCGCCGCCCATCGGGATCAGCACGACCTCCCGGGTCGATCCGGGCTCGAAGCGCACGGCGGTGCCCGGGGCGATGTCGAGGCGCTGGCCGCGGGCCTTGTCGCGGTCGAAGCGGAGCGCCGGGTTGACCTCGAAGAAGTGGTAGTGCGAGCCGACCTGGATCGGCCGGTCGCCGGTATTGGCGACCTCGATCATCGTGCGGGGCAGGCCCTCGTTGAACACGATCTCGCCGTCCGGCGTCGTCACGGCGCCCGGCACCTCGGTCGCGGGGGTGCCGCGGATCGGGTGGTGGACGGTGACGAGCTTGGTGCCGTCCGGGAAGGTCGCCTCGACCTGGATGTCGTGGATCATCTCCGGCACGCCCTCCATCACCTGGTCGGCGGTGAGGACCTGGGCGCCGAGCCGCATCAGCTCGGCCACGGTGCGGCCGTCGCGGGCGCCCTCGACCACGAAATCGGTGATCAGCGCCACCGCCTCCGGATGGTTGAGCTTCACGCCCCGGGAAAGGCGGTTGCGGGCCACCATCGCCGCCATGGCGACGAGGAGCTTGTCCTTCTCGCGGGGGGTCAGCAGCACGGGCGCGTCCTCTGGGTCAGTGATGCCTCCATCCTTCGCCGAGGCTTGGCCGCGAGGCAAGATCAGGTCTTGAGCAGACGTCAGGAGCAAGAACCGAGCCGCCCGGTCAGGTCTGCCACACCCGCGGCAGCGGCCGGCCGCGGAAGCCGTCGAGGATCCGCGCCGCGGCGAGGCGCAACGCGCCGATCTCCGCCCCGAGCAGGCGCAGCACCAGCATCCCGTTCCAGGCGCTGGCGCCGGCCTCGACCGACAGGTCATCGCAGCCTGCCGCCTGGATCAGCTCGCGGGCCTGGTCGAGCCGGCTCTCGGCGTCGGGGGCGAGGTGGAGGAGCGTCGCCATCGCGCGGGCGCCGCCGGCGACCGCCCGCCGGGCGAGCTTGTCGGCGATGTCCGCCTCGAGCCGGAACGTGTCGGCGTAAGCGAGCCGCCCGGCCCGGCGGATGCGCCAGGCATCGGTGAGCGCGCCGTCGCGCATCACCTCGCCCTTCGCGGCGCGGCCGAAGACCAGGGCCTCGAACAGGGTGAGCCGCGCATCCGGGGCGACCTCGGCGGAAAAGCTGCGGGCGAGGCGGGCGCCGTCGAACAGGATCGTCTCCTGAGGCAGCCAGGCGAGGGCAGCGCCGGCCTCCAGGCTGAGCGCCACGTCGAGCCGCGTCAGAGGCCCGTCCGAGCGGTAGATCTTCTCCGCCGCCGTGGTGGTGAGGACGAGGTCGGCGCCTGCCGCCAGCCGTGCCTCGACGGTGAAGCGGTCGCCGCAGGCGATGCCGCCGGCGCTGTTGAGCAGCACCGCCTCCATCGGGCCCGGCTCCGGCCGCGGCAGGCGCAGGCGCAGGGGGCCGGATTCGGCGAGGTCGGTGGTCCGGGTGGTGCCGCCCGGCATCCGCGCCACCGCGAGCGCGACGTGCCCGATCGAGCGCTGGCGGCGGAGGGCGTCGGGAACGGGGGAATGCTGCATCGGGAGCCTGAGGCGGGCGCGGAGGACCCTTCCAGCCACGCTTAGACCGCGCCGGCGGCCCGGCAGGCAAGCCCCCGGCAGCACGGGAGGATCCCGCGGCACGGGATGATGCCGCCGCGCCGCCCGGCCCGCGGCAGAATCTGCCGGAAAGCCCGCGCTCTCCGGCGTCTTCCCCGCGGGCGCCCCTGCTAGGCTCGCCCCGTCAACGGGAGCCGCCAGGATGCCAGCACCTCTCCTCCACATCGACACCACGCCGGACCTGCCGGACGCGGTCGACGTCGTGGTGATCGGCGCCGGCGTGGTCGGGACCTTCGCGGCCTATTACCTCGCGCGCCGGGGCATCCGCGTGGCGCTGGTCGAGAAGGGCCGGGTCGGGGCCGAGCAGTCGAGCCGCAACTGGGGCTGGTGCCGCCAGCAGAACCGCGACTCCCGCGAATTGCCGATGGCGACGAAGAGCCTCGACCTGTGGGAGCGCCTCGCCGCCGAGATCGGCGAGGACCCGGGGTTCCGCCGCTGCGGCCTGCTCTACCTCAGCAACGACGAGGCCGAGATCGCCCGCTGGGCCAGGTGGCGCGACTTCGCGGCGGGCGAGGGCGTCACCACCCACATGCTGAGCGAGACCGAGGCGCGCGGGCGCGGCGAGGCCACCGGGCGGAGCTGGAAGGGCGGGGTGTTCTCGCCCAGCGACGGCATCGCGGATACCGCGCGGGCGGCGCCGGTGGTAGCCCGCGGCGTGATGAAGGCCGGCGGCAGCGTGCACCAGTTCTGCGCCGCCCGCGGCCTCGAACTCGCGGGCGGGCGGGTCGCCGGGGTCGTGACCGAGACGGGCACGATCCGCACCAGGACCGCCGTGATGGCGGGTGGCGCCTGGGCGTCGTCGTTCTGCCGCCAGCTCGGCATCCGCTTCCCGCAGGCTGCGATCCGCTCGTCGATCCTGGCGGTCGGCCCCACCATCGCCGGCCTCCCGGACGCGCTCCACACCGCCGATGTCTCGGTGACCCGCCGCGGCGAGAGCGGCGGCTACACCCTGGCGATCAGCGGGCGGGCCAGCGTCGATCCGACCCCGCAGCAGATCCTGTTCGCGCGCGAATTCGTGCCGATGTTCGCCCGACGCTGGCGCGCCCTGCGGCCCGGCGGGCCCGAGGGCTGGCGCAGCGGCCACGAGACCGCCGCGCGCTGGCGCCTCGACGAAGAGACCCCGATGGAGCGCATGCGCATCCTCGATCCCCGCCCCGACCCGCGCCTCGTCGCCGAGACGCACCGGCGGGCGCTGGAGTTGCTGCCGGCCCTGCGCGGCACGGAGATCACCGCCTCCTGGGCCGGCTACATCGATTCGACCCCGGACGGCGTCCCGGCGATCGGCGAGGTGACGGGCGTGCCGGGCCTGATTCTGGCGGCGGGCTTCAGCGGCCACGGCTTCGGCATCGGCCCGGGTGCCGGCCACCTCATCGCCGACCTCGTCTCGGGCGCCGACCCGATCGTCGATCCGCGTCCGTATCATCCGGACCGGTTCGAGGCCTCGGCCTGGGGGAAGGTGGCGGAGTTCTGAGGCGGCAACCGGAAGACGACCACGGGGCGTCGCGTCGCGAGCGCGCACGGCGACGCATCGGCTCGGGGCTCTGCCGCCCGAACGCGGACCCGTGTCGCGATCAAGGCCGTGATCCCCGCCACTTCGCCGTCGAAACCGGGGACCGCGTCGCAGGGGAGCCTGTCACGACCGACCGGACCTTCTTTCCCGTCGGACCTTCCTGCCCCAGTCCATGCGAGCGCTCTCCGGCAGCGTGGAGGAGATGCGCGAGATCCTCTCGCGACGGGGCCCCTCGAACGTCAATGCGGCCGGTTCGTTCCTTCTCAGACACTCACGAACGCCGCAGATGATTATTCCTCTCTCACGAGACACATGTTGAGATGCCCTGGTCCAATGCACCACGCGATCTCTCTCGATCCGTTCATTCGCAGATGTAAACAGTCTCAGTCGGCAAATTTGACTCGCAATCGGATAAAAAATCAGCTTTGTTTCGATTATTATATTTTTTAAATTGCCAGCGACAATAGATTTTTTGGCCCGTTTTTTAAATACTAAGCCATTAGATATGAATAAAAATTCGGATATCGACAATATAAATTGTGTTTAATTTCGATATAAAGCGAGCAATTCGGATATTTGGAGATTGCCTACTGCTGTGGTATTGACAGCCGCATGAGCCCCAGGGGGCGCAAAATATGTGACGGCGCCGAGAACAGACAAGATATATCAGACCTCATGACAGTACAGGTAATTCCTAATTATAAAGGAGCTTGGTTTTGAAGCGCTTAGCAGTCGTCATACTCGGCCATAGCCATCTGTCTTCGGTTGTCAATCATCTTGCAACAAGAGAGGCAGAAACTGATCATAACTCGCCGGCTATAGAATATTACGTTTTCAACACGATAAAACACGGGGTAGACTTCCGATTTTCTGTTGAGGACGGTGCAGCGATCGTACTCAATCCTAGGATAAAATCTCTTGTTGAAGAAAATATACAAAATAGAGATTTTATATGGCTGTCGATGTTTGGCGGGAATGCTCATAACGCATTGACACTTTTGGAGCACCCGCGTCCTTTCGATTTTATTTTGCCTGAGAATGTTCAGCTGCCGCGAATTCCCAAAGCGGAACTGGTTCCTTATTCTTATATTGAAAGCTTCATCCATAAAATGGCGGAGCTTTATATCCTCAATACGGTATGCTTACGTCATGCTGTTATGGAGGATGTTTTGCATATTGAATCCCCTCCGCCCAACGGCGACGACAAATATGTGATGGAGCATTTGGAGAATTATTTTAGGGAGCAATCCAGTCTCCCTCGCATTGCGCCTCGCATCTTGCGATACAAGCTCTGGCGCACTCATTCCCAAATCATCAAGTCGGCATGCGAGGCTAACAATATAAAATTCGTCGATGCTCCGAGCGAGGCGTGTGACCCGGAGGGTTATCTTGTTCCTTCGGGCTACTCAGGCGACTCCACCCATGCAGGCCCTTGGTATGGTGGCCTCATTCTCAAGCAAGTCGAAAAAATGTATGGATTGCCGTATGGCGGATGGTCCTGGCTTTAACACGTTGGAAGACGGAAATTTGTGAGATTCTCGCTGGTGTTCCGCGCAGGCGCCCGAGAGGATCATCACGCGATCGACGTCAGAAAGGAAATAACTATGGCTGGCAGCAGCAGATCGAAGCATCCTTACAGGGATCTGTCCGACTATACACGCTGGAGCAAAGCGGTTTCGTCACCTGATTACGCTGATGTCGATCCCGTATCCAATTTTCCGTTTCGCATCACCGCCGACGAGAAGGTTGCAACGGCGGGAAGCTGCTTTGCACAACACATTGCCAGGCATCTGAGCAAGAGCGGGTTCAACTATTTCGTCACCGAGGACGGTCATCCTCTCGGAGATGCCGATCTGAAAAATAAATTCAACTACGGCGTCTATTCAGCGAGATACGGAAACATTTACACCTCGAGACAGCTTCTTCAGCTGTTCAAAAGAGCGTTCCTGCTGTTCAAGCCTTCGGAAGGCCCTTGGATTGAAAATGATGGGATCATCGATCCATTCAGGCCGGCCATTCAGCCAGGCGGATTTAAGACCCTGGTTGAATATGATGAAGATCGCAAGCAGCACCTCCGAGCGGTGAGGCGAATTTTTGATGAGTGTGATGTCTTCGTATTCACTCTGGGACTGACAGAACATTGGTACTGCCGATCCGACGGCGCTGCGCTTCCCGTCTGCCCTGGCGTTGCCGGTGGCACGTTCGATCCTGAGCGCTACGGCTTCGCCAACCTGACGGTCGCGGAAGTCGTCACGGACATGTCGGAATTCATTTCGCTGTTCAGAGAGGTCAATCCCCGCGTCAAGATCATCCTGACGGTCTCTCCTGTCCCGCTTGCCGCGACAGCTGAGAATCGTCACGTGCTGGTCTCCACCGTGTACTCAAAGTCCGTACTGCGCGTTGCAGCGGAGGAGTTGACGAGCAAGTTCAAGGATGTCGCTTATTTTCCCTCTTACGAGATTATTACCGGCAATTTCAATCGAGGCAGATATTTTGCAGACGACCTGCGATCGGTCACGGAGGATGGCGTCACGCACGTCATGAGGCTGTTCCTCGACCACGCCACCGATTTATCGACGCCGAGAGAAGTCAGGCAATCAAAGCCAGACAATCAGTACAACTTCATCAACGAAATGCAGAATGTCGTTCAGACGACATGCGAGGAAAACCTCATCGAATCCTCGATGTCCAACTCCTGAAGAACAATAACCATCAAGTCATTCGACGGTACCCGACGATCGCGAGTCCAGGACTGGCGTGATCCGGGTACCGCCCGGGTCGGACCGTGTCCTGCGTGGCGCGGGGGTGAGCGGAACATGATTCCACGCACCTCCGCGGGCCGATGGCGGAACTCTTCCGGTCGGGCATCACGAACGGCGTCACGAACGGCTGCCCCCGGAAGGGCGGTCCGCGCGAGCATGGTCTCTCAGCCACCCTCCGCAATCGCGTCAGCGGGAGGTCGCGGCGCAGCGTCCGGACCGCCTTGTTGACGCCCAAGGCCGGGGCCGGCCGCATTGGCCGAGGTCGACATCGTCCAGGTTGAAGCCGAGCCGCATCGGTGTGCCCTCGGCGGTTGACTTCACGGCCCTGGGCAAGGTCGAGGTGATCGCGACGGTCTCCGCAGCGCCCTGGCCAGGCGGCTCACGGCCGCCGGGACCAGCTCTCCGGATTGACCGCCCCCTTCGGCACCTCTCCCGCCAGGATGGCGCGGACCTGCCCGACCGTGTCGAAGGCCTGCGCCGCGATCGCCGGCGGCGTGAGGCCGCCGATATGCGGGGTGGCGATGACGGTCGGCAGCCGCGCGAGGTCGGGCGAGGGCATCTGGTCGGTGGCGCGTCCGACATCCATGGCGGCGCCGGCGATCCGGCCCCCGGTGAGCGCCGCCGCGAGCGCCGCCTCGTCGACGAGGTTGCCGCGGGACAGGTTGATGAACACCGCGTCGCGCCGCATCCGCCCGAGGGCGGCCTCATCGATCAGGTTCTCGGTCGCCTCGGTGGCGACCGCCAGGCACACGACGATGTCGGCCTCCGCCATGAGCGTCTCGAACGCCACCTGCCGTGCCTGGCCCGCCGGGACCGTGACGTGGGGATCGGAGACCAGCACCACCATCCCGAGATGGGCGGCGATGGCCGCGAGGTTCCGGCCGATCGCCCCGTAGCCGATGATGCCGAGGCGGCTGCCGGCGAGCTGGCGCCCCATCCGCACCTCGGGCGCCCGGCCGGCGTGATAGTCTCGCGTCGCCCGCGAGATGCCGCGCGACAGGTCGACCATGAACCCGAGCGCGAGTTCGGTGACCGAGGCGACGAAGCCCGGCGAGGCGTGGGTCACCAGCACCCCGGCCCGGCTCGCCGCCGCGACGTCGATGGTGCGGATGTCGACGGCGCAGCGCAGGAATCCCTTGAGGCGGGGCAGGGCGGAAAAGACCTCGGCCGGGCCGGCGGTGAGCCGGTCGGCGATGACGAGGTCGACATGCGCCGCGGCCGCCATGAGGGCGACGGGATCGAGAGGCGCATCGCGCTCGTGCAGCACCACGTCGGCGAGGGCGCGCAACTCGGCGAGCGCGTGCGGGCCGTAATACTGCTCGCGCGTCTGCGGCGTATGCGTCAGGAGCACTTTCATCCCGGCCTCCCTCAGTATCCCAGCAGCCGCGGCAGCCCGGTGCTGAGGACCGGCACGAAGGCAATCAGCAGCAGGCAGGCGAAGATCAGGCCGAGATAGCCCAGGATCGGCCTGACCGTCCGCTCGATCGGCACGTGGCCGATCAGGCAGGCGCCGTAGAGGCCGAGGCCCAGCGGCGGGGCGAAGAGCCCGATCCCCATCGCGATCACCAGCACGACCCCGAAATGCAGGGGATCGATGCCGAGCTGGCCGGCGACCGGCATCAGCAGCGGCCCGAAGATGATGAGGGCCGCCGCGCCCTCCAGCACCGAGCCCATCACGATCAGGATCGCGATCGAGAGCAGCATGAACAGCCAGGTGCCGCTCGATTGCGACAGGCCGACCATCAGGTCGCCGAGCGCGTGCGGCACCTGCTGCAGCGTCAGCACGAAGGCGAGCGCCTGGGCCGCCGCGACGATGAACAGGACGAGGCCCGAGCGCGTCGCCGCGTGGACGAAGGACCTGGCCAGGGCGCGCCAGCTCAGTTCGCCGAACACCGCCGCGCCGACCACGATCGCGTAGAGGACCGCGAAGGCCGAGCTCTCGGTGGCGGTGGCGAACCCGCTCTTGAAGCCGATGAAGATCATCGCGATCAGCCCGAGCGAGACGATCGCGCCGATCCACATCCGCCGCAGCGAGCCGTCCGGGACGATCTCGGCGGCGAGAGCCGCCTTGGTGCCGAACAGGACCGACACGCCGATGAGCGCCGCCGCCATCAGGGCGGAGGGGATGAGCCCGGCCATGAACAGCCCGCCGATCGACAGGTTGGCGACGAAGCCCAGGATGATGAGGTTGATGCAGGGCGGGATCGTCTCGGCCATGACGGCCGAGGCGGCGAGCAGAGCCACCGCCTGGCCGGGATCCTGGCGCGAGCGGCGCGCCGCCGGAATCAGCACCGAGCCGACCGCGGCGACATCCGCCATCTTCGAGCCGGAGATGCCGGAAAAGAGCACCATCGACAGCACCATGACGACGTTGAGCCCGCCCCGCATCCGCCCGACCAGGCGTTGCAAGAGCTCGATGAGGCGCACCGACATCCCGTTCGCCTCCATCAGGTAGCCGACCAGGATGAAGAACGGGATTGCCAGCAGCACGAAATTGTCAATGCCGCGCGCCATCTGCTGGGCGAAGATCACGCCGGGCAGGTTGCCGTCGACCCAGATGTAGATGAGCGCCGCGAGCGCGATCGAGAAGCCGATCGGCAGCCCGCCGACGAGGGCGACGACGAAGCCGATCCCCATGAACCAGCCGGGATCGGGCAGCGACTCCGGCGCCAGCGCCGCGATACCCAGGAAGCCCCCGGCCGCGAGGGCGAGGAGGCCTGCCGCCTCGGCGAGGTCGCGCCGCGGCCGGCGCAGGGCGATGTCGAGGGCGAAGACCGTCATCAACAGCGCGCCGCCGCCCATCGGCAGGAAGGTCCATTCGAGCGGCAGGCCCGAGCCGGTGGTCTGGCCGGCGGTGAGCCAGCCGAGGCGGAGCGCGTTGTAGGAGACGATCGCGGAGATCACCGCCACCAGCACGGCGCCGAGCGCGTCGAGGCGCCGACGCGCTGCCGGTCCGAGCCGGTCGGCGAAGAAGGTGACGCCCGGATTCTCAGCCCGCGCCACCGCGCTCGCGGCGCCGAAGAAGCTCGACCCGACCATCAGCCCGCGGGCGACGTCGTCCGACCACTCGACCGGCGCCCCGAACAGCGAGCGCGCCAGGACCGAGCCGATGACGACGACGAGGTCTGCGGCGAGCAGGAATGCCGCGACGGCGTCCGAGCAGGCGAGGAGGTGCGCGACGGGACCCCGTCCCGTGCCGAGGGCGGAGGTGGCCGGAGCATGCATCGGCGGCGATCCTTGAGGCCCGGGTCTCAGGCAGCCGTCGCGCGGATCTGCTCGACGACCGGCTTCGCCTCCGGCCGGTTGCGCAGGAACGCCTCCATCTGCGGCGCGACCCGCTGGCGAAACGCCTCGCGCTCGCACGCGATGACGGTCACGCCCTTGTCGCGCAGGAGGGCGAGCGCCTCCTTCTCCACCGCCAGGCCATGGGCGCGGGTCTCGGCCGCTGCCTTCTTGGCCGCCTCGAGGAATTTGTCGCGCAGGCCTGCGTTCATCCGGTTGTAGGTCGCGTCGCTCAAGTAGAGCGCCAGGGGCGAGAAGTTGTGCTGCGTCAGCGAGTAGAACTTCGACGTCTCGTAGAACTTGCTCGCCACCATGGTCGGCGGGTCGTGCTCGAGCCCGTCGATGACGCCGGCCTGGAGCGCGGTGTAGATCTCCCCGAAGGCGAGCGGGGTGGCGGCCGCACCCATCAGGCGCAGGCACTCGGTGATGACCGGATTGGGCAGGGTGCGGATCTTTTGGCCCGCCAAATCCTCAGGCGTGCGCACCGGCTTCTTCGACAGCACGCTGCGGGCGCCGAAATTGTAGGCCCAGGCGATGATGCGGATGCCGCCGGCGCGCAGGAGCGCCTCCTCGACCGGGCGCGCCGCGCCGGCCTCGAAGGCTTTCGTCTGCTGCTCGAAGCTCGAGAAGAGGTAGCCGAGGTCGAAGGTGCCGACGAGCGGCACGACGTTCGCCGCGATGGAAGACCCCGACACCATCATGTCGATCACGCCGAGCTTGACCGAGTTAATGACGTCGATCTCCTGGCCGAGCTGGTTGTCGGGAAAGAAGCTGACCTGGATCTGACCGTCGAGGCCGTCCTGGCGCAGCTGGCCGACCAGCCGGTCGTAGAAGACCCGGCCGTTGCCGAATTTCGGGTCGTTCGCCTGCGAGGAGGACAGGCGCAGGCGCAAGGCCGCGGCCTCGGCCCGGCCGATCAGGGCGGGGGCGGCGAGCGCCAGGGTTCCGGCGGCGCGCAGGACGCTGCGGCGGTCGAGTGCGGTCATGGGTGTCCTCCCGCGGCGCTGCCTTGGCCGGCGCGCCCTTTGGTCGTATTGTATGACTAGATTGTTAGAGCTTGCAACGCGCTCCCGCGGGGGCGGGTATGCGCCGTATGAAGGCACGACGATGCGCGACGATCCGCAGGCCTTGCGGACCATCCAGGCTCAGGTCGCCGAGCGCCTCGGCACCCGCATCGTGCGCGGCGAGATCGCCCCGGGCGCGGCGATCCCGTCCGAGATGAGCCTGTGCGCGACGCTGGGCGTCAGCCGCACCGTGGTGCGGGAGGCCATCCGCAGCCTGAGCGGCAAGGGGCTGGTGGCGGCGCGGCCGCGGAGCGGCACGCGGGTGCGCCCGCCCGAGCAGTGGAACCAGCTCGACCCGGACGTGCTGCGCTGGCAGATCGACACGGCGGACGCCGCCACCTACCTCGCCAAGCTGTTTCAGCTGCGCCAGGCCGTCGAGCCGATGGCGGCGGCCGTCGCGGCGCGCGCCGGCAACCCCGAGGACATCGCCCGCATCCGCGCCGCCGCGCAGGGGCTCGCCGCCGCCGAGAGCAACGAGGCCTGGATCGAGGCCGACATCGCCTTCCACCGGGCGATCCACGTGGCGACCCGCAACGAGTTCTTCTGGCCGATTGCCCAGATGTTCGAGGTCGTGCTGCGCCGCAGCTTCACCCTGGCCGCCCCGGGCGACCACCGGCCCCGCGCGGTCGCCGAGCACGCCCGGGTCATGGAGGCGATCGCCGCCCGCGCGCCGGAGGCGGCGCACCGGGCGATGGCGGCGCTGATCGGGCACGCCGCCGGGGACCTGACGCGGATGTACGGGATCGCGCTTCCGGAGGGGCCTGGCGCCGCCGGCGAAGCCGAAGGAGGACGCCACGCATGCGAGCCACCCAGACCCTGAAAGCGATCCTGGCGCGCCGCGAGGCGGTGAGCGTGCCGGGCGCCGCCAACGCGCTGTTCGCCCGCGTCATCGAGGATCTCGGCTTCGAGGCGGTCTACGTGACCGGGGCCGGGGTCGCGAACATGCATCTCGGCGCCCCCGACATCGGGCTCACCACCGTGACGGAGGTGGCGAGCACGGTGACGGCCGTGGCCGACGCGGTGAGCCTGCCGATCATCGTCGACGCCGATACCGGCTTCGGCAACGCCGTCAACATGGTGCGCACGGTGCGACTGCTCGAGCGGGCCGGCGCCGCCGGCATCCAGATCGAGGACCAGGTCTTCCCGAAGAAGTGCGGCCACTTCACCGGCAAGGACGTCATCCCGGCCGACGAGATGGTGCAGAAGGTCAAGGCCGCGGTCGATGCCCGCCGCGACGGCGACCTGCAGATCATCGCCCGCACCGATGCCAGGGCGGTGGAGGATCTCGACCGGGCGATCGCGCGGGCGCGGGCCTATAGCGAGGCGGGCGCCGACGCGACCTTCGTGGAGGCGCCGGTCTCCGCCGAGGAACTGGCGCGCATCGCCCGCGACCTGCCGGTGCCCCAGGTCGCCAACATCGTGTTCGGCGGGCGCACGCCCGATCCGGGCCGCGCGGCGCTGGCCGGGATGGGCTTCTCGATCGTCCTCTACGCCAACGCGGCGTTGCAGGCGGCGCTCAAGGCCTCGTTCGATGTCCTCGGCGCGCTCAAGCGCGACGGCTCGCTCGCGGGCGTCGCCGACCGCCTCGCCTCGTTCGAGGAGCGCCAGCGGGCGGTGGACAAGGACGCCTGGGACGCCCGCGAGGCCCGCTACCGGGTCGGTTGACGACGGTCGTCGCCGAGACGCCCTGAATCGCCCGACGGAGTCGCGGCCCCGGACCTTCACGCCGGACCAGACGCCCCGGCCGTGGGCACGTCCGGCGGCACGGGGCGCGGGCGGCGGTTCGCGTCGATCGCCACGAAGGTGAACAGCGCCTGCGTGACCTTGATGGTCTCCTCGCTCTCCCGGGCGCGGCGCCACGCCTCGATCTGGATGCGGATCGAGGAGCGGCCCACAGACACGATGTGGGCGTAGAGGCTGACCTCGTCGCCGACCACCACCGGCTGCAGGAAGGTCATGCCCTCGACCGCGATCGTGGCGCAGCGCCCCCGCGCGCGGCGCGCCGCGACGTTGCCGGCGGCGAGGTCCATCTGCGCCATGAGCCAGCCGCCGAAGATGTCGCCGGCCGGGTTGGTGTCGGCCGGCATGGCGATGGTGCGGATCACCGGGGGACCCCAGGCGGCCAGGGGAGCGGACGGGGTGCTGGACATCGGCAGGGTCAGTCGCGAGAGAGGACCGGGACGGCGCGTCACCTTAGGGCGTTCCTCGCCCCGGGGTCAGTGCGACGTTCGGGACGCACGCGCCGGTGCAGCACGAATCGTGCCGGCCGCGGCGGACCGCCTCGCGCGACAGGTCGCCTGACAACATTTAACAAGCTTGCGCCGACTGTCGGGATCGCGGCATACTTGTTGACAGGCCGCCGCGGCCGCCGCGTCGGAGAGCCAGGGGACCTCATGCCATCGGCCGTTCAGGGCGTCGTCGAGTCAGAAGCAGACAGTGCCGCGCGACCGTCGGGCCTGGCCGACGGCGTCTATCATGGCCTGCTCGCCGAGATCGCCGGCGGCACCTATGCCGAGAACCAGAAGCTGCCGAGCGAGCACGAGCTCGCGGCGCGCTACAAGGTCTCGCGCCCGGTGGTCCGCGCGGCGCTCGAGCGGCTGCGGCGAGAGAACGTCATCGTGTCCCGGCAGGGCGCCGGCAGCTTCGTGCGCGCTCAGGGCCGGGCCCCGGCCCTCGGCTACGCGCCCGTGGAGAGCATCGCCGACATCCAGCGCTGCTACGAGTTCCGCCTCACCATCGAGCCGGAGGCCGCCCGCTACGCCGCGCTCCGGCGCAACGCCGCCGCGCTGACCCGCATCGGCGCCGCCCTCGACCTGATGAGCACCGCGACGCGCCAGCAGCAGCACCGCGACGACGCCGACTTCGCCTTCCACCTCGCCATCGCGGAAGCCTCGAACAACCACTATTACGGCGCCTCGCTCCAGGCCCTGCAGTCGCACATCGCCGTCGGCATGAAGATCCACGGCCTGGCGCTGCTCGGGCCCAATTCCGGCCTGCAGGGCGTGCTCGACGAGCACCGCGCCATCTTCGCGGCGATCCGCGACGGCGAGGCCGAGACGGCGGGGGACCGGATGCACCGCCATATCTGCTCGTCGCGCGACCGGCTGTTCGAGGGACGGTTGTTGGATTTGTCGCTGTAGTTTGAATTACTATCGATTATCTTTGTTCTGATCGACGGCCCGGACAGCGTTGAAGCCCTGAGGGTCATTCCGGGGCCGCGCAGCGGAGCCCGGAATCCAGAGACTCAAGTGCTGCAGGATGAACCGGAATGCGCCCCGCTCTATCTGAACATCTTGCGGTTCTGGATTCCGGGCTCCGCTGCGCGGCTCCGGAATGACGCGGCGGGTGTCGAATCCGTCGGTGCGAATCGAGACGCTGTAAGACGCGATAGATCGCGGAGCCTTGCCTGCAGTCGTCCGCGAGGCGGCACGAAACGTCCTCCCTGTGCGCGTCCGTCGGACCAGCCGGCTCACCTCCCGCTCACTTGACAACCCCATCCAGCTCCCATACCCCAAGAACAAGTTTACAACAAATCGTCGCTTGTACGGCCGCCAGGCGGGAGGAACGGGCATGCAGGACGCCAGCGGATTGACGGACCGGCTCGTCGCCCTGCTCGGCCGGTCGAACGTCCTCCTGCCGGGGGACGACCAGGAGCCCTACACCGTCGACTGGCGCGGCCGCTATCGCGGCGAGGCCCTGGCGGTGGTGCGGCCCGGCTCGACCCCTGAGGTCGCCAAGGTTGTCAGGTTGTCAGCCGAGGCCGGGGTCGCCATCGTGCCCCAGGGCGGCAATACCGGCCTGTGCGGCGCGGCAGTGCCGTCCGGCGGCCGGCCGAGCGTGATCGTCCGCCTCGACCGGATGCGCCGCATCCGGGAGGTCAGCCCGCTCGCCAACACCATCACGGTCGAGGCCGGCTGCGTGCTCGCCGACATCCAGTCCGCGGCGCAGGCCGCCGACCGGCTGTTTCCCTTGAGCCTCGGCGCCGAGGGCTCGTGCCGGATCGGCGGTAATATCGGCACCAATGCCGGCGGCACCGCGGTCCTGCGCTACGGCCCGACCCGGGAACTGGTCCTCGGCATCGAGGCCGTGCTGCCGGACGGGCGGGTCTTCAACGGCCTCAGGGCTTTGCGGAAGGACAATACCGGCTACGACCTCAAGCAGCTCTTCATCGGGGCAGAGGGCACGCTCGGCATCGTCACGGCGGCGGTGCTCAAGCTGTTCGCCCGGCCCCGCACCTCGGCCCTGGCGCTCGCGATGCTGGAGAGCGTCGACCAGGCGATCGCCCTGATGGGCCTCCTGCGCGGCGAGGTCGGCGACCGGATCGCCAGCCTGGAGATCATGTCGCGCGGCCAGATCGAGGCGATCGCCGCGACCTGCCCGGACACCGCGATTCCCTTCCCCCTCGACGCGCCCTGGTACCTGATCGTCGAGCTCACCGACACGCTCGCCGGCATCGACCTGCGCGCGCCCCTCGAAGCGGCGCTGGGCCTCGCGCTGGAGCGGGAGCTGATCACCGACGCCATCGTGGCGGCGAGCGAGGCGCAGGCGAAGGCCATCTGGCGGGTCCGCCACAGCGTCTCGGAGGGCAACAAGCGCAGCGGCTTCGTGGTCTCGCACGACAGCGCCGTGCCCCTCGACCGCCAGGCGGCCTTCGTGACCGGCGTCGAGCGGCGGATCCTGGCGGCGGTGCCGCATGCCCGGGTGGTGATGCACGGCCATATCGGCGACGGCAACATTCACGTCGTCGCGCTCGTCGACCCCGCCCGCGTCACGGACCCGGCGGAGGCCGAGCGGGTGGTGCGCCTGATCAACGAGGCGGTGGACGACGAGACCCGGGCGCAGAACGGCGCGATCAGCGCCGAGCACGGCATCGGCCAGTCGAATCTCGGCCGGCTCGCCCGGGTCACCGACCCGCTCGAGCTCGACCTGATGCGGGCGATCAAGGGCGTGCTCGACCCGGCCGGGCTGATGAACCCGGGCAAGGTCCTGGCCCAGCGATAACGACCTTTTTGGGGAAACGACCATGACCGGACCGATCGCGCTGCCGCGGCAGCGCTGGCTCATCGTGCTGATGTGCTTCCTGGCGGTGGCCATCAACTACATCGACCGGGCCAATCTCGGCGTCGCCGTGCCGATGATCCAGAAGGAATACGGCATCGACCCGGCCCTGATGGGCCTGATCCTGTCGGCCTTCTTCTGGAGCTACGTGCTGATGCAGCTGCCGGGCGGCTGGCTGATCGACCGCTTCGGCTCCCGCGCCACCTACACGGTGGCGACTCTGATCATGTCGTTGGCGACGCTCGCCACCGCCTTCGCGGGCGGGGTCGCGTCCCTCATCGCCTGCCGGCTCGTCCTCGGCATCGGCGAGGCGTTCTGCTATCCCGTCAACGCCAAGGTCACGGCGCTCTGGTTCCGCCGCTCCGAGCGCGGGCTCGCCACCGGCATCTGGGCCAGCGGCTCGCGGGTCGGCTCGGCCATGACCCTGCCGCTCGTCGCCTTTCTGATCGCCAGTTTCGGCTGGCGCGAGGCCTTCCTCGTCACCGGCGCCATCGGCCTCGTGTGGATGGTGGTGTGGTTCCTGGTCTACCGCGACCCGGCCAGGCACCCGGCCGTCACCCCTGAGCAGCAGGCGGTGCTGGAGGCCGACTACGCCGTGGCGACCGGCGCCCGCAAGATCGGCTACGCCGAGCTGTTTCGGCACCGCACGATCTGGGGGATGATGATCGGCTTCTTCTGCCTGAACTTCGTCATCTACTTCTACACCACCTGGTTCCCATCCTACCTCACCGAGTCCCGCGGCTTCTCGCTCGCCAAGCTCGGCACGCTGGGCCTGCTTCCCGGCCTCGTCGCCATCCCCGCCGGCTGGCTCGGTGGCTACCTGTCGGACCGGCTCTACAAGGGCGGCTGGAGCCTGACCCGGGCGCGCAAGACCTGCCTCGTCGGCGGGCTGCTGGCCTCCTCGGTGGTGGCGCTGGCGCCCCTCGTGCCGGGCGACCTCGCGGCGCTGACGCTGCTCGCCATCTCCTATTCGGGCCTGGCTTTTGCCGGCGCCAACATCTGGACCCTGCCGGGGGACGTCGCCCCGACGCCGGCCCACGTCGCCTCGATCAGCGGCATCCAGAACTTCGCCTCGAACCTCGCCGGCATCGCGCTCACCACCTTCACCGGCGTGATGGTCAGCCTCACCAAGGGCTCGTTCGTGATCCCGCTCGCGGTGGCGGGCTGCCTCAGCCTGGTCGGGGCCGCCGCCTACCTGTTCATCGTCGGCGAGATCGCGCCCTTGAAAGCTCGCGACGACGACGCGGGCGGCGAGCCCACCCCGGCCCTGGCCACGGGCCGCGCGTGATCGCCATGCCGACCCTGCGCCTCCTCGCCGACGACCTCACCGGCACCCTCGATACCGCCGCCGGCTTCACCGGCCTCGTCGGGCCGGTCGAGGTCGCATGGGTGGGCGCGACGCGGCCCGACGCGTCCAACCTCGCCCTCGACACCGGCACCCGCGAGCGGGACGCCGAGGCGGCGGCCCGGATCGTGTCCGATGCAGCACCCATGCTGGCGGGTGCCGGCATCGCCTTCAAGAAGGTGGACAGCCTGCTGCGCGGCCCCTGGGCGGCGGAGCTCGGCGCGTGCCTGGGCGGGTGGCGGCACGTGATCGTGGCGCCCGCCTTCCCGTATCAGGGCCGCCGCACCCTCGATGGGCGCCAGCTCGCCCGCGCAGGCGAGGGCTGGGAGGCGGTCTCGGGCGACATCGCCGAGGCCCTGCGGGCGGCCGGCGTGCCGGCCCGCCGGGCCGAGGTGTCCGAGGGGCTGATCGACGGCGTCGCCGTCTACGACGCGGCGGACGAGTCCGACCTCGACCGGATCGCGGCGCTCGGCCCCGGTGCGCCGGTCCTGTGGTGCGGCAGCGGCGGCCTCGCGGGGGCGCTTGCCCGGACGGCGCCCGCACCAATCGACGCGACCCTGCGCGGCCCGGTCCTCGGCCTGTTCGGCTCGGACCGGCCGGAGACCGAAGGCCAGCTCGCGCTCTGCCCGGAGCACCGGCTGGTCCTGGCGGAGGGCGAGCACGCCGCACGGGTCGCGGACCGGCTCGGCGCCGACGGCGTCGCCCTCGTCAGCCTCGCGTTGCCCGCAGGGCTCGCCCGGTCCGAGGCTGCGGAGCGCATCGCCGCCGCGTTCGGGCGCCTCGCCCGCGCCCTGCCGCCCCCCGGCACCCTGATCGTCGCCGGCGGCGAGACCCTGAAGGCCCTGTGCCTGGCGCTCCGCACCGAGGCCCTTGTCGTCACCGGCCAGGTCGCCCCGGGCCTGCCCCGCTCGCGCATGCGCGGCGGCCTGTGGGACGGCACCGCGGTACTGTCCAAATCCGGGGCGTTCGGCACGCCCACCCTCTGGCGCGACCTCCTGCGCGCCAATGGCCTGATCTCCGAGAGGACCTGCCCATGACCCGCCACCTTGCCATCACCATGGGCGATCCCGCCGGGATCGGCCCAGAGATCATCGTCAAGGCCGCGCACAGGCTCAAGGATCGCCTGGCCGCCGGCGACCTGAAGCTCGTCGTCATCGGCAGCAACCCGGCCCTGAAGCGCGCCGAAGCCGCGCTCGGCCTCGGCGTCGCGATCCCGGAAGTCTCCAGTGACGGCGACTGGCCGGCGCTCTGCTGCCTCCAGGCCGATGCGGAAGGGACCCCGATCGAGCCGGGCACGCTCAGCGCCGATGGCGGCCGCTTCGCCTACAAGGCGATCGAGCGGGCGGTGGGCCTGGCGCTCGACGGCACGATCGGCGGCATCGTCACGGCGCCGCTGAACAAGGAGGCGCTGAACCTCGCCGGCTACCACTATGCCGGCCACACCGAGATGCTGGCCGACCTCACCGGCGTGCGCGGCTCGGTGATGATGCTCGCCCACGGCAACATGCGGGTGAGCCACGTGACCACCCACGTGGCTCTGCAGGACGTGCCCAAGCGCCTGACGCCCGAGCGCCTGCGCCTCGTCATCGACCTCACCCATGCGGCGCTCAAGGGCATCGGCCTCGACACGCCGCGCATCGCCATCGCGGCGCTCAACCCCCATGCGGGCGAGGGCGGGCTGTTCGGCCGCGAGGACATCGAGGTCAGCACGCCGGTGATCGCCGAGAAGGTGGCGGACGGCCTCGACATCGTCGGCCCGGTCCCGGGCGACACGGTCTTCGTCAAGCTCCGCGCCGGCCAGTACGACGCGGTCGTCGCCATGTACCACGACCAGGGGCACATCCCGGTCAAGCTGCTGGGCTTCGAGGTCGATCCCGAGACCGGCCGCTGGGTCGATTTGTCGGGCGTCAACATCACGCTGGGGCTCCCGATCATCCGCACCTCGGTCGACCACGGCACCGCCTTCGACATCGCGGGCCGCGGCATCGCCAACGAGCGCAGCCTGATCGAGGCCATCGAATACGCCGAGCGACTCGCCGGCAACGGCGCCACCACCCAGGGGAGCGCCGCGTGAACCCTCTCTACTCCCCCATCGAGATCGTCCGCCCGGACATCGACTTCGGCTCCGGCACCGTCGCGTCCGTCGGCCGCCGCGCCCGGGCGATGAGCGCCCGCAACATCCTGGTGATCGCCGACGCCTTCAACGCCGCCCGGGTCGACCTGCTCGACCTGCCCGGCGAGGTGCGGGTGTTCGGCGAGGTGAAGCCGGAACCCGACATCCCGAATCTCGACCGGGCCCTGGCGCTCGCCGAGGAGATCAACCCGGACCTCGTGGTCGGCTTTGGCGGCGGCAGCGCCATGGATCTGGCGAAGCTGGTGGCGGTGCTGCCGGGCAGCGGCCAGACCCTGCACGAGGTCGTCGGCCCCGAAAAGGTGCGGGGCCGCCGCGTCGGGCTGATCCAGGTGCCGACCACCGCCGGCACCGGCAGCGAGGGCGGCACCCGGGCGCTGGTCACCGACCCGGCGACGCAGAACAAGCTCGCGGTGCAGAGCCGCCACATGCTGGCCGACGCCGCGGTGATCGACCCCGACCTGACCATGACGGTGCCGGCGGCGGTGACCGCCGCGACCGGCGTCGACGCCATGGCCCACTGCGTCGAGGCCTTCACCAGCCGCAAGGCCCACCCGCTGATCGACCTCTACGCGCTGGAAGGCGCCCGCCTCGTCGGCCGCTTCCTGCCGCGCGCCGTGCGCGACGGGAGCGACCGTGAGGCCCGGGCGGGGCTCGCGCTCGCCTCGCTCTATGGCGGCTTCTGCCTCGGGCCGGTCAACACCACGGCAGGCCACGCCGTCGCCTATCCCCTCGGCACCCGCCACCACATCCCGCATGGGCTCGCCTGCGCGGTGATCTTCCCGCACACGCTCGCCTTCAACGCGCCCGCCGTCCCGGAGAAGACCCGTCAGGTCATGGCGGCGCTCGGCCTCCCCGAGACCCACGACGAGGCGGCGGTTGTCGAGGCGACGACGCGCTGGTGCGCCGATCTCGGCATCGCGATGCGCCTCTCCGCCCATGGCGTGCCCGCCGGCGACCTGCCCGCCATGGCGGCGGAGGCCCATGCCATCCGCCGGCTCCTCGACAACAACCCGCGCGAGATCACCCAAGAGCAGATCCTCTCCCTCTACCACGCCGCCGGCTGAAAGGCGCCGCCATGACCGAGCAAGTCTTCCCGCGGGGCGTGTTCTGCGCCGCCCTCACGCCACTCGACCAGGATCTCAACCCGAACCTGCCGGCCTTCGCCGCCCATTGCCGCTACCTCGTCGAGGAGGGCTGCACCGGCGTCGCCTTGCTCGGCACCACCGGCGAGGCGAATTCGTTCTCGACGGATGAGCGCAAGGCGCTCCTCGAGGCGGCGCTCGCGGGCGGCGTTGCCCCCACGCAGCTGATGCCCGGCACCGGCGTCGCGTCGCTCCCCGAGACGGTGGCGCTCACCCGCCACGCCCTCTCGGTCGGGGTCACCACGGTCGTGATGCTGCCGCCCTTCTACTACAAGGGCGTGTCCGAGGACGGCCTGATCGCGGCCTATGCGCAGATCATCGAGCGGGTCGGCGACGACCGCCTGCGGGTGGTGCTCTACCACATCCCGCAGGTCTCCGGCGTGCCGATCCCGCACGGCGTCATCGCGGCCTTGCGCGCGCGCTTCCCCGGGATCGTCACCGGCATCAAGGATTCGTCCGGCGACCTCGCCCACATGACGGCGCTGGTCGAGCGCTTCCCGGGATTCTCGGTGCTCGCCGGCGCCGACCCGCTGATGCTGCCGCTGCTTAAAGTCGGCGGCGCCGGCGCGATCACCGCCACCACCAACCTCTGCGCCCGCGACCTGCGCTTCGTCTTCGACCACCACGCCGATCCGGCGAAGGCGGCCGAGGTCGAGGCCGCTCAAGGACGGGTGGTCGCCGCCCGCGAGCGCGCCTCGCGCTTTCCCCAGATGGCCTCGCTCAAGGCCCTGACGGCGGCGCGCACCGGGGACGCGAACTGGCACCGCCTGCGTCCGCCGCTGATGGCGCTCTCGGACGGGGAGCGCGCGGCTCTGCTGGGAGCGGGCGACGAGTTCGCCAAGGCATCATGACGGCGCGCCGAGCGATGGCGTGCAAGCCGTCGTGACCGGCGCAAGAAATCAACGACGTCAAACCCTCCACGTCATCCCGGGGCCGCGCGGCGAAATCCGGGATCCATCACCGCTGACGACTTCGAACAAGTCGGAATGCGTATCGCATCGTCCTGCATTCAGCGGTTTTGGATCCCGGGTTCTCGCCTGCAACGAGCACCGGGATGACGCAGAGACGTCGACGAACAGGCCCGTCGTCCTGCCGCCGATCGCCTGATCCAACAACAACATCGATTCAACGCAATACCATCACCCGGAGGACACGCCCATGCACGAATTCACCGAGGGCGAGAGCCTGACCATCGCGGTCATGGTGGTCGCCTACATCCTGTTCACCGGCTGGCTGACCTTGCGCCTGCGCAGCCGCACCAACGCCCAGTTCATGACCGCGTCGCGCTCGATGCCGGCGCTCGTCGTCGGCGTACTGCTGATGTCGGAATTCGTCGGCGCCAAGTCGACGGTCGGCACCGCGCAGGAGGCGTTCAATTCCGGCATTGCCGCCGCCTGGTCGGTGCTCGGCGCCTCGATCGGCTTCCTGCTGTTCGGGCTGCTCATCGTCCGCCGCATCTACGATTCGGGCGAGTACACCATCTCGGCCGCCGTCGCGCAGAAATACGGCAAGTCGACCATGATGACGGTCTCGGTCATCATGATCTACGCGCTGCTGCTCGTGAATGTCGGCAACTACGTCAGCGGCGCGGCCGCGATCTCGACGGCTTTGCGCGTCAACATCCCGACCGCGATGTGCATCATCGCGGCGGTGAGCACGTTCTACTACGTGTTCGGCGGGCTGAAGGGCGTCGCCTGGGTGACGATCCTCCACAGCGCGATCAAGGTGGCGGGCATTGGCATCATCCTGTGGGTCGCGCTCTCGGCCACCGGCGGCATCGCCCCGATGCAGGCGGCGCTGCCGCCCGAATACTTCACCTGGGACGGCAAGATCGGGGCGGCGACGATCTTCGCCTGGACCTTCGGCACGGTGGGGGCGATCTTCTCGACCCAGTTCATCGTCCAGGCGATCTCGTCCACGAAGAGCGCCTCGGCGGCCCGCGCCTCGGCGCTCTACGCGGCGGCGTTCTGCTTTCCCCTCGGCATCGTGCTGGCGCTGATCGGGCTTGCCGCGAAGACGCTCAACCCGACCATGAACAGCCTCTACGCGCTGCCGATCTTCATGAAGAGCATGCACCCGCTGCTCGCCGGCGTCGTCACCACCTCGCTGGTCGCCTCGATCTTCGTCAGCGTCAGCACCGTGGCGCTCGCCATCGCGTCGCTGGTCGTGCGCGACTTCTACGTGCCGTACTGGAAGCCGGACCCGGCCCGGGAGCTGCGCATGACGCGGGTGTTCTCCCTCGTCATCGCCGTGGTGCCGCTGGTCTTCGTGTTCTTCATCCCGGAGATCCTGAAGCTGTCGTTCTTCACCCGCGCCTTGCGCTTGTCGATCTCGATCGTCGCGATGGTCGGCTTCTACCTGCCCTGGTTCAGCTCGAACCGCGGCGCGACGCTCGGCCTGCTGGGCGCGGCACTCGCCACCACGGCCTGGTACGCGCTCGGCAACCCTTACGGCATCGACAACATGTACGTCGCCGCCCTCGCGCCGCTCCTCGTCATGGCGGTGGAGCGCCTGTTCCGGTGGGGGGACAAGCCCGCGCCGGGACGCGAGCCCGCGGCGGCGCCCGAGCCCGTCCGCCCCGCCACCACCGCCTGACCTGAAGGAGCCTTCCCATGCTCGACACCCTCGAGAAGCCGATGGACCGCACCGGCGAGGTCCGGGCGGTCGCCGGCGATCCCGGCCGCCGCGAGGCCTTCATCCCGTCCCCCTGCGTGCAGAACCACGCCGCCAACATCCTGCCGCTGCCGAACGGCGACCTCGCCTGCGTCTGGTTCGGGGGCACGCAGGAGGGCATGGCCGACATCTCGGTCTTCGGCGCGCGCCTGCCCGCCGGCGGCGACACCTGGAGCCAGGCCCAAAAACTCTCGGACGATGCCACCCGTTCGGAGCAGAACCCGATCCTGTTCACTGCGCCGACCGGCGCGCTCTGGCTGATCTGGACCGCGCAGGTCTCGGGCAACCAGGACACCGCCTTCGTGCGCCGGCGGATCTCGCACGATCACGGCCGGAGCTGGGGCCCGATCGAGACCCTGTTCGCGCCCCGCGACGGGTGCGGCACCTTCGTGCGCCAGCCGCCGGTGGTCCTCGAGAACGGCACCTGGCTCCTGCCGATCTTCCACTGCCCGAGCGTGCCGGGCGCCAAGTGGGTCGGCGACGACGACACCAGCGCGGTGATGATCTCGTCGGATCAGGGAAAGACCTGGCGCGAGGTGGCGGTGCCGGGCAGCACCGGCGCCGTGCACATGAACGTGCTCCTGCTTCACGACGGCACGCTGCTCGCGCTCTTCCGCAGCCGCTGGGCGGACGCGATCCACGAGAGCCGCTCGACCGATCACGGCGAGACCTGGTCGGCCCCGGTCGCGACGGGCTTGCCGAACAACAACTCGTCGATCCAGGCGACCGTGCTGGCGAACGGGCACGTCGCGCTGATCTACAACGCCGTCAACGCCGAGGCCGCGACCGAGCGCCGGGCCTCGCTCTACGACGAGATCGAGGACGAGGCGCCTGCCTCGGACATGAAACCGGCCCCGGTCGACTTGGACAAACGCACGGCGTTCTGGGGCACGCCGCGGGCGCCGCTGACGCTGGCGATCTCGCCCGACGGCGGCCGGACCTGGCCGCACCGGCGCGATCTCGAGATCGGCGACGGCTACTGCATGACCAACAATTCCCGCGACCGCTCGAACCGCGAATTGTCCTACCCCTCCGTGACCCAGACGCCGGACGGGGCGATCCACGTCGCCTTCACGTTCCACCGCCAGGCGATCAAGTACGTGCGGGTGAGCGAGGCCTGGGTGTCGGCCGGTGAGTGAGGCAGAGCCCCGCCACGCCCTCGTCACCGGGGCGAGTTCCGGCATCGGCGCGGCGGTCGTGGCGCGGCTGCTGGCCGATGGCTGGCGGGTGACCGGGGTGAGCCGGGGGCAGGGGAGCGTGGCGCATCCGCGCTACCGCCACCTCGCCCTCGACCTCTGCGACCTCGACGCCATCGCGCCCGCCGTCGGTGATCGCGCGGTCACCGCCCTCGTCCACGCCGCCGGGCTCCTGCGGGTCGGCCGCCTCGGCGAGGCGGCGCCGACGGACGGGGCGACGATGTGGCGGCTCCACGTCGAGGCGGCGACGCGGCTCGCCGACCTCCTGGTGCCGCGCATGGGCCAGGGGGGCCGGGTGGTCCTGATCGGCAGCCGCACCGCCGCCGGGGCGGCGGGACGGGGCGCCTACGCGGCCTCGAAGGCGGCGCTCGTCGCGCTCGCCCGTTCCTGGGCCGCCGAGGTGATGCCCCGCGGCATCACCGTCAACGTCGTCGCCCCGGCGGCGACCGAGACCCCGATGCTGACCGATCCCTCGCGCAGCGGCGTGGCGCCGAAGCGGCCGCCGCTCGGGCGCTTCATCCAGCCCGCGGAGGTCGCGGCGGCGGTGGCCTACTTCCTGTCGCCGGAGGCCGCGGCGGTGACGGGGCAGCAGCTGGTGATCTGCGGCGGCAGCTCGCTGTAGGCGCCCGCGCGTGGTGGTCAGGGCCGGGGGAAGGGTCAGTGATGCCCGGCCATGTGCCGGCCGATCACCCCGACCTCGGCCTGCGCCGCCGGGGTCTCGTAGACGAGGCGGCCCTCCGACATCACCAGGATGCGGTCGGACAGTTCCAGGATCTCGTCGAGATCCTCGCTGATCAGCAGCACCGCGGTGCCGCCGTTGCGCGCCGCCACGATGAGCGAGCGGATGTCCGCCACCGCCGCGAAGTCGAGGCCGAAGCAGGGATTGACCACGATCAGGAGATCGACCGGGTCGGTCAGCTCGCGGGCCAGCACGGCACGTTGGACGTTGCCGCCCGAGAGGGTGGAAATCGGCGCCTCGGCCGAGGCGGTCTTCACCCCGAACCGGGCGATCAGATCGTGGGCGCGCCGGCGCAATCCCCCCTTGTCGAGCCAGAGGGCCGGGCGCCCCTCCGGATCGTCGCGGCGCCGGTCGAAGGCGCGAAAGCCGATATTCTCGGAGACCGACATCAGAGGCGCGCAGGCGTTGCGCAAGGGCTCCTCGGGGATGAACCGGACCCGGCGGGACCGGCTTTCGGACCGGGTGCCCGCATAGGGCGCGCCCGCCACCACGACCCGGCCCCCGGTGGCGCGGATCTGGCCGCCGAGCACGTCGGCGAGCTCCTTCTGGCCGTTGCCGGAAACGCCCGCGATGCCGACGATCTCCCGGGCCTGGACGCGCAGGGTCTCGATCGCGATGTGGCGCAGGCCCGACGGATCGGTGGCGGTGACGCCGGTGAGGTGCAGCACGGTGCGGTCGGGGTCCGGCGTGCCGGACCGGGCGGCGACCGTCCGGACCTGGCGCTCGCCCATCATCATCGCCGCCATGTCGTCGCGCGAGACCGCGCCGACGGTGCCGCCGCCGGCGAGCCGCCCGCGCCGCAGCACGCTGAAGGAGCGGGCGAAGGTCTCCACCTCGCGGAACTTGTGGCTGATCATCAGCACGGTCAGCGCCCCGGCATCGGTCATGCCGCGCAGGAGGCCCAGCACCTCCTCGGCCTCGGCCGGGGTGAGCACCGAGGTCGGCTCGTCGAGGATCAGGAACCGCGCCTTGAGGTAGAGCTGCTTGACGATCTCGAGCTTCTGCTTCTCGCCCGCCGACAGCTCGGCCACCGGCCGGTCGAGGTCGAGGCGGAACGGCATCCCGGCCATGAAGGCGGCGAGCGCCGCGCGCTCAGACCGCCAGTCGATGACGCGCGGCACGTCGGCCCGGGCGATCACCAGGTTCTCGGCCCCGGTCAGCGAGGGCACCAGGGTGAAGTGCTGGTAGACCATGCCGAGGCCCTGCGCCTGGGCGGCCTTTGGACCGGCGATCGCGGCCTCGCGGCCGTCGACCAGCACGCTGCCGCTCGTCGGCGCATAAAAGCCCATCACGCACTTGACCAGGGTCGACTTGCCCGCGCCGTTCTCGCCGAGGAGCGCGTGGAAGCCGCCGGCCTCGATCTTGATCGAGACGTCGTCGAGGGCCGCGAAGGCGCCGAAGCGCTTCGTCATGCCGATCGTCTCGACCGCGATGGCGGTGCTCTCGCGGGCGGTGCTCATGCGCCGATCGCCTCCAGGATCGCCCCCGAGGTGGCGACCGCACCGAAGACCCCGCCCTGCATCGTCACCATCTTCAGCGCCGCCGCGTGGTTGCCGGGGTCGGTCGCGGCGGTGGCGTCCGAGACGATGACGCATTCGAAGCCGCGGTCGTTGGCCTCGCGCATCGTGGTGTGCACGCAGACATCGGTGGTGATGCCGGTCAGGATCAGGTTGCGGATGCCGCGCTGGGTGAGGATCAGCTCGAGGTCGGTGGCGCAGAACGAGCCCTTGCCGGGCTTGTCGATCACCGGCTCGCCGGGCAGCGGCGCCAGTTCCGGGATGATCTCCCAGCCCGGCTCGCCCCGCACCAGAACCCGCCCGCAGGGGCCGGGATCGCCGATGCCGGCGCCGATCCGGCGCGAGCGCCAGCGCTTGTTCGCCGGCAGGTCGGCGAGGTCCGGCCGGTGGCCCTCCCGCGTGTGGATGACGTGGTAGCCCTTCGCCCGCGCCGCAGTCAGCAGCCGGCCGATCGGCCCGATCGGGGCGCGGGTCAGGCTCAGGTCGTACCCCATGGCATCGACGTAGCCGCCCTTGCCGCAGAAGTCGGTCTGCATGTCGATGATGACGAGCGCCGTGTTGTGGGCTGAGAGGCTGCCGTCGAAGGGCCAGGGATAGGGCTCGGCGGCGACGAAGGTGCCGGGGGCGGAAGGATCGGTCGCGCTCACTCCGCCGCCTCCCGCGCCGCCGGTGCCGGCCCCGGGCTGTAGATCCGCGTCGGGGCCGGGATCCCGCACGATGTGCCGTCGGTGACCTGCACCTCGGCCTCCCAGGGCAGCCGGTAGCGGCCGGCGGCGAGGTCGTGCATGTAGGTGTAGGGGCAATCGCCGGCACCGCCCTTCACGGCGGAATAGCCGCGGTGGCCGAGCTGGTAGATGTTGTTCTCGACGCCCCAGTGCAGGCGCGCCTCGCGCACGAGGTCGGGCCGCACCTCGGCGGTGATGATCTCGTCGGGCCGCCCGCTGGTGCCGTGGGCGATGATCGTGCCGTCGAAATTGACGATCATGCCCTCGCCCATCGAGTCGAAGGTGCCGTCCGAGCCGCTCATGCAGACGTTGGCGGTCACCATCAGGTTGCAGAAGGCGTTGGACTGGTTGGTGAAGCGCCAGGCCTCGCGGATCGGCGCGGTGTAGCCTGCCGTCCGGAGCATGATCTCGGCGCCCTTGTAGGCGCATTCCCGCGCCATCTCGGGGAACATGCCGTCGTGGCAGATGATGAGAGCGAGCTTGGCCCCCTTCGGCCCGTCGATCACCGGAATGCCGAGGTCGCCCGGCTCCCACGGTTCGACCGGCACCCAGGGGTGCATCTTGCGATAGTAGAGCCGCAGCTCGCCCACGTCGTCGATGATCAGCCCGACATTGTAAGGGTTGCCGTTCGGGTTGAACTCCATGATGGAGAAGCAGCCCCAGATCCGGTTGTCGCGGCAGGCCTGCCTGAAGGCAGCGACCTCCGGCCCGTCGAGGCGGCATAGGATCTCCGGATTGGTGTCCATCGAGAGGCCGTGCAGGGCGTATTCGGGGAAGACCACGAGGTCCATCCCGGCCATGTTGGCGCGCGCCTTGCCCACCATGGCGACGATGCGGGCGGTCTGTGCCGCCAGATCCTCCGGGGTGGCGACGACCGGCAGTTGCAGCTGCACGAGGCCGATGACGACGCCGTTCGGCGCTTTGTTCAATCCGCCAAGGCCGTTCATGCGAGACTCCCCAAAAACTCAACGCGACAGGCCGAGCTCGCCCGGGGCCCCCGCCAGCGCCCGGTCGGGCGAGGAGGTGGCGACGAGCAGCGCGAGGGTGAGGACGTAGGGGGCGGCGTAGAACAGGTAATAGCCCGAGGAGACGCCGACCGATTGAAGCGCCGGGCCGAGCGCCCCGGCGCCGCCGAACAGCAGCGCCGCCCCGAAGCAGGCGAGGGGGTTCCAGCGGGCGAAGATCACCAGCGCCACCGCCATCAGGCCCTGGCCCGACGAGATGCCCTCGTTCCACGAGCCCGGATAGTAGAGCGACAGGTAGGCGCCGCCGATGCCCGCCAGGAACCCGCCCGCCATGGTGGCCAGCACCCGCACCTTGGTCACGTCGTAGCCCATGGCCCGCGCCGCCTCCGCGCTGTCGCCGGCGACCCGGATCACCAAGCCCGCCTTGGTGTTGCGGAATGCCCACCACAGCGCGACGCTCAACACGGCGCCGACGAGGAAGAGCACGTTGACCCGCAACGCCGCCTGGACCTGCGGCAGGTCCGACCAGAATCCGAACGGGATTGCCGGCAGCGGCGGCGCCGAGGGCTGGATGAACGGCTTGCCGAGGAAGAATGCGAGGCCGGAGCCGAACAGCATCAGGGCGATGCCGACCGCGACGTCGTTGACCCGCGCCAGCGAGCAGATCGCCCCGTGCAGGAGGCCGAAGCCCGCGCCGGCGAGGCCCGCCACCGCGACGCCGGCCCAGGGCGAGCCGGTCACGACGGCGGTGGCGTAGGCCGCCATCGCGCCGAAGACCAGGGTGCCCTCGAGGCCCAGGTTGATCCGCCCGGCGCGCTCCGTGATGGTCTCGCCGAGGCTGACGAACAGGAACGGGGTCGAGACGCGGATGGCGCCGCCGAGCACCGCGAGCGGCACCGTCCAGAGGCCGAGATCCTGGCTCATGAGATGGGGCTCATGCGGTGGCCGCCTTCTTGGACGCCCAGAGATGCGGGCTGAAGATCTTGAAGCGCCCGTAGGCCGTCTCGCCGACGAGGACGCAGAGGAACAGGAGGCCCTCGAGCACCAGGATCGTGGCGTCGGGCAGCTGCATCCGGCGCTGGATCAGCCCGCTCGAGGCCTCGAGCCCGCCGAGGGCAAGCGCGATGGGCGGGATGGCGAGCGGGTTGTGGCGGGCCAGGAACGCGATGAGGATGCCGGTGAAGCCGTAGCCGGCCGCCAGCGTCGCGTTGGCGTTGCCCTGCACGGCCGCGACCTCGAAGAACCCGGCGAGCGCAGCAGCGGCCCCACCGAGCGCCGTGAAGCCGACGACGAGGCGGCGCACCGGCAGGCCCTGGATCTGCGCCGCCCGCACGTTGCCGCCGGCGATGCGGGCCGAGAAGCCGAGGGTCGTGCGCTCCATCAGCAGCCAGGCCGCGAGGCAGGCCAGCACCCCGACGCCGAGGCCCCAGTGCACGCCGATGCCGGGCATCGGTCCCAGCATGTTGGCCGCGCCGACCGGCAGGGTCGAGGGCTTGTTGAGGCTCGTCGGGTCGCGCAGCGGCCCCTCGATCAGGTGGTTGGCGAGGGCGATCGCGATGTAGGACATCAGCAGGCTCGCGATCGTCGCGTCGACCCCGCGATAGGCCTTGAGCGCGCCGACCGCGCCGATCCAGGCCGCACCCATCAGCGCGGCGGCGAGCGCCATCGCGGCGACGACCAGGGGAGCCGGCAACCCCGATAGCGGCGGCGCGACCACCGCCGCCGCGAGGCCGCCGAGCACGATGGCGCCTTCGCCGCCGATCACCACCAGGCCGAGCCGGGCCGGCAGCGCGACGCAGAGGCCTGCGAACAGCAGGGGCGCGGCGCGCTGCAGGCTGTTCTGCAGGGCGAAGGCCGAGCCGAAGCCGCCGCGCCAGACGAGGTCGAGCAGCGTGCCGGGGGACTTGCCGAGGGCGACGAGGAACAGGCTGAACAGGGCGAGGCCCGCCAGCACCGCGCCGAGCGGGATCACCACGGCCTCGGCGCGCCGGGCGAGCCAGGCCAGGAACTGGATCACGGGCGAGGTCCGCTTGTCGG
Organism: Methylobacterium nonmethylotrophicum; assembly: GCF_004745635.1. Classification (GTDB taxonomy): domain Bacteria; phylum Pseudomonadota; class Alphaproteobacteria; order Rhizobiales; family Beijerinckiaceae; genus Methylobacterium; species Methylobacterium nonmethylotrophicum. The sequence continues at coordinate 75,800 of NZ_SRLB01000002.1, read as the reverse complement.
CGACCATCATGCCCGACTGGGCGCCCGATGGGGCGGCATCCGCGACCACGGCGAAACCTCCGGCAAGAGGGGAGCGGCGGCGAAACAGGATTGAAGCGCGGGATCCCCTCTCCCGTGTGGGAGAGGGGTAGGGGCTATCGAAGATCGCGCGAGGGTGCTACGGTTCTGAGTCACGCTCTAACCGTCCCGCTACCAGCACTGCGCTCAGCGTTTCTCACTGAAGCGTGTCACCCTCACGCGGGATCTTCGATCCCCCGACCCCTCTCCCACACGGGAGAGGGGAGAAGTGCCCTACATTTACTCGAACAGATCTGACGGATATCGGATCACACCGCCCCCCGCACCCCGGCCACCAGGTAGTTCGTGCTCTCGAGCTCGACCGCCTTCTCGGGCAGGCCCTTGCCGGCGGCGAGCACCTCCTTGCCGGTATTGTCGTTGAGCGGGCCCTTGATGATCTCGTAGCCGCCCTTGAGCATCTCGGCCTTCACGGCGTCGGCGTTGCGGCGCGCGCCGTCGCTCACCGCCGGGCCGTAGGGGCTCATCTTGACGAAGCCGTCGGCAAGGCCGCCGCGCAGGAAGTTCGGCGGGGAGCGGCCGGCCTGCACGTCGGCCACGAAGCCCTTGTAGATCGGCAGCCAGTCCCACTCGGCCCCGGTGAGGTACTTCTGGGGCGCCAGCGGCGACTGGTCGACGTGGTAGCCGCACACGAAGGCGCCGCGGCGGGCGGCGGTCTCGACCGTCACCTTCGGGCTGTCGACGTGGCAGGTGATCACGTCGGCGCCGCCGTCGATGAGGGCGTTGGTGGCCTCGGCCTCCTTGACGGCGAGCGACCACTCGCCGGTGAAGATCACCTGGCAGGTGATCGCCGGATCGACGCTCTGCGCGCCGAGCAGGAAGGCGTTGACGTTGTTGAGGACCTGCGGGATGGGCTTGGCCGCCACGAAGCCGATCTTCTTCGACCTCGTCGTGTGCCCGGCCACGATGCCGTTCAGGTACTGGCCCTGGGCGATGTAGCCGAAATACGAGCCGGCATTCTTCGGGTCCTTGTCGGTCCACAGCCCGCCGCAATGCCGGAACTGCACCTTCGGGTACTTCTTCGCTTCGGCGACCACGAAGGGATTGAAGTAGCCGAAGGAGGTCGGGAAGAGCAGGCCCGCCCCGTCGAGGTTGATCATGCTCTCCATGGTCTTCTCGACGGCGTTGGTCTCAGGGACCCGCTCCTCCTCGATCACCTCGAGGCCGGGCATGGCCTTGAGCGCCTTGGCGGCGACGGCGTGGGCCTGGTTGTAGCCGTAATCGTCCTTCGGCCCGACATAGATGAACCCGACCGTCAGGGCGCCGGCGGCCCGCGCCCGTCCCGGCAGGCCGGCGAGGCCGAGGGCGGCCGCGCCGCCGAGAAGGTGCCGTCGCGTGAGGTCAGTCTTCGTCACAGCTTCGTGCTCCGCCGGAGAGAAATCCGTGCTCCGCGAAGAATAGGGCGGGGTTTCGGCACCGCGAAGCATCGAATTTCGGCATCGCATCACGGCAGTCGCGCTCGGGAGGGCGGGCATTCCGGGTGCTGTCGCCCAAACTCGCGCCCGTGTATGCACATTCGCGCGCCACCCGCGGGTGCACCGAGATCGAACCTCCGCGAGGCGTGGAGATTCGGGGCGGCGGAGGCCGTGGCCTTCTCGGTCGCCTGCATGTATGCACGAAGGCGGACGCAGCGTCGCGGCCCGCCCGGGATCCCGCGGCGCCACAATCCTGTTCACGCTCGCCCTCGGCCCTGCCCCTGTCCTCGACGGGCGGCGGTCGACACACCATCCTGGGAGCCCCTGGGGGACATCGAGCCCGGCCGCCGCGACACGCCCTCCCGCCCGACGGATCCGGTCTCCGCGGGCTTCCCCTCTCAAGGAGAACGCCCGCTTCCGTGGCCGTCTCGAAGACCCGCGCCGAATTCCTCTCCGAGCGGATCGCCGACGAGATCCTGGCCGGCACCCTGCCGCCGGGGCTGCATCTCGACGAGCAGGTTCTCGCCCGGCGCTTCGGGGTGTCGCGCACGCCGGTGCGCGACGCCCTGCGCCTGCTCAGCGGGACCGGGCTGATCGACATCCGCCCGCGGCTCGGGGCCACCGTCCGGACGGTGACGACGGAGGAGCTCGACACCCTGTTCGTCGCCATGGGGGAGATCGAGGCGAGCTGCGCGCGCCTCGCCACCCTGAGCATGACCCGGGCCGAGCGGGCGGCCTTGCGGGCGCATCACGAGGCGATGGCGCAGCTCGCCGCCGGCGACGATCGCGAGGCCTATGTCGAGGCGAACGTGGAGTTCCACGGCCTGCTCTATGCCGGCGCGCACAACCGGGCGATCGAGGACATCGCCCGGGCGCTCAGGCGCCGGCTGATGCCGTACCGGCGGGCGCAGTTCCAGGCGCCGGGGCGGCTCGCCCGCTCCCACGCCGAGCACGACCTCGTGGTCCGGGCGGTGCTCGCCCGGGACGCTGCCGGCGCCAACGCGGCGATGCTCGTCCACATGAGCGTGGTCGAGGACGTGTTCGTCGACCTCGCCGGCGCCGCCCCGCGCGAGGCCCCGCTCCTGCGCGAACCGGCCGACCCGCCGCCCCTCGGGCGCCCCCGCTGAGGCGAGCGCCCGTCCGCTGCGCGCCCTGCCGAAATCTCGCGCAAGGACGCGCGCAGAACGGGCAGGCGCTTTGGCCTGCGTGCATACATGATGGAAGCGCGACGCCCGAGGGAAACCCATGCCGCGCAACCTGACCATTCCCGCCAAGCCCGGCCCGCTGACGATCGACCTCGACGCGACGGCCCTCGTGATCATCGACATGCAGCGCGACTTCCTCGAGCCGGGCGGCTTCGGCGAGAGCCTGGGCAACGACGTGTCGCGGCTCGCCGCCGCCGTGCCGCCCTGCCGGGCGCTGCTCGCGGCGGCGCGGGCCGCGGGCCTCCTCGTCGTGCACACCCGGGAGGGCCACGCCCCGGACCTCTCCGACGCGCCGCCCGCGAAGGTGGCGCGCGGCGCGCCGAGCGCCCGGATCGGCGAGCCCGGCCCGATGGGCCGCATCCTGATCCGAGGCGAGGCCGGGCACGACATCGTCCCCGACCTCGCCCCCGCCCCCGGCGAGATCGTGATCGACAAGCCCGGCAAGGGCGCGTTCTACGCCACCGACCTCGGGGCGGTGCTCGCCGGCCGCGGCATCGCCAGCCTGATCGTCTGCGGCGTCACCACCGAGGTCTGCGTCCATACCACCGTGCGCGAGGCCAACGACCGCGGCTATCGCTGCCTCGTCGTATCGGATGCCTGCGGCTCCTACATCCCGGCCTTCCACGAGGCCGGCCTCGCGATGATCGTCGCCCAGGGCGGCATCTTCGGATGGGTGGCCCCGAGCGCCGCGGTGGTCCCGCTCGTCGCGCCTGCGGGGTGAGGCGCGCCTTTCGTGTTCGCGATCTCCCGCCAGCCCGCCTCGGCCGCAGACGCGGACACGTCCTGCCCTTGCGCAGGCCGACGCCTGCCGTCACGGTCGACCGGGCCGCCCGCCCCACGGCGGCGGCGTGACACCCCGGAGGACGCCCGTGAGCGAGACCCCCACACCCTGGTCGGCCGGCGCCGCCTACATCGACGGCCGCTTCATGCCGATCGGCGAGGCGGCGATCCCGATCACCGACTGGGGCTACCGCCGCTCCGACGTGACCTACGACGTCGTCGGCGTGCGCGACGGCGCCTTCTTCCGCCTCGACGAGCACGTCCGGCGCTTCCGCGCCTCGATGGAGACCTTCCGGCTCAAGCCGCCGGAGGACGACGCGGCGATCAAGCGGGTGCTGCACCGCTGCGTCGCGCTGGCCGGGCTTCGCGACGCCTACGTGGCGATGGACTGCCTGCGCGGGCGCCCGCCCGCGGGCCAGCCCTATCACCCGGCCTATGCCCGCAACTACCTCGCGGCCTTCGCCCTGCCGTGGATCTCCCTGGTGCGGCCGGAGGTGATGGAGCGCGGCGCCCACCTCGTCGTCGCCGAGACCCTGCGCATCCCGGCCCGCTCGGTCGATCCGCGGGCGAAGAACTTCCACTGGGCCGACCTGACGAGAGGCCAGTTCGAGGCCCACGACCGCGGCGCCGATTTCTGCATCCTCCTCGACGAGGACGGCAACGTCACGGAGGGGCCGGGCTTCAACCTGTTCACGGTCACGGAGGGCTGCCTCGCGACCCCCGATGCCGGCGTGCTCGAGGGGCTGACGCGCCAGTCGGTCATCGACCTCGCCCGCGAGATGGACCTGCCCGTCGCGGTCCGGCCCGTGAGCGTGGCGGAACTGCGCGATGCCGACGAGATCCTGCTGGTGACGACCGCCGGCGGGATCATGCCGGCCTCGCGCATCGACGGGCGGATCATGGGCAACGACCGGCCCGGTCCGGTCTTCCGGCGCCTGCACGACGCCTTCTGGGAGAAGCGCGCGGCCGGCTGGCACGCCACCCCGGTCGACTACGCCTCGGCCCATGGCTGACCGGCACCGCGCTGCCATGCCCGAACGGCACCGAGGTCCGGCCCGCCGACAAGGCCTGACCGCTCCGGGCCGGTCGGGTTGACTCGACCGAAAACTCCGTGATCCTCGCCTGACACGCGATAAGCCGTCCGGGCGGGCCGCAGGGTCCGCACCGGTCGCGCGCAGGGGAGGGGGACCCGATGAGGGTGGTCGAGGCGGCGCTCGCCGCATGTCTCCTCCTGGGCGGGTGTGTCCTCTGGGGCGCGCGGATCGGCGACGGGAGCGCCCGCGCGCAAGGCGCCGGCCCGGCCGACGCCCCGATCGTCGCCGACCTCGTGGCGGCGAGCCGCATCCTGGCCGATCAGGGCGTCGTCGACGGCTTCGGGCATGTCAGCGCGCGCGACCCGGGCAACCCGAACCGGTTCCTGATGTCGCGCTCGGTGGCCCCGGCCCTCGTGACCGCCGACGACATCATGGCGTTCGACCTCGACGGCGTCCCCGTCGACCCGCGGGGCCGGGCCGTCTTCCTCGAGCGCTTCATCCACGCGGAGATCTACCGGGCCCGGGCGGACGTGAAGGCGGTGGTCCACAGCCACTCGCCCTCCGTGATCCCGTTCGGCATCGCCCCGCAGGTGCCGCTGCGGGCGACCTACCACGTCGCGGCCTTCCTGGCGGCCGGCGTGCCGGTCTTCGACATCCGGGCGGCGGCCGGCGCGACCGACATGCTGGTGCGCGACGCCGTCCTCGGGCGCGCCCTGGCGGCGACGCTCGGCGACAAGGCCGTCGCGCTGATGCGCGGGCACGGCGACGTGGTGGTCGGCCCGACCCTCCCGATGGCGGTGTTTCGCGCCGTCTACACGGAGGTGAATGCCCGGATCCAGAGCCAGGCGATGGCGCTCGGCGGCCCGCTGACCTTCCTCGACGCCGAGGAGGGCGAGAAGGCCGGCCGCGCCCTGGATCAGATCCATCTCAGGGCCTGGGAGTTGTGGAAGCGGAAGGTGACCGGGGCGGCACAAGCCCCGGCGCCCCACGACCGATGACGGAGGAGACACCATGCAGACGGATCGTCGCGACTTCCTGATGGGTGCGGCCGGGCTGGCGGCGACGGCGGGGATCGGTGCGGGGGCGGCGGCCGCCGCCACGCCCGCCGCCTTCGAGATGCCGCGCGGCATGACGCTGCTCAACATGCGGCGCGAGGGCGGCTACGGCCTCGGCGTCAAGACCGACCGCGGCATCCTCGACGTGACGCAGGCCGCCGCCGCCCTCAACCTGCCGGCACCGGCCGACATGGACGACCTCCTGCAGAACGGGAAGGGCGGCCTGCTCAAGGCAGTGGTGGACGCGGCGGGCCGCGATTCCAAGACCGCCTACCTGCGCGAGGAGGCGGTCCGCTACGCCCCCCTCGTCACACGGCCCGAGAAGATCATCATGATGGGGTTCAACTATCGCCATCACGCGGCCGAGACCGGCACCCCGATCCCCAAGGACCCGCCGCTGTTCAACAAGTACAACAACACCCTCAACCACCACGGCGGCACCATCAAGCTGCCGACGGCCGTCGCCCGCGAGTTCGACTACGAGGTCGAGCTGGTGATCGTGTTCGGGCGCGAATGCTCCAACGTGTCGGAGGCGCAGGCGCTCGACTACGTCGCCGGCTACGCCACCGGCAACGACTTCAGCGCCCGCGACCTCCAGACCCTGACCTCGCAGTTCATGATCGGCAAGACCGCCGACGGCTTCGCGCCCCTCGGCCCCTACCTCGTCACGAGCGACCTCGTGAAGGACCCGAACAACCTGCGGCTGGAGACGCGGGTCAACGGCGTCCAGCGCCAGGACTGGAACACCAACGACATGATCTTCAACTGCCGACAGCTGATCAGCTTCGCCTCGAAGATGATGACGATCAAGCCGGGCGACGTCTTCTACACCGGCACGCCGCACGGGGTGATCTTCGGCGAGAAGAAGCCGCGGGCGGAGCGGGAATGGCTGAAGCCCGGGGACGAGGTCGCTTGCAGCCTCGAGGGCCTGGGCGAGCTGCGGTTCCGGCTGACCTGAGCGGGAGCGGATGCGGCGGCGCGCGACGCTGACGGGCCTGCCGCCCGCGCTCGCCGGCCCGGCCCGCGCCCAAGCGCTGCGGGCCTAGGCCGCCGCCCTTCCGGGCTTTCGCGTGATCCCGGGGCGCTTCAGGGCGATCGAGCAGGCGATGCGCACCGAGCCCGGGCGGCCGGCCTGCAGACCTTGCCGCGCCTTTCGAGGCGGTGAAGGCCGAAGGCTTCGTGGCCGCCGCCCTGCGCGCCCACGGCGAGGGCGCCACCGTGGCGGGTCCGGCTACGCCCCGAGCACCGGTGAGGGTCAACCTCAAGCCGCTTGACCATGCGAGGAGACGCTGAGGGCTGGGCAGCGGCCCGTCGTGCGGTGCTCTTCGTGATCGGCTCGGAGGGCCGGAGCGATTGCCGGGGCCCGCTTGATTGCCGAGAACGGCATCACGCGAATCCCATCCATTCGATCCCCGACCTCATCCTGAGATGTCGATCGATCGAAGATCGGCTGACATCTCAGGATGAGGTCGAGGATGGGATAATGTTGCAGGACACGTCAAACAGGCTCTCATACCGCGGCGACTTCGCATCGACATAGCGATGCGAAGGCGTTCGGCGCATCAGCGACTGGCGCCTGGCGGCCCGAATCCGTTCGGGCTGAGCCAGCGCCTGCGAACGAGTCCGTTCGAAGGCGCGGCGGGATCAAAGCGCGCCACCGCTCGGCAGCAGGCCGAGGTCCTCCTCCTGGCCGACATAGTCCGGCACACCACGCAGCACGCCCTGGAAAGCGACCAGCGGCGCGCCGATCGTCAGACCGGACGAGCCGATGCCGTACTCGCGGATCGTGTCCTCGTGCGTGCCGGTCCGCTTCTTCACCACCGAGATCGCCCGCCGGACCCGCCCGAGCGCCTCGAAGTAGCGCAGCAGCACGACCGTATCGGCCAAGTAGGTGAGATCGACCGGTGTCGCCATGTCGCCCACCAATCCGTGCTGGGCGACCGTCATGAAGGTCGCCGCTCCTTGCCGGGTGAGGTACTGCAGCAGCTCATGAATGTGCAGGATCAGCGCGTTCTCCTGCGGCATCGCGGTCTGATAGCCGTTGAGACTGTCGATCACCACAAGTTTCACGCCGTGGCTGTCGACGCAGGTACGCACCCGATGCGCGAACTCGCCAGGCGACAGCTCGGCGGCGTCGACCTGCTCGATGAAGAGCAGCCCCTGGTCACACGATGCCTCGAGATCGATGCCCATCTGCCGGGTCCGATCGAACAGGATGCCCAGTTCCTCGTCGAACACGAACATCGCGGCCTTCTCGCCGCGGGCGATCGCCGCGCGCACGTACTGGACCGTCAGCAGCGACTTGCCGGTGCCAGCCGGTCCCAGGATCAGCGTGCTCGACCCTTGCTCGATGCCCCCACCCAGGAGCGCGTCGAGTTCGCTGATGCCGCTTGCCAGCCTGGTGCGCGCGAAGGCGGTCTTGCCCTCCAGCGCGACCAGGCGGGGGAAGACCTCCACGCCGCCGGTGGCGATGGTGAAGTCGTGATAGCCGCCACGAAACCGCTGGCCGCGGTACTTGGCGACGCGCAGGCGCCGCCGCTCGGCTCCGTACTCGGGTGCCATCTCGTCCAGGCGAACGACCCCTTGAGCGACGCTGTGGACGGTCTTGTCCATGATGTCGGCGGTGAGGTCGTCGAGCATCAGCACGGTGGCCCCCTGGCCGGCGAAGTAGTGCTTGAGCGCCAGGATCTGCCGGCGGTAGCGCAGGGAGCCGCCGGCGAGGAGGCGGATCTCCGACAGGCTGTCGAGCACGATGCGAGACGGCTTGCGCGCCTCGACCGCCTGAAGGATGGCGCGTGTGCTCTCCCCGAGTTCGAGGTCGGAGGAGTAGAGCAGGCTCTGCTGCTGGCTCTCCTCGAACAGGCTCTCGGGCGGAACCAGTTCGAACACCGAGATATGCTCGTCCAGGCTCCAGCCGTGGGAGGCGGCGTTGTCGGACAGCTCCTGCTTGGTTTCCGAGAGGGTGATGTAGAGGCCCACCTCGCCGGCTTTGGCCCCTTCGAGCAGGAACTGCAGCGCGATCGTGGTCTTGCCCGTGCCGGGCTCGCCCTCCAGCAGGTAGAGGCGGTCACGGGTAAGGCCGCCGCCCAGGATGCTGTCGAGGCCGGCGATGCCGAAACGTGCTTTCTTGCTCGGCTCAGTGGGCGTGGTCATGGAAGCCGATCTCAGAGAGGTGGTTGGCTCAGTGCAACGATCCGGGCTCACCGTCGGGGCGATCTCTCCTGATCATGAGCCATCTCTCGGATCGTCCTCGTCCAATGCTGGGGAGGTGTACCACGATATGACCGTCCGCACAGCGAGCCTGAGGTCCGAGAAGCGCGGTGAGCGGTCATCGGGGTCGAACGACCCGTCAGCAGATCCCTCGCACGGTCAAGCTGGTCGAGCCCTGCCGCCGGCTCACCCTGCCTTGCACGCCACGATGAAGGATCTGCGGGTCTGCCCTGCCGCCATCCAGGCCGGGTACGTCCGTATGAATGGCTACTGCCGAGCCGCACGTATACGATCTTTCAGCACAACCATGTCTTCTGCCGCGTACAAATAGCATTTGCCGTCACGTCCATTGCGATCCGGATCTGAATTGCAGAGACGTAGCGCCTCGTCTTCCGCTTCTCGCAAAGTCGGTTTGCCGGTTGACAAGAAAACGCGACCCCAAGGATGAAAGGCAGCAGCTTTGTGCGCAGGAGCACTCATATATGATGTGAGCCCGGTAATTTCGCTGGCGGTCATGGTAAGATTTGGAATCCTTTCGACCTTAAAAATTCCGTCATAATTCGGTCGACTCATGTACTGCACTGGAGGTCGATCTGAATTTTCGATTGCAGACACGTACTTGTCGTTGATCATGACAAGCGCGCAAGCATCATTAAAAAATACTTGACAGCCTTCAAGCGCGCCTTCGATTGCTGATGTCTGACTGTTTCGTCTCGTGGCCTTCCAGGTTCCATTGCGCCCGTAGGATATTGCGATTGCTTTATTGGGTTTCGCGTCGATGTATTCTCTCACGCTTGTATTCAGTGCGTCGAGAGATCTTCCTGGTATCAGCGAATGCAATTTAGTGATAATGTTGTCTTGGGTGTTTGTTTTATCGTTCTTAGATAGTTCTTGATCTGACGATCGTTGGCTCTTGATCGATAATTTATCTTTGGGCTGAAAGAAAAATTCGCCCTCCAAAGCTGAGTTCTCCCAAGGAATTTGTTTTCCTGCAGTCATCTCGCGAACATCTCGCCTGACCGCGGATAGCATCTGGCGAATCTCGAGTCCCGGCTGTTCGATATATTTAAGCAATGCCGTTGTGAATGGACTGTTCGGACCTTTTCCATCCGACGCGATCATACCCGGCGCGGTGGCAAAGGCGATCAAGGTGCCAACTCCAGCAGAGACTTGCCCTAAACCAGCCCGGGGCAGGTCCCGTCCACCCGTGCTTAAGCGCCGCTGCAGCGGGTTGTCTCGGCAGGCATCGAGGAATATGAGATTTATTTTTGCGCCGCTCTCCGTTTGTTCCATGATCGCTTCAAGATCAAGAGCCTCGAAACGAAGATCGCGTGGATTTTCTATCCTGGTTGTCACGGGTAAAAGCCAACTCCGGCCGGCCACCTCCAAAGCGTGTCCTGCATAGAAGAATACTGCTACATCCGATTTGCGCGCATCTTCTCCAAACTGCCGAACTGAAACCTCCATGGCCAGCTTATTTGGATCTAATACGGTTTGAACCGAAAATCCCAGGCGCTGCAAAGCCTGGCTTACAGACTTGGCATCGTTGAGTGTGTTCGACAGACGCGGAGCATAGTCGTATGAACTTACACCGATGACGAGCGCAGTTCGTCTTTCTTCTGCATGAACAATTCCGATGCTCGCACACAATATCAGTAATGCGGTGAATGCGATTGTCGATCGATGCATCGCGCAGTCTCTCCTATCTGTCAGGAGATGAACAAGGCAGGATTGCTATGTCTCGGATGGAGCGGGTGTTCAACTCGGCCCGCAGAGGGCAGAGGCCTCGATTGTGTGTCGCCGTACATGACTGGACACCAGCCGCGATTGCCGGACTTGGAATCCTGTCCCTCGGCAGAGCTTGCGACGGCTCCACAGCCACGCCGGTTACACGCCAGTGCCACGGCGCAGCCTCTCTGTCACAGCCTCACGCGGCGGAGTTCGGTGCTCCTCGCCCTTGATCACATGACATCGCCCTGGGTCAAAATCCAATCAGCTTTACCGAGCGGTGGACCGGTCAAGGTCCAAAGCAGACGCCGTGCTTGATCAAGCTGAGCGACTTTAAATCTGAGCGGTTCGCCCGCGTCGCTGCTCACCGGCGCGCCGGACAGGAAGTCCCTTACGCGCGAGGCCGGGGACCGCGCGGCCATCCTCCGGACGACGCCGCAGCGCCTGCGCGTCGAGCGGTTCCCACGCGATCGAGTGAGATCGGACGGGCGCAGAATAGCGGTCTCCCGAGTGCGCAGGGGTGTCCGGGGAAGACGCTTGTGACGATCAGGCCCATCTCTCCTCTTCCGTGTCGGCCGTAGCCCGTGAAGGCGAGGGGAGACGTGCCTCTTCTTCTCGTTGGACAGCCCTGCCGCCGGCGGGGAAGGCGAGACTCCGTTCGTCCGATCGGAGCGGATCAGGCGGAAGCGGCGTCAGCCGACATAGATCAGCTTCTTGCCGCGGTTCTCGCCGGCATAGAGCGCCTTGATGGCGCCCGGCGCCTGCGCGATGCCCTCGGCGATGTCCTCGTCGTAGGTCAGGCGGCCCTCTTCATACCATCCGGCGAGGGTCTGGCGCGCCTCGGCGAAACGGGGGACGTGGTCGAAGACCACGAAGCCGCTCCAGACCAGGCGCCGGGTCAGGATCTCGCGCTCGTTGCGCGGGCCGGACGGGAGCGGGTTCCAGCTCGCGATCGAGGCCGTGCCGCACTGGACCACGCGGCCGGCCGCCGCCATGCGGCGGAGCGCCGTGTCGAGGATGGCGCCGCCGACATTGTCGAAATAGACGTTGACCCCGTCCGGCGCCGTCTCGGCGACGCGGGCGTCCCAGTCGGTCGTCCTGTAGTTCCAGGCCTCCGCGTAGCCGTAGCGCGACCGGCAGAGGTCGACCTTGGCGTCGTCGCCCGTGAGCCCGAGCGGCCGGGCGCCGAGGTTGCGGGCGATCTGGCCGACGAGGGCACCGACCGCGCCGCCCGCGGTCGAGACCAGCACGCTGTCGCCCGCGACCGGCCGCCCGAGCGCGGTCAGCGCGATGTAGGCGGTCAGGCCGTTGATGCCGAGGAGCCCCGCATGGGCGGAGAGCGGCACGGGCTCGGTCGCCCGATGGACGATGGCCTTGGGCTCGACCACGGCGTAGTCCTGCCAGCCGAACCAGCCGTAGACGAACTCGCCCTCCTGCACGCCCTCGGCCCGCGAGCGCAGGACGCGGCCGACCGCGAGCGCCCGCATCGGCCCCCCGAGCGGCACCGGCTGGGCGTAGTTCGCCTCGGCGCTCGCCCAGCCGCGCTGGGCCGGATCGACCGACAGGTAGATGTTGCGCACCAGCACCGTGCCGGGCCCCGGCTCGGGGACGGCCTCTTCGTCGATCGCGAAATCCTCCGGTTGCGGGATGCCGGCCGGGCGGCGCGCCAGGAGGATCCGGCGGTTGCTCGCGGGCAGGCGGTAGGCGGGAATCGCGGTCGGCGTCATCGGCGTCTCCATATCGGCGTCGTCTGGGGCGGCTTCGGCTGGCCGGGGACGACGGTACACGAGCGCGGGCCGGCCGGCATGATGCCGGGGAGCGAAGGTCTCACGATGTCGCGCCCCGGTCCCGGTTACCGGGGTCCGTCCCACCGGCATCGCCTCGGCCGGCAGCCTGGGATAAGACCGTCGGGGACGGACAGCGACCGATCATGGCCCCGGACTGGACGACGCTGCGCATCTTCCTGGCCGCCCTCGATCTCGGCAGCCTGACCGGCGCGGCCGCGCGCTGCGGCATCGCGGTCTCGGCGGCGGCGCGGCGGATCCAGGACCTCGAGGCCGGGCACGGCGTGCAGCTCCTGGCGCGCTCGGCCCGCGGCGTGCGGCCGACGGCGGCGGGCGAGGTGCTGGCGGCCCATGCCCGGGCGCTTCTCGCCATGGAGCAGCGGCTCGGCGACGACCTGCGGGCGATGGCGGCGGGCGAGACCGGCAGGGTGCGGCTCGGCGCCACCGCCTCGGTCATCGTCGGCCACCCGCTGCCCGAGCGGCTGGCGGCGTTCCGCGGGCGCTTCCCGGGCATCGCGGTCGAGCTCGCCGAGGTCACGAGCGCCGCGGCCCTGCGCGACGTCGGCGAGGGGCGGGCGGATCTCGGCTTCATCACCACCGGCAAGGTCGTGCCGCCGGAGGTCGAGGTGCGGCCCTGGCGCGAGGACCGCCTGCTCGCCGTGGCCCCGGCGGCCTGGCGCGACCGGCTGCCCGCGCGCATGCCCTTCGCGGCCCTGATCGAGGAGCCGCTGATCGGCCTCATCGCCGGCGGCGCGCTCGCGGCGCTCCTCGACGAGGCGGCCGAGCGCCTGGGCCGGGCCCTGCGCTACCGCTTCACCACCGCGAGCCCGGACGCCGCGGTGCGCCTGGTGGCGGCCGGCCACGGCATCACGGTGATGCCGGACGGGGTGATGCGGGTCTATGGCGACCATCTCGGGCTGTTCGGCATCCCCCTCGACGAGCCCTGGGCGCGGCGCACCATCCGCCTCGTCAGCCGCCCGGGGCCGGAACTGCCGGCGGCCGCCCGGCGCCTGCTCGGCGTTCTCATCGAGAGCGAAGACGGGGCCGCCTGAGCCGCCAGTGTTCGCCGTACGCGAACGCTCCCTCCGCCAATCAGCGCTTCCCGGCCCTGCGCCTGCGGCGCACTCTCCGGCAACAGTCCGAACATGAACCGCGCCGGGACGCGCGGGAGAGCAGGGAGAAAGCGCCATGGCCGAGATCCCGGCTGCGCCCGGCGTGGTGATCCGCGAGGTCGGCCCGCGCGACGGCTTGCAGAACGCCAGGGCGGTGATGCCGACCGCCCGGAAGCTCGCCTGGATCGCCGCGATGGCCGAGGCCGGCCTCGCCGAGATGGAGGTCGCGAGCTTCGTGCCGCCCGCGGCGATGCCGCAGATGGCGGATGCCGCCGCGGTCACGCGGGCGGTGCGGGCCCGCCATCCGGGCTTTCGCGCGATCGCCCTCGCCCCCAACCTGCGCGGCGCGAAGGACGCGGCGGCGGCGGGCGCGCAGGCGATCATCGTCCCGGTCTCGGCGAGCGAGGCGCATAGCCGCGCCAATGTCCGGCGCACCCGGGACGAGCAGGTCGCGGAGGTCCGCCGCGTGGTGGACTGGGCCCGCGGCCTCGGGGAAAACCGGCCGGTCATCGAGGCCGGCATCGCGACCGCCTTCGGGTGCTCGCTGCAGGGCCTCGTGCCGGAGCGCGACGTGGTCGACCTCGCCCGCGCCCTCGCCGAAGCCGGTGCCGACGTCGTGGCGCTCGCCGATACGCTGGGCTACGCCACCCCCTCGCACGTCCGCCGCCTGGTGCGGGCGGTGCGGGCCGAGATCGGCGCGGCCCGCCTCGGCAACCTCCACCTGCACGACACGCTGGGCACGGCGCTCGCCAACGCGATGGCCGGGCTGGAGGAGGGGGTGCGCGGCTTCGACGGCGCGCTCGCCGGTCTCGGCGGCTGCCCCTTCGCGCCGGGCTCGGTCGGCAACGTCGCGACGGAAGACCTCGTCCACCTGCTCGAATCCGAGGGCGTGCACACCGGCATTGACCTGCCCCGCCTCGTCGCCGCCCGCGAGGCCTTGGCGCAAGGCCTGCCCGGCGAGCCGCTGCAGGGCCGGGTCGCGGCGGCGGGCCTGCCGCCGACCTACCGTCCCGCCGCAACCCGGGTCGTCCCCGCCGGGGCGAAGCCTCCGGTCCTCCCCGTGCACGGCCCGCTCGCCGGCCTCCGGGTCATCGAGTTCAGCCACATGGTGATGGGGCCGAGCTGCGGGATGATCCTGGCCGATCTCGGCGCCGACGTGATCAAGGTCGAGCCGGGGCCGCGGGGCGACAACACCCGCCGGCTCACCGGGGCGGCGCTGGGCTTCTTCCCGACCTTCAACCGCAACAAGCGCTCGGTCTGCCTCAACCTCAAGCGGCCGGAAGGCGCGGCCGCCGCGCGCCGGCTCGCCGCCGGGGCCGACGTGGTGCTGGAGAACTTCCGGCCCGGCGCCATGGACGCGCTCGGCTTCGGCTACGCCGCTCTGTCCGCCCTCAACCCGCGCCTCGTCTACTGCTCGTGCAAGGGCTTCCTGCCCGGCCCCTACGAGCACCGCACCGCTCTCGACGAGGTGGTGCAGATGATGGGGGGGCTGGCCTACATGACCGGCCCGCCGGGCCGCCCGCTGCGGGCCGGCTCCTCGGTCAACGACATCATGGGGGGCATGTTCGGCGCCCTCGCGATCCTGGCGGCCCTGCGCGAGCGCGAGGCGACGGGCCGCGGCGGCCTCGTCCAGTCCGGCCTGTTCGAGACCAACATGGTCTTGATGGCCCAGCACATGGCACGGGCGGCGATCGAGGGCGAGGATCCGGAGCCCTTCGGCGACCCGGCGATGCGCAAGCCCTGGCCGGTCTACGACGTCTTTTCCGCCGCCGAGCCGGGCGAGCAGGTCTTCGTCGGCGTCGTCGGCGAGGGGCAGTGGCGGGCGTTCTGCGACGCCTTCGGCCTCGCCGACCTGCGCGACGATTCCGGCCTCGCCACGATGAGCCAGCTCGCCGAGGCGCGCCCGCGCATCCTGCCGCGGGTGGCCCAGGTCTTCGCCGCCCTTCCGAAGGCCGAGCTGATGGCCCGGCTCGAAGCCCTCGGCGTGCCCTTCGCGCCGATCGCTAAGCCCAGCGACCTCTTCTCCGATCCCCACCTCCTCGCCTCGGGCGGGCTCCTGGCCGTCGATCTCACGGGGGCCGAGGGCGCGCGCGAGCCCCATGCCGCGCGCGCCGGGCTGCCGGCCCTGCCGGTCTCGCTCGGCGGCAGCCGGCCGGCCTTGCGCCGCCAGCCGCCCCGGGTCGGCGAGCACGGGCGCGAGGTCCTGCGCGAGGCCGGCCTGACGGATGACGAGATCGCGGATCTCGCAGCCGGGGGCGTCCTCGCGGGCGCCGCCTGATCCGACACGCTTCTCCCCGCAACGGCGCGCCAGACGCCGGCGGGGTCCCCCGAGGAAACCGCCAGGAGGACAACCATGACCTTCACCGTCGCGCAGGCCGTGCCCGTCGCGGCCGCCGAGGCCCCCGTCGTCGCGGGCGCCGGGACGATCTCGGCCCGGCTCGACCGGCTGCCCGCCACCCGCACCGTCTGGCGGCTGGTGATGCTGCTCGGCCTCGGCTTCTTCTTCGAGCTCTACGATCTCCTGTTCACCGGCGTCGTCGCGCCGGGGCTGGTCAAGTCCGGCATCCTGACGCCGACGACCCACGGTTTGTTCGGCACCACCGGCGTGGCGAGCTTCGTCGCCGCGCTGTTCTCGGGCCTCTTCCTCGGCACCATCGCGTGCGGCTTCCTGTCGGACCGCTTCGGGCGGCGCGCGATCTTCACCTGGTCGCTCCTGTGGTACTGCGCCGCCAACGGCGTGATGGCGTTCCAGGACACCGCCTTCGGGGTCAATCTCTGGCGCTTCATCGCCGGGCTCGGCATCGGGGTCGAGATCGTCACCATCGGCACCTACGTGTCGGAACTGGTGCCCAAGCACCTGCGCGGGCGCGCCAACGCGCTGTGCCAGGCCTTCGGCTTCTCGGCGGTGCCGATCGTCGCCTACCTCGCCTACCTGCTGGTGCCGCACGCGCCCCTCGGCCTCGACGGCTGGCGCTGGGTGGTGCTGATCGGCTGCGTCGGCGCGGTCTTCGTCTGGTGGATCCGCCGCGAGCTGCCCGAGAGCCCGCGCTGGCTCGCCATGAAGGGCCGGCTCGACGAGGCCGACCGGGTGATGAGCGACCTCGAACGCGCCGTCGCGCGCGACTTCGGCCGCCCGCTGCCGCCGCCCGGCCCCGCCGAGACGGTGGTGCACCACACGCGCTTCTCCGAGATGTGGGCCGCTCCCTACGGCCGTCGCGCCGTGATGATGATCCTGTTCAACGTCTTCCAGACGATCGGCTATTACGGCTTCGCCAACTGGGTGCCGACGCTCCTTATCAAGCAGGGCATCACGGTCACGACGAGCCTCGGCTACACTACGCTGATCGCCCTCGCCGCCCCCGTCGGCCCGCTCATCGGCCTCCTCATCGCCGACCGGTTCGAGCGCAAGCACGTCATCGTGGCGATGGCCGGCGTCAACATCGTCTGCGGCCTGCTGTTCAGCCAGGCGTCGAGCGCCGTCGCGATCGTGACGCTCGGCGTGATGCTGACGCTCGCCGGCAACATCATCTCGTTCAGCTACCACACCTACCAGCAGGAGCTGTTTCCAACCGGGATCCGCACTCGGGCGGTCGGCTTCGTGTATTCCTGGAGCCGGTTCTCGGCGATTCTGAACGCCTTCCTGATCGCCTTCATGCTGGAGCATTTCGGCGTCACCGGCGTGTTCGTGTTCATCGCCGGCGCCATGAGCGTGGTGATGCTGACGATCGGCCTGATGGGGCCGCGTACCACCGGGCTCGAACTCGAGAAGATCTCGCAGTGAGCGGGCCGGCCACCCTCGCGCTGCCCGGGCGCGTGCTGATCCTGGCGGCGGATCCGGACCTCGTCCGCCGCCAGCTCGTCGGCGAGGACCTGGACCTCGCCGACGGCCATCGCCTGCGCGCCGAGATCTCGACCGACGAGATCACGCCGGTGCCGTCCCTGGTCCATTTCGATGCGACGCTCAGCCACCACGCCCATATCGGCTTCCGGGCCGGGGACGAGACGCCGATCGGTCCCGGCGCGCTCGCCGCCGGCAGGTTCTCGGTGCTGGTGGGGGGAGGGCGCTACGGCAAGGGCTCGTCGCGCGAGCACGCGCCGCTCGCCGAGCGGCTCGCCGGCATCCGCCTCGTGATCGCCGAGAGCTTCGAGCGCATCTACCGCCAGAACGCCGACAATCTCGGGCTGTTCACCGCGACGGACCTGGGCCTCGTCGCCCGTGTCCAGGCCGGCGAGGCGGTGACGGTGGACGAGCTCGTCGCCGATCGCGACCCCCTCGCCGCCGCCATCCTGCGCGCCGGCGGGCTCCTCGCCTACGGGCGGGCAGAGCTCGCCGGGGCCCGGCCCGTGGCGCTGCCCGACGACGGCCGGCCCCGGACGCTGTTCGAGAAGATCGTGCGGCGCCACGCGCTCGCCACGTCGTCCTGCCCGCCGGTCGGGGCGGCGGGCGAGAGCGGCTTCGTGCGCGCGGATCTGCGCTTCATCCATGACATCTATACGGGCATGGCCCGCCACCTCCTGGCGGAGGCGTTCGGGGCGGATCTCGCCCTGCACGACCCGGCCTCGATCCTCGCCTTCGAGGACCATTATTCCTACACGCATCTGAGCCGCGCCCACCGGGCACTGATGCCCTTCGTGCGCGAGGCGTCGCGGGCCCACCGCGCCTTCGTGGCCGAGCACGGGCTGGCCCATCACGGCACCCTCGCGAAGGGGCCGGGCTCGGAGGGGATCTCGCACGCCCTGATGGCGGAGCGCTACGCCCTGCCGGGCCAGCTCGTCGTCGGCACCGATTCGCACACCCCGCATGCCGGGGCGCTCGGCTGCGTCGCCTTCGGGGTCGGCACCACCGACATCGCCAACGCCTTCGTCACCGGCGCGGTGCGGTTCGCGATGCCGGAGAGCCTCCGGATCGACCTCACCGGCACGCTGCCGGCGGGCGTCGGCGCCAAGGACGTGGCGCTGCACCTGCTGGCGCTCCCGGAGATCCGCGCCGGGCTCGGGGTCGGGCGGGTGTTCGAGTTCACCGGCGAGGCGGTGGCGGCACTCTCCACCGACGAGCGAGCGACGCTCACCAACATGACCGCCGAGCTCGGCGGCTTCACCGGCCTCGTCGCCCCGGATGCCGAGACCCTGCGCTTCCTGCGCGAGCGCCGCGGCGCCGCGCCCGCCCTCGAGGACTGGATGCGGAGCGACCCGGGCGCCGCCTACGTCGCCACGATCACGGTCGATGTCGCCGCCCTGTCGCCGATGCTGGCGCGGCCGGGCGATCCCGGCAACGGCATCCCGCTCGACGCGCTCAAGGAGCCCGTCCCGATCGACACCGCGTATGGCGGCTCCTGCACGGCGGGCAAGCGCGAGGATTTCGACCGCTACCACGAGGTCCTCTCCTGGGCGGCGCAGAACGGCCTCGCGGTGGCGCCGGGGGTGCGGCTGATCCTGCAATTCGGCACCCTCGACGTGCGCCGCTACTGCGAGGCGCGGGGCTACCTCGCGGCCTTCGCGGCGGTCGGCGCCGAGGTGATGCAGCCCGCCTGCGGCGCCTGCGCCAATTGCGGCCCGGGCGCCTCCGAGCACCGCGACCAGGTCACGATCTCGGCCATCAACCGCAACTTCCCGGGGCGGTCGGGGCCCGGCCAGGTCTGGCTCGCGAGCCCCGCCACGATGGCGGCGAGCGCGATCGCCGGCCGCATCACGGGCTTCTCCGAGCTGAAGCGGGGCCGGCGCAGCAGCGGCCCCCGACCCGTGACCGCCCCCCTGCCGATCGGGTGGATGCGATCGGGCGGCCCGTAAGCGCCGTTGTCAAATCGGGCATCGTCCCTCATTTTGCGGACATAGCCGAGGGATGAGCCCCGGCCGACCGAGGGACGCTCCCGATGGCCTCTACCGCCTCTCCCACTCACCTCGACAGCGCCGAACAAGTCGCTCGCGTCCTGCGCTCGAACGAGGAGACGCAGAAATTCGTAGCCGAGCAGAGGAAGCTGATGGCCGAGCAAGCGACGCTTCAAGCCGAAGCCTCCAAGTTGGCGCGTGACCGCATGCTCGCTCCCTGGCAGATCGTAGCGACTTCTGTCGCCGCCACCGCGGCTCTCATCGGCGGCACCGCAGCCGTCGTGAAGCTCTTCTTCCCGTGAGCCTGGACCGCCTCCGCGAGGTGCTGGCGCTGCTACGGTGGTCGCAGCGGGGTCTCGCCGATGCGCTCGAATGCGATGACCGGCTCGTCCGGCGGTGGGCCTCGGGGGACGGTTCCGTGCCGCCCGAGGTCGCAGCTTGGCTCGAAGCCCTCGCCGACGCTCACGAACGGAACCCTCCTCCTGCAGGGTGGCGGCGGCGTGCGGCGTAGCGGCCCGATCCGCCTCAGATCCCATCCATGCCGCGACCGCTAACCGACCCTACAAGCCCCGCATCATCGCTTTGGGCCGGCCAGTGGCGCTCGCCGAGACCGGCCCGCTCCGTGATGCCTCGTTGAGCCGGCCGGATTCGGGCCCTGAGCCTCCTCCGCCGCCCGGCTGCCATGCATCCACCGGGCGACGGCCCCGCGCCCATCGGCCAAGCCGCTTGCCAACCGGGCCGCGCGGACACATTCAGGACCCCGTGTCTCGCCCCGCTTCCTCCCCCCGCACGCCGCCGACGCCGGACACACCCGTCCGCGACGGCCTGCCGCCGGCCCGGCGCCGGCAGGCGATGGTCGCGGTGCTCGCCGGCGTGGCCCTCGCCACCCTCGACACCGCCATCGCCAACACCGCGCTGCCGACCATCGCGGCCGATCTCGGCGTCGACCCGGCGGACTCGGTCTGGATCGTCAACGCCTACCAGCTCGCCGTGGTGGCGACGCTGCTGCCGGTCGCGGCGCTCGGGGAGATCGTCGGGCAGCAGCGGGTCTACCTCGCGGGCTTCGCACTGTTCACGGCGGCCTCCCTCGTCTGCGCGCTCGCCTGGTCGCTGCCGGCCCTCGTCGCCGCCCGCGTGCTCCAGGGCGTCGGGGCGAGCGCCCTGATGGCGGTCAACGTCGCGCTGATCCGCTTCATCTATCCGACGCACCAGCTCGGGCGGGGCCTCGGGCTGAACGCCTTCGTGGTCGGCGTCGGCTTCGCGATCGGGCCGACCGTGGCCTCGCTGATCCTGGCGGCGGCGTCCTGGCCGTGGCTCTTCGCCATCAACGTGCCGATCGGGCTGATCGCCCTCGCGGTCGCCCGCCGCGCCCTGCCGGATACGGGACGGTCCGGCCACGCCTTCGACGGCATCGGCGCGCTCCTCAACGCCGCCACCTTCGGGCTCCTCGTGCTCGCCCTCGGCGAGGCCGCCCATGCCGGGCCGCTCTGGCGCGTGCTCCTGGAATTCGCCGGGGCGCTCGCCTGCGGGGCGGCGCTCCTGCGCCGCCAGGCGGACCACCCGGCGCCGATGCTCGCCGTCGACCTGCTCAGGCGCCCGCTCTTCGCGCTGTCGGCCGCGACCTCGGTCTGCTCCTTCGCCGCGCAGGGTCTCGCCTTCGTGTCGCTGCCCTTCCTGTTCCAGCACGCGCTGGGCCGGTCGCAGGTCGAGACCGGGTTCCTGATGACCCCCTGGCCGGTGGTGGTCGCCCTGATGGCGCCCGTGGCGGGGCGCCTCTCTGACCGCTACCCGCCGGGCCTGCTCGGCGGGATCGGGCTCGCGGGGCTCGCCGGCGGCATGGCCTCCCTGGCGCTCCTGCCGGACGACCCGAGCGTCGCGAGCATTGCCTGGCGCATGGCTTTGTGCGGCTTCGGGTTCGGCTTCTTTCAAGCGCCGAACCTGCGCGCCATCATGACGAGCGCCCCGCAGGCCCGCTCGGGCGGCGCGAGCGGCATCGTCGCCACCTCCCGGCTCCTCGGCCAGACCACCGGGGCGGCTCTGGTGGCGGCCTGCTTCGCCCTCGCCGAGGCGCACGGGCCGGCCCTGGCGCTGGGGCTCGGCGCGGCCTTCGCCGGGATCGCCAGCATCGTGAGCGTGTCGCGGCTGGCGGTGCGTCCGGGCCAGGGGACGGCCTGATGCGACAATCGTCCAGCCCGCACCCTCATCCTGAGGTGTCGGCGATCGAAGATCGCGCACGATCCGCGATCGACGGACCTCGAAGGAGGGCTCCAAGGATCGCCGAGACTTCTGGAGCCCTCCTTCGAGGCTGCCGCAAGCGGCAGCACCTCAGGATGAGGTCGAGAGCAGGATCAAGGATTCACGTCCCGGCACCGGGTTCGTGCGGGAAGAGCAACGTCCCACAGGAGGAAACCACCATGATCCACGTCCTCGCCATCATCACCGCCAAGCCCGGCATGCGGGACACGGTCCTCCAGGCCTTCCGGGCCAACGTTCCCGCGGTCCACGCCGAGGAGGGCTGCATCGAGTACGGCGCGGCGATCGACACCGAGGGCGCGGGCCCGATCCAGACCCCACTCGGGCCGGACAGCTTCGTGGTGGTCGAGAAGTGGGCGAGCCTCGACGCCCTCAAGGCGCACGCCGCCGCGCCCCACATGGCGGCCTACGGGGCCAAGACGAGGGAGCACATCGCCTCCCGCGTCATCCACGTGCTGTCGCCGGCGTGACGGGCGGCGGGCGCCCTCAGCCCGAGGGCGCCCGGACCTTGACCCCCAGCATCGCCTCGAAGGGCAGCACCATCGCGCCCTTGTCGCGGTCGCCGTGGCCGGCGCGCAAGGCCATCTGGTAAGTGGCGGTGGCGGCGGCCGTCACCGGCAGGGGGAAGCCGCGCCCGACCGAAACGGCGGCGGCGCTGACGAGGTCCTTGTAGGCCTTTCCCAGCGGGTAGCCCTCGTCGAACTCGCCCCGCAGGATCCGCGGCACGAAGTATTGCGAGGCGTAGCTGCGGCTCGTGCCCGTCGTCACCACGGTGGCGAGCCGGCCCGGGTCGAGGCCCATCGCGACGGCCATCGGCAGCACCTCGGCGAGCGCCGCGATGTTGATGTCGTAGATCACGTTGTTGATGGTCTTGGTGAGCTGGCCGCTGCCGAGCGGCCCCATATGCAGCACCTGGGCGCCGATACGGTCGAGCAGCGGCTTCATCGCCGCGAAGGTCTCGGGCGCGCCGCCGCACATCACCGTGAGGGTCCCGGCCTCGGCCCCGGCGGGAGCGCCGGAGACCGGCGCGTCGAGGACGCGGAAGCCTCGCGCCTCGAGCGCCCGGCCGAGGCTCAGCGCCTGGCCGTGCGCGATGGTGCTGAGATCGACCACCGTCGCGCCCGGCGCGAGGCGGCGCTCGAGCCCCTCCGGGCCGAACAGCACGCTCTCCACCACGTCGCCGTCCGGCAGGCACAGGAACAGCACCTCGGCGCCCGCGACCTCGCCTTTGTCGGTCGTCGCGGTCAGGCCCGGCGCCTCGACCCCGGCAGCCTGGAGCCCGGCGACCCGCGCGGCATCGGCATCGACCGCCACGATCGTCTCGCGGCCGCCGCCCTTGCGGGCGAGGTTGAGGGCGATCGGCCAGCCCATCTGGCCGAGCCCCATCACGGCGATGCGGCGGCTCATCGGGCGGTCCCCGCCTCGGTGGCGGATGTGTCGTCGGCGGAATCGATCCCGATCGCCTCGAGGAAGCGCGACACCATGTTGTAGGCGCCGACCGTCGCCGTGAGCTCGACGATCGCCCGCGGGTCGAGATGCTCGCGCAAGTCCGCGAAGATCGCAGGCGGCACGTGGATCTCCCGGGTCATCGCGTCGCAATAGGCCAGGATCGCGCGCTCGCGCGCATCGAACACGTCCGCCGACCGCCAGTCCGGCAGCGCGTCGAGCTGGGCCTGGGTCACCCCCTCGCGAAGCGCGATCGGTACGTGCTGCTCGGCCTCGTAGCGGGCGCCGTTGAGATGCGCGACCTGGACGATCACCAGTTCACGCACGGCGCCCGGCAGGTTGCAGCGCTGGCGGATCGCCGTCAGGAAGGTCAGCCAGCCTTCCGCGACCGGCGGGCTGTGCAGCAGCATCGCGTAGAGGTGCAGGATCTCGCCGCGCTCGGCGACGATGCGCTCGGCGAGCGCCGCCGTCTCCGGGCGGGTGGTGTCGGCGTAGGGGATGCGTGCCATCGTGGGTGTCTCCTCTCCACCGCCCGATCGGTATACCAGGATTCCCGCGCGCGCAGTTCATCCTGTACGCCGTGCCGTGCCTACGAACGTGCCGTCCTTGCCAGCGCCCGGGCCAGCGCCTCGCGGTGCTCGGCCGTCGTGTGGGCGATCGCCTGCGCGGTCGCCGAGAGCTGCAGGAGGGTCGGCAGGCTGGAAAAGCGCCCCTCGCGCAGGAGGCGCTTCGTCGCCCGGACGGCCTGGGGCGGGTTGACGGCGATCCGCTCGGCGAGCCGGCGGCTCGCCGCCATCAGCTCGGGCCCGGGCACCACCTGGGAGACGAGCCCGCAGGCCAGAGCCTCCTCGGCCGAGATCACGTCGCCGGTGAGCGCCATCTCGCAGGCCTTCGACCAGCCGACGACCCGCGGCAGCAGCCAGGCGCCGCCGTCGCCCGGGATGATGCCGATCTTGACGAAGCTCTCGGCGAAGCGCGCGGTGTCGGCGGCGATGCGCAGGTCGCACATGCAGGCGAGGTCGGTGCCCGCGCCGATCGCCGGGCCGTTAACGGCGGCGATCACCGGCACGTCGAGGGCCTCGAAGGCGAGGGGGATCCGCTGGATGCCTTGCGTGTAATAGGCGATCGTGGCCGACGGGTCGCGGGCGCGCGCGTCGAGCGCGTCCTCCATCGCCCGCAGGTCGCCCCCGGACGAGAAGGCGCTGCCGGCGCCCGTCAGGATCGCGACCCGCACCGTCGGATCGGCGCCGATCCGCCCGAGGGCCGCGACGAGCCCGTCGACGACGTCGCGCTCGGAGATCGGGTTGCGCTTCTCGGGCCGGTTGAGCGTCAGGGTGACGATCCCGCCATCCTGCTCGTAGAGCACCGCGTCGGTCATGGCGTCGGTCATGGCGTGTCTCCCGTTACCTGAGCCCGAGGCCGCGGGCGATGATGCCGCGCAGGATCTCGCGCGTGCCACCGCGCAGCGAGAAGGACGGCGCGTGGAGCGTGGTGTAGGCCAGAACCTCCGCGAAAGCGCGGCTCTGCGGGGTCGGCGGGCCTTCCGCCATCAGGTCGCGGGCGACCTCCGGGATCTCCTGCTCGACGAGCGCGCCGAGGTCCTTGACCATCGCGGCTTCGAGCGCCGGGTCGGCCCCTGCCTGGAGCAGGCCGGCGACCGAGCGCGACATCCGCCGCAGCGTGACGAGCTGCGCGCCCAACCGCCCCAGTGCGATCTCGGCCCGCGCGTCGGCCGCCGGCTGGAGCGCCCGCACCAGCTCGACGAGGAGCCAGAACGACGACAGGAACCGCTCCGGCCCGCTGCGCTCGTAGGCGAGCTCGCCGGTGACCTGGGCCCAGCCCTCGCCCTCGCGGCCCAAGAGCGCGTCCTCGGGGAGGAGCACGTCCTCGAACACGACCTCGTTGAAGTGGTGCTCGCCGACGAGGTTGCGGACCGGCCGGATGGTAATGCCGGGCAGGGTCAGGTCGACGATGAACTGGCTCGTGCCGGCGTGCCGGTGCTCGCGGTCGACCGGGGCGGTGCGGCAGAACAGGATCATGGAGTGGCAGTGGGTGGCGTTGGTGGTCCACAGCTTGGTGCCGTTGACGCGCCAGCCATCCCCCTCCCGCACCGCCTTGGTGCGGACCGAGGCGAGGTCGGAGCCCGAATCCGGCTCGCTCATGCCGATGCAGAAGAAGCATTCGCCGGCCGCGATCCGCGGCAGGATCGCGGCCTTCTGCGCCTCGGTGCCGTAGCGCAGGAGGCTCGGGCCGCTCTGGCGCTCGGCGATCCAGTGTGCGCCGACCGGGGCGCCGGCAGCGAGCAGCTCCTCAAGGAGGACGTAGCGCTCGAGCGCCGAGCGCTCGTGCCCGCCATAGATCTTGGGCCAGGTGAGCCCGAGCCAGCCCCGCTCCCCGAGCCTGCGCGAGAAAGCGGGGTCGAGGCCGTTCCAGCTCTGCGCCCGGTCGATCGGTGCCCTGTCAGCGAGTTCGGTCGCCAGGAATGCCCGTATCTCGGCCCGGAACGCCTCGGCTTCGGGGGAGGGCGGCGGCGACGGGAAGGTGAATTGCGACATCGCGAACAATCCTTCAGGCCGCCGTGATCGCCGGCCACAGCCCGTCGGGCCCGGCGGCGATCAGGTGGCGGCCGAGCCGTTGCGCCCATTGGGCCTCGCGCCCGAACTCGTCGCGCCAGGCCCAGAGCCGGCGGGTGAAGTCGTGCAGGCGGTGCTCCTGCGTGAAGCCGATCGCCCCGTGGACCTGGTGGGCGATGGAAGCACCCTGGCCGGCCGCCTCGCCGGCGCGGACCTTGGCGGCGGCGATCGCCGGCAGCATCCCGGGTCCCCACGCCGCCACCGCCTCGGCGGCGAGGCCGGCGGCGGCCGTGGCCGAGGCCGCCTGGCCGGCCAGCACCGCGAGGTTCTGCTGCACGGCCTGGAACTGCCCGATGGCGCGGCCGAATTGCCGTCGCTCCTGGGCGTAGCGCACCGTCATGGCGCTGACCTCAGCCAGCGCCCCCGCGATCATCAGGGCGCGGGTCGCGGCCCCGGCTGCCCGCAGCTCATCCGCGCCGAACGGCGCCGGCGCGCCCGGCGCCGCGACCGCCGCGAACCGCACCGCGTCGCTCGGATCGCCGGCGATCGTCGTGCCCGGCTCGACCGTGAGCGCGTCCCCGGGCAGCGCGACGAGGACAGGCCCGTCCCGGCCCTCGGCCAGGACCACCACCGCCCGGGCGTGCCGGCCCCACGGCACGCCCCAGGCATGGCCGGTCGTGCGGCCCGCCGCATCGAGCGTCATCGCGGAGCCCTGCGCGACGGCCAGCGGTCCGTCCGGCACCTCCATCCCGGCGCGGGCGAGCGCCAGCCCGGCCAGCATCGTGTCGGCGAGGGGAAGCGGCAGGGCATGCCGGCCCGCAATGGTGAGGAGCGACAGGGCCGCATCCACCGGCACGCCGAACCCGCCGGCCGCCTCCGGCAGGATCGCGGCCGGCAGGCCGACCTCCGCGAGGGCCGACCACAGGTCTTCCGGCCATTCGCCGATCGCGCGGGCGCGGGCCTGCGGGGTCATCAGGTCTGCGAGCAGGCGGTCCGCCGTCTCGCGCAGCATCGCGCCGGCATCGTCCTCGGGCGGGGTCATGGATCAGCGTCCCTGGAAGGTGGGCCGGCGCTTCTCCAGGAAGGCGGCCTTGCCCTCGTGGTGGTCAGCGGTCTGGAAGAGGGCGGCCTGCGCGCTGCGCTCCCAGTCGAGCACCTCGTCGATGCCGCGGGCCAGCCACTCCTTGGCCATCGCGGTCGAGAGCGGCGCCAGCCCCTCGAAGCTGCGGGCGAGCGCGATCGCGCGCGCGAGGGCGGTGCCGTCCTGTACGACCTCGTCGATCATCCCCATCGCGAGTGCCGCCGGGGCGCCGACGGGGCTCGCCTGGAGCAGGATCTGGCGGGCGCGGCCCTGGCCCACCCGGGCCGGCAGGGTGTGGAGCAGGCCCGCATCGGCCACGAGCCCGACCTTCGGGAACGAGGCGACGAAGCGCGCGCCCTCGCCGGCGACGATCGTGTCGCAGAGAAGCGCGACGCTGAAGCCGGCCCCGGCGGCCCAGCCCTCGACCGCCGCGACATAGGGCTTTGCCGACTTCACGATCGCCCGGACGATGCCGTGGAGCAGCCGGAACCGCTCGCGCCCGCCCGCGAGCCCGTCGGCCTGCATCGCCGTGAGGTCGCCGCCGGCGCTGAACATCTCCGGCCCGCCGGTGATGACGACGGCGCGGATGCCGGGATCGCGCTCGATCCGGTCGATCGCCTCGGCGAGCGCCAGCCGGATCGCCGGCGTCAGGGCGTTGCGCTTGGCCGGTTCGTTGAGCGTCAGGATCGCCACGGCGCCGTCGCGGGCCTCGATCAGGACGGGGGAGTCTGTCGCGCTCACGGGGTCACTCCTGCGCGGGGGCCGCGAAGACCGCGCGCCCGTTGTTGATCACCACCGCCTCGCGGGCGGGCACCAGCGCCCGGAACGAGCCGTCGCGCCAGATCTCGACCCGGATGGTCTCGCCCGGATAGACCGGCGCCGAGAACCGCAGGGCGAGGTCCCGGAAGCGGTCGGCCTCGTAGCCGCCCAGCACCTCGAGCAGGGCGCGGCCGACGACGCCGAGCGTGCACAGCCCGTGCAGGATCGGCCGCGGGAACCCGGCCTTCGCCGCCACCGCCGGGTCGGCGTGGAGCGGGTTGTCGTCACCGTTGAGGCGGTAATAGAGCGCCTGCTCGGGCCGGGTCGGCATCTCGACCGCGACGTCGGGCGGGGTGTCGGGCAGGCGGTGCGGCTCCGCCACCGGGCCGGAGGGCCCGCCGAACCCGCCGTCGCCACGCAGGAAGGTGGTGCTCCGCGTCGTCGCCAGGAGCGTGCCGCTCCCGGCCTCGCGCACCTCCTTCTCGGAATAGACCAGGGCGCCGCGGCCCGCGCCCTTGTCGACGATCCCGGTGATGCGGGTGGTGCCGATCACCTCGCCCTCGACCGGCAGTGTCCGGTGCAGGACGATGCGCTGCTCGCCGTGGACCACGCGCACCGCGTCGATCCCGGTCGCCGGGTCCGCCATCCAGAAGCCTGGATGAGCCAGCACCACCGGCATCGTCGGCACCGCCTTGAGCGGCCGGTCGGCATCGACGAAGTCGAGCTGGCGGGCATCGAGCGGGTCCTGCCCGAACCCGACCGAGAGCGCGTAGAACACGCTGTCGCGCTTGGTGAGGCGCTGGCGCACCGGGGGGATGCGGTAGGCCATCAGGGAGTCGGTGGTGAAGGGCATCGTCGAGGAGATTTCCGCTGATCTGTCGTGATTGCGAAGAATCGCGGGATCCCCTCTCCGGGCGATACCAGGCCTGCCTGGTACCGCTACAAGGTGTGGGAGAGGGGTAGGGGTGAGGGTGACACGTTTCCGATTCTAGCGCCGACAGTCGAGCTGCCAGCACGACGGTCCGAGTTTTACTCGGAAGCGTGTCACCCTCACCCCTGACCCCTCTCCCACACGGGAGAGGGGAACCGCGCTTTATTTGTATTCGCCGGATTTGTATTGGCCGGCGCATCCGTGACGGCCGCAGCCCGCCGCCGCGGCCACAGGCTCGCCAGCCCCTTCGGGCACAGGCACAGCACGCCGACCAGCACCACGCCCAGCACCAGCTTGTCGCCGTAGGCACCCAGCGAGGCGAAGCTCTTCTGGGAGAGCAGCAACGCCGTGCCGAGGAGCGGCCCGAGCAGGATGCGCCGCCCGGCGAGGATCACGCCGGTGAGCATCAGGACGAGGAAGTAGGTGTCGAACAGGTCGGTGCCGACATAGGCGCGCTGGAACGCGTAGAGCCAGCCCGCCGCCGCGCTGATGACAGCCGAGAGCAGGAAGACCTGGAGCCGGATGCGGTTGCCGTCGAGGCCGCACATCGTGGCGAGGCGCGGGTTCATGTGGACCATGAGCGCCGCCTGCCCGAGGCGCGAGCGGCGGAAGCGGTGGACGACGTAGAGGGTGAGGAGGAGCAGGAGATAGGCGAAGGGCCAGAACTCGGCGCTGCGCCCGGCGGTGAGCTCGATTCCGCCGATCGACAGGTCGAGCGGCGGGATGCCGACGATGCCATCCGAGCCGCCCAGAAAGTCCCAGTTCGAGGCGACGTTCATGCACACCACCGCCGCCGCGTAGGTGACGAGCGAGAAGGCGAATTCCCGCGTCCGCAGGGTGATCACCCCGAGCACCAGGGCGAGCGCGAGCGCCGCCAGCACCGCGCCGGCGAGCGCCGTCCAGGCGCTGAACCCGTAGGTGACGGTGAGGATCGCCGCCGCGTAGGCGCCGGTGGCGAAGAAGGCGGTGTGGACGAGGCTGATCTCGCCGAGATCCGACAGGATCACGTCGAGGCCGTAGGACATCGCGGAGAAGATCGCGATCGCCACGAGCGTGTCGTAGACGAGGGAGGAGCCGCCGAGGAGCCGCGGCAGCAGGAAGCCGAGGACCGCGAGGACACCGGCGAAAGCGAGGCGGGCGAGGGGATGGGTCATCGCGCGAAGCTCCCCGAGGCCGCGAGCTGGCCGGGCCGCAGCACCATCGCGGCGATGAGCAGGGCGAAGACGGCGGCCGTCGTGTAGGCCGGCGAGACGAGGGCGCCGAAGAGCGCCGTGAACAGCCCGATCCCGAGCCCGGCGACGTAGCTGCCGAGCACGCTGCCGATGCCGCCGAGCACCACCACCACGAAGGTCATCACCACCTGATCGAAGCCCATCGAGGTGAGGATCGGCGTGCGCGGTGCGACGAGGGCAGCCGCGAAGGCGACCGCCGCGCCCTCGAAGGCGAAGATGCCCATGTAGATCCGCGAGACCTTGAATCCGCCGAGCGCGGTCAGCCGCGGATCCTCCGCCACCATCCGGACCGCCGCCCCGAGCCAGCTGCGGTGCAGGGCGAGGTAGAGGAGTGCGAAGACCAGGATCGTCGCGCCGACGAGGATCGCGTCCTGCACCGTGAACCAGACGGGGCCGAGATGGACGCTCATCTCCTGGAACGGGCTTGCCAGGGTCTGGGGCTTCGGCCCGAAGGCGAGGCCGGCCGCCCCTTCGAGCGCCTGGCCGAAGCCGAGGGTGACGATCATCAGGTTGACGAGGTCCTGGGAGAGCGTCAGGCGCAGGAAGAGCCGCTGCATCACCGCGCCCAAGGCGGCGCCGAGGAGCACCGCCGCGACCACCGCGAGCCAATAGGGCAGACCGGTCGCCGCCATGACCCACCAGGCCACGAAGGCGCCGATCATGTACATCTGGCCGTGGCCGAAATTCACGAGCCGGGCGGCGCCGAGGAGCAGCGTCCAGCCGACCGCCACCAGGGCGTAGGCATGGCCGATGACGATGCCGTTGACGAGCTGCTGGGCGACGTTCATCCGTGGTTCGCTCCGAGATAGGCCTCGACGATGCGGGGATCGTCCCGCATGACCGCGACCGGGCCGCCGGCGACCAGCCGGCCGCGCTCGATGAGGTGCAGCACGTCCGTGACCTCGGCCGCCGCGTGGACGTTCTGCTCTACGAGGAGCACCGTCAGCCCGTCATCGACGAGATCGCGGATGGTGGAGAGCAGGGTCGAGACCAGGAGCGGCGCGAGCCCGATCGAGGGCTCGTCGAGGAGCAGCAGTTTCGGGGCCATGCGCAGGGCCCGCCCGACCGCCAGCATCTGGCGCTCGCCGCCGCTGAGCGACCCGGCGAGGTTCGCCCGCCGCTCGCGCAGGCGCGGGAAGAGGGCGTAGACGTCGGCGACCGACCAGGCGCGCCGGCCGCTCCCTGCGCTCGCCACCGCGGTCAGGTTCTCCTCGACCGAGAGGCCGAGGAAGACGCCGCGCCCCTCGGGCACCAGCTGGACCCCGCGGGCGACCCGCGCCTCGGCCGACAGCCCGGTCAGCTCCTCGCCGTCGAGGCGCACCGAGCCGGCGACCCGCGGCTCGGCCCGCGACCAGTTGGCGACCGCGTTGATCAGCGTCGACTTGCCGGCGCCGTTGGCGCCGATGATGCCGGAGAGCGTCCCGGGCTCGACAACGAGGCGGTCGACCGCGACGGCTTCGGCCCGGCCATAGGCGACCCGCAGGTCGGCAATCTCGAGCCGGGCGCTCACGCCGCCCTCCCGAGATAGGCTTCGCGCACGCGGGCGTCGGCCTGGATCTCGGCCGGCCTGCCCCGTGCGATCATCCGGCCGAGGTCGAGCACCACGACCTCGTCGGCGATCGCCATGACGAGGTCCATGTGATGCTCGATCAGCACCACCGCGAGACCGGAATCGCGCATCCGCTCCAGGAGGCTCCTCAGCGCGATCATGTCCGGGCCCCCGAGACCCGCCGCCGGCTCGTCGAGGAGCACGGCGCGGGCGCCGGGTGCCGCGGCGAGCGCGATCGAGAGCATGCGCTGCGTGCCGTAGGAGAGTTCGCCCGGCAGGAGCCCGTGGGTGCTCTCGGGCACGTGGTAGGCCAGCAGATGGGTTCTCGCCCGCTCCGCGATCGTGCGCCGGCGCCGCGCCTCGCGCCAGGGCAGGAACACCGCTTCGGCGAGCGGGCTCGGGCGCGCGTCGAGCAAGGCGGCCTCCATGTTCTCCAGCACCGTCATGCCGCCGAAGAACGCGTTCTGCTGGAAGGTGCGGCGCAGGCCCGCCCGCGGCAGGTCGTGGGCGGGCCGCGCGCTCGCATCCTCTCCGTCGAGCCACAGGGTGCCGGTATGGGCCACCATGTTGGTCGCGGCCATGAAGCAGGTGCTCTTGCCCGCCCCGTTCGGCCCGATGATCCCGAGGATTTTTCCCGCCGATACCTGCCACGACACGTCGGCGAGCGCCTGGAACGCCCCGAAGCGGACCGTCAGCCCACGGACTTCCAGCACCGGGGCGTCAGCTCTCGACGACAATCTTGCCATCCTTGACCGTGAACACGAAGTGCCGGTGCTGCATCTGGCCGCTTGCGTCGAAGCGCACGGTGCCGAAGATCGTGCCGGGGATCTCCTGGCCGCGGATCGCGCCGGCGACCGCCTTGCGGTCCAGGCTGCCGGCCGTGGCGACCGCCTTGGCCCAGATCTGGAGCGATGCGGCGCCCAGCGCCATGAACTTGTCCGGTTCGGCCTTGAACTGCTTCTGCATCTGCGCGACGAAGCGCTTGTTCTCCGGGTCGCTGGCGAAGGGCTCGGTCTGCGGAAAGTAGATGTCGGCGCTGTGCAGGCCGTTGGCCGCCTTGCCGGCGGTCTCGATCACGCTCGGGCTCACCGTGCCGACGGTGCAGATCACCGGCGCGCCGACATTGGCTTGCGCGTATTGCTGCAGGAAGGCCGGCAGCCCGGCGCCCTCGTTGGCGTTGATGCTGATGACGTAATCCGGCCTGGCGTCCCGGATGCTGGTGATCTCGACCCGGAAGTCGGTTTGCGCGAAGGGGAACTTCAGCGTCTGGGCGATGGTGTAGTCGAGGCCTGCCTTCTTGAACTCGGCCTCGATGCCCTGCTGGGCGCCGTTGCCGTAGGCGTCGTTCTCGGTGACGAAGACGATCCGGGCCTTCTTTGACAGGCTGCCGAGGTACTTCGCGATGATCGCGGCGTCCTGCGCGTTGGCGCTGTTGAGGCGGATGGCGAGCGGGTTCGAGGCGCTGGCCAGGATCGCGTCGGCCTTCGAGATCATCGTGATGTCGAGGATGCCGGCCCGCGCCAGCACCGACTGCATCGCCAACGTCACCGGGCTGTTCCAGCCCTCGAGCACCACCGCGACACCGGCCGCCGCCAGCTCGTTGGCCTTGGCGACGCCGATCGCCGGCGTGCTCTCGTCGTCCTTCACCAGGATCTCGACCGGCCGCCCGAGCACGCCGCCGGCCTCGTTGATGAGCGTCGCCATGCTCTGGACGGCGTGGCTGACGTCCTGCCCCTGCCGCCCGGCGCCGCCGCTCAGCGGGATGATGACCCCGACCTTGATCGGGTCGGCCGCGATCGGGTCCCGTGCCCAGGTCGGCCGCGGAACCAGCGGCGTGGCGATCAGTCCGGCCAGAACACTCCGTCGCGCGAGCATCAGTCTTCCTCCCAGGATCGAGCAACTATTTGTTGGCATATCTTGCTCTTTTTCTTATATTATCACTGTATCTTGACGTTGTCTACGTGTAGATATCGATCGTCGTACTGCGGAGATCGTCATGGCGGACAGGGGAACCGTGCTGGTTGCAGGGGCCGGCGGCCTGGTCGGGCGCGCGGTGATCGAGCATGACTTGGGACTGGGGTGGCACGTGATCGCCCTGTCGCGCCGCCCGCCCGAGCCGGCGACGGGCGCGGCCCATCTGTCGGTCGATCTCACCGACGCGGCGCAGTGCCGGGCGCGGCTGGCGGAGATCCGCAACCTCACGCACCTTGTCTACGCCGCCCTCTACGAGAAGCCCGACCTGACCGGCGGCTGGCTCGACGACGACCAGATCGCCGTCAACCGCGCGATGCTCGCCAACCTCCTCGACGCGGTCGAGCCGCAGAATCCCGGCTTGCGCCACCTCACCCTTCTCCAGGGCGCCAAGGCCTACGGCGTCCATCTCGGCCAGATCCCGGTGCCCGCGCGCGAGCGCGCGCCGCGCCACATCCACCCGAACTTCTACTGGGCGCAGGAGGATTTTCTGAGGGCCCGCCAGGCCGGCAAGGACTGGCGCTTCACGATCCTGCGCCCGCAGGTGGTGCTCGGCTTCGCGCATGGCAGCGCGATGAACATGGTGGCGGCGCTCGGCGCCTACGCGGCGATCAGCCGGGAACTCGGCCTGCCGCTCGCCTATCCCGGCACCGGCACCCGCGTCACCGAGGCGACGGATGCGCGGCTCCTCGCCCGCGCCGTCGCGTGGGCGGGCCAGAGCGAGGCGGCCGCGAACCAGACCTACAACGTCACCAACGGCGACGTCCTCACCTGGGAGAACCTGTGGCCGGTGGTGGCGCGGGCCTTCCGGATGGAGGTCGGCCTGCCGCATCCGATGCCGTTGTCCCGCATCATGCCGGGCCGGGCCGCCACCTGGCAGGCGATCGTCGCCCGGCACAACCTCACGCCCCTGACCCTCGACCGGCTCGTCGGCGCCTCGTGGCAATTCGCCGATTTCGCGGTCTCGCGCACCCACTCGACCGCATCGCTGCTCAGCACGATCAAGATCCGGCAGGCGGGGTTCCACGACTGCATCGACACCGAGGACTCGCTGGCCTGGTGGCTGGCGCACCTGCAGGAGCGGCGCCTCCTGCCGGAGTAGGAGGGCGATGTTGTCCTCCTCGCCCCGCGTGCGGGCGGAGGCTCCGTAAGCAAGAAGAGGCGCGGGATCCCCCCTCTCCCGTGTGGGAGAGGGGCCGGGGGATCGGAGATCCCGCGTGAGGGTGGCGCGCTTCAGTGTGAAGCTCAGACCGTAGTGCTGGTAGCTCGACGCTCTGCGCTTCACACTGAACCGTGTCACCCTCACCCCTACCCCTCTCCCACACGGGAGAGGGGATCCCGCGCCATTCTCGTCCGAACGGTCGTCTCGGACGGCCCCACGGGCCCGGGCGGGGAGAGGATCAGTCACGGATGATCCCCCGCTCGCGCAACCCCGCCCGTTCCCCCTCGTCGAGCCCGAGCGAGGCCAGCACCTCCGCGGTGTCCTCGCCGAGGGTCTGCGGGGCGATGCGGTAGGTCGCGGGCGTGCGCGACAGCCGGCTCGGATAGCCGATCACCGTGACGGGGGTGCCGTCGCTGCGCTCCATCCGCTTGAGGAGCCCGCGGGCCACGACCTGCGGGTCGGCCAGGATCTGGTCGATGCGGTTGATCGGCCCGCCCGGGACGCCCGCCGCCTCCATGGCGGCGAAGAAGTCGGCGGAGGTCCATTGCCGGATCGCGGCACTCAAGCTCGCCTCCAGCTCCTTGCGGTCGCGCAGCCGCCCGACATTGTCGCGAAAGCGCGGGTCGGCGGCGAGCTCGGGCAGGTCGAGGAGCCCGCACAGGCTGCGGAACTGCCCGTCATTGCCGCAGGCGACCAGCACGTAGCCGTCCGAGGTCTGGAACTCGCGGTAGGGCACCACGTTCGGGTGCGAGTTGCCGAGCCGGCCGGGCGTCAGGCCGCCGACGATGTGGTTCATGCCCTGGTTGACCAGCACCGCGACCTGGCTGTCGAGGAGCGCGCAGTCGATGTGCTGGCCCTCGCCGGTGGCGGTGCGGTGGTGGAGGGCGGCGAGGATCGAGGTCGCGGCGTAGAGGCCGGTGAAGAGGTCGCTCACCGGCAGGCCGACCTTCATCGGCCCCGCGCCCGGCTCGTCGTCCGGCCGGCCGGTGACGCTCATCAGGCCGCTCATGCCCTGGATCAGGAAGTCGTAGCCGCCGCGGGCCGCGTAGGGCCCAGTCTGGCCGAAGCCGGTCACCGAGCAGTAGATCAGTCCGGGATTGACCGCCGACAGCGCCGCGTAGTCGAGGCCGTAGCGGGCGAGCGCCCCGGTCTTGAAGTTCTCGACCAGGATGTCGGCCCGCTCGGCGAGCCGCCGCACCAGGGCGGCGCCCTCTGGTTCGCCGAAATCGATCGCGACGCTGCGTTTGTTGCGGTTGGCGCAGAGGTAATAGGCGGCGTCCGACGGCCCGTCCGGCCCCTGCACGAAAGGGGGCCCCCACAGGCGGGTATCGTCGCCGGTGCCCGGCCGCTCGATCTTCCACACCTCGGCGCCGAGATCGCCGAGGATCTGCGACGCCCACGGCCCGGCGAGCACCCGCGACAGGTCGAGGACGGTCAGCCCGTGCAGCGGCCCGCGCTGCACCGCCTCGGATGGTGCCTGCTCCGCGCCCGCCAAAGCCGCGCTCCTGGTCGTTTCCTCAACGGCATTTCATTGCTTGAAATGCTTGTTCAAAACAGTGTAGACCGATCCGCGGCGATTGCAACGCCGACCGCGAGGCCGAGGACCGGGAGCGCACATCGATGCCGTCCTTCCAGCCCGTCACCGCCGCCCTGCGGGTGCTGGAGGTCCTGGCTGCGCTGAACCGCCTCAAGGAGGCGAGCGTCGGCGACCTGTTTCGCGAGACCGGCCTCAACCGGCCGACGATCGTCAGGATGCTCGAGACGCTGATCCATGCCGGGCTGGTGGCGCGCCATCCCGAGCGGCCCGTCTACGTCACCACCGGGCGCACGCTCGAACTCAGCAGCGGCTACCAGAAGCACGAGGAGATGGCGCTCGCCGCAGCCCCGATCCTGGCGCGGCTCCACGCAGGCCTGCAATGGCCCTCGGACGTCTCGGTCTTCGACGGCGACGCGATGGTGGTGGCGCGCACCAGCCGCCGCGAGGGCGTGCTGCACTTCAACCGCCGGCCGGGCTACCGGGCACCGCTGCTGGGCACCTCCCTCGGCATGGCCTTCCTGGCCTTCTGCGATGCCACGACCCGGGCCGGGGCGCTCGCGGCCCTGTCGGGCTCGTCCGACCCCTGGAACGCGGTCGCGCGCGATCCGGCCGCGGTCGAGGCGCTGCTGGAGACCGTGCGGCGCAACGGCTATGCCAGCATGAACAAGGACTACTCGGACACGTCCTACAACGGCGTCGCCTCGGCGATCGGGGTGCCGGTGCTGCTCGGCGGGGTCGCGGTCGGGAGCCTCAACCTGATGTACCTGCGCAACTCGCTCGACGAGGCCGACGTGGTGGCGCGCTTCGTGGCGCCGCTGCGGACGGCGGCGGAGGAGATCGCCGGGGCGCTGGCGGGGATGCGCGGGGGGTAACCGGTTTCTTCGACGGGGAATGTCATGACGTTCGGGAGCTTTCGGCAACCGCTTTACACGACACTCATCCCAACCCCGACCTCATCCTGAGGTGTCAGTCCATCACAGATGGACTGACACCTCAGGATGAGGGCTCCAGAAGTCTGTGCGATCCCTGGAGCCCTCCTTCGAGGCTGCGCGATCTCCGATCGCCCAGCACCTCAGGATGTGGCTGTGGGTGGGGTGACAATAGAGGCTCGACCGCCCGCTACGCCGCGAAATTCAACCGCAATCCCGGCCGCCGCCACGGCACCCGCACCAGTTGCCCGGTCCCCGACAGGGTCACGTAGGCTTCCCGCAGGTCCAGCCCGCCGAAGCAGATATTGGTGGTGTAGACGTCCGGCATCGGCACGCTCTCGACCAGCCGGCCCTCCGGCGAGATCACGGTGATCGCTCCCGTCATCAGGGTCGCGACGCAGATATTGCCGGAGGCCTCGACCGCGAGGCTGTCGTAGCGCTCGTAGCCGGCCTGGTTGAACAGGAAGCGGCCGCCATGGGGCGAGGGGAACGGATGGCGCCGGATCCGTCCGGGCGCGTCGAGGTCGAAGGCCCAGAGCCGGCCGCCCTCGGTCTCGGCGACGTAGAGCACTGTCTCGTCTGGCGAGAGCCCGATGCCGTTCGGGGTCAGGATCGGGTGCACCACCTCGGTGATGAACGAGCCGTCGGCCCTGGCGTAGTAGACGCTCCCCTGGTCGCGGTCGCGATGGCGCGCCTTGCCGAGATCGGTGAAGTAGAAGCCGCCGGCGCGGTCGAACACGATGTCGTTGGGCCCTTTGAGCCGGACGTCGCCGCAGCGATCGTAGAGCACCGTGCAGGTGCCGGTGCGCGGGTCGACCCGCTCGATCCGCCCGCCGGAATAGTCTTTCGGCGTGCCGACCGGCCGGATCATCCCCGGCTCCTCGTGCCAGGCGAAGCCCCCGTTGTTGCAGACGTAGAGCATCCCGTCGGGCCCGAGCGCCAGGCCGTTCGGCCCGCCGCCCGGCTCGGCGATGACCGAGACCGTCCCGTCGCGGGCGACCCGGGTCACCGTCCCGCGGGCGATCTCGACGAGCGCGACCGACCCGTCCTCCAGCACCACCGGGCCCTCCGGGAAGCGCAGGCCCGTCGCCAGCACCGTGACGTCCGTCATTCCGTCTCCTCCTCGCGATAGGGCCGCGCGCGCCACCACGGATAGGCCGCCGGTAGGTCGGCGGAGACCCGGCCCGGGAAGGCCGGGGGGCGTTTCTCGAAGAACGAGGTCACCCCCTCCTTGACGTCGGGGCTGCGGCCGCGCTCGGCGAGCAGCCGGCTCTCGACCCGGTGCGCCTCCATCGGGTGGTCGGCCCCGAGCATCCGCCACAGCATCTGGCGGGCGAGCGCGACCGAGACCGGCGAGGCCGCCTGCGCGATCTCGCGCGCGAGGGCACGCGCCGCCGGCAGGAGGTCCTCGGGGTCGTGGAGGCTGCGCACCAGGCCGCTTCCCAGCGCCTCCTCGGCGGGGATCAGCCTGCCGGTCGCGACCCACTCCATCGCCCGCTGCATCCCCACCGCCCGGGGCAGGAACCAGGACGAGCAGGCCTCCGGCACGAGCCCGCGGCGGGTGAACGGGAAGGCGAAGCGCGCCGTTGTCGAGGCGAGCCGGATGTCCATCGGCAGCAGCATCGTGGCGCCGACGCCGACCGCCGCGCCGTTCACCGCCGCGATCACGGGCTTCACGCAGTCGAAGAGGCGGAGCGCCAGGCGCCCGCCGGAATCGCGCAGGGCCTCCGCGTCGGCCCCGGCGCGGGACGCGACGTCGAAGCGGGAGGCGCCCGCACTCATGTCGGCCCCGGCGCAGAAGCCGCGCCCCGCCCCGGTCACGATCACCGCCCGCACCGCGTCGTCGCGGTCGGCCCGGTCGAGGCAGGCCACCATCGCCTCGCGCATCTCGGCCGTGAAGGCGTTGAGCTTGTCGGGCCGGTTGAGGGTGAGCGTCAGGATCCCCTCAGTGAGGTCGGACAGGACCACGGCGGATCCGGTGTCAGCGGCCATGGGCGATCTCCTCCCCGCGGCGGGCGAGCCGGCGGAATTTTTCCCCCGCCACGTGGACGGCGTTCGCGTCCGAGGCGTTGCCGTCGAGGGCGCGCCGGTACACGCCGGCGACGATCGCCGCCCAGCGAAACAGCGAGAACACCACGAAGACGTCGAGGTCGGCCGGGACCGGCCGACCCGCGGCCTCGCTGTAGGCGGCGACGAACTCCGCCTCGCGCGGCAGGCCCGGCACGTCGCGGCCCATCAGCCCCTGCTCGGCGGGCGTGGTGCGCCAGGGCAAGAGGCAATAGGCGAGGTCGGCGAGCGGATGGCCGAGCGTCGAGAGCTCCCAGTCGAGCACCGCGATCACCCGCGGCTCGTCAGGGTGCAGCATCAGGTTGCCGAGGCGGTAATCGCCGTGGGCGATGCGGGTCTCGTCGGGCACGGAGGCGTGCGCCGCGAGCCACGCGATCAGCCGGTCCATTGCCGGCTCGGGCGCGAGGTCGGCGGCGCGGTACTGCTTCGTCCAGCGGGCGACCTGGCGCTCGATGTAGTTCCCGGGCCGGCCGTAATCGGCGAGGCCGATTGCGGCCGGGTCGATCCGGTGCAGGCGCCCGAGGATGCGGGCCGCGTCCAGGAAGGCCGCGCGGCGGTGCTCCGGATCGACGCCCGGCATGTCGCGCTCGGGATAAACCCGGCCGGCGAGGTGGTCCATGACGTAGAACGGCGTGCCGATCACCGCGGGATCGTCGCAGTAGAGCCGGGCGCGGGGCACCGGCACGTCGGTGGCGGCCAGCGCCCCGAGCACCCGGTACTCGCGATCGACCGCGTGGGCGGAGGGCAGCAGCACCCCGCCCGGCTTCTTGCGCAGCACGTAGGCCCCGCCCGGCGTGGCGAGGTGGAAGGTCGGGTTCGACTGCCCGCCCTGGAACTGGCGCACGACGAGCCCGTCGCCCGCCCCCGGCAGGCGCGGCGCGAGGTAGCGCTGCAAGCCCGCCTCGTCGAAGCGGTGGTTGTCCAGCACCGGCACCAGCACAGCCTCAGCCATGGGTGCCGCCCTTCACGATCAGGGCGTCGGCGGCGACGATGCGGCGACCCGAGCAGATCAGCGGGTTGATCTCCATCTCGGTGATCCTCTCGCCGGCATCGGCCGCCAGTTCCGAGAAGCGGCACACGATCTCGGCGAGCGTCGCCACCTCGACCCTCGGCGCGCCACGAAAGCCGTCGAGCAGGGCCGCGCCCTTGAGGCCGCGCAGCATCGCCTCGGCTTCCCCGCGCCCGACCGGCGCGAGCGAGAGCGCGGTGTCGCGCAGGACCTCGACGAGCACGCCGCCGAGGCCCACCACGACGAGCGGCCCGAATTGCGGATCGTGCCGGGCCCCGACCATCACTTCGACGCCCCGCGCGATCATCGGCTGGACGACGACGCCCCGCACCGCCGGCCTGGACGCCATCGCGTCGAAGGCCGCGATGATCTCCTGAAAGGCGCGCTCGACCTCCATGCCGCTTCCGAGGTTCAGCTTGACCAGCCCGGCTTCGGTCTTGTGCAGCACGTCCGGGCTCTCGCCCTTGAGCACCACCGGAAAACCGATCGCCTCCGCCGCGGCCCTGGCAGCCGCTGCGGTCGCGACGGGATGGTCTTCGACGACCGGGATGCCGTAGAGCGCCATGGCCCGCTTCGCCTCCCGCTCGGTCAGGCTCGTGCCGGACGTCTCGGCCAGCAGCGCGGCGAGGCGCGCCGCTGCCGCCGGATCGGAGATC
Source organism: Methylobacterium nonmethylotrophicum (assembly GCF_004745635.1). Classification (GTDB taxonomy): domain Bacteria; phylum Pseudomonadota; class Alphaproteobacteria; order Rhizobiales; family Beijerinckiaceae; genus Methylobacterium; species Methylobacterium nonmethylotrophicum. The sequence continues at coordinate 35,421 of NZ_SRLB01000002.1, read as the reverse complement.
CGCGCCGCGCCATCGCGCCCGATGCGCCTGAGATCATCGCGCCGGTGCCAGGCCTTGATCGCCGCAAAGCAGCGGTCCATCGAGTGGAACAGGGCGAGGTGCGGGTCGGTCTCGGTCTCGCGCGATCCCGGACCGCCGAGCCATTCCGGCGCCCAGACGTTGCAGACGAGTTTGTGGTTCGCCGCCGCCGCCCGGCTGAACACCGGCAGACGCACCGTCGCCGATTCATAGGCGTAGGCGTGCGAGGTCACCATGATGCCGTAGAGCGGATCGGCGAGGAGCGCCCCCGTGCAGGCGGCGAGGCTGTCGGCCGAGCCGATGACCTGGGCCGTCACGTCGCAGGGGTTGCGGGTCGAGCCGTATTCCGGGACCTCCGCCGCCAGCACCGAAGCCGCCTCGGGCCCGGGCTGGGGGAGGGGCACGCCGTGCAATTCGGCCTTGTCGGCCGCGATGATGGTGGCGCCGCCCGAGGTCGCGATCACCGCGACACCGCGCGCCCGCGGGCGGCCCGCCTTGGCGAAGAACACCGTGGTCTCGACGAGCGCCTCGAGCGTGTCGACCTGGACCACGCCGGCGCGGGCGAAGCCGGCGCGGTAGGCCTCCTGCGATCCGGCGAGCGAGCCGGTGTGGGACAGGGCCGCCCGCGCGCCCTCCCGGCCGGTCGCGATCTTGTACAGCACCAGCGGCTTGTCGGCCTCCCAGGCGATCTCGGCCGCCTTGAGCATCCGGGTCGGGTCGGCCATGCCCTCGAACAGGCAGGCGATCGCCCGGCACTGCGGGTCCCGCGCCAGGTAGGCGACATGGTCAGCGACGTCGACGTCGCAGGAATTGCCGGCGGTGAGCACATGGCTCACCGAGACGCCGCGCTCGACCCCTTGCGCGAGCGAGAAGCCGAGCGAGCCCGACTGGCTGACGATGCCGATCGCGTGCGGGGCGAGGGGCCGGCGCACCGGCATGCCGGAAAAGGTCAGGCCGGCGCCGGTCGCGTAGTTCACGAGGCCGAGCGTGTTCGGCCCGACGAGGCGCAGGTCGGCGCCCCGGGCGATCTCGACCAGGCGCTGCTGCAGCGCGACATTCTCGGGCTTGGCCGTCTCGGCGAAGCCCGCGGCGAGCACCAGCACGGCCCCGACGCTGCGCGCCGCGCAGTCCCGCACCACCGTCTCGACGGCGTCCCGCGGCGTCGCGATCACGACGCAGTCCGGCACCTCCGGCAGGGACGCGAGGTCCGGGTAGCAGGGCCGGCCGGCGAGGTCGGCGTGCCTGGCGTTGATCTGGTAGAGGCGCCCGTCAAAGTCCTTGAGGTTGGCCACCGTGCGGCTGCCGAAGGCGTTGGCGCGCTCCGACACGCCGACCACGGCGACGCTCCGCGGGTCGACGAGCCGCCGCATCGCCTCACGCGGGTAGGGGTCGCGCCGCGCGCCGTCGATCCTCGTCATCGGGGCTCGGCCGCGACGGCACGAGCCAGCCCGCCGCCGGGGCGGCGGGCGCGGATAGGCGTTTCCCTCATGGCTTGTTTCATTCTTTGAAACGGTCTTTCATGGATTGTCGGGGATGTGAGGGCTGCTGTAAAGGCGGCGGTGGCGAGAAAGCCGGGTGGGGCACGGGCTTGCCGGGCCTGCAGGAGCGGGTTGAACCTCACCTCCCGCCCTGGACCTCATCCTGAGGTGCGCACGAAGTGAGCCTCGACGGAGGGCTCCAGGAATCGGACAGACTTCTGGAGCCCTCCTTCGAGGTCAGCCGATCCTTGATCGACTGACACCTCAGGATGAGGTTCAGGGCGGGAGAGAGCGACGCCGAGGCTGTCAGCGTCGTCGCGTAGAATCGTCACGCCACCCTCGCGGATCCGCCCCATGTCGACCCCCACCCTGAAGCAGATCCGCTTCTTCGTCGCCGCGGTGGATTGGGGCAGCCTGTCCCGGGCGGCGGCGCACCTGAACGTCGCGCAGCCGGCCCTGAGCCAGCAGATCGCCCAGCTCGAAGCCGGCTTGAGGAACGCGCTCCTCAGCCGCACCGCGCGGGGCGTCGTCCCGACCGAGGCCGGCCAGCGCTTCTACCGCCACGCCCGCACGATCCTGCGCCAGGTGGACGGGGCGGTCGCCGACCTCACCGGGCCGGGGCCGGTGATCGGGCGGGTGGCGATCGGGCTGCCGACCAGCGTCGCCACCATCCTGGCGCATCCGCTGCTCGGCACGATCCTGCGCGACTATCCGGGCATCCGGCCGGAACTGTTTGAGAGCCTGTCGGGCTACCTGCACGAGCTGATCGCCCAGCGCCGCCTCGAACTCGCGCTCCTCTACCGCGATCGCTCCGGTCCCGGCCTCACCGTGCAGCCGATCCTGCGCGAGGAATTGTTTCTCGTGACCAAGGCCGGTGCCGCCAGTCCCGCCACCATCACGATGCGGGAGGTGGCGGACCTGCCCCTCGTGATGCCGAGCCCGACCCACACGCTTCGCACGATGGTGGAGGCGGCCTTCGCCCGCGAGGGCCTGTCGCTGACCGTGATCGCCGACGTCGACAGCCTGCCGACCATGCGCAAGATCGCCGCCTCGGGCCTCGCTGCCGCGATCCTGCCGATCTCGGGCCTGTCGGGGATCGACGACGCCGCGCGCCCGGCGATGATCCGCATCGTCGAGCCGACGATCACCCGCCCCCTCGCCCTGTGCTACGCCGCCGACCAGCCGCTCGCCGGCCCCGCCGCCCTCGTCGCCGACCTGATGGTGGCGGAGGTGCGCCGCCTGGTCGAGAGCGGCGCCTGGGGCAACGCAATCCTGCTCGAGCCATAAGATTTCCCGATAGCCTCCCCGCGAAATCCGTCTCGATCCCGGGCTCCCCCTCGGCCAGGATATCGCCCAAGCAAGACAGGCCGGGAGGCACGGATGGCCCGCAGACGGAACGCCGCTCGCGATCGGGGCCGGCCGTGACGCCCTCGCCCGCGGCCGACGGGCCGCTCGCCGGGATCCGGGTGCTCGACCTGTCGCGCCTCGTCGCCGGCAACATGCTGAGCCTGCAGCTCGCCGATTTCGGCGCCGACGTGATCAAGCTCGAACCCGACCGCGGCGACCCGCTCCGCCACTGGCAGGAGGACGGCATCCCGGCCTGGTGGAAGGTCTACGGCCGCAACAAGCGCTCGATCCGCCTCGACCTGCGCGAGCCCGACGGCAAGGCGTCCCTGCGCCGCCTGGTGCCGACCGCCCAGGTGCTGATCGAGGGCTTCCGCCCCGGCGTGATGGAGGCGGCCGGGTTCTCGCCCGAGGTGCTGCTCGGGCTCAACCCCAGGCTCGTGATCGTGCGGGTGAGCGGCTTCGGGCAGACCGGGCCCTACGCGCAGCGTCCCGGCTTCGGCTCGCTCATCGAGGCGATGAGCGGGTTCGCCGCCAAGAACGGATTCGCCGACAAGCCGCCGGCCCTGCCGAACCTCGCGCTCGCCGACATGGTGGCGGGCCTCTCGGGCGCCTTCGCGACGCTCGCGGCCCTGCGGGTCGCGGAAGCGCCCGGCGGCGCCGGGCAGGTGGTCGACCTATCGCTCCTCGAGCCGCTGCACGCGACGCTCGGCCCCGATGCCGCGATCCACCGGCTGACCGGCCGCGTGCCCTCGCGGATCGGCAACCGCGTCAGCATCACCGCGCCGCGGAACGTCTACCGCACCCGCGACGGCGAGTGGCTGGCGCTCTCGGCCTCGACGCAAGCCATGGCGGCCCGGCTCTTTTCCGCCATCGGCCGGCCCGAGATGATCGCGGATCCGCGCTTCTCGACCAACTCCGCCCGGCTCGACAATGTGGATGAGGTCGACGCGATCGTCGGCGGCTTCATCGGCGCGCGCGACCTCGCCGACAACCTCGCCTTCTTCGAGAAGGCCGAGGTGACCGTCGGCCCGGTCTACGACCCGGCGGGCTTCGCCGAGGATCCCCACGTCAGGGGCCGCGGCGTCCTGGTCGAAATCGAGGATCCGGAGCACGGGAAAGTGCCGATGCACGCCCCGTTCCCGCGCCTGTCGCGCACGCCGGGGCGGATCCGGCGCCTCGCCCCCTCTCTCGGCCAGGACGAGGCCGACATCGCCGCCGAACTTGGCGGCACGGCGATCGGCGACACGGAGACTCCACGATGAGGCTGCGCTCCCTCCTGTTCGCCCCGGCCGACGCGCCCCGCAAGGTCGAGAAGGCGGTGGCGTCGGGCGCCGACGCCGTCATCCTCGACCTTGAGGACAGCGTCGCGCCGGCCGCCAAGGCGGCGGCGCGGACGGAGGCCGCCGCGGCCCTGCGTGCCCGCCCGGGCACGCTGATCGTGCGGATCAACCCCCGCGGCACCGCCCCGTATCTCGACGACCTCGCGGCGATCGTCCCGGCGCATCCGGCCGCGATCCTCCTGCCGAAATGTACCGCTCCCGCCGACCTCCTGATGCTGTCGGGCCAGATCGACGTGCTGGAGGCGGCCAGCGGCGTGCCGGCCGGCGCCGTCGGGGTGCTGCTGCTCGCGACCGAGACCGCGGACTCGCTCAAGGACATGGACTATGCCGGCGTGTCGCCGCGCCTGCGGGCCCTCTGCTTCGGGGCCGAGGACTTGTCGGCGGATCTCGGCATCACGCCGCGCCGCTCCGACGGGAGCCTCGCGGCGCCGGTGGCGGCCGCCCGCGACCGGCTCTTGATCGCCGCCGCCGCGGCCGGGGTCGCGGCGATCGACACGCCGTTCCCCGATCCGCGCGACCCGGCCGGGCTTCAGGCCGAGACCGCGGCGGCGGCGGCGGACGGGTTCTCCGGCAAGCTCTGCATCCATCCGGGCCAGCTCGAGGCGGTCACGGCCGCCTTCACGCCCTCCCCCGAGCGCGTCGCCTGGGCGCACGAGGTGGTGCGGCTCCTCGACGGCAGCGGGGCCGGCGTCGCGGTCCTCGACGGGCGGATGATCGACATCGCCCACCTGAAGCTCGCGCGCCGCGTGCTCGCGACGGCGCCCGACGAAGCGGGAGACCGGTCATGATGCGTTTTCCGACAAGCAGCCGCGCCGCCGTGGTGCGGGAATTCAAGGCCCCGGTCTGCATCGAGGAGGTGCCGGTCCCGCAGGAGCTGGAGCCCGGCACGATCCTGACGAAGATCGAGACCTGCTCGATCTGCGGCACCGACGTCCATCTCTGGCAGGGCTCGCTCGCCCTCAAGGTCGACCTGCCGGTCATCCTCGGCCACGAGATGGTCGGCCGCATCGTCGCGATGGGAGCCGGGACCGAGCGCGACTCCGTCGGCCAGCCGCTCCGGGTCGGCGACCGCATCACTTGGACCCACACGGCCTGCGGGCGCTGCTACTTCTGCACGGTCGCCCGCGAGCCGACCCTGTGCCAGTACAGTCGCAAGTACATGTACGAGCGGATGGACGTCGCGCCCTACCTGCTCGGCGGCTTCTCCGAATACGGCTACGTGCTGCCGGATTCCGGCCGGGTGAAGGTGCCGGATTCCGTGCCGAACGAACTCGCCAGCATGGCGAGCTGCGCCTTCCGCTCGGTGATGAACGCCTTCGACGTGCTGGGGCGGATCGATCCGTCCAACACCGTGGTGGTCCAGGGCGCCGGCCCCCTCGGGCTCCTCGCCACCGCGGTGGCCAAGATCTCGGGCGCGCGGCGGGTCGTCACCCTGGGCGCGCCCGAGGCGCGGCTGGCCCTCGCGCGCGACTTCGGCGCCGACGAGGTGATCTCGATCGAGACGACGAGCCAGCCTGAACGCCTCGACCGGGTCCGGGCGCTCACCGACGGGCGCGGCGCCGACGTGGTGATGGAGTTCACCGGCCACCCGGCCGCCTTCGGCGAGGGCCTCGACCTCGCCCGCCGCGGCGGATCCTACGTCGTCGTCGGCCAGCTCGGCCAGGGCACCACCACGATCGCGCCCTCGACCATCGTCGCCAAGAACCTGCGGGTGCTCGGCTCGTTCTCCGGCCAGGCCAAGGCCTACTGGAAGGCGCTGCAATTCGTCGAGAAGCACCAGCACGAGGTGCCGTTCCACGCGATGGTGACCAACCGCTACACCCTCGACGAGGTCGACACGGCGCTCACCCGGATGAAGAATTTCGAGGAGATCAAGCCGATCATCGCGTTGTGAGGCAATAGCCGTGTGATGCGCCCTCGACACAAGAGGTCGCGGGATCCCCTCTCCCGTGTGGGAGAGGGGTAGGGGATCGAAGATCCCGCGTGAGGGTGACACGGTTCTGAGTCAGGCACCGACCGTTCCGCGGCCAGCACCACACTCAGCGTTTCACACTGAAGCGTGTCACCCTCACCCCTGGCCCCTCTCCCACACGGGAGAGGGGAAGCGTGCCTTATCCTGAAGTGCGGCAATCCAAATCATCTCTGTGCTCTGGAATCTGTAGCAGACCAAGAAAACAACCCCCGCGGCCTGCGCCGCCAACGACGAAACACCCTCAGGAGGAACGATGTCGAGCGCCCCCCTCTCGCGCCGCGCCGTGGTCGCCGGCACGCTCAGCGCCGGCCTGGTCGGGTCGGCCTATCCGCTGCGCTACGCCCACGCGGCGGAGTTCGTGCTCAAGCTCGGCACCGACGTGCCCGACACCCACCCGATCAACATCCACGCCCGCAAGGCCGCGGACGCCATCCGCGAGCAGACGAACGGGCGGGTCGACCTCCAGATCTTCGCCAACAACGTGCTCGGCGGCCAGAGTGACATGCTCTCGCAGCTGCGCTCCGGCGCGCTCGAATGCTTCGCCTTGTCGGGCGTCAACGTGCTCTCGACGATCATCCCGACCTCGTCGATCTACGGCCTCGGCTTCGCCTTCCCGGATTACGACGCGGTCTGGCGCGCCATGGACGGGGCGCTCGGCCGGCACCTGCGCGAGCAGATCGACAAGGCCGGCCTCGTCGTCATGGAAAAGATCTGGGACAACGGCTTCCGGCAGATCACCAACAGCGTGCGGCCGATCCGCGAGCCGAAGGACCTCCAGGGCCTCAAGATCCGGGTGCCGGTGAGCGCGCTGTGGACCTCGCTGTTCCGCTCGCTCGGCGCGGCGCCCACCAGCCTCAACTTCGCCGAGGTCTATTCCTCGCTGCAGACGAAGGTCGTCGACGGGCAGGAGAACCCGCCGGTGATCATCAACACCGCCAAGATCTACGAGGTGCAGAAATACTGCTCGGTGACGAACCACATGTGGGACGGCTGGTGGTTCCTGATCAACCGCCGGGCCTGGAACCAGCTGCCGGCCGACCTGAAGGACACCTTCGCCCGCGCCGTCAACGCCGCCTGCCTGGAGGAGCGCAAGGACGTGGCGCGGCTCAACGCCTCCTTGCGCGAGGAGCTGGTCGCCAAGGGGCTCGTCTTCAACGACGTCGATACCGGCCCGTTCAAGGAGGAGCTGCGCAGGAGCGGCTTCTACGCGGAATGGCGCAAGAAGTTCGGCGACGAGGCAATGGGCCTGCTCGAGGCGGCGGCCGGCAAGCTCGGCTGAGACCGAGCGGCAGAGCGGCGGCCGGTCTGGATCGGACCCGGACCGGTCGGCTAAGCTCGCACGGACCAGGCCCGACGGCACCGGCATCGTTGCCGCGAGCCCGCGGGCCGATGCCCCACCAGCGGAGTTCGCCATGCCCAGCCTCCTCGACCCGATCCGGCTCGGCGCGCTGCCGGCGCGCAACCGGGTGCTGATGGCGCCGCTCACCCGCGCCCGCGCCACGCGCGACCACGTGCCGACCGCCATGATGGTCGAGTACTACGCCCAGCGCGCCTCGGCCGGCCTCATCATCTCGGAGGCGACGGGAATCAGCCCGCAGGGGCTGGGCTGGCCCTACGCGCCCGGAATCTGGACCGCGGAGCAGGTCGCGGCATGGCGGCCGGTCACGGCGGCGGTGCACGAGCGCGGCGGGCTGATCGTGTCGCAGCTCTGGCACATGGGGCGGGTGGTCCATCCGAGCCTGCCCGGGCGCGGCCAGCCGGTCTCGTCCTCGGCCACCACCATGCCGGGCCTGGCGCGGACCTACGAGGGCAAGGAACCCCATGTCGAGGCGCGGGCGATGACCGAGGACGATATCCGCGCCGTGCTGGACGATTACCGCCAGGCCGCCCGCAACGCCCTCGAGGCCGGCTTCGACGGCGTCCAGATCCACGCCGCGAACGGCTACCTCATCGACCAGTTCCTGCGCGACAACGCCAATTTCCGCACCGACCGCTACGGCGGCTCGATCGAGAACCGGATCCGGTTCCTGCGCGAGGTCGCCGCGGCGGTGGCCGAGATCGTCGGGCCGGACCGCACCGGCGTGCGCCTGTCGCCGAACGAGGAGCGCCAGGGCGTGAACGACAGCGATCCCGAGCCGCTGTTCGAGGCAGCCTCCGCCGCCCTCTCGGAGATCGGCGTCGCCTTCCTGGAGGTGCGCGAGCCCGGCTACGAGGGCACCAACGGCAAGGCCGAGCGCCCGCCGGTCGCGCCGCGGATGCGCGCCGCCTTCCGGGGCGCCTTCGTGCTCAACTCCGACTATGGCGGCGAGACGGGGCAGGCCGCCCTCGATGCCGGCCAGGCGGACGCGATCTCCTTCGGCCGCCCCTTCATCGCCAATCCCGACCTGCCGCGGCGGATCGCGCACAACATCCCGCTCTCGGCCGACGACACCGAGACCTGGTACACCGGCGGGGCCAACGGCTACGTCGACTACCCGCCGGCGGCGTAAGGCCCGCTCAGGCCGCCTCCGTCCGCAACCGCCGGTCCGGGCCGCGGGCCCGGCCCGCGATGCCACGCGGGACCGCGTCCAGCAAAGCCGCCGTATAGGCATGTCGCGGGTGGTCGAAGACGTCGGCGACCGCGCCCTCCTCGACGACGCACCCGCGATGCATCACCGAGACGGTGTGGGCGAGCTGGCGCACCAGCGCGAGGTCGTGGGACACGAAGACGTAGGTCAGGCCGAGCTCGGCCTGGAGCGACAGCAGCACCTCGACGATGTCGGCCTGGACGCTGACGTCGAGGGCCGAGGTCGGCTCGTCGAGCACGATCACGTCGGGCTTGAGCGCCAGCGCCCGCGCGATCGCCACCCGCTGGCGCTGGCCGCCCGACAGGGCGTCGGGCCGGCGCGCGAGGAGGTGGGGCCCGAGCCCGACATCGGCCAGCACCGCGCGGACCCGCTCGGCCCGCTCCAGGCGAGTGCCGACTGCGAAGCGGTCGAGGGGCTCGCGCACCAGCGCCTCCACGCTCCAGGTCGGGTCGAGGGAGGTGAACGGGTTCTGGTACACGAGCTGGAGCTGGCGGCGCACCGACCGCAGGGCCTCGTGCGAGCGCCCGGTCACCTCCTGCCCGGCGACCCGGATCGAGCCGGCATCCGGCGTCTCGAGGCCGAGCAGCAGCCGGATCGTCGTCGTCTTGCCCGAGCCCGATTCGCCGACGAGGGCGTGCGTGGTCCCGGCCGGCACCGAGAACGAGACGCCGTCGACCGCCTTGGTGACCTGCGTGGCGACCCGGCCGTCGGCCCGATAAGTCTTGGTGACGGCGCTGACGGCGATCTTCGGGCCGGCGCCGGCCGCGCGCCGCCGGAAGCCGGCCTCGCGCAAAGTCGCGTAGCGGTCGGGGTTGAGGCTCGGCACGTCGGCGTGGAGCTTCCTCGCATAGGCCGAGGCGGGGGAGGCGAACACCGTCCCGGTGCGGCCGGCCTCCTGCACGGTGCCGTCCTTGAGCACCACCAGGGTGTCGGCCCGCTCGGCCGCGATGGCGAGGTCGTGGGTGATGAGGAGGAGACCGATGCCGCGCTCCTCCCGCAGCCGCGACAGGAGGTCGAGGATCCGCTTCTGCACCGTGACGTCGAGCGCCGAGGTCGGCTCGTCGGCCACGAGCAAAGCGGGGCGGGGCAGGATCGCGAGGCCGATCAGCACCCGCTGGAGCATGCCGCCGGAGAGCTGATGCGGATAGGCGTCGTAGACCCGCCGCGGATCGTCGAGCCCGACCGCCGCGAAGGTCTCGAGGATCAGCGCGGTCCGGCGCACCCGGTCGGGCTCGTCCAGGAGTGCGGCGGCCTCCTCGGCCTGCACCCCGATGCTGCGGACGGGATTGAGCGCGTTGCCGGGATCCTGCGGCACGAAGCCGATCGCCCGGCCCCGCAGCGGCCGGAAGCGGCGCTCGGGCAGCCCCAGCACCTCCCGGCCGTCGATGGCGACCCGGCCGGTGGCCCGCCCCGTGCGGGGGAGAAGCCGCAGCACCGCGCGGGCGATGGTCGACTTGCCCGAGCCGGATTCGCCGATGAGCGCGAGGCTCCCGGCCCGGGGGAGCGCGAACCCGACGCCCGCCACGACCGTCTGGCGGCCATAGGCGACCGACAGGTCCTCGACCCGGAGCAGGGGTTGCGGGCTGGGGGCGACCACGGTCAATCCGTCCGGCGGAGCCATCGGCTGATCCTGTTGAGCGAGAGGACGGAGGCGACCGTGACGAGGGCGGGGGCGTAAACCAGCCACGGCCATTTGAGGTAGTCCTTGCCGGTGGCGATCAAGAGGCCCCAGTCCGAGGCCGGCGGCGGGTCGCCGTAGCCCAGGAAGGCGAGGCCGGCGATCACCAGGATCGACAGGCCGACCTGCAGCACCGCGAGCGCCAGCACCGAGCGCGAGGCGTTCGGCAGCACGTGGCGCCACAGGACGTGCCAGCGCGAGCCGCCCTGCAGGAACGCCGCCTCGACGAAGGTCGCCTGCCGGGTCTTGGTCACCTCCGCCCGCATCACCCGGGCGAAGACCGCGACCGCCGAGATGCCGGTCGCGATGGCGGTGTTGACGGTGTCGAAGCCGAGCGCCGTGACGATGATGATGGCGAGCAGGAAGCGCGGGATCGCCAGGAGGACGTCGACGAGGCGCGCGAGCAGCGTGTCGACGAGGCCGCCGAGGAAGCCGGCGACGAGGCCGATCAGCCCGCCGGCCAGGACCCCGATGCCGACCGCCAGCAGCGCGCTCGTCACCGAGGAGGCGGTACCGTGGACGATCCGGGCGTAGAGATCGCGGCCGAGATGGTCGGTGCCGAACCAGTGCGCGGCGCTCGGGCCCATGAGCTTGTGGGCCGGGATGCCGCGGGTGGGGTCGTAGGCCGTGAACAGGCCCGGCGCCAGCGACCAGGCGAGCACGAGCGCCAGGATGGCGAGCGACAGGGCGACGCTCGGCGGCACGCGCAGGGCCGAGAGCCGGCCGGCGGCGGGGTGCCGGGCTGCTGCGGGGAGCGAGGCGGTGCTCATCCGGTCACCGTGCGCAGGGGAGCGTCATGGGGGGCCTCGTCGGCCTTCCCGGGCCGGCGCGCCGCAGGCCCGGCCAGCGTGATCCGTGGATCGAGCAGCGGGTAGACGAGGTCGGCCGCGAGGTTGACGAGGACGAAGATCAGGGCGGCCAGGGCCACCACCGCCTGCAGCACCGGCAGGTCCTGCGCCGCCGCGGAGCGCTGCACCAGGCTGCCGACGCCGTTGCGCCCGAACACCGCCTCGGTGACGAGGGATCCGCCGAGCAGTTCGCCGACCGTGAGCGCGATCACGGTGACGACGGGCAGCGAGGATGGCTTGAGCAGGTGCCTGGCGAACAGCCGCGCCGGCGAGAGGCCGCGGCTGCGCGCGACGGCGGCGTAGTCCTGGCGCGCCTCGTGGTCGAGGTTGGCGATCAGCACCTCGGCGATCTGGGCCGAGATCGGGATGCCGAGGGCGATCGCGGCAAAGGCCGTCGCCCAGGCGCTCTCGGGCTCGATCACCCGGAAGAGGCCGAGTTGGAAGCCGAAGGCGTGGATCAGCACGAGGCCGATCACGAAGTTCGGCACCGACAGGAACAGCGAGGGCAAGGCCCGCAGGCCGCTCCCGAGCCGCCCCGGGAGGAACTGCGTGCCGTAGGCGATCGCGAAGGCGAGCCCGAGCGCCACCGCGAGGCCCGCGGAGGCGAGCGCCAGTGTCGAGGGCAGCACCTCGGCGATCAGGGTCGCCACCGGCCGGCTCGAGCGCATCGACAACCCGAAATCGCCCGACAGGAAATGCGTCAGCGCGGTCCAGAGCTGGACGAGGAGCGGCTGGTCCAGCCCCTGGGCGGCGACGATCGCCTGGATCTGCTCCTCGCTGAACCCGTTCTGGGGATCGCGCAGGACGTTGGTGACGGGATCGCCCGGCAGGATGCTGACGACCACGAAGGTGAAGACGTAGGTGAGCAGGATGACCACGACGGCCTGCGCGAGGCGCCTGCCGGCGTAGACCAGGTAGGGGTGTCTCATGTCTCGCGCCTCAAGCCGGCCGGTCACCGGTCATTCACCTTTCGTCGCGGTGTAGTAGCTGGCATAGGCGATGCCGTTATAGGTCTCGCCCTTGAGCTTCGGCGACTGGACGTAGATGCGCTGGACGATCTGTGTGCGCGGGATGAAGTAGCCCTGGTCGAGGACGTATCGCTGCAATTCGTCGAGGAGCGGGTCGCGCGCCGCGATGGTCTTGGCGCCGGCGATCCTGTCGCGCAGGTCGTTGATCGTCGGGTCGCCCTCGCCCAGCGCGAACCAGTTCTCGCCGTTGTTGGCGCTGGTGAGGATGCTCGCCACCGTGCCGGCGTCGATGAAGCTGCGCGTCACCTCGTAGGCCGGCACCGCCGGGCCGCCGAACTGCACCTTCTGGCCGAAGGTCACGACGTCGTAGGCGCGGATCTCGACCTTCCAGCCGAGCCGGCCGAGCTGCTGGGCGATCAGCTCGTCGACCGCCTTCGCCGTCGCGAGATAGGGGTTGGCGTAGAGGGTCAGCACCAGCGGCTTGCCGCCCTTGGCGCGGATCCCGCCGCGGCCCTTGACCCAGCCCGCCTCGTCGAGGAGCCGCTCGGCCTTGCCGGGATCGTAGGCGAGGCGCGCGCTCTGGTCGGTCGCGCCCGGCACGTTGCTCTGGATGAACGAGGTCGCGGCCTTCCAGTCCGGCGTGTAGACCGTGTCGAGGATCTCCTGGCGGTCGATCGCCGCCTGGAGCGCCCGGCGCACCCGCACGTCATCGTAGGGCGCAAGCTTCGTGTTGATCGCCCAGCCGTTGACGAAGCCGAGATAGCGCGGCGTCGCGACCGTGAACCCGGCCTCCTTCAGGGATTTCAGCTCCTGCGGCGAGGCGTTGTAGGCGACGTCGGCCTGGCCGGACTGGACGGCGGCGACCCGCAGCGAGGGCTCCCCCACCACCTTGTAGGTGATCGACTCGATCGCGGCCGGCCCGGTCCGGCCGACCGCCTGCGGGCCCCACGCGTAATCCTTTCGCCGAACCAGCCTGACGAAGTCGCCCTCTTTCCAGGCCGCGACCAGGAACGGACCGCTGCCGGCGGTCCGGGCGAGATCCGCCTGCTCGGAAGCGGGCCGCGCCAGGGTCTTTGGCGAGATCAGGATCGAGCCGTGATAGCCGAGCGTCGGGATGAAGCCGAGGGTCGGCGCCCTGAACACGACCTTCACGGTGCGCGCGTCGATCGCCTCGGCGCGCTCGTAGGTCTTCGGGAACAGGCCGATCGGGTTGATGCCCTCCTTGATCCGGCCGGCATGCCAGATGTCGAGGTTGGCGACGACGGCGCTCGCGTCGAGCGGCGTGCCGTCCGAGAAGGTCACGCCGTCACGCAGGTGAAGGGTGAACTCGGTGGCGTCGGCATTCTGCTCCCAGCCCTTGGCGAGCCACGGGCTGACCTTGCCGTCGGCATCGACGTAGACGAGCTTGTCGGTGACGTGGCCCCAGATGTGGCCCTGGAAGCTCGAGATCGCGCTGTTGTTCGGGATCCAGGTCGGCCCGAGCGAGTCGATCAGGAAGACCACGTCGCCGCCCGGGCGCGGCTCGCCGGCCGCGAGGGCGGGGGCGGCGCCCGCGAGCGCCAGCGCGGTGGCGGCCGCCAGCAGCCGGCGGCGTGACGGGACAAGGGGTTCGATCATCGCGGGTTCCTGAAAGTCTGATTGGATCGATCGATAGGTTTCATCCCACCCGCGACCTCATCCTGAGGTGCCGCCATAGCGGCGTCGAAGGAGGACTCCAGAAGTCTTTGTGATCCCTGAAGCCCCCGTTCGAGGCTCGTTTCACTCGCGCCTCAGGATGAGGTCGCGGGTGGGATAAGAAGAGCCGCCCGATGCCGCGCCCTACCAGCCGATCTTACTGTGAAAGCCCTGGCGGCCCCGTCGCGGGAGTCACGCCGCCGGCAGCCGGTCCACGGGCGGGGCTTGATCGGCGGCGGCCCGGGCGAAGGCGGTCCGCCCGAGGAGCGCGACCACCGTGTCCTCCTGGGGGGCATGCACCAGCACCGACTGGACATCGCGAAAATGCCGCTCCAGCCCGGTGTCGCGGCTCAGGCCCGGATTGCCGAGTGCCCCGACGGCGAGCTGCACCGCCTGCTTCACCTGCCGGCCGGCGAGGAGCCGGGCCCGCAGGAGCGTGTCGGGCTCAGGTTTGGCCTGGTCGAGGGCGCCCACGATGATCTGGCGCGCGCCACCGACCAGGAGGTCGATCTCGCCGGCGAGCGCCGTGAACCGCTCGGTGCGGGCGATCGGGTAGCCGAGATTGGCCGGGACGCGGTCTTCCGCGAAGGCCAGGAACGCGTCCCGCGCCGCCTCGGCGACGCCGAGATAGAGGGCGGTGACCACGAGGGTCAGGGCCGCCTGGGCGCGGTTGTCCTGGCCGGCGATGTCGGCGGGGACGAGCCCGATCACGTCGTCGTGCGGGATCTCGACCTCGTCGAAGACGACGTCGTGCGAGCCGCTCGCCCGCAGGCCGAGGCTGCTCCAGCTCTCGACGATGCGGATGCCCGGCGCGCTGCCCGGCACCACGAAGGTGCCGACCCGCTGCGGGGGCTCGTCGGTGCTCGCCCAGACGAGGAGGTAGGACAGGCCCTCGCAGCCGGTGACGAAGCGCTTGGTCCCGCTGATCGACCAGCCGCGCGCGGTCCGGCGGGCGCGGGTCCGCGGCAGGCCGCCGCGCGCCGGAGAGCCGAGCTCGGGCTCGCCCCGCGCGGCGTTGAGGAGCACCGGGCCGCGCTCGCCCTCCGCCAGGACGCGCCGGTAGAGCGGGTCCGGCCACAGGCCCGCGAGCGCCTGCTGGCGGTGGGCGAAGAGCGTCATCAGGCTGATGAGCGCGACGGAGGGGTCGCCGCGCCCCAGAGCCGCGGCGAGCCGGGCGAGGTCGCCGAGGGAGAGGTCGCGCCCGCCATAGCGCGCCGCCACGCTCAGCCCGAGCAGGCCGGCCTCGTGGACCGCCCGGATGCCGTCGTGCGGGAAGGACGCCGCGGCGTCGGCCGCGGGCGCGGCGGCCGCGAGCCGTGCGACGGTGCCGGACAGGTCGATCCCGGCGACGACAAGCTCGTCCGAAGGCTCACGCATAGGCGCGGGTCCCGGCGCGGGTCTCGGGATTGCGGGCGCCGAGCCCGTCGCGGACCAGGGGCAGCACGTAGCGGCCGTAATCGATCGCGTCGTTGAGGTTGTCGTAGCCGCGGATCGAGATCAGCTCGGCGCCGAGATCGACGTAGTCGAGGATCGCGTCGGCGACGGTCTGGGGCGAGCCGACGAGGGCGGTCGAGGCGCCGCTGGCATTCGTCGCCGTCACGGTCGGGTACCACAGGGCGCGGTCGTGGACGTCGCCCCGCGCCGCGATGGCGAGCAGGCGCTGCGAGCCGACATTGGCCGGGCGGGGGGCCGCCGCCGGCGCCCTGCCGAGGCCCTTCGCGCGGTTGGCGTTGAGCGCGTCGAGGGTGCGGTGGGCCTTCGCCCAGGCGAGCTCGTCGGTCTCGGCGACGATCGGCCGGAAGGTGACCCAGATGCGCGGCCGGTCGGTGCGGCCGGCGCGGGCCGCCTCGGCGTGGATGCGGGCGATCTGCTCGCGGGTCTCGGCGAGCGGCTCGCCCCAGAGCCCGAAGATGTCGGCATGGGCGCCGCCGACCCGGTAGGCCGCGTCGGACGAGCCGCCGACCGAGACCGGGATCGTGCCGGCGACCGGCCGGACGGCGTTCCGGAACTGCCGGAACTGGTAATACGTGCCGTCGAAGTCGAACGGCTCGGCCGAATGCCAGGCGCGGCGCAGGATGCGGATGTATTCCTCGAGCCGCGCGTAGCGCTCCTCCTTGCCGAGGAAATCGCCCTCGCTCGCCTGCTCGGCGTCGCTGCCGCCGGCGATGAAGTGGACGACGACCCGCCCGCCGCTCAGCTGGTCGAGGGTGGCGAGCGCCTTGGCGGCCACCGTCGGGTAGAGCGTGTTCGGCCGCAGCGCGATGATGATCTTGATGGTCTTCGTGTGCGCCGCGATCGTTGCGCCGATCGTGAACGGATCGAACGACGAGGAGGCGTAGGGAACGAGCGTGTAGTCGAAGCCGTAATCGTCGAGGGCCCGGGCGTAGCGCACGAGGAACGCCGGATCGATCGTCGGGTCGCGCACCGGATGGATCTCGTTCGACGGATTCGCGAACGTCACGCTGATGAATTCGGCTGGCACGGCCGCCCCGCTTCCAATCTTGCTGTATTCGCAATGATACGGGGGCCGAAGCGGCAGCGTAAGACAGGATTTTCCTTATTTTGCGCTGCGAAAGAAAACAACTTCCAAAGTTTTCGCGGTTGGTGGATCGAAGCGGGGCCGGCACGGTGCGGAGCCTGGTCGCGGGAGGGGGCGGCCGGGCGACAGGACGGCGCGCCGCGGACCGGGCCGGGTCACGCCATCACCATCGAGGGGATCGCGCCCCGCCGGCGCGAGGCCGACGATCGGGCGCAGTCCCCGGGCGGACGTCGCGCCGGGCACCTCACGGCCGGTGGATGAACCGCCTGTCGAGCCACAGCAGCACGCCGTTCGCCGCCACCGCCACGACCACCAGCATCAGGATCACGGCCGTCGTCTGCTTCACGTTGTGCAGGCTGATCCCGTTGACGATCAGGAAGCCGAGGCCCCGCTGCGAGGCGAACATCTCGCCGACGAGGACGCCGAGCAGCGTGAGCGAGAACCCGACCCTGAGGCCCGTGACGATCTCCGGCAGCACCGCGGGGGCCAGCACCGTGCGGATCGTGTCGGCCTGGCTCAGCCGCATCGCCCGGGCGGTGCGGATAAGCACCGGGTTGATGCCCTTGACCGCCGTCAGGGTGAACAGCGTGATCGGGATCACCCCGTGGATCACCCCGAACGCCACCTTGGCGCCGAGGCCGAGGCCGAAGATCAGCAGGATGACGGGATAGAGCGTGACCTTCGGGATCGCGTAGAGGCCGGACAGGATCGGCTCGGCCACCTCGCCGGCGAAGCGGCGCAGGCCGAGCACCAGCCCGAGCCCGATGCCGAGGGCGGCCGAGATCGCCAGCGCCCCCGCGAAGGCGGTGAGCGTGGCGGTCGCGTGCGACCAGAATCCCGCCGTCGCGACGAGGCCCGACAGGTGCCGCAGGGCCTTGAGCGGCGAGGCGATCGCCGCCTCGCCGGCGTAGGCATGCAGTGCCTGCCAGGCGCCGATCGCGATCACGGCGGTGACGACGCCGTCGATCAGCCAGGACTGGCGCGCCTCGGGGGCGGGGAGCGTGGCGGGACCGCTCACGCGCGTGCGCGCCGGCGCATCAGGCGGCCCTCCCAGGCATGCAGGGTCATGTTGAGGCCGGTGACCACCACGAGCACGAACAGCATCAGCGCGTACATCGTGCGGTTCTCGAAGCCGTCATAGGCGTACGCGATGGCGTGGCCGAGGCCGGCATCGGCCAGGATGAACTCGCCCGCGATGATGCCGATGAAGGCGTAGGCGAGCGCGAGCTTCACGCCGGTGAGCAGGTAGGGCAGGGCGCTCGGCATCACCACGTGGGCGAGGGTGGCGAGCCGCCCGAGCCGGTGGACCTGGGCGGTGCGCATCAGGACGCGCGGCACCCGGTCGAGCCCGTTGAGGGTCGAGAGGATCATCGCCGGCACCCCGAACGCCATGCCGAGCACGATCAGCGGCACGCTGTTGAGGCCGAAGATGGCGACGAAGAGCGGGTAGAAGACGAAGGTCGGGATCGAGTAGTAGGACGCCAGCAGCGGGTCGAGGCCGCGCCGCAGGCGGGGCAGGGCGTGGACCGCGACGCCGAGGGCGAACCCGATCGCGATCGACAGCACGAGCGCGATCGCCACCGTCGAGAAGGTCCGGGCGATGTCGCCGGCGAACTCGCCCGAGGCCAGCATGGACCAGAGCGTGGCGATCATCTCGCTCGGCGGGATCAGGGTCAGCGGGTTGACGAGGTGGAGCCGGCAGACCGCCTCGAGCAGCAGCACGAAGCCGGCGAGCCAGGCGATCCGGGTCAGGGCGATCGCGCGCTCCCGCGTCATGGCACGCTCGTCTTGCGGCTGGACGACTTGCCGATGGCCTTGAGCGATTCCTCGCGCAGGTGCGACCACAGCCGGGCGGTGATCTGGCCGAAGCGCTCGTCCGCCACGATGCGGCTGTCGCGCTCGCGCGGCCAGCCGGTCTCGACGATCTCGATGAAGCGGCCGGGCCGCGACGACATTACGCCGATGCGGTCCGACAGCATCGCGGCTTCGTCCAGCGCGTGGGTGATGAGGAGCACCGTGGCGCCGGTCTCGCGCCACAGGCGCAAGAGCTCGTCGCCCATCAGCAGGCGGGTCTGCTGGTCGAGCGCCCCGAACGGCTCGTCGAGCAGGATCAGGCGCGGCTGGGTCACCAGCGTGCGGGCGATGCAGACCCGCTGGCGCATGCCGCCGGAGAGCTGCGCCGGGTAGGCCCCGGCGAAGTCGGAGAGGCCCATGAAGCCGAGCGCGTAATCGACCCGGCGCGCGATCTCCGCCCCGTCCATGCCGGCCCGGCGCAACCCGAAGGCGACGTTGTCGCGGACAGACAGCCAGGGGAACGAGGCGTCCTCCTGGAAGACGATGCCGACGCCGTCGGGCACGCCGTCGACCGGCGCCCCCTCGAAGGTGACGGTGCCGGCATTCGGCCGCCCGAGGCCGGACAGCACGTCGAGGAGGGTGGACTTGCCGCAGCCGGACGGGCCGACGACCGAGAAGAACTCGCCCTTGGCGAGGTCGAGGTCGAGGGGCCCGAGGGCGGCGAGCCGGCCGTAGACGCGGGTGACGCCCCGCAGGGCGGCGTGGGTCTCGCGCGCGGTCGCGGGCATCCCGCCGCCCGGGTCGGCGAAGGCAACGACGGCCATGTCGGCTCCCTACTGCGTGGCCTGCAGGTCTTTCGGCAGGAAGGACGGGTCGACGACCTGCTTCCAGTCGACCGGTCCCTTGAGGCGGCCGACGAGCTTCATGCCGTCGAGCATGCGGTTCATGTTGTCGTAGTGCAGGCGGCCGTCGCCGAAATACTCGAAGCCGACGAAGTGCCGAAACACCTCGCGATAGGTCTTGGGATCGCCGCTATAGGCCTTGGCGACGATGTCGGCCGCCTCGTCCGGGTTCGCCTTGATGTAGGCGACGCCCTCGCGCCGCGCCTCGATCAGGGCGCGCAGCTTGTCGCCGCCGGTCCTGGCGAACTCCGTCGTGGTGATGCCGACGGTCTGGGTCAGCGCCGGGTTCATGCAGTCCTTGGCCCAGAACGCCGCCTTGACCTTGCCCTGGTTGCCCGACCACAGCGGCTCGCCCGACATCGCCGCGTCGACCGCGCGGTTGAGCACCGCCGACAGGTTGGCGCCGAGGTCGCCGGCGGCCACGAGCTGCAGATCCTTCTGCTCCAGCCCCGCCTTCTGCAGGCAGTTGAGGATGATCATGTTGGTGACGGAGCCGGGCGCCGTGTAGGCGATCTTCTTGCCCTTCATGTCGGCGAGGGATCCGACCTTGCCGTCCGGCTGGGTGATCCAGAGGATGTCCTCGACGCTCTCGACGCCGCCGCTGATGATCTTGATCGGCTGGCCGGACTGGATCGCCAGGATGGCGGCCGGCAGCGCGACCTCGCCGAACGGCACCTCGCCGGCCAGCGTGTTGCGCACCGAGGTGCCGCCGCCGGCCGAGGTCAGGAAGCCGGTGATGTCGAGGCCGCGCTTCTTGAAGAAGCCCTTCTCGAGGGCAACCGCGTAGGGCGCGCCGTAGAAGGCCGACCCCCAGTGGGTGACCGTGATGGTCTCGGCGCGGGCGCCCGAGGCGGCGAGGCCCGCGCCGGCAAGCAGCAGCCCCAGGGTCGCGGCGCGCAACGTTCTCACGATCATCGGTTCTCTCCCTGTCCGGCCGGCGTCGTTCGTTCGAAGGGGCGCCTACCCGGCGGCCCAGATCCAGGGCCGCGCCGCGCGGTCGCGCGCCTGCCAGGCCGCGATCTCGTCGTCGCGCCGGAGCGTGGCGCCGATCTCGTCGAGGCCCTCCAGCAGGGCCTGGCGGCGCTGCGGGTCGACCGTGAAGGCGATGACCGTGCCGGACGGCGCTCGCACCGCGCGGGCGACGAGGTCGACCGCGACCGGCGCGCCGGTCGCCGCCTCGGCGGCGAGCCGGTCGATCACGTCCTTCGGCAGCACGACCGGCAGCAGGCCGTTCTGGAAGCAGTTGCTGAAGAAGATGTCGCCGAAGCTCTCGGCGATGACGACGCGCAGGCCGAGGCCCATGAGCGCCCAGACCGCGCCCTCGCGGGAGGAGCCGCAGCCGAAGTTGCGCCCGGCGATCAGGATCGGCGCGCCCCGAAAAAGCGGACGGTCGAGGACGAAATCCGGATCGGGACCGCCCTCGCGCCGGGTGCGCAGGGCCTCGAAGGCGTAAGCCCCGAGTTCGCCGCGGGGCACGCCAGTCAGCCGCTCGATGCGGATGATGACGTCGGTGTCGACGTTGGCCGCGAGGAACGGGGCGGCGGGGCCGGAGACTTCCGTGAAGGGCCGCATCAGATCCGCCTCACGTCGGTGATGGCGCCGGTGACGGCCGCCGCGACCGCCATGGCGGGGCTGGCGAGGTGGGTGCGCGCGCCCGGCCCCTGGCGCCCGACGAAGTTGCGGTTCGAGGTCGAGACCGCCCGGGCGCCTGGCGGCACCCGCTCGCCGTTCGCCGCCACGCAGAGGCTGCAGCCCGGCTCGCGCCAGGCGAAGCCGGCCTCGCGAAACACCCGGTCGAGCCCCTCGGCCTCGGCATCGCGCTTGACCTGCTCGGAGCCCGGCACGACCCAGGCGGTGACGCCCGGCGCGACGCGCCGCCCGCGGGCGAGGGCGGCGGCCTCGCGCAGGTCCGAGAGGCGGGAATTGGTGCAGGAGCCGATGAACACCCAGTCGACCGGCGTGCCGGCGAGCGGCCGGCCCGGCTCGAGGCCCATATAGGCGAGCGCCGCCCGCCAGGCCTCGCGCCGCTCCGGGTCCGGCGCCGCGCCCGGATCGGGAATCGCGGCGTCGATGGCCATCGCGTGCTCGGGGCTGGTGCCCCAGGTGACGGTCGGCGTCACGTCGGCGACGTCGATCACCTCCTCGCGGTCGAACGCCGCGTCGGGGTCGCTCGCGAGGCCCCGCCACGCGGCGACCGCGCGGTCGAACAGGGCGCCTTTCGGGGCGAAGCGCCGGCCCTCGACATAGGCGAAGGTCGTGTCGTCGGGCGCCACCATGCCGATCTTGGCGCCGAGCTCGATCGACAGGTTGCAGATCGTCATCCGCCCCTCGATGCCGAGGGCCCGGATCGCCGAGCCGGCATATTCGACGGCGAAGCCGGTGCCGGCGGCGGCGCCGAGCCGGCCGATCAGGTGCAGGATCAGGTCCTTCGGGGCGATGCCCTGGCCCAAGGCCCCCTCGAACCGCACCCGCAGGCGCTTCGGCTTCCGCTGGCGCAGGGTCTGGGTCGCGAGCGCGTGGGTCAGCTCCGACGAACCGACCCCGAAGGCGAGCGCGCCCAGCCCGCCATGGGTGCAGGTGTGGCTGTCGCCGCAGATCAGGCTGACGCCCGGCAGGGTGATGCCGAGCTCCGGCCCCATGACGTGGACGATGCCCTGGCCGACCTGGCCCAGATCGAAATAGTGCAGGCCGGCTTCCGCCGAGCGCGCCTTCAGGCCCGACCAGAGCGGCGCTCCGGGGGCGTAGCTCTCGCCGGTCCGGCCGGGGGCGCTCGACACGGCGTGGTCGGCGGTCGCGAAGGCGAGTTCGGGGTTGCGGACCTTCAGGCCCCGCGCCGCCAGGGCCTCGAGCCCCGCCGTGCCGGAGAGGTCGTGCAGCAGGTGGCGGTCGATGTGGAGCAGCGACCAACCGTCTCCCAGATCGGCGACGACGTGCGCGTCCCAGAGCTTGTCGAGGAGGGTCCGGGCCATGTGCCGGCGCCTACTCGGCCGCCGCGGCGTGGGCGGGCGGTTCGTCCTGCGTGTCGCGGAACTGTGTCCGCAGGCCTTCCCATCGGTCGGCGCCGAGGCGGCGGAAGCGCTCGCGGATCGCCGGCGCGCCGGCGGAGCTGGGCGGCGCATTCGTCTCCTTGAGCGTGGCGAGCGCCGCGTCGAAGGCCTCCATGGCGGCTCCAAACAGGAGGCTCGGCAGGATCGCGAGCCGGTAGCCCATCTCCTGCGCCCCCGGCATGTCGATGTCCGGCGTCTTGCCGCCGCGCACCACGTTGAGGAGGCACGGTCCCTTCACGAGGCGTGGCACCGCCTGCATCTCGTCGAGGGTCTCCGTCGCCTCGACGAAGGCCATGTCGGCGCCGGCGGCCAGCGCGAGGTTGGCCCGCGCCACCGCCTCGTCGAACCCGGCGACGGCGCGGGAATCGGTGCGGGCGATGATCAGGAAGTCCGGGTCGCGGCGGGCCGCCACGGCGGCGCGGATCTTGGCCACGAACTCGTCGCGCGGCACGATCTCCTTGCCGTCGAGATGGCCGCAGCGCTTCGGGCTGACCTGGTCCTCGATGTGCAGGCCGGCGACCCCGCGCATCTCGTAGTCCTGCACCGTGCGGGTGACGTTGAGCTCGTTGCCGTAGCCGGTATCGGCGTCGGCGATCACCGGGATCTCGACGGCGCGGGCGAGAGTGCCGGCATTGGCCGCCATCTCGCTCATCGTCACGATCCCGAAATCCGGGTAGCCGAGGGCCGCCGCGGTGCCGGCGCCGGTCATGTAGACCGCCGGAAAGCCCGCCTGCTCGATGAACTTGGCGGTGATCCCGTCATAGGCGCCGGGAGCGACGATCATATCCGGGCGCGCGAGGAGCGCGCGCAAGCTTCGGGCCTGACCCATCCGTTCCTCCCTGACCGGGCCGCGGCCCGCCGCCCCATCGTCGTGAGGCCCGCATCGGCGCTGAAGGCGCCCGATGCCCTGCTTGGTGCAGTTGTCCGGACAGGCTACTCCCTGTAACGGGTCTGTCAATGGCGTTTTGGCGGGATGTTAGGGCCTCGGGGCCGGCCGCCGCAGCGGCCGATCCCTCCCCATCGTCCCACCCGCAACCTCATCCTGAGGTGCTGGGCGATCTGCGATCGCCGGTCACCTCAGGATGAGGGCGCGGATGGGATGGGGGGTGCATCTCCGCGATATGTCTGCATGCGGGCGGCATCGGCCGACCGAGAGCTGGCTTACGCCCGCCAATCCCCCCGCCGGATCCGCGTCGTGTACCGGCATTCCTCGCCCGGATGCCAGTTCACCGAGGCCAGCATGATGCCGCCGCTGATGTCGTAGTAGCGCCGCACGAAGCGCATGGCGGGTGCGCCGCGGGGGCGCTTGAGGGCGCGCGCGACCGGGGGCGGCATCGGCCGGGCCGAGATCTCCTGCAGCGCCTCGGCGATCAACTCGCCCGAGCGCGCCTCGACGAGGCCGTAGACGGCGCCGCCGACCTCGCGCAGGTCGGTGAGCAGGCTCGCGAACCGGGCGTGCACGTAGACGCTGACGAAGCAGATCATCGCGTCGCGCTCCGCCGTCCAGCGCACGCCCTCCGCCCTGAGCCAGGACGAGCCGGCCGGGGCCTGCACGAAGCCCGCGACCTCCGGATCGATCTGGATCATCCCGAGGGACGCGACCTCGAAATGTGTGTCGCGGGCGTACTCGAACATGTCGGCGAGGTCGTCGAAGACCTGCGCGTAGCCGGGATGGGCGGAGGTCGCGATCACCGTCGAACCGGCACCCTGGCGCCGCTCCACGAGACCCTTCTCGACGAGCTTGCGCAGGGCCTCGCGCACCGTGAAGCGGCTCGCCTCGAAGCGGGCGCACAGGGCCGTCTCGGTCGGCAGGGTCGTGCCGAGCGGATGCAGGCCGGCCCGGATCTCCTCCTGGAGCACCCGCGCGATCCGCTCGTTGAGCGGGCCTGCCTCAGCGAGGCGCTCCTGCGCCCCCACCACCCTGCCGGACAAGATTCCCTCCGCGTTCGCAATCGGCCACTTGTCCAGACAAATCTGCCCGATTAGGCTTTGACGAACAAGAGGGACGCCCGATGAGCCAGACCACGGAACCTGCCGCTGCGCCAGCCCTGTCGGACCTGCGCGTCCTCGAGATGGGCCAGCTGCTCGCCGGTCCGTTCTGCGGTCAGCTGCTGGCCGATTTCGGCGCCGAGGTGATCAAGATCGAGCAGCCCGGTGCCGGCGACCCGATGCGAGAATGGGGCCGCGAGAAGCCGCACGGCCAGTCGCTGTGGTGGCCGGTGATCGCCCGCAACAAGAAGTCGATCGAGATCAACGCCCGCGAGCCGGCCGGCCAGGACCTGATTCGTCAACTCGTCGCGCGATCCGACATCCTGATCGAGAACTTCCGGCCCGGCACGATGGAGAAGTGGGGGCTCGGCTACGACGCGCTCTCTCAGGTCAACCCGAGGCTGATCATGATCCGCGTCTCCGGCTACGGCCAGACCGGGCCCTATTCCCAGAAGGCCGGCTACGGCGCGATCGGCGAGGCGATGGGCGGGATGCGCTACGTCGCGGGCGACCCCTCGCACCCGCCGTCGCGCGCCGGCATCTCGATCGGCGATACGCTGGCCGCCACCTTCGCCTGCGTCGGCGGGCTGATGGCGCTCCACGCCCGCACCCGCACCGGGCGGGGCCAGGTCGTCGACAGCGCGATCTACGAGGCGGTGCTCGCCGTGATGGAGAACCTCGTCACCGAGTACGACAAGACCGGCTACATCCGCGAGCGCACCGGGGCGATCCTGCCCAATATCGCGCCCTCGAACGTCTATCCGACGAAGAGCGGCGTCTACATGTTGATCGCCGCCAACCAGGACAGCGTGTTCCGCCGCCTCGCCGCGGCGATGGGCCGGCCGGAGCTCGCCACCGATCCGCGCTACGCCACCCATACCGAGCGCGGGAAGCGCCAGGCCGAGCTCGACGATCTGATCGCCGCCTGGACCGCCACCTTCGCGCGCGAGGAGCTGGGCCGCATCCTCGACGAGGCCGGCGTGCCCCGCGGCGACATCTATCGCGCGCCCGAGATGCTGGAGGACGCCCATTTCAAGGCGCGCCAGACCATCGTCGACGTCGCCCACCCGCTCTTCGGCAATCTCAAGATGCAGAACGTGGCGCCGCGCCTCTCGGCCAATCCGGGCCGGGTGGTCACCGCCGGGCCGGAACTCGGCCAGCACAACGCCGAGGTGTTTCGCGGGCTCCTCGGCCTCGGGGAGGCGGAGGTCGCGCGGCTGGTCGAGGCGCGGGTGATCGGCGGCTCGTCGCGCGAGGCGGCGTGATCAGGAGATCAACGCCTGCCGGGCGAGCGCACAGGCTATCGTAGGCCGCCACCCTGTCCCGGGCCCGGGACGGGGCATGTGGCAAGTGGGAGGACCGACATGACCGCACGACGCCCCACCGCCATCGACATCGTCGAGGTCGGCCCCCGCGACGGGTTGCAGAACGACAGCCGCCATCTCTCGACCGAGGCCAAGGTCGAGATGATCGCCAAGCTCGCCGGAGCGGGCCTGCGGCGGATCGAGGCCGCGAGCTTCGTCAACCCGAAGCGCGTGCCGCAGATGGCCGATGCCGAGGCGGTGCTCGCCCGCGTCGTCGACCTGCCGGGGGTCAGCGTCTCGGGCCTCGTGCTCAACGGGCGCGGCTTCGAGCGGGCACTCGCCGCGGGCCTGCGCGAGATCAGCTTCGTGGCGGTCGCCACCGACACGATGGCGGCGCGCAACCAGGGCACGACCGCCCGCGGGCTGGTCGAGACCTGGGCCGGGATCGCGAAGCGCGCCGAGGCCGAGGGCCTCTTCCGCTCGGTCACGATCGCGGTCGCCTTCGGCTGCCCGTTCGAGGGCGAGGTGCCGCTCGCGCGGGTGATCGAGATCGCCCGGGCGCTCGCCGAGAGCGGTGCCGACGAGATCTCCCTCGCCGACACGATCGGCGTCGCGACGCCGCTTGCGGTCGAGGAGCGCTTCGCGGCGCTCAGCGAGGCCGTGCCCGGCCTGCCGATGCGGGCGCATTTCCACAACACCCGCAACACCGGCTACGCCAATGCCGACGCGGCGCTCCGCTCCGGCGTCACGGTGCTCGACGCGAGCCTGGGCGGCCTCGGCGGCTGCCCGTTCGCCCCCGGCGCCACCGGCAACATCGCCACGGAAGATCTCGTCTCGATGCTGGAGCGGGACCGCGTCGCGACCGGGGTCTCGCTCGAACTCCTGCGCGACGCGACCCTCTGGCTCGAGGGCGAGATGGGGCGGCGCCTGCCGGCCCACGGCGCCCACGTCTCGCCCTGGCCCCGCGTGCTGGCAGCCTGACCTCAGTGAAGGCCCCGGCCGCCTCGGCGGAACCGCGTCGCGCGATCCGTCACCGGGACTATCCCTCCCGGAGCCTCGCGAACGCGCCCATGCCGGGCGATGCACGAAAAAAGCGCGGCCCGAGGAGGACCGCGCTTTTCGTCTCATCGCGGCGGAGATCCGTCGGACCTCCGCTCAGGGCATCAGACGATCCCTGGCATCAGGCGATCACTCGCCGGCGCGGGACTGCTTCTCGCGGGTGCGATCGGCGTCGCGCTGGGCCTTCAGCTTCTCGGTCAGGTCCTCGCCGGTCGCTTGATCGACGACCTTCATCGAGAGGCGGATCTTGCCGCGCTCGTCCTGGCCGAGGAACTTCACCTTCACCTTGTCGCCTTCCTTCACCACGTCGGTGACCTTGGCGACGCGCTGGGCGGCGAGCTCGGAGATGTGGACGAGGCCGTCCTTGGCGCCGAAGAAGTTGACGAAGGCGCCGAACTCCATCGTCTTCACGACCGTGCCCTCGTAGATCATGCCGGGCTCGGCCTCCGCCACGATCGAGCGGATCCAGTTGTAGGCCGCCTTGATCGCCTTGCCGTCGGACGAGGCGATCTTGACCACGCCGGTGTCCTGGATGTCGATCTTGGCGCCGGTCTTCTCGACGATCTCGCGGATCACCTTGCCGCCGGTGCCGATCACTTCCCGGATCTTGTCGGTCGGGATCTGCATGGTCTCGATGCGCGGCGCGTGCTCGCCGAGCTCGGGACGGGCGGCGGTCAGGGCCTTCGCCATCTCGGCGAGGATGTGGGCGCGGCCGTCCTTCGCCTGGTCGAGGGCGACCCGCATGATCTCCTCGGTGATGCCGGCGATCTTGATGTCCATCTGGAGCGAGGTGATGCCCTCCTCCGTGCCGGCCACCTTGAAGTCCATGTCGCCGAGGTGGTCCTCGTCGCCGAGGATGTCGGACAGGACCGCGTAGCGCTCACCCTCGAGGATGAGGCCCATGGCGATGCCCGCCACCGGACGGCGCAGGGGCACGCCCGCATCCATCAGCGACAGCGAGGCGCCGCAGACCGAGGCCATCGAGGACGAGCCGTTCGACTCGGTGATCTCCGACACGACGCGGATCGTGTAGGGGAATTCGTGGGCCGGGGGCAGCATCGGGTGCACGGCGCGCCAGGCGAGCTTGCCGTGGCCGATCTCGCGGCGGCCCGGCGAGCCCATGCGGCCGGTCTCGCCCACCGAATAGGGCGGGAAGTTGTAGTGAAGGAGGAACGTCTCCTTGTAGGTGCCCTCGAGCGCGTCGATGAACTGCTCGTCGTCGCCGGTGCCGAGGGTCGCCACCACCAGCGCCTGGGTCTCGCCGCGGGTGAACAGCGCCGAGCCGTGGGTGCGGGGCAGCACGCCGACCTCGGCGAGGATCGGGCGCACGGTCTTCACGTCGCGGCCGTCGATGCGGGAACCCGTGTCGAGGATGTTCCAGCGGACCACCTTCGACTGGGCCTCCTTGAAGGCGGCCTTGATCTTCTCGGCCTCGAAGCGGGCCTCGCCCTCGGCCGGGGCGAGCGCGGCCATCACCTTCGCCTTCACG
This sequence comes from Methylobacterium nonmethylotrophicum, assembly GCF_004745635.1. Lineage (GTDB taxonomy): Bacteria > Pseudomonadota > Alphaproteobacteria > Rhizobiales > Beijerinckiaceae > Methylobacterium > Methylobacterium nonmethylotrophicum. Next base: position 7,408 of record NZ_SRLB01000002.1, on the reverse strand, counting down.
GCGTCGACGGCGGCGTAGCGCTCCTGCTTGATCGTCTTCTTGTAGGCCTCGCGCAGCTCGGCCTCGCCGACCTCGAGCACGGCCTGCTCGACCGCCGAATTGTCCGCCGGCTGGAAGTCGCGCGGCTCCTTGGCGGCCTTCTCGGCGAGCCGGATGATCGCCTCGATCACCGGCTGGAAGTGCTTGTGGCCGAACATCACGGCCCCGAGCATCACGTCCTCGGGCAGCTCCTTGGCCTCGGACTCGACCATCAGCACGGCGTCCTGGGTGCCGGCGACGACGAGGTCGAGGGTCGAGCCCTCCATCTCCTGGATGGGCGGGTTGAGCTTGTACTGGCCGCCGACATAGCCGACGCGGGCGGCCCCGATCGGGCCCATGAACGGCACGCCCGAGAGGGTCAGCGCCGCGGAGGCCGCCACCATGGCGAGCACGTCGGGATCGGTCTCGAGGTCGTGCGAGAGCACCGTGACGACGACCTGGGTGTCGTTGCGCCAGCCCTCGACGAAGAGGGGGCGGATCGGCCGGTCGATCAGGCGGGAGACCAGGGTCTCCTTCTCGGAGGGACGGCCCTCGCGCTTGAAGTAGCCGCCCGGGATGCGGCCGGCGGCGTAGGTGCGCTCCTGGTAGTTCACCGTGAGGGGGAGGAAGTCGATGCCGGGCTTCGGCTCCTTCATCGACACCACGGTGGCGAGCACCGAGGTCTCGCCGTAGGTGGCGACCACGGCGCCGTCGGCCTGGCGGGCGACCTTGCCGGTCTCGAGCACGAGCTTGCGCCCGCCCCACAGCAGCTCTTCGCGTTGAACGTCGAACATGTGCGTCATGCCTTCCTGCGGTCCGGGAGGGCGGCGCCAGCGCAAGACGGCGAGGGGCTCTGTCAAGAAGCCACCGGCGATCCTGCCCTGGCGGTCGCGGCCCGCGTATCCCGCGGGTCCCGGAAGTGGGGCGGCCGGACCCATTCCGGCCCACCCGGGACGGGGGAGCCTCAAGGCCCACCCGCAAAAACGCGGCCCGGGCCGGTGCCCGAACCGCGAAGGTCCGCCTTAGCGGCGGATGCCGAGGCGCTCGATGAGGGCGCGGTAGCGCGCCTCGTCCTTGCGCTTCAGGTAGTCGAGGAGCGACCGGCGCTGCGACACCAGCTTGAGCAGGCCGCGGCGCGAGTGGTTGTCCTTGGTGTGGGTCTTGAAGTGCCCGGTGAGGTTCTGGATCCGCTCGGTGAGGATCGCGACCTGCACCTCCGGCGAGCCGGTGTCGGTCCCGCCGCGGGCGTGTTCCTTGATGAGCGCGGTCTTGCGCTCCGCCGTGATCGACATCGCGTGTCCTTTCCGGTGTGTCGGGTCGAAAGATGCGCGACCCCTCAACGGGGCCACCTCCCGCACGAGGCTCGGCCGGGCCGGGATGTCGTCCAGCGCGGTCTGCCAAGGCGAAAAACCTCGCCGTGCGAGGGCGAGGGTGGCGCAGCCTATACACGATCCTTCGGACCTTGCCACTCCCGATCCGCCGGCCGGCCCGCGCGCGGTTTCGTCACGCCCCGCGCTGGACCAGGCCCGGCAGAAGATGTTTGTCCGAGCAACGGCTGTTCTTGGCAGAGCGGGCAACTTGAGGCACGCTCAGCGCCCGATGACGTTCACGCCCGCACCATCGACAGCCCGCAGGCTTGCGGAGCGACTTACCACCCTGGCTCCCTGACCGGAGCCGGCATGGCCGCCGCGCGTCGCGGTGGGCCCGTCGTTCCCCGCTGCGGACATCGCCCTGGTGAGCCAGACCCAGCCTGCATTCCCGCCCCCGCATCGCCGTCCGGCGCCCCGACTTCCCGGCGGCCGCCGGAGGACGGAGCGCCGGCGGCCGTAGCGGCTCCAGAACCACAGTTCATCCGGCACGGATCCCGCGCGCCCTCGGGGCGGCCGCGGGCGAGGGGGTGCGAATGCCCTACGACCCATCAACGATCGAACCCAAGTGGCAGGCCTACTGGGCGGAGAACCGGACCTTCCGGGCGGAGATCGACCCGGCCCGGCCGAAATTCTACGCGCTCGACATGTTTCCCTATCCGTCGGGGGCCGGCCTGCATGTCGGGCATCCCGAGGGCTACACCGCGACCGACATCGTGGCCCGGTACAAGCGGATGCGCGGCTTCAACGTGCTGCATCCGATGGGCTGGGACAGCTTCGGCCTGCCCGCCGAGCGCTACGCCATGCGCACCGGCATCCACCCCGCCGTCACCACGCAGCGGAACATCGCGACGTTCCGCGGCCAGGTGCGCCGCCTCGGCTTCTCCTACGACTGGGACCGGGAGATCGCGACCACCGACCCCGGCTACATGCGCTGGACGCAGTGGATCTTCCTCAAGCTCCACGAGCGCGGTCTGGCCTACCAGGCGGAGGTGCCGGTCAACTGGTGCCCGGCTCAGAACACCGTGCTGGCCGACGAGGAGGTGAAGGACGGGCGCTACGTCGAGACCGGCGACCCGGTCGTCCGCCGCCCGATGCGGCAATGGATGCTGCGCATCACCGACTACGCCGACCGGCTGCTCGCCGGGCTCGACGCGCTGGACTGGCCCGAGGGGGTCAAGGCGATGCAGCGCAACTGGATCGGCCGCCAGGAGGGCGTGGCAATCGCCTTCCCCCTGGAGGGCGGCCCCGGCACCCTCGTCGCCTTCACCACCCGCCCCGAGACCCTGTTCGGCGTGACCTGCTGCGTGCTGGCGCCCGAGCATCCCCTGCTGCCGGCAATCGCCGCGCCGGAGGCGCGGGCGGCGGTCGAGGCCTACATGGCCCAGGCCGGGTCGCTCGGCGAGGCCGCGCGGACCGATGCGGGCCGCCCGAAGACCGGCGTGTTCACCGGCGCCCACGCGATCAACCCGGCCAACGGCGCGCGGCTGCCGGTCTTCGTCGCCGATTACGTGCTGGGCGGCTATGGCACCGGTGCCGTGATGGGGGTGCCGGCCCACGACCCGCGCGACCACGATTTCGCCCGCGCCTTCGGCCTGCCGATCGTTCGGGTGGTGGAGGGCGGGACGGACAGCGAGGAAGCAGCCTATGAGGGCGACGGCCGGCTGCTGAATTCCGGCTTCCTCGACGGGCTGACGGTGGCCGAGGCCAGGCGGATGATGACGGCCTGGCTTCAGGAATGCGGCGCCGGCACGCCGAAGGTCACCTACCGCCTGCGCGACTGGCTGTTCTCGCGCCAGCGCTACTGGGGCGAGCCGATCCCCGTGCTGCACCTGCCCGACGGGTCGGTGATGCCGCTGCCGGAGGACAGCCTGCCGCTCCTGCCGCCGGAGCTCGACGACTACGCCCCCGGCACGGGCGGCGAGCCGCCGCTCGCCCGCGCGCAAGGCTGGGTGCGCACCACCGTCCCGGGCACGGGCGCGCCGGCGCTGCGCGAGACCAACACCATGCCGCAATGGGCCGGGTCGTGCTGGTATTTCCTGCGCTTCCTCGACCCGCACAACGCGAACGCCTTCGTGGACCCGGAGGCGGAACGCTACTGGATGCCGGTCGACCTCTACGTGGGCGGCGCCGAGCACGCGGTGCTGCACCTGCTCTACGCCCGGTTCTGGCACAAGGTGCTGTACGACCTCGGCCTCGTCTCCACGGACGAGCCGTTCCGACGGCTGTTCAACCAGGGCATGGTCCTGGCCCACTCGTATCGCGACGCGGCGGGCCGGTACTACGCGCCGGGCGAGATCACCGAGCGGGAGGGCCGATTCTATGCGGGCCCGCAGGAGGTGAGCCGGCAGGTCGAGAAGATGTCGAAGTCGCGCTTCAACGTCGTCAACCCGGACGACGTCGTGACGGAGCACGGCGCGGACGCGGTGCGGCTCTACGAGATGTTCATGGGCCCGCTGGAGACGGCGAAGCCCTGGCAGACGATGGGCGTGACCGGCGTGCGCCGCTTCCTGGACCGCGCCTGGCGCATCGTCTGCGACGAGAACGACGCGCTGCATCCGGCCGTCCGGGAGGTGGAGGCTCCCGCCGATCTCAGGCGCCTGCGCCACGCGACCGCAGCCGCCGTCACCGACGACATCGAGGCCCTGCGCTTCAACACCGCCATCGCCCGGCTGATGGAGATGGCCAATGCGCTGACGGGAGCGGCGGTGCGCCCGCGCGAGGTGGTCGAAAGCTTCGTCCTGCTGCTCGCCCCCTTCGCCCCTCACATCGCCGAGGAATTGTGGTGCACGCTCGGCCACGCCGGCAGCCTGGCCCACGCCCCCTGGCCGGCCTTCGCACGCGCGCTCGCCCAGGCCGAGAGCCAGGACTACGTCGTGCAGGTGAACGGCAAGATCCGCCACCGCTTCCGGGCGCCGGCCGGGCTCGACGCGGACGCGTTGCCCGAGGCGGCCAGGGCCGAGGCGCCCGTCGCGACGCTCCTCGACGGCAGGACGGTCGTGAAGGTCGTGGCGGTTCCCGGCCGGCTGGTGAACTTCGTGGTGCGTGGATGACGCTGAGGGACGCGGGATTCGTCACGCGGGAGGTCGAGAGCGAGATGGCGGACCGGTCAAGACGGCCGGGGGGAGGGGCGACGCGTGGCGTTCGCCCTCTTCGCCTTCAACACCGCTCGAAGGCGAACTCGATGCGCAGGCGGGCTCCCGTCGCCTCCGCGAACCGGCGCAGGGATGTCGTGGTCGGCGCCGCCTTGCCCGTCTCCCAGCGGGCCACCATCGCCTGCGACGTGCCGATGCGACGTGCGATTTCCGCCTGGGTCAGCTTGGCGGCTTGCCGTGCTGCCTCCATGGCGAAGGCCAGATCCATGGCCGGTGAGACCTCCTCGTAGGCAGCCTGGTATTCGGGGTCGGCGTGTCAGCGCTCGCGGATGTTCCGGAACGGGATCGGCATCACAGCCTCGGCACCGCGGCTCACCGGATCTCGTCGTCCGGCTCGGGCCGCACATCCGGCGCGCGATCGAGGATCGCCAGGGCGGCAGCGACATCAGCCCGCGCAGCGCTCTCGCGCCGCGTCCGCTGCTGATCGACGCCGTCGGTGATGGGGCCGAGGAGCGTCTGGTTCAGAGTTATACCCCGTTCCTCGGCCGCCGCCTGCGCCTGCTGCATGAAACTGTCCGAGTTTGAAGAGCGATCGATGCTCTGATCGGGGTGAAAACTCAGTCGCGCGAGCAAGTCGGATCGACTGACATCAAAACATTAGCCGCGTCGTTCCAGGGCCGCGCAGCGGAGTCCGGAACGATGTTGGAGCGTGCCACTTCCGCTGGGTGGCTCAACCTGATCTCTGCCGCCGCCCTAAGCAGAGTTGCATGGCGCAACTCTGCTTAGTTTCTTGTTTTTGCATCATTTTCACCGCCGAACCGGTGACCACTTCGGCGAATGATGCTCAGAGCTCCAGCTCCACCGTCACCGGCACGTGGTCCGACGGCTTCTCCCAGGCCCGCGTGTGCCGCGCCACGGTTACCGACTTCACCGTGCCGGCGAGGTCCGGGGTGACCCAGATGTGGTCGAGGCGCCGGCCCTTGTCGGCCGCCGCCCAGTCGGGGGAGCGGTAGCTCCACCAGGTGAAGATCTTCTCCGGCGGCGGGCGCAGGTGGCGCAGCGTGTCGATCCAGCCGGCCTCGCCCCGCAGGGTCTCGAGGCGCTCGGTCTCGATCGGGGTGTGGCTGACCACGTCGAGGAGCTGCTTGTGCGACCAGACGTCGTGCTCGAGCGGCGCCACGTTGAGGTCGCCGACGAGGATCGCAGGACCCGAGGGGCGCCGGCCGCCCCAGGCGCGCAGCTCGTCCATGAAGGAGAGCTTGTGGGCGAACTTGTCGTTGAGCTTTGGATCCGGCACGTCGCCGCCGGCCGGGACGTATAAATCGTGGATCGCGATGCCGGCGGCGGCCCCGGCCTCGGGCCCGAGCAGGGCCGAGATGTGGCGCGCGTCCTGGCGCTCGCAGAAGCTCATCACCTCGCGGGTGACCAGCGGGAGGCGCGAGAGGATCGCGACGCCGTTATAGCCCTTCTGCCCGGCGAAGACGACGTGGGGATAGCCGAATCCCTGCAGCTCCTTGAGGGGAAAGCGGTCGTCCGGGCACTTGGTCTCCTGGAGGCAGAGCACGTCGGGCTTCGCCTCGTCGAGGAAGCGGCGCACGAGGTCGATGCGCAGGCGGACCGAGTTGATGTTCCAGGTGCTGACGGTGAGGCGCAAGGTCGGGGACTCGACGGTTAGGGACGGGCCTGCTGCATCTTGGCCTCCAGCTCCTTGTCGACCGCCCGGCCGTAATTGATGACGAACAGCATGCCGTCGACGGCGCGGCCGCGCTGGAGGTTGGAGAGCAGCACGGTGGTCTGGTAGCCCTGCGGGTCGGTGATCCGCCACTGGCTCAAGGTCTTCATTGCATCGTCGAAGTAGAGCGCGATGCGCGAGGTCCCGCCGAGCGTCGAGCGGTCGTCGAGCGTGATGCGGATGCCGCCGGGCTCGGCCGAGACGTCGGTGACCGTAAGGTCGCGGGCGAGGTCGATCTTCTCGCGCAGCAGGAATTTCAGCGGCGTCTGCGAGATGAAGTAGAGGTCCTGGGTCGCGAGCTTGCGGTCGCGCACCGCCACCGAGGTGCCGTCGGCGATCACCTCGAGGGAAGAGGGCTGGTCGTAGTCGAAGCGCAGGCGGCCCGGCTTGGCGAGGGTGAGCTTGCCGCCGATCTTGCGCCCGTCGGCGCCGATCTGGACGAAGTTGCCCGTCAGCGTCGTGACGCCGTTGAAATAGGCATTGGCCCGCTCGATCACCGCGGCCGGGTTGGCGGGATCGACCGCCGCGGGCGTGGTCACGGCGGCGACCTGCGGGGCCGGCCGTCCCCCTTCGGCGGCCGGGACGGCGGCGGTCTCGACGGGCTCGGGCGACGGCGCCTTGCCGCCGCCGAGGGAGGCCGGCCGGCGCGGCGGCAGGGGCGCCCTGGCGGCGGAGGGCCCGGCCTGGCCGGCCGCCGGCGCCTGGGCCGGAGCGGCCTCGGGCGGCGCCTCGGGAACCGGGTCCTTGCGGCCGAACAGGCCGTCGAGGAACGACGATACCTGCGCCTTCGCGGGCGCCGCGCTCAGGAGGGCAGCGACCGAGAGCGCGGCACCGAAGGACGCCGCGCGGAGCGGGCCGGAGCGGGGACGGCCGTTCATCGGCAGGGTTCTCCGTGTGGGCGGACGGGAAGGGACGGGCTCGCGCCGGCACGCCGACGCCGCGCCCGCCCGGCTATGTGATGGATCGCGGGTCTTCGCCGAAACGCCGCACCCGGCCGGGCCGCCGCGAAGGCCCGGTGGCCCCATAGAGCCGTCCCCTGTGGCGAATATGCGACGGCGGGGCCGTTGACGCAGCGTCCGGTCACGCCTCCTCGCCTCCGGCCTGGGGGGCGGGCTCGATCAGGATCTCGCGCTTGCCGGCGTGGTTGGCGGGGCCGACGATGCCCTCGCGCTCCATCCGCTCCATCAGCGAGGCCG
>NZ_SRLB01000019.1 GCF_004745635.1 Methylobacterium nonmethylotrophicum | reverse complement strand
ACGCCGGAGCGGATGTACGCGCAGGCCGGTCTCGACGCAGCCTCGATCGTCAAGGCGGTCGAGGCCGCCCTGCCGGCCCGCGAGTCGGCGGCCGAGCGCGGCGGGCGCCTGCGCCTCGCCTGAGGCCGTCTCATCGGGCGACATCAACCCGGGCCTGGGAATCATCCCGGGGTCGGGATGCTGATGCGCGGGCGGCACGCTCTCCCGCGATCGAATTGCCTGCGCCTTGCGGGCCTGGCGCCGGGCTGGCAGAAGCGGCCCGGCTTCCCGAAGTGAGCGACGGACGGACGATCGGGCGTGCCGCCCGAGCCGCCGAGAAGGAACGCATGACCGAGGCCCAGCACCGTCCCGCGCCCACCCCGTCCGGCCCCGGTATCGAGGCCGGCCCGGTGCTGATCACCGGCGCCAGCGGCTTCCTCGGGCCCGCCCTGGTCGACGTGTTCCGGGCCGCCGGATTCCCGGTGCGGATTCTGGTGCGCGCCACGAGCCCGCGCACCAACCTGACCTGGCCCGACGTCGAGATCGTCGAGGGCGACATGCGCGATCCGGAGGCCGCGGCGGCCGGAATGCGCGGCATGCGCTACCTCGTCCACGCCGCGGCGGATTACCGGCTCTGGGCGCCGGACCCGGACGAGATCGTCCGCACCAACCGCGACGGCACCCGGACCCTGATGCGGGCGGCTTTGGACGCGGGCGTCGAGCGGATCGTCTACACGTCGAGCGTCGCCACCATCAAGCCGCACGACGACGGCACGCCCGCCGACGAGACCCGGCCGCTGACGCCCGAGACCGCCATCGGCGCCTACAAGCGCAGCAAGGTGGTGGCCGAGCGGGTGGTCGAGGAGATGGTGGCCCGCGACGGCCTGCCGGCCGTGATCGTCAATCCCTCGACCCCGATCGGCCCGCGCGACGTCAAGCCGACGCCGACCGGGCGGATCATCGTCGAGGCGGCCAACGGCAAGATGCCGGCCTTCGTCGATACGGGCTTGAACCTCGCCCATGTCGACGACGTGGCGAGGGGCCATCTGCTGGCCCTGCACAAGGGCCGCATCGGCGAGCGCTACATCCTGGGGGGAGAGGACGTGCTCCTGTCGCGCATGCTCGCCGACATCGCCGGCCTCGTCGGGCGAAAGCCCCCGACCGTGCGGCTGCCGCGGGCGGCGGTCTATCCGGTGGCCTTCGTGTCCGAATTGGCCGCCCGGATCACCGGCAAGGCGCCGCTCGCCACCATCGACGGCATCCGGATGTCGCGCTACCGGATGTTCTTCTCCGACGCCAAGGCCCGGGCCGAGCTCGGCTACGCGGCCCGGCCCTACCGCGACGGCCTCACTGATGCCGTCGCCTGGTTCCGTCAGGCTGGATACATCCGATGACAACCGCCACCGAGGCGCGCTCCGGCAAGGGGCACCGGGACGAGAACTTTCCGGTCGCCTCGCACCTGATCCATCCGCGCCACCGCGGCCCGATCCTCGATTTCTACTACTTCGTCCGCGCCGGCGACGACGTCGCCGACAATGCCGGGCTGTCGCCGGAGCGCAAGGTCGCGCTCCTCGACGGCCTCGCCGACGCGCTGACCGGGCGGGGGCCAGACGATCCGGAGGCCGCGCCCCTGCGCCGCTCGCTCGCCGAGCGCGGATTGCCGCCCCGCCACGCCCTCGAACTGCTCGACGCCTTCCGGATGGACGCGCACAAGTCGCGCTACGAGACCTGGGACGAGCTGGCGCATTACTGCCGCTACTCCGCGGTGCCGGTCGGCCGCTTCGTCCTCGACGTCCATGGCGAGGATCCGGGCCGCACCTGGCCGACCTCGGACGCCATCTGCACCGCGCTGCAGGTGATCAACCACCTGCAGGATTGCGCCAAGGACTTTCGGAGCATCGACCGGGTCTACCTGCCGCGCGAGACCCTGGAGAAGCACGGCGCCCGCATCGAGGACCTGGGTGCCGAGCGCGCCACCCCGGCGCTCCGCGCCGTGATCGCCGAGCTGGCGCAACGCTGCCTCGACCTCCTCGAGGAGGGCCGGCCCCTGCCCGACCTCATCGACGACACCCGGCTCAGCCTGGAGATCGCGGCGATCCACCGCCTCGCGGTCCTGCTCGCCCGCGGCCTCACCGTGCGCGATCCGCTGAGCGAGACGGTGCATCACGGCAAGGCCGCCTTCGCGCTCACCGCGCTCGGCGCCGCCGCCACGACCCTCGCCCGGCGGCCGTTCCGCCGCCACCTCCACCCGGCCCTGCGGGGAGCCCGCCCGTGACCGCCCTCGCCTCCCAGCCGACGCCCCGGATGGAGGCGCCGGCCGACGCCGCCCCGGCCCTGCCGGCCGCCGGCTCGTCGTTCTACACCGCCATGCGGCTGCTGCCGGCCGCGCAGCGCGACGCGATGTACGCGGTCTACGCCTTCTGCCGCGCCGTCGACGACGTCGCCGACGACGGCGGCGCCCGCGAGGTGCGGGCGGCCGAGCTCGACCGCTGGCGCGCCGACATCGACGCCCTCTATGCCGGCCGGCCGGTGCCGCGGACGCAACCCCTCGTCGGCCCGGTGCGCCAGTTCGGGCTCCGGCGCGAGGATTTCCAAGCGGTGATCGACGGCATGGCGATGGACGCCGAGGCCGACATCGTGGCGCCTGACTCCGCCACCCTGGACCTCTATTGCGACCGGGTGGCGAGCGCCGTCGGGAGGCTCTCGGTGCGGATCTTCGGCCTGTCCGAGGAGCCCGGCATCAAGCTCGCCCACCATCTCGGCCGGGCGCTCCAGCTCACCAACATCCTGCGCGACATCGACGAGGATGCCGAGCGCGGCCGGCTCTACCTGCCGGCCGAGCCGCTGGCGGGGATCGGCCTCTCCCATCCGACGCCGGAGACGGCGCTCGCGCATCCGCGCCTGGGTGAAGTCTGCGCCCGCCTCGCCGAGGAGGCGCAAGCGCATTACGATGCGGCCTGGGCGATCATGGACCGTGAGCCGCGCCGGGCCACCAAGGCGCCCCGGATCATGGGAGCGGCCTATCACCTGATCCTCGTCGGGCTGCGCCGGCGCGGCTGGGCGGCGCCCCGGGCGAGGGTCAAGCCCGGCAAGCTCGCGCTGATCGGCGTCCTCCTGCGTCACGCGATCGTCTGATGAGCAGCACCGTTCACGTCCCGAAGGTCCACGTGCTCGGGGCCGGCCTCGCCGGCCTCTCGGCGGCCCTGCGCCTCGCGACGGCGGGCCGGCGCGTCGTGGTGCACGAGGCGGCCAAGCAGGCCGGCGGCCGCTGCCGCTCCTACTTCGATCCGGCCCTCGGGCTGACCATCGACAACGGCAACCACCTGCTCCTATCGGGCAACCGCGACGCCCTCGACTTCCTGAAGCTGGCGGGCGCGCCCGACGGCGTGCTCGCCGGGCCCGACGAGGCCGCCTTCGCCTTTGCCGACCTGGCCACCGGCGAGCGCTGGACCTTGCGGCCGAATGCCGGGCGCCTGCCCTGGTGGGTGCTGGACGCCCGCCGCCGGGTGCCGGGGAGCCGCGCCCGCGACTACCTCGCGCCGCTCGGCATCTTCCGGGGCGCGACGCGGGCCGCGACGATCGGCGAGAGCATGGCCTGCGAGGGCCTGCTCTGGGACCGGCTCTGGCGCCCGGTGCTGCTGGCCGCCCTCAACACCGAGCCGCAGGAGAGCGACGCGGGGCTGGCCGCCACCATCCTGCGCGAGACGCTGGGTGCCGGTGGCCGCGCCTGCCGGCCGCTGGTGGCGGTCGAAGGCCTGTCGGCGGCCTTCGTCGATCCGGCCCTCGCGGCCCTGGAGAAGGCGGGTGCCGAGGTCCGTTTCGGGCGGCGCCTGCGGGCACTCGGGATCGAGGGCGGGCGGCTCACCCGCCTCGACTTCTCGGACGGCGCGGAGGAGCTCGGGCCCGACGATGCGGCGGTCCTGGCCCTGCCGGCATGGGTCGCCGCCGACCTGATGCCGGGCCTGGAGACGCCGCAGAGCCACCGCTCGATCGTCAACGCCCATTTCGCGATTCCCCCGAAGCCGGGGGCGCCGCTGCTGCTCGGCGTCGTCGGCGGCGTCACCGAGTGGCTCTTTTCCTATCCCGACCGGCTCTCGGTGACGATCAGCGGCGCCGACCGCCTGCTCGACGTGCCGCGGGACGACCTCGCCCGCACGATCTGGGACGAGGTCTCGCGGCTCTCCGGCTTCGCGGGCGAGCCGCTGCCGCGCTGGCAGATCGTCAAGGAGAAGCGCGCTACCTTCGCGGCGACGCCGGCCGAGGCCGCGCGTCGGCCGGGTGCGCGCACGCACTGTCCCAATCTCGCGCTTGCCGGAGATTGGACGGCGACGGGGCTGCCCTCCACCATCGAGGGGGCGATCCGGTCCGGAGCGAGCGCGGCTCAGGTCTTGCTCGGGACGGGCATCGGTGCGGGCGCCGGCACCGGTGCTCGCACCGGCACCGGTGCTCGCACCGGCGTCAACGCTGCGTTGCGCGGAGCCGCTTGACGCGACGGCCCGGTTCCGGAACAGCGTGGGCGTGGGCGGCGTTTGTGCGCCGCCGAATGAAGCGATCGTCAGGGCGGCCGGTGGAGCCGCGCGCCGGAGAGGAAGGCAGAGACACCGTGGGCAAGGTCGAGACGTTGCACCGCAAGAGCACGCAGAACGTCACCCTCGACGAGGTCGAGCGGCGGGTGTCGGCGGCGTCCCGGGCGCTGGTGCAGCTGGCGCATGCCGACGGGCACTGGTGCTTCGAGCTCGAGGCGGATGCCACCATCCCGTCCGAGTACATCCTCTACCATCACTTCCGCGGCTCGGTGCCCGAGCGGGAGCTGGAAGAGAAGATCGCCGTCTACCTGCGCCGGACCCAGAGCGCGCTGCATCACGGCTGGGCGCTCGTCCACGAGGGGCCGCTCGACATCAGCGCGACCGTCAAGGCGTACTTCGCCCTCAAGATGATCGGCGATTCCCCCGACGCTCCGCATATGCGCCGGGCCCGGGACGCGATCCTGAAGCGGGGCGGCGCGGCCCACGCCAACGTCTTCACCCGCACCCTTCTCGCCCTCTACGGCGAGGTGCCGTGGAGCGCCGTGCCGGTGATGCCGGTCGAGGTGATGCTGCTGCCGCGGTGGTTCCCGTTCCACCTCGACAAGGTGTCGTACTGGGCCCGCACCGTGATGGTGCCGCTCTTCGTGCTGCAGGCGAAGAAGCCGCGGGCGAAGAACCCGCGCGGGATCGGCGTGCGCGAGCTGTTCACCCAGGAGCCCGAGCGGGTCCGGCGCTGGCCCTCCGGCGCCCAGGAATCCTCGCCCTGGCGCCCGGTCTTCGCGGTCATCGACGACATCCTGCGGGTGGTCGAGCCCGCCTTCCCGGCCGGTCCCCGGGCCAAGGCCCTCGACAAGGCCGTGGCCTTCGTGAGCGAGCGCCTGAATGGCGAGGACGGCCTGGGCGCCATCTTCCCGGCGATCGCCAACTCGGTGCTGATGTACGAGGCGCTCGGCTACCCGGAGGACCACCCGCTGGTGGTGACGGCGCGCTCGGCGGTGGAGAAGCTCGTCACCGTCAAGGAGCACGAGGCCTACGTCCAGCCCTGCCTGTCGCCGGTCTGGGACACGGCGCTCGCCGCCCATGCCCTGATGGAGGCCGGCGGGCCGGAGGCCGAGCGCCAGGCCCGCGCGGCCCTCGAATGGTTGAAGCCCCTTCAGGTCCTCGACATCAAGGGCGACTGGGCGGCCCGCAAGCCGGACGTGCGCCCGGGCGGCTGGGCGTTCCAGTACAACAACCCGCACTATCCCGACCTCGACGACACCGCCGTGGTGGCGATGGCGATGGACCGGGCCCGGACGCGCCTCGGCCCCGGCGAGGGCGGATCGGACTACACCCAGTCGATCGCCCGGGCCCGGGAGTGGATCGAGGGCCTGCAGAGCCGCGACGGAGGCTTCGCCGCCTTCGACGCCGACAACACCTACCACTACCTGAACTACATCCCGTTCTCCGACCACGGCGCCCTGCTCGACCCGCCGACCGCCGACGTCACCGCCCGCTGCATCTCGATGCTGGCCCAGCTCGGCGAGACCAAGGCGACGAGCCCCGCCCTCGCGCGGGCCGTCGACTACCTGCTCGCCGACCAGGAGGAGGACGGCAGCTGGTACGGCCGCTGGGGCATGAACTACATCTACGGCACCTGGTCGGCGCTCTGCGCGCTCAACGCCGCCGGCCAGGACCCGGCCTCCGCGCCGATACGCAAGGCGGTCGAGTGGCTGGTCTCGATCCAGAACCCGGATGGCGGCTGGGGCGAGGACGCGGCGAGCTACAAGATCGAGTATCGCGGCTACGAGCGGGCGGCGAGCACCGCCTCGCAGACCGCCTGGGCGCTGATCGCCCTCATGGCGGCGGGCGAGGCCGACAACCCGGCCGTGGCCCGCGGGATCAACTACCTCGCCCGCACGCAGGGGGCGGACGGGCTGTGGGGCGAGGAGTTCTACACCGGCACCGGCTTCCCGCGGGTGTTCTACCTGCGCTACCACGGCTACGCGAAGTTCTTCCCGCTCTGGGCGCTGGCGCGCTACCGCAACCTCCAGCGGGGCAACAGCCGCCGGGTCGCGGTCGGGATGTAGCGGGGGCGCCCGTGGCGCAACCGCGCCCTGCCGGAACGACCGCCTCTGCTCGGGCATTCACGGGCCGGAGCCTCGCGATGACCCTGTACAGCTACCACGTCTCCCACGAGCAGTGCCCGCCCCGGGCGCTGCTCGCGCTCGCGCAGCGCGCCGAGCAGGCCGGCTTCGACGGGGCCTTCTCGTCCGACCACCTCCAGCCCTGGTCGCCGAGCCAGGGCGAGTCCGGCTTCGCCTGGGCCTGGCTCGGCGCCGCCCTGCAGGCGACGGAGCGGCTGACCTTCGGGATCATCTCGGTGCCGGGGGGGTGGCGCTACCACCCCGTCGTGCTGGCCCAGGCCGTGGCGACCCTCGGGCAGATGTTCCCAGGGAGGGTGCCGTGGGTGGCCCTCGGCAGCGGCCAGGCGATGAACGAGCGTGCCACCGGCGGGCCATGGCCCGACAAGGCCGAGCGCAACGCCCGCCTGCGGGAAGGCGCCGAGATCATGCGGGCGCTCCTCGCCGGCGAGACCGTGACCCAGCGCGGCCGCCTGACCGCGATCGACGCCAAGGTGTGGTCGCTGCCCGAGACCCCGACCCGCCTCGTGGGTGCGGCGACCAGCGTCGAGACCGCCGCCTGGCTCGGCACCTGGGCCGACGGGCTCCTCACCGTCGGGACGAGCCCGGAGGCCTTGGGTCCCATCGTCGACGCGTTCCGGGAGAGCGGAGGCGCCGACAAGCCGGTCTTCCTCAAGATGGACCTGAGCTACGCCCCCGACCCGGCCGAGGCTTTGCACCAGGCCCATGCCGAGTGGCGCTTCAACGCCCTGCCGGCGGCGGTGGCCTGGGAGCTGCCCCGCCCGGCCGATTTCGAGGCCGCCGCCCGCTTCCTGCGGCCCGAGGACATGCACGAGGCGGTGCTGATCTCCCACGACCTGCCGGCGCTCACCGATCGCATCGCCGCCTGCGCGGCGCTCGGCTTCGACAGCATCGACCTGCATCAGGTCGGCGGCAGCCAGCCGGCCTTCATCGACGCCTTCGGCGAGCGGGTGCTGCCTGCGCTACGCGGCCGCAAGGCGCCGGTGATCGAGTTCGACCCGTTCGGGCGCAAGCCGGCGGCGCGCGCGGGATAGGCCTGCGCGGGCTCGCGCCGCGACCGGCGGCCCTCGGCCGGCCCCGAAAACGCGTCGAGGCGCCCGACCGGCCGGTCGGGCGCCTCGTTCTCGTCCGCGGTTGTCCGCCCGCCGCGCCGGCGCCGGTCGCGCCGGAGGGATCAGTAGCCGTAGTAGAAGCGGCGGGGGCCGTAATAGGGGCGACGCCAGTACGGCCGCGGGCCGTAGAAGCCGTAGCGGGGTCCATAGAACGGCCGCGGTCCGTAGAAGGGGCGCGGCCCGTAGAACGGGCGGCAAAACCCGAAGCGGTTCGGGACGAAGCCCGGGCCGCAGCCGCCGGCCACCGGCGTCACGCCCGCCTCCGTCGCGAGCGCGCCCGCGGCGCCGACGCCGATCGGGGCGGCCTGCACGGCCGACGCGAGGCCCAGACCGCCCGCAACCAGGGCAGCCATCCCGAGCACCTTGACGTGCATCATCGTGGGATCTCTCCTGAGGTGAAGGCAGCCACGAGGGCCGCCTGCCCGCGCAGGATAAGACCTAACGACCTGAATGCACGCTGAGCGCGCCGGTCGGTCCCCGCTCAGCGGCGCCGGCCGCGGCGCTCGCCCGGAGCCGGCCCGGTGACCACGGGGTCGGCCGCCGCCCGCAGGGCCGCGCCGCGGCTGCGCCGGCTCTGGCCGAGGCCCGAGCTCTTGGCGAGTTCGGAGCGCTGGGCGGCGTAGTTGGCCGCCACCATCGGGTAGTCCGGCGGCAGCCCCCATTTCTGCCGGTACTGCTCGGGCGTGAGTCCCCGCCCGGCCAGGTGACGCTTGAGCGTCTTGTAGGGCTTGCCGTCCTCCAGCGAGATGATGTGGTCCGGGGTCACGGTCTTGCGGATCGGCACCGGGGGGGTCGCCTTCTCGGGCTCCGGCGCGGGCGCCTCCCCGAGATGGCTCAGGGAGGTGTGGACCGCCGCGATCAGCCCCGGGATTTCCGCCGCCGGAACGGAGTTGTTCGCCACGTAGGCCGACACGACATCGGCAGCGAGCTCGATCAGATCGAGCGACCGGGTGGGGTCATCGTTGGTCATGGCGCACCGGATCGAAGTGACCGGCTCAGGAGGCCACGTGAATTCGCAAGCGTCAACCACGGAGGATATGCGCGACAACAGAATTCGTCAGTCGCGATACCGCACAGAAAAAGTATTGTACGCGATTGGTCATGCGGCATGGCATCGCGCCGGATCCGGGCGGCCAGGGCGGCAGCGGCGCCACAGTCGCCCGGATCCGGCGCTAGACCGTTGGTCCGGACGGTTTTTTTACGACCGGCGGTTTCCCCTCCGGGGGGAAATGCCCTAGCTGTCTGCTGCATTGCGCCATCCGGCGCCCCGTTCCTGTCAGCGCGATCGTCAAGACCTCCCATGACCGACCCGAACCGCCGCCTCCTGGTCACCGGCGCCGCCGCGGGCCTCGCCTCGACGCTGCTGGCGGGCGCGCTGCCGCGCCCCGCCCTCGCCTGGACGGACGAGGATTTCGCCCCTGCCCGGCGCCGGCGCGCCCGCCCCCCCGTCCCGGCGGAGGACGGCACGTTCTACGACACGCGCGGCCAGGACATGCGGGGGCAGGCCGCGGACCCGTATCGCGGCGCGCCCGTCCCCGCCGAGCCGCCGGAGGAGGATTCCTTCTGGGGCAACCCGTCCGGCCGGCGCGCGGTGGCCCCGCCCCAGGGCGCCGTCGATCCGAACGCCGCCGTGGTGGTCGATGACGGGCCGATCGATTTCGCCCGCGCCTACGCGGCCCTCGACACCGAGCCCTTCCCGGTGCCGGCCTTCCGCTGGCGGCGGGCCAACCCCTCCTTCCTGCGCCAGGAGGTCGCCTATGGCGGCCGCTACGCGCCCGGCACGATCGTGGTCGATCCGCGGGCGCACCACCTCTACCTGATCCAGGAGGGCGGCCGGGCGCGCCGCTACGGCGTCGGCGTCGGCCGACAGGGCTTCGCCTGGACGGGGGCGGCCACCATCAACTCCAAGCAGGCCTGGCCGGATTGGTACCCGCCCAAGGAGATGATCGCCCGCCAGCCGGCGCTGGCCCGCCAGGTGTCGCAGCTGCAGAGCGGGCTCGGCGTGCCGGGCGGCCCGCGCAACCCGCTGGGCGCCCGCGCCCTCTACCTGTGGCAGAACAACAAGGACACGCTCTACCGCATCCACGGCACCACCGAGCCGGAGAGCATCGGCCGCAGCGTCTCCTCGGGCTGCATCCGGATGATCAACCAGGATGCGATCGACCTCTACGCCCGGGTGCCGGTGGGCGCGCAGGTGGTGGTGCTGAGCTGAGGACCGGCAGCCTTCCGGCTGCGCAGTCCGGAGGGTTCAGGGCCGCCGCAGGACGGGGGGCCACCCGGAACAGAAGCATCCGCTACGCCGACGGCCGGACCTTGGCGTTCGGGATCGCCTGCGCGGTCGCCGGGTCGGCCAGGATCGCCGCGACGGCCGGCACCGCGGCCGCGGCGGCGACGAGGCCGGCATTGCGCCGCACGTAGAGGCCCCAGGCGGTGACGAGGAGCGTCACCAGCGCGCCGGTCAGCGCGGTCGCGGTGTCGGCATCGAGCCAGCCGCGCCCGACGGCGATTCCGCCGCCGAATTGCAGCAGGGTGCGCAGCAACGTGGTGAGCTGTTCCTGGTTCATGGCGATCTCCTGCTGGAAGCATCGAGGCGAGAGCGATGGCGAGGGTCAGGCCGCGGCCGGCCTGCCGCAGGCGGGGCAGGCCGTCGGCGCGGCGGGCCGACCGGAGGCGGCGTGGAGCGAGAGTGCCGCGGCCCGTACTTCCTCGACCCGCCGGCCCCAGCCCCGCCCGAACCGCGGCCAGGTCGACAAGGCCCGCAGGAACGTCAGCCGTCCGTCGCACAGCGCGTTCACCAGCCCCGGCACGTCCCGGCCCGAAAGCGCCGCCAGCGTCACAGGACCGAGCTTGCCGTCGTCGGCGATGCCGAGCGCCCGTTGCAGCCCGATCACCGCCCGCCGCGGGCCGCTGTTCACCGAAAAGTCGAACAGCGCGACATCCAGCCCCGCCGGCAGCGCGTCGCCCTCGATCGCGTCCCAGAAGCGCCGGCGGTAGATCGGCGCCACGGAAGCCGGCGTCAGCGCCCGCACCTCCGCGCGCGTCGCCGGCCGGCCGAGCCACAGGCTCAACGTGCCGATGGTGACGCCGAGGTTCGTGGCGCCTCCCGGGTCGGCGGGGTCGTCCGACCATCCGCCTTCATGGTTCAGGACGAGCGAGAGCGCCCGGTCGTAGGACGACGCGGCCATCGGGATCTCCAGGTTGTCGGGTGTCAGGACCGGGCCGGGTGGCGCTGCGGTCGGGGGTCAGAGGGCGGCCTTGTCCGAGGCCGCCGTTTCGGGTTCGCTCGCCGCGGCACGCCGCGCCGCCAGTTCCGCCGCCAGGGCATCGCGCTCGCTCCGCAGGGCCGCCGCCTCGGCGAGGGCCGCGTCCCGGTCCGCCAACGCCGCCACATCGATCGCTGCCAGCACGGCCGGCAGCGGGAAGCCTGCGGCCGCGGCCTGCTCGGGCGTCAGCGTGAGAGGCATCAGCATCTCGCGCCCGCCGTCATCGTCCTCGACGCACCGCCCGATCTCGACGTGCCAGGCGGGCGCTTCCGTCACCCACGGCGGGCGACCGCGGTAGACGAATCCCTCGAGCCACTTCGTCATCTCGGCCACGGTTGCCTCCCTACGCCTGGACTGTCTGGGTGGTGCCGGCGACGCGCCAGGCGCTGCCGCTGTCGGTGACCAGGACCCCCGTGCCCGCGCCCGCCGCCTCGAATGTCCCAGCGCCGGTGGAGGCTCGGCCGTTGCTCGCGTAGGCGATCCGCCCCGCGATGCCGGCCGTGGGCAGGGTGGCGACGGTGTAGGAGGCCGGCTTCACGGTCGAGCCGACGGTGACGGGCAACAGGAAGTTCGCCCCTGCCGGCGTGACGCCCGTCCTCGACACCTCGAGCCAATTCGACGCTGCGTTATATGCGTCGTTGGCCGTCCGGAAGATCAGCTTCCCGGTCGTGTCGATATAGTACTCCCACAGCTTCTGATCGGTGGGGGCCGCGGTGTTGCGTATCTGGTAGAACGGGAGGGCGGAGGCCAGCGCGGCGTTGCCGTTCAGCACGAGACTTGCGAAGGTCGGGCTGCTGCCCGTTCCGAGCCCGAGCGCCGTCGCACCCTGCGCCGCCGTGCCGGTGAGGACGCTGCGGCCGGTGGCCGAGGCATCGGTGACGTCGGCCGCGGCGGGGCCGGTGACCGGCTTGCCGGAGGCGCGGGCGTAATGCCGCACCGTCCAGTTGCCGGAGGCGTCCGAGGTGGCGAGCGCGGTGTCGCCGGCCGCCGTGACGAGGGTGCTTGCGCCGGGCAGCGCCAGGCTCGCGGCGTTGTGGGTGAGGGTCGCGGCGCCGGAAAAGCGCAGCAGGCGCAGGCGGTTCGGGCTCGTGCCGAAGCTCGTGATGGTGCCGGTGCCGGTGATGGCGACCTTGAGGGCGGGCGCCGCGCCGAGGTCGACCGTGGCGGCGACCGCAAGGGTTGCCTCCGCGGCCGTGAGGTCGAGGCCGCCGCTGGCGCGGTCGACCCGGAAGCCCTCCCGCCAGGTGCCGCCATCCGCCGAGACCTTGAGGCGCAGGTCGTCGTCGCCGGTCAAGCCCAGTTCGGCCCGGCCGGAGAAGCCGGACTGGAACAGGACCGAGAGGGTGTTGCCGGGAGCTTCCTTGTTGAGGGTGGTGCGCAGGTCGCCGGTGCCGCCCTCGGGCACGGTCAGCGCGGTCCAGAGCGCCTTGTTGAGCTTGGCGGCGAAGGGGTTCTGGGCGTCCGCGGTGGTGCCGATGCCGAGCCGCGCGAGGTTCTGCAGCGCCGTCAGGGTGGCGCGGAACGACACCCAGGCGGTGCCGATATAGGTGCAGAGATCGGCCTCGTCCGCCACGAAGGCGAGCCAGCCCGGGCGCGGCGCCGTCGGCTGCCACGCGCCGTCCTGCCAGCGGACGACGCGGCCGGCCCAGCCGCTCCAGAGCCCGGTCGGGCTCGGGCCGACGATGTAGCGGTCGCCCTCGGCCGGGCTCGCCGGCGGCGCGCCGAGGTCGCGGTCGAGCACGGCGAGCTGCACCAGGGCGTCGAGGAGCAGGAGCGCCTCGTTGTGGGTGACGTGCTTCTGGCTCTGCGCCGCCGCCATCAGCGGCAGGGCGAGGTTCTGGGTCGCGTCAGGCATCGAGGGTGATCCGCAGGGGCGCGCCGCGGCCGTAAGCGGCCGAGACCTGATGGAGGGCGAGGCTCAGGCGGGCGACGGGGCCGCCGAAATCGGCCCGCTGCTCCGCCGCCGCGTAGGTCAGGGCCGGCACTCCGCTGCGCAGGGTGCGCCGCACGGCACCGGCTTCGTCGAGGAGGTCGATCTCGTAGGCCTCGCTCTCCTCGGCGAGCGGCACCTCGGCCTGCTCCCAGGGGTCGCCGCCGATCCGGGTGCGGCGGATCCAGGTGAGGCGCAGGTCGCCGTTGCCGATCCGGCGCAGGCGGGCCTGGACCGGCGCGAGGGGGCGCAGGGCGACGGCCTGCGGCACGATCCGGAGGCCGATCCAGGACGGGTCCGTCGGCGGGCGCCCCTGCGGGCCGATCCGCACGAGGTACGGCCGCCGCTCGGCGGGATCGAGGCCGGAGGGCACGAGGCTCTCGCCCAGCACCACGAAGCGGCTGCCCGCCGGCAGCAGCGCGACCCCGTCGGCGTCGCTGCCGAGCTGGCCGCGCAGCAGGCGGGTCAGGCGGTAGCGGCCGGGGCCGGTGAGCCGGGCCTCGGCCCATTGCAGCACCTCCCAGCGCCCGGCCGGCGTCTCCACCGCCGCGACGTTGGCGCCGTCGAGCACCGCCCGCTCGCTCGCCGCCGCGAGCTGCGCCCCGCGGGGCAGCTCGACCTCGAGGGCGTTCAGCCGGTCCCAGCGATGGGCCGGGCCGGCGGCGAGCGGCGCGGTGAGGCGCCCGATGATCGTCGGCGCCGGGATCGCGGCGTCCGCCGCGAAGGACCCGTCCTCCGGGGCGATCTCGACGGCGAGCGGCGCCCACGGCCCGGTATAGGCCGCGACGAGCAGCGGCTGGGGTCCGGCCCGCAGGGTCGGCAGGTCGAGCAAAGCGACGAGGCCGACGCCGGCGGTCGCCGGCGGGTCGGGGTCGCGGCGGCTCACGCCGCCATCGGGGGCGCCCTGCAGCCCGGCCTCGGTCCGCACAGCCTCGAACGGCCGGCCCGCCTCAAGGCCGATCCGGGTGAGGCGGTACTCGCTGCGGCGGCCGTCGATCGCGAGGGCGATCACGTCCCCGGGATCGAGGGCGAGGCAGGAGGGCGGCAGCGTGCCCGACAGGGCCTCGCGCTCCAGGGCGGCGCGCTGCAGGAGGCCCTGCGCGACGCCCGCGGCGGCGCCCTCGTCGAGGGCGAGCGGCACGCTCACGGTGGTGCGCGCCGGCAGGCCGGAGCGGCGGGCCTCGACGGTGGCGCTGCGGTAGTCGCGGCCGGGATCGAGGTAGGACAGGGCGACGCTGCCGGGCAGCGCCCCGGCCTCGGCCCGGCTGCGGGTGTAGTCCGAGGCCCCGTCCCGCCCCGCCGCCAGGGTGTCGGGCGCGAGCGCCAGGGCCGGCGGCCGGGCGAGCGGGTGGAAGACCACCCGCTCGCCGCTCTCCGCCGCCTCGAACGGAAACACCTGCTGCAGCGGCGCGAGGGCGGCGCGGGCCGAACTCGGCTCGGTAATGGCGTAACCCTCCACCATCCCGAACAGGCCCGAGACGTCCGCCGGCACCCCGGCGCAGAGCTCCGCCACCACATCGGCGAGGGGGGCGAGGCCGAGGCGGCCGTTGATCCAGTGGCCGAGCCGGTAATTGTCGGCGTCGCGCCACACGCCGGATTGGCGCGGAAAATCCGGGAACGGCCGGGCGTCCCAGGTCCAGACCGCGATCCGCTCCCAGTCGAGCATCCGCCCGCCATAGACCGGCGAGACCGGGTTGTTCGCCGGCTCGCGCCAGTAGGCCAGCACGGCCTCGAGGGTGGCGCGCTGGGCCGCGAGGTCGCGCCGGCCGAGGGAGAAGTACGGCGCGAAGCTCTCGGCCGATTTCGGGTCGAGGAAGACGTTGGGCTGGTTCATGCCCTTGTCGATCGCCGGGCAGCCGAGCTCGGTGAACCAGATCGGCTTGGCCCGCGGCTGCCAGGGCGTCGGCGCGGCCGCCCGCACCCCGCCGGGCCGGTCGCGATGGGGGTTCTCCCACCAGCCGCGCAGGTCCTTGATTCGGAAGACCCAGTCCTCGCCATACGCGGTGTCGCGGATCGGCGTGCGGGCCTGCGCCTCCCGGTCGGCCGGCGTGGCGTAGGACCAGTCGTGGAGCTCGCCCCCCGCGATGCCGGCGCGCAGGTAGGCCGGGTCATAGGGAGAGGCGAAGCCGGCCTGGGCGTCGAGATGGTCGAAACCCTCGCGCCAGTCGGCAAGCGGCATGTAGTTGTCGATGCCGACCGCATCGATGCTGGGGTCGGCCCAGAGCGGATCGAGGTGGAAGAGCACGTCGCCCGAGCCGTCCGCCGGGCGGTGGTTGGCGTACTCGGTCCAGTCGGCGCCGTAGGTGAGCGCCGTGCCGGGGCCGAGGATCGCCCGCACGTCGGCGGCGAGCCGCCGCAGCGCCTCGACGCCCGGGAAGGTCGCAGGGCCCGAGCGCAGGGTGGTGAGCCCGACCATCTCGGAGCCGATCAGGAACGCGTCGACCCCGCCGGCAGCCTGCGCCAGGCGGGCGCAGTGCAGGATGAAGCGGCGGAAGCCCCACTCCTCCGGGCGCCGGCTCGTCACGGTGGTGCCGGTCCAGGCGAGGTCGTCCCCTTGCGTGGTGCCGAAGAAGGCGGCGACCTGGTCGGCCGCGGCGGGTGTCTTGTCGACGCTGCCCGGGCGGCCCGGGGCCGGGTGGCCGGTGATCCGCCCGCGCCAGGGAAAGGGCGGCTGCTCCGCCCGGCCATAGGGGTCGGGCAGGCCGTTGCCGGCCGGGATGTCCATCATCACGAAGGGATAGAGCGTGACGGAGAGGCCGCGGCGCTTCAGCTCGGCGATCGCCTGCACCACCGAGAGGTCGGACGGCGCGCCGCCGATCAGCGGATTGCCCTGGGCGTCGCGGCTGACGATCCCGGCGGCTTCACGGGTCAGCCCCGCGGCGAGCCAGACCTGACCCGTGGTGGCCTTGGCGGCGGTCTCGGCCCGGGGCGCGATGCGGCAGGCCGGCAGGCGCAGGTCGCTGCCCTGCCAGGCGACGACGAGCGAGACGTGCCGGCAGGCCGGCGCCTCTTCTTGCAGCTGGTCGAGGGCCGCCACGAGGTCGACGCCGCCCGAGACGGTGTTCTGGCCCTGGAGCGTGCCGAGGCCGGTCGCCGTCACCGGCGCGGTCGCGTAGACGAACTCGCCCATGGCGGGGATCAGCGTGACGGCGGTGACGAGGTCTTCGAGTCGCGGGCGGCCGTCATGGCTCGGCGGCCGGCGGATCACCTCGGCGGTGATCACCGGCACCCGGTTGCCGAAGGGTCCGAGGGGGAGGTCCTCCAGCACCAGGTAGGCGAGGCCGCGATAGGCCGGCGCGCTGCCCTCCACCGCCTCGATCTTCGGATCGGGGAGCTGGTCCTCGGTGCCGCGATACAGGCGGTGGGCGTAGTCCGCGAGCCGGATCGGCTTGCCGTCGGCCCAGACCCGGCCGAGGCCGGTGATCGGCCCCTCGCACAGGCCGATCGCCACCGAGACGCTGTAGCTGTAGGTGACGTTGTAGGTCTTTGCCTGCGAGCCCCCGCCCTTGCCGCCGGAGCCCCGCACCTTCTCGACGCTCTGGGTCTCGCGGATCTTCGTCGCCCAGACGATCTGGCCGGCGACCCGCATCCGCCCGAACACCCGCGGCACCGTGCTCCCCTCCTGGGACGCGGTGACGTAGAGGTCGGCGAGCCGGGCCCCGAGATTGATGACGGGCTTCTGGCGCGTCCCGAACAGGGCGCGGTCGAGGGCGCTGCCGCCGGCGGCGCCGACGACCCGCCCGACCGCCCCGCCGATCGGGCCGCCGAGCGCCGTGCCGACCGCCTGGCCGGCATAGGAGAGGACGAGCGTGCTCATGAGATGTGACCGAGGTCGATCACCCGGCCAGGTTCGTGGCCGCCGGTGACGGTGTGTCGGGAGACGCGGGAGATCAGGGACCCGGCGGGAACCGGAACGCGTAGGCGACGCGGCGCGCCCAGGCCGCCGGCACGGCGCTCTCCAGCACCGCGTGGCCGTCATAGGCGTGGATCATCCGCGCCTTCCCGCTCAGGATGCCGCAATGCTTGGCCGGCGCGCCCGTGCGCCAGCGGAACAGCAGCACGTCGCCAGGGCCGGCCGCCTCCGGGGCGATCTCGACGAGGTGGCGGCGGGCGGCGTCGCGCAGGGTCTCGGCGCCGCCGGCCTCGCCCCAGTCGGGGGTATAGGGCGGCACCGGCTCGGGCTCGGGCCCGTGGAGGTCGCGCCAGATCCCCCGCACCAGCCCGAGGCAGTCGCAGCCGGCACCCCGCAGCGAGGCCTGATGGTGGTAGGGCGTGCCGAGCCAGAGCCGCGCGAGCGCGACGATGCGGGCGGAACGGTCGGGCAAGGGATCGTCGGGCGAGGGATTCTCACGCAAGCCGGCCTCCGTCGTTGCCGGCCCCCGCCTGGGCGTAGCCGGTGGCGTAGTCGTTGCCCGGCATGTGCGGGAAGCCGCGGAAATTGGCCGCGTTGGCGAATTTTTTCCCGCAGGTCGGGAAGGTCTTGTCGCAGCCGGCGGTGACCGCGAAGGCGTCGCCGGCGGCCATCGGCTCCGGCAGCGGCTGCCACAGGTCGAGGGTGGGCGGCGCGAGCGGCCCCGGGCGGCTGTGGCCGCGCACCTCGCAGGCAAGCCCCGCATTGGCGCCGGTGAGCCAGACGAGGCGCCCGGCCGTGAACCAGCCGGTCTCGTAGGCCGCGAGACCGTCGGTGCGGAAGGCCCCGGCCGAGAGCGTCCCGGTCACTGCGGCGCGGGCCATGAGGGCGGCCGATGCGAGGGCGACGCCGCAGCGGGCGTCACCCAGTTCGGCGTCGCAGGAGCGCTGGAACAGCCGGCCCGTCGGCCGGTTGAGGGCGGCCGCGAGGCTGCGCAGCTCGGCCGAGAAGCCGGTGCGCCCCCGCGTCACCTCGCCGAGGCGGCCCGACAGCACCAGCACCCTGTCCTCGGGCCGGCTCCAGTCGACCCGCCAGACCGCGACCGCGGCGTCGTCGAACAAGCCCCGGGCGAGCTCGGCCTCCGCGAGGCGCCCGTCGCTGAGCGCCCCCATCACCTCGAGGCCGTCGACCGACAGCCCGCCGGACTGTTCGAGGGCCGAGGCGGCGGCGCCCGTCTCGGCGGCGCAGGTCACGCCCTCGACCACGAGGTCGCCGTCGTGGTCGGTGAAGCCGAGGCGCAGGCCGTCGGCGCGGGTGACGATCCAGCACCAGGCGAGCGTGGTGGCGCCGGAGGCGAGGGAGGCCGCGAGGCCGGGCGGCAGGGTCTTCATCGGCGCGGCTCGATCGGCATCATCGGCGCAGCTCGATGACCGGAATGTCGGCGACCAGCCCGGCGAGGACCGCCTGGTGGTCGATGCTGAGGCGGTCGGTGGCGAAGCGCACCGGCACGTCGAAGGCGAAGCCCGCCGTCACCGCGGCCCCGACCGCAGGCGCCACCCGGAAGGTGACGAGGCCGGTCGCCGGATCGAGCGTGAAGCGGTCGGCCCCCTGCTCGACCCCGTCGAGGGCGACCCGCACCGTGCCGGCGACGGGCTTCACGATCGGCCTCGCATAGGGCGCGAAGGCGCCGCCATAGGTCTTCTGCAGCGCGAACGCCGTGCGGGTCCCGTCGCCGCGGCCGAGCGCCTGGTCGGTCGGGCGGATCGGGGTTCCGGGCGGCGCGGAGGCGTGGTCGAAGGTGTCGCGCCAGCGGAATCCGTAGAGCGGGCCCCGGCGTTCCTCGAAGAACGCGATCAGCACGGCGACGTCCTCGGCCCGGCGCAGGGCCGGCCCCGCATTGTAGCTGCGGCGGGAGTGGCGCCAGAGGGCGTTGCGCTCCTCGTCGCCGGAGCCGAGGGTCACGATCTCGGTGCGCCGCTCCGGCCCGCCGCGGGAGCCGTAGGAGAGGTTGAGGGGGAAGCGCACCTCGTGGAAGGGGCTCGGCATCGCGTCACAGGCTCCGCAGGCCGCGCTGGACCGCCCGCGCCAGGGCGGCGGTGACCTGCGCCTCCGAGCGCGCGAAGCTCGGGGCGTCCGGGGTGGCGATCGACACCGAGACGCGGACGGTCGGGGCGGGGGCCGGCGGCGCGACGCCGTGGGCCGCCGGCAGGATGCGCCCGGGCTGGAGCGGCACGAAGGTCTCGCGCCCGCTCTCGCCCACCGTGTAGGCGACGCCCGGCGTCACCGGGCCGCCGGCGGCGCGGCCGGTCGGGTTCGGGGTCAGGCCGAGCTGGCCGAGCGCGTCTCCGATGAAGTCGCCGGCCGGGCCGCCGCGGCCGAACAGGCCGTCGAAGGCCCGGTCGATGCCCCGGCTCGCGAGCGTGGTGGCGAGCCGCGCGATCACGCTGGTCAGGCGCTCGCCGTGCAGGATCGCGCCCTTGAAGCTGTCGGACAGCGCCGCCCCGAGTTCCCGCGAGGCGGATTGGGCGGCGCGCTGGGCGGCCTCCGCCCGGGCGACCTGGGCGGTGGCTTGCCCGTAGGCCTCGGCCACCCGGTCGACCTCCTCGCGCAGGGCCGGCGTCACCGCGAGGTCGGCCTTCTTGGCCGCCTCGAGCAGGCGGAACGCCGCCTCGGCCTGGGCCGCCGCCCCCTCCTCGCGGCCGACCGCCTCGGCTTCGACCTTCAGGGCGCCGGTGCGCCGGGTCAGGCGGGCGACCTCGCTGCGGAAGGCGTCGTCGCCCTCCTCCGCCGCGGCCCTGGCCGGGGCCGTCCGCGCCGGGGTCCGGGCGGGTGCCGGTGCGGGCGGGGCCTCGGCGGCGAGGGCCGGGGCGAAGCTGCCGCGGGGTTCCGCGTCGCTGATCGCGAAGGCGTCGGCGATGCGGGCGCGGATCGCCGCGCCGCCTTGCGAGGCCGCCCGCACCCGCCGGCCGAGATCCTCGACAAGATCGGCGGCGGCAGGAATCTTGGCGGCGATCCCGCCGACGGCGCCCGCCACCGCCTCGAACCCTGCCACCGCCTCCCGGGAGGCGGCCCCGGCCTCTCCGAGGCGGGCGGTGAGACCGCCGACCGCCTCGTCGACCCGCCGCAGGGCGGCGCCGTCGCCGGCCGCGGCCGGCAGGGCGGCGACCTGCTCGGCCGCGCGCTGGAGCCGGCCCAGGGTCTCGGCTCCGGCCATACGGGCGAGCTCGTCGCGCACCTCGGCGCCCGCGCGGGCCATCGCGGCCCCGATGCGGCCGGCCCCGGCCTCGACCGCCTGCTCGGCCTGCCCCATCGCCCGCTCGGCCACCGGCCCGGCCCGGGCGAGCTCGCGCTCGTAGGCCTCGACATTGGCCTCGAGCGAGACCACCAGGCGCTCGATCTCGGTCGTCATGCGGGCGGTCCCTCGTGCCCGGCGCCCTGGAGCCAAGCCCAGAGCGCGTCCTCCTCCTGCGGCGTCAGGTCCTGCGCCGCCTCCGGGTCGCGGGCGCGGTTGAAGCCGTCGATATAGGCGGCGAGCTGCCACAGGCTCATCGCCCGCAGGTCGGCGGCGGGCAGGCCCATGGCGGCGGCGGCCGCGTAGAAGGCCGCGAAGGCGATCCGGCCCTCCGGCCCGGCCGCGCCGGCGGGCCGGCCGACCCGCTCGTCCTCGGCGCCCTCGAGGCCCGCGGCCAGCACCAGGGCGGCCTTGGCGATGAGCGGGATGCAGGGCAGCCCGTCGAGACTCCGGGCGATGGCGTGGGCCTGCGGCACCGGGGTGCCGCCGCCGATGAGCCCCAGGCGCAGCACGTCGCGCACGTCGCGGAAGCGGTAGCGCCGGCCGGCATGGAAGCCGTGCAGCAGGGCGGCCGGCCCCGCCCCGGTCGCCTCCTGGAGCGCCTCGAGGTCGCCGATGGCGAGGCGGAAGCGCCGGGTGGTGCCGTCGAGGTCGAGGTCGATATGGCCGTCGCGGCTCATGAGCGCCTCACGCGGCGGCCGTGAAGGGCACCGGCCCGGTCGACTGCATCGCCACCGCGACGCTGCAGCGCTCGCCCCGCACGGCGCCGACCTCGAAGCTCGTGAGGTGGAAGAGCCCGTCCCAATGGCCGCCGCCCTCGGCGGCGGTGCCGGCCACCTCGACCCGGGCCTTGACCGGGGCGTCCGCCTCGAAGGCGGCGCGCCAGCGGGCGATGCTCTGGCGGGCCATCACGCCCTTGCCGGAGACCGCGACGGATTTCGAGACCGCGACCCGCTCGACGAAGGGGGCGGCGTCCTCGTTGGCGCAGTCCGGCACGACGGCGCTGTTGGTCTCCTTGGTGAACTGCACCGCGCGCTCGGTGAGGCCGCAGGGCGCCTCGAAGGTGTCGGCGGTGGTCGGGCTCTCGAGCTTCACGGCGATCGCCGAGAACGGCAGGGTGGCGGGCTGGGTCATGGCGGGTCTCCCGGGAGGGTTGGAGGGTCAGGTCGTCTCGGCCGCGACGGCGGCGAAGCGGGCGACGCCGTGCCAGGAGCCGGGCCCGAGGGGCTCCGGCAGCACCAGGCTGCGCTCGTGGGCGATCCAGAGCAGTTCGCCGCGGTCGAGGGTGAGGTCGGCCTCGTCGAGGGCCTGGGCCACGGCGGCAAGCAGCGCCTGCACCGGCCCGAGGCCGCGGGCGCCGCGCAGGAAGGCGTGGACCGTCAGGCGGCAGGCGCAGCCGCGCCAGCGTTGCGCCTCGTAGGGGCTCACCTCCGGCGGATCGACGCGCAGGAACGGCCATTCCTCGCGCGCGCTCACCGCCTCGCGCACCCGGCCGCCGACGAGGGCGCGCAGGGGCGGATCGGCGAGGAGGCGGGCGCGCACCGCCCGGAGCACGTCCGGCGAGAGGTCGAGGCCGGCCATCACGCCCCCCCGGGGAGGCGCGCGACGGCCGGACCGATCACCGGGCGGGCGCTCCGGGTCGCGGTGCCGAATTCCCGCGCGGCGAGGCCCGGCGCCTCGACCGTGACGGCGCTGCCGCCCGGCGTCGGCGCCGCCTCGGCGCGCCCGTCCGGCAGCGCCTGCGCGATGTCCGCCGCGAGGGCGGCGGCAGCGTCTCGCGCGCGGGCCCGCGCGGCGTCGCTGCCGGTGCGGGCGAGGCGCGCGAGCCGCGCCTGGAGGGGACCGGTCTCGGCTCTCGGCATCACAATGGTCGTCCCTGGATGATGGCGTGGCTGCCGGCGGGGTCGGTCTCCACCGCGACGATGCGGTAGCGGGTCCCCGCCAGGGTGATCTCGTCGTCGGGATCCGGCGCGGGGCCGGGCGTCAGCACGATGATCCGCACCAGGCGGCCCGGGAGGCCCGGCTCCTCGCTCGCCTCCCGGGCGCCGTCGCGCCGGGCCCGGACCGGTTCGTCCGCGACGCCGGCCCGATGCAGGACGGCGTCGTCGAAGAGGACGGCCAGGACGTCCCCGAGATGGCGGCCGAGTCCGTCGAGGAGGCCCATCACACCACCGCCACGCCGAGGCCGTTGCGGCGCATCACCTCGTGGAAGCGCCGCCCGTAGGAGGTGAGCCCCAGCGTCCCCGGCAGGTCTTCGGCGGGCGGGTCGCGGCGCTCGAGATGGAGCGTGCCGCTGCGCAGGGCCTTGAGGTCGAGGGCGCCCGCCCGGGCGAGCTCGGCCTCCGGGCCACCCTGCCCGTCGAGGGTGAGGGTATGGGCGGCATGCAGCATCCGCCCGAGGACGGCGTCGGCCGGTTGCCAGCCCGCGCCGATCCGGGGGGCCGCCTCCGCCAGCGCCCCGGCGATGGCGGCGTCGGGAACCCCCGCGAAGGCCGGGAAGCGGGCCCGGAAGGCGTCGGGCGTGATCGCCTCCGCCATCTCACGCCTCCCCGTCCGTCAGCCGCTCGCGGCCCCGGCGCCGCTCCGGCCGCGGCGCCGGCTCCTGCGACGGCGCTTCCTGCGGCCCGGTCCCGGGATCCGCCGCCTCGACCCGCACCTCCCCCGCCGCCTCCCAGGCGGCGAGGCAGGGGTCCGGCCGGTCGGGGAGCGCGATCACCGCGCTCTCGCCCGGCACGAGGAGCCGGGGGGCTCGCGCCCCCTTCGGCCAGACCAGCCGGGGACCGGCCGCGTGGTTCGTCACCCGCATCATGGCGCGCCTCCCTTCAGATGCCGTCGAGGTAGCGGCAGGCGGCGGGCCGGCGGATGTCGAGGCCGCCGAGCCGGAAGGCGCCCGGCACCTCGAAGCGCCACGGGCCGGTCTGCCAGGCCGGGAAGAACCGGAACGGCATCGGCAGCCACAGCTTCAGCACCGAGGGGTCGCGGCGATACGCGACCATCCGGGCGGTGCCGCCGGTGCCGGCGGTCTCGAGCGCCCGCACGCCGTAGACCGTCAGGTCCTGCCCGGTCTCCAGGGTGTAGACGTTGTGGCGCCGGATCCAGTCGAGGAGCGTGAGCGGGCTGATCCCGTCGAGGCGGCGCAGGCCGATGCCGAGCATCTGCTCGTAGGGGAGCAGCAGGGTGTCGGCCATCTCGACGGTGTTCGAGCCGGTGAAGATGCCGATCAGCTGGCCGTTGACGTCGGCGAGGATCTGCTCCGGGCTCTTCTGGGCCCAGGCGGTGCTGCCGTTGGCGCCCGTGGCGGCGGCGCTGCCCACCGTCACGCCCGGATGGTTGAGGAGGCCGGAGAAGCCCTTCGCCGGATCGCCCAGGAGCGCGACTTGGTCGATGAACTCCTCCGAGGCGAGCCGGGCCGCGTCGGCCTTGTCGGCGTCGAGAGTCATGCCGAGGAGCTGGGCCTTGCCGAGCTCCTCCAGGTCGTAGCCGTAGCCGATCCCCGCCATGGCGACGGCGGTCTCGTGCTGGCGGCGCGTGAGCTCGGCCTTCGGCAGGTCGGCGGCGGCGCCGTGGACCCAGGTCGCCTGCCCGACCCGGTCGACCGAGAAGTAGGTCACGGTCGGCACCCATTCGGGCGCCGCGGTGTCGACCGGCACGAGGCGCGGGTAGCGGATCGCCGGGTACTGCGCCCGGTAGACGGTCGGCTCGATGAAGGCCTGCTGGCTGACCAGGAAGGCGAGTGCCCGGGGCGCGTCGGTGAGGAGGGGGCGGGTCATGGCTCGTGCCTCGTTCAGTTCAGGCGCAGGCGGACGAGGCCGCCGGCGGGCGCGGAGGTGTCGAACAGGGCGTTCGGGACCGGGGTGGTGCCGGAGGCGCTGGCCGTGACCGCGCCGGCGGGCGTGACGTAGGCGGGACTGCCGGCGCTCGCGGCGGACGCCGTGACGACCCAGACGGCGCCGCGCACCAGCACGGGCGCGGTCTCGCCCCTGGCGAAGAGGTCGGCCCCGCTCGGGCTCGGCCGCGCGTTGCGGTCGGCCAGCACGATGCCGCGGAAGATCGCGCCCGCGGCGGCGATGCCCTCGTCGCGGGCGCCCTGGAAGGCGGCGCGGCCGAAGCCGATGCCCTCCGGGGTCTCGACGGTGCGGCTGAGGATCGTGGCCGGATTCTGGTCGGCCAGCATGCCCTCGTAGGCGGCGGCCGGGCGGTCGGGATAGCTGGTCTGGACGGGGGGCATCAGCGGGCTCCTGCGGGTTTCCAGGCGGTGCGGAGGGTCTCGACCATGGCGGCGTGGGCCGCCTCCGGGGTGAGGGCGTCGGGGCGGCGGTCGCGCAGGGCGTCGCGCAGCGGGTCGGCGGCGGGAGGCGGGCCGGCGGCGATCACCCGGAAGGCGCCCTCGAGCGCGGCGGCGCCCATCGCGGCGGCGTCCGCCTCGCCGAGGGCGCGGGCCACCGCCGCGCGCCGGATCGCCTCGGGGGTGAGGCCGGCGGGATCGAAGGCGTCGCCGAGGATCCGGCGGGCCTGCGCCACCAGGGCGCCGCGCTCGGCCGCCAGCGCGTCGAGGGCCGCCTCGTTCGGCACCCGGGCGCGGAGCGCCGCGACCTCGCCGTCGCGCTGCGCCAGCGCGGTCTCGGCGGCCTGCGCCCGCGTCTCGGCGGCCTGCGCCCGGGCCTCGGCGTCCGCGAGGCGCCTGGCGAGGTCGGCGTCGCCGATGCGGCATTCCGGTCCGGCGCGGCCTTGAGCCACGATCGCGACGTGGTCGACGACGACCCGGGTCTGGCGGGCGTCGTAGGGCTCCCCGTCCGGGGTCGTGCCGGGGGTCCAGTCGAGGTCGCAGGCGTAGCCGACCGAGACCTCGCGCCGCCCGGCCTGCACCGCCGCGATCGCGGCGGAATCGGCGAGCAGCATCGGGATGCGCACGAAGGCGCCGTCGCGCACCACCTCGTCGCCGACATGGCCGCGGGCGACCCCGCGCCAGGTCCGGGGCGTCACCGCCTCGGGCG
This sequence comes from Methylobacterium nonmethylotrophicum, assembly GCF_004745635.1. GTDB lineage: Bacteria > Pseudomonadota > Alphaproteobacteria > Rhizobiales > Beijerinckiaceae > Methylobacterium > Methylobacterium nonmethylotrophicum. The sequence goes on along the minus strand of NZ_SRLB01000019.1, from coordinate 107,227 downwards.
GGTGGTCGAGGGTGACGGGCTTGTGGCCGAAGCTGCGCAGGGACTCGGGCCGGAAGATCTCGTCCGGGTCGCGGTAGATCCGGACCTGCGCCAGGTCCGGCCGCGCGACCTCGTCGCCGCGATAGACCTGGACGTTGCCGGCGCGCGCCGCCCGGGCCTGCACCACCAGGGCGCCGTTGCCGAGCGGACGCGCGCCCGCGATCTCGGCCGCGGGGCCGAGGGTGAACCGGTCGAAGAGTTGCATGGGGAGTCGTCTCGCGTTGAGGGAGGTTTGATTTCGCTCCCGACCAGGACCGTCGGTTCACACGCCGGGCTGCGCGCACTCTCCCCGCCCGCGGGGAGAGGAGAAATCTGGGCCTTCTTCGCCGAAGTGGATCGGTGTCGGCCCGCTCGGGAGATCGAAGGAGTCGGGAAGGCCGCTCTCAGCCCGCCGGCCGGCCGAAGGCCGCGGCGATGCCGGGGAAGAGGTCGGCGGCCGAGAGCCAGCCCTCGACGCCGCGGCCGAGCACGGCGGGCGGCACCACGCCCTCGCGGGCGAGGGTCGCGGCGGTCTCGGCCTTGAGACGGCCGATCTCCGCCTTCTCGCGCTCGCTCGCCTGGGCCAGCGGTCGCCACGCGTAGCGCAAGGCGGGGTCCGAGCGCCCGAGGGCGTCGCGGATCAGCAGCCGGTCGAGGCGGGCGATGGCCGGCGTCAGCTCGACGGCCTGCCGCGCCGCGATGTGGTCGTGGTAGTTGCGCAGGTCGGATTCGCCGGTGGCGTTGAGGCCGGCGGGCGACTGGCCGAGAAGCCGCGTCACCGGGATGTCGGCGGCCCCCGCCGCGACCTGCAGGAAGAGGCGCGCCACCTCCGGCAGGCCCGAGAAGTCGAGCTGCTTCTGCTGATAGCGCTCGCCCTCCGGCGAGCGGCCGTCGCCCTCGAGGAGCAGCATCCCGAACAGGCCCTTCATCCGCGCCGCGTAGGCGAAGCGCTCGGTGAGAAGCCGGGTGCCGTCCTCGGTCGAGAGGGCTTGCGACAGGCCCGGCACCGAGATCACGTCCTGCTTGGCCTCGGGCAGCATCGCGGCGATGTGGGCGCAGGCCGCGCTCGCCTGGTCGATCGCCTCGAGGAGCGCCTGGAGCACGCTGTCGCCGAACGCGTCCCCGGTCTCCGCGTCGGGCAGGGCTGCGCCGAGGAGGCGCACGACCCGCGAGGGATGCACCGCCTGCCCCCCGGCGATCGTGTAGACCGTCGGCTCGCCGAACCAGGGCGAGAGCGGGTCGCGCTCGATGGGGCCGGCCTGGATCGCGGCCCGGGGCAGGACGTGGAGGTAGCGCAAGGCGCCCTGCCCGACCGTCTCGGGGTCGAGCGGCAGGCCCGGATCCGGGGCGCCGTCGCCGATCAGGAGCGCGGCGCCGCCGTGGAGGCGCGCGAGGCGCAGGGCCCGCAGCAGGCGGTCGCGCAAGGACAGGCGCTCCTCGCTCGCGGCGAGCGCCGCCGCGACCTCCGGCGGCGCCTGCCAGGCGCGCCACTCCCGGAGCATGTCGAAGGGCACGATGTCGACGACCTTGCGGGCGAGCCAGTTGTCCCGGTAGGCGGCGTCGAGCTCCGCGCGGGCGCGGGGCACGTGGACGTGCAGGTTGCCGGTGGTCTTGTCCCGCTGGCCGCCGAGGCCGGAGACGAGGTTGGCGAGGCGGTCGGCGAGCCACATCACAGGACTCCGAGCAGGCCGTATCCCGGCCGGGCGAGCGCCGAGAAGGCGCGCGAGAGGGCGTCGACCTGGTCGAGGAAGGCGCCGTTGGGAAAGGCGCAGAGCTCGTCGAGGAAGGCCTCGTTCCAGGGGCCGGCGACGAGGTGCAGGTTGCCGGCCTCGGCCTGGGCCGAGACCGGGGCGGCGCGGGTCGCCTTGTCGCCGCTCTCCAGCGAGGCCCTGACGTCGTAGCCGGACAGCCGCCCGACGAGGTACTGCGCCTGCGCCTTGCCGGCCTGGCCCGGATCCTGCGGCAGCGAGATCCGGCAGGACGGCCCGTCCTCGGCGGCGGTGGCGAGGATCAGCCGCTCGACCCCGCCGGCCGAGAGCCGGTCGCGGCGGACATCCACGACGTAGAGCCGGCCGTCGGGCGCCCGCGCGAGCTTGACGCCGGCGGTGTAGTCCGGCTGGCGCCCGGCCCGCGGCACGCTGGCGGCGAGGTCCCAGGCCCGCACATGGGCGCAGCCCGCGGGCAAGGCCCGCACCAGGGTGAACCAGCCGCGCCTGAACAGCCCGCCGTCCCGGGGGGCCGGCCGCTGCTGGTACTGGCTGGCCGCCGCGTAGGCGCCCATCGCGGCCTTGTCGCGCTCCACCGCCGCCCTGGGAAAGCGGGCCGGGAAGAGCAGTTCGCCCGGCTCGCGGCGCGGATCCCGGAAGCCGATCCGGGTGGCGCAGGCGCGCTCCGGCTCGAACTCCATCGGCAGCATCAGGTGCTCGTAGCCGAGGTTCTTCGCCAGGATCACGCCCGACAGGTCGCGCTCGTGCAGCCGCTGCATGATCACCACGATCGCCGAGCGGACCGGGTCGTTGAGGCGGGTCGGCACGGCTTCGAGGAACCAGCGCTCGACCGCCTCGCGCACCCGCTCGGACCCGGCGCCCTCGACGGAGATCGGGTCGTCGAGGATCACCCGGTCGCCGCGCGAGCCGGTGATCGAGCCGGCCGAGACCGCCTCCCGCAGGCCCGACGCCGTGGTCTCGAACCGGCCCTTGCGGTTCTGGTCGCGGGTGAGGCGCACCCGCTCGCCCCACAGGGCCCGGTACCAGGGCGAGGTGATCAGGCGCCGGGTGCGCAGGTTGTCGCGCAGCGCCAGCCGCTCGGTGTGCGAGACCGCGACGGTGCGCAAGGCGGGGCGGTTCCTCGGCCCCCATTCCCAGGCCGGCCAGAACACGCCGGCGAGCAGGCTCTTCATCGTGCCGGGCGGCACGTTGATCAGGAGCCGGGTGATCTGCCCGGCGGTGACCGCCTCCAGATGGGCGCTGACCGCGTCGATGTGCCAGCCGTGGATGTAGGCGCTGCCCGGCTCGATCGCCGGCCAGGCCCGGCGCACGAAGCCCGCCAGGCTCTCCTCGCTATCGAGCCGGTCGAGCGCCCGCAGCAGGGCCGGCGGGTCGGTCAGCCAGGCGCTCGGCGATGGCCCGGAGCTGGGCCCGCTGCTCGCCGTCGAGGAGGCGGAGGATCGCGGCGGGATCGGGGAGCGCGGTGCCGTCACGGAGCTTCCCCTCTTCCTTGTCGAGATCCCAGGCCTGCCGCTCGAGGGCGATCCACAGCCGCGCCGCGGCGGCGAGGTCGCGCAGGGCCGCGATGCGCTTCTGCAGGACCGCCGCGCGGGCGAGACCGCCCTCCTCCGTGCCGTCCTCGGGCACGGGCTCCCCGGCGGCGGCCTGGAGGTCGTCGAGGAGCTGCAGCGTGAGGGCGGCGCCCTGCGCCACCACGAGGCGGTGGCCGCCGAGCACGTCGCCGGAGGGCGGTTCGTCGCGCGGGGTCTTCGCGACCCCCCACCCCTCCGCCCGGGCCCGGCGCCGGAGCGTCGCCGGGCTGATCCCGAATCGACGCGCGATCGCAGGCCCCGCCTCCGGCGTCGTCCGATAAGCCGCCGCGATGCCCGCCCAGTCGATGACTCGCCGTGCCATGGTGCCTTTGGCCATATCGCCTCTTGGATTGTGGGAGACGCGCGGCGCGGCCCGGAGCGACCCGCAGAGGTGAGTCGCCAATCGGCGGCCGGTGGGCACGCGCCGCCCGTCGCCTCGGTGATGCCGTGGGCCGGGTCCGGGGACACATCCCCGCGTCGCGGGGCAGTCGAGCAGCCACATCCTCCAAGGGCAGGCCGCAGACCCGGATAACCTGCGGCCTTTGTACCCGCCCCGCCGATGTTCGTCAAATGTTCTCTTCGGCGGGACGCGATTTTTTCGACGCCGTCACTCGCGCTCGATCTGCCCCTCGGTGAGCACAACCGGGGTCTCGCGCCCGAACAGCGAGAGGGCGACCCGGTAGCGCCGGCGGGCCGGGTCGATCGCCTCGATCGTTCCGCGCAGGGCCGCCAGCGGTCCCTCCGTCACCCGCACGCCGTCGCCGAGGGCGAGCAGCACGGCCGCGACCGCCTCCTCGTCGCCGCCATGCCCGGTGACCGCATCGGCGAAGCCCTGGAGCACGGACGGCGCGATCACGACCGCGCGGCCGTCGCGAAACAGGACCCGGTCGATGCCCGGATGGCCCTCGACCCGCGCGAGGTCCCCGTCATCCGTCAGGCCGACGAAGATCGTGCGGTGGAGGAGCGGCAGCCGGGCGGTGCGGCGGCGGCCCGTGGGCGAGGTCAGCTCCACCTCTTCCCGCGGGTCGAAGGCCGGGATGCCGGCGGCCGCGAGGTCGCGGGCGGCCCGGGCGGCCCAGCGCGGCTTCGTCTCGGCGACGAGCCAGACCCGATCGGCCTCCAGCACGATGCGGGCGGGCCGGACCCGCCGGCGGCGCCGGCGGCTGATCTCGGCCGCGCGGTCCGCCGGCGGACGGCCCTGCGCCAGGACCTCGCGGCGGCGGCGGGGGATGCGGCGCTTGGACCGGCTCACGCCGCCCTCCCCGGTCGCCCGAGCGCGACCCCGCTCAGGCCTCGTCGCGGCGACTCTGCGCGTCGCGGCGACTCTGCGCGTCGCGGGGGCCTTGCGGGTCCCGTGAGCCCTGCGGGTCGCGGCGATCCGGCGCATCGCGGCGGCCCTGCGCGGCTTCCCGCGTCAATGCCTCCGTCATGCGCACGATCCGGCTGCGCACCATCAGGAACAGGCCGACCCCCGCCGCGAGGGTCCACAGCACGATCAAGGCAACCTTCATGCGCTCCTCCTGCCCCGGAGCGGGCCGCAGGGCGAGGGGCTTCGCGGCAGGCCGCCAGGCGTTTCCGGGCGATGCGATCCCGTTGTGGCAATTCGCCGCCGAATCGGCCCGATGCCGGCGGCCCCGGATCGTCCCGAGGCATTCCGGCGTTGCGCAACCGACCCGCCCCGTCGACGGGCGATGCGCGGTGGGGCGCGAGAAATCGGTGGACCATCGGAGAACTCCCGCCACGAGGAAGACGGCGCACGGGCGCCCCTGGGATAGGCTGCCCCAGGGACAGGACGAGGGACGCGCGAGCGGAGGGTCTCGCGGTCCTTGCGACCGAAGTCGCTACATGATGTAATGATCATGCTCAATACCTCAAGTGCCGAGGATATTCGCTGAGGTGATTCATCTCGCAGAGAACCGGGTTCGGACGGCCCAGGGCGAGCGGCTGCGCCAGGCGCGCATCGCTGCCGGCTACCGCTCGGCGCGGGACGCCGCGCTGCAGAATGCCTGGCCGGAGAGCACCTACCGGGCGCACGAGGCCGGCACCCGGACCATCGGGCAGGACGATGCCGAACGCTACGCCGCCCGCTTCCGCCGCGACGGCGTCGAGGTCAGCGCCAAGGGACTCCTGTTCGGCGACGACGACGCGCCGGAGCCGCAAGCGGACGGAAGTCAGATCGTGGGGGTGAAGGGATTGATCAGCGCCGGCGGCTTGATCGACACCGGGGACGAGCAGCCCGGGCCCGAGGGCGACCTCTTCCGCATCGCGGTGCCGTTCCGGGTGCCGCCCGGCACCATCGCGTTCCGGGTCGCCGGCCTGTCGATGTATCCGAAATACGAGCCGGACGACGTGGTGCTCTGCGCCGAGGCAGGGGAGAGCCCGGAGCGCCTGCTCGACCTCTACGCGGCCGTCGCGACGGCGGAGGGGCACCGCTTCCTGAAGAAGATTTTGCGCGGCTCGCAGCGCGGCGCCTATCACCTCGAGAGCCACAACGCGCCGCTGATGCCCGACCGCCGCCTGGTCTGGGCCTCGGGCATCATCAGCACCGTGCATGCCCAGCACTGGAGCCGGTTCTGCGCCGGCTCGACGGCCGGCGCGTGACTCACGGCGACGATCACTGCATCCCGCAGCGATCCGCGCGCGATCAGTCCGCCTGCGCGACCCGGGCGGTGCGGCGCTGCGCGGTCCAGCGGCCGGAGCAGAGGGCGGAGACGCTCCAGGTGCCGGCGCCGGAATTGGCCTGGAGCCGGCCCGAGGCGGCGCCGCTCGCCGAGCCGCGGCGGACGGTCAGCCCGACATTGCCGTCCGGCCCGATGCGCCCGCTCACCGTCGCGCCGCCCTCGCCTGCCGAAGCCACCCGCACGTCGCCGTCGGTGATCGCCAGCGCCACGCTGTAGCGGCTGTCGCAGAGGCCCGATTCGGTGACGAGCTGCACCGACCAGGTTCCGTTGAAGCTCCGTCCCTCCGCCGCCGCCGGCTGCAGGCTGGCCGGCAGCGCGGCGCAGAGGACGAGAGCGGCGATGGACGACTTGAGCATGGGACCCCCGGATCGTTCGAGCCCGGCCGAATTGTCGAAGCTTGGCCGGTTGGTGAGGCTGGCAGAATGTCGTCGCGAAAACCGCGACCGTCCGCGGCACGACCGCTCAGGATCGCGCGCTCGACGTGGACCGATGTGGATGAGGGATCCTTAACACGGGCAGAACGGCAGCAATATGGCGGGTCGGGGATTCCTTTCCGCCGGCTTGACTGTAAGCGGCGGCGTTCCGGTGCCGCTCTGCTGCCGAGCTCTTCGACGATTGCTGCCTTCAGCTTCAGGTCAGGCCGGCAAGGTCGCCGCCATGCGGCGGCGCAGGGCCTCGTCCGGCAGGCGCCCGGTGCCGGCGCGCAGGTTCGCCGCCATGTGGCCGGGATCGGCGGTGCCGGGGATCGCACAGGTCACGGCCGGGTGGCCGACCACGAACTTGAGCAGGATCTCGGCCCAGGAGGTGCAGTCGAGCTCCGCCGCGTAGTCGGGCAGCGGCTGACGGGCGAGGCGGCGCAGGAGCCCGCCGCCGCCGAAGGGCCGGTTGACCAGCACCGCCACGCCCCGCTCGGCGGCGAGCGGCAGAAGGCGCTCCTCCGCCGCCCGGTCGTCGAGGGCATAGTTGATCTGCAGGACGTCGAGCCGCTCGGCCCGCAGCACCGCCTCGACGGCGTCGTAGGCGCTCTCGGTGTAGTGCGAGATGCCGAGATAGCGGATGCGTCCCTCCTCCTTCCAGGCCCGCAGCGTCGGCAGGTGGGTGCGCCAGTCGAGCAGGTTGTGGATCTGCATCAGATCCAGGCGCTCGGTGCGCAGGAGCGCGAACGAGCGCTTCATCTGCGCGATGCCGGCCTCGCGGCCGCTGGTCCAGACCTTGGTGGCGAGGAAGCTGCGCTCGCGGGCCTTGAGCTCCGCCACGATGTCGCCGGCGACGCCCTCGGCCCGGCCGTACATCGGCGAGGAATCGATCACCCGGCCGCCGGCGGAAAGCAGCGTCGACACCACCTCCCGCAAGGGCGCCCGCTCGGCGGGACCCGCCCCGACGTCGAAGCCGCGCCAGGTGCCGAGCCCGATCACCGGCAGGGTCTCGCCGCTCGACGGGATCGGCCGCCGGTGCGGCTCCGCGCCCTGCGCGGCCGCACCGCCCCCGAGCGCCGCCGCGGCGGCGAGCGCGCCGCCGAGAAAGCCCTGCCGCGTCAGTCCGTCCCGCCCCATCGTCATCGCGCCTCTCCCCGGTCCGCGCCGCGCCTGTCGCGAAACGCCCGCGGGCACTCTCCGGTGCCCTTGGCGAAGAAGCGCGAGAAATAGGCCGGGTCGGTGAAGCCCAGGCCGTAGGCGATCTCGGCGATGCCGAGGTCGGAATAGAGCAGGCTGCGCTTGGCCTCGAGCAGGCGGCGCTCGCGGATGATCCGGCCCGGGCTCGCGCCCGCCACCGCCCGGCAGGCGGCCCGCAGCCGCGCCTCGGTCACCCCGAGGTCGTCGGCATAGGCCGCGAGCGGGCGCTCGCGGCGGTGATGCGCCTCGACGAGTTCGCGGAAGCGCGCGGTGAGCAGGGCCTGCGGACCGGGCGGGGCCTGAGGCGCCTTCGCGGCGGCGAGGCGCCTCAGGCCGGCGACCAGGATCAGCATCAGGTGAGCCTCGATGGCGCCGCGCCGGCCCGGCGCCGCCCAGGCCAGTTCCCGGGCGAGCTCGGCCACGGCCTCCTCGACCGGGCCCGGCTCCGGCAGCGTGAGCGCCGCAGGCGCGGAGACGAGCCCCGCCAGCTCCGGCTCGCGCCCGCCGAGGTCGTGCAGGTAGCGCGCCGAGAGGGTGAGCACCGCCCCGACCGTGCCGTCGGCGAAGCGGAAGCCGTGGGCGGTGCCGGCCGGCACGACGAGCAGGCACGGCGCCGCGAAGGCGAGGCGCTCGGCCTCGGCCCGCATCTCGCCCGCGCCCTCCGCGATGAGCAGGACCTGATGCAGGCCGGAATGCACGTGCGGCCGGATGGTCCACCGGTTCGGACGGCTGCGATCGTCCAAGGCCTCGAGGTGCAGGAAGCGGTCGTCGGCGTCCCGCGGCGCCTCGCCGTACAGGAAGAAATGCGGCACCGCAGGGAGTTGGGCGGGATCGAGGCGCATCGCGGGCGGGCCGGGGCGGAACGGGCGGGGTCGACGAAAAATCCAACTTTTTCCTCGCCCCGTCCATCGTCAACCGCGCGGGCAACGGTCACCTTTTCGCGTATCGGCAGCCGCCGCGACACAGGCGGCGCCCCGGATGGAAACCTCGAGGACATCTCCCATGCGCACGAAGGTCGCGATCATCGGCGCCGGCCCGGCCGGCCTCTTCCTCGCCCACCTGCTGGCCCGCGCGGGCATCGACGCGGTGGTGCTGGAGCGCCGCACCCGCGACTACGTCGAGGGACGGGTGCGGGCGGGCGTCCTCGAGCAGGGCACGGTGGCGCTGATGGAAGAGCTCGGCCTCGATGCCCGGCTCAAGGCCGAGGGCCTGCCCCATACCGGCACCAACCTCGCCTATGACGGCGAGATCTTCCGCATCGACATGGCGGCGCTGACCGGCGGCTCCGTCGTCACGGTCTACGGCCAGCAGGAGGTCATGCGCGACCTGTTCGACGCCGCCGAGCCCCGCGGCGTCCGGATCGTGTTCGAGGCCGAGGACCTGCGGCTCGAGGGCGTCGACGGCGCCAGCCCGAGCGTGACTTACGTCAAGGACGGGGTCGCGCAGACGCTCGCCTGCGACTTCGTCGCCGCCTGCGACGGCTTCCACGGCGTCGGGCGGGCGACGATCCCGGCCGACGTGCTGAAGGTCTACGAGCGGGTCTACCCGTTCGGCTGGCTCGGCATCCTGGCCGAGGTGCCGCCGGTCAACCACGAGCTGATCTACGCCAACCACGCCCGCGGTTTCGCCCTGGCCAGCATGCGCTCGCCCACCCGCAGCCGCTACTACGTCCAGGTCGGCCTCGACGAGCGGATCGAGGACTGGTCCGACGACCGCTTCTGGGACGAGATCGAGACCCGCCTCGGGCCCACCGCCTCGGCCGGGCTGGTGCGCGGCCCCTCCTTCGAGAAGAGCATCGCGCCGTTGCGCAGCTTCGTCGCCGAGCCGATGCGCTACGGCCGCCTGTTCCTGGCCGGCGACGCCGCCCACATCGTGCCGCCGACGGGCGCCAAGGGCATGAACCTCGCGGTCTCCGACGTCCGGATGCTCGCCGAGGCGCTGACCCTGCATTACGCCGACGACGACCCGTCCGGCCTCGACGGCTACTCGGCCCGGGCGCTCGCCCGGGTGTGGAAGGCCGAGCGCTTCAGCTGGTGGTTCACCGGCCTCACCCACCGCTTCCCCGACATGGACGACTTCGCCCGCCGGATGCAGGTGGCGGAGCTGGCCTATATCCGCGGCTCGCGGGCGGCGCAGACGGTGATCGCGGAGAATTACGTCGGGCTGCCGATGGGTTCGGGGAGCGACCGGTCGAGCCTGTGACCGGCGGCCGAAGGGCGGGCGCCTCGCGCGCGGCGCCGAACCGGCCGGCCGCTCCGCGGCCGGACCGCCAGGATCAGGCGCCCGCCTTGCCGAAGAAGCGCGGGAGTTCCTCGCTCAGGACATCCGGCCGCTCCTCGGGGGGCCCATACCCGCACGCCTCCACGACGCCCCCATGCACGTCCTCGGCGACGCGGCGCAGGGACTCGACGCATTCGAGGCCGCGCCCGAAGCTCCCGTCGTCGCCGTGCGCGAGCATCGCCCGGTCGTCCTCGGCGTCCAGCGTGCACGAGCACGACGTCCTCGCCCGCACCCGTGTCGCGGTGATGCAGGCTCGCACCGTCGAGGTCGGAAAAGCGGCTCACGACCGCGGTCACCGCTCGGGCCTACCCGGGAGACGGGTTCTGGCGGGGCCGCCGGTCGGCTCAGTCGCGCATCCGGCATCGGAGAGGCGGCGGCGGCCCGGTTCCGCCTCTCGGGTCCCCACCCGATCAGACCGATCGCGCGAGGGTCTGCTCACGGCGGAGTGCAGAGATTGGTCGATCGCCCGCAAGCGGACGCACCGTCCCGATGCGTCCCGGACCTCGATGCTCGGGGAGCTTGGGAGGTCGGAAGCGGGTGGGCCGTCGAGTCCCCGGACCCAACGGTCGCGAAATCGGGTCAGGAATTCGCCCTGTCGGACGGGGACCTGATCAGCGCCTTGAGATTGTCCGACATCGGGAAGTCGAGGTTGAGGTTCCGCGGCGGGATCGGGGTCTCGAACCACTTGACGTAAAGCGTTGTGAACGCACCCGACTTCATCAGGCCGATCAGGGTTTCGTCGACCAAGGCCTTGAACGCCGGATCGTCGCGGCGGAACATCAGCGCGTAGGGGTCGGCCGAATAGGACTTGTCGAGTATCTTGAACCGCGACGGGTCCTTGGCATTCGCCCGCAAGCCGGCGAGCAGGATGTCGTCCTCCATGAAGGCCGCGGCGCGCCCGGTGTCGACGAGCAGGAAGCTCTCGGCGTGATCCTTGCCCTGCGAGATCGAGAGCTTCAGCCCCTCATCCTGGTTGAGCTTGTTCAGGAACTGCGACGTGTTGGTGCCGGAGGTGACGGCGACGGTCCTGCCCTTGAGGTCGTCCGCGGAGGCGATGCCGCTGTCGCTGCGGGTGAGCCACTTGAACTGCGCCACGAAGGTCGAGACCGAGAACGCCACCTGCTTCTGCCGGGCGAGCTGGTTGGCGGTCGAGCCGCATTCGAGGTCGACGGTGCCGTTGGCCACCAGGGGCAGCCGGGTCGCCGAGTTGACCGGGTTGTAGGCCACCTTGAGGTCGGCCATGCCGAGCTTCTTGCGCAACGCCTCGACGACCTGCCCGCACAGGTCGATCGAGAACCCGATCGGCTTCTGGCTGCCGTCGAGGTAGGAGAACGGCACCGAGGTCTCCCGGTAGCCGAGGGTGATCGTGCCGGTCTCCTTGACCTTCTTCAACGTCCCGGTGAGGTCGTCGGCCCGTGCCGCCGCCATCGGCGCGAGTGTCGTCAAGACAAGCGTCATCGTTGCGGCCGCGGCCGCGGCCGCTCGCTTCAAGTGTATCATGTCGATTGTCCTAGGGTTCGGTCCGGAACCGATCTGCTGCGGATCCGGGGCTCACGCCGCCCCAGCGGCGGCGTGTCTCGGGGACGCCCTCGGGCGTCGTCTCTCAGGCAGCCTGGGCGATCGCCGCGTCGACGGCCTCGCCGAGGCGCTCCACGACCGTGTCCACGGTCGCGGCGTCGATGATGAAGGGCGGAGCCAGCAGGATGTGGTCGCCGCGCGCCCCGTCGATCGTCCCGCCGGCCGGGTAGACGGCCAGTCCGCGGCTCATCGCCTCGTGCTTGATCCGGGCGTTGAGCTTCAGGGCCGGATCGAAGGCGGCCTTGGTGCCGCGGTCCTCGACCAGCTCGACGCCCATGAACAGGCCGCGGCCGCGGACGTCGCCGACATGCGGGTGGTTGCCGAAGCGCTCCCCGAGCCGCCGGGCGAGATGGGCGCCCATCGCCTTGACGTTGTCGAGCAGCCGGTCGCGGGCGATCACCTCCTGCACGGCCAGCGCCGCGGCGCAGGCCATCGGGTGGCAGATGTAGGTGTGCCCGTGCTGGAACAGGCCCGAGCCCCCGGCGAAGGCGTCGTAGATGCGGCCTGACAGGAAGGTCGCGCCGATCGGCTGGTAGCCGCCGCCGAGCCCCTTGGCGACCGTCATCAGGTCGGGGGCGACGCCGTCCTGCTCGCAGGCGTGGAGCGTGCCGGTGCGGCCCATGCCGCACATCACCTCGTCGAGGAGCAGCAGCACCCCGTACCGGTCGCAGATCTCGCGGATGCGCCGCAGGTATCCCGGTACGGCCGGGACGGCGCCGGCGGTCGCCCCGACGACCGGTTCGGCCACGAAGGCCATCACCGTCTCCGGGCCGAGCTCCAGGATCTTGTCCTCGAGGGCCTGTGCGGCACGCAGGCCGTACGCTTCCTCCGTCTCGCCGGGTTCCCGGTAGCGGTAGGCGTAGCAGGGATCGATGTGGTGGGTCTCGGCGAGCAGCGGCTGGAACTGGGCCCGTCGCCAGGCATTGCCGCCGGCTGCCAGGGCGCCCAGGGTATTGCCGTGGTAGCTCTGGCGCCGGGCGATGATCGTCGCCCGCTGCGGCTGGCCGATCTCGACGAAGTACTGGCGCGCCATCTTGAGGGCGGCCTCGACCGCCTCCGAACCACCCGAGACGAAGTAGACGTAGTCGAGCCCAGCCGGCGCGCCGGCGACGAGGCGCTCGGCCAGCGCTTCGGCCGCCTCGCTCGTGAAGAAGCTGGTATGGGCGTAGGCGAGCTTGTCGGCCTGGGCGTGGAGGGCGGCGATCACGTCGGGATGACCATGGCCCAGGCAGGACACCGCTGCGCCGCCGGAGGCATCGATGTAGCCGCGCCCGTGCTGGTCGAAGAGTTCGACCCCCCGGCCGCCGGAGGCGACGCGCAGGTCGGCGTTGATCTGTCGGTGCAGGATGCGGGTCATGACGATGTCCTCAGGGTGTCGTTCTGGCGGTCGGAGGCGACCAGTGGATGCCGAAGGCGGTGAGCTGCGCCTCGCTGCGCTTGATCGCCGCCAGCGAGGCGTCGCCGCCGCGGCCGGCGACGAGAGCGGCCAGGATCTCCCCGACCACCAGGGCGGGGGCGATGGTGTGGAAGAAGGACGGGCTGTCGGCCGGAACCATGACGCTCTCCCGGGCGAGCCCCGCGAGCGGCGAGACGGGGCTGTCCGTCACCGCCACGATCGGGACGCCGCGGCCATGCGCGTAGCGGGCGGTCTCGATGGTCGCCCGGGTGTAGGGGGCGACCGAGGCTGCCAGGAGGACGTCCGCGGGCGAGGCCGAGCGGATCGGGTCGAGCCCGGTGCCGGCGCCCGCGTCGAGCAGAACCGCGCGCTCCCCGAGAAAGGACATCACGTAGGCGAAATGCCCGACGACGGGATGGCACGACCGCAGGCCGAGGCAGTAGATCCGCTCGGCGGAGGCGAGCAGGTCGGCGGCCGCGACGAGCCGGTCGAGTGCCTGGGGCTCCGCCAGCCTCTGCACCTGCGCCCCGACCGACGCGATGATGTCGACCGCCAGCGCGCGCTCGCCCTTCGCCTTCTGGTGGGCGACCTGCAGGTCCGCCCGGCCCGAGAAGCCGAGCGATCCCTCGCGAACGGCGCTGGCATAGAGCGCGCGCAGGTCGTCGTATCCGGCAAGACCCAGGCGCTGGGCGAGGCGCGTCATGGTGTGGGGCTGAACCCCGGCACGCTTGGCCTGCTCGCGCATCGACAGCAATGCGACCTCGCTGGGCTGGTCCAGGACGAAGCGCGCAGCGGCCTTCAGCTGAGGCCCGAGGGTCTCGAAGGCATCGACGATCTGTTCGGTGAGCGGACCGTGTTCCATGGCAGCGTGTGTACCCTTCTTCATTTTCGTTTGCAACACTTGTTGCATGATAGATTTTTTGCAACGAATGTATCTTAGCCGGGCATCCTGGCCAACGAGGAGGCATCGATGTCGTTTCCAGGCCCTACCGCCATCGCCCTCACACCGACAGGCGGGCGTCGGACGAAGGAGGACCATCCCGCGATCCTCCTGACGCCGACGGAGCACGCCGTCGGGGTCGCCTCCCGCCTGGAGGCCGGCGCCTGCATGGTTCGGCATGTGCGCCGCGCGGATGGGTCGTCACGTCACCTCCTGGACGCCGGTGCCTAAGGCGGACGCGACGAAAGCGGTCCGGGCGGCCTCGGGCGACAAGGGGGTGATCCCGATCCCGTGCGAGATGTCGGGCCTTGACCCGCCGGCGCCGGATGGCGGTGGTGCGAGGGGCCCGACCTGAAGCCGCGGCCGTTGCTCGACGCCGTCCGACCTTCTGCCGTTTCTGGCACCGGACCAACCCCGGGCGAGGCACGCGACGACCCGTGCTGTCGGCCGGCATGAGAACGCCTGCGCCGCGACCTCCGCCCTGCTTGGCGGGCATGTCCGGGTCGGCGTCGAGAGCGACCTTCTCAACCCGGACGGGACGACGGCGCCCGACCAGGCGGCACCCGCCGCCGCGTCTGCAACGCGTGTTGCAAGTGGGGGCCGTCCGGCGGACGCCGCACGGCGGCGCTCAGATCGGGCGCAAGCGAAGGCGTCGGATGTCCCACCGGGAGGGCGCCGCGCTCCATCGGCTCTCGTTCGGGTTGTGGGGGCAGCCTGCCGACCCTTGGCCCGTCCGGCAGACCGTGGGCGTGCGGACCGCGTTGTCGACCGTGACGACGGCGACCGAGAATGCAGGTGGCATCGACCTGGTCGGCTCGGGGGTGGTTCAGGCGAACGCCATGAGGAGGGGCTGGCCATCGGGACGTCGCCTCGGTCCCCACCGTCGTCTGGTGCTGGGAGGCGTCTGCTTCGACCCTCGGGAAGCCCCTCGAGCGATCAGTCGCAAGACCACCCTCCCTGACGATAGATTCTGCCGCATCGAGAGCCTGAAAGCGGACCGCCCCGGGGCCGCAACGGGTCGCGATCAGCCCCTCGCACGGTCGGGCTGGGGGGGTCGGACCTCAGCGCGATCCGTCCCGCCCCTCCGTATCACCCCCGCCCCTGAGCAGCTCCCCCGCCACGTCGCCGAGCCGCGGCGGCGGCTCGCGGGTGAAGGGCAGCGGGCGGCACACCGCCAGAGCCGCGAGGCCGAAGCGCGCGGTCATCAATCCGTTGAGCACGCCCTCCCCCAGCTTCGCCGAGATGCGGGCGGCGACGCCGAGGCCCAGCACCTGCTGCACCAGGCTGTCGCCCACCGCGACGCTGCCGGTGACGGCGAGATGGGCGAGCGCCGCGCGGGCGAGGCGCAGGAAGCCGAACAGGCCCGGGCGGCCGCCATAGATGGTGGCGATGCGGCGGAGCAACCGGACCGCCGCGAAGATCACGAAGCCGACATCGACGATCGCCCGCGGGCTCAGCGCCGTCACCGCCGAGACCTGCTTGGCGGCCTCCGCCACCGCCGCCTTGGCGGAGCGGTCGAGGGCGCTCAGCAGCTCGGCCTCCGCGATCCCGATCCGGTCCTCGACGTCGAGGATCTGGTCGTCGAGGGCGGCGAGCCGCGCGCGGGCCGCGCCCATCGCCGGCCGCTCGGCATAGAGCGCCGAGAGGCTGCGCACCACCGCCTTGGCGGCGCTGTGGTCGCGGGAGCGCAGCGCGTCGAGGGCGTCCCCGCGCAAGGCCTCGATGCGGCGCTCGCGCAGCACGCCCGCCACTTCGCGCCAGACGATCGCCAGAAGCGCCACCACCGCGACCGCGAGCAGCACCAGGGCCACGATCCCGAGCCAGGGCGCGGCGGAGAAGAGGTCGGCGATCAGCCGCTCGACAGCGAGCCCGATGCCGAGGGAGGCCAGTCCCCCGAGGGCCGAGAGCAGCAGCGTCGCCCAGGGCGCGCGGGGGCGCGGCGCCACCGGCACGGCGACGCCGTCGGCCGCCTCGACGATCTCGAACGGCTCCTCCACCACCCGGATCCCGTCGGGCAGCGCCGTCTCGGTGCCAGGGGACGGTGGCGCGGCGGTCTCGGTTCCGGCCGGCGGCAGGCGGAAGGCCCGGGGCTTCGGACCTTGCGGGGTCGGCGTGTGCGTCATGGAACACCCTCAGGCGAGGCGGTCGCCGATCAGGAAGTGCAGGGCGCGGTCGAGGCGGATCTGCGGCAGCCGGCCCGGTCGGCCGAGGGCGTCGCGGGACACGAGCGGCGGGCGAAAGCGGGGGAAGCGCAAGGATCCCGGCGGCACCGCCCCCTCCAGCACGGCTTCCGGCCGCTCGGGCAGCTCGCCCGGGAAGATCGCCGCCTCGGTCGCGCCGTCGAAGGTCTCGCCGTCGATGCTCTCGCCGGCCTCCGGCGTACCGGCGACGGCCCGGAACGCAGCCGGCCCGTCATGCACCACGGTCTCGCGGGTCGAGCGCACCGAGGCGAGCGCCTGGGTGCTGACATGGGCGCCGGCGGCCTCGGTGCGGCGCAACGAGCGGGCGACGAGGAGGCGCAGCAGCGCGTCGAGCCGGTCGTGGCTGGAATGGTGGAGGTGGTCGGCCTTGGTGGCGGCGAACAGGATCCGGTCGGCCCGCGGCGCGAACAGCCGCGACAGGATGCTGTTGCGCCCGACCCTCAGGCTCATCAGCACCCGGTCGAGGGCCTCCTCCAGCTCGGCCAAAGCCGCCGCCCCGGCATCGACCGCCGCCAGCACGTCGACGAGCACGATCTGCCGGTCGATGCGCTGGAAGTGGTCGCGGAAGAACGGCGTCACGACGCGGTGCTTGTAGGCCTCGAAGCGCCGCTGCATCAGGCCGCCGAGGCTGTCGGGGGCGACCGGGCCGGTGAGGATCAGGGGCGCGAAGGTCAGCGCCGGCGAGCCGGCGAGGTCGCCCGGCATCAGGAAGCGGCCGGGCGGCGTGGTGGCGACCGCCTCGGGGCCGGCCCGCACGGCGGCGAGGTAGGTCTTGAACGCCTCGCTCGCCCGCTCGGCCACGATCTCGTCGAGGGGCTGGTTCGGGTCGAGCGCCCGCAAGGACGCGAGCCAGGGGGCGGCCATCGCGGCGCGGCCGGGGCGCTCGGCGGCGGCGATCGTCTCGCGCGACCAGCCCTCGTAGGTCTGCTCGATCAGCGCCAGGTCGAGCAGCCACTCGCCCGGATAGTCGACGATGTCGACCATCAGGCTCGCAGGTCCCGTGCGCCAGCCGCCCCTGCGCTCGTAATCGACCTCGAGCCGCAGCTGGCTGATCCGGTCGGTCGAGCGCGGCCAGAGCCGCGCCTCGGTCAGCGCCGCGAGGTGGTCCTCGTAGGGGAAGCGCGGCACCGCGTCGTCGGGCTGGGGCACGAGGCGGGCCCTGCGCAGGCGGCCCTCCTGCGAGGCGCGCAGGGCCGGCAGCGGATGCAGCCCGGTGAGCTGGTGCACGAGCGCGGTGGTGAACACGGTCTTGCCCGACCGGGCGAGGCCGGTGACGCCGAGCCTCACGGTCGGCTGGACCAGGAGGTCGTTGGAGGCTTCGGCCAGCGAGCGCGTGGCCTCGGTGACGGTCTTGGCGAGGGAGCCGGCACGCGCGGCGAGGTCGGTCAGGGGCGGCACGCGGTACGCTCTCGCTTCATCGTGATCCGGGAGGTGGCGCGGCGTCGGGGGTTGCGCAAGGGCCGGTCGTCACGGCGCCGGGGCTTGCGCCTCGGCCTGCTGGCGCCCCGCCCCGCGCTCCGCGTCGGCCCGGGCGATCGCCGCGGCGACGAGGGCCGGGCTCGCCCGCAGCGCCCCGAGCTCGACCGACGACATCGCCAGCAGCACCGGGGCGAGGCGCTCGGTGGCGCGGCCCTCGGGCGTGAACAGCCCGAGATCGTCCCCGGGCTTGAGGCCGACGCTGCCGGCGATGCGGGCGGCGTAGTTCTGGATGCGGATCTCGTCCGAGCCGCAGAGCGGCGCGGGCGGGCGTAAGGATGGCGGCAGGGCCGAGAGCGGGGCGGCGACGAGCGTCGGCAGGGCGGCCGCCTCCGCGGCGAGGCGGGCCCCGTCGAGGGCACGGACCGGCTCGAGCGCGGCCTGCATCGCCGGGCGCGGCGCCTCGCCGATGCCGGTCGCGATGGTCGGCAACGGCAGCGCCTTGACGGTGCGGGCCGGCTGGCGCGGCCGCCCCTGCATCCGGGCCAGCGCCGACCAGGGCTGGACGCGCAGGGCGTTGCCGGCGACCGGCCGGACCGCGGGCGCGGCGGCCGGGCGCGCGGGATTCCGCGCGATCCGCCGGGGCGCCCCGCCGCGGCCGTGGCTGGCGAGGAAGCGGGCCCGCAGGGTGCGGCCGATGCCCTGGGGCGCCAGGGCCGCCAGCGCCGGCGAGGCGGCGCGGAAAGGTGCGGCCGCGCGCGCCGGGGTCACGGCCCGGGCCGCGACCGGGCCGGCGCACTCGGCCGGCGCCCAGCGGCGGACGATCGCCAGGCCCGAGCGCCGCCCGTACTCGCCGTAATAGCGCCGCAGCAGGGACACGGCGGCGTCGGCCCCCTGCCCGGCGGTGGCGAAGCCGGTATGGCCTTCCTGGTCGCCGCCGATCTCGCCGTCCCAGCGCGCCCGCTTGATGCACCAGTAATTGTTGAGCTTGACGCAGCGCGCCACGAAGGCCGGGTCGGCCGGCGCCGCCCAGGCGGTCCAGGCGAGGGAGAGCGGCAGCAGCCCGGCCTTCGTCTCGCTGCGCCAGTTCGACACCGCCCGCGCCTCGGGTTGGTAGACCGGCATCCCGGGCGCGGGCGCCGCCAGGACGGTGGCCGTGCCGAGCCCCGCACCGAGGCGCGCGGCGGCGTCCCGCACCAGGGCGGCGGCCGTGTCGGTCGCGGGCCCGGCCGCGAGGCTTAAGGAGAGGAAGGCGGAGAGGATCACGGGACCCGGGAGGCGTGGCGGAGGCTCGGCTGTCTCAAGCGATTTCCCGATCGCTCCGTTCCACCGACAGGGGTGCCGTTCTCGCCTCTCCCGGCCGGCGCCGCGGCCTGACGCGCCGGACCGAGATGGGCGACCGCGACGCTTCCCTGGCTGCGGGACGCGCCGGTGCGTGCCCGCCGCGGCGTCCCGGAGGCCGTCGGGCCGTGCGGGAACGTCCTTGCGCCTGACAGGTGACGGCGCGCGCCAGGGCCGACGCGGGTGATGCGCCTTCCGCCCCGCCGGCCCGGCATGGCGTCGCCGTCCTCCTGGCGAAAAAAGGCCCCCCTGCCCCGCCCCGATGCCCTATCCTCCCGGACCGATCCCATCCCACTCCGGTCCATCCCGCTTCCGTGCTCGCCTATCTGCTGCGCCGCCTCGCCCAGAGCATCCCGACGCTCGTCATCGTCGTCACCCTGTCGTTCTTCCTGGTCCGGCTCGCGCCCGGCGGTCCGTTCGACCTCGAGCGGCCGCTCCCGGCGGCCGCGATGGAGAATCTGCGGCGGGTCTACGGACTCGACCAGCCGCTCTTGGTCCAGTACGGGCGCTACGTCGCGGCTTTGGCCCGGGGCGATCTCGGGCCGTCCTTCTCGGTGCGCGACCTCTCGGTGGCGGAGCTCTTCTCCCGCGGCCTGCCGGTCTCGATGACCCTGGGCAGCCTCGCCCTCCTGGTCGCGCTCGTCCTCGGGACGGCGTTCGGCGCCCTCGCGGCCCTGCGGCGGGGCTCCGGCCTCGACCACGCCGTCACGACATTGGGCACCTTCGCCCTCACCGTGCCGGGCTTCGTGGTGGCCCCTCTCCTGCAGATCGCCTTCGGGCTGTCGCTGCGCTGGCTCCCGGTCGGCGGCTGGGACGGCGGAAACCCCAAAAACCTCGTCCTGCCGGTCGTCACCCTGGCGCTGCCGCAGGTCGCCGTGGTGGCGCGTCTCGCCCGGGCCGGCCTCGTCGAGGTGGTCGACCGGCCGCACTGGCGCACCCTGCGCTCCCTCGGCCTGCCGCCCCGATTCCTGGCGCTCCACGCCCTGCGGGGCGCGGCCCTGCCGGTCGTGTCCTATCTCGGGCCCGCCGCCGCGGGCCTCCTCACCGGCTCGGTCGTGGTCGAGACGGTGTTCGGCCTGCCGGGGGTCGGGCGCTACTTCGTCGACGGCGCCATCAACCGCGACTACACGCTGGTGCTCGGCACCGTGGTGCTGATCGCGGTGTTCGTCCTCGTGCTCAACCTCATGGCCGACCTCCTCTGCGCCCTCATCGACCCGCGCCTGAGGGATTTCGGGTGAGCGCCGCGGCGACCCCGGTGGAGGACGGGGCCTCGCTCCTCGCCCGCGCCCGCCGGCGCCTCGCCGGCGATCGTCCCGCGCGGGCCGGGATGGCGATCCTCGCCCTCCTGGCGCTGGCCTGCCTGCTCGGCCCCTTCCTCACCGGGCACCCCTACGACCGGCTCCATTACGACTATCCCGCCACCCGGCCCTCGCTCTCGCTCTACCCCCGCCCGGACGCCGTGCGCCCGGCCCTCGACCGGCTCGCCCTCCGCATGCGGGTGCGGGCCGAGGACGTCGCGGTGACGCCGGAGGCGGTCCGCCTGACACTCGTTGCCGACAAGCCGGTCGATCCGCGGGTGCTGACCTTCTTTGCCCGCTCCGACACCTTCGGGGAGGCGAGGATCCTCGGGCGGGCCGAGGACGGCCGGCGGCTCACCGTCGAGGCGCCGTTGCGCCGCCTGCGCTTCCTTGCCGGCACCGACACGCTCGGGCGCGACCTCCTCACCCGCACGCTGGTGGCCGGGCGCCTGTCGCTGGCCCTCGGGTTGCTGGCGACCGCGGTGGCGCTCGGCATCGGGGTCGCGTACGGGGCGCTCGCCGGCACGCTCGGCGGGCGGATCGATGCCGCGATGATGCGCCTCGTCGACATCCTGTACTCCCTGCCCTTCGTGTTCTTCGTCATCATGCTGGTGGTGTTCTTCGGCCGCTCGGTGGCGCTGATCTTCGTCGCGGTCGGCGCCGTCGAGTGGCTCGACATGGCCCGCATCGTCCGGGCCGAGGCGCAGGCGATCCGCCGGCGCGACTACGTCCGTGCCGCCGAGGCGCTCGGCCTGTCGACGGCGGCGATCCTGCGCCGGCACGTCGTGCCGAACCTGCTCGGGCCGGTCGTCGCCTTCGCGGCCCTGATGGTGCCGCGGGTGATCCTGCTCGAGAGCTTCCTGTCGTTCCTCGGCCTCGGCGTGCAGGAGCCGGCGACGAGCTGGGGCGTGCTGATCGCCGACGGCGCCCGCAGCCTCGAGAGCGCGCCCTGGATGCTGGTCGTGCCGGCCGGGTTCCTGGTCTCGACGCTGCTCGCCCTGACGCTGCTGGGCGAGCGCCTGCGCGTCGCCCTCGACGTGCGGGCCTGAGCCGTGAGCCCTCAGCCATGAGCCTTCTCGCCCTGCGCGGCCTCACCGTGCGCTACGAGCGGGCCGGGGTGACGGCCCTCGACGGCCTCGACCTCGACCTCGCCCGCGGCGAGACCCTGGCCCTCGTCGGCGAATCGGGCTCGGGCAAGAGCCAGGTCGCGCTTGCCGTCACCGGCCTCCTGCCGCCGCAGGCGCGGGTGTCGGGCTCGGTGCGCTTCGACGGGACCGAGCTGACCGGGCTGAAGCGCCCCGCCCTCGACCGGATCCGCGGCGCCCGCATCGGCCTGGTGTTCCAGGAGCCGATGACCGCCCTCGACCCGCTCTTCACCGTCGGCCACCAGATCGCCCTGCCGTTGCGCGCCCATCGCGGCATGAGCCGGCGCCAGGCGGCCGCCCGGGCGGGCGAGCTCCTCGGCCTCGTGGGCCTGCGCGACGCTGCCGCGCGCCTCTCCGCCTTTCCCCATGAATTGTCGGGCGGCGAGCGCCAGCGGGTGATGATCGCGATGGCGCTCGCCGGCGAGCCCGACCTCCTCATCGCCGACGAGCCGACCACGGCGCTCGACGTCACCGTGCAGGCCCAGATCCTGGCGCTGCTCGCCGACCTGAAGGAACGCCTCGGGCTCGCCCTCCTGTTCATCACCCACGACCTGCGGCTGGTGCGGCGCATCGCCGAGCGCACCGCGGTGCTGCGGGCCGGCCGCCTCGTCGAGACCGGCCCGACCGGGCGGCTGTTCTCCGATCCGCAGGCGCCCGAGACCCGCGACCTCCTCGCCGCCGAGCCCGCCGGGCGCAAGGGCCCGGTGCCGGAGGGGGCGCCGGTGGTGCTGGAGGCGCGGGGCGTCTCGGTCGCCTATCCGGGCCCTCGGCGCTGGCTCCGGGCCGATGCCCCGCGCCTCGCGGTCGCGGGCATCGACCTCACTTTACGGGCGGGCCAGACCCTCGGAATCGTCGGCGAATCGGGCTCGGGCAAGTCGAGCCTCGGCCGGGCGGTCCTGCGCCTCGAACCCGCCGCCCACGGCCTGGTGCGGTTCGAGGACCGCGACCTCACCGGCCTCGACCGCGCTTCCTTGAGGCCCCTGCGCCGGGGCTTCCAGCCGGTGTTCCAGGACCCGATGGGCTCGCTCTCGCCCCGCCTCACCGCCGGCGAGATCGTCGCGGAGGGCCTGCGGGTCCACGAGCCTCACCTGAGCGCGGCGGACCGCGACGCGCGGGCGGCGGAGGCGTTTCGCGAGGTGCGCCTCGACCCCGCCTGGCGCCACCGCTTCCCGCACGCCTTCTCGGGTGGGCAGCGCCAGCGCATCGCCATCGCCCGGGCACTGGCCTTGCGCCCGCGTCTCGTCGTCCTCGACGAGCCGACCTCCGCCCTCGACCGCACGGTGCAGCGCGACATCGTCGCCCTGCTGCGCGACCTGCAGGTGGCGCACGGCCTCGCCTATCTGTTCATCTCCCACGACCTCGCGGTGGTGCGGGCGCTGGCCGATACCGTGCTGGTGCTGCGCGACGGCCGCGCGGTCGAGCGCGGCCCGACCGATTCGGTGCTCGAGCGCCCGCGCGAGGCCTATACCCGGGCCCTCGTCGCCGCGGCCGATCTCGCGCAGGCGTGAGGCGCCCCGGCCCTTGATTGCCCGGTCCCGCCGCGCCACTTCGCGACCTTCCGAAAGGACAAGGCTCAGGAGACGAGATTGATCCGCCCCGCGCTCGCCGTCACGCTGCTCGCCCTCACGGCCGCCGCCATCCCGGCCGCCGCCCAGCCGGCCCCCAAAGGCCCGCCGAAGGGACCGCCGCCGAAGGAGGCGCCCGCGCCGCAGCCCGACCCGATCGCCGCGGCGCTCTTCCCGTGCCGGAATCCGGCCGAGACCTGCTACGTCGGCGTGGTGAAGGACGGCAAGGTCATGGTGCTGTTCACCAACGACCCGAAGGCCGAGGAGATCGCCGGCAAGCCGCTGACCGTGGCGGGCGACGGCCTCGACCTCGCCAGGAACGAGAACCGGACCGTGATGCTGGTCGGCGCCTACGATCCGAAGGACGGCCTGACCAAGGCCGAGCTGGTCGACGTCGCGAGCCCGCTCGCGGCCTTCGCCATCAAGACCACCATCGGCGGCGGCGAGGCCGACCAGGAGCCCCCGGCGCCCCCGCCGCCGGCGCCCCGCAAGAAGTAAGGCGGGGGGCTCGCCGGGAGGCAGCCCGACCCCTGTGCCGGATGAGGCACGAGATCAACCCTCCCCCCTCTGCGGGGGAGGGTGGCGAACGGAGTGAGCGCAGCGGGACGAAGTCCCGCCGAGAGGGGTAGCGCGACGATTGGGGATAGGGCGCCCGCCATCTGGATCGCGACCTCTCCGGAAGCGGCGTTCCCGCCCCGCATCCGCCGGGCATCCGCCCCCAACCCAAGTCGGGCAAGGAGAGGCGGAACTCGGGCAGGCCCGGGTTCCGTGGAGGGAGGGTTCATGTGCGCGCCGAATTTCCCGTCATCCCGGTTGATGTACTAAAACATTAGTGCTTCAATGCGCCCGTCACAGGCCGCCTTGCGGGCGGCTGCGGAGCGGCGAAGCCGTCCGGTGCGGCGGGAGGATCGGGG
The DNA here is from genome assembly GCF_004745635.1 of Methylobacterium nonmethylotrophicum. Taxonomy (GTDB): domain Bacteria; phylum Pseudomonadota; class Alphaproteobacteria; order Rhizobiales; family Beijerinckiaceae; genus Methylobacterium; species Methylobacterium nonmethylotrophicum. The sequence goes on along the minus strand of NZ_SRLB01000019.1, from coordinate 83,543 downwards.
GCGGGCGGCATGGCCGCGGCGATCCCGCGGGTCCGGCCCGTCGCGCGCGGCCGCGCCCCCGACCGGAGAGCCCCGATGCCCCTGAGCCCCCAGACCCGCGCCACGCTGAAGACCGTCAGCACCGCGACCCTGGCCACCGCCCTGTTCAAGCGCGGTCTGCGCAACCAGTTCATCCAGGACGTGCGCCCCCTCAACCCGAATGCCGGGACGATGGTCGGCGAGGCCTATACCCTGCGCTACATCCCGGCCCGGGAGGACCTGAACACCCTGGCGGTGTTCCGCGACCCGGCCCACCCGCAGCGCGTCGCCGTCGACCAGTGCCCGGAGGGCGCGGTGCTGGTGATGGACAGCCGCAAGAACCCGCGCGCGGCTTCCGCCGGCGCGATCCTGGTGACGCGGCTGATGAAGCGGGGCGCGGCCGGCGTCGTCACCGATGGCGGTTTTCGCGATTCGCCTGAGATCGGCGCCCTGCCCTTCCCGGCCTACCACAACCGTCCCTCGGCCCCGACCAACCTGACCCTGCACCAGGCCCTCGACATCAACGTGCCGATCGGCTGCGGCGACGTCGCGGTCTGGCCGGGTGACGTGGTGGTGGGCGACGGAGAGGGCGTGATCGTGATCCCGGCGGCGCTCGCCGACGAGGTCGCGGCGGAAGCCGCCGAGATGACGGTGTTCGAGGATTTCGTGCTCGAGGAGGTCCAGAACGGCCGCGCCGTGATCGGTCTCTACCCGCTGATCGACGAGCATGCCAAGGCCGACTTCGCGGCTTGGCGCCAGAAGACCGGGCGCTGACGCGCGCCGGCTTGGCGAAAGAGGGCCGGGCGCCGAGAGCGCGCCGGCTTGGCGAAAGAGGACCGGGCGCGGAGAGCGCGCCCGGACCCGGCGCGTCCCTAGAGCATCATCCCGACCATCAGCACCGCCACCATGGTGGCGGTGGCCCCGAGGGCGGCGGCCCACAGGCCGGCCTCGGCGGCGGAGCCCGGGCGGGCATTGTCGTTGGCCGCCCGCGGCAGGTCGCGCGGGAAGCGGCGCCACTTGCGCAGGTGGGACGGCGCCGTCGCGATCAGGTGCGGCAGGGGGGCGACGGCGTTGTGGCGGCACGACATGGGACTGCGCTCCTGGGGGAGGCTCGCGCGGATTCTTTTCCATCGGCGCCGGCCGCGCAACCGGCGCGACGAGAACCGATGAAGGAACGCCGATCCTGCCCTGGCGATCCGTCCCTGCGCAAATTCACGTCCGACCTGCCTTAAGGGAGTCTGACGGCTGCCGCTGTTCCGCGAAGGGCCCGTCGCAATGCCGGCCTCCGGACCGGCAGATCGATCGGGACGCCGCGCTGCGAGGGAACTCGTCCGCGCCGGGACCCCGTCAGGACCGGTCCGCCGCCTCCCGCTCCCGGTCGAGCAGCGCCCGCTTGCGCGCGACGCCCCAGCGGTAGCCCGAGAGGCTGCCGTCCTGGCGCACCACCCGGTGGCAGGGGATCGCCACCGCGATGGCGTTGGCGCCGCAGGCGAGCGCCACCGCCCGGGCGGCGGACGGCGCACCGATCGCCTGCGCCACCTCGGCGTAGGTCGCGGTGCGCCCCGGCGGGATCGCCCGCAGGGCCTGCCACACCCGCTGCTGGAACGCCGTGCCGCCGATGTCGAGCGGCAGGGTCGAGGCAGATCCGGGTGCCTCGACGAGGCCGACGGCCTGCGCCACCACCGCCTCGAAGTCCCGGTCGCCCCCGGTGAGCACCGCCTTCGGGAAGCGGTCCTGGACGTCGCGCACCAGGGTTTCGGGATCGTCCCCGAGCAGGATCGCGCAGACCCCCGACGCGGTCGCCGCCACCAGGACGTGGCCGAGCGAGCAGGCGCCGACCGCGAAGCGGATCGCCGTCCCCTCGCCGCCCCGGCGATAGGCGGTGGGCGTCATGCCGAGGCGCGCGGTCGAGGCGGCGTAGAACCGGCTCGCCGCGGAATAGCCCGCCTCGTAGATCGCCTCCGTCACCGTCCCGGCCTGCCGCAGGCCCTCCGCCACCCGCGTCGCGCGGCGGGCCGCCGCATAGGCCCGCGGCGTCACCCCGGTGACCTGCTTGAACACGCGGTGGAAGTGGTAGGGGCTCAGGCCCGCCTCCGCGGCGAGGGCGGCCAGCGCCGGCGGCGTCTCCGCCGCCTCGATCCGCCGGCAGGCCCGGGCCACCGACGCGGCCTGCCGCTCGGCGAGGCTCGCCTCGTTCGGCCGGCAGCGCCTGCAGGCGCGGAACCCCGCCGCTTCCGCCGCCGCGCAGGTCGGGTGGAAGCTGACATTCTCGGGCCGGGCCGGCCGGGCGGCGCAGCTCGGCCGGCAATACACGCCGGTCGTGCGCACCGCGTAGACGAAGTGGCCGTCCGCCGACCGGTCGCGGCGGGCGATGGCCGCGAAGCGCGCGGCGTCGTCCTGCGGCGGGTCTTGCCGGGACAGGTCCTGCGCGAGCGGGTTTCGGCCGACGGCCGCGAGGTCGAGATCCGGGTTGCGCATGATCCTGTGCCCCTCGTTGGACGATGCGGCCATCCTGGCTTCCTTCCCCGAGCCGCGCATCCCGGCGCTTGCTGCCGAATTCCGCGCTCCCGTTTGCCACAGGTTTACTCCCGACGCGTTTCCGCCGCCGCCCCCGAAACCGGGGTAGCCCCGGATGGTTGGGCACAGGTCGGGCGGCATGGAGCCGCCCCGACGCACCCGCCGGCCCTGTCTCCTCCCCTGCCGGCGTGGGGCTTGTCTCTCGGATCTCCTCCACTTCCCCCGCTGCCTCGCGGCAGCGGGTTTTCTTTGCGGGAGCCGGTGGCGGATGGGACGGTTCGCCTCTCCGAATGGCGCGATGCGCTCCTTCTAGGAAACGCAATGCATGACAGTGTCTTGCACTGGTCGGGCGAGATGCGGATCTGTCGGGGCCTGGCCGCCAGGCGCTCCTTCGCCGGCTGCGAATGCGGTGGAGCGTGGCCGGCAGGCTCTTGGCTGGGCGCTCGGGCCGGGGGTAAGCCGGGGAGCCAAGCAACGACACGCGCCGCCGAGGCGCGGCCGCCTGCGATCCCGGGGTGACACGCCGCGTGACCGACGCCCTCGACGACATCGCCGCCATCCTGGAGCGCACCGGCGACTACCGGGTGCTGCGCCGCTTGAGCCCCTTCGTGCCCCCGCCCGAGCCGGCCGACGAGCCGACCTTCGTCGGGCTGATCCTCGACACCGAGACCACCGGGATCGACGTTGCGGCCGACGAGGTGATCGAGCTCGGCATCGTCAAGTTCGAGTACGGCGCCAGCGGCCGGATCTATCGGGTGCTCGAGCGGTTCAACCAGCTCCACGAGCCCTCCGGCCCGATCCCCGAGGCGGTCGTGCGTCTCACCGGCATCACCGACGCCGACGTGGCCGGGCAGCGCATCGACGACGAGGCGGTGGCGGCGCTCGCCGCGGAGGCGCGGGTCGTCATCGCCCACAACGCCCGCTTCGACCGGCAGATGTGCGAGCGCCGCTGGCCGATCTTCGTCTCGCGCAACTGGGCCTGCTCCTGCCACCAGATCCCCTGGCGGGCGGAAGGCCACGAGGGGATGCGGCTCGGCCACCTGCTCGCCGATCACGGCCACTTCCACAACGGCCACCGGGCGATCGACGATTGCGAGGCGTTGCTCGCGATCCTCGCCCGGCCGCTGCGGGCCTCGGGGCGCCTGGCGCTCGCCGCCCTCCTCGAGGCGGCGCGGCGGCCGACCGTGCGGCTCTGGGCCTCGGACGCGCCGATCGCCCTCAAGGACCGGCTCAAGGACCGCAACTACCGCTGGTCGCCCCGGCGCCGCTGCTGGTACGTCGACCTCGACGAGGAGCAGATCGAGATCGAGCGCTCGTTCCTCTCGCGCGAGATCTACCGCGGCGCGCCGGCCACCGCCCTGCCCGCCGACCGCTTCACCGCCCGCGACCGCTTCTCGACCCGGGCCGATCCGGAATCGTGACGAAGCCGTCCCCGGCATGATGAACAGAGTCTTGATGAACGAAGTCTTGCCGGGGATCGGCGAAATTCCGCCGGCCGCGTCACCCGGCGATCATCCTGATGCGCGACGGAACGCTCACTTCGGGCCCGATTAAGTGTCTCTCACAGAACTCCCGATCGCCGGCCTTGCTCGGTGTGGCGGCCTCGGCGCAGCGGGAGTTGTGTGAGGTGCACTTAGAGACTGGCAGCCCCTACGCCGTCATAGCCTGGGCCGAGATCACCGAATCGCGGGCCGGAACGGTGTCCTTGGCAAGTCCCTTCCTGGCACGTCCCTTCCCTGACGAGTTCTCCGGCGGCAAGCCCGGCCCCGGCGGGCCGTCCAGGGCCCGGGCCCGACATCGCGGCGATCCCGGGGCGGGACGAGGGCCCGCTGGCGCCCCTCGTGGTCGACCTCGACGGCACGCTGCGGCGCACCGACCTCCTCGTCGAGGACGTGGCGGCGATCCTGCGCCGCGACGTCCTGATGCTGTTCCTCATGCTGGGACCGACTGGGCGTAGGACCACACCCCCTCCGAGCGCAGGGTGACCTGGAACTACGGGCGCGCGAAGGCGATCGTCGCGATGGGCCAGAGCGCGTCGGCATCCTCGGCGTCGAGTGCCCGGAAGATGCGGTGCCAGGCCCACAGGCTCACGCCCGCGAGGATTGCCAGCAGCACGAAGCCCTCGAAGCCCGGAAACCCGAACACGGCGATGACGGGCAGAGCCACGAGCGCCGGCAGCGGCGGGAAGATCACGGAGGGCCGGCCCTGGAACAGGGCGCAATCGATCTCCGGGCAGCGTTCGATCCACAGCCGCCCGTGCAGGAAGGCGTCGGCCAGCGCACCGCGCGCGTTGAGGACGGGATCGCGCCAGGCGCCCCGCCCGGTCGGGAGGCCGAGGAGCGCGAGGGCGCAGAGCCCCGCGAGGACGGCGAGCGCCCGGTTGCGGTTGTCCTCGGAGCCGCGCTGCATGATGGCCTGCCCGGGCCTGGGGTGACGAAGGAGCCGCGACCGGCGGACCTTTCCTACCGTTCACGCTCAACCGGGACTTTCACAAGGAATGGTCTCCCTCCCGTGCCGGCGTTCGGCCGGGCCTGCGGGCCGCGCTCGGCTACCAGCCCCGGCCGAGGCTCACGGCGATCCGGCTCGGGCGCGTGTCGACCAGGGCCGCGGTCAGGCTCGCGAGGGCGCGGGCGACGGCGCTGCGGGCCGCGATCTCCGTCCGCGAGCGCGGCGGCAGGGCAGCCATCTCCGCCAGACGCTCGCCCGCGACCGCGACCCGCCGCACGGCGCGCAGCACTTTCGGATTGGTCTCCGTCAATGCGCAGATGTCGGACAGGGCGCTGCGCAGCGCGTGCATCGTCTCGCGCGTGTTCACCCCTTCCGCCAAGTCGACCGCGGCGCGCTCGAGCTTGTCGAGGAGTGCTCGGAGCGGTTCCGGCGCCATGCTCAGGCCTTCGGACTCTCGGATGTCTGGACAGCGCTGACTCGTGTGGGTATCCGGACCGAGCATGGTGGCTTCTCTGGTTGGGCCGACTGGCCGTAGCTCGCCAGGTAATCATGTCAAATCTATGCTGGTGGCGCAACATGCATGTCGGGCGGAAGTCAATACTCGGTAGAGCGGTCCGTCCTGACCCTGAGGATCTAGCCCGCCATTCAGCGTGCAAAGACCTGAAGTTGTATTGCTCGACTGCGGGAGTTGTTTCTGCGCAGGGCCGTCGCCCGGCTGGACTGCCAGATTGCTGTGATGCCCTGGCGATCAAGGCCCGGGCGGAGATGCCGGCGCCCTGGTCAATGCATTCCTGATGCTCGCATGAAGTCGGATAATACGTAAAAATAAGAGTAATTTCTCAGCATCCGTGGCACGCTGTCAAGAGTAAATTCCTCATCCGGAATGACGAAACGGTGCCCATCGCTAGGTCGGGTTGAACGATGCCTCTGCGCTCAGTGTTTGGCGACCAGTCCGGAAGCGTCAGCGACCAGATCCTGTCGGTCCTTCGCGCCGTCCGCCGGCATCTGGCGATGGATGTCGGCTTCATCTCGGAGTTCGTCGCGGGCGACCGTGTCTTTCGCGTCTCGGATACCGATTCGCCGCACAACCCCGTGGTGGTGGGCGCGCATGCGCCGCTGGAGCAGAGCTTCTGCTACTACGTGGCCAAGGGCCTGATGCCCGGGCTGATGCACGACGCGTCCGAGAATCCGGTCGCCGCGCAGATGCCGGTCACCCGCGACCTGCCGGTCGGGGCTCATCTGAGCGTTCCGCTCCGGCACGGCGACGGCGAGCCCTACGGGACGGTGTGCTGCTTCAGCTACACGCCGGATCGCAGCCTCACGACCCGGGATCTCGGCGTCCTGCGCCTGTGTGCGGACATGATCGATTCGATCCTGCAGAAGGACGGCGACGCGGCGCGCGAGCGGGCCGCGAAGCGCCGGCGCATCGCCGGGACGATCGACGCCGAGGCCCTCGCGCTGGTGTTCCAGCCGATCTACCGCACCGCCGACGGGAGCCTCGCCGCCTTCGAGGCCCTGGCGCGCTTCGAGCCCGCCCTGGGGCGGAGCCCCGATGCCTGGTTCTCGGACGCCGCCGAGGTCGGCCTCGGCGAAGCGCTCGAGTTCCTCGCGCTCCGGAAGGCCCTGGCCGCACTCCCCGACCTGCCGCCCCGGGTCAAGCTGTCGGTCAACCTGTCGCCGGCCGCCCTCGCCTCGCCCGGGCTCGCCGGGATCCTTTCGGGCGTCCCGTTCGACCGGCTGGTCGTCGAGCTCACCGAGCACGCGGCGGTCGCGTCCTACGCGCGCCTGCGGGAGGTGCTGGGACCGTTCCGCAGCCAGGGCCTCGGGCTCGCGATCGACGATGTCGGGGCCGGCCACGCGACGCTCCGTCACGTCCTCGACCTGGCGCCCGAGTTCATCAAGCTCGACATGAGCCTGATCCGGAACATCGACGCCGATTCCGCCCGCCGGGCCCTGACCGAGGCGCTCACGGGCTACGGCCGCCGCATCGGTTGCGAGATCGTCGCCGAGGGCGTCGAGACCGAAGCCGAGTACGCGGTGCTGCAGGGGATCGGCGTGACGCGCGTCCAGGGCTTCCTGACCGGCCGGCCGATGCCGCTCGACGAGGCGGCGGCCCTGCCGCTGACGGGTCCGGAGGCGCTCACGGGGGCCTGAGCCGTCTTCTCAGGACTGCCGGCATCGACCGGTCTCGGCATTCCGGCGAGAGGCGCGCCGGTGCGCGCCGTGGAGCAGCGCCCGCATGGCTCGCGACAGGGGACCACGACAGGCCGCGGCTCCAGAGCGGTGAAGGAGGAGGACGCAACGGAGCATGTCCTCGCGCAGCGTCCGGTGCACGGCTTTATTTCTCGCTTCGACGGGATCATAGTCGGCACCCGCGACTTGTCGCAGAAGCAGTGCCTCACGGTGAGGTCGCCGCTGCCGCAGCACAGCCGAGAGCCCGCGCATGGTCAGGTCGATCATCGTCACCGTGTCGGACGAGGCGCTCCCGAAAATCCGGGATGTGGCCGCACGCCTCGCCGACAAGGGCATGGCCGTAGAGCGGGTCCTTCCCCTGACTGGCATCATCTCCGGACGGTTCGATTCCACCGAGACCGCTGCGCTCGCTTCGGTCCAAGGGGTGACGAGCGTGGCGGAGGAGACGGCGGCCCGGCTTCCTCCGTCCGGGTCGCGCCTCACCTGACATGCGGACGCCGTCGTTACGGCGCCTGCACGAGTCCGGAGCCGACATCGGCCGAGGCGATGTCGAGCGGTCGAACACTCTGGACGACCTTCGCCCAGAGCGCCGCCCCCGTCAGGCCGGTGGCCCGGTGCCAGAGCGCCGCGATGCCTGCGACATGCGGTGTGGCCATGCTCGTCCCGTCTAAGGCAGCATGCGTTCCGAGGGCGGTCGGCACGCTGGAGAATACATTCACACCAGGCGCCGCGACGTTCACGATGCCCCCGGCTCCGGTGACGCGGCTGCTGCGCGACGAGAAGGCCGCCAGGCGGAGCTGGGCGTCGACCGCCGCCACGGCCATGGCGTCGGACGCGTTAGCCGGCGCCTCCACGAAGCCGTTCGTGGCCGGGTAGCGCGAGTCGAATCCGGGCAGGCCCGGCCGGTTGGCGTTGTTGCCGGCCGCCGCGATCACCAGGGTGCCCGCCAGCAGGGCCCGTCGTATGGGTTCCCTGTATTGCTCGATCTCCTGGTCGATCGCGACGCCCAGGGACAGCGACGCGACGTGGCACCCGTTCTCCACGGCCCATTCCAGCGCTGCGATCACGTCGGCCGTCAAGGCTTCCGGCCGCGGCGCATCGTTGAAGACTTTGGCGACGTAGATCTGCGCATCCGGGGCGACGCCGTAACGGCGCACCCCGGTCGCCGGCCGTGCGGAGCCGCAGGCGGTGCCGACGCAATGGGTGCCGTGGCCGTGGATGTCCTGCACCGTCTCGACATTCTCGACGAACGAGCTGTTGTTGTTGAGGCGGCCCAGGAAATCCCGGTGCTGCAGATCCACGCCGGTGTCTAGGATGGCGACCTTGGCGCCCCGCCCGGTGAAGCGCGAGACGCTCGCGCCCGTGGCTTGAAGGCCCCAGGTGAATTGTGCCGTATCGGCGAAGGCGAGAGGACCGGCCGGAGCCGCGGACGCCGCGGGTGCGGCGTCGCCGTTGCCGGCCTCGTCGTACAGCCGTGCGGCCGCGTCCCGGAATCCTTTCAGGTAATCCCGACTGAGGCCGCCCTGCGAGCACAGATGCGCGATGTATTCCGGCTCGACGGTCATGATCGGGCCGCCGGCACCCGCAGCGGCGGCCATCAGCCCCGGAAGGGCATCCTGCTTGTCGAGGATCGCGATGCCGAGCCGCTCGAAATGAACCGCCTTCGCGTCGTCAAGCGCCGCCAGGGCTGCCGCATTGCCGCCGGCATCCGCGCTGGTGACCAGTTCATTGATCCCAGCGAGCCTGTTCAGGGTCGACCTGATCTCGGTCTTCGGCGTCTCCGTCTTGAAGATGACGATGGTGCGGCCGGTCGTTCTCGGCCCCGCCGCCGAACCGGTCGGCTCGGGGCGAACTGGTGGAGGATCCGGGATCGTTGGAGGTGGTGCGCTCAGGCGCACGCGCCGGCCGGGAGGCTTGGCCGGGCCGCCGGACACTGCCATAGAGTTCTCCCCTTAGATCTTTTGATTATCGCGATTGTATTTCAAATCAAGCCTGAATCAAGAAAAAATCTCAATGGCCTCGCCAATGGCGACTAAGATCAATATGAGACAATACCATTATACATTTACAGAAAAATGCAAGTTTGTGTGTCATATCGAGATATTATCGGATTTTACCTCAGGATTAAAATGCGATAGATACGAGAGAAAATCTTTACAACTTTTAATTTTTATAAATTGCAGGGCAAGACACCAGTTTCGTTGAATAGATCCTCGTCGCTGTCTGTCTTCGAGGCTCGAGCCAGGTGTCTTATCATTTCGCAGTCTGATCGGGTCGGAGCCGGTGACATCCCCTCTCCGGGTCGTGCTCTCTCGATCCGGCCTGGCGGGGCGCCGACGTGATCAGCCGTTCCATGACCCAGGCGTCGGTGCGCTGCGCGCATTCGCCCGTGTCACCGACGCCACAGGACCGCCGCACCCGCTCTGGTATGAGGGATGCACGCGCGTATCGCCTCAAGCCACCGAGACAGCTCCCGCATGATCGTCGTCGAGGACACCACCGGCCCGAACGGGCCGCATCCCGTCCTGGCCGTGACCGGCCTGGCCCGCGAGGCGCGGCTCGCCGCGGGACCCGGCGTCGCGACGGTGGGGGCCGGCGGCAACCCGGAGCGGCTGCGGGACCTGCTGATGGGGCGCAGGGGCCCGGGCTGCCGGGCGGTGATGAGCATCGGCATCGCCGGCGGGCTCGATCCAGACCTGGCACCGGGGGACGTCGTGGTGGCGACGGGGGTGAGCGCGGGCGGGGTGCGGCACCCGGCGCATGGCGACGTTGTGGCGGCGCTCGCCCGCCGGCTGGCGGACGCGCCGGCGCGGGTGGTCCAGGCCGATCTCGTCGGGGTGGAGGCGGCGGTGCTGTCGCCGCACGCCAAGGCCGTCCTGCGGGCCGAGACCGGCGCCGCGGCGGTCGACATGGAATCCCACGTCGCGGCCGCCTTCGCGGAGGCGCACGGCCTGCCGTTCTGCGCCGTGCGGGTGGTGTGCGACCCCGCCGACCGCGCCCTGCCGGCGGCGATCGCCAAGGCCCTCAAGCCGGACGGCGAGCCCGATCTCCTCGCCGTCCTGGCGGCGCTGGCGCGCCGCTCCGCCACGTTGGGCGGGCTCGTGCGCCTCGCCCGCGACTCGTCGGCGGCCTTCGAGTCCCTAGGCCGCTGTCGCGCGCTTCTTGGCGTCGGCCTTGGCGTCCCGGATCTCGGAGAGCTTCTGCGCGACGTTGCGTGAGAACACGAACTCGGCCGGGCGCTGGTTCTCGAGGGAGATCTCGGGAGCCATCTCGCCCTCGGTCTTGATCCCGCGCATCGCGTAGACGAGCGGCTTCCAGGGCTTCTTCACCGAATCGACCACCGAGGAGGCCTCGTAGCCCGAATGCACCATGCAGTCGGCGCACTTCTCGTAGTTGCCGGTTCCGTAGGCGTCCCAGTCCGTGGTCTCCATCAGCTCCTTGAAGGTCTTGGCGTAGCCCTCGCCGAGCAGGTAGCACGGCTTCTGCCAGCCGAAGACCGTCCGGGTCGGGTTGCCCCACGGGGTGCAGTGGTAGGTCTGGTTGCCGGCCAGGAAGTCCAGGAACAGGCCCGACTGCTGGAAGGTCCACTTCTCGCGGCCCTTCTCCTTGCCGAGGCGGAACACGCCGCGGAACAGGTCCTTGGTGGCCCGGCGGTTGAGGAAGTGCTGCTGGTCGGGCGCGCGCTCGTAGGCGTAGCCGGGGGAGACGGTGATGCCGTCGATGCCCATCCGGGTCACGCTGTCGAAGAAGTCGGCGATCTTGTCGGCCGAGGAGTTGTTGAAGAAGGTGCAGTTGATCGTGACCCGGAAGCCCATCTCCTTGGCCTTCCGGATCGCCGCCACCGCCTTGTCGTAGACGCCGCGCTGGCACACCGACTGGTCGTGCATCTCCTTGTCGCCGTCGAGATGGATCGACCAGGTGAAGTACGGGCTGGGCTTGTACTGCGCGATCTTCTTCTCGAGCAGCAGAGCGTTGGTGCAGACGATCGCGAACTTCTTCTGCGCGATGATGCCCTCGACGATCTGCGGCAGGTCCTTGTGCAGCAGCGGCTCGCCGCCGGCGATGACCACGACGGGTGCACCGCACTCGCGGACCGACTCGAGTGCTTCGTCGACCGGCAGGCGCTTGTTGAGGATCTCGTCCGGATAGTCGATCTTGCCGCAGCCCGCGCAGGCGAGATTGCACCGGAACAGAGGCTCCATCATCATCACCAGCGGGTACCGCTTGCGACCGGTGAGGTGCTGCTTGAGAATGTAGCCGCCGATCTTCGCGACGTACCGTAGAGGAATGCCCAAGACCAAGGCTCCTTCGTGTCGTGGTTCGTTGTACGCTGTGCCAAGCGCGCTGATTAGCCGAAAAAGTGGCGGATTTCCAGCAAGCTAGGTTCGAAACGGTCTAAGTGTGGCCCAAACTCGACGGGAGCGGGAAGCTCACGCCCTCGACAATGCCCGGAAGGGTCGAAATCGTCAGGGGGGTGCGACGCTGCAGCGCAGCAATCACCTCGGCGATCACCACCTCCGGGGTCGAGGCGCCGGCGGTGAGGCCGAGGGTCCGCACCCCCGACAGGTCGATCCCCGCGAGGTCCCCCGCCCCCTCGACGAGGTGGCTCGGCCGGCCCGCCTCGGCGGCGATCTCCCGCAGGCGGTTGCAGTTCGAGGAGTTGCGCGCCCCCACCACCAGAATCAGGTCGGCGATTGCCGCCAGCGCCCGCACGGCGGCCTGGCGGTTCTGGGTCGCGTAGCAGATGTCCCGCGTCTCGGGGCCGGCGAGGTCGGGGAAGCGACGGCGCAAAACCGCGATGATCGCCCGGGTGTCGTCGACGCTGAGCGTGGTCTGGGTGACATAGGCGAGCTTCGTGTCGGCGGGCAGGTCGAGCGCTTCGGCCTCCGCGACGCTGCCGACGAGATGGACCTCGCCGTCGATCTGCCCGAGCGTCCCCTCGACCTCGGCATGGCCGCGATGCCCCACCAGGATCACGGTGCGGCCCTGCGCGGCGTAGCGCCTCCCCTGCCCGTGCACCTTGGCGACGAGCGGGCAGGTGGCGTCGACGACGGGCAGGCCCCGGCGCGCGGCCTCCGCCTCCACCGCCCGCGACACGCCGTGGGCCGAGAAGATCGTGGTGGCGCCGTCCGGCACCTCGTCCAGGCTCTCGACGAAGCGGGCGCCCTTGGCGCGCAGGTCGGCGACGACGCGGCCGTTATGGACGATCTCGTGGCGCACGTAGACCGGGCCGTCGCCCCGGGCGAGAACGCGCTCGACGATGTCCACCGCCCGCACCACGCCGGCGCAGAACCCCCTGGGCTGGGCCAGCACGAGGTCGAGCCCGTTCTCCTGCCTCGCCGCCACCCGTCCCTCTCGCCGCGACCCCGTGGGAATCCGCCGACGGGCGGACCGGTCCTGCCTGCGAGGTCTAAGGCGAGGATCCCGGCGCCGTAAAGCCGAGCTTGCGCGGCGGCGGCCGGACGGGGATGCGACCCGGGACCGGGATCCGTTTGCGGCCAATGCGTTGCAATCGGGCCTGCGGGTCACTACCTAGCCGGCCACGTGCGCGCCGTCGGTGCGTCCGTGACGCAGGTGCATCCCGTGACCATGGGCGCCGCGGCCTCGCGCACTATACTGGCTCCCGGCCGGTGCGGCACGTCGCGGGGCATCCCGGCTCCGGCGGCGGCAGGATCTTTCAGGACTTCACGCAGCCGTCGCGGTCCGCCGCGCGGCTCGAGAGCTAGAGGCAGGCTTCGCATCGTGATCGAACGGCTCGTGGCGTTTTCCGTACATCGGCGCTGGCTCATCATCGTGGCCGCGCTCATGGTCACCGTCGCGAGCGCCGTCACGGCGGCGCACCTCTTCCGCATCAACACCGACGTCGAGCGCCTGATCACCCCGGACGTGCCCTGGCGCCAGGACGAGATCCAGTTCGAGAAGACCTTCCCGCAGCGCAGCAACCTCCTCGTCGCGGTGATCGACGGGCAGACGCCGGAACAGGCCGAGGAGGCGGCCAGCCGCCTGGCCCAGGCCCTGTCCTCGCGCAAGGACCTGCTGCCGGTGGTCTACCGGCCCGATGGCGGCCCGTTCTTCGACAAGAACGGCCTGCTCCTGATGTCCCAGAAGGAGCTGGAGCAGACCACCGAGAAGCTGGTCCAGCAGCAGGGCCTGCTCGGGCCGCTGGCGGCCGACCCGTCCTTGCGCGGCATCATGCAGGCGATGGTGATGGGCGCCCAGGGGGTGAAGGCCGGCCAGGCCAAGCCCGACGACCTCGTCGGCCCGATGGGCCGGATGAAGGAGGTCTTCGATCGTGTTCTCAAGGGCGAGCCGGCGCAGCTGTCCTGGCAGCTCCTGCTCGCCGGCGGCAAGGCGGAGCCGAGCGACCTGCGCCGCTTCGTCATCGCCCAGCCGGTGCTCGACTACGACGCCCTCCAGCCCGGCGAGAAGGCGACGGCGCTGATCCGCGAGACCGCCCGCAACCTCGGCCTGACCGAGGCCAACGGGGTGCGGGTGCGGCTGACCGGCCAGGTCGCGGTGGCGGACGACGAGTTCGCGACCCTCTCGGACGATGCGGCGCTCAACTACTCGGTCACCGGCGGCGCCATCGTGCTGTTCCTGTGGCTCGCCCTGCGCTCGGGCAGCCTCGTCGTCGCGGTGCTCATCACCACCTTCGCGGGCCTCGTCGTCACGGCGGCCCTCGGCCTGCTGATGGTCGGGGAGCTGAACCCGATCTCGGTCGCCTTCGCGGCCCTGTTCGTCGGCCTCGGCATCGATTTCGGCATCCAGTTCGCGGTGCGCTACCGCGCCGACCGCTTCGCGGAGGAAGACCTCGTCCGGGCGATCCGCTCGGCGGCCCGCGGCGTCGGCTGGTCGCTGACGCTGGCGGCGGTGTCGCTGCTCGCCGGCTTCTTCTCGTTCCTGCCGACCGACTTCCGCGGCGTGTCCGAGCTCGGCCTGATCGCCGGCGTCGGCATGATCGTCGCCTACCTGTTCTCCCTCACCCTGCTGCCGGCGCTCATCGCGGTGCTGCGGCCGCCGGGCGAGAAGCAGGAGGTCGGCACCGCCGGCATGGCCTCGGTCGACCACTGGATCCTGGCCAACCGCAAGCTGGTCCTGGTGCTCACCGGCCTCGTGACGGTGGCGGGCCTGCCCCTGCTCTACTGGCTGCCGTTCGACTCGAACCCCATGCACCTGCGCAGCGCCAAGGTGGAATCGGTCGCGACCTATCTCGACCTGACCAAGGACCCGAAGACCAGCCCCAACACCATCGACGTGGTCGTGCCGAACCGCGACGCGATCGCCCCGATGGTCAAGAAGCTCACCGCGCTGCCGAGCGTCGCCGGGGTGATCGACATCGACACCTTCGTGCCGGCCGACCAGGACCAGAAGCTCGCCACGATCGAGGATGCCGCGGGGGTGATGGGCCCGGTGCTCAGCCCGCCCCGGGTCGCCCCGGCCCCGAACGACCGCGACGTGGTGACGGCGATCCGCAACGCCGTCACGGCCCTGCGCGGCATCGTGCAAGGAGCCCAGCAGCAGGGCGGCGGTGCCGCCTCCGGGCCGCTCGCCACCATCCAGGGCTTCACCGATACGCTGGAGCGCCTGGCCGGCGCCGAGCCCCCGGTGCGCGAGGCCGCCGCCGCCGCGACGGTGCCGAACCTCAAGGCCCTGCTCACCCGCCTGCGCAGCCTGCTCACGCCGGAGAAGATCACGCTGGAGACCTTGCCGGCGCAGACCCGCTCCGACTGGGTCGCCGCCGACGGCCGCGCCCGCATCGAGGTGCAGCCCAAGGGCAACTCGAACGACAACGCGGTGCTGCGGCGCTTCTCCAAGGAGGTTCTGAGCGTGGCGCCCCACGCCACCGGCGCGCCGGTCGCCACCACGCGGTCGAGCCACACCATCCTCGGCGCCTTCATCGAGGCGGGCCTCCTGGCGCTCGTCTCGATCTTCATCATCCTGTCGGTGGCCCTGCGCCGGCCCTGGGACGTCGCGATGGCGCTCGGGCCCCTGGTGCTCGCCACCCTGTGGACGCTGGAGGCGCTCTACCTCATCGGCATGCCGCTGAACTTCGCCAACATCATCGCGCTGCCGCTGATGCTGGCGGTGGGCGTCGCCTTCCACATCTACTACGTGATCGCCTGGCGGGCCGGCGTCGCCGACATGCTGGCCTCGAGCCTGACCCGGGCGATCTTCTTCTCGGCGCTAACCACCGGCACGGCCTTCGGCTCGCTGGTGCTGTCGAGCCATCCGGGCACCGCCAGCATGGGCAAGCTGCTCGCCCTGTCGCTGTTCTTCACCCTGGTCGCCGCCTTCTTCATCGTGCCGGCCTTCCTGGGGCCGCCGCCGAAGCGCAAGGCCGTGGACGGTGCCCCCGAGGCGGCGGCACGGCGCGATCCCCTGATCCGCGAGACCGCCGAGTCAGCCCCGGTCGCCTCGAGCCGGCTGGCCTGAGGCCGGCCAGCAGGTCCGCCGGACGCCCTCACGGCCCCGGCGGCGCCATGCCCTTTTCCGCCAGGACCGGGGCGGCGCCGGGGCCGGCGAGGTCCCGCAGAAGCGCCGCCGCCGCGTCGCCCTCCTTCGCGCCCGCCGGGACCAGGCCGGCATAGACCGTGAAATTCTGCGCCTCCGCCGGGATCGGGCCGACCAGGCGCGCGCCCGTGACGGCGAGAAGCTCGCTCGTCTGCTGCAGGGCGAGGTCGGCCTCGCCGGAGACGAGGCGCGACGCGGCCAGGCCGCCGCGCACCAGAACGAGCTTGTCCCTGAGCCGGTCGGCGATGCCGAGGCGCTCGAAGAGCCCCGCGAGGTAGATCCCGCTCGATCCGCCCGAGGCCGGATCGACCATCGCGACGGCGCGGGCCTTCAGCAAGGCCTCGCGAAAGCCCGCCAGGGTGGCGATGTCGGGCATCGGTGCCCCCTCGCGGATCAGCGCATCGAGGCCGCCCGGGGTCAGCACCACGAGGTCCGGTCGAGCGCCGTCGCGGATGGCCTTTGCCGCCGCGCCCGCGGTCTCGTTGCGGATCGCGACCTTGTGGCCGGTGCGCCGCTCGAACTCCGGCACCAGCGCCGCCGCCACCGGCTTGTAGGCGCCGGTGGTCAGGAGCGCGATCTCCGCCGCCCCGGCCGGCAGCACGAGGGCGAGGACGAGGCCGGCCGCGCCGCCCGCGCGTCGCAGGGCTGTGGCGAGGGGCGTGATGCGGCGCATCGAAGCGTCTCCGGGAGCGGGCCCGGTCGTCCGGCCCTGCCCCATGGGTAGCCGAGGACGCCGCCCGTCAGCGAGCGAAATCCGAGAAGCCGCCGGTCACGGCGCCGGAGGCTTTGAGCGCCGCCCGGCTCTCGGGCGAGACCAGGGCGGCGAACTCCTCCGCATAGGCGTAGCCGGGCGCCTCGCCCGGGAAGCCGCCAGCGGTGGCGGGGTGGAGGTAGAGCTCGGTCAGGCCGTCGGGCAGGTGGCGCAGCAGCGCCGCGACCCGGGCAGGGGTCATGGCGCCCGACCAGGCGAGGCCCAGCACCCCGTCCGGCACAAGGAGGCCGGCGCGGCGGGCCCGCGCGGCGAGGAGCGCCGCCCAGGGCGCGGTGTCGAGGGCGAAGCCAGGCGTCGCCCCGGGCTCGGCCCGGCGCAAGATCGCCCGCGATTCCCGCGGCACCCGGATCGCCCGCATCCCGTAGTCGCGCCCGGTGGCCAGGACCATCCCGGCGATGATCGGGTGGACGTGGAAATGCTTGTGCGCGTTGACGTGGTCGAGGGGCAGCCCGGTCGCCCGGTAGGCCTCGAACTGCGCCCGGATCTCGGCGGCGAGCTGGCGGCGGGCGCCGGCTCTCAGCGCCAGGTCGAGCCCGAGCCGCGCCTGGTCGGCCCGCATCAGCCCGGCCCGGTCGGTGAGGTCCGGGAGCTGCGCCGCCGGCAGGGTCGGCCAGGCCTCGACCATCACGAGGTGCAGCCCCACCCGCAGGGACGGCATCGCGCGGGCGCGGGCCACCGCGTCGGCGGCGGCGGGCGCCGAGACCATCAGGCTCGCGGCGGTGAGGATGCCGTCGCGATGGGCCCGCTCCACCGCCTCGTTGACCTCGGCCGAGAGGCCGAAATCGTCGGAGGTGACGACGAGGCGTTTGCGGGCTGCGGCTGCGGTCATGGTCGGTCTCGTGACGCGAAAGAGCCTCCCCGTCCGGCCGGACGAGGAGGCTCGGCATCCCGCTTCAGGCGGGAAGGAGGCCTCAGGCCGCCTTCTTGGCGACGCCCTGGCGCTCGCGCAGGAAGTGCCAGAACTCGACGCCCTCGCGCAGGCGCCGCTTCATCATGTCGGGCGAGCGCACCATCTCGCTGACGATCGAGGCGATCTTCGGGGCGCGGAAGTAGAACTTCTTGTAGAACTCCTCCACCGAGTTGAAGATCTCGGTGTGGGACAGGTGCGGGTAGTGCAGCGGCGCGATCTGCACGCCGTTCTCGTCGACGAGCTCGGCATTGTCCTTGTCGAGCCAGCCGTTCTCCACCGCCTGCTTGTACAGGAAGGTGCCCGGATAGGGCGCGGCGAGCGAGACCTGGATGGTGTGCGGGTTGATCCGCTTGGCGAAGGCGATCGTCTCCTGGATCGTCTCCTTCGTCTCGCCGGGCAGGCCGAGGATGAAGGTGCCGTGGATGGCGATGCCGAGCTCGTGGCAGTCCTTGGTGAACTGCTCCGCCACCTCGACCCGCATGCCCTTCTTGATGTTGTGCAGGATCTGCTGGTTGCCGGACTCGTAGCCGACCAGCAGCAGGCGCAGGCCGTTGGCCTTGAGCACCTCGAGGGTCTTGCGCGGCACGTTGGCCTTGGCGTTGCACGACCAGGTCACGCCGAGCTTGCCGAGCTCGCGGGCGATCTCCTCCGCCCGGGGCAGGTTGTCCGTGAAGGTGTCGTCGTCGAAGAAGAACTCCTTGGTCTGGGGGAACTCCTTCAGGCAGTACTTGATCTCCTCGATCACGTGCGCGACCGAGCGGGTGCGGTAGGTGTGGCCGCCCACCGTCTGCGGCCACAGGCAGAACGTGCAGCGCGACTTGCAGCCCCGGCCCGAATAGAACGAGATGTAGGGGTGCTTGAGGTACCCGATGAAGTACTTCTCCATCTCGAGGTCGCGCTTGTAGACCGAGGTCACGAACGGCAGCTGGTCCATGTCGGTCATGATCTCGCGGTCCGGGTTGTGGACCACGACGCCGTCGGCATCCCGGTAGGAGAGACCCTTGATCTCCGCCATCGGCACGCCCTCGGCGACCTCCTTGACGGTGAAGTCGAACTCGTTGCGGGCGCAGAAATCGACCGCGGGCGCCTGGGCCATGGAGCCGGCAGCGTCCACCGCCACCTTGGCGCCGATCAGGCCGGCGATCAGCTTGGGGTTCGCCGCCTTCAGGGCCTCGATGGTCTTCACGTCCGACTTGAACGACGGCACCGAGGTGTGCAGCACCACGAGGTCGAAGTCGTTGGCCTGGGCCACGATCTCCGGCAGCTTGATGTCGTGCGGCGGCGCGTCGATCAGCTTGGAGTTCGGCACGAGCGCCGCCGGCTGGGCGAGCCAGGTCGGGTACCAGAACGACTTGATCTCGCGCTTGGCCTGGTAGCGCGAGCCGGCGCCGCCGTCGAAGCCGTCGAAGGTGGGGGCCTGGAGGAAGAGGGTCCGCATCATCGGGAGGTCGTCTCTGAAGAGAGGGCCGCCTGCGCGGCCGGGTGAGGCCGTCTCACGGCCGGTGGGGCCGCCGGGCGGCCGACGATGTCTGTTACGTCGAGGACGCGCCGGACTCGCGGGCGAGGCCGGGCTCGGGGATCAGCGTGCCATCCGCAACGACCCGATAATCATGACCTTTCCAAGTCACGGCGCCGGACACGAAGCACCACGCGAAGCCGGCGAAGGACAGGAGGTCGCGGATCGGCAGCAGCCAGTAGGGGTGCGGCTCGAGGCCGAAGGCCCGCTCCACCCGCACGCACAGCACGATGCGGCAGGCGAGCGCCAGGGCGGCGACCGCCAGGGAATCGAGCCCCGAATCCGGCAGGAGCGCCGCGATGAGCGCCAGCGGGAAGGCGTGGGTGACGAGCGTGCCGGCGTAGCCCACCGGATCGACGTTGCGGATCGTGCGGTTCCAGCGAGTCTCGTGGCGCCACAGGCCCGCGAGCGAGGTGTCGACGCAGGTATGCCCGATGGTGAAGTTCGGGATCGCCACGAGGCCGCCCTGCGCCCTGAGCGCCGCCCCGAGCGCGTAGTCGTCGGCGAGATCGTCGCGGATCGCCTCGAACCCGCCGATGCGGGGGAGCAGCTCGGTCCGGAACGCGATGGTCGAGCCGAAGCAGGGATCGGCGAGGCTCAAGGACGTGCCCATCAGGACGTTGGGCAGGAACTGGGTGTCGATGGCGAGCGCCGAGAGATGCGCCCACACGCTCCGGTTCGCCGGCACGCCGTGATAGAGGCACGTGACGCCCGCGACGCCCGGCTGGCCCAGCTCCGCGACGATGCGCTCGAGGTAGTCGGGCGCCACCACCATGTCGCTGTCGGCCAGCACCACGACGTCGTGGGCGATCAGCCCCGCCATGTTGATCAGGTTCGAGACCTTGCGGTTCGAGCCGTGCTGGCGGGCGTCGATCACCAGGTCGATGCGCAGGGCGGGGTGCTCGGCCTGGAGCCGGTGCACCACGGCGATCGCCGGGTCGCTCGCGGTCTGCACGCCGAAGATCACCTGCACGGCGCCCGCATAGGCCTGGCTGCAGAAGGTGGTGAGGTTCCGGTGGAGGTTCGGCTCGTCGCCGCAGAGCGGCTTGAGCAGGCTCACCGAGGGGCGGGCGGCGTCGGGGGCCAGCTGCGGCACCGGGCGCCGCGCGAGGCGCCCGGCGAGCCAGGCGGTGGTCAGGCCGTACACGCATCCCGCGAGCGCCAGGATGAGCAGCAGGGTGGAGATCCAGGTCCAATCCATGGCGAGGCGGCGATCCCGGGGAGGAGTTGGCCGCGCGCGGGCGCGGCGGGCTGTCTTCGTGTGATGAGGCTGCGGGCGGCTGGTTAGCGCCCGGTTGCCGCCGGCGGTCGGGGTTCGGCGGCCGGTGCCGTCAGGGCCCGGCCGCCGAGGGCATCACGGCTTGGCGGCCGCCGACATTACGGTTTGGCTGCCGCCGGCTTGGGGGCCGGGGCCGCCAGCATCGTCTCGGTGGATTTGCGCAGGTGCGCGAGGAGGCCGTCGGGCCCGCCCTCCTGCAGCGGCTCGGAGAAGCCGGTGCGCAGGGTGCCGGCCTCGCTCACCGTGCCCTGGAGGTAGACGTCGGTGATCTTGTTGTCGGCGTTCAGCACGTAGTCGACCGGCGAGGGATCGCCGCCCGCATCGGTCACCGTGACGTGGACCAGGCGGCCGTTGCCGCGCGGCTCGCTCTTCGGGTCGATCGCGAATTTGCTGCCCGTCGCGGCGGTGAGGCGGGTGGCGTAGGTCGCCGTCAGGTAGGGGCCGAAGGCGGCCGTCAGGGCCTCCTGCTTGTCGGCCGGGATCTCCCGCCAGCGCGTGCCGACGCCGAGGCGCAGCATCGCCGGCAGGTCGAAGTTCTGCTGCATCGGGGCGGTCAGGGTCTCGGCCCGGGCCCGCACGTCGGGGGCCTTCAGGGCGGCCTCGAACGCCTCCGTCATGCGCCGCACGGTGGCGACCGCCGGGTCGCCCTCCCCGGCCGCGGGAGCGGGGGTCTGGGCCGGCGCCGGCAGGCCTGAGCCCACCAGCAGGCCGGAGATCGTCAGGCTGCGCAGGATCTCGCGTCGGGTCTGCACCAGGTCATTCTCCTTTGCCGTCGACGGGCGCCGCGGCGTAGCCGTAGGCGGGCCCGAGAGCCCGGCGCGGGCGGATCAGCGCCCGCAGGGCCGCGCCGAGCCCGGCCGCCGGGCGGCCCTGATCGGCGTTGTCTTCCAGGGCGTGCCAGAGCATCAGGCTCGGCAGCCCGACCACGAGGTCGGCGAGGCGCTTGATCAGCGACAGGGCGAGCGCCGCCTCGGCCGGGATGCCGAACACGGCGCAGAGCGCGATCAGCCCGCCCTCCTGCGCGCCGAGCGCCCCCGGCACCGCGAAGGCGGCGCCGCGCACCGCCTGGGCCAGGCTCTCGATCACGGTCGCCTCGAGGAAGCCGACCTCGTAGCCCATGAAGCGGAGCGCGATCCAGACCTCCAGCGTGCCGATGACCCAGCCGAACAGGTGGGTGGCGATGGCGGCGACGATGCGGCCGCGGGAGGCGTAGAGGCCGCGCAGGCGCTCGAACAGCACGTCGACCGCGCCGAAGATCCGCCACTCGCGCCCGCCGGCGAAGCGGTTGATCGCCGCCTGGAGCAGGGTCTGGCCGAAGCGGCGCTGCACCAGGTAGAAGGCCAGCAGCGCCGGGGCCGCCACCACGAGGCCCAGGCCCACATAGTGCACGATCGGCCCGTCGCCCCCGAGCGCCACCAGGATGCCCAAGCCCGCCAGGGTGAAGAGGAACTGCGTCAGGGCCTGGACCATCAGGTCGACGAGGGTGGTGGCGCCCGAGAGCGATCCCGGCACCCGCTGCAGCGTCAGGAGCCGAGCACCGATCAGGTCGCCGCCGACCTGCGCCACCGGCAGCAGGGTGTTCACGCCCTCGCGCACGAAGCGCACGCCGATGCAGGCGCGCAGGAGCGGCCTCTCGCCGCGGGGAAACACCACCCACCAGCCGAGGCCCGCCCAGGCCACGGCCACGAAGCGCGCGACCACGACCAGGAGGGCGCCCCAGCCCGAGGCCCACAGCGCGTCGGCGACCGCCTCCGGCCCCGAGGAGACGAACAGGCCGATCACGGTGCAGAGGCCGGCGATCAGGCCCAGTGTCGTCAGTCGCTTCATGACCCTCTTTCTGTCGTCGCGGCAGCGACCGCTGGGGCGCGCCATTCCGGCAACGGAGTCGAAACAAAGCAGCGCCGTTGCATCCCGGCACGTTGCAGCTTTGATGGGCGCTGTCTATCACCGCCCGGACACACTGCCGGCGAAACCGGCACGTTCCGCCGGCGCGGCGAGCCCGCCCAAGCATCGCCGCAAGCCTATGTTATGGCGCACCTTCCTCCCCGGTTCGGACGGGCCGGCGGAGGCCAGACGCGCGAGAGAAGGCCGCAGGTAACGGCCGTCAGGGGATGGACATGGACCGGGAGACGACCTTCGAGGCCGAGCGCGGCGCGCTCGACGATGGGGCCGCGCACGATCTGCCGACGTTCCGGGACGATGCTCCCGGCCGGGCGCCGGCGCCGCAATCGCCGGTGATGGCCTGGAACGAGTGGGACCCGCTCGAGGAGGTGATCGTCGGCTCGCTCGACGGCGCCACGATCCCGACCCACCACCTGACGGTGATCTTCAACCTGCCGCGGGCCGCCCAGCCGTTCTACCGGCTCGCCTCGGGCTGGAAATACCCGAAATTCATGAAGAAGCTCGCCCAGCAGGAACTGGACGGCTTCATCAGGATCCTGGCCGGCGAGGGCGTGAAGATCCGCCGCCCCGACTCGATCGACTTCTCGAAGAAGTTCCGCGCCCCGCGCTGGTCGTCGCGCGGCTTCTGCGTCGCCTGCCCGCGCGACCCATACCTGGTGATCGGCGACGAGATCATCGAGAGCCCGATGTGCTGGCGCTCGCGCTACTTCGAGGGCGACGCCTACCGCTCGCTGTTCAAGGAGTATTTCCGCGCCGGCGCGCGCTGGACCTCGGCGCCCCGGCCCCAGCTCACCGACGAGCTCTACAACTACGACTACCGGGTGCCGAACCTGAAGGCCGGCGAACCGATGCAGTTCACCGTCAACGAGTTCGAGCCGGTCTTCGACGCGGCCGACTTCGTGCGCTGCGGCCGCGACCTGTTCGTCACCCGCTCGAACGTGACCAACCTGATGGGCATCGAGTGGCTGCGCCGCCACCTGGGCCCGGGCTTCCGCATCCACGAGATCGAGAGCCGCTGCCCGCAGCCGATGCACATCGATTCGTCGTTCATGCCCCTCGCCCCCGGCAAGGTGCTGGTCAACCCCGACTACATCGACGTCGAGAAGCTGCCGGCGGTGCTCAAGACATGGGACGTGCTGATCGCGCCCCGCCCCGACCCCGTCGAGGGCTTCATGAGCAAGATCTCGATGTGCTCGCCCTGGACCTCGATCAACGTGCTCGCCATCGACGAGAAGAAGATCGTGGTCGATTCGAGCCAGCCGACGCTGATCAAGGCGCTCAAGGATTGGGGCTTCGACCCGATCCCGACGCCGTTCCTGTCCTACGGCCCGTTCGGCGGCTCGTTCCACTGCGCGACGCTGGACGTGCGGCGGCGGGGTGTGCTGAAGTCGTACTTCTAAGACGAACGTCGAGCTCGTCTGACGAAGCTTGAAACACCTTATCGTCATTCAGGGTTCGGTGCGCGGCCCTGAGATGACGATGGTGGGCGTCATCCGAAATCCGATTGATCGCTTCGCGATGCGGATTTCGGCGTCGCTCAGGCGTGCGGAGCGAAGCTCCGCCGCCGCGGGCTGGTGAGACCGATCCGGACGTCATCTTCCGGATTCGGCATCAGTCCCGGCGAGAGAGCCGAACAGGCCCCAGCATAGATCGTCCCAGCGGCGTGACGCGGCACCGTGCCGACCACCACCCGAGGGCCGTTCCGCGAGGAGAATCCTGGTACTCGGCGGCGACGGCCTGATCGGCTCCGCCGAGCTCGCGCGCCTGCTCGCGGCGCCGCTGGCCCGACGTCGCCTGGATCGCCCGCGACATCGCCGTCCTGGCCGACCCGGATTCGTGGCAGCCGGTCGTCGGCGGCTGCGGTGCGGTGGTGAACTGCGCCGGGTTGCTGCAGGACGGCCCGCGCGACGACGTGCGCGCCGTGCAGGACGCCGCCATGCGGGCCCTGTTCCGGCCCTGCGTGAACAGCAAAATTCGCCAACTCGTTCAGGTCTCTGCCGTCGGTGCCTCATCCGACGCGCGAACCGGCTCTTCCGGATCTGGTTCGCCTGCGGCTGGCCGACCTTCGCGGCGATGCTGGATCCGTGGCCGATGACCGCGGAGCCGGGCCCCGGCTGACGACGCTTCCCCGCGCCTATCGCCCGGCGGTCGGCCCCTTGTCGGTCCAGTCCGGCGGCAGGCCGATCGTATCGCCGATGATGCCGTCGACGCCCGGGGCGCGGCCGAAGGCCTGGCAGTCGGGATCGCGGGGCATCTCGCCCAGCATCGTCACGCGGATGCGCTCGTAGGTCGGGATGGTGAGCTCGGCCTCGAACGGGTCCACGCCGGTGGTGAGGTAGGAGCCGAAATCCTGGCCGAAATCGCCGGCGAGGTCGTAGATGTCGGCGACCGGCGAGAAGCGGGCCTGGTTGGTGAAGGAATTGGCGCCCCCGGCCCAGACCATCGCGGCGCGCTGCTGGCGGCGGGCATCGAGGGCCTCGGCCTCCACCGTGAGGTCGCCGAGCCCGATCGGCAGCCGCGGCACCGGGACCTTGCCGACCGTGTCGGCGAAGCCGACGCCCACCTGTGCGGCGATCGTGATCGCCGCCGAGGCGCCGACCGCGACGCCGGATGCCGGCACGTTGGTGAGGCCCGCCCGGGTGATGGACGATCGCACGGTCAGGTCGGCCGGGCCTGATGAGACCACGTCGTAGCGCAGCGACAGCTCGTAGCAGAGCGCCCGGTCCGCCGCGTTGGCGACGACCCGGCGCTCCTGCTCGGTCACCCCGGGGCCGGCGACCGCGGCCGGGAAGCTGGTCGGGATGATGCGGACGGTCCGCACCTGCGCCATCGCCGCCTTGTCGATGAAGATCCGCGACTTCGTGGCGGTGGCCTCGCTCGCCTCCAGCCGGTCGTAGCGCGTCAGCAGCCCCGTCTGGGTCAGCACCGGCGTGGCGCAGCCCGCGAGGGCGGCCAAGGCCGCCATGGCTGCCAGACGGCGGGCGGCCCGCGCGCTCGAGGCAGCCTTGAGTGTCGTCCGCATTCGGTCGCTTTCCCGGATCGCGCGAAGCCGGATCCGCGGAACCCTCAGCGAGGCTCCCGGAGGCCGGCTCCCGGCGGCGCAGGCCGGGCCCCTCCGGGCCGCCGCGCCGTTATACCCTTGAGCCTAACCCCCGCGGCCCGGGTCGGAAAGCCGAGCTTGGCCGCCCTTCGCGCTTCCCTCCCGGCTGTAACGCTTCGGCCACATTGTTTCCGGAGGCCGGGGCCCTAGGCGGCGATGAGGCGGCGCTCTCAGGCCAAGGCCGCCATGCTGCAGCTCTGGCCGCCATCGACCGGCAGGCACACGCCGGTGATGAAGCGGGCCTCGTCGGAGGCGAGGAAGACCGCCGCGTGCGCGATGTCCCAGGCCTCGCCCAGGCGGCCGAGGGGCACCCGGCGGTCGCGGCCGGCATCCGGGGTGCCCGCCGCCCGGCACTCGTCCGCCACCGTGGTGTCGAGGAGGCCGGGCAGGATCGCGTTCGCCCGGATGCCGTCGCGGGCATACTGCATCGCCACCGACACGGTGGCCTGGTTCACCGCCGCCTTGGCGGCCGCGTAGGCGAAGGACGGCACCCCGGTCCAGCGCCGGGAGGCGACCGACGAGATGTTGATCACCGCGCCCTGCCGCCGCGCCCGCATCCCGGGCAGCACCGCCTTGCAGGTGCGCCAGACCCCCCCGACATTGATCTCGAGCGCGCGTCGCCAGCTCTCCTCGTCGAGATCCTCCGGGCCGCCGGCCTCCGGCAGGCCGACATTGTTGTGCAGGATGTCGATGCGGCCGAAGCGCGTCTCGCCGGCGGCGACGGCCGTCGCCACCGCGTCGTAATCGGTGACGTCGGCGCGGAGCGCCTCGGCCTCGTTGCCCTCCTCGGCGATGATCTGGGCCGTCTCCTCGGCGGCGGCGAGGAGGCGGTCGACGCAGATCACCCGGGCGCCCTCCCGCGCGAAGGCAACCGCCACCGCCTTGCCGTTGCCCCAGCCGGTGCCGGCGGAGCCCGCCCCGAACACGATCGCGATCTTCTTCACCAGGCGTGTCGACATGGCGCGGCCTCCGTGCTCGCCGGAGAGTCCACGAGAAATGCCCCGCCCGCGCAACGGTCAGGGAAGCAGGGCCGCCCATCCTCGCCCGCATGGATTGCCCCGTCGGGCCCGGGCCCGCGTGGATCGCGGCTGCGGCTCAGGCCCCGGCGGGGGTGCCCCGCGCCCACCGCCAGGCCGCGACCGCGACCGCCAGCGCGACGGTGACCTGGGCGAGGCTTCCCTCGCCCAGATGGGCATGGCCGAGCCCGAGCCGCATCGCGAGCCGGACCGCGAGGCCCGCCGTCCAGTAGCCAAGGCAGAAGGTCAGGGCGGCGAGGAGGAGTGCGACGAAGTCGTTCATGTGCGAGAAGCCCCGCGGACGAGGACGCCACTGCGCCAGTCCGCCGGCCGTCACTCTGCCGGGCGTCATGGGGCGAGGCGCGACCATGAAACCCGGGTCGGCTTGCACGGGGCTGGTCTGCCGGGCGGCGGAGCAAGAGCCGCGCCAGACGGGCGCCGGACGCGCGGCACCCCGGTCCTCGATCGGCTCACTCCGGCCGCGTCGCCTGCATCGAGGGGCGCTCGCCGAAGCGGGCGTACCAGGCCGCCGCCGCCGGAGCGCGCTCGCGCCAGCCGAGGTCGGGCAGGCGCAGGTCGAGATAGCCGAGCCCGCACCCATACGTGATGGTGGCGATGTCGACCCGCTCGCCGAAGCCCGGCGCCGCCGCCTCGATCCGCGCGAGCGCGTCGGCAATCTTCTCGCGCTGGCCGGCGACCCAGCCCGCCGAGCGCTCGCCCTCCTGGCGCACCCGGGTCTCGTAGACGCAGAGCAGCGCCGCATCGAGCAGGCCGTCGCCGGTCGACTGCGCCGCCAGGGCCGCCCAGCGGGCCGGGCCGGGGGCCGGGAAGAAGCCGCCGCCGCCCAGATGGTCGAGGTACTCGCAGATCACCCGGCTGTCGGCGAGCACCGTGCCGTCGTCGAGGATCAGGGTCGGCACCTGCCCGAGGGGGTTCTGTGCCCGGATGGTCGCATCGCGGGTGATCGGGTGGGCGGCCGCCGGCAGCTTTTCGATCCGCTCGAACAACCCGAGCTCGTGGGCGACGACCAGCACCTTGCGGACGAACGGAGAGGTCTTGGCGTAGAACAGCTTCATGGGGTTCCCCCGGGTGTGTTGATGGTCACCGAGCATTCTGGCGGCTCGGGCTCCTTGAGTGGTGCCGAACGACCCCTCACTGCCCCCGCGCCGTCGGCCTCGCCGCGGGCTTGGCTGGCGCGGCGGCGGGCGCCGCCCCGGGCTTCGCCGGGGCCGGCGGGCGCGGGCTCTCGACGGCGAGGCGCCGCACCGGCCAGCCGTCGCTCCAGCGCTCCATGTCGGTGAAGCGCGGAGAGTTCTTGAGGGTGGCGGCGCTCTGGCCCGCGAAGGCGGCGGCCGCCGCCATGTCGAAGGTCTTCCAGTAGGCGAGGTAGTCGAGGCTGTCGGTGCCGGCCGCGTTGATCTGGCCGACCAGCACGGTCTGCTCGCCGGTGAGGGTCATGTCGGCCGACCACTTGAACGGCGCCGGCTTCTGCTTCGGGTCCGGGGCCGGCAGCTTGAGCTGGCCCAGGTCGTAGGCCGGGTTGCCGCCGGCGGGCGAGGCCAGGGTGGCGGAGAGGGCCGGGAAGCCGTGATCGTCCGAGAGCGCCCGGACCATCAGCTTGTTGTCGACCGGCACCGCGCTCGCGTCCCGCATCACGCGCCGGGCCGCGACGTCGGCGGCGCGGGCGTCGCGGTCGCCGATCACCGTGACGATCAGGGTCGAGGGGGCGATGTCGGCGAGGTCGTGCAGGGCGATGCCGCGGGACTTGTCGTCCCGGGCGATGCCGCCCGGCATGGCGCCGAAGATCAGCCGCGGCACCGGCAGGCCGTTGGTCCTGGCATGCGCCGCGAGGTTCGCCGCGAGCGGCACGCCGGCGAGATGGCCGATCAGCGCCACCCGGCCGAGATCGGGCTTGGCCTCCGGGTCGGTCGCGAGATCCGCCAGGGCGTCCTTGACCAGGCCCGCCGCGATGGTGCTCGCATCCACCGGGCGGGTACGCCCCACCTCCTGGAAGCGGGGAAACAGCACGAGGTAGCCGGAGCGGGCGAGGTGCTCGATCCAGGCGCCGTAGGCCTGCGGGTTCACCGCGCCCCAGGCATGCAGCATCACCGCCACCGGCCGCCCCTGGGCCGGCGCCGCGCCGCTGCCCCAATAAGCCAGGGTCACCGCGCCGGCCCGGCCGAGGACCCGCTTCGTCACGCTCGCGGCGGCGTAGGCCTGCCCTCCCGGTCCCTCCTTCGGCTGGGCGGGCGGCGTGGCGGCCTCCGCGCCGGGCACGCCGCAGAGGCCCGCGAGAGCAAGGCCGAGGGCGAGCGGACGGGCGAGACGGATGAGGGAAAGCGGCGGCATGAGGCTGGGGGGCTGACGGCTCGGGACGCGCACCCCACACTGTTTCGCGCCCGACCTCAAGGCGAGATCGCGCCGGCCCGGTTCGTTCGTCCGGCTTGTCGCTTCCGCGGTACAGTCACGCTCGCGCATCCGGGAGCAGACGCCGAGTCCCGGGCGCGGCCCGCCCAGATTCTAGCCGTGCGGCTCGGGCTCGTCCCCGAGCACGGCATGCAACCGGTCGATCAGCGCGTCGAGTTCCTGCGGCACCGGCTCGTCCGTCACGTCGGTGTACATCGACCGCAGGTCGTGCCCGAGCTTGGCGAGCAGCAGCGCGTCGGCCAGGGACGACGCGGTCGTGTGCGTCTGACCGAAGGTCGCGGCGTGATTGCTCGGAATCAGCTTCATGGCGCGATTACGGGACGGGGGTCCCGGCTCCGTCAAGATAAAGGGTCGAGGTTTGGGGCACGGGGCGGCGCCCGCACGGTCGAAGGATTGCGCCGGATCCCCGGCTCGACATGTTCAACGCACGTCCAGGGAGGCAGTTGCGCCCGATTTTCGCGTACACCCCCGGAGCAATCGCGGCCCCGTGCGCCGGCGCACGGGGCCGCGGTCGGATTCTGCTGCGTCAGGTCATCCGGCCCCGCCTCACATCGGCGGCGTCAGACCGTCCTTGCCGACCGAGATGCTGCG
This sequence comes from Methylobacterium nonmethylotrophicum, assembly GCF_004745635.1. Lineage (GTDB taxonomy): Bacteria > Pseudomonadota > Alphaproteobacteria > Rhizobiales > Beijerinckiaceae > Methylobacterium > Methylobacterium nonmethylotrophicum. The sequence goes on along the minus strand of NZ_SRLB01000019.1, from coordinate 54,343 downwards.
TGCCTCGAGCCGGTCGCCGTCCCGGGTCGCGGAGGCGAAGACCTTGGCGCCCGGCACCAGAGCCGCCCGGTCGGCGGGCTCCAGCGTCACGATCGGCGTGCCCGGCGGCACCGCGACCGCGAGGCTCTGGCCCTTGTAGGAGACCGTGATGGTGCGGCCGGCGCCGGCGCCGGCTGCGCCCGCGACGGTGCCGTTGGTCATCGTGGTCTCGACCAAGGTCTCCGGACCCTGCGCCTTGACGGTGCCGTTGGTCATGGTCGTCTCGACGGGAAAGCTGCCTGCGCCGTCGGGCAGCCGGTCCCACTGGCCATGGCCCTCGCCGGTGCCGCGCAGAGCCTCGGGGAAGATCAGCACCTCGAGCGCCACCGGCGGATCGCCGGGCTTCGGCCCGGCCTTCGCGGCGGTGCCGATGAAGCTGCCGTCCCTGACCTGGTCGAGGCTCGCCGGCGCCAACAGCGCCACCCGCGTGCCGGGAACGAGCCGGATCGTCTCCGTCGCGCCGGCGCGGGTGCGGATGGTGACCGCGTCCCCTTCGACGCGCTCGATCGTGCCGCGCAGGCGCTCGACCTGCGGAGCGGCGAGCGCGACGCCGATCGCGAGCTTAATGCTCGCCGCCAGCGTTCCGCTCGCCGCGAGCGCCAGGCCGGCGGCCGCGATCGTCCTGAGGATGGTCATGAGAACTCCGGGGACTGCAAGGGCTCCGGGATCGGGGAGCCCCGGCCTTTATGGTTCGCCCCGGCGGCGCCGGACAATCGTCTCGCGTACACGTGATCGGGTGCGTCATGCGATGTCCGACGAATTGCTTTGCAATGCGGACCTCGGCTTCGCTCAGGCGCCGCGCCGGCGCGTGATGCGGTTTCCGCAAGGAAACCGCATCACGCCTCCTCGTCCTCCTCCGGCTCCAGGGTGGACTTGACCGTGTCCAGCACCCGCCGGGCGAGGTCGGAATCGGGGTCGTCGCGGGTCAGCGCGTCCTCCAGCATGGCGAGGAAGCCGCCGAGCTGGTGGCGGTAATGGTCGGAATCGATCCCGCGCAGGATGCCGGCGACGAAGCGAACCGCCATCTGCAAAGCCACCTGCTTGGCAGCGACGTCGGATTGCGCCTCGGAGAGCCGGGCGATCATCTCGCCGTGGCGGGCCGAGAGCGTGGTCAGGCCGTTGATCTTGTCGTCCGGGCTCATCGCGCGCGTCTCCCGAGAACAGGAAGGGGGCCCTTCCCGCCGGAAAGGCCCCCGTCGTGGTGGCGGTTCCCCAAAAGCCTGTCACGGGCTCCCGGTGCGCCGTAACCCCACCCTCCGAGGGTGACCCGGAGGGTGGAGGTGGCCCTTTGCCTTACGCCGCGAGCTGGCGCAGCACGTAAGGCAGGATGCCGCCGTTGCGGAAGTACTCGAGCTCGTCGAGGGTATCGATGCGGCAGGTCAGCGGGACCTCCTTCACGGTGCCGTCGGCCGAGGTGATCCTGGCGGTCAGGGTCTGGCGCGGCTTCAGCTCGCCGGCCAGGCCCTCGATCGTCACGGTCTCGTCGCCCTTCAGGCCGAGGGAGGCCCAGGAGGTGTCGCCCTGGAACACCAGCGGCACCACGCCCATGCCGACGAGGTTCGAGCGGTGGATGCGCTCGAAGCTCTCGGCGATCACCGCGCGGACGCCGAGCAGCTTGGTGCCCTTCGCGGCCCAGTCGCGCGACGAGCCGGTGCCGTACTCCTTGCCGGCGAACACCACCAGCGGGGTGCCCTCCTGCTCGTAGCGCATCGCGGCGTCGTAGATGAACATCCGCTCGCCCGACGGCTGGTAGAGGGTGTAGCCGCCCTCGACCACGTTGCCGGACTCGTCCCTCACCATCTGGTTCTTGATGCGGATGTTGGCGAAGGTGCCCCGCATCATGACCTCGTGGTTGCCGCGGCGGGTGCCGTACTGGTTGAAGTCCTGCACCCGGACCTGGTGCTCCTGCAGGTAGTGGCCTGCCGGCGAGGCCGCCCGGATGTTGCCGGCCGGCGAGATGTGGTCGGTGGTGATCGAGTCGAGGAACAAGCCGAGGATGCGGGCATTGACCACGTCCTCCACCGGCTTCGGCGTCTTCTCCATGCCGACGAAGTAGGGCGGGTTCTGGACGTAGGTCGAGCCGCCGTTCCACGCGAAGGTCTCGGCCTCGGTGACCTCGACGCCCTTCCAGTTCTGGTCGCCGCCGAACACGTCGGCATAGCGCGACTTGAACAGGGCCGAGGTGATGTTGGCCTCGATGAACGCCTGCACCTCGGCGGTCGAAGGCCAGATGTCCTTCAGGTAGACCGGCTGGCCGTCCGAGCCGGTGCCGAGAGGCTCCTTGGTCAGGTCGACCTGCATCGAGCCGGCGAGCGCGTAGGCGACGACGAGCGGCGGCGAGGCGAGGTAGTTCGCCCTAACGTCGGGGTTCACCCGGCCCTCGAAGTTGCGGTTGCCCGAGAGCACCGCGGCGGCGACCACGTCGTTGTCGTTGATCGCCTTCGAGATCGGCGCCGGCAGCGGGCCGGAATTGCCGATGCAGGTGGTGCAGCCGAAGCCGACGAGGTTGAAGCCGAGCGCGTCGAGGCTCGACTGCAGGCCGGCCTTCTCGAGGTACTCGGCCACCACCTGGCTGCCGGGAGCGAGCGAGGTCTTCACCCAGGGCTTCGACCGCAGGCCCTTGGCGACCGCGTTGCGGGCCAGCAGCCCCGCACCGATCATCACGCTCGGGTTCGAGGTGTTGGTGCAGCTCGTGATCGCGGCGATCACCACGTCGCCGTGGCCGATGTCGAAATTCGCGCCCTCGACGGGGTAGCGCCTGGCGATGTCGGCTGCCTTCTTGAACTCGGTCTCCATCGCGCCGGCAAAGCCGGTCTTGGCGCCGTCGAGGAGCACCCGGTCCTGGGGACGCTTCGGCCCGGCGAGCGAGGGCTTCACGTCGCCCATGTCGAGTTCGAGGGTGTCGGTGAAGACCGGGTCCGGGGTGGTCGCGTCGCGCCACATGCCCTGCGCCTTGGCGTAGGCCTCGACGAGGGCGATACGATCATCCGCGCGGCCCGTGACCTTCAGGAAGTCGATGGTCTTCTGGTCGACGGGGAAGAAGCCGCAGGTCGCGCCGTATTCCGGCGCCATGTTGGAGATCGTGGCGCGGTCGGCGACCGACATGTCGTCGAGGCCCGGACCGTAGAACTCCACGAACTTGCCGACCACGCCCTTCTTGCGCAGCATCTGGGTGACGGTGAGCACGAGATCGGTGGCGGTGGTGCCCTCGGGCAGCTTGCCCGACAGCTTGAAGCCGACGACCTCGGGGATCAGCATCGACAACGGCTGGCCGAGCATCGCGGCCTCGGCCTCGATGCCGCCGACGCCCCAGCCCAGCACCGCGAGGCCGTTGACCATCGTGGTGTGCGAGTCGGTGCCGACGAGCGAGTCCGGATAGGCGACCTCATGGCCCTCGAAGGGCTTGGTCCAGACGGTCTGCGACAGGTACTCGAGGTTGACCTGGTGGCAGATGCCGGTGCCGGGGGGCACGACGGAGAAATTGTCGAAGGCCGACTGGCCCCACTTCAGGAAGGTGTAGCGCTCGCCGTTGCGCTCGTATTCGAGCGCGACGTTGTCGGCCAGCGCCTTCGGGGTGCCGAACTCGTCGACGATGACCGAGTGGTCGATGACGAGGTCGACCGGCACGAGGGGGTTGATCTTCTGCGGGTCGCCGCCGAGCGCCACCATGGCGTCGCGCATCGCCGCGAGGTCGACCACCGCCGGCACGCCGGTGAAGTCCTGCATCAGCACGCGCGAGGGACGGAAGGCGATCTCGACCTCGGTCTTGCCGCGGTTCTCCAGCCAGCCGACCACGGCCTCGATGTCGGCCTTGCGGACCGAGCGGTCGTCCTCGTAGCGCAGCAGGTTCTCGAGCAGCACCTTCATGGAGAAGGGCAGGCGGCTCGCATCCGGCAGGCCGTTCTTCTCGGCCTCGGGAATCGCATAGATGGTGTAGGTCTTTCCGCCGGCCTGGAGCGTCTGGCGGGCCTTGAAGCTGTCGATGGATGCCACGGCGTGGTCCTCGCGAGGGGTTGTCGAACACGGCACAGGCAGGGCCTGCGCCACACCACAGTGTTCGGCCGGATGCGCTGCGGGGTCGTCCCTGCCTGACGCAAGGAACGGGCCCGTATGCCGCCCGCCCTCGCCTGACGGCGGGAATCGGACGGTGCGCGCGCCGCCCCGGGGGTGCCCGGACTGGGATGCGCGAAGGACGGTTTGGACGCCTCTGAAGGTCGCGCGGCGCAGCCGGGACTGCGTATAGAACACTTCGAAACTGGCCGCTACGGGTCTGGTGGCCGCGCATTCGCGCATTCTCGGCAGGGCCGGCATAGCGTAAACGCGGGCGTCCCCCTGCCCTCCGGAGACCCCTGCCGTTGCGCCTGATCGCCGAGGACCTCGCCTGCCGGCGCTCCGGCCGGCGCCTCTTTTCCGGGCTCTCCTTCACCCTCAAGGCCGGCGAGGCGCTCACCGTCACCGGCCGCAACGGCGCCGGCAAATCGTCGCTGCTGGCGATCCTCGCCGGGCGCCTGCGGCCGGAGGCCGGGCGCCTGACGGCCGAGGCTGTGGGCGAGCGCACGATCCCCGAATGCCTGCACGTCGTCGGCCACCGCGACGGGCTGAAAGGGGCGCTCACCGCGGAAGAGAACCTCGCCTTCGCCCGCGACCTCTTGGGGGCAGCCGACCTCGCGCCCCGCGCGGCGCTCGCCCGGCTCGGCCTCGCCCATGCGGCGGGTTTGCCGGTCGCCTACCTCTCGGCCGGCCAGCGCCGGCGGGTGGCGCTCGCCCGGCTCCTCGTCTGCCGCCGGCCGCTCTGGCTCCTCGACGAGCCCACCGCCGCCCTCGACGTGGCCTCGCAAGCGGCGCTCGCCGGGCTGATGCGGGCGCATCTGGCGGAAGGCGGCCTCGTCATCGCGGCGACCCACCAGGCGCTGGAGCTGGAGGCCGCGCGCGAACTCTCCGTCGAGGCGTTCCGCCCCACGCGGTCCGACGTCGCGGCCGACCCCTTCGCGGAGGCCGTCTGATGGGCCGCGCCTTCCTGGCGGTCGTCGCCCGGGACCTGCGCCTGGCCGGCCGCATCGGCGGCTCGGGGGCCTTGTCCCTGGTGTTCTTCCTGATGATCGTCGCCCTGGTGCCGTTCGGCCTCGGGCCCGACCTCAACCTGCTGGCCCGGATCGGCCCCGGCATCCTGTGGATCGCCGCGGTGCTGGCGACGCTCATCGGCCTCGACCGCCTCTTTCAGGCCGACGAGGAGGACGGCTCCCTCGACCTCCTCTCTGGCGCCCCCGCCCCGCTCGAGCTCCTGGTCCTCGCCAAGGTCACGGCGCACTGGCTCACCACCGGCCTGCCGCTGGCGCTGGCCACCCCGCTCTTCGGGCTCCTCGTCGCCCTGAGTCCCGCCGGCATGGCTGCGACCAGCCTGACGCTCCTCGTCGGCACCCCGGCGCTGACCTTCATCGGTGCCGTCGGCGCGGCGCTCACCGCCTCGATCCGCCGCGGCGGCCTGATCCTCGCCGTGGTGGTGCTGCCCCTGATGGTGCCGACCCTGATCTTCGGCGTCTCGGCGGCGGAGGCGGCGCTCGGCGGAACCGTGCCGTTCACGACGCCGCTGGCGATCCTGGGGGCGCTCAGCCTCGCGGCGGGGGTGGTGGGGACGCTCGCCGCGGCGGCGGCGCTGCGGTGGGGGGAGTAGGTCCCCCACCGGAGGGCCCCGGGGCGACGGCTCAGGCCGCCCGCACCGTGGCGAGGAAGCGCGCGACCTCCGCGGTGAGGTGCTCCGACTGGCGCGACAGCGCGGAGGCCGACGCGAGCACCTGGTTCGCCGCCGCGCCGGTCTCGCCCGAGGCACGCGCGACCCCCGCGATGGTGTGGGTCACGTCGCGGGTGCCGGAGGAGGCCTGCGACACGTTGCGGGCGATCTCGCGGGTCGCAGCCGCCTGCTCCTCGACCCCCGCCGCGATGGAAATGGCGACGGCGCTGATCTCGCCGATCCGTCCGGTGATCGCCCCGATGGCGCCGACCGCCTGGTCCGTGGCGCCCTGGATCCGGCCGATCTGCCCGGTGATCTCCTCTGTTGCCCTGGCGGTCTGGGTGGCGAGCGCCTTCACCTCCTGGGCCACGACCGCGAAGCCGCGTCCCGCCTCACCCGCCCGGGCCGCCTCGATCGTCGCGTTCAGGGCCAGGAGGTTGGTCTGGCTGGCAATGCTCGCGATCAGGCCGACGACGTCGCTGACCTTGGCCACGGCGCCGTTCAACTCCTGCACGAGGGCGGCCGTCGCATCGGCTTCGGCCGCCGCACGCTGGGCGAGGTCCGCCGAGCCCGACACCCGGCGCCCGATCTCCTGGACGGAGACGCCGAGCTCCTCCGCGGCGGTGGCGACCGTGCCGACATTGGCCGAAGCCTCCGCCGCGGCCGCGGCCACGGCGGTGGATTGGCTGGCGGTCTCTCCGGCGTTGGCGCTCATCGTCCGGGCGGTCGCCTGCAGCTCGGTCGCCGAGGCGGACACCGTCCCGACGACGCCGCCCACCACCTGCTCGAAGCGATCCGCCATCTGGCGCATGCCGGCCCTGCGCTGGTCCTCGGCGGAGGCGCGGGCCAGTGCCGTCTCCTCCTCGAGCCGGCGGGTTTGGCCCAGATTGTCCTTGAAGACCTGCACGGCGTCGGCCATCGCACCGATCTCGTCGCGGCGACCGGCTCCCGGAACCGCAACCGTCATGTCTCCGGCGGCGAGGGCCGCCATCGCGGCCGTCATGCGGGCGATCGGACGGGAGATCCTGACCTGGCTGAACAGCATCGCGCCCAAGGCCACGACGAGCGCCGTCGCCAGCGCGACCCAGGTCGCCACGGTTGCGGTTCCTGCGCTGTCCAGCGTCGCGTCCGCTGCGCCCTGCGCCCGGCGACCGTTCAGGGCGATGGCCTGCGCGATCGCGTCACCCAATTCCCCGGAGAGCTTGAGCATCTCCGGCGAGACGATCTCCGCCAGCGCTTCCTTCGACCGGTCGGCCTCCATGAGCGTCACGGCCCGACGGCCGATCTCCTCGTAGCGCGCCCAGGCGCGCGAGAACTGCTCGTAGAGCGTGCGCTCCTCGGACGACGAGATCATGGGCTCGTAGCGGGCGCGCAGGGCGGCGACCTTCTCGACCACCGACAGATACATCTTGCGGTGCTCGACCAGCTGCTGCGCGCCCTGCGTCGCGGCCGCCAGCCGATACTGCCGGACCCGCGACTTGTCGACGGCGGATCCCAGCTCGCTGATGAGCCGTATGGCAGGGATGAGCCGGCTCGCGCTGTCCCCGGCATTCCCGCGGATCGCCTCGAGCTTCATGAGGGTCAGGCCGCCCTGAAGCCCGATCACGAGCACTAACAGCGAGAGAAGTCCAGCCAACGCCACTCTTATAGAAACGGGCATCTTTTGCTTCCTGCCGGCTGCACTGATCGAGGCGAACGCACGATCGCGATACCGCAGGGGAGTTAAATAGAATCGACAGAATTATTGATGAGGCCGAATGCCTCGACCGTCTAACGGTTAGACGGGCGCGGGACGGTTCCGGCCGTGATGAGCGGCCGCCTGGCCTGGATCAAGGGCCCGCGGCCCGACCCGTTGCTCCGCGACCGCGATCCCGGACGGCTTGGGGGGATACGGCTTGGAGGATGAAGGGCCGGTGCCGCCGCTCACGCCAGCCGCCGTTGCATGACGATCGTCCGCTCGTCGCCGTGCCGTAGCTCCGTGAGCACCTGGAACCCGAGCCTGCCGTAGAAGTGCACGGCGGTCAGCGACGACTGCAAGGTCAGCTTCGCGACGCCTGCCGCACGGGCCGCCCGCTCGATGTCGGCCATCAGGGCCCGGCCGATGCCCCGCCGCTGCGCGTCGGGAGCAATGAAGACGGCACGCACGACGGCGCCGTCGCGGCTCGCCGTACCGACGATGCGTCCCGCTTCCACCGCGACGAAGACCTGTCGCGTGGCGATCTGCGCGGCGACCCGCTCCGGCGTGAAGCTCCGGGCGACCCGCGCGATGATCTCCGGGCTGTAATCGGCGGCATTGCTCTCGTGCAACGCCGAGAGGACGACGTGGCTGATCTCCGCCGCATCGTCCGCCGTCGCCGGCCGGATCTCGAACGCCATCGCCACCCTCTCCCGGGCGCCTGCGCAGCCCGGGGGAGCGCAGGACCGTCCTAGAACACCGCCTGCCCGAGCAGCACCGCCGCGATCACGATCACCACCGCGATCACCAGGAACAGCCCGAACAGCAGCCGCGCGATGCCGCGGGCACCCGACGCCACGTTGGTGAAGCCGAGCGCGCCGGCCACCAGCGAGATCACGAAGAAGATGATCGCCCATTTCAACATGGCGGGAGCGCTCCGGGCTCTGCGAGAAGTCGCGAGGGTAACCGGCACCGCCACGCTTCGTTCCGGATGATCCACGCCCCTTTGCCACACCCGTCTGCGCCGTTCTGCGCCGTTCGTCCGCATTGCCCGTGCGGGCGCCCGCGCGCTACACCGGCGGCGATGTCGATGGATGCCGAGGCGTCGAAAGCCAAGTCGGTGGAGGCCAGGTCGATGGGTCGTCTCACGCGGCTGGCGCAGCCCGGCCACTTCATGCGCTGGTCCGGGGCGCTCCTGCCCTGGGTGGCGGGGCTCGCCCTCGTGCTGCTCGCGGTCGGCCAGTACCTGACCTGGTTCGTCGCCCCGCCCGACTACCAGCAGGGCGAGACGGTGCGGATCATGTTCATCCACGTGCCGGCGGCCTGGATGGCGGTGTTCTTCTACGGCGCCATGGCGGTCTCGGCCCTCGGCACCCTGATCTGGCGCCATCCGCTCGCCGATGTGGCGCAGCGCGCCGCCGCCCCGATCGGCGCCGCCTTCACGCTGGTCTGCCTCGTCACCGGCTCGCTCTGGGGCAAGCCGATGTGGGGCACCTACTGGGTCTGGGACGCGCGCCTGACCTCGATGCTGGTGCTGTTCCTGATCTATTGCGGGCTGCTCGCCCTGTGGCGGACCATCGAGGACCCGAACCGGGCCGCCCGGGCGGTGGCGATCCTGACCCTCGTCGGCGCCGTCAACCTGCCGATCATCAAGTTCTCGGTGAACTGGTGGTCGACCCTGCACCAGCCGGCCTCGATCCTCCGGATGGGCGGGCCGACCATCCACCCGACCATGCTCTACCCCCTGCTCGTCATGATCGCCGCCGCCTCGGTGCTCGGCATCGCGCTGCACCTGCAGGCGATGCGCACCGAGATCCTGCGCCGGCGCGTGCGCACCCTGACGATCCTCGAGGCCGAGCGGCTCGACGCCGCCCTGCTGGCCCCGCAGGCCGCCTGACATGGATCTCGGACCCCACGCCGCGTACATCCTCGGCGCCTACGGCTTCACCGCCCTGGTGATCGGTGCGCTCGTCGCCCACGCGATCCTCGACCGGCGGGCGCAGGAGCGGGCGCTGGCCCGCCTCCAGGAGGAGCCGCAGAGGCAAGACCTTCGGGGACAAGACCTCCGGGGCCGCCGGTGAGCGAGGCCCCCGTGCACCCGGTCGAGGAGAGCGAGGAGCCGCCGCGCCGCGGCCGGCTGCTGTTCCTCCTGCCGCTCCTGGCTTTCGCAGGCCTCGCCGGCATCTTCCTCGGCAAGCTGCTCACCACCGGCTACGACCCCTCCGCCGTGCCCTCGGCGCTGATCGGCCGCCAGGTGCCGGACTTCACCCTGCCGCCCGTGCCGGGCCTGACGAGCGACGGCGCCGCGGTGCCGGGCCTCGCGGCGGCGGACTTCAAGGGCAAGGTCACGGTGCTGAACGTCTGGGCCTCGTGGTGCGCGCCCTGCCAGGTCGAGCACCCGATGCTGGTGCGGCTCTCCCGCGACGGCGTGAACATCGTCGGCATCGACTACAAGGACCAGCCGGAGAACGGCCGCCGCTTCCTCGGACGCCACGGCAATCCGTTCCGGGCGGTGGGCGCCGACGAGGCCGGCCGGGTCGGCATCGACCTCGGGGTCTACGGCGTGCCGGAGACCTTCGTGATCGGGCCCGACGGGCGGATCCGCGAAAAGCTCGTCGGCATCCTGACGCCGGAGAATTACGACGCCTTCCTGGCCCGGGTCCGGGCGATGCAGTAGCGCCCGCCGGTTACTTGGGCCGGTTACTTGGGCAGCGCGTAGATGTTGACCTCGAGCGCATCGTCGGCCGGGCTGGTGAGCGGCGTCAGGTACTCCTCCACGAAGGCGTCCTGGACGATGATGCCCTTGGCGTCGAGATAGGCCGTCACCGTCTCGTAGGTCTGGTCGATGCCTTCGTAGGGCCCCTTGTGGGTGAAGCGCAGGGCCTTGCCGCTCGGCGTCGCCCCGAAGCGCAGGTCGTCGGGCAGGCCGGCCGGGCGCGGGTTCGGGACCGTCTCCACCGGCACCATCACCTCGTACTGGAAGCCGTCGTCGTCGGTGCGGGTGAAGACCGCGAGCGGCTTGCCGTTCGCCTTGACGCCGGCCCCTGCTAGCGCGGTCTCGACCTTGCCGATCGCGTCCTTGAGGTTCGGCACCGCCTGGTCCCAGGTCGCCTTGCCGGCCAGGATCGCGGTGGGCTTGGCCGGCAGGGTCACCTCGTCGACGTCGGACGGGTCGCCCGGATTGGCGACGAGCGGCGGCCGGCCGGCGGTCGGCGGCACCGGGGTCGCGGGCGGCAGCGCCTTCTCGGGGGCGGGCGGGGTCGGGGCCTGGTTCGTCCCCGGGCCGGGCCCCGGCGCCGTGGTGGTCGGCAGCGGGGTCGTTTGCGCCGGCGAGGGCGTGCCGGCCGGGGGCGCGGCGGGCGAAGGAGCGGGAGCCGGGGCGGGCTGCTGCGCCGGAACCGGGGTCCCGCAGGCCAGGGACGCGGCGAGGCCGATCGCGATCGTCGGGAGGCGGGTCTTCATCACGGGCGGAGCGCTCCGGGCGGGGACAGCGTGGGCCGGCATCGCCGGACGGGTCGAACGCGTCAAGCGCAAAGCCGTTGCAGGTCCATCGCGAGAGCGTGAGCGCCGGGGCCGGTCCACAAACCCCGCGCGGCTCGCCTCGGCCGAACTTCTGGTCCATAGAGCGCCCGCCCCCCATCTGGGCGGTATCGTCACCCATGAGGCCCCGCGTGTCCCCCCTCGCCCATCGCCGCTTCCTGAAGATGAACGGCCTCGGCAACGAGATCGTGGTGCTGGACCTGCGCGGCGGCGACGTGCGGGTGCAGCCCGACGAGGCCCGCGCCATCGCGGCCGACCCGGCTTCCCGCTTCGACCAGATGATGGTGCTGCACGACCCCGTCACCCCGGGCACCGACGCCTATGTGCGGATCTACAACACCGACGGCTCGGAGGCCGGCGCCTGCGGCAACGGCACCCGCTGCGTCGCCTGGGCGATGCTCGACGATCCCGTCATGGCCCGCCCGGCGGAGGCCGACCGCCTGACCCTCGAGACCAGGGCCGGCCTCCTCGACGTGACCCGCGTCTCGCACCTGGACTTCACCGTCGACATGGGGGCGCCGCGCTTGGCGTGGGACGAGATCCCGCTCGCCGAGCCCTTCCCCGACACCCGCCGCATCGAGTTGCAGATCGGGCCGATCGACGATCCCGTGCTGCACTCGCCCGGCGCGGTCAGCATGGGCAACCCGCACGCGGTGTTCTTCGTCGACCGCGACCCTGACGCCTACGACCTCGCCCGGATCGGCCCGCTGCTCGAATCCCACCCGATCTTCCCGGACCGGGCCAACATCTCGCTCGCGCAGGTGATCGACCGCTCCCACATCCGCCTGCGGGTCTGGGAACGCGGCGCCGGCCTCACCCGCGCCTGCGGCACCGCCGCCTGCGCCGCCCTGGTGGCCGCCTCGCGCCTGCGCCTCACCGGCCGCGAGGCCACCGTCACCCTGCCGGGCGGCGACCTGCGCATCGCCTGGGGCGCGGACGACCACGTCCGCATGACCGGCCCGACGGAGCTCGAACACGAGGGCACCTTCGCGCCGTCCCTGTTCGCGGCGGCGCCCGTCGAGGGCGCGACCACCGCTCCTGCGGGAGCGGCCTGATGGCCGTGGAGGTCCTGAGCTTCGGCTGCCGCCTCAACGCCGCCGAATCGGAGGCGATGCGCCGGCAGGCGGAGGAAGCGGGCCGGGACGGTCTCGTCCTCGTCAACACCTGCGCGGTCACCGTTGAGGCCGGCCGCCAGGCCCGCAAGGCGATCCGGGCCGCCGTACGGGCCAACCCGGCGGCGCGGGTGGTGGTGACGGGCTGCGGCGCGCAGGTCGAGACGCAGGCCTATGCCGCCATGCCGGAGGTGGCCGAGATCGTCGGCAACCGCCGCAAGCTCGATCCGGCGACATGGGCGAATCGTGGGACCGACTCCGCGACCGGGCGGATCCGGATCGACGACGTGATGCGGCCGGACCCCGATCCCTTGCCGGAGCCGGCGCCGATGCGCGCCCGCACCCGCGCCTTCCTGCCGGTGCAGAACGGATGCGACCACCGCTGCACCTTCTGCGTCATCCCGTTCGGCCGCGGCAACTCGCGCTCGGTGCCGGTCGAGACGGTCGTGGCGCAGGTCCGCGCCCTCGTGGGGCACGGCACCCGCGAGGTGGTGCTCACCGGCGTCGACCTCACGGCCTATGGCCGCGACCTCGGCGGGCCGAGCCTCGGCGGCCTGGTGCGGGCGATCCTGCGCGCCGTGCCGGACCTCGACCGCCTGCGCCTGTCCTCGATCGATTCCGTCGAGGCCGATCCGGAGCTGATCACGGCGCTCGCCGAGGAACCGCGGCTGATGCCGCATCTCCACCTCTCGCTCCAGGCCGGCGACGACCTGATCCTCAAGCGGATGAAGCGCCGCCACGGCCGCGACGACGCGATCCGGTTCTGCGCCGCGGTCCGGCGTTTACGCCCCGACGCGGTGTTCGGCGCCGACCTGATCGCCGGCTTCCCGACCGAGACCGAGGCGCAGTTCGCCCGCTCCCTCGACCTCGTGGAGGCATGCGGCCTCGCCCAGCTCCACGTCTTCCCCTACTCGCCCCGCCCCGGCACGCCGGCCGCCCGGATGCCCCAGGTCGCTCCGACCGAGATCCGCGACCGCGCGGCGCGCCTGCGCGAGGCCGGTGCCGCCGCCCTCGCCCGCCGCCTCGACCGCGAGGTCGGGCAGACCCGCCGGGTGCTGGCTGAGCGCGGCGGCATCGGGCGGACGGAAGGTTTCCTGCCGGTGCGGCTGCCGGAGGGGGTGGAGGCCGGGGCGCTCGTCGATCTTGGCATCGCCGGGCATGACGGGCAGGTGCTGCAGGCCGCGTGAGAGATCGTCTGCCTCTCCAGGCCTCGCCGCGGTCGTTCTGCTCCTCTCCCACTCGCGACCTCATCCTGAGGTGCCGGCGATCGAAGATCGCGAGTGAAACGAGCCTCGAAGGAGGGCTCCAGGGATCGCGGAGCCTTCTGGAGCCCTCCTTCGAGGCCCACTTATGGGCACCTCAGGATGAGGTTTGCGGGTGGGAAGGTCATCGCCACACGCAAATCCACTTTCGTGTGCCCTGCCTCGATGCCTGATCAGGCTTGGGCACCCATCCCGCACGCCCGCAGCCCCTCCCGCATATGCTCCGGCGCCGGCGCCTCCACGGCGATTGCCGGCTTCTTCGGGTAGAGCGGCAGGGCGAGCGCCCGGGCGTGGAGCTGCAGCCCCGGCCCGCCCTGGCGCGGGGCGGTGCCGTAGACCGTGTCGCCGAGGATCGGCCAGCCCATCGCGGCGCAGTGCACCCGGAGCTGGTGGGTGCGGCCGGTCACCGGGGTCAGCGCCAGCCAGGTCCGCCCGCCCGCCGGATCGCGCCCCATCACGCGCCAGCGGGTGAGCGACGGGTCGCCGGCGGGGTCGGTCTTCATCCACCAGCTGCGCGGGTCGTCGGAGCGGCGCGCCAGGGCTAAGTCGATCTGGCCCTCCTCCTCCGCCGGCCCGCCCTCCACCAGCGCCCAGTAGGTCTTCTCCGCCTGCCCTTTCGCGAACAGGGCGTTCAGCCGGGCGAGCGCCTTGGCGTGGCGCCCGAGCGCCAGGCAGCCGGAGGTGTCGCGGTCGAGGCGGTGGGCGGCTTCCGGCCGGCGCGGCAGGCCGAAGCGCAGGGCGTCGAGGTGCTGGGTCAGGGTCTCGCCGCCCTTCGGTCCCGGATGCACCGGCAATCCCGCCGGCTTGTCGATGACGAGCACGAGGGCATCGCGGTAGAGGAGCCGCGCGAGTATGTCGTCAACGATCATGAGCCTGTCGCAGCGGCGGTGGGAGGCGGGCGAAAGTAAGGGCAGGCCGCCCTAGATCGTCCGAAGGGTCTGGAGCAAGTGCGGATGAGTGAGACGAAACAGCCGGGCTGGCTCGGCCGACTGTTCGGCCGGAAGGAGACGCCGGCCGAGACGCCGGCACCTGGCCCCGATCCCGCCGAGACGATGCCGACGGAGCCGACCGGCACCCTCTCGGAGGGCGTGCCCGACTTCGCCACCGCCGCCGACGAGGTGCTGCCGGCCCCGCCGACGGTGACCGAAGCCTCGCCCGAGACGGAGCCGGAGCAGGACCTGCCCGAGGAACTTGCCGGGGCGGACCTGGAGCCGGTCGAGGGCATGCAGCCGGAAGGCCAGGTGCCGGCGGCGCCCGAGCCCGAGACGGCGGAGGCCGAAGCTCCCGAGGCGGCGGAGGCGTCTCCGCTCGTGATCTACCAGCCCCCGGCCGAGCCCGAGGCGCCGGCGGAGAAGCGCGGCTGGTGGAGCCGGCTGACCGGCGGCCTCAGGCGCACCTCCTCGGCCCTCTCCGACCGGGTCACCGGGCTGTTCACCAAGCGCAAGCTCGACGCCGACACCCTGGAGGAGCTGGAGGACGCGCTGATCCAGGCCGATTTCGGCCTCGAGACCGCGACCCGGATCGCGGAAGCCGTCGGCAAGGGCCGCTACGAGAAGGGCATCGCCCCCGACGAGGTCCGGGCGATCCTCGCCGCGGAGGTCGAGCGCGCCCTCGATCCGGTCGCCGAGCCCCTCGTCGTCGACACGACGAAGAAGCCCTTCGTGATCCTGATGATCGGCGTCAACGGCGCCGGCAAGACCACGACGATCGGCAAGCTGACCCAGAAATTCCGGGCGCAGGGGCACAGCGTGATGCTGGCCGCCGGCGATACCTTCCGGGCCGCGGCGATCGAGCAGCTGAAGGTCTGGGGCGAGCGCACCGGCGCGCCGGTGGTGGCGCGCGCGCAAGGGTCGGACGCCGCCGGCCTCGCCTTCGACGCGCTCCAGGCCGCCCGCGACGCCGGCTCCGACATCCTGATGATCGACACCGCCGGCCGCCTCCAGAACAAGGCCGGGCTGATGGCCGAGCTCGAGAAGGTGATCCGGGTGATCCGCAAGCTCGACGAGGCGGCGCCCCACGCGGTGCTCCTCGTCCTCGACGCCACGGTGGGCCAGAACGCGCTGAGCCAGGTCGAGATCTTCCAGAAGGCCGCCGGCGTCACCGGCCTCGTCATGACCAAGCTCGACGGCACCGCGCGGGGCGGCATCCTGGTGGCGCTCGCCGCCAAGTTCGGCCTGCCGGTCCATTTCATCGGCGTCGGCGAGGGCGTCGACGACCTCGAGCCTTTCGCGGCCCGCGACTTCGCCCGGGCGATCGCGGGCCTCGACAAGGGGTGACGGGAGACCGTCAGTTGGCCGGGGCGACGTCCGTCCGGGAAAAATCCCGGCCCTTGAACAGCAGGGCCGCGTCGAGCGACCGCGCCAGGGCGTAGGCGAAGCAGTCGCCGTAGTTCAGGCCGGCCGGGTGCCGTCCCTTCCCGAACCGGACGAAGGCCTCGGCGGCGAGGCGGGCCTGGGCGTGGTCGACGGGCATGACCGCGATGCCGCGGCGCGCCAACCACTCGTCGAGGTCCATCGGCCGGCTGAGACGCATCCGGGCCAGCATCGCGCATTCGAGGTAATTGCCCGCCGACATCACGACTCGGTCCGCCAGCGCGATGCGGCTCATGAACGCAACAGCTTCCGGCTCGTCCTGCACGATCGCCATGAAAGCCGAGGTATCGACGACGATCATACGGGTAGGCCGTTCTCGTCGTACGGGATGATCTCATCGATGGAGCGCAGGTCGCCGCCGGCGCGCCAGCGCTCCTGCAGCCAACGCATGTCCTCGAGGGCTTCCGTCACCCTCCGGTCCCGCTCCGCCTCCAGCCGGTCCCGCTCCCGGCGCAGGACCTCGACCAGCAGGTCGGGGGCCTCCCGGCCGGTCCAGGCCTCGATCTCGGCGAGCAGGGCCTCGGCCTCCGGGTTGTCGATCGCGATGGCCATCCGGGTCCGCTCCGGGGTGGATGAATCGGGCGCGCCAGTCTATGGCCTCGCGTCCCGTTGCGCGAGGCGCCCCGGGGCGCCACCTTGCGGCGAGAGAGCCGCGAGCCCGCGCGTCGAGAGGAGCGTCGCCCCCGCCCCATGCAGATCGAAGCCGTCCCGCCGCAGACCCACCTGCCGCCCCTCGCCAAGCTCGCCCTGGAACTCGGGCCGCTCGGGGTGTTCTTCCTGGGCAACGCCTACTCCGACAAATTCGGCTTCGCCGCCGACCAGCGCCTGTTCGTGGCGACCGGGCTGTTCATCGCCGCGACCCTGGCGGCGCTGGCGGTGCACTACGTCTGGGTGCGGCGGCTGCCGATCATGCCGCTCGTCTCCGGCGTCGTCGTGGTGGTGTTCGGCGGCCTCACCCTGCTCCTGCAGGACGAATTGTTCATCAAGCTCAAGCCCACCATCGTGAACAGCCTGTTCGGGGCGGTGCTGCTCGGCGGCCTCGCCTTCGGCCGGCCGCTGCTGGCGCTGGTGCTCGACAGCGTGTTCGACCTGACCCAGGAGGGCTGGCGCAAGCTCACCTTCCGGTGGGGGCTGTTCTTCTTCGTGCTGGCGGCGCTGAACGAGGTGGTGTGGCGCACCCAGACCACGGATTTCTGGGTGAGCTTCAAGGTGTTCGGCATCATGCCGCTCACCATCGCCTTCGCGCTGGCCCAGACGCCGCTGCTCCTGCGCCACGAGCGCAAGACGGACGAGACCAAGTCGGGGCAAGCATAGGCCACAGGGGACGCGGTGCCGCAGCCGGAACGTCCGCGGGACTTCGGCGATTGCCTCCGTCATGAGCCCCGTGCACCAAGATCTCGCCGAGAAGGCGCTCGCCATCCACCGCCGCCTGTGCGGGGTCTATCACTGCCCGATCCCGTACTTCCACGACCTCGACCCGGTGAGCGAGCTGATCTCCTCGCTCCTGTCCCACCGCACCAGGAACGCGGAGTCGGGCCGGGCCTTCAAGGCCCTGCGGGCGCGCTTCAACGACTGGGACTCGCTGATCGCGGCGCCGACCGAGGAGGTCCAGGCGCTGATCTCAGGGGTGACCTGGCCGGAGCTGAAGGCGCCGCGGATCCAGGCGGTGCTGCGCGCCGTGCAGGAGCGGGCCGGCAGCCTCGATCTCGGCTTCCTGCGCGACCTCCCGGTGCCGGAGGCGCGGGCCTGGCTCGAGGCGATTCCCGGCATCGGGCCGAAGACCAGCGCGGCGGTCCTGTCGTTCAGCACACTCCGGATGCCGGCGCTCCCGGTCGACAGCCACCATCATCGCGTCGCCCAGCGCACCGGGCTGATCGGCCCCAAGGTCGATGTCGGGCCCGCCCACGCCATTCTTCGCGCGCAACTGCCGGCGGACTGGGACGCGCAGGCCCTCTACGACAATCACGAGGTGCTGATGCTGCACGGCCAGCGCTGCTGCTTCCACCGCAACCCGGCCTGCGGGCGCTGCGCGTTGCTCGATCTCTGCCCCACCGGACAGGCGAGGGAGGGCGCCCGCGCCCCGTGGGAAACCGCCGCGCTCCACCCCTGAATTCCCGCGCTTGACCCCCCCTCCGGAACGGTCCAGAACGCCGCGCCCGCGGGACCGTTACGCGCCCTCGGCAGGGGACGACGACACGACGATGCCCGCGTTCAAGGAACTGGTCTTCTCCGGCGTCCAGCCGACCGGAAACCTGCACCTCGGCAACTATCTCGGCGCGATCAAGCGCTTCGTCGCCATGCAGGCCCAATACGAGTGCCTGTACTGCGTCGTCGACCTGCACGCGATCACGGTCTGGCAGGACCCGGGCGAACTGACGCGCCAGATCCGCGAGGTCACGGCCGCCTTCCTGGCCGCCGGCATCGACCCGGCCCGCTCGGTGGTGTTCAACCAGAGCCAGGTGCCGCAGCACGCGGAACTCGCCTGGATCTTCAACTGCGTCGCCCGCCTCGGCTGGCTCAACCGCATGACGCAGTTCAAGGAGAAGGCCGGCAAGGACCGCGAGAACGCCAGCATCGGCCTCTACGACTATCCGGTGCTGATGGCGGCCGACATCCTGGCCTACCGGGCCACCCACGTCCCGGTCGGCGAGGACCAGAAGCAGCATCTCGAGCTGACCCGCGACATCGCCCAGAAGTTCAACAACGACTTTGCTGGCGCAATTGCGGAGCACGGCCACGGCGAGGCGTTCTTCCCCCTCACCGAGCCGCTGATCGGCGGGCCCGCCGCCCGGGTGATGTCCTTGCGCGACGGCACCAAGAAGATGTCGAAGTCGGACCCGTCCGACTACTCGCGGATCAACCTGACGGACGATCCGGACGCCATCGCCCAGAAGGTGCGCAAGGCCAAGACCGACGCCGAGCCCCTGCCCTCCGAGACCGCCGGCCTCGAGAAGCGGCCGGAGGCCGACAACCTCGTGGGCATCTTCGCGGCGCTCAACGACGCGAGCCGCGAGGACGTGCTGCGCGAGTATGGCGGCGCCCAGTTCTCGGCCTTCAAGGGGGCGCTCGTCGATCTCGCGGTCGCCAAGCTCGGGCCGATCGGCGCCGAGATGAAGCGCCTCGTCGCCGATCCGGGCCACATCGATGCGGTGCTGGCCGAGGGCGCCGCCCGGGCCGAGGCGATCGCCGCCCCGAACATCGCGGCGGTGAAGGACATCGTGGGCTTCGTGCGCCGGCGCTGAGGCGCCATGCCCCCTCGATGGGGGCGTGCCCACCGCTTCATCCCGGGTTCTCACCTCCGGTGAGCCCCGAGATGACGCAGAGGGTTGGAGAACAGGCGCGCGTTCGCGGTTCTCCGTCGCCAGGGCGGATGCCCTGCGCGGTTCTCGTCGAGTATCGAACTGAACACCGCAAGGAAATGTCAGCTCTCTGACGGTCCATCGGGCTCCACGAGCGGCACTGATTCGGCATCCGGCTCTCGCGCGGGAGGCCGAGGGACGTTCATCGCCGTCGTAACGGCGCCCGCGCCCGCCCGCGAAAGACCATCCTCACATCTTGCCGCTGGCCTTCAACTGTGTCAGCCGCTGCACAGCCCGCTCAGCCGAATCATCGCGCTGCACATCCTGTGCCCATTCTTCGATCAGGGTCGGGCGGGAGCGCGTCGTTTGCCGCAGGATTTCTATCTGCTGACGCAGGATGGTGTTCCGCGGTGCGGCGTCCTGCTCGGACAGGGGCGGTGATTTGCGGAGACTCGACATGCCCGGCATGCTCTGACGCCATCGTTAACAGAGTATGAAATTCCGTTCGTTCCTGGCCCGGGGACGGACCCGCTCACCCGATGGTGAAGGATCGCCGGAGGCGGGCTTGAAGCGCATGCGGCCGGGCCGATAACCGGGGCAGCACAAGTCCAACCCGGGAGGCGGCCCACATGGCGATCCAGGCCCTCATCTTCGACGTCTTCGGCACCCTGCTCGACTGGCATGGCGGCGTCGCCCGGGAGGCCTCGCGCCTCCTGGCGCCGTTCCGGCCCGACCTCGACGGCGGCGCCTTCGCGCAGGCCTGGCGCGACCGCTACCAGCCCGGCATGGAGCCGATCCGCCAGGGCGCCCGCGCGTATGCCGACCTCGACACCCTGCATGCCGAGAGCCTGGAGGGCGTGCTCGCCGGCCTCACCCTCGCCGAGGCGGTGCCGCCGGGCGTGCGGCAGGAGCTCGTCCTCGCCTGGCACCGGCTCGACGCCTGGCCCGAGGTGCCCGACGCGCTCGCGCGGCTGCGGGAGAGATACCTGCTGGCGCCCTGCTCCAACGCCCATGTGCGGCTCGCCATCGCGCATGCCCGCCGCAACCGCCTGCCCTGGGACGCGGTGCTCGGCGCCGAGTTCGCCCAGGACTACAAGCCCAAGCCCGCCGTCTACCTCCGCGCCGTCGAGGCGCTGCGGCTGCAGCCGAGCGAGGTGATGATGGTGGCGGCCCATTCCTCCGACCTCGCGGCGGCCGCCGCCTGCGGGCTTGCCACCGCCCATGTCGCCCGGCCCGACGAGAGCGGGCCGGGCACCGGCGAGACGGCGCCTCTGGTGCCGGTGGATCACGCCGCCTCCGACCTCGCCGACCTGGCGCGACAACTCGGCTGCTGAGACGAAAAAAGGGCCCGCCTCCGGATTGGAGGCGGGCCCCTGGAAGCCGCGCGGCGGCGTCAGTTCAGCAGGGCGTTCGCCGGCCGGCGCTCGTCCGGCGCCACCGCCTGGTCGCCGATGAACAGGCCGGCGGGGCCGAGGCGCACCGGCACGGTCTCGCCGTCATGGACCCGGCCGGCCAGGATCTGCTCGGCGAGCGGGTCCTGCACCGCCTTCTGGATCACGCGCTTCAACGGGCGCGCGCCATAGGCCGAGTCGTAGCCCTTCTGGGCGAGCCAGGCGCGGGCGTCGGGCTCGACCTCGAGGGTGATCTTGCGGTCCTCGAGCAGCCGGGCGAGACGCCCGAGCTGGATGTCGACGATCGCCCCCATCTCCTGCCGCTGCAGGCGGTGGAACAGGATGATCTCGTCGACCCGGTTCAGGAACTCCGGCCGGAAGTGCGCGCGGACCACGTTCATCACGTCGTCGCGCACCGCATCCGTATCCTGGCCCTCCGGCTGGGCGACCAGGTACTCGGAGCCGAGATTCGACGTCATGACGATGAGCGTGTTGCGGAAGTCGACCGTCCGCCCCTGCCCGTCGGTGAGCCGCCCGTCGTCGAGGACCTGGAGCAGGACGTTGAACACGTCCGGATGCGCCTTCTCGACCTCGTCGAACAGCACGACCTGGTAGGGCCGGCGCCGCACGGCCTCGGTCAGCGCCCCGCCCTCCTCGTAGCCGACATAGCCCGGAGGCGCGCCGATCAGGCGGGCCACCGCGTGCTTCTCCATGTACTCGGACATGTCGATGCGCACGAGCGCCGTGTCGTCGTCGAACAGGAAGCCGGCCAGCGCCTTGGTCAGCTCGGTCTTGCCGACGCCGGTGGGGCCGAGGAACATGAACGAGCCGATCGGCCGGTGCGGGTCCTGCAGCCCGGCGCGGGCGCGCCGCACGGCGGTCGCCACCGCCACCACCGCCTCGTGCTGGCCGACGACGCGCTTGGCCAAAGCCGCCTCCATCCCGAGCAGCTTCTCGCGCTCGCCCTCCAGCATCTTGTCGACCGGCACGCCGGTCCAGCGCGACACGACCCCGGCGATGTGGCTCGGCGTCACCGCCTCCTCCATCATGCCTCCGCCGTTGCCGCGCGAACCGTCCGCGCCCCTGGCCTCGATCTCGGACAGCTCGCGCTCGAGCCCCGGGATGATGCCGTAGGCGAGCTCGCCCGCCCGCTGGTACTGGCCCTGGCGCTGCGCCGCGGCGAGCTCGTTCCTGGCCTCGTCGAGCTTCTTCTTCAGCTCCGCGGCCCGGCCCAGCTTGTCCTTCTCGGCCTTCCAGCGCGCGGTGATCGCGGCCGACTGCTCCTCGAGGTCGCCGAGCTCCTTCTCCAGCCGCACCAGGCGGTCGCGGGAGGCGGAATCGGTCTCCTTCTTCAGGGCCTCGGCCTCGATCTTCAGCCGCACGATCTCGCGATCGACGCTGTCGAGCTCCTCCGGCTTCGAATCGACCTGCATGCGCAGGCGCGAGGCCGCCTCGTCGACGAGGTCGATCGCCTTGTCGGGCAGGAAGCGGTCGGTGATGTAGCGGTTCGACAGGGTCGCGGCCGCGACGAGGGCCGAGTCCTGGATCCGCACGCCGTGGTGCTGCTCGTACTTCTCCTTGATGCCGCGCAGGATCGAGACCGTGTCCTCGACGGTCGGCTCCGAGACGAAGACCGGCTGGAAGCGCCGGGCCAGCGCCGCGTCCTTCTCGACGTGCTTGCGGTACTCGTCGAGGGTGGTCGCGCCGACGCAGTGCAGCTCGCCGCGGGCGAGCGCGGGCTTCAGGAGGTTCGAGGCGTCCATCGCCCCGTCCGCCTTGCCGGCCCCGACCAGCGTGTGCATCTCGTCGATGAACAGCACGATCTGGCCTTCCGCGGCCGTGACCTCGGAGAGCACCCCTTTCAGGCGCTCCTCGAACTCGCCGCGATACTTCGCGCCGGCGATCAGCGCGCCCATGTCGAGGGCGAGCAGCTGCTTGTCGCGAAGCGATTCCGGCACGTCGCCGTTGACGATGCGCAGGGCCAGCCCCTCGACGATGGCGGTCTTGCCGACACCGGGCTCGCCGATCAGGACGGGGTTGTTCTTGGTGCGCCGCGACAGCACCTGGATGGTGCGGCGGATCTCCTCGTCGCGGCCGATCACCGGATCGAGCTTGCCCTCGCGGGCCGCCTCGGTGAGGTCGCGGGCGTATTTCTTCAGGGCGTCGTAGGCGTTCTCGGCCGTTGCGTTGTCGGCGGTGCGGCCCTTGCGCAGGGCATTGATGGCGCCGTTGAGCGAGGCCGCGGTGACGCCCGCCGCCGCCAGGATCTTTCCCGCGTCCGAATCCTTCTCGACGGCGAGCGCGAGCAGCAGCCGCTCCACCGTGACGTAGGAATCGCCCGCCTTCTCGGCGGCCTTCTCGGCGGTGTCGAACAGGCGCATCAGCTCGCGGGTCGCCTGCGGCTGCGACGCGCCCCCGGACACCTTCGGCTGCTTGGCGAGCCACGCCTCGGTCTGGGCCAGCGCCACGCGCGACTGGCCGCCGGCGCGGTCGATCAGGCCCGCGCACAGGCCCTCCGGATCGTCGAGCAGCACCTTCAGGACATGGGCGGGCGCCAGCTGCGGATGGCCCTCGCGCAGGGCCAGCGCCTGGGCCGCCTGCACGAAGCCCCGCGCCCGCTCGGTGTATTGTTCGAAGTTCATGAATTCGCTCCTCCTCGGCCGGTCCGCCCGCCCTGTGAGGAGGCGTCGGGGGACCGTAGGGTTCGCCCTCGCGCGTCGGTCGCGCGCCGGGCGCCGGCCCTTCCCGGAAGCCGCCGGCCCTCCCCATGTGGTGTGACATATCGGTAACACAAGGGGCCGGCGACGCGATTAGCGGGCGCGAGGCATGCGGCCGGCGGATGGCTTTGCGGCAGGGCTCGGCAGCGGGGAGCGGGACCGCAATTCTCAGCGCCCGCGAATTCCGCTACCCACGGGGGCATGACGACAGCCGCCCTCACCGTCACCGCCCTCCACCGCTACCCCGTGAAGGGCCTCTCGCCCGAGCCCCTGGCCTCGGCGGCGCTGAGTGCCGGCGCCTACTTCCCGGGCGACCGGCTGTTCGCGGTCGAGAACGGCCCGAGCGGCTTCGACCCCGCCGCCCCGGCGCATCAGCCCAAGATCAAGTACCTGATGCTGATGCGCAACGAGGCCCTGGCGCGCCTGCGCACGGCCTACGACGACGCGACCGGCGTGCTGACCATCCGCGAGGGCGACCGCGAGGTGGCCCGCGGCGACCTCGCCACGCCGGAGGGACGCCTCGCCATCGAGGCGTTCTTCCGCCGCTTCGTGCCCAAGGAACTGCGCGGCCCCCCGAAGGTGCTCGCGGCGCCGGAGGGCTACCGCTTCACCGATTCGCGCAGCGGCTTCGTGTCGCTCATCAACCTGGCGAGCGTGGCGGCGGTCGAGGACATGGTCGGTGCGCCGGTGGACCCCCTGCGCTTTCGCGGCAACCTCCACGTCACCGGGCTGCCGGCCTTCGCCGAGCTCGACCTCGTCGGGGCCGAACTCGTCACGGATGCGGGCCTGCGCCTGAAGGTGACGAAGCGCATCGTGCGCTGCGCGGCCACCAACGTCGATCCGGCGACGGGAGAGCGCGACCTCGCGATCCCGGAGGCGCTGCAGAAGCACCTCGGCCACGCCGATTGCGGCATCTACGCCGAGGTGATGGCGGGGGGTGAGGTGCGGGCCGGGGACGTGCTGCGGGCGGCGGGCTGACGGCCCTTCCCGGGATCAGCGCTTCGCCGGCAGCCAGACCGGCTCGGGTTCCTGGCGCGGCAGCACCGCCGCGACGGCGTCGAGGTCGACCGTGTAGCTGTCGGTGAGGAGGCGCCAGAGGTCCTGGCGGCTGGCGGCGCGGTCGCTGAGCGAGTGGACCGTGGCGGCGAGGAGCGAGGGGCTGGTGAGGGCGGGGCGCGGCAGGAGCGAATCGGCGGGGCGCATCGGTCAAGAACCCTGTTGGACCGCGGCCACGATGATCGGATCATGGTTAACCGGGGGTTGAGGCGGCCGGCCGTCATCGAACCGTCGCGGGACGGCGCCAGAACCCGGCCGCCCCGTGCGGGGCCGCGGCCGCCGCAGCCGGGAGACCGCCTCGCGCGATTTCGGTGTGACAGGCCGCGCGATGATGCGTAGAACCCCGCGCCGTCCCCAAGCCGCGTGCCGCGGCCAACCTTTCCCCTGCCGCGTGCCGCGGCCCGACCTTGCCAGAGGAAATCCGCCGCGATGAGCGATTCCGGAGCGGACACAGCGCCGAACGTGCAACTGCCCAACGTCCATGTGCGGGCCGAGGTGCTGGTGCAGGCGCTGCCGCACATGCAGCGCTACGACGAGGAGATCGTCGTCATCAAGTATGGCGGCCACGCCATGGGCGACCGCGCGGCGGCGGAGGATTTCGCCGAGGACATCGTGCTGCTCGAGCAGTCGGGCCTCAAGCCCGTGGTGGTCCATGGCGGCGGGCCGCAGATCGGCCGCATGCTCGACCGGCTCGGCATCAAGTCGGAGTTCCGCGAGGGCCTGCGGGTCACCGACGAGGCCACCGTCGAGGTGGTCGAGATGGTGCTGGCCGGATCGATCAACAAGCAGATCGTCGGCTGGATCTCGGCCGAGGGCGGCAAGGCGATCGGCCTGTGCGGCAAGGACGGCAACATGGTGCGGGCGCGCCGCGCGGCCCGCACGGTGATGGATCCCGATTCCCACATCGAGCGCCACATCGATCTCGGCCTCGTCGGCGAGCCCGAGCACGTCGACCGCACGGTCCTCGACGCGGTGCTCAAGGCCGAGCTGATCCCGGTTCTCGCCCCCGTGGCGGTCGGCAGCGACGGCCAGACCTACAACGTCAACGCCGACACCTTCGCGGGGGCCATCGCGGGGGCGATGCGGGCCAAGCGCCTGCTGCTGCTGACCGACGTGCCGGGCGTGCTCGACAAGAACAAGAACCTGATCCCGGAACTGTCGATCGAGGATTGCCGCCGGCTGATCGCCGACGGGACCATCACGGCCGGCATGATCCCGAAGATCGAGACCTGCATCTACGCCCTGGAGCAGGGCGTCGAGGCGGTGGTCATCCTCGACGGCAAGGTGCCGCACGCGGTGCTGCTCGAGCTGTTCACCGATTACGGCGCCGGCACCCTGATCCGCCGGTCGTAAGGAACGACGTCCGGGCGGCTGACGCGGCCGCCCGGACGTCTTGCCGTTCTTTCATCTTCCCTTCCGGCCCGCCTCGCCTATCTTGGGCGTCCGGGGCCGTGGGGCCCCCGTCGCCGGAACGTCCCTTGCTCCTGCCAGGCGAGAGCCACCTCACAGCGCCCAAGGCCCGCGGCTTCTCCGGGATCGACACCTGGGTGTTCGACCTCGACAACACGCTCTATCCCCACGACGCCCGGGTGTGGCCGCAGGTCGACGAGCGCATCACCCTCTACGTGATGAACCTGTTCGGGCTCGACGGCATCTCGGCCCGCGCGCTGCAGAAATACTTCTACCACCGCTACGGCACGACTTTGCGCGCCCTGATGGCCGAGTGGAAGATCGATCCTTACGAGTTCCTCGACTTCGCCCACGACATCGACCATTCGAGCATCGCGCTCAATCCGGGGCTCGGCGAGGCGATCGAGGGCCTGCCCGGCCGCAAGCTGATCCTCACCAACGGCTCGCGCCGGCACGCCGAGAACGTGGCGAAGAAGCTCGGCATCCTCGACCATTTCGAGGACGTGTTCGACATCGCGGCGGCCGATTTCGTGCCCAAGCCCGAGCGCACGGCCTACGAGAAGTTCCTCGACCGCCACGGCGTCGACCCGACCCGCTCGGCCCTGTTCGAGGACATCGCCAAGAACCTCGTCGTCCCGCACGACCTCGGCATGGCGACGGTCCTGGTGGTGCCCCGCACCATCGATCCGTTCCGCGAGAGCTTCGAGCAGGAGGCGGTGCGCGCCCCGCACATCGACCACATCACCAACGACCTGGCGGGTTTCCTGACCGAAAGGGTCGCCCCGGCGGTGGCGGCGTGAGCCCGCCGGACGAGCGCCGGCACGGCGACAATCGGCAGGATCAGAGCCGGCAAGACCGGAGCCGGCAGGAAGACGGGAACGACCCGGCCGAGGTCTGGGGCAGGCGCATCGGCCGGGGCCTCGGCGTCGCGGCGCTCGCCGTCCTGGCCTGGCTGCTCGGCCGGCAACTCCACCTGTGGTGACGACCGAACCGGGAACCGAGATGGCCGAGATCGACTGGAGCGCGCAACGGGCCCCCGACCTCGCCGCCTTCGAGGCCTTGGCGGAGGCGGCCTTCGCGCGGCTGCCGGAGGAATTCCGCGCCCTGTGCGAGGGCGTGGTGATCCGCGTCGAGGAGTTTCCGGACGAGGAGACCCTCGACGAGATGGGCTGCGAGACCGAGTTCGACCTCCTCGGCCTGTTTCGCGGCACCGGCCTGGCGCAGGGCGGGGGCGCGGTGAACCTCGCGACGGGTCAGTTTCCCAACATGGTCTGGCTCTACCGCCGGCCCCTCCTCGATTACTGGGCCGAGCATGACGAGACGCTGGGCCACCTCGTCGCCCACGTGCTGGTTCACGAGATCGGCCACCATGTCGGCCTCTCCGACGCCGACATGGCGGCGATCGAGGCGGCGGCCGAGGAGTGACGTCCGGACGGGGCCGGATCATCCTCGAGGCCGCACCGGTCGACGCGATGTGCCTAGTCCTTATGGTCGATGACAGGTTAACCGTGAACCCGTTGCCGATGTCGCACAGTTTATGTATCTGCGGTTGCAAATTCCGGCAAGTTCATCCACGAATCGAATCAAAAATGTCAGCCCGCATCACTCTCGACCCGGTCCGGGTCGACACCGGCAGCGCCGACACCGAGGGACGCCTGGCCTACCGCGACGGTCGCCTGATCGGCGTCCTGACCCAGCTCGACCCGGAACTGCACGGGGAACTGGGCGTCGGCCGGCACTGGTATCTCGAGGCCGGGTTCGGGTACGTCGCCGGCGGGCCGCGCCCGCCCATCTTCCCGACCCTCGACCAGGCCCGCGCCTGGCTGGACAGCCGGATGGCGGAGGTCGCGCCACCTTGCGCGACGACCATGCCGGGCTCGACGCCGCGCTGCGCGGCGACGTTCTGAAACGCCACGCCACGCCGCGCATCGCGCGGCGATCGTGTCCGAGGCTATGCCGCGCTGCGCGGCGGCAGGGCGCTCGCCTTCGGGCGGCTGGTGCGGAACTGGCCCCGCTCCGCCGCGATGAAGACCAGCACCACCACGGTCACGCTGGTGAACCACCAGCTCGCGGTGGTGCCGATGCCGAGGCAGGCGGAGGCGAAGGCGGTGGCGGCGGTCGCCATGGCGCCGGGGGTCAGGACCGGGTGCTCGCGGCCGGAATGGCGGATGCCGCTCCACAGCACGAAGGCGGCCGCGACGGCGCCGACGATGCCGAGCTCGTACCAGATCTCGAACAGCAGCGAGGCCGGGGCATTGACCGGCAGCATGCCGATGACCTTGCCGCGGAGCGCCGTCTCGAGGCCGTGGCCGGTGATGAGGCGCAGGGGCTCGCCCGTCACCACCCGCTGCCAGGCCTTCAGGGACAGGATTGTGGGGTGGAGCGGTCCCAGGACCGGGGACAGGAGCGGCCGCAGGAGGAAGGGCAGGAGCGGCGCCAGGGCGACGAGGCCCGCCGCGACGCCGGCGGTGACCCGCACGCCGAGGCCCTGGCGCCAGGCCGAGAGCGCGAAGGCGGCGGCCCCGAAGGCCAGCGCCAGGAGCGGCACCGGCCCGGGGGCGAGCACCAGCGCCAGCGCCACCACCACCGCGAGGCCGAGCGCCTCCATGTCGCGGCGGCGCGAGCGCAGCCAGGCGGCGGCCGGCCAGACCAGCAGGGCGAGCAGCATCGCGGCGCGCTCGAGCGCGCTGTCGTCCTCGAAGCCCCCCCGCAACGCGGCGCCGCTGAACAGCCCGAGCAGCACCGCCCCGATCGCCGCCGCCCCGACCCCGAGGGGCAGGAGGTAGAGGTTGGCCGAGCGCATCCGGTCGGGCAGCGCGAGATAGCCCGCCACGGTCAATCCCACCGTGGCCGCGAGGTTGAGCAGGCGCTCGCTCGCCGGGCCCGGGAACGGCGTCCAGACCAGCGACAGGGCGCACCAGCCGAGCAGCAGCGCGCCGGCCAGGATCGCGCGCGCGCCGCCGAGGCGCGTCAGCCCCGCCCCGAGGGGACGCTGGGCCCCGTCGAGGAGGGCCGCGATGATCAGGAGCGCGATGCCGATCGGCGCCAGGATCACGACGCTGCGCCGCGACACCAGGGCGGTGACCGGGATCACCACCGTCAGGCCGAAGAAGGCGAGGCGGCGCAGCAGCGCCGCCGCGTCGACGGCGGGATCGGGGGTGGGCGACGTCGCGCGCGGCATGGCGGCCAATCCGGAAGGCGGCGCCGGAGGGCGCCGCCCTCCCCTCCTAGTCGAGAGGGCGGCCCGTGCGCTGTAGAGCGGGTGCAACACTGGGGGCGGGCGGGGCCTCAGGCGGGCGGCTGGAGCGCCGGTAGCAGGTCGTTGTTCTCCTCGATCCGCAGCATGCGGACATCGACCACCGCCGCCCGGAACCAGGGGCATTCCCGCGCCACGTCCTGGATCGCCAGGACGCAGCGCACCGGGTCGACCTGGTCGTTGCCGAAATACACGCTGCCCTGCTGCCGGTCGAAGCCGTGGCGCTCTAGCACCCGGGCGATGTCCTGGTAGCCATTCTGCCAGGATGCGTTGTGGTACTGGTTCTTAAGCGTCTCGGTATCGAGGTCGAAGCAGATCGCGTACACGCGGTTGCTCCATGCCGGCCGGTTCGGGATGTGCGTAGGAGGCACGCTATCCCGTCCATGACCTTGCGGCAAGCGGCGTTTCGGGCGTCGGGTCTTCATGGATCGTCTGCCGGTCTCGCCGCGAGGAACTCGCCCGGGACGACGAGCGTCCCGTCTGCGAAATGTGTGCGGTTCCCCGGCCTTTGTGAAGCGGCCGGCCTCAGGCGCCGGGCGCCTCGGCGTGCAACGCCGCCGCCACATCCTCCTCCGTCACCGCCTCGAGCGGCTTGCCGACCTTGCAGGCCCGCGAGCGCGCCCCGGGGCGCATCACCAGGATCACCGTCTCGGTGCCCGGGCAGGCCGGGTCGGGGCAGACGATCTCGTTGACCGTCAGGCTCACCTCGGGGCCGAAGCCGCCGAGCCGGCGGGCGATCTCCGCCACCCGGGCCCGGGCGGCGGCGTCCGGCGAGGGGCGGCGCCGGAAGGCGCCGAGGAGACTCATCGTCAGCGCGGCAGGCTGAGGAGGCCGGCCTGGCCGTCGGCGCAGCCGAAGGCGAGGTGCTCGCCGCCGGGATGCCAGCTCATCGCCGTCACGGCGCTGCCCTTCACGGCGGGGCGCACCAGCAATTCGGAGGCGTCGGTGAAGCGGATCAGGAGGATGCAGCCATCCTCGTAGCCCGCCGCCAGGACCGGGGCCTTGGGGTGGAACGCCACCCGCGAGACCCGGGCCGGGCGCACGCCGCATTCCCGCGGCGCCTTGCCGGTCGGGCCTTCCTTGGAATCGAACGGCCAGACGATCACGGCTTCCGCCCCGCTCGTCGCCAGCCAGTCCCCGTCCGAGGACCAGGCGAAGGAGCGGACCTTGGCCGGGTAGCCGGTCATCCGCATGTGGCCGCGGTCGGGCTGCAGGCGCCAGCCGTGGAGCGCGTTCTCCTGCATCGTGGTGATGACGAAGCGCCCGTCCGTCGACCAGGTCACGTCGATATGCGAGCCCTTCCAGGTCAGGGCTTCGGGCGCGGTGTCGAGATTCGGGTACCACAGGGTGGCGCCGTTGTAGTGCGCCACCGCCAGCCGGTAGCCCTTGGGCGCGAAGGCGAGGCCGCGGGCGGTCGAGGGCGCCTCGAAGGTCTTCTCGCGGCCCTTGGCGTCGCGGGCGACGACCCGCTTGCCGGCCGCGTAGGCGACGCCGCCCTCCGGGTGCAGCGCCAGGGCGTCGATCCAGGCGCCGCCCTTCGCGGTCGCCAGGGTCTCGAGGCTGCCGTCGGCCTTGAGCGCCACGACCCGGCCGTCGTCGCCGCCGGTGACGAGGCGCTTGCCGTCGCCGGCCGCCACCAGGATGCCGGCCTCCGGGTGGGCCTCGACCCGGGTGGTCCCGCCGCCCTCCTGGACGAGGAGCACCGCGCCGTCGCCCTGCGCCAGGGCGAGGGTCCGGCCGAGCCACTGCGCCGCGATCACGTGGGCGCTGCCGGCGATCCCGGTGACCTGCTGGGTGAGGGAGGGGGCGGCGGTGGCGCTCATCGCTCTTCCTGGGCTCGGGTCTGGCTCGGATCGTCGCGGGGCTCGGATCCCGGGCGGGCCTGTCACACGAGGCCCCCCGGCGCAAGGGCGGCACCGGTTCCGGCCCGGATTAACCGCCCGTCCCGCAGGGTTAAGGCTTCGCTCACCAAACCGCGTCAATTCGAGGGACCGGCCCCGAACACGGCCGAGGTTCCGGCGGTTCTTGTTCCGAACCGTCGCCGGAGCGCCTCCCGGGCGAGCCGGCGGGCGCCCCACCCTCCTGGAGCGAGTTGCGTCATGATCCAGTCTGCCATTGCGGCGATGGTGCCGCCTGCCGCCCTTCCCTGGGAGACGGTGCTGGTGGTCGAGGACGAGGCGATGGTCTGCGAGATCGCCGCCGAGGCCCTGGCGGACGAGGGCTACCGGGTGCTCACCGCCGCCGACGCGGTCGAGGCCGGCCGGATCCTGCGGGCCGAGCGGGTCGACATGCTGTTCACCGACATCGACCTCGCCCGCAACACCGACGGGGTGGCGCTCGCCCGCGACGCGCGGCGCCACTGCCCGCGCCTGCCGGTCGTCTACACCTCGGGCGGGCGCCACACCCTGCGCGCGGACGAGGCGGTGGCCGACTCGGTCTTCGTCCCCAAACCCTACCGCCCGAGCCAGATCGTGGCGCTGGCCAACCGCATCCTCGGGCACTGACCCGGACCGATCCCATCTGCTGGAGCCCGACGCCGATGCGCCCGCCCCTGTTCATGACCGGCCTGATGGCGACCGGCCTCCTCGCCGTCCTGCTCGCCGGCCCCGCCCCCACCGCCGGGGCCAAGGACGCCCCCGCCGGAACGGCGGCGCCGAGCGCGACCTGCGACGTCGTCGGCCTGCGTCTCGAGGACGTGATCGCCAGGTCGGCCGCGTTGCAGAAGCCCGCCAACGCGCAGGCCTTGCGCGACCTGCGCACCTTGCGCGACGCCGCCGTGGTGCTGGACGCCTACAAGCACCCGGAGGTCTGCGCCCAGGTTCTGACGGTCCTGCGCGAACTCGCCGCCGATCCCGAGCGGGCGATCGACCAGGGCGGCGACACCGACGAGGAGAAGGCGGAGGCCGTCGAGAAGGCCCGCACCCCCAAGGCACCGGAGAAGGCGCCGGAGACCTCTCCCGAGAAGTCCAAGTAGAGGCCGAAGGAGAGGACGAAGTGGAAGCGGGGCTTGCCGGAGATTCCCGGCGTCCCCGATAACAGATTGGAATTCCTCTGAGTTTCGTGCGCGGCCTTGATCCGGCCCGGCCATCTCGCTAGTTCGTTCCTGCCGGAGGCCTCAAGGGAGCCTCCGGATTTGTCCGACGAACAGGAGCGCGAGCCGGGACGGCGTCGTGCCGACGCCCGCGAGGGGCGGCCGGCCCGCGCCATGACGGCGTTTTGGCGCTCGCCGTCCCAGAGGAGTCGCACGACGTGCTCACGCAAGGGCTGCCCTGGTTCCGGGCCCGCATCGGCCGCGTCGCCCTCGACCTGGCCTTCTGCCTCGTCCTGTCGCTGGTGCTGCTCGCCTCGGCGGTGGCCGCGCAGGCCAACGAGCCGCAGGCCGCTGCAACCCCTGCCGCCGCGACCCCTGTCGCCGCGACCCCTGTCGCCGTGACGCAAGGCGCCCCCCTGCGGGTGGAGCTGAACAAGCTCGAGACCGCCGGCGAGGCCTGCAAGGCGGTGCTGATCGTCGAGAACGGCAAGGGCGGCCCGATCCGCTCCCTGCGCCTCGACCTCTACGCCTTCGATCCGGACGGGGTGGTGCAGAAGCGCAGCCTCGTCGAGCTCGGGCCGGTGCCGGCCCGCAAGACGGCTCTGCGCCAGTTCGAGATCTCGCCCACGCCCTGCGCCCAGGTCGGTCGGGTGCTGCTCAACGACGTGACGGCCTGCGACGGCCAGGACCTCACGCGCGAGACCTGCCTGGAGCGCATCGAGCCGGCCTCCGCCAAGGGTGCGGCGCCGTTCGTGCGCTGACCTCCCCGACCTCTCTTCACTGATTCCGGAGACCGCCGAGATGGATCCGACCACCGCGCCCGCCGCGGCCGCAGGCCACGACTTCTCCTTCCTCGGCCTCTTCCTGCAGGCCGACCCGATCGTGAAGGGGGTGATGATCCTCCTGGTCCTGGGCTCGCTGGTATCCTGGACGATCATCATCGAGAAGCTGGTGCGGCTCGCCGGCGCCAGGCGCCAGGCGCGGGATTTCGGCCGGCTGGTGGCCACCGGCGGCATGCCGGAGGCGCGCTCCGGCATCAGCGCCCGGGTGGTGGCCGCCGCCCAGGAGGCCTGGCGCGACCAGGATCCGAGCGAGACCCGCGCCGAGCGGCGCGAGCGCATCGAGCGCGCCATGCGGGCCGCCCTCACCCTCGACCTGAAGCGGCTGCAGATCGGCCTGCCGTTCCTGGCCAGCGCCGGCTCGGCGGCGCCGTTCATCGGCCTGTTCGGCACGGTCTGGGGCATCATGAACTCGTTCTCGTCGATCGCGAAGAGCCAGGACACCAGCCTCGCGGTGGTGGCGCCCGGCATCGCCGAGGCGCTGTTCGCCACCGCGATCGGCCTCGTGGTCGCGATTCCCGCGGTGCTCGCCTACAACAAGTTCTCGAGCGATCTCGCCAAGGTCCAGGGGACCTTCGTGGCCGGCATCGGCACCCTGGGCAACCGGCTGGCGCGCGACCGCAGCCACCACGCCCGCAGCGCCGCCGCCGAGTGAGCGGCCGCCCCAACTCCGTAACTCCAGAAGTACGTAACTCCAGAAGTACGTAACTCCAGGCACGCAACCCGAAGAGGCCCGTCAGATGGGTATGGGACCGGTGCAGGCCGGCGCCGGCGACGAGGATGGCTTCGACGCCGCGCCGATGTCCGAGATCAACGTCACCCCGATGGTCGACGTGATGCTGGTGCTGCTGATCATCTTCATGGTCGCCGCACCCCTGATGACGGTCGGCGTGCCGGTGCAATTGCCGAAGACGGCCGCTGCCAAGACCTCCGAGTCGAAGAAGCCGGTGGTGGTCTCGGTCGACAAGGACGGCCAGGCCTTCCTGGCCAAGGAGCGTCTGCCGGCCGATACGGCCCTGGCGCGGCTGAAGGCCGCCGCCGCCCAGGACCCTGGCCAGACCGTGTTGGTGCGCGGCGACAAGGACGTGCCCTATGGCAAGGTCATGGAGGTGATGGGAATCGTCGGCCAGGCCGGCTTCGCCAAGGTCTCGCTGATCGCCAACGCGCCCTCCGGCGGGGCGCTTCCCGCCCCGGGCGGGGCGCTATCGGCTCCGGGCGGCGCCACGCCAGCGGCCCCGCGGTAAGCCGATGAGCCGCACGATCACGACCGAGGCGCCGGAGCCGCGGGAGCCGGGGGCGGGCCTCGGCCTCGCCTTCCTGGTGGCGCTCGCGCTCCATGCCGGCGGACTCTTCGCCCTCACCTACTGGCGCGCGACCCCGACCCCGCCCGGCGAGAACGAGATCACCATCGACCTCGCGCCGGACATGGCGGCGGTCGACGTCCCGAACGAGTCGAAGGACGTCGAGAACGCCCCGACCCCGACCGACACGACCGAGCCGACGACCACGCCCGTCGCCGAGCCCCCGTCCGACACGGTGCCGGTCGAGACGCCGCCGACGCCCGAGATGAAGGCCGATGAGGTTCCGCAGGAGACTCCGGTCGAGCGGGCCCCGGCCGAGGCGGTGCCGATGGAGAAGCCGCCCGAGCCGGTGACCGAGGCGGTTCAGGAGCCCGAGGAGCAGGTCGTCACCTCGACCAATCCCGAGGCGCCGGCCGCCGTCCTGGCGCGCCCGGAGCCGAAGCCCGAGCCCAAGCCCGAGCCGAAACCGGTTCCCAAGCCGGTGCCGAAGCCGGTGGCCAAGCCGAAGCCGGTCGAGAAACCCAAGCCAGTCGAGAAGCCGGTGGAGGCCCGCAAGCCGCCGCCCAAGCCCGTGCGCGACGTCAAGCGCGAGGCGCAGCAGGCGGCCGAGCGCAACGCCGAGGCCGCCCGCCAGCGCCGCGCCGCCGCCTCCGCGTCCCGCATGAACGACGGCGGGGCCTCCGCCGCCGCGAGCGCCAACGCCGCCCGGGCCTGGGGCCAGATGATCGCCGGGGCGATCCGCAGCCGCGCCCGGGGTGCGGCGGGGGCGAGCGGCACGGTGACGGTGCGCTTCACGGTGGCCCGCTCGGGGCGGGTGCTCGGCGCCTCGCTCGTCGGCAGCAGCGGCAACGGCAGCCTCGACGCCGCCGCCCTCGCCGCCGCCTCCGGCGGCCTGCCGCCGGCGCCCGCCGAGTTCACGGGCGCGCAGCAGAGCTTCTCGGTGCCGCTGCGGTTCAACTGAGCGCCTGTCGGGGTGCGGGGTCGGACGGGATCCGTCGATTCGGTCGAACAGGCTCCCGGAAACGGGGCAACGCCCCGCTCTCACCGGGCCATGGTCGCCGTCCCGCGACGCGTCCTCGTCGTCGCCCCGCGCGCCTGCGCCGGGCGCGGCGAAGGCGGTCTCGCCTCCAACGCGAAACCGGGTCTCCGATGCGGGGATATGTCGATGGGATTGCCCGGTCCGCTCGGCGCGAGCGATCGGACCATGCCTCCGTCCCGTCGTGGCGGACGAGAGAGACCCGGCCCGGCTTCAGCGCGGGTTCGGGTTCATCGCGTCCCCGCCGAAGGCCGCCGGACCGTCATTGGTCGGGAAGAAGCGCCGCGACGGCGTCTGGCGCGGCTGGACCGGCGTGCCGCGCAGCGGCTCGACGTCGACCTGGCCCTGGCGGTTGACCTGGCGGGCGCGCGGCGCCTCCTCGCCGCGGGCCTGGTCGCGGCGCTTCCGCTCGGGCTTGGCGGCGGCCACCGGCGCGTCCTCCTGCTCCTTCGGCTCGGCCACGATGTCGGTGCCGCCTTTGCAGTCGACCAGCCACACGTCGTAGATCGGGTGCTCGATCGCGTGCAGGCCCGGGCTCGAGGCGAACATCCAGCCGGTGAAGATCCGCCGGTACTTGTTCTCGAGGGTGACCTCGTCGACCTCCAGGAAGCCGGTGGTCTTGGCGCTCTCGGTCGGCGGCCGGGTGTAGCAGACCCGCGGGGTGAGCTGGAGCGCGCCGAACTGCACCGTCTCGTCCACCGCCACCTCGAAGGACACGATGCGGCCGGTGATCTTGTCGAGGCCGGAAAAGACCGCGGTCGGGTTGCGGATCTTGTCGGCCCGGGCCGGCGCCACGGCGCCCAGCACCGCGCCGCCGAGGAGCAGGAAGGCGCCCGCGGCGCGTCGTGCGGTCATGCGGCTCAAAACCCAGTCGCTCCCGGCTCGTCGTTCGAAGGCCCTTGGCCCGGGGCCCTTCGGCGCGAGCCCTGTTGCCGGCCTCTCGCACCCGAATCGAGCGGGCGCAGGGGCGTCCCTCGCCCGACCCGCGATAGACGCGAGGAGGATGGTGGAAAAAGGGCGGATTACTCGCCCGGCACCCACGGCACGTAGTCGCCGGTCGCCGCCGGCCGCTGGCCGTAGGAGAGCTGCGAGCCCCGCGGCCGGTAGGCCGCCACGGTGCCGGTGAGGTTCTCCTCGTGCGGCTTCTGCCACTCGCGCGGGCGGTAGGTCTCCTCGGAGGGCGCCACGTCGGTGGCATGGCAGAGCCAGCCGCGCCAGCCCGGCGGCACCTTCGAGGCGTCGGCGTAGCCGTTATAGATCACCCAGCGCCGCTCCGAGCCGACCGAGGCGTCGATCAGCGGCCCCTGCGCGCGGTAATAGCGGTTGCCGAACTCGTCCTCGCCCACGAAGCGGCCGTGGCGCTTGGTGTAGAATTCCAGGCTGACGGTCGAGCCGCTCCACCAGGTGAAGATCCGAAGCAGGGTGTCTTTCAGCGCCATCGCGACCGTCTCTAGGGCCCAGGGCCCTCGGGAATGGGAGGAGGCCCCCCGTCGTCGCGCGGGACTATGGTGAGAGGACCCCCGGATGTCCAGCGCGTCCCGCGTCGCAGCATGATTCCGCTGCCAAGGACCTCCAACGGTCCCCGCCGGCCCCCGATTGTGACCAAAAGTCCTCACCGGCTGTGAACAAGTCCGTGGTCCGACGTCCCGCCGGCTGTGGGCGGCTTCAAGCCCCGCCGCGATTCCGCCAGGACTCGCGCGGGCTTAGGCCGGGGTTCGTCGCTATCCACAGGAATCCGCCTGTCGACACAACATCTAGCGAGGAACGGAGTCAGGCGACACAAGTTATTGACGTGGAGCCGCTAGGGTCGGTAGTTTCCAGGGCACAGGACGGCCGGTCCCCGCGGGGAGGCTGAAGGCTGGCCCACCGGACCCCGTGCGTCCCTCATTCCTCGTATCCGGCGGACCCCGCTCAGGCGCGGGCCGTCCCCGGCTGTTCGTGACCGGAGAGTATCCCCATGCGGTTCGAGCGTCGCATCACCACGGCCGGGCTCTCGCCCTATGCCGGCATCCCGTTCCGCAAGGCGGTGAGCGAGATCCGCAACCCGGACGGCTCGGTGGTGTTTCGCCTCGACGGCATCGACGTGCCGGAGGCCTGGAGCCAGGTCGCCTGCGACGTGCTGGCCCAGAAGTATTTTCGCAAGGCCGGCGTCCCGGCGGCCCTGAGGAAGGTCGAGGAGACCGGCATCCCCTCGTTCCTGTGGCGCTCGGTGCCGGACGAGGCGGCCCTGGCCGCCCTCCCCGAGGCTGACCGCTACGGCTCCGAGACTTCGGCGACGCAGGTCTTCGACCGGCTCGCCGGCTGCTGGACCTATTGGGGCTGGAAGGGCGGCTACTTCACGAGCGAGGAGGACGCGGCGGCGTTCCACGACGAGCTGCGCGCCATGCTCGCCCGCCAGATGGTGGCGCCGAACTCGCCGCAATGGTTCAACACCGGCCTGCACTGGGCCTACGGCATCGACGGTCCCGCGCAGGGCCACTTCTACGTCGACTACAGGACCGGCGAGCTGACCCAGTCGGCCTCGGCCTACGAGCACCCGCAGCCCCACGCCTGCTTCATCCAGTCCGTCGCCGACGACCTCGTCAACGAAGGCGGCATCATGGACCTGTGGGTGCGCGAGGCCCGCCTGTTCAAGTACGGCTCGGGCACCGGCTCGAACTTCTCGCGCCTGCGCGGCGAGAACGAGCGGCTCGCCGGCGGCGGCAAGTCCTCGGGCCTGATGAGCTTCCTCAAGATCGGCGACCGGGCCGCCGGCGCGATCAAGTCCGGCGGCACGACGCGGCGCGCCGCCAAGATGGTGATCGTCGACATCGACCACCCGGACGTCGAGGCCTTCATCGACTGGAAGGTCAAGGAGGAGCAGAAGGTCGCGGCCCTGGTCACCGGCTCGAAGGTGGTGTCGAAGCACCTCAAGGCGGTGATGAAGGCCTGCGTCAACTGCGAGGCCGCGGGCGACGCCTGCTTCGACCCCGAGCGCAACCCGGCGCTGAAGCGCGAGGTGAGGAGCGCCCGCAAGGCGATGGTGCCGGACGCCGCGATCAAGCGGGTGATCCAGTACGCCCGCCAGGGCTACACCGACATCTCCTTCCCGATCTACGACACCGACTGGGATTCCGAGGCCTATCTCACGGTCGCCGGCCAGAACTCGAACAACTCGGTCTCGCTCACCGACGACTTCTTGCGGGCGGTCGACCGGGACGAGGACTGGTCGCTGACCCACCGCGTCACCGGCAAGGTGGCGAAGACCGTCAAGGCCGCCGAGCTGTGGGAGAAGATCGCGGAGGCCGCCTGGGCCTCGGCCGATCCGGGCCTGCACTTCAACACCACGATGAACGACTGGCATACCTGCCCCGTGGGCGGGCGGATCCGGGCCTCGAACCCGTGCTCCGAGTACATGTTCCTCGACGACACCGCCTGCAACCTCGCCTCGGCCAACCTCCTGGCGCTCTACGACCGTGCCGCCAAGCGCTTCGACGTCGAGGGCTACGAGCACCTGTGCCGGCTCTGGACCGTGGTCCTCGAGATCTCGGTGCTGATGGCGCAGTTCCCGAGCCGCGAGATCGCCGACCTCTCCTACAAGTACCGCACGCTCGGCCTCGGCTACGCCAATATCGGCGGCCTCCTGATGACCATGGGCCTGCCCTACGATTCCCGCGAGGGCCGGGCGCTGGCCGGCGCGCTCACCGCCATCATGACCGGCGTGTCCTACGCCACCTCGGCCGAGATGGCGCGCGAGCTCGGGCCCTTCCCGGCCTACGAGGAGAATGCCGACGCGATGCTGCGGGTGATCCGCAACCATCGCCGGGCCGCCCACGGCGAGGCGACGGGCTACGAGTTCCTCAACACCAACCCGGTTCCCCTCGACCATGCCGGCTGCCCGCAGGGCGAGCTTGTCGCGCATGCCAAGGCGGCCTGGGACCGGGCCCTGGCGCTGGGCGAGGAGCACGGCTACCGCAATGCCCAGGCCACCGTCATCGCGCCGACCGGCACGATCGGCCTCGTGATGGATTGCGACACCACCGGCATCGAGCCCGACTTCGCGCTCGTGAAGTTCAAGAAGCTCGCCGGCGGCGGCTACTTCAAGATCATCAACCGGGCGGTGCCGGATGCCCTGCGGGCGCTCGGCTACCGCGAGGCCGAGATCGCCGAGATCGAGGCCTACGCCGTCGGCCACGGCTCGCTCGGCCAGGCGCCGGCGATCAACCCGGGTAGCTTGCGCGCCAAGGGCTTCACCGACGAGAAGATCGCGGCGGTCGAGGCGGGGCTGAAGTCGGCCTTCGACATCAAGTTCGTGTTCAACCGCTGGACCCTGGGCGAGGACTTCTTGACCCAGACCCTGCGGGTGCCCGCCGACAAGCTCGCCGAGCCGTCCTTCGACCTGCTGAGCTTCCTGGGCTTCAGCCGGAAGGAGATCGAGGCCGCCAACGTCCATGTCTGCGGGGCGATGACGCTCGAGGGCGCGCCGCACCTGAAAGTCGAGCACTACCCGGTCTTCGACTGCGCCAATCCCTGCGGCCGGATCGGCAAGCGCTACCTCTCGGTCGAAAGCCACATCCGCATGATGGCGGCGGCGCAGCCCTTCATCTCGGGGGCGATCTCCAAGACCATCAACATGCCGAACGACGCCA
This sequence comes from Methylobacterium nonmethylotrophicum, assembly GCF_004745635.1. Classification (GTDB taxonomy): domain Bacteria; phylum Pseudomonadota; class Alphaproteobacteria; order Rhizobiales; family Beijerinckiaceae; genus Methylobacterium; species Methylobacterium nonmethylotrophicum. The sequence continues at coordinate 14,651 of NZ_SRLB01000019.1, read as the reverse complement.
CGGTGGAGGATTGCAAGAACGCCTACCGGCTGTCCTGGACCCTGGCGCTGAAGGCCAACGCCCTCTACCGCGACGGCTCGAAGCTGTCGCAGCCCCTCAACGCCGCCCTGATCAGCGACGAGGCGGACGAGGAGGAGGATGCGGTCGAGGCGCTGCAGGCTTTGCCGGCCGCCGCCAAGACCGTGGCGGTGACGGAGAAGATCGTCGAGCGGATCGTCGAGCGCGTCGAGCGCCTGCGCTCCCAGGAGAAGCTGCCGAGCCGCCGCAAGGGCTACACCCAGAAGGCCAAGATCGGCGGCCACACCATCTTCCTGCGCACCGGCGAGTACGACGACGGCCGGCTCGGCGAGATCTTCCTCGACATGAACAAGGAGGGCTCGGCGCTCCGGGCCTTCATCAACAACTTCGCGATCTCGGTCTCGCTCGGCCTGCAATACGGCGTGCCGCTGGAGGAGTACGTCGACGCCTTCACCTTCACCCGCTTCGAGCCGGCCGGCTTCGTGCAGGGCAACGACGCGATCAAGAACGCCACCTCGGTGCTCGACTACGTCTTCCGCGAGCTGGCAATCTCGTATCTCGGCCGTGCCGACCTCGCCCATGTCGACCTCTCGGAGATGGGCACCACGGCGACCGGCGTCGCCCCGGCGAAGCCCGCGACGGCCGCCGATCCGGTGGCGGCGAGCACCATCGTCTCCCGGGGCCTGCTGCGCGGCTCCGGCGACCGCCTCACCCTGATCCATGGCGGCCCCGCGGGCGCCACCCCCGGCGTCGCGGCGCCGGCCACGGGCCAGACGGCCCCGGCCGGCGGCGGCATCCACGCGGTGCGGGGGTCGGTGGCCCTCAAGACCGAGCCGGTGCTCGCCAGCACGATCGAGGCCCTGGCGGAGTCCCTGCCCTTCGCCAAGCCGGATCCGATCGCGCCCGGCCGCAGCGTCTCGGACCGGCGGGCCGAGGCGAAGATGAAGGGCTATGTCGGCGAGGCCTGCCCGGAATGCGCCAACTTCACGCTGGTGCGGAACGGGACCTGCCTGAAGTGCGACACTTGCGGCAGCACGACGGGATGCAGCTGAGTGTGGGTCCTGTAACGACAGGCAGGATTCAAGATCTGCGTAATATGCCTGCCTGACACGCGTTGAAGTTCGAATGGGCGGGACGCACTTCATCGAAGTGCGTCCCGAATTCTTGTTGATTGTTCGGCAGAGAGCCAATGCCGGACCGCAGCACGGCGGGCGATCGAGGAGCAGGACTGCGTTTCTCCCGGGGATCGAGGCGCCGATGAGCGCGGTCGTCGGCTCGGTCAGGGTGAGGTGAAATCGGCCCTCTTCACAGTCCACGACACGGCATCAAGGTCGCAGGCTTTCGTTGATCCCACCCGCAAACCTCATCCTGAGGTGACCGGCGATCGTCGATCGCTGGGCCTTGAAGGAGGGCTCCAGAGGCTTCCGCGATCCCGGGAGGTCTCCTTCGAGGCCCAACCGATCTCCGATCGTGTGCGATCTTCGATCGCCGGCACCTCAGGATGAGGGCGTGGGTGGGAAACACCGATGCTGCGATCAAGCTCCTCGTGTCGCGTATCGTGGGCCCTCTCGTCCGGTTGCCGGGATATCCCGGGAGCCGCACGGAAGAATCCCTTGGACTGCCTGCGATGCGGGGGATCGGGTGGGTGTGTGAAGGCGGGGGCGGGCGTAGATCCGATCGCCCGCGCCAATGCCGGATCATCCGGCGGCCGGCTCCCCGCAATACGCCCCCATCCCCTCGACCAGCGCGTCGAACGCCACCCGGCAGCGCCGCAGCCGGCGCAGGTCCTCGTGCATCGCGATGAAGGTCGGCAGTTCCCAGACGAGGTCGGGCAGCACCCGGATCAGGTCCGGGTCGCGGGCGGCGAGCGCCGTCTGGCAGACGCCGAGGCCGAAGCCGGCCCGCAGGGCGGCGAGCTGGGCGAGCGTGCTGTCGCTGCGCCAGGCGAAGCGGGCCTCGCCCAGCGGCGGCGCGACCCGCATCATCGCCCGCAGGAACGGCGTCTCGGCGTCGAAGCCGATCAGGCTGTGGCGGGCCAGGTCGGCGGGGCCCTCCGGCAGGCCGCGCTGCGCGGCGTAGCGGCGATGGGCGTAGAGGCCGAGGCGTACCGTGCCGACCCGGCGCGCCACCAGGGCGTCTTGCGTCGGCGGCGCCATCCTGACCGCGATGTCGGCGTCGCGCCGCAGCAGGTCCTGCATCCGGTCCGACAGGACCACGTCGAGGGCGAGGTCCGGATGGCGCGCGTGCAGGGCCGCCAGGATCGGCGGCAGCACCTCGGCACCGACGACCTCCGAGGCGGTGACCCGCACCCGCCCGACGAGGCCCTCCGCCTCCGCGGTCACCGCCCGGTGCAGGGCCTCCGCGGTCGCCTTGAGCGAGCGGGCATAGGGCGCGAGCGTGAGCGCCGCTTCCGTGGGGGCGAGGCCGGCGGGCGAGCGGGTGAAGAGCGCGACGCCGAGCGCCTGCTCGAGGGCCGCGATCTGGCGGCCCAGGGTCGGCTGCGTCAGGCCGAGCGCCCGGGCGGCGCCGGAGAGCGAGCCCTCCTCGATCACCGCGAGGGCGGCGCGGTAATGGTCCCAGCTCGGCTCGGTCATGCGAAACCGTATAGCCGATCGCCGCCCTTCGGCAATTTTCGCCGCACGGACGCCCTGGCATGACTCCTCCCGTCAGCGGATGAGGAGCGCGCGATGACGACGAGAACGGCCCTGGTTCTGGGAGCGACGGGCGGGGTGGGCGGCGCGGTGGCCCGGCGCCTGATGGCGGAGGGATGGACGGTGCGGGCGATGCACCGCGACCCCGAGCGGGTGCGGCGGGCCGAGGACGGGCTCGCCTGGGTGCGGGGCGACGCGATGGTGGCGGCCGACGTGGCCGCCGCCGCCGCCGGGGCCTCGCTCCTCGTCCACGCGGTCAACCCGCCCGGCTACCGCGACTGGGACCGGCTGGTGCTGCCGATGCTCGACGCCTCGATCGAGGCCGCCCGGGCCGCCGACGCCCGCCTGCTGCTCCCCGGCAACGTCTACGTCTACGGCCGCGACGCCGGACCGAACCCGGGCGCCGACGCCCCCCAGACGCCCCGGACCGCGAAGGGCCGCATCCGCATCGCCATGGAGGCGCGCCTGCGGGAGTCCGGCCTGCGCAGCCTCGTCGTGCGGGCGGGCGACTTCTTCGGGCCGCGCACCACGGGCAATTCCTGGTTCTCCGCCGGGCTGGTGCGCCCGGGCCGTCCGGTCCGCACCGTGCTCGCCCCGGGCGCGCCGGGCATCGGCCACCAATGGGCCTACCTGCCCGACGTCGCCGAGACGATGGTGCGCCTGGCCGCCCGCGAGGCGGAGCTGCCGCGTTTCGCCGCCTTCAACATGGACGGGCACTGGGATCCGGACGGCCGGCAGATGATCGCCGCCATCGCCCGCGCGGTCGGCCGCGAGGTCCGGGTGCGCCGCTTCCCCTGGGGCCTGCTGCCGCTGGCCGCCCCGTTCTGGCCGCTCGCCCGGGAGATCCGCGAGATGCGCTACCTCTGGCAGGAGCCCCTGCGGATGAGCAATGCCGAGCTGGTCGGGTTCCTCGGGGCCGAGCCGCGCACGCCCCTCGACCGGGCGGTCCGGGAGACGCTGGCGGGGCTGGGGTGCCTCCCGCCCGGCCCGGGCTCCGTGGAGGAGGCCCGCGGCCTCTCGCCCCGCCCGGCCGCGATGGTCACGGATCGCTCCTAACCGAGGCGGCCATTCTCGCCGGTCCGGTTGATCCGGCAAAGCGCTGCGCCGCGATCCCGGTCCGTGCGCGCGGGCCCCGCTCCGCACCGGAGTCCGGGTCGCACCCCGGTCCGATCCCGTGCAGGATGGTGCGCGAACGGGAGAGGCGCGCCGGGATGGGATCGCTCAGGCTACGGTTCGGGCTGCTCGTCGGGAGCGCGGCCGCCCTCGTGGTGCTGGCGGCGGCCGGCCTCTACGGGGCGCTGCACGCCGCCGAGCGCACCCTCGACGCGACACTGAACGCCCAGGTGCGGCTGGAGCTGATCGCCGAGCTGTCCGGACGCCTGACCGAGTTCGGCCTCGCCGCCGTCGAGGCGGTAGGCGACAATCCGGGCCGGCCGGAGCGGCTGGTCAATGCCCGCAACGAGGTCGATCGGGCCCTCAACGCCGTCGATGACGGCCTGAGCCGGGCGGTCGCGGGGGCCGGCGGCGTCCTCGACCGCACGCAGTACACTGCCCGGGCCCGGCCGCTCGCCCGCCTGCGGGCGGCCCGCGCCATGCTCGACCGCCAGGTGGCGCAGATCCAGCGCGAGCCGGATCCCGCCCGGCGCGCCGACGCCATCCGGGGGGCGCTCAACGGCTTCGGGGCGGTGACGGGCCAGCCCCTCACCTTCCTGGTCGAGGCCGAGCGCCGGGCGGTCGAGGCCTCCTCGGCGGAGGTCCGGATGCTCGCGGGCCGCATGCGGGGCGTCGCCGCTGCGGCGGCCGTCGTGGTCGTGCTGCTCCTCATCCTCCTGCACCAGAGCCTGACCCGGCCGATCCTGCGGCGGATCGAGGCGATCCGGGCCGGGGCCGCCGCCATCGGCCGGGGCGAGCTCGACACCCGCTTAGCCGTGGCGAGCCGCGACGAACTCGGCCTCCTGGTGGCGAGCTTCAACCGCATGGCGGCGCGGCTCAAGCGCCGCGAGGCGCGGGTCGCCGCCGACCGGGCCGCGCTGGAGGAGATCGTCGACCGCGCCACCGCCGACCTGCGCGGGGCGAACGCCCGGCTCGAGGAGATCGACCGCTCGCGCCGGCGCTTCTTCGCCGATGTCAGCCACGAATTGCGCACGCCCCTCACGGTGATCCTGGGCGAGTGCGATCTCGCCGCCCGCTCCCCCGACACCCCGGCCGAATTCCGCCCCGTAATCGCCACCATCCGCAAGCGGGCCGTGCGGCTGCACCGCCGGGTCGGCGACATGCTGCGGGTCGCCCGCTCGGAATCCGGCCAGATCGAGCTGGAGCGCCGCCCGGTCGGCCTCGCGGCGATCCTCGCCGAGGCGGTGGAGAGCTGCGCGCCCGAGGCCGGGCGCCGCCGCATCGCCCTGGAGCTGGAGCCGAGCCAGGCGGATGCCGAGGTGCTGGCCGACGCCGAGTGGCTGCGCCAGATCGTCGAGGGGCTGATCGACAACGCGCTGCGCCACGCCGCCGGCGCCACCCGGGTGCGGGTCGGGTTCGTGCCGCGCGGCAGCGGCGCCACCGTCACGGTGGCGGATGACGGCCCGGGCTTCCCGCCGCAGGCCGAGGCCCTGTTCGAGCGGTTCCGCCGCGGCGGCTCCGCCGGCCCGGGCCACAGCCCGGCATCGGGCCATAGCCCGGCACCGGGCCATAGCCCGGCCTCGGGGTTCGGGATCGGGCTCGCTCTGGCGCGCTGGGTCGTTGAGCGCCATGATGGGGCGATCCGCCTGGAATCGGGCGGGCCAGGAATCCAAGAAGGCGGTGCCCGGGTCGTCCTGGAGCTGCCCGGCGACGAGACCAGGGAGGATGCGGCGTGAGCCAGCGACCGGACGCGGCGGGGCGCGCATGACCAGCGTGCTCATCGTCGAGGACGACGGCGACATCCGCGCCATGCTGGCCCGGGGCCTGTCCGCCGAGGGCTTCGCCGTCGACCTCGCGGGTGGCGTCGACGAGGCGCTCGCGGCGGCCCGCGAGCGGGTGCCCGAGGCGGTGCTCCTCGACAACATGCTGCCGGACGGCTCGGGCCACGACGTCTGCCGCTCGTTGCGCGAGGGCGGCTATCCGGGGGCGATCCTTTTCTTAAGCGCCAAGGACGAGGTCGGGGACCGGGTCGACGGCCTCGCGGTCGGGGCCGACGACTACATCGTCAAGCCGTTCGTGTTCGACGAACTGCTCGCGCGCCTGCGCACCCACCTGCAGCGCCGCCGGGTCACCGGCGAGGCCCGCACCCTGGTGAGCGCCGGGCGCCTCTCCCTCGACCTCGCCACCCGGCAGGTCCGGTTCGGCGAGGTCACCGCCCGCCTGACCCAGCGCGAGGCCGAGCTGCTGGCGATCCTGATGGAGCAGGCAGGCCGCCCGGTCACCCGAGGTGACATCTTCGACCGGCTCTGGGCCAGCCAGGGCGGCCTCTCCCTCAACGTGGTCGACGTCTATGTCGGCTACCTGCGCACCAAGCTCGCCGATATCGGCCGGACCGGCGGACCGAGCCTCGTCACCGTGCGCGGCCGCGGCTTCATGCTCGACCTGCACGAGGCCGGATTCCGCCAGTGACGAAATTATTTTGGGCGCGATCGACCTGGTCTAAATCCCCAAGAATCCTGCACAATAAGACCGGCATGAGAAGGACCGCCCCCGCCCGCCCCGGAAGAGCGGCAAAATAGCGCTTGCGCTCTGGGCCCCGATTGCCGATATATCCCGGGGTGACGGAAAACACTGTCATCTCAATGTCTTAGGATCCTCTTAGAGGATTCTGCCGCTCAGGAGAAACGCCATGAAGTGGTCGCTGCCCGTCGTCGCCGAGGTCTGTGTCGGCATGGAAGTCACCAGCTACGAGTCGGCCGAGATCGATCCCTTCAACTAAGGGCTCGCCCGGTTCGCGCCTCCGGCGGTCGCCGCCGGATGGCGCTCGGCATGGACCGATCAGAATTCCGGCCTCCACATTCGCTCATCAACGAGCCGGACCGTCCGCCGAAGTCGAAGGAGGAACGCCATGAAGAAGAATGCTGCCTGGTCGCTGCCCGTCGTCGCCGAGATCTGCGTCGGCATGGAAGTCACCGCGTACGAATCGGCCGAGGTCGATCCGTTCAACTGACGGGTTCGGCAAGACCCGCGTAAACCGCACCGGGACGGACCATGCAGGCCATCGTTCTGGGTTCCGGCGCGGGCGGGGGCGTCCCGCAATGGAACTGCCGTTGCCCGATCTGCGCCATGGCCCGGGCGGGCGACCGCCGGGTCCTGGCCCGCACCCAGTCGAGCCTCGCCGTCTCCGCCGACGGTGACCAGTGGCTCCTGGTGAACGCCTCGCCGGACATCCGTCAGCAGCTCTTCGACACGCCCGCCCTGCACCCGCGCGAGGGCCTGCGCCACTCGCCGATCCGGGCGGTGCTGCTCACCAACGGCGACGTCGATCACGTCGCGGGCCTGCTCACCCTGCGCGAGGGCCAGCCCTTCCGACTCCACGCCACCCGCGGCATCCTCGACTCGATCGCCGCCAACCGCGTCTTCGACGTGATGGCGCCGGGCGTGGTCGAGCGGAGCGAGATCGCGCTCAACGAGAGCTTCTCGCCGGTGCCGGGCCTGACGGTCACGCTGTTCCCGGTGCCCGGCAAGGTGCCGCTCTGGCTCGAGGACGGCACGCCGGAGATCGGCGCCGAGACCGAGACCACGGTCGGCGCGATGATCGAGGCCGGGGCGAAGCGCCTCGCCTACGTGCCGGGCTGCGCCCGGGTCACCGAGGGCCTGAAGAGCCGGATTGCCGGGGTCGATGCGCTCCTGTTCGACGGCACCGTGCTCGCCGACGACGACATGATCCGCGCCGGCGTCGGTACCAAGACCGGCTGGCGCATGGGCCACGTGCCGATGACCGGCGACGGTGGCTCCGTGGCGGCGCTCGCCGCGGTGCCGGTCGGCCGGCGGGTCTTCGTCCACATCAACAACACCAACCCGGTCCTGGTCGAGGGCTCGGAGGAGCGCCGCGGCATCGAGGCGGAAGGGTGGACGGTGGCGCATGACGGGCTGGCGCTGAGCCTGTGAGCGGCCGTTTGACCCGTCCTTGCAGACAATGAGCAGATAAAGAAAAGACGCGGGATCCCCTCTCCCGTGTGGGAGAGGGGTAGGGGTGAGGGTGACACGCTTCAGCAAGATGCCTGAACCGTCCCGCTGCCAGCACCATGCTCAGTGGTTCACACTGAAGCGCGCCACCCTCACCCCTAGCCCCTCTCCCACACGGGAGAGGGGAATTGCGCTTTACCTTTGGAGTTTGGCGATCGCCCACGGCGATCAGGAGGGCAGCCCCGCCCCGGGCACTTTGGTCGCCCTTGACCGCCCCTCCCGGGGGGGCAATCTCCCGGCCACGGGTCAGTCGCCAACGAAGAAACCGGAACGCCAGGACGCCATGACCGCCGCCATGACCGCCTCCGCCATGCCCCTCCCCCCGGCCGAGCCCGCCGGCCGCCTGCTCTCCCCGGCCGAGCTCGAGGCGGCGCTCCGCGACATCGGCGCGCGGCGCTACCACAACCTGCACCCGTTCCACCGCCTGCTGCACGACGGCAAGCTCGACAAGGATCAGGTCAGGGCCTGGGCGCTCAACCGCTACTACTACCAGGCGATGATCCCGGTGAAGGACGCCACGCTGCTGGCGCGCCTGCCGGATGCGAGCCTTCGGCGGATCTGGCGCCAGCGCATCGTCGATCATGACGGCGACCACGAGGGCGACGGCGGCATCGAGCGCTGGCTCAAGCTCGCCGAGGGCGTCGGCTTCGACCGGGACTACGTGCTGTCGACGAAGGGCATCCTGGCGGCGACGCGCTTCTCGGTCGAGGCCTACGTGCATTTCGTCGCCGAGCGCTCGCTGCTCGAGGCCATCGCCTCCTCGCTCACCGAGATGTTCTCGCCGACCATCATCTCCGAGCGCGTCTCCGGGATGCTGAAGAACTACGACTTCATCACCCGCGAGACCCTGGCCTATTTCGACAAGCGCCTGACCCAGGCGCCCCGCGACGCGGATTTCGCCCTCGACTACGTCAAGCGCCACGCCACCACGCCGGAGCTGCAGGCCCAGGCCCTCGACGCGCTGCGCTTCAAGTGCAGCGTGCTGTGGACCCAGCTCGACGCGCTCTACTTCGCCTATGTGGCGCCCGCGATGGTCCCGCCGGATGCCTGGCGGCCCGGGGAAGGTCTGCGGGCGGACGTCGCCGCCGCCGGAGAGGCCGCATGAGCCTGACCCCCGACAGCGTGCCGCGCCTGCCGCGCGGGGTGCGGATGCGCGTCGATGCGGTGCGCAACGCTCACGTGCTGCTGGCGCCCGAGCGCACCTTCGACCTCGACCAGAACGCCGTCGCGGTGCTGAGCCTCGTCGACGGGACGCGCAGCATCCGGGCCATCGCCGAGGCGCTGGCGCAGCAATACGAGACCGACCGCGGCGTCATCGAGCCCGACGTCATCACCATGCTGGACGGCCTGCTGCTCAAGCGCGTGCTCGAGACCGTGCCGGCGGCGTGAGCTCCGGGAGAGACTCGCCGGGAGAGACACTCATGAACGCCGTCGCGCCCAATCCCCTGCCGGCCCCGATCGGGCTCCTCGCCGAGCTGACGCATCGCTGCCCGCTGCGCTGCCCCTATTGCTCGAACCCGCTCGAACTCGACCGGCGCTCGGCCGAGCTCGACACCGCCACCTGGCAGCGGGTGCTCGCCGAGGCGGCGGCGCTCGGCGTGCTGCACGTCCACCTGTCGGGCGGCGAGCCGACGGCGCGGCAGGACATCGTCGAGATCACCCGCACCTGCGCCGAGCTCGGCCTCTACTCGAACCTGATCACCTCCGGGGTGGCGGGGGCGCTCGACAAGCTCGACGCCCTCTCCGACGTCGGGCTCGACCACGTGCAGCTCTCGGTCCAGGCGGCGGAGGCCGCCAATGCCGAGCGCATCGGCGGCCTGAAGAACGCGCAGCCCCAGAAATTCGCCTTCGCCGAGCGGGTGACGGCCCTCGGCCTGCCGCTGACGCTCAACGCCGTGATCCACCGCGGCAACATCGCCGAGGTGCCGGCGCTGATCGACCTGGCGGTCCGCCTCGGCGCCAAGCGGCTGGAGGTCGCCCACACCCAGTATTACGGCTGGGCCTACGTCAACCGCGCCGCCCTGATGCCCGCCAAGCCCGATGTCGACCGCTCGATCCGCATCGTCGAGGAGGCGCGCGAGCGGCTGAAAGGTCAGCTCGTCATCGACCTCGTGGTGCCGGACTACTACGCGAAGTACCCCAAGGCCTGCGCCGGCGGCTGGGGCCGGCGGCTGATGAACGTCACCCCGGCCGGCAAGGTGCTGCCCTGCCACGCGGCCGAGACGATTCCCGGCCTCGAGTTCTGGTCCGTGCAGGACCGGTCGCTGGCGGAGATCTGGGCGCGGTCGCCGGCCTTCCAGGCCTATCGCGGCACGGCCTGGATGCAGGAGCCCTGCCGCTCCTGCGACCGGCGCGAGAAGGATTGGGGCGGCTGCCGCTGCCAGGCCCTGGCGCTCGCCGGCGACGCTGCCGCCACCGACCCGGCCTGCTCGCTCTCCCCCCTCCACGGCAAGGTCCAGGCCCTGGCCATCGCCGAATCGGCGCTGGAGACCGCGCCCGACTACCAGTACCGCACCATCGGCGGCGCGCCGCGCGTCGCCGTTCCCGAGGGAGCGCCCGTGTGAGACGCCTGATCCTGCTCGCCACGGTCGCCGCCGTCCTCGCCGGCCCCGCGCCGGCGCAGGAGGCGCCGCCGAACGCCACCGCCCTGCTGTTCGAGACCAACCAGCTCGCCAACGCCCCGGCCGGCCAGGCCCTCACCTACCGCTACACCCGCTTCAGCGGCATCGAGGGTGCGCCGTTCGGGCCGCCGGTCGAGGACCGCATCCGCGAGGTGGTGGCGCCGGGCGCCAGCCCCCAGACCCGCAACCTCAAGGTCGAGATGTTTTCCGGCGAGCGACGGATGCCGACCGCGACCTACGAGGACGTGCCGGGCAACCCGGTGCTGGTGCGCTTCCTCGAGCACCACCTCGACGATCTCGCCCGGGTGCTCAAGGGCAATCCGCGCTACATCAAGAACGCCATCCGCCGCGCCCTGCGCGAGAGCGCGAGCGTGACCGCGACCGAGGTCACGGTCGACGGGGCCAAGCGGCCGGGGTGGCGCGTGGTGGCGCGGCCCCTCGTCGACGATCCGGTCCGCGACCGCCTGCGCGGCTTCGACAGCCTGACCTACACCGTCGTGGTCTCAGATTCCGTGCCCGGCCAGATCGTTTCGATCGACGTGCGGGCGACGAGCCCCGAAGGCGGATCCCTGCTCCAGGAAACCCTGACCTATGAACCGAACGCGGGCTGAGGCGCTCCTCGCAGGCGCCCTTGCGGGCGCTCTCCTCCTGGCGGCGGTCCCGACCCCCGCCCGGGCCGACGACAACGACTACCCGACCGAGGCGCGGGCCGATTACGTCTTCGGCTGCATGGCGGCCAACGGTCAGACCCGCGAGGCGCTGACGAAGTGCGCCTGCTCGATCGACGCCATCGCGGCGATCCTGCCCTACGACAAGTATGTCCAGGCCTCGACCATCCTCGGCATGCGCCAGGGCATCGGCCAGCGCGCCAACGGCTTCCGCTCGACCAAGGTCTTCGACGACAAGGTGGCGGAGCTGCGCCGTGCCCAGGCCGAGGCGGAGATCCGCTGCTACCGGCCGACCGCCAACTGAGGCGGGGCGGCGCTCAAGACGCCGCGCCCGGAACCGCGCGGCGCGGTGCCGATTGCCCGCAGGGCGGGATCGGAGGCCGACGATGAGCGAACGGTCGGAGGAGAGCGGTTCGGGAACCAGCGAGCGCGTGCTGGTGGCCGGGGCGACCGGCGGGCTCGGCCTGCGCATCGTCCGGGCGCTCGCCGCGCGCGGCGCTTCCGTCCGGGTGCTGGTCCGGCCCGGGACCCCGCTCGACCGCATCGACCCGCTGCGGCGGCTCGGCGCCGAGGTCGTTCGGGTCGACCTCCTGCACGCCGCGACGGTGACGACGGCCTGCTCCGACGTCGCCTGCGTGGTCTCGGCCCTCAACGGCCTCGCCGACACGATCCTCGACGCCCAGACCGTGCTGCTCGACGCGGCGGCGGCGGCGGGGGTGCCGCGCTTCATACCCTCCGACTTCGCCCTCGACTTCACCCGGACCGCGCCCGGCCGCAACCGCAACCTGGACCTGCGCCGCGACTTCCACGCCCACCTCGACCGGGCGCCGCTCCGCGCGACCTCGGTGCTCAACGGCGCCTTCATGGACATGCTCACCGGCACGATGCCGCTGATCCAGTTCGGCCTGCGCCGCGTCCTCTGCTTCGGCGATCCCGACCAGCCCCTCGATGTCACGGCGATGGACGACGTCGCCGCCTACACGGGGCGCGCCGCCCTCGACCCGCAGGCGCCCCGGATCCTGCGCATCGCCGGCGCGGTCACCTCGGCCAGCGATCTGGCGCGGACGGCGTCCGAGGTCACGGGCGAGCCCTTCACGGTCCTGCGCCTCGGCGGCCCGGGCCTCCTCACCCCGGTGATCGCGGCGGCCCGCATCCTCGCGCCCGGGCGGGGCCAGGTCTTTCCGGTCTGGCAGGGCCTGCAATACTGGCGCGACATGGTCGAGGGACGGGGCAAGCTCGAGCCCCTCGACAACGACCGGTATCCGGGACTGCATTGGACCGGGGTGCGGGAGGTGCTCGGGCGTCGCTGAGAGCGGATCGCGAGCGGCCCGGTCGTGCCGAATCAGCCGCGATGGAGACCGGGGCCGCGTGGCTCCAGCCGTCCCGCGCCGCCTCAGGCGTTCTTGAGAGTTATCCTAGCGGCCATTACATAAATGGGGCGGCAGCCTGGTCAAACTGTTCTGTGGCGATGACGACAAAATCAGCGCGTCCCCGCGGCCGTCCCCGCCGCTTCGACCCCGACCAGGCCGTCGGCACCGCTCAGCGCCTGTTCCACGCCCGCGGCTACGACGCCGTCAGCGTCGCCGACCTGACCGAGGCGCTCGGCATCAACCCTCCGAGCTTCTACGCCGCCTTCGGCAGCAAGGCCGGGCTCTACGCCCGCATCCTCCGCCGCTACACCGACGCCGAGGGCGTCCCCCTGGCCGAGATCCTGCGCCCCGGCCGTCCGGTGGCGGAGGCCCTCGCCGCCGTGCTGGAGGAGGCCGCCCGCCGCTACGGTGCCGATCCGGCCGCGGCCGGGTGCCTCGCCATCGAGGGGGCGCGCTGCAATGACCCGGAGGCGCGGGAGGCCGCCCGGGCCCTCACGGGGGCGGCCGAGGACACGATCCGGTGCTTCGTCGCCGCCACGCACCCGGCCGCGGCCGGCGGCCTGGCCGACTATGTCGTGACCGTGATGACCGGCCTCTCCGCGATGGCCCGCCAAGGTCACGACCGGGACCGGCTCCTCGCCACGGCGCGCTTCGCCAGCCTCATCCTGCCGCAGGCGCTGTCCGCCTCTGCGTCGCGATGAGCGCGCGGAGCGCGGCCGGCCCCGCCGGTTGCGGCCCTGCCCGCGGGCCGGCACTCTGGGCGCCTGTAATCGGCGGGGATGCGCGATGAAGCGGCTCATCGGACTGGCGCTGGCGGCGGGGCTCCTCGCCCGCCCGGCGATGGCGGACGACCTCTCCCTCTGGTCGCTCTACGACCGGACGCTCCGGTCGGCGCAATACATCGACCTCACCCACGCCTTCGCGCCGGTGCAGCCGGTCTGGCCGGGTTTCGCCGGTGCCCGCTTCAAGCCGGCCCGGGCCGGCCGCACCCTCGAGGGCTTCGCGCGTGAGGGCGACGTCTTCACCTACGAGACCCATGGCTTCGTCGCCACCGCCTACGACCTGCCGACCGACCAGTACGGCACCCAGCTCGATCCGCCGGCGCATTGGAACCCCCGCGGCGCCACGATCAGCGACCTGCCGGCGACCTACACCCTGCGGCCGCTCGCGGTGATCGACATCTCCCCGCAGGTCGCCAAGGACGAGGGCTACCATCTCCAGGTCGCCGACATCGCGGCCTGGGAGGCGAAGCATGGCCGCGTCCCGGCCGGCGCCGTGGTGATGGTGCGCTCCGACTGGTCGAAGCGCTGGGGCGATCCCGAGCGGTTCCGGCAGAAGCCCTTTCCCGGCGTGAGCCTCGCGGCGCTCCAGTTCCTGCATCTCGAGCGCAAGATCCTGTTCCACGGCCACGAGCCCCTCGACACCGACACGACCCCGACCCTCGAGGGCGAGGCCTGGCTGATGCACAACAACTTCGCGCAGGCCGAGGGTGTCGCCAATCTCGATCAGGTGCCGGAGGCCGGGGCGCTCGTCGCCATCGGCTTCGCCAAGCCCCTCGGCGGCACCGGGGGCTATGCCCGCTACGTCGCCATCGCGCCGGCGGGTTGGCCGCACGGCGTCAGCGTCGAGGCGGTGCCCGGCGCGCCTCTCCCGCTCCAGCCCGCTCCCCTGCGGCGCGACGCCGACGGGGTGATGCGTCCGACGGGGCCGTGACCATGGACAGCCGCCTCTCTCCCGCGGCGTTCCGGCTCTTCCAGGAGGGCCGGCCCGACGAGGAACGCTGGGAACTGATCGATGGGATGCCCGTCATGATGACGCCGCCGCTGATCGATCACAACCGGATCGCCAGCAACCTCGAGCGCCTGCTGAACGATGCCCTGGAGCGGCACGACCCAGACCGCGAGGCGGTGCAGCGCCCGGGCCTCGAACTCGGCCTCAGCCCCGCCGTGCTGGCGGGTCTCGGCTTCGCCGGCGCCTACCGGCCGGAGCCGGATGTGGCGGTGATCGATTACGACCCGGTACCCGGTCGCCGCTTCGTCGACCGGGCCTACCTGCTGGCCGAAGTGGTGTCGGGCACCGACGTCGTCCGTGAAGAAATCGCTCAGGCGGCTTGGCTGCTTGGCGGGTCGGATCTGACCATGCGGAGTGCGGCGGCGAGCAGGAGAGACAGCAAAAGCCTGA
>NZ_SRLB01000018.1 GCF_004745635.1 Methylobacterium nonmethylotrophicum | reverse complement strand
TTGCGGCCCTGGACGACGGCGACGCGGGCGGAGATGGCGGACATCGAGCGGGCGATGTCGTCGGCGAGCGAGATGACCCGGCTCGACTTGGTGCCGGGCGCCGGCTCCAGCTCGTAGAGCGTGACGACCGGGCCGGGGCGGACCGCCAGGATCTCGCCCCGCACGCCGAAATCCTCGAGGGTCGATTCAAGCAGCGTCGCGTTCTGCTCCAGCGCATCGGTCGAGACGCTGGCGCTCGGCGCCGGCTGGCGCGGCTCGGCCAGGAGCGCGAGGGCGGGCAGCTCGTAGGAATCCGTCGAGGCCGGTCCGGGCGGCGGCCCGCGGCGGGTCTGGATCGGCGGGGGAGGGGGGGCGACGCGCCCGCGCGGGGCCGGCTCGGGCTCCGGCGCGAAGCCGTCCGGGTCGTCCTCCGGCTCGTCGTGGATCGCCGGCTCGGCCCGGCGCGGCGCCACCTCGACCCGGCGCGGCGGGCCCTCGGCGAAGACCGGCTCGCGGCGGCCGGGCTTGGCGGCCCGGTCGCCCGGGTCGGGATCGTCCCAGCCCTCCGCCTCGCCGGGCTCCGCGAAGGCGCGGCGGGCGGCGAGCGCCGGCGAGTTGCCGGCATAGGGGTCGGGGGTGCCGTGGCGCCAGGAGCCGTCGCGGATCGCATCGACCTTCTGCGCCACGGCCGTCCGGGCGCTGATCGCCAGATGGGCGAGCGCGCCCAGGGAGGCGAGTCCGAGCCCGGGCGATTCGTCGTCGTGGGCCGGCACCGCGCCGCGGCGGCCCGGCCGCTCGTCGTAGCGGCTCACGACCGGCGCGTAGGAGTCCTGTTCATCCTCCGCATCCTCGTCCTCGATCAGACCGAAGCCGCAGGCGCCGGTCAGGCTGATCACCGCGACCGCGGCGTAGAGGAAGCCCGCGAAGGCCCCGACGGGGCCGGTAATCGCCTTGGCGGCGCCGAGCAGCGCGTCGCCGGCGACGCCGCCGAGGCCCGTCGGCAGCGGCCAGCGCGCGGTCGGCGGCAGGGCGCTCGCCATGCCGCTCGCCGCCCCGAATCCGACGATCCAGAGCACCAGCCGCATCTGCAGCCGCGCCAGCGTGTGGGTGCGCAGGAGCCGCATGCCCCAGACCGCCGGCGGCAGCGCGAAGGCGAGGGCGCCCAGGCCCAGGAGCTGCATGCCGAGATCCGACACCACCGCGCCGCCGAAGCCCAGCAGGTTGCGGGCCGCGCGCGAGGTGGCATGGTTGAGGCTCGGGTCGTCGATCGACCACGTCGCGAGCGCCACCGTGAAGCACGCCGCCCCGACCAGCAGGGCGAGGCCGGTGACCTCGGTCGCGCGCCGCGCCAGGAACGCGCGGAGCGTGTCGATGAGGCCATCGTAGGGCGAGGCCGAGCGACGAAGCGAACGCATGCGGGACTGATACCGGGTACACGGAACTGGAAGCGGAGGATGCGGCGACGCGGTTAATGGCCGTTTAAGGCTAACCGCGACTTGCAGCCCTGTGAGTCGGTAGTCGAGAAACCTTGTCCTGCCCTGGACTTGCGCCGGGACGGCCCTGGTCGAGCCTGAACCTGGCACGCGTGAGGCGCCTATTGCCGGTCCGGAGACCGAGCATGTCGCGCGGACGTTCCGGCGGCTCGGCGCCGGGCGTCACCCGGTGACGGCGCTGCCACGAGTGACGTGCCTGCGGGACTCTCAGCCGAAACGGCGACGCCGTTCTCGCGGTGATCCCGGCCGGAACGCCCGCCGAGCAAAGCCACATGTCCGGCGAGATGGTGAAGACCGGGGTCCCGATCCGTACCGGTTCCCGCCGGCGAGGAAGTTCGATCGGCCGGGACGTCCCGGAGATCGGGATTCGATCAGACGTCACACGGCATTGACGCCGCAAAATTCGATCCGACGAACGACCCTGTTCCGCAAGATCATGCGCTGTTTCAAGGCCGTGCCTGCCAGGGCGTCATCTCTGCGGCTCAACAAGTCCGAATAATCGATTATAAATGAGAACTGGCTATCCGTTAGGTCGTGCCGCTCGCCGTTAGCCCAGTTATAGAAGTGCCAACCGTCCGGCGCCCTATTTTTCAGGATATCACCCCCGCAGAGGTCGTGGACGATCAGGCTTGTCACGTCGCATTGCCCTCTCGCCGGGTTCTCCGGAAGCCACAGGCTGCTCGTTTCGATGGACCAGCGCTCGCGCATGATGGAGCGCAGCTGGACTGGCATGATGCGCGACATGAGGCAGAGTCCACGGATGCACGACGATCGATTCAAGGTGCCGTCCGTCGCGGGCGATGGTTGACGTCAATACTCCGCGTATATCTGGATGATGTTGCCTTCCGGATCGCGTAGGACCACGGTGCGATGGCGCCACTTGGGCAGGTCGGTCGGCCCGCGGAGGATCGGCACGCCACTGGCCAGCAGATGCTCATGGCAGCGGTCGATCGCCTCCAGCGGCACCCGGAAGGCGAGCTGGATCGCCGCCGAGCCCGGCGGTACCGGTCCATCATCGCAGACGGACCACGGCCCGCGCGGGCGCAGGGTGAGCAGATTCGGACCGATCCGAAAGCTGACACAATTCTCAAGATCTTCTTCCAACGACAACCCGAGCACATTCTCGTAAAAATCTATTGCATTTTTCGGATGTTTGCACAAAATGACCGATATAATCGATTCTCAAACTTTTTCTCGACATCTTTTGTCTCGCAAGATGCAGAACTGTTCGTAAGTCGCCGCCGACAATCCTGCCATGAAATACATCCGACCACACTTGCAACAACCGTGTTCCGTCCCTGCACGATCACCGGATCTACGCCGCCTCGCCTCGATCACGAGAGCTTCGCGGCTGTTTGCCCGCTCGCCCTGCTCGGCGTCCCCTTCTATCCGGTTCTTGTTCATCGGCCCGCAGGTGCGCTCCGCGCTTCCTCTGCTCGGTCGATCGCCCTTCCGCAGTTGCGCTTCACGTCCCTCGCCGTGACCAGCTCACGGAGGGACTTCCATCCTCAAGAACGCGCCCATGCCGGGCGCACAACGAGAACGGGCCGGACGCTCGGCGTCCGGCCCGCGAAGCCTCATCGGTGACCGGCCCGGGATCCTCCCGGGCCGGTGCGTCGTCAGGCCATCGCCGCGTTGCGCAGCCGCTCGTAGTCCGACTTCGGCAGCGGCACCGCGCGGGGCTGGCCGAGGTCCTTCATCGGGATGCGGTAGGTCTCCCGGGCGCTGAAGGCCGCGGCGGCCGCCACCGCGGTGATGCCGAGCGTGATGGCGCCGATGGTGAGCGGGATGTTGGCGGCGCCGGGAGGCGCCACGGTGGCGAACAGGGCCGGCAGCATCGCGGTCACGGCGGTACCGACGTTCTGCGAGATCGCCATCGCGGAGACGCGGGTGCGGGTCGGGAAGAGCTCGGGGTAGAAGCTCGGGAAGACCGCGTTGTAGCCCTGGTAGACGACGCCCCACATCAGCAGCGACATCAGGATCGCCAGCGGCACGTTGGCGATGCTGATTGCGTAGAGGTAGCCGAAGGACAGGAGGCCGGAGCCGATCGCCCCGACGATGATCGGCGGGCGCCGTCCGATCCTGTCCGACAGGTTGCCGACCATCGGGATCACCACCACCGCCAGGATGTTCCCCAGCACCGGGATCCAGAGATAGACGTCCTTGTGGAAGCCGACGCCGTAGGCCGCCTGCACCGCGTAGGCCGCGCCGAAGATGGTGGTGACCACCGGGATCACGTTCATCAGCGCCATGCACACCACCCGCAGCATGTCGGGCCAGGAGGTGGCGAAGGCCTCGACGATCGGCGCGCGGGCGACCTCGCCCTGCTTCTCCTCCTCGGCGAAGGCCGGGGTCTCGTCGACCTCGCGGCGGATGATGTAGCCGACGATGATGACGACGAAGCTCAGGAGGAACGGGATGCGCCAGCCCCAGGCGTTGAACGCCTCGGCCGGCATGTAGGCGGCGAGCGGCAGGAACACCGCCGCGGCGAGGATCTGGCCGGCCTGGACGCCCTGCAGGGTGAAGCTGGCGAAGAAGCCGCGGCGGCCGAAGGGCGCGTGCTCCATCGTCATCGAGCTCGCGCCCGAGATCTCGCCGGCGACGGCGAAGCCCTGGATCAGGCGCAGGATGACGAGCAGGATCGGAGCGAGGATGCCGACCTGGCTGTAGGTGGGCAGCAGCCCGACCGCGATGGTCGAGAAGCCCATCAGGAACATGCACAGGACGAGCACCTGCTTGCGGCCGTGGGTGTCGCCCCAGTGGCCGAGCACGAAGGCGCCGATCGGCCGGCTGACATAGCCGACGCCGTAGGTGGCGAGCGAGGCCACGATCGCCACCGTCGGGTTGTTCGACGGGAAGAACAGCTGCGGGAAGATCAGCGAGGCGGCCGTCGCGTAGATGAAGAAGTCGTAGTATTCCAGCGCCGAGCCGATCCAGGCGCTCGCCGCGGCCTTCTTCGATTGCTGGCGGTCGTGGACGTGGTCTCCAGGTATCGCACTCATCGGGTCTTCCTCCGTGCTCCAGTGTGGTTGACGCCGCCTCCGGGATGCGGGCGGCATTGGGTCGAGTTGGTCTTTTTTATTAGAGTTCACCGAACGGACTAGCGTAAAGTAAGTCTCGATCAAAGGTCTTGGGCGCGCAATTCCGTATCCGTACCCGAAACGGCAGGGTAGAGCCGGCCCTCGCTCCGGACCTCAGGCCGCCAGCGGCGCCACGGCGCGGTCGAAGGCCCGCTCCATCGCAGCTGCCGGCGCCTCGCGGCCGGTGAACAGCGCGAAGGCGTCGAGCGCCTGGTGGATGGCGAGTTCGCGCCCGGTCATGGTGCGGGCGCCGATCCGGGCCGCGCCGGAGAGCAGCGGCGTCCAGAGCGGGGAATAGACCGCGTCGGCGACCCATAGATCGGGGCGCAGGAGCGCGAGGGGGACGGGCGTGCCGCGGTCCGGCAGCATGCCGACCGGCGTGCCGTTGACGAGGCCCCGCGCGCCGTCGAGGGCCTCCTCGACGGTCCGGCACACCCGCAACGCCGCATGGCCCGCGAGCGCCGCCGCCACGGCCTCCGCCTTGGCGGGGTCGGCATCGACCAGCCGGACCTCGAGCCCCGGGAAGCCGGCGAGCGCCACCGCGACCGCCTTGCCGACGCCCCCGGCGCCGATCAGCGCGACCGGGCCGTCGGGCCGCGGCCCGAAGGCCTGGACCAGGGCGCGAGAGAAGCCCGTCGTGTCGGTGTTGTGGCCGACGAGCCGGCGGTCGCGAACCACGACCGTGTTGACGGCGCCGACGGCCCGCGCCCCCGGCGAGAGGTCGTCGAGAAGCGGCAGCACCGCTTCCTTGTACGGGAAGGTGACGTTGACGCCCGAGAAGCCGATCGGGGCGAGCGACGCGAGCAGGCTGCGCAGGCGCGCCGCGTCCGCTCCGGCGATATCGATGAGCTGGTAATGGGCCGTCAGCCCGACCGCCTCGGCGGCGGCCTCGTGCATCGCCGGCGACGCCGAGTGCGCGATCGGCGAGCCGATCAGGCCGAGCAGGATGCGTGCGGCGTGGTCGTGAGGCGAGTGCTCGTGCGCCATGGCGTGACCGCCCTTGTCCGTCGCGCCCGCCCGTGGCGGGCTCTCCCTGACCACAGTCTTACTCCGGGCTTCCCACGCATTTGAGTACCAATTCACGCGGCCATCGTAACATCATGTTACGGTGGGCCGGGGGCCCGGCGAGGCGACCTGCCCGGGCTTGGCCATCTCCTGGCGCAGCAGGCGCACGAAGCTCGCGGCGAACATGCTGAGCGCGGTCCCGGCCTTCAGGGCGATCCAGGTATCGAAGACCGGTGCCTCCTCGATCGGCAGCACCCGGATGCCCGGGAAGGCGTCGTACGCGATGGTGAACTGGTCGATCACCGCGATGCCGAGGCCCGCCCGCACCAGGGAGCACACCGTCGAGCCGAACCGGGCCCGGATCGTGATCCCGTAGGCGAGGCCGCGCTCGCGGAAGATGTCGGACATGATCCGGCCATAGGGGTCGTTCGGGTCGATGCCGATCAGGGGGTGGCGCACGATCTCCGCGGCCGAGATCGAGGACCGGGCCGCGAGCGGGTGGTCGAGCGGCACGATGCAGAACAGGCCGCCGCGGGCCAGCGGCTCGAAGGTGAGCGCCGGGTGGTCGAGGCGGTAGCTCATCGCCACCACCTCGCCCTTGCCCAGCAGCAGGTAGTCGATCGCCTCCTCGAGCTTGAGGATGTTGATGTCGATGACGAGGTGGGGATAGGCCGCCCGCACCCGCTCGATCGCCCGCGGCACCATCACGTGCGAGATCGACGGCACCGAGCCGATCAGCAGTTCCTGGCCGGCCCCGCCCTGGGTGCGCTCGAGGACGAAGCGCAGGTCCTCGACCTTGTCGAAGACGGCGTTGATCTGCTCGAAGACGTGGCGGGCCTGCTCGGAGGGCACCAGGCGGCCGCCGCGCCGGTCGAACAACCGGATCTTCAGCGAGGTCTCGGTGTACTTCATCAGCCGGCTGATGCCCGGCGCCGAGACGTTGAGGAGGCGGGCCGCGCCGGCGATCGTGCCGGTCACCATCACGGCGCGGGCGACCTCGATCTGGCGCAGGGTCAGCATCCTTCGTCCTCTCGTGGCGCGGCCCGGCGGGCTCCCGGACGGAAAACCGGGCCGGGAGCCGGTCTTCCGCGGGGCTCCGGCCTGGTAGTATACGGCGATTGCCCACGACCGAAGCGCGCGAGGCCCGCGCCCGAGGACCGACCCGAGACCCGATGCGCGTCCTCTTCGTCCATCAGAATTTTCCCGGCCAGTACCGCCACGTCGCACCCGCGCTCGCGGCCCGGCCCGGCACCGAGGTGGTGGCGCTCGGCATCAATCCGGCCCCGGCCCTGCCGGGCGTGCGCCACGTCCGCTACGCCGTCGCGGGCCGCTCCAGCCCCCGGATCCATTCCCTGGCGGCGAGCTTCGAGACCGCCACCCTGCGGGGCGAGGCCGCGGCCCGGGCGGCGCTGGCGCTGAAGGCCGAGGGCTTCGTGCCGG
Organism: Methylobacterium nonmethylotrophicum; assembly: GCF_004745635.1. Lineage (GTDB taxonomy): Bacteria > Pseudomonadota > Alphaproteobacteria > Rhizobiales > Beijerinckiaceae > Methylobacterium > Methylobacterium nonmethylotrophicum. Next base: position 128,395 of record NZ_SRLB01000018.1, on the reverse strand, counting down.
ACGTGATCTGCGGCCATTCGGGCTGGGGCGAGACGCTCTTCCTCAAGGATGTCTGGCCGCAGGCCCGCCTCCTGACCTTCGCGGAGTTCTTCTACAGCTTCACCGGCGCCGATACCGGCTTCGATCCGGAATTCCCCCCCGACGGGGAAGCGGCCTTCCGCACCCGCGCCCGCAACGCCACCCAGCTCGTCGCCTTCGAGGCCTCCGACCACCTCGTCAGCCCCACCCGCTGGCAGGCGAGCCGCATCCCGGCGCTCTTCTCCGACCGCCTCAGCGTCATCCACGACGGCATCGACACCGATCGGCTCCAGCCCGACAGGAGCGTGCGGATCGCGCTCGGCCGGGACGGGCTGTCCCTCGGGGCCGAGGACGAGGTCGTCACCTTCGTCAACCGCAATCTCGAGCCCTATCGCGGCTATCACAGCTTCATGCGGGCGCTGCCGGAGATCCTGCGCCGGCGGCCGAGGGCCCGGGCGGTGATCGTCGGTGGCAGCGACACCAGCTACGGCGCCAAGCCTCCCGCCGGCCGGACCTGGCGCGACATCTTCCTCGACGAGGTGAGGGGCGACCTCGACCTGTCCCGGGTCCACTTCGTCGGCACGATCGCCTATCGCGACTACGTCAACCTCCTGCGGATCGCGGCGGTCCACGTCTACCTGACCTACCCGTTCGTGCTGTCCTGGTCGATGCTGGAGGCGATGGCGCTCGGCGCCTGCATCGTCGGCTCGGCGACGCCGCCGGTGACGGAGGTGATCCGCGATCGCGAGAACGGTCTCCTGGTCGACTTCTTCTCGGCCCAGGCGATCGCCGAGGCGGTGGTCTCGGTGCTCGCCGATCCCGGCGCAGCGGCGCCCTTGCGCGAAGCGGCGCGGCAGAGCGCGCTCGCCTACGACCTCAGGCGGGTCTGCCTGCCGGCGCATCTGCGCCTGATCGACGAGGTCGCGGCCGGGCGCGGCGCTGAGTGAATGTTAGCGTCTTGACGGCACGATGGCGGAGCCAAGAGGGGAGGGCCCGTGATGTCGCCGCGCTTGCACGCCGTCGGGGAGGTTCCGGCCGGGGGGATCCCGCTGTCGGAACTCCTCGGCGCCCTGAGCCACGCCCTCGACCTCACCGAGGGCCAGCCGCCCGGCCACTGCGTCCGGGCCACCTGGATCGGCATGCATGTCGGCCGCGAGATGGGCCTGTCTCCCGACCGGCTGTGGGAGCTCTACTACACGGTGATGCTCAAGGATCTCGGCTGCTCCAGCAACGCGGCGCGGATCTGCGAACTCTACCTGTCCGACGACATCGGCTTCAAGCGCGACTTCAAGACCGTGAGCGACAGCCTGCCCCAGGTGCTGGGCTTCGTCTTCGCGCATACCGGGCTCAAGGCGGGGCTGGCCGAGCGCTTCCGGGCGGTCCTCAACATCCTGCAGAACGGCGGCGAGATCGTCGACGACCTGATCCAGACCCGCTGCCAGCGCGGGGCCGAGATCGCCGCGCGGCTGCGCTTCCCGCCTGTCGTCTGCGAGGCGATCCACGCCCTCGACGAGCACTGGAACGGCAAGGGCCGGCCCGACCGGCGCGCCGGGGCCGAGATCCCGCTCTACGCCCGCATCGCGCTGCTCTCGCAGGTCGTCGACGTCTTCCACACCAGCGCCGGGCCTGCCGCCGCCCTCGCGGAGGCCCGGGCCCGGGCCGGCACCTGGTTCGACCCCGACGCCGTCGCGGCCCTCGAGCGGGCGGCCCTGGCGCCGGGCTTCTGGGACACGCTGTCCTCCGAAACCGTGAGCGACGCCGTCGCCGGCCTGGAGCCGGCGCGCGCCGGGATCGTGGTCGACGAGGACTATCTCGACGACATCGCCCGCGCCTTCGCCCAGGTGATCGACGCCAAGAGCCCGTTCACCTCCGGCCATTCCGAGCGGGTCGCGGTCTATGCCGACCTGATCGCGGCCGAGCTCGGCTATCCCCCGCAAGCCCGGCGCTGGCTGCGCCGGGCGGCGCTCCTGCACGACGTCGGCAAGCTCGGGGTCTCGAACGCGATCCTCGACAAGGCGGCCAAGCTCGACGAGGCCGAGTGGCGCGACATGCGCAACCACGCCCTCCTCTCCGAGACGATCCTCGCCCGCGTCGCCGCCTTCCATGCCATCGCCCGCATCGGCGGCGCCCATCACGAGCGCCTCGACGGCAAGGGCTATCCCCGCGGCCTCACGGGCGACGCCATCGCGCCGGAGACCCGGATCGTCTCGGTGGCCGACGTCTTCGACGCGCTCACCGCCAACCGCCCCTACCGCGCCGCGATGCCCGTCCCGAAGGCGCTCGGCATCATGCGCCAGGATGTCGGCACCGCCTTCGACCCGGCCTGCGTCGAGGCCCTCGAACGGGTGATCGCCGGGCTCGACGGCGACCTGTCGCGGGCGGCGTGAGCCCGCCTCCGGCTTTTCCGGGTCCGGCCCCTGCCGGGGCCGGCGGGAAGCCGCTATGCTGGCCGGATCCACAGCCGACCCGAACCGACATCTGGACCCTTTTCGTGCGCCTGACCCAGATCACCCACCACGACCTCGACGGCTACGGCGCGGCGACCCTCGTCGCGGCCTATGCCGAGCCCGCCCGGATCGTGCACGTGCCGCGCTACGGCGATGTCGGCCCGGTCGTCGACGACGAGCTGAAGCGCTTAGGTAAGACCAAGGCGGCCGAGATGGTGCTGATCACCGATCTCGGCATCGAGGAGCCGACGATCGCCTTCCTGCGCCGCTTCGCCGCCATGAACCGCAAGCGCGACGCCGAGGCGCCGCACCGGCTGGTCGTGCTCGACCACCACACCTCCTCGATCGACCAGATGCGCCGCCAGGGGCTCGAGCCCAAGGCCGACGCGGAGAACCCGCGCCTGTCGCGCTTCGACCTCGGCGACCCCTCGGTCACCGTGCTGGTCGACGAGGGATCGAGCGCGACGAAGATGGTCGAGACCCACCGCGCCCTGTTCGCCACCCGCGAGGCCGATCCCGCCCGGGCCGAGGACCTGGCGCTGCTGGCGGCCTGCGTCGATGCCCTCGACCTCTGGCGCAAGGACGATCCCCGCTTCCCCGGCGGCTTCGCCCTCGACGAGATCTTCTGGGACAATGTCGGCACCCTGGTGCCGGTCGGGCATCCGGCGCACGACCCCTTCGTCGCCCGCCTGCTCCTCGACGCGACCGCACGCCTGCGCGCCGGCGCCACCCCGGCCGAGCTGGAACGCGCCGTGCCGGCGATCCGCGGGGCGATCGTCGACGACCTGATGCGCGACGAGCCCGGCGACGATCCGGCGCTGACCACCCGGCAGCGGATGGCCCGGGCGCTCGCCCGCTCCGACGCGCTCTTCCACGCCCTCTCGGACGGCACGCTCCTGTCCTTCGCCCTCGATGCCGGCACCTTCCAGCGGGTCTCCGACCTCGTGATGGCGAGCGGGCGGGCCAAGCGCCTCGTCAACGTCCAGCGTGCCGGCACCCTGTCGTTCCGCTCGATCGACGGCACCGCCCTCGACGGCGCCCGCCTCTTCCGCGGCGGCGGCCACCAGGACGCGGCCGGCGGCAAGCTCACCAGCGGCACCGCCTTCTCCCTCGTCGACGCGGTCGCCCAGGTCGAGCCGGTGCTGAACCCGCCGAAATCGGCGGCAGCCGACAGCCCGTTCGCGGCCTTGAAGAACTGGAAGGGCTGAGGGGACGGGCCCTGCGATCCGCCCGTGTCGCGCCTCCTCGATGCCGCACGGGGAGGCGCGCCTTGTTCGCAGGTCAGCAACACATCTCCTGTAGAGGCAGCCTCACGCGCCGTCGGAGCCGCCTTCCTGGCGAGCTGGGCGGCGCCTCGGCCCTGCGCCGCCTTCCTCCCGTCCGAAAGGTCCTGTGAGCGATGGCAATGCTTCGGTTCGGCGCACCCGGCCCGGGCGAGACCCTGGCATGGACGGCCCTCCTCGACGGGTCGGCCGACCGGCACGACGGGGCGACCGTCACGGTCGCGGGCTGGCCGGTGACGGCCGGAGAGGCAGCCGAGGCGCGCTACTGCCTCCTCGTGCCCGAGCCCGTCTGCTGCCGCGGCTGCCTGCCGGGTGATCCTTCGGCCTGCATCGAGGTCGTTGCCGCGATGCCGGTGCCCCTCGACGGCCGGGAGGTGACCCTGCGCGGCATCTTCCGCCGGTTGCGGGACGATCCCTGCGGCTGGCGCTACCGCCTCGACGGCGCGACAATCGTCTCGGCGCCGCCGCGCCTCGGCCTGTCCCGCCGGCACCTCGTCGCGGCGGCCTCGCTGCTGTGCTGGCCGGTGGCTTCCGCCGCGCAGGCGCCGGACGGCCCGACCGCGTCGCACGCCGCCGAGGCCGCGTCCTTCCTGGCCGGGCGCCCGGCGATCGACTGCCACAGCCATGCCGGCCGCGTCCTGCGCGTGAACCAGGACGGGGGCCACGCCCCCTTCACGCCGCTGGCCGACCCGATGCGCCGCGGCGGGCTGGCCGTCGCCTGCCTCGCCGTCGTCTCCGACAGTCCGACGCACCGGGTCACGCCGGAGGGGCGGATCAGGGCCTTTCGCGAGCCCGAGCCCGGCGAGCTCGGGGCTTACGTCGAGCGCGGCTTTACCCGCCTGCACGCCCTCGTCCGGGACCAGGGCCTGCGCATCGTGCGCAATGCCGCCGACCTCGCGGCCGCCCGCGCCGAGACCCCGTCGGTCCTCGTCGCGGCGGAGGGGGCGGACTTCCTCGAAGGCGACCTCGGCCCCCTGGAGACGGCATTTCGCCGGGCCGCCCTGCGCCACCTGCAGCTCACGCATTACCGGGTGAACGCGCTCGGCGACATCCAGACCGAGCCGCCCGTCCATGGCGGCCTGACGGCGTTCGGCGCCGCGGTGATCCGGCGTTGCGAGGCGCTCGGCATCGTCGTCGACGTGGCGCACGGGACCGAGGCCCTGGTGCGCCGGGCGGCGGAGGTGGCAGGCAAGCCCCTCGTCCTGTCGCACACCTCGCTCACCACGCGGCCGCCGCCATACACGCGCCGCATCACCCCGGACCACGCCCGGATCGTGGCGGGGACGGGCGGGGTCATCGGCATCTGGCCGCCCGTGAGCGTGTTTCCCGACCTCCCGGCCTTCGTGGACGGCATCGCCCGCATGGCCGACATCGTCGGCCCGGCCCATGTCGGGATCGGATCCGACATGATGGGCCTCGTCGGCCGCAGCGCCCTGCCGGACTACACGGCGTTGCCGGATCTCGCCGCGCAGCTCCTGGCGCGGTTCACGCCCGAGGAGGCGGCCGGCATCCTCGGGGGCAACTACCTCCGGGTGGCGCGGGCGTGCCTGCCGAGAGCCTGACGGGGCGCGGCGAGCGATCCGGACGGCTCACGCCGCCCGGATCTGGCACAGGGTCGCCTTCGTCTCCTGCATGCCGGTGACGGGATCGAAGCCGTAGGTGGTCACGGTGTTCACGCTCTCGCCGAGCACCACCGGGTCGGTGTCGCCAGGATAGTATTCCCGCATGTCCTTGCCCTGGTACCAGCCCGAATAGTGGAACGGCATGAAGGCGACGCCCTTCGCGACCCGGTCCGTGACCAGCGCCTTCACCTTGACCCTGGACGAATTCTCGGGGCCGTAGACCCAGACGAACTGGCCGTCCTTGATCCTGCGCTCGGCCGCGTCCGCCGTGTTGACCTCGACGAACATGTCCTGCTGCAACTCGGCGAGCCAGGGGTTCGAGCGGGTCTCCTCGCCGCCGCCCTCGTACTCGACGAGGCGGCCCGAGGTCAGGATGATCGGAAATTCCTTCGCGATGCCGCGGTCGACCGCCGCCTTCTGCACCGAGAAGCCGACATTCGGCATGCGGAACTGCCGCTCGTCGGGCCGGGTCGGGTAATCGGCGACGAGGTCGGGCCGGGGCGTGTAGATCGGCTCGCGGTGGACCGGCACCGGATCGGGCAGGTTCCAGGCATTCGCCCGCGCCTTGGCGTTGCCGTAATGCATCACGCCGTGGTCGAGGCAGACCCGCTGGATGCCGCCCGACAGGTCGGTCGACCAGTTCACCGCGTCGATGGCGTTGCCGCCGATCCGCGCGATGACCGCCTGCTCCTCCGCCGTCAGCTCCTTGTCCCAGCCGAGCTTGCGCAGGACCGCCATGCTGAACTCGGGGTAGCCGTCGGTCAGCTCGGAGCCGAGCGACCAGGAATCCTCGGCGAGCAGGGTCTGCCCGTTGCGCTCGGTGCCGAACCGGGCCCGGAACGTGCCGCCTCCGTCCTTCACGTGGAGCGCGGTGTTGTACAGGATGGCGCTGCCGGGGTGGCGGATCTCGGGCTTGCCCCAGCATGGCCAGGGCAGGCCGTAATAGTCGCCGCCGACCTCGGGCGCGTCCTTCGGCGCGCGCAGGGTCACGATGTCGAAGACGTGCTGGTTGCGGATATGCGCCTTCAGCCGTTCCGGGCTCTGGCCGCAATAGCCCGTCGACCAGCCGCCGCGGTTGATCTCGCGCAGGATGTCCTCGGCCAGCGGGACGTTGTTCTCGACCTTGATATTTTTGAACAGCTCGTCCGCGAAGCCGAGCTTCTTCGCCAGCCGATAGAGGAACTCGTAGTCGTTCTTCGATTCGAAGGCCGGCTTGACGATCTGCTCGCCCCATTGCAGCGAGCGGTTGGAGGCGGTGCGGCAGCCGTCCATCTCGAGCGAGGTGCAGATCGGCATCAGGTAGGTGTTGTCGCGGCGGGCGTTCAGCGCCGCGAAGGTGGTCGGGTGGGGATCGGCCACCACCAGGAGGTCGAGCTTGTTGAGCCCGTCGAGGGCTTCCGGCAGGCGCGTGACGGTGTTGCCGCCGTGGCCCGAGATCATCATCGCGCGCAAGGGGCTGCGCTGGTCGATCTGCGTCCCCGGCAGGTTCACGGCGTCGAACCACCGGGTCGAGGTGAGGCCCGGCGTCTCCATGTTCTCCTTGCGTGAGCGGGCCTTGCGGCCGGCGCTGGCCGGCACCTCGTCGAAGCGCGACTGCAGCCAGTCGTACGCGACCTCCCAGACCCGGGCCCAGTGCCGCCAGCCGCCCTCGACGAGGCCGTAATAGAGCGGCAGGCTCGTCACATCGAGCCCCATGTCGGTGGCGCCCTGGACGTTGGTGTGGCCGCGGAAGATGTTGGCGCCCGTCCCCGGCTTGCCGACATTGCCGGTGGCGAGGCACAGGATGCAGAAGGCGCGCACGTTGGCGGTGCCGACCGTGTGCTGCGTCGCGCCCATGCACCAGATCAGCGTCGCCGGCTTCTCCTTGGCGAAGAGTTCGGCGACGTGGCGCAGCTGCGCCCCCGGCACGCCGGAGACCCGCTCGACCTCGTCGGGATTCCACTTGGCGACCTCCCGGCGCACGTCCTCCATGCCATAGACGCGGCTCGCGATGAAGTCGCGATCCTCCCAGCCGTTCTCGAAGATGTGCCACAGCATGCCCCAGATCACCGGGATGTCGGTGCCCGAGCGCAGGCGGACATATTCGGTGGCGTGCGCTGCCGTGCGGGTGAAGCGCGGATCGATGACGATCAGGTTCGCCCGGTTGATCTCCTTGCCCGACAGGATGTGCTGCATCGAGATCGGATGGGCTTCGGCGGGGTTGCCGCCCATGATGATCATCGTCCTGGCGTTGCGGATGTCGTTGTAGGAGTTGGTCTGGGCGCCGTAGCCCCAGGTGTTGGCGACGCCCGCCACCGTGGTCGAGTGGCAGATGCGGGCCTGGTGATCGGCGTTGTTGGTGCCCCAGAACGCCGCGAACTTGCGCAGCAGGTAGGCCGCTTCGTTGGTGTACTTGGCCGAACCGAGCCAGTAGACCGAATCGGCGCCCGACTCGGCCCGGATCGCCAGGAGCTTGTTGCCGACCTCCTCGATCGCCTGGTCCCAGGAGATCCGCTCCCATTCGCCGTTCCGGAGCCTCAATGGGTATTTCAGTCGCCGCTCGCTGGTGACGAGCTCGCGGATCGCCGCGCCCTTGGCGCAGTGGGCGCCCCGGTTGATCGGGCTCTCCCAGGACGGCTCCTGGCCGACCCAGACCCCGTGCACCACCTCCGCCGTGACGGTGCAGCCGACCGAGCAGTGGGTGCAGATATTCTTGCGGATCACCGTCTCGGCGGGGTTCGCCGCGGAGCCGGCGGCCTCGGCCCGGCGCACCGCCCCGAGCCGCAGGGCACTGAAGCCCGCGAGCCCGCCCGCGGTCAGGCCGGAGCGGCGAAGGAAGCTCCGGCGGTCGAGGGCGGGGGTCCCGTCCTGCGGCACGGCGCCGTCGCGCGCGGGCCCGTTCCCGATGGGGCTTCCTTGGCGGCTTCCATCGCGGCTTCCTTGGCGTCGCACCAGCATGAGCCTGCTCCCGACAGCGCGGTTCTCGCGCACGCGCGGGCGGGACGCGGCCAGGTCGGCGGCGCTGCGATCGAGGGGCGCGTGTCGCCCGGCCAGCATCCCAGATCCCGGCAGGGGCGCGTTCACGCGGGTTAAGTTGCGGTGGATTGGGTGCGGGGCCTGGGCGGGCCGGGATCTGTCCGGTCGATGGTTCGAAGCCGGCTCGCCCGCGAGAGCGGCGTCACGCGTCGGCCGTGGATGCGCCTGGCCGCAGGGCCCGGCGCACCATCGATGTCGTGCCTTCAGGCCGAGAGCGTCGCGTTCAGGCTGATCTTGGCGTTGAGCACCTTCGAGACCGGGCAGTTCTTCTCGGCGATGCCGGCGAGCTCGTCGAACTTCTGCCGGTCGATGCCCGGGATCTTCGCCGTCAGGGTGAGGGCCGACTGCGTGATGGTGAAGCCCTCGCCGTCCTTCTCGAGGGTGACCACCGCCTCGGTGCGCAGCTCGTCGGCGGTGAAGCCGGCGCCCTGGAGCTGGAAGGCCAGCGCCATGGTGAAGCAGCCGGCATGCGCGGCGGCGATCAGCTCCTCCGGGTTGGTGCCGGGCTCGTTCTCGAAGCGGGTCTTGAATCCGTAGGGATTGTTCGACAGCACGCCCGATTGGGTGGTGATCTGCCCATTGCCGTCCTTGCCGCTGCCCTGCCAAACGGCGCTCGCCTTGCGGTTCATGCTCGTCTCCCGTGGAATGGAGGCCGCGTGGCCTTCCGAACGCGGCGGGATCCGTCCTGGCCCCCGCTCCGGGCGACAGGTAGGTCACGGGCTGCCAAGGTCATCCTCCGATTCCGCATCGATCACCCGGCGGGCGAGACCGAGGGAGAAGCCCGCCCGCGCCATCGCGGCGAGGTCGCGCTCGCGCGACGCCGCCCGGGCGGCGCCGGAGCGGAACGGGCCGAGGCGGCGCCGGCGCGCATAGGCGCGGGCGGCCTCCTCCTCCCCCCCGTCCTCCGCCTCGGCGAGAGCCGCGCCCACAATCCCGCGGTCGACGCCCTTGGCGGCGAGCTTGGCGCCGATCGCCCGGGCCGAGCCGCCGCGGCGGCGCAAGGAGCGCACCTTGGCCGCCGCGAAGGCGGCGTCATCGACGAGGCCGGCGCCGAGCGCCCGCGCCACCACCGCCTCCACCATCTCGGAAAAGTCGTCCGGGGCCTCGCCGCGCAGGCGGCAGCGGGTCTCGACCCGGCGCCGGAGCACCCGGCGCAGCATCTCGGCCGAGGCGCCGTAGCGCTCGAGGTAGGACAGGGCCGCCCGCTCCAGATAGGCCGGGGTGATCGGCCGCGCCGCCCTCAATCCGCCATCGCGGCCGGGTTCATCGGCCCCGTCCCGGATCGCCGCCGTCCCGCCGGGGGCGTCCGCCCCGGGCCCGTGCGAGGGGTGATGCCGGCGTTTCTGCACAGACGTGAATCCTTCTTCCTCCTGGTGGCCCTCGCCCTCGGGGCGGTGGCCGGCGCGGTGCTCTACCTGTCGCGGCCGACCACCCTGCGGGTCGCGGTCGGCCCGCGGGACCGGGTGGAGTCCCACCTGATCCAGGCCTATGCCGACGCGCTCGCCCGCGCCCGTGAGGATATACGCCTCGAGGTCGTGCCTTACGACGACGTGCGCGACAGCGCCGCGGCGCTCCAGGGCGGCCGGGCCGACCTCGCGGTGGTGCGTCCCGACGTGCGGCTGCCGGAGAACGGCCTGACGCTGGCGGTGCTGCACGACGAGGCCCTGGTGGTGGCCGCACCCCCGGATGCCGGCATCCAGACCTTTCCCGATCTCGCCGGCAAGCGGCTCGGCCTCGTCGCGCATCACGGCGCCGACCAGCCGCTCGTCGCGAGCCTGCTCGCCTATTACGCCCTGACGCCGGCCCCCGCCGGATCCGCGCCCGCGCCGGCCGATCCGGGAGGCGCGCTCCCGGCGGCGGCCGGCCGCGTCGTCCTGGTGCCGCTGCGGGCCTCCGAGGTGACGGCGGCGCTCGCCGAGCATCGGATCGACGCCGCCGCGGTCATCGCCGCCCCCTCGGCGAAATCCGCCGCCCGGGTGGTGCAGGCGGTCGAGGCGGCCTCGCCCGGCCACGGCGCCACGATCGTGTCGATCCCCGACGGCGAGGCGATCGTGCAGCGTCTGCCGGAGCTCCAGGCCGTCACCATCGCGGCCGGCACCTTCGGCGGTCGCCCGAAGCGGCCGGACGAGGAGGTGAAGACGGTGGGCGCCTCCTACCGGCTGATGGCCCGCGCTTCGTTGAGCCGCGACACCGCCGCGGGCGTGACCCAGCACCTGTTCGAGCTGCGCTCGCGCCTCGCCGCCGTGACGCCGACCGCCAACCTGATGAAGGCGCCGGACTTCGACAGCGCCGCCGAGGCGACCAGCGCCCGCCTGCCGATCCATCCGGGTGCGGTCGACTATTACGAGCGCGAGCAGCAGACCTTTCTGCAGCGCTACGAGGACTGGGTGTACCTGGTGGCGTTCTTCGGCGGCGGCCTCGGCTCGGCGGTGGCCTGGCTCGGCCAGCGCCTCGCCCGCGAGCAGCGCGCCCGCATCGACGCCGTCCTCGACCGCCTGCTCGCCATCCTGACCGAGGCGCGGGCGACGCAGGACGAGGCGGCGCTGACCGCGCTCTCGGTCGAGATCGACGGCCTCGTCGTCGACGTGGTGCGCCATGCCCGGGAGCATTCCACCGATGGCCGCACGATGAGCGCGCTCATCCTGGCGGTCGATGCCGCCCGCGCCGCGGTGTCCGACTGCAAGCGCGACGGCGGGGCGATGCGGGAGCGGAGCGGGCGGGTGCTGTCGCTGCATCCGGCGAGCGGCGCCTGACGCCTGGGATCCGACGCCGACCGCCGATCGGGCCGCCCGCGCGAAGGGCTGAAGCGCCGCCCCCACCGGCAGCCGCCCGGCCTCCTCATCGGCTCGCCCCGCGCGCGGGCGGAGCAACCGCCGTCCTCTGCCGACCCTCCGTTCGATTGGACGCCGAGATCCGCCTGACCAAGCCGTGGGTCGTGTGACCGTCCTCTATCGCCCGCAGCGCTCATAATCGATCCCAGCCGTGTCCTGCTCGTGGTAGTAGCGTCTCAAGAAGCCATTCGGCATGATCTTCATGAGGACCTTCACCTCGTTGGCCGCCACGGCATTCGCGCAGTTCAGGATCAGGAGCTGACGCTCACCGTTCGGTCTGGCCGACGTGATCCGGCACGATGCCGCCGGCGTTCTCAAGCGATCGCCGGAGACCATGAAGGCCGGAGCGAAAAGGTCGATCGGCTTCTTGAACGACACGCCCTTGCTCGCCGGGGAATATATCTCCGCACAGTTGCTCCCGCTCAGCACCCACGCACCCTGGTAGCCGGACAGCCCAGCCTTCGCCGCTTGCGCGTCCGACAGCGCCGCCGCCGCTCCGAGCCCCGATCCGAGTGCGGCGACACGGACAAGACTTGCGAGTTTCATTGCGGTCGTCTCCCGGGAGGTCGAGTCGGATCAGTTCGCGGCTCTCAGGTACAGTGTCGGTTCCGTCGCCATGCGCTCGGGGTCGTGCCGGTCCAGCGCCGGAAAGCGTGCGTGAACGCTGCCGGCTCGGAGAATTCCAGGGCGGCCGAGATCTCCGCCAGGCTCAGGTTGGTGTGAGACAGCAGCTGCTTGGCCGTTCCGAGCCGCGTCTGGCTTGCGACGGATCGGAACGTCGTCCCCTCCGCCTTCAGGCGGCGGGACAGCGTCCGATGACCGATTGCCAGCAGCTGCGCGATCTGGCTCTTCTGGACCCTCTTCTCGGCGACGGTCGAGCGCACCTGCCGCCGAACCTGGCCGCTCGTGTCGGATGGGACGTCGGCCTCAAGCTGCCGGATGCGCCGCTCCACCGCGTTCCGGATGACGGGTTTCGCTCCCGCAATGGGCTGCCGCAGGACCCGGGCTGCAAAGACCAGGGCGGCGATCTCTTGCTCGAACCGGACTGAGCAGCGAAAAAATTTCCTGTAGGGGTCGATGTCAGGCGGTTCCAGGCGAGGCAGCCATACCTCGTCCGGGCTCCAGTTCGGACCGCAGAGCGCGCGCAGCACGTTGGTCAGCGTCGCGACGGCGCGCTCGCAGTGGAGCGCGATACCGTCCGTTTCGGCATCGTAGGGGGAATAACGCACGGTGGCGACGGCGTCGTCGCTCGTCACCTCGAGCAACGCGCCGCGGTTCAGGTGGTCGTAGTGCGATTTCAAAGCATGCAACGCGTCGCCGATCGTCTCCGAATGCCGCAACAGAGACCCGAGCAGGCCGAGAGAAGCGAGAGTGGTGCGGCGACCGACGAGAAGACCGAAGTGGGCACATTGGGTCTGGCTGGCCGCGAGCGCCGTGAGGCGGCCCAATGATGCCAGCGAGGTGACTTCCGAGGTAATGAAGATATTTGAATCAACCCCGGCCCGCTCGAAAATATCGTCTGGATCATGACCGTTCTCAGACAATATTTCGTATATCGCGCGAATGGCATATGTATTAAAAAAATCTATTGGAATTGCGTTTCTTGTTTTAACGAGGATGTTGCTGGTCAGTATGAGATCAATGCTGGAATCGTTCCTTGAGGGTATTTTGGCGGGCATGACGGATCCTGCCTGCTGATTGATCAAGATGAAATGTTAGAGCATGTGTTCGAGAACGATGCAATGAACGATTTCCTCGTAACCGTAAGCAATCGCGAGGATTCGGATGCTTCGGGCGCCACTCGGTTGAGGGCTGGTTTCTCCTGGCATCGAATTATTATACTCTTGTGGAGTATAATAATTGCCCGGGTTGCTGAACGAAAGCCAATATCGGGCACCCACCCCGCTGTCCAATGGCATGCGGACCGTCCTTTATGGCCATCAAGGCGGTCCTGCGCCCTCGGCGGCACCGAGAACCGAGACAACGAGAGTCAACTCGGGCCGGCCCGCCCTTGCCCTGGTCGGTTGATGCCGACCAGGCTGCGCCGCGGTGCGGGCGGCGGGAAACCGCGTCCGCACGAACGCGTTGCGGGACAGGGCGTCGACCACAGCGACCAGCCCCGTCGCCGAAGACGGCGTTGCGCATGCCGACACACCGGGTCTTCCCCGGCCCCGCACCCCGGCACCTGCTCCCACCCCCGAGGCTCACCCCGCACTGCGTCATTCCGGCCGGTCACCGGTCGCCATCCCACGCTTGACCCTCCCGGACGTTCGCTGTACTAAAATTGAAACGCCGTTGCAAAATTTGTCAGGGAGTAGACGTCATGACCCGGGGAGGACCGGCGGAGCCGGCAATCGGCCAGGCGGCCGCGGTGGACGAGGCCGCGCTGTATCGCAAGATGATGCGGCGCATCCTGCCGTTCCTGTTCGTGTGCTACGTCGTCAGCTACCTCGACCGCGTGAATGTCGGCTTCGCCGCGCTCACGATGAACAAGGATATCGGGCTGTCCGCGACCGCTTTCGGCATCGGGGCCGGGCTGTTCTTCTTCGGCTACTTCATCGCCGAGATTCCCAGCAACCTGATCATGATGCGCATCGGCGCGCGGATCTGGATCGCCCGGATCATGATCACCTGGGGCCTGGTCTCGGCCGCGACCGCCTTCGTGACCGGCCCGGTGCAGTTCGGCATCGCGCGCTTCCTGCTCGGCCTCGGCGAGGCGGGCTTCGTGCCCGGCGTGTTCCTCTACCTGAGCCTGTGGTTCCCGTCCGCCGTGCGGGCGCGGGCCACCGCCCTGTTCCTGCTCGGCATCCCGGTCGCCAACATCCTCGGCTCGCCGGTCTCCGGCGCGCTGATCCAGCTCGAGGGCCTTGGCCTCAAGGGCTGGCAGTGGCTCCTCATCCTCGAGGCCCTGCCGGCGGTTCTCCTCGGCATCGCCTGCCTGTTCGTCCTGACCGACCGGCCCGAGAAGGCGGCCTGGCTGTCGGAGGCCGAGCGCGACGTCCTGGTCACGCGGCTCGCCGCCGAGAAGGCCGCCATCGAGAAGAAGCACAAGATGACGCTGGCCCAGGCGCTCAGGAACTGGCGCGTGCTGATGCTCGCCGCCGTCAACTTCTGCGCCATCGTCGGCTCGCTCGGCATCGGCCTGTGGCTGCCGCAGATCATCAAGCAGCTCGGCCTGGCGACCTCGCTCGTCGGCATCGTCACCGCCGTTCCGTACATCTGCGGCGCGGTCGCCATGGTGGTGTGGGGCCGGATGTCGGACCGCGGCCGCGACCGCACGATCTACCCGGCGATCTCGCTCCTCGTCGGTGCGGCGGCGCTGCTCGCGAGCGCCTATACGCCGACCCCGGTCCTCACCATCGCGGCGCTCTGCGTCGCCGTCATGGGCATCAACTCCTTCGTGGCGACCTTCTGGGCGGTGCCGTCGGGCTTCCTCACCGGCCGCGCGGCGGCGGGCGGCATCGCCATGATCGTGTCGATCGGCAATCTCGGCGGCTTCGCCGGCCCCTATATGATCGGGTACGTGCGCGACGTATCGGGTGGGTTCACCGCGCCGCTCGTCGCGGTGGGCCTCTGCCTCCTCGCGGGGGCGGCCCTGATGCTCGCCTTCGGCCGTCGCGTCCGCCGCGACGCCGTCCCCGCCGCGCTGCCGGCCTGATCCCGCCAAGGTTTACGCTGCCATGATCCCGTGCCTTCCCCTCGTGCCCGAGACGACGTCGCTCTACGCGGTCTTCTGCGCCGAGCTGCGGGCGCGGGGCTTCTCCGGCGACCTGTCGCTCGGGTCGGCCGACCGGACGGTGCTGGCGACCGACAACTCGATCTACCAGGTCGCCCCGCGGGCGGTGGCCTTCCCGCGCGGCCTCGACGACCTCGTGCGCATCGCCAGGCTCCTGGCCGAGGAGCGCTTCGCCGACGTCAAAATCGCGCCCCGGGGCGGCGGCACCGGGACCAACGGGCAGTCGCTCACCGACGGGCTGGTGGTCGACCTGTCGCGGCACATGAACCGCATCCTGGCGATCGACCCGGAGACCCGCACCGCGCGGGTCGAGGCCGGGGTGGTGAAGGACCAGCTCAACGCGGCGTTGAAGCCCCACGGGCTGTTCTTCGCCCCCGAGCTCTCGACCTCGAACCGCGCCACGATCGGCGGCATGATCTCCACCGACGCCTGCGGCCAGGGCTCCTGCCTCTACGGCAAGACCCGCGACCACGTGCTGTCGCTCACCACGATCCTCTCCGACGGCACGGTCTGGCGCTCCGAGCCCCTCGACGAGGCCGGGCTGGCGCAGGCGAAGGCCCGGCCCGACCGGGCCGGCGCGATCCACCGCGCCCTCGACGACGTGCAGCGCGAGAATGCGGACCTGATCGCCGAGCGCTTTCCGCCGCTCAACCGCTGCCTCACCGGCTACGACCTCGCCCATCTGCGCCGGGCGGACGGGCGCTTCGACCTCAACGCGGTCCTGTGCGGCTCGGAAGGCACGCTCGGATTCCTGGCCGAGGCGACGCTGAACGTCCTGCCGCTGCCGAGCCACGCGGCCCTCGTCAACCTGCGCTACGCGAGCTTCGACGCGGCGCTCCGCGACGCGCAGGCCCTGGTGCGGTTCGGGGCGGCCTCGATCGAGACCGTCGATTCCAAGGTGCTGGCCCTCGCCCAGAACGACCCGATCTGGGACGGCGTCGCGGCGTTCTTCCCCGACGACGGCGGCGAGCGGGCGCGCGGCGTCAACCTCATCGAGTTCGTCGGCGCCAGCGAGGCCGAGGTCGCGACGGCCCTCGCCCGCCTGACGACGACCCTCGACGAGGCGGGGCCGGTCGCCGGGCGGCGCGGCTACACGGTCGCGCGCGACGAGGCCGCGATCGGCCGGATCTGGACCATGCGCAAGAAGGCGGTGGGCCTGCTCGGCAACCAGAAGGGCGAGGCACGCCCGATCGCCTTCGTGGAGGACACCGCCGTCCCGCCGGAGCGGCTGGCCGACTTCATCGCCGAGTTCCGCTCCGCCCTCGACCGGCGCGGCCTCGATTACGGCATGTTCGGCCACGTCGATGCCGGCGTGCTGCACGTGCGTCCGGCGATCGACATGAAGGCGCCCGGCGCCGAGGTCTTGGTCCGTGAGGTCACCGAGGAGGTGGTGGCGCTGACGCAGGCCTATGGCGGGCTCCTGTGGGGCGAGCACGGCAAGGGCGTGCGCTCCGAATTCTCGCCCCGGTTCTTCGGCCCGCTCTACCCGGCGCTCCAGGCGGTGAAGGCCGCCTTCGACCCGGGAAACCAGTTCAACCCGGGCAAGATCGCGGCCCCTGCCGGGAGCGCGCTCCTCACGGTGGACGGCGTGCCGACCAAGGGCGGGCGCGACCGCGCGATCCCCGCCGCGGTGCGGGCGGCCTACGACGAGGCCCTGCACTGCAACGGCAACGGCGCCTGCTATTCCTGGGACCCGGACGAGGCGATGTGCCCGTCCTGGAAGGGCACCCGCGAGCGCCGGCACTCGCCCAAGGGCCGCGCCCAGCTGATGCGCGAGTGGCTGCGCCGCCTCGCGGCGCAAGGCCACGATCCCGTCGCGGAGGCGCACGGCTTGCAGTCGTGGCCGGGCTGGCGCGCGTTCCCGGCCCGCCTCGTCGCGACCCTGCGGTGGCGGGAGGACTTCTCCCACGAGGTGCACGAGGCGATGGCGGGCTGCCTCGCCTGCAAGTCCTGCACGGGCCTGTGCCCGATCAAGGTCGACGTGCCGACCTTCCGGGCGAAGTTCCTCGAACTCTACCACGGCCGCTACCTGCGGCCCCTGCGCCACCACGCCATCGCCGCGCTCGAGGTGCTGGCCCCCTGGCTCGCCAGGGCGCCGCGCCTCGTCAACGCCGCCACCGGGCTCGGCCTGGCGCGAGCGGTCGGGCTCGTCCACGCGCCGCGCCTGTCCGGCCTCGACCTCGGGCGCGAGATCGCGCGCCGGGGCGTGGCGATCGCCGATCCCGCCGCGCTCGCGGCGCTGCCGACGCCCGAGCGCCTGGCGAGCGTCGTGGTGGTGCAGGACGCCTTCACCAGCCATTACGACACGCCGGTCCTCTTGGCCCTCCTCGACCTGCTGATCGGGCTCGGGATCCGGCCCTGGCTCGCGCCCTACCGCCCCAACGGCAAGCCGCTGCACGTTCACGGCTTCCTCGGGACGTTCGAGCGGATCGCGGCGGCGAATGCCGAGGATCTCGGCCGGCTCGCCGCCACCGGCGTGGCGCTGATCGGCGTCGACCCGTCGATGACCCTGACCTACCGGTCGGAATACGCCCAGGCCCTCCCGTGGCGCGACCTGCCGCGGGTCCAGCTGGTCCAGGAATGGCTCGCCTCCCGCCTCGACGGCGCGGCGAAGCCGGAGGCCGAGCCCTACTGGCTCCTGCCGCACTGCACCGAGCGCGCGACCGCGCAGCCGTCCGTGGCGGCGTGGTCGACGGTCTTCGCCTCCTTCGGCCTGCGCCTCGCGGTGCTGCCCTCCGGCTGCTGCGGCATGGCCGGCACCTACGGCCACGAGGCCGAGAACCGGGCGACCTCCGAGCGGATCTACGCCCTGAGCTGGGCCCCGCATGTGGCCGGGAAAGGCAGGGACGGCCGGCTCCTCGCCGACGGCTATTCCTGCCGCTCGCAAGTCAAGCTCGTCGACGGCGTGCGGCTGCCGCACCCGGTCGAGATCCTGCGCGACCATCTCGCGACGACGAAAACCCCCGCGCCCCGCACGGAAGCGGCGGCGCCCCGACCCCAACCCATCTGACACCAGGAGCACAGCATGGCGGATCGCACGCAATTCCGGCTCGGCCTCGTCGGCTACGGCGAGATCGGCAGCACCCTCGGCGCGGGCCTGCGCGGTGCCGGGCTCGAGCGGATCGCCTGCTACGACAAGTACGCCTTCGACGGGCCGTATGCCGACCTGATCCAGGGCCGGGCGCGGCAGGCGGGCGTCACCCTGGTGCGCTCGAACGCCGAGCTCGCCGAGACGGCAGACCTGATCGTCAGCGTCACGCCCGGCGCCGCCTCCCTCGAGAGCGCCGAGGCCTTCGCGCCGGTGCTCTCCGGCCGCCACACCTTCCTCGACTTCGCCTCCGCCACCCCCAAGGTGAAGCAGGGCGTCGCCGCCAAGCTCGAGGCGACCGGCGCCCTCCTCGGCGACGGCGCGATCGAGGGCACGCCGCTGCACGGCTATTCCATGCGCATGCTGTCGAGCGGCCCCGCCGGCGAGCGGGTGTGCGACCTCCTGGTGCCCTGGGGCATGCAGATCGCCTTCATGGGTCCGGCGCTCGGCACGGCGTCAGGCATCAAGATCCTGCGCTCGGTCCTGATCAAGGGCATCGAGGCCCTGCACGACGAGATGCTGCTCGCCGCCCGCCAGTACGGCATCGACGAGATCGTGCTGGCCTCCGCCTCAAAGACCCTGGCCCGGCCCTGGATGGACACGGTGCAGAGCCTCACCCCCTCGGGCGTCATCCACGCCAAGCGCCGGGCGGAGGAACTCGAGATGTCGGCCGATGCCGTGGCGGATTCCGGCGTCGAGCCGATCATGGCCCGCGCCATCGCCCAGCGCCTGCGCTGGAAGGAGAGCCTCGGCCTGAAGGACCACTTCAAGGGCGTCGTGCCCGCCACCTACCAGGAGGCGCTGGACGCGATGGAGCTGAAGGCCGGGCTCAAGGCGGGAAAGTAAACCTCAAGCTTCGTCCGAATTCCTGGACGAGCTTGATACCCTCCTGGCCATCCCGGGGCCGCGCAACGGAACCCGGGATCCATGAGCGCTGACGTTATCAAATAAAAACAGCCGGCATTACGCTTCGTTCTGCACTGTCGGCAGTCATGGATCGCGGGTTCCGCTACGCGGTCCCGGGATGACGTAGCGTATTTCCGAGATCGCGGCGGCGAGACCCTCATCTGCGAGAATGCAAGCCTCGATCGTCACTCGATCCCTCTCATCTTCGGAAGATCCCACCATGCCGATCGGCTTCAAGATCCATCCCCGCACCCGTACGGTCGACGCCGCCACGGTCGAGAAGTTCAAGGCGATCGCGGTCGCCAACATCAGCGATTCGATGGGCCGGATGGTCCATGGCGGGCCGCGCCTGCGCCCGCTCCATGCCGGCGGCGTCCTCTGCGGCGTCGCGCTCACCGTGAAGACGCGGCCGGGCGACAACCTGATGATCCATGCCGCCCTCAACCGCGCCAAGCCCGGCGACGTCATCGTCGTCGATGCGGGGGGCGACCTCTCGAACGCGCTGATGGGCGAATTGATGCTGGCCCATGCCCAGGAGATCGGCGTCGCCGGGGTGATCGTGAACGGCGCCATGCGCGATTCCGGCTGGATCCGCGCCAACACGCTGCCGGTCTACGCCGCCGGCATCACCCATCGCGGTCCCTACAAGGACGGGCCCGGCGAGGTGAACGTGCCGGTCGCCCTCGACGGGATGGTGATCGCGCCGGGCGACCTCGTCGTCGGCGACGACGACGGCATCGTCTGCGTGCCCTTCGACCATGTCGAGGCGGTCTACGCCAGCGCGAACGCCAAGCAGCAGGGCGAGGCCAAGACCATGGCGGCGATCAGGGCGCGCACCGTCGATCGCTCGTGGGTCGAGCGCGCCCTCGAGAAGGCCGGCTGCGAAGGCCTGTGACCGTGACACCCTAACGAGAGACGGGAGGACAGGACGTGAGCGCCACCGGAGACACACCGCAGACCCTCGAGACCACCACCATGCGCCGGGTGATCCTCCGGCTCGTGCCGTTCCTGATGGTCTGCTACTTCTTCGCCCTGCTCGACCGGGTGAATGTGGGCTTCGCGGCCCTGCAGATGAACCACGATCTCGGGCTGACGCCGGCGATGTTCGGCTTCGCCGCGAGCCTGTTCTTCGTCTCCTACTTCCTGGTCGAGGTGCCGAGCAACCTGGCGCTGCAGCGCGTCGGGGCGCGCCGCTGGATCGCCCGGATCATGATCACCTGGGGGCTGATCACGATGGCGATGGCCCTCGTGACCGGGCCGTACTCGCTCTACGCGATGCGCTTCGTGCTGGGAGCGGCCGAGGCCGGGTTCTTCCCGGGCGCGATCCTGTACCTGACCTACTGGCTGCCGAGCCGGTACCGGGCCCGGGTGCTCGCCACCTTCACGGTCTCGATCCCGCTCGCGACCTTCCTGGGCTCGCCGCTCTCGGTCTCGCTCCTCGAGCTCAACGGCATCCTCGGGCTCAAGGGCTGGCAGTGGCTGTTCGTGCTCGAGGGCCTGCCGACCGTGCTCCTCGGCTTCGCCTGCCTGTTCGTGCTGACCGACAAGCCGAAGGACGCGACCTGGCTCGCGCCCGCGCAGCGCGAGTGGCTGGTCGCGCGCCTCGCCGCGGAGGCGGCCGGCAAGACGCCGGTCGGCCACATCTCCCTGTGGGGGCTCGCCCGCAACCGGTACTTCCTCACCATGGCGCTCGTCTGCGCCGGGGCGTCCGCCACCGGCAGCACCCTGTCGGTGTGGCAGCCGCAGATCATCAAGTCGTTCGGGCTCACCAACCTGCAGACCGGCTTCGTCAACTCGGTGCCGTACGGCATCGCCACGGTGCTGATGATCCTGTGGGGCCGCCACTCCGACCGCCAGGCCGAGCGCACCTGGCACACCGCGATCCCGCTGCTGCTCGCGGGCTTCGGCCTCGCCTACCTCAACCTCGCCGGCGGCATCGTGCCGACGATCGCGGCGGTGTCCTGCGCGCTCGTCGGCGCCTACGCCTTCAAGGGGCCGTTCTGGGCCCTGTCGTCGGGCTGGCTCTCGGCCGGCACGCTCGCGGCGGGGCTCGCCGGCATCAACGCCATCGCCAACCTGATCGGCGGCGGCCTGATGGTGAACGTCGTCGGCCTCGTGAAGGAGGCCACCGGCAGCTTCGCCCTCGGCCTGCTGCCGGTGGCCGCCCTCGACGCGGCGGCGGCGGTGAGCGTGCTGATGATCAGCCGCGCCCATGCCCGGTCGGTCCGGGCCGAGGCGGCGCCGGCCTAGCAGACCAAAGATAATCCACACTCGCGCTTCCGCCTCAGAGCCTGTTCGAGCGGGATTTTCTTTTCAAGATTTGAGACGAGTGGAATTGTCCTACCCTCTCACCGCATCCTGAGGTGCCGGCGATCGAAGATCGCGAGTGAAAGGAGCCTCGAAGGAGGGCTCCAGGGATCGCAGCGGCTTCTGGAGCCCTCCTTCGAGGCTCCCTGTGGTCGCACCTCAGGATGAGGTGAGGGGTAGGATATTTCATGCTCGCCTTCAGCTTTTTTCGGCAGATCAACCCGCTCAAACACGATCCCACAGGATCATCGGGTGCTGCTAAAGCGGAGCCCGGGACCTGGAATGACAGATGGTGCAGGGCGGGTGGAGCGCGTTCCGCTTTATTATGGACGTCTTGCGCTTCTGAATCACGGTCTCCGCTGCGCGGCCCCAGCATGACGCCGCGGTCGTCAATCAGGTCGTCAGGCGCTCAGCATCGTCTGCAAAAAACTCTTCGAGGCCCCCGATGTACTTCGCTCCCCCGCCTTCCGTTACGGCCGAGGTGTTCACGCGCCTGCCCGACCGCTACCGCGTCCGCAAACCCACCGCCTGGGCCAACGCCAATCGCGGCGGCGAGGCGATCGACAGCTTCCTCGAGGGGCCGGTCTTCGACCGGGCCGGGCGGCTCTACGTCACCGACATCCCGCACGGCCGCATCTTCCGGATCACGCCGGACGGGGCCTGGGACCTCGTCGCCGAGTATGACGGCTGGCCGAACGGGCTGAAGATCCACGCCGACGGGCGCATCCTCATCACCTGCTACAAGAACGGCATCATGCGGCTCGATCCGGAGAGCGGGTCGGTCACGCCGGTCCTCGAAACGGCGGGCTCGGAAGGGTTCCGGGGCGTCAACGACCTCACCTTCGCGCAAAACGGCGACCTCTACTTCACCGACCAGGGCCAGACCGGCCTCCAGGACCCGACCGGCCGGGTCTACCGGCTGCGTCCCTCCGGCGAGCTGACCTGCCTGATCGACACCGTGCCGAGCCCGAACGGCATCGTGGTCGACACCGCGATGAAGAACCTGTTCGTGGCGGTGACGCGGGCGCAGCAGATCTGGCGCATCCCGCTCAACCCGGGCGGCCTCGTCTCGAAGGTCGGGGTGTTCGCGCAGCTCCACGGCGGGATGGGCGGGCCGGACGGCATCGCCCTCGACGAGGAGGGCTGCCTGATCGTCGCTCATACGGGCTTCGGCTCGATCTGGCGCCTCTCGCCGGTCGCCGAGCCGCTGCTGCGGGTGACATCCCCCGCCGGCCACTCGACCACCAACGTCGCGTATGGCGGCCCGGACCGAACGACCCTGTTCATCACCGAATCCGCCACGGGGAGCATCCTGACGGCGCCGATGCCGGCCCCGGGCCAGCTCCTGTTCTCGCACGCCTGAGGCCCACGATGACCGAGATGACGCGGCGCGGCCACCTCGCCCTCCTGGCCGCCGGGCTGGGTCTCGCCACAGGCGCTCGTCCGGCGGCGGCGCAGGCCGTGCGCTGGTCCGGCGGCACCGGGCGGCCCACGCTCGCCGTGCCGGCGAACGCCACCGATTGCCACCACCACGTCTACGACGCGCGCTTCCCCCCGGCGCCGGCCGCGACCCTGCGGCCGCCGGACGCGAGCGTCGACGACTACCGGGCCCTGCAGCGGCGGCTCGGGCTCTCCCGCCACGTCGTGGTGCAACCCTCGACCTACGGCACCGACAACCGGCTCCTCGTCGAGGCGCTGCAGGCCTTCGGGCCGGAAGCCCGCGGCGTCGCGATGCTCGACGCCAGCGTCACGCCCGACGAGCTGCGCCGCCTCGACGCCGCCGGGATTCGGGGCGTCCGCTTCGGCACGCGCCTGCCGGGCGGCGCGCCGATCGCCGACCTGGAGCCGGTCGCCCAGAAAATCGCGGATCGCGGCTGGCACATCCAGCTCGTCTCGGAGGGCGAAAAGATCGTCGAGCTGCAAGACGTGCTGCGGCGGCTGCCGGTCCTGGTGGTGTTCGACCACATGGGCCACCTGCCGGAGCCCGCTGGTCCCGATCATCCGGCCTTCCGGGTGATCGCCGACCTGATCGAGACGAAGGGCGCCTGGGTGAAGCTCACCGGGGCCTATATCCTGTCGAAATCCGGCCCGCCCCTTTACGCCGACCGCAGCCGGCTCGCCCGCGCCTTCGTGGCGCTCGCCCCCGAGCGCCTGGTCTGGGGGACCGACTGGCCGCACCCGACCTCGCCGGCGGACGCGAAGCCCGACGATGCCGGGCTCCTCGACCTGTTCGCCGAGTGGGCACCGTATCCGGCCTTGCAGGCCAAGATCCTGGTCGCGAATCCGGCGCGGCTGTACGGGTTCTGAGGTGCGGTCCGGCAGGTCTGACCAGACTTTATGAAGTTGCGGGATCTCCTCTCCCACACGGGAGAGAGGAAGCGCAATTTATTGTGAAACGACAATACAGACACGAACAGGGAGGTCACCCATGACACCGAACACGCCATCCCGCCGCACCATCCTCAAGGCCGCCAGCGCCCTGGCGGCGATCTCCGTGCCTGGCGCTCGCGCCCTTGCCCAGGACGCCGTCCCGTTCTCGGCCGGCACCGCGCCCCCGACGACCCCGGTGCCGCCGAACGCCTGCGACTCCCACATCCACATCTTCTCGAAGGCATTTCCCGCCTCGCCGCACTGGAAGGGCGAGCCGGTGGTCGACAGCGACGTCGCGGCCTACCGGCTGTTCCAGAAGCGGATCGGCACCAGCCGCACCGTCGTGGTGACGCCCTCGACCTACGGCATCGACAACCGCGCCACCCTCGACGGCGTCGCGCAGTTCGGCGCCTCCGCCCGCGCCGTGGTGGTGGTCGACCTCGACATCTCGGAGGCCGAGCTCCGCCGGATGGCGGCGCAGGGCGCGGTCGGCATCCGGGTGAACTTCGTGTCCCCGCAATCCTGGGGCGTCACCACGGCGGAGCGGCTGGAGACGATGGCCCGCAAGGTCCATCCCCTCGGCTGGCACGTCCAGGTCTACATGACCGGCGACCAGATCGCCGACCTCGCCGAGGTGCTGGCGCGCCTGCCGACGCCGCTGGTCATCGACCACCTCGCCCGCCTGCCGCCGGCGCAGGGGGTGAGCCACCGCGCCTATCCGGTGGTCCGCCGGCTGCTCGATGGCGGCCGGACCTGGATGAAGCTGTCGGGCGCCTACCTCAACACCGTGAGCGGCCCGCCCGGCTACCCCGATGCGAGCGCGGTGGCGAAGGCGTTTGCCCAGGCGGCGCCGGAGCGCATGGTCTGGGGCAGCGACTGGCCGCATCGCGGCGAGAAGCACATGCCGGACGATGCGGGCCTGTTCGACCTGCTGGCCGCCTGGGCCCCGGACGAGGCCGCGCGCCGACGGATCCTCGTCGACAACCCGGCGACGCTCTACGGTTTCGGGGCGGCGTGAGCGGGTAGCCCCCGCCGCGGGTCCGGCCGACGAGGCTAGCCGCTGCCGTCGGTGACCGGAGCGCCGGTCTGTCCGCAGGCGTACCGAAGCGGAAAGTGCGTGGGGGCGGAATCGCTTGACCCCGGCCCGAACCCGTGGCTTCTGAGCCCGCGTGGCACCCAGGCCCCGTAGCTCAGCTGGATAGAGCAGCCGCCTTCTAAGCGGCAGGTCGTAGGTTCGAGCCCTACCGGGGTCGCCAATAGTCTCAGTAGATTAGCTGAGAGCTTGCGCGCCGCAGTCACATTCAGGACAGCCTGAGGACAGTTTCGGTCCCGGGCCCGGTGATCCATGCGGACGGGTGGCGGGGGATGCGAGGCGCATCGCGCCCGCAAGAACGGTCAGGCCGGGACGCGCCAAGCCTCCCCGGACCCGACGCGTCCGCCTCGCTGAACCGTGACTTGCGCCGCCGGTCGTTCGCCCCGATCTCCGCTGCAAGATCGCTGCTCCCGAGGGGACGAGCCATGCACATCAAGGTCAAGCGCGGCTGGGAGATGCCCGAGCGCCTCGCCACGCCCGAATCGGTCTTCCTCAACCGCCGGGCGCTCCTGGGCGGCAGCCTCGGGATGGCGGCGGCCTCGCTCGCCGGCGGACCGGCGCTCGCCGCCGTCCCCGGGGAAGGGACAGGTGCGGTCAAGACCGCCGACCTCTACCCGGCCAGGCAGAACCCGGCCTATACCCTCGATCGCGCGGTGACGCCGGAGCGCTACAGCGCCGACTACAACAACTTCTATGAGTACGGCACCAACAAGACGGTGACGCCGGGCTCGAACGCCCTGAAGGTCCAGCCCTGGTCGATCAAGATCGACGGCCTGGTCGAGAAGCCGTTCGAGATCGCCTTCGAGGACCTGGTGCGCAAGATGGCGCTGGAGGAGCGGCTCTACCGCCACCGCTGCGTCGAGGCGTGGTCGATGGCGGTGCCGTGGACCGGCTTCCCGCTCTCCGCCCTGGTGGCGCTCGCCAAGCCCACCGGCGACGCCAAGTACATCCAGATGCAGACCTTCCTGGACAAGGCGATGGCGCCGGGCCAGCGGGCGTTCTTCTATCCCTGGCCCTACACGGAAGGGCTGACGCTGGCCGAGGCCAACAACGAGCTCGCCTTCATGGTGACGGGCGTCTACGGCAAGCCGCTGCTCAACCAGTTCGGCGCGCCGTTGCGCCTCGCCGTGCCGTGGAAGTACGGCTTCAAGTCGGTGAAGTCGATCAACCGCATCACCTTCACGGCGGAGCGGCCCAAGACCTTCTGGGAGGGGCTGCAGGCGTCGGAATACGGGTTCTGGGCCAACGTGAACCCGGCGGTGCCGCATCCGCGCTGGAGCCAGGCGAGCGAGCGGGTGCTCGGCACCGACGAGCGGGTGCCGACGCTGATCTACAACGGCTACGGCGCGCAGGTCGCCGAGCTGTACAAGGGCCTCGAGAAGGAACGCCTGTTCGCCTGACGAAGACGCCGGCGCGTCGGACGCGCCGGCGCCGCCATCGACGGCGGTGCCGCCTCGCCTATATCCGGCGCACCCCCAAGGCTGCCTATAGGTCTCGCGCGTGCCCGGTTACCTGCCCTTCGCGGGCGCCCTCGCTCTCCCCGCCTTCGTCTGCGACAATTGCGGCTTCTGGCAGCGCCATTTCGCGGCCCCGCCGAGCTGCCCGCTCTGCCTCGACGCCCGGCACGTCGTGCCGCAGGAGGGCTGGCGGTTCCGCGGCGTGGCGGAGGCGCAGGCCTCGTTTCCCTGCCACTGGGCCGAGGTCGAGCCGGGGGTGTGGAAGTTCTGGAACGAGCCCGTCACCGGCATCGGGCCGAGCGCCTACCTGATCGTGACGCCCGACGGCACCATGGGCTTCGAGGGGTGCCCGGTCTTCAGCGAGGCGGCGCTCGACCACATCGCGTCCCTGGGCGGCATGACGATCCTGTCCGCCTCGCATCCCCACAGCTATGGCGCGCTGCCCCAGCTTCAGGACCGGTTCGACCCCGAGCTGTGCCTGCCGGCGGCCGACTTCGCCTGGAGCGCGGCGCTCCAGGTCTCGTGGCCGTACGACGACGTCCTGGAACCGCTGCCGGGGCTCACGCTCCACCGCACCGCCGGCCATTTCGACGGCCACGCCGTGCTGCACGACCGCCGCCGCGGCATCGTGTTCTGCGGCGATGCGCTGAAGTTCGAGCTCGACCCGGACGACCCGCGCCGGGCGCTGACGATCTCGGCGCACAAGGCCTTCGTGCGCGGCGTGCCGCTGACCCACGCCGAACTCGCCCGCTACCGCGCGGTCTTCGCCGCCCTCGACTTCCACCAGACCTGGACGCCGTTCGAGCAGGCGGCGAATGTCGGGCGCGGGGAGGTGCTGGCCCTCATCGACGGGATGCTGGCCGGGCGGCCGCACGCCTATCCGGTGCCGGTCGCGGAGCTGAACCCGGTTGCCTGAACGCTCATGATGCCGCCGGCATCGCGCCCGTGGCCCCTGTTTGAAGGGGGCGATGCCCTTCCGGGCACAGGGCAGCCTTCGGGTCTCGACGAAGGCGTTCGGAGGGGTGGTGGGCGCGACAGGGGTTGAACCTGTGACCCTTCGCGTGTGAAGCGAATGCTCTCCCGCTGAGCTACGCGCCCTGAGCCGGCCTCGTGCGGGGCGTTGCGCAAGCGCAGCGCGGGCCGGACCTGATGAGCGAGGCCGCGTGACGCCGCACGGCCCAGCAAATGTTCTCGAGAAGGGTGGTGGGCGCGACAGGGATTGAACCTGTGACCCTTCGCGTGTGAAGCGAATGCTCTCCCGCTGAGCTACGCGCCCTGTGAGCCGGCTTCTAGGCGGGGCGGGCTTGCGCGTCAAGGCGCTTCGTCGCGCTCGCGTCGGGCGGTGTCGGGGCGGCGAAAATCGGCTAGAGGACCGCCATGGCACCCGTCGTTCGCTTCGCCCCCTCGCCCACAGGCTTCCTCCACATCGGCAATGCCCGGCCGGCCCTGTTCAACGCGCTGTTCGCGCGGCGGACGGGCGGGCGGTTCTGGCTGCGCCTCGACGACACCGACACGGCGCGCTCGACGGCCGCGTTTGCCGCGGCGATCGCGGAGGACCTGTCCTGGCTCGGCATCGTGCCGGACGGGACGTTTCGCCAATCCGAACGCCTCGCGGTCTACGACGCGGCGGCCGGGCGGTTGAAGGCAGCGGGCCGGCTCTACCCGGCCTACGAGACGGCGGAGGAGCTGGAGCGCCGGCGCCGGCGCCAGCTCGGGCGCGGCCTGCCGCCGGTCTACGACCGCGCCGCCCTGACGCTCACCGCAGAGGAGCGGGCCGCTCTCGAGGCCGAGGGACGCCGGCCGCATTGGCGCTTCCGCCTCGATCCCGGCACCGTCGCCTGGGACGACCTCGTGCGCGGGCCCTGCCACGTCGAGGCCGACAGCCTGTCCGACCCGGTGCTGATCCGCGAGGACGGCAGCTACCTCTACACCCTGCCCTCGGTGGTCGACGACGCCGAGACCGGCATCACCCACGTGATCCGCGGCGAGGACCACGTCACCAACACGGCGGTGCAGATCCAGATCTTCTCCGCCCTCGGCGCCCCGGTGCCGGTCTTCGCCCACCACAACCTGCTCACCACGGCGAGCGGCGAGGGGCTGTCGAAGCGTCTCGGCCACCTCTCCCTGCGGGGCTTACGCGAGGCGGGCTACGAGCCCATGGCCGTCGCGGCCCTCGCGGTGCTCACCGGCTCGGCCGAGGCGGTGCGGCCGGTGGCGGACCTCGACGAGCTGGCCGCCCTCGTCGACCTCGCTCACGTCTCCCGGGCGCCGGCGAAGTTCGACGAGCACGAGCTCGACGGGCTCAACGCCCGCGTGGTCCACGGACTGCCCTACGCGGCCGTGGCCGAGCGGCTCACCGCCCTCGGGGTCGCGCCCGAGCAGGGGCAGGCCTTCTGGGAGGTGGTGCGGGCGAACCTGACCCGGGTGTCGGACGCCGCCGGATGGTGGCGGGTGGTGCAGGGCCCGGTGACGCCGGTGGCCTGCGAGAACCCGGACCTCCTCGCCGCCGCCCGCGCGGCGCTGCCGCCGGAGCCGTGGGACGCCGGCACGTGGAAGCGGGTGACGGAGGCGGCGCGCGCGGCGACCGGCCTCAAGGGCAAGGCCCTGTTCCTCCCCTTGCGCCTCGCCCTCACGGGCCTCGATCACGGGCCGGACCTCGCCGGCCTGCTGCCGCTGATCGGGCGCGAGCGGGCGCTGGCGCGGCTGGGTGGGGAGACGGCTTGAGGGTGGGCGGTCTGCCGGATTGCTGCGGCACCTGCTTCTTCCCACTCGCGAGACCTCATCCTGAGGTGCCGCGTAGCGGCCTCGAAGGATGGCTCCAGGGACAGCGAGACGTCTGGACCCCTCCTTCGAGGCTGCCGCAAGCGGCAGCACCTCAGGATGAGGTCGTGGGTGGGATAAGTCGAAAAAACTGCCGAACGGAATTTGGTTCAAACCATCGTCATTCCGGGGCCGCGCAGCGGAGCCCGGAATGACCCGGTTGGTGTGACATCCGTCGTGCGAGCGTCCTGCTCGTCGACCTACCCCACCACCGGCCACGGCCGCAGGGCCGGCCGGATCGTCTCGAACGCCCGCGCCAGCCGCAGCACGCCGACATCGTCGAAGCGCCGTCCGGCGATCTGCAGGCCGACCGGGAGCCCGTCGGGCGTGAAGCCGGCGGGCACCGCGATCGCCGGCTGCTCGGACATGTTGAACGGCACCGTGTAGGCGATATGGGCCATGGCCCGGGCCGGGTCGTTGGTCGGCGAGGCGTGCTCGGCCGGGAAGGGCGGGTTCGGCGAGACAGGGCCGATCAGAAAGTCGAACGGACGGATCGCAGCGAGTGCGGCGTCGCGCATCGCCGCCATCTGGCTCATGCCGTGGAAGACGGCCGCGCCGCTCAAGGACTGGCCCCCCGCCGCCCAGTCGCGGATGAAGGGCAGCACGCGGGCGCGGCGCGCCTCCTCCAGGGCCTCGATGTCGAGGGAGGCGCGCTGGCGCCAGAACAGGTCGAGCCCGTCGAGCATCGCTTGCGTCAGGAAGGCCGGGACCGGCTCGACGACGGCGCCTGCCTCGGCCAGCAGGCGCGCCGCCGCCTCGACCACCGCGCGGTTGGCCGGATCGAGGGGCAGGCCGGCGCCGGCCTCCATCACCAGGCCGAGGCGCAGGCCCGTCAGGTCCAGCCCGTCGAGGTCGTCCCAGGGCAGGTCGGACGGGGGCAGGGCCGTGGGGTCGCGCGCGTCCGGGCGGCTCAGGGTCCGCATCATCAGCGCCGCGTCGGCGACGGTGCGGGTGAGGGGTCCGGCGCAGCGGCCGTAATAGGGCGGGTCGAGCGGCACGCGGCCGTGGCTGGGCTTGAGCCCGACGACGCCGCACCACGAGGCGGGCAGCCGGATCGAGCCGCCGATATCCGTGCCGAGATGCAGCGGGCCGTAGCCGGCGGCCGCCGCCGCGCCCGAGCCGGCCGAGGAGCCGCCCGGGCCCTTGGCGAGGTTCCAGGGGTTGCGGGTGAGGGGATGGAAGCTCGACAGTCCCGAGGACAGCATGCCGTAATCCGGCATGGTGGTCCGTGCGACGATCACCGTGCCGTCCTCGCGCAGGCGCGCGGCGGCCGGGGCGTCGGCGGGGCTCGGGGGCGCGTCGTCCCGGGCGGCGGTGCCGAGCGGCATCGGCACGCCCTCGGTGGCGACGTTCTCCTTGATGGTGACCGGCACCCCGTCGAGAGGCAGGGCCTCCCCTCGCATCCAGCGCGCCTCGGAGGCGCGGGCCGCCGCCAGGGCCTGCTCCGGCGCGAAGGCGTAGAGGGCGTGCAGGGCCGGCTCGGAGGCCTCGGCCCGGGCGATCACCGCCTCGGCCACGGCGACCGGCGAGAGGGCGCGACGGGCGTAGAGCGCGAGGAGCTCGGTGGCGGGAAGGTCGGCGGGGTTCGTCGCGGAGGGCTGGGCGGAGAGTTGGGACGGCATGCTGTCAGCGGGTCTCGGGAGCCTTGTCGGGCCGCCCGGCGAGGGCGACGTAGAAGCCGAGCCCGTCCTGGGCCGGCAGGGTCTGCAGCCGGTCGACCCAGCCGCGGCGCTTGGCGTCGAGGAGCAGGCGGCCGATCGGCTGGAACAGGGTCTCGCCGCCCCCGGGCACCGGCCCGTCGAGGCGCACCGCCACGGTCTTGCCCTTGGCGAAGCGGCTGCGCTCCAGCATGTCGGAGAGCGAGGCCTCGGCCTGCGGCCGGGGCGCGCCGCGCAGGTCGAGCACCGATTCGGCGTCGGTCACCCCCAGGGTGCCGCGCAGCTTGTTGGCGTAGAATTCGTCGAAATGGGGCAAGGGCGGCTCGGGCGTCAGAGGGGGATGCCGTTGTACAGGGCGGCGACCGGGATCTCCCCGCCGAGATCCGGCAGCGGGATCGCGTCGTCGCGGCCGAGGACGCGCAGGGCCCAGTCCGGGCCGTTCCCGCGCGACCAGACCTCCACCCGGGCCTCGTCCTGGTAGATGATCAGATAGGCGCGCAGAGTCTGGAGGCTTTGATAGAACTCAGCCTTGCGCCCTCGGTCCTTGTGCATGGTCGAGGGTGACAGCACCTCGGCGACGACGAGCGGATCGCGGGCATAGCCGTCAGGAAGGAGCGGGCCGCACCGGACGATCATGTCAGGAATCGGCGCAAAGTCGTCGATGAAGTCGTTGCGGACACCCATCCCCGACAGCGCCCGGCAGCCGAGACGATCGGCAAGTGCCGCGAGCTGGCGTCCCAGGTTCATGGCGATCTGGTTATGGCGCTCGCTGGACGGCGCCATCATCACGGCCTCGCCGTCGAGAAGCTCCCAGCGCTCCTCGTCCGGACGGTCGCGGATCGTCTCGATGAATTCGGCGACCCGCATCCGCGGGGCGCGACGCAGCGCGAGCGACATCACGGCTCCCTGTCACCGCCAGGATCGTAGCACCGGGCGGGGACGGGCGACAGCCTGCGGCGGCGCAGCACCGCGCCCGATCTTCGGGCGCGGTGCTGCGTGTTTGCGCGTCAAGCCCCGTGCACCAGCACGTTGCGGAACTGCCAGGGATCGCTCGCGTCGATGTCCTCCGGGAAGAGGCCGGGGCGGCCGGAGAGCGGCGTCCAGTCGGTGTAGACCCCGATCACGGGACCGAGATACGGCAGCTGCACCTCGAGGCAGCGGCGGAAGTCGACCTCGTCGGCCTCGACGATGCCGGCCTCGGGGTTCTCCAGCGCCCAGACCATGCCGGCGAGCACGGCGGAGGTCACCTGCAGGCCGGTGGCGTTCTGGTATGGGGCGATGCGGCGGGTCTCCTCGATCGAGAGCTGCGAGCCGTACCAGTAGGCGTTCTTGCCGTGGCCGTAGAGCAGCACGCCGAGCTCGTCGATGCCGTCGACGATCTCGTTCTCGTCGAGGATGTGGTGCTGCTCCTGCACCCGGCCGGCCTGGCCCCACATCTCGTGCAGCGACAGCACCGCCTCGTTGCAGGGATGGTAGGCGTAATGGCAGGTCGGCCGGTAGACCGCCTTCCCGTCCTGGCGCACCGTGTAGTAGTCGGCGATCGAGATCGCCTCGTTGTGGGTGACGAGGAAGCCGAACTGCGCCTGCGCGGTCGGGGTCCAGGAGCGCACGCGGGTGTCGGCGCCGGGCTGGAGCAGGTAGATCGCCGGGGCGTCATTCGGGAGGGTGCGGCCGTTCTCCGGCATCCAGGTCTCGTGTGTGCCCCAGCCGAGCTCGGCCGGCTGGTTTCCTTCCGAGACGAAGCCCTCGACCGACCAAGTGTTGACGAACACGCCCTGCGGCTTCTCGGACTTGGCGCGCTGGGTGTCGCGCTCGGCGATGTGGATGCCCTTGACGCCGGTCTCGCGCATCAGCGCGGCCCAGTCCTCGCGGGTCTTCGGCTCGGGCGTCTGCAGGCCGAGATCGGCCGCGACGTTGAGGAGCGCCTGCTTGACGAACCACGACACCATGCCGGGATTGGCGCCGCAGCACGACACCGCGGTCGGCCCGCCGGGCTTGCGGCGGCGCGCGTCGAGGATCTGCTCGCGCAACGCGTAGTTGGTGCGGTCGGCCGGCCCGGCGTTCTTGTCGAAGTAGAAGCCCGGCCACGGCTCGGCGACGGTGTCGATGTAGAGCGCGCCGATCTCGCGGCACAGCTCCATGATGTCCCGCGACGAGGTGTCGACCGAGAGGTTGACGCAGAAGCCCTGGCCGCCCCCCTCGGTGAGGAGCGGCGTCAGCACCTCGCGATAATTGTCCTTGGTCAGCGCAACCTGCCGGAAGCGCAGGCCGTGCTTGTCGGCGAGCGCCTTGTGGGAATCCGACGGCTCCACCACCGTGAACCGGGCCTTGTCGTAGGTGAAGTGGCGCTCGATCAGGGGCAGGGTGCCCCGGCCGATCGAGCCGAAGCCGATCATCACGATGGGGCCGCTGATGCGGCCGTGGACGGGCCAGTCGGTCGTGGCGCGGTCGGTCATGGCGCTCAAGGTCTCCGGATTGTGGCTGCGGTGCCCCGCCTGCGGGGACAACTCCCCCCGAGCCGGTCGGCTCGCCTAGCAGGCCAGGATGACGCGCGGGCGACGGGGTGCAGGCGACCGGGTGATTGACGCCTCGGATCCGCGGGGTCAACCCGTTGGCGCGCAGCACCGAAGCTTTACCGGCGGGTTAACCGGGCCGGCCCGCTCGGCATGCCGGATGCGCATGGCGCCGCTGCACCGGCGACGCTTGTGTGCACCGCGATAGCGACCATATTGCATTGCAACAAGAACACCGGAAACGCCCGCGCGCAATCTCAATGGAGATCCCCATGCTCGCGGTCATCACCCACTCGCTCATCACCCCCGCCGAGGAGCGCTCCGACATGGAGCCCGGCATCCTCACCCTCGTCAGCCGCATGGTCCGCGCGGTCCACGACGCCAACCAGCGTCGCCTGGAGCGCCAGATCGGCGAGTACGTCGAGACCAACGGCGGCCGCATCACCGACGATCTCGAGCGCCGCATCGGCCAGTACTTCTGCTGAGCCGCGCGCCCCGGTCCGCCGGGGTGACGGACGCTCGATGTTCCAAGCAGGCGCCAGGGGCGGTCACACGCCCCTCAGGCGCCTTCTTCGTGTCTGGAGTCGTGCCGACATCGATCGACCGGCGCGGCCGGCTCGACATCCTCCATCGTCACCTCGGGGTCGCGACCATAAGTGCGGTTGTGGCGGATAGGCCTGAATCTGCCAAATGCCGGACCTGCCAAGTGCAAGTCGGATCCGGCTTGGATCGCTGAGGAGACTCTTGCGCCCATGAGCGGATCTGCGCAACATGGCTCAACGCATTGAACTCTAGGGCATGGAGTCAACTCAGTGATCGCCAGGTCGTTGGTCGCATTGGCTCTGCTCTGTGGTCCCGCTCATGCGCAATGCCAATGCTTCGTAGTCGCCATTCAAGATTTGGGCGAATGTCGCTCGCAATGGAAGGACCGTACAACCAAATCTAAAGATATAATTGCAAAGGAAGAGATCAATGCTGTTTTTCTTGGTTTCGAGAAGGACAAAAATTGCGCAGGTGCGATTAAAATAACGGGAGAAGACGCTCAGAAATTGGGGATTGAGTCACTCCCCCGCCCACGTTGTTTGTTCATATATCCGCCTTTCGGAACTCGGATCGATTTGTCCGTGTATCAAACAACGGATCGACGCTGGCACCTCGCTTGCCCGAGAGATTTCTGACAGGCAGGCACAGCCGCGGGAAACCCACCTTCAGCACGTCCGGTCCGAGGCAGCGTCTCGTTGGTGCGAGAGCCGCTCGGCTGGCCCCGCGATCGAAAGCTCCTTAATCGCCCACCAACGCCAGATCGTCCCGATGCACCATCGCGGCCCGGCCCGGATAGCCGAGCACCGCCTCGATCTCCCGGCTCGACCGCCCGAGGATCCGGCCGGCATCGTCGCTGTCGTAGGCCACGAGGCCGCGGCCGAGCACCGTGCCGTCGCCGGCCCGGATCGTCACCGCGTCGCCGCGGCTGAAGCTGCCCTCGACCCGCGTGACGCCGACCGGCAGCAGGCTCGCGCCGCCCTGGAGCGCGCGCGCCGCGCCCGCGTCGATCGTCAGGGTGCCGCGGGGCTCGAGCGAGCCGGCGATCCAGGTCTTGCGGGCCGCACCCGGCGTCGAGCCGGCGAGGAACCACGAGCAGCGCGCGCCCGACGCCACCGCCTTGAGCGGGTTCTTGCCCCGACCGTCGGCGATCAGCATGTGCGTGCCGCCCGAGACCGCGATCTTGGCCGCCTCGACCTTAGTGCGCATGCCGCCGCGCGACAGCTCCGAGGCCGGGCCGCCCGCCATGGCGTCGATCTCCGGGGTGATCCGGGCGATGACAGGCAGGTGCTCGGCATTCGGGTCGCTCGCCGGCGGCGCGGTGTAGAGCCCGTCGATGTCGGAAAAGAGCACCAGCAGGTCGGCGCCGATCATCGTGGCGACCCGGGCGGCCAGCCGATCGTTGTCGCCGTAGCGGATCTCCGAGGTCGCCACCGTGTCGTTCTCGTTGACGACCGGGACGGCGCGCTCCTCCAGGAGCTTGAGGGTGGTGGCGCGCGCATTGAGGTAGCGCCGGCGCTCCTCGGTATCCTGCGGCGTCACCAGGATCTGGCCGGCGACGATGCCGTGATGGGCGAGCGCCTCCGACCAGTGGCGCGCGAGGGCGATCTGTCCCACCGCCGCCGCGGCCTGACTCTCCTCGAGCCGCAACGGCCCGGGGCCGAAGCCGAGCACCGTGCGCCCGAGCGCGATCGAGCCGGAGGAGACTACCAGCACGTCGATGCCGCGCCCGTGCAGGTCGGCGATGTCCTCGGCCAAAGCCGCGAGCCAGGCGTGGCGCAGCCGCCCCCGGGCGCGATCGACGAGGAGCGCCGAGCCGACCTTCAGGACGACGCGGCGGAACTGGTCGAGGGTGGGGGTCACGACCGGGGGCTCGCTGCGGACGGGGGCGGTCATGCTGGAGGTCGTGTCCTTGCTGGCGGAACGCGGCAGGAGCGGAGCCATAGGACGGACCGTCCGCAAAGGCGAGGCCGCACCATCCGCGATCGTCACCGCAGGTCGGGATCGTCGTCGAGTTCACCCTGGTCCGTGTTCGCTCCAGGGGGAAGCGCGGCTCTTGCCGATGCGGCGCGGGCGAGGGCCCGGCCGATGAAATCGGACGGTTCGGCCGCAATGCACGCGGTCGCATGGTCGACAGGAGGCAGCATGGCCTCGAAGGCGCGCAGGGCCCGAAGAACCACATCCTCCGGCGTCGTTCCGAGCCTCACGGCTTCACGATGCACGAGAGCGATCGTATCCGGATCAGTGATGACCAGCCTCTCGGTCACAATCGATCCTCGTTCCCGAATCCCTCGCCCGGCGCCTCAAGGCTGCCAGGCCACCCGCTCCGCCGGCGTCTCGGCCGCGACCGCATCCATGCGCGCCATCAGGGCGCGCAGGGCCTCCGTCACGCCCTGGCGCGTGGCCGAGGACAGGACGAGGGGCTTTTGGCCCGTCTCGGCCTCGAGCCGCTCGAGCTGGAGCGCCAGGGTCTCGGGGTCGAGGGCGTCGGCCTTCGACAGGGCCACCACCTCGGGCTTGTCGGCAAGGCCGTGGCCGTAGGCCTCGAGCTCGGTGCGCACCAGCCGGTAGGCGGCGCCGGCATCCTCGCTCGTGCCCTCGACGAGGTGGAGCAGCACCCGGCAGCGCTCGACATGGGCCAGGAACTTGTCGCCGAGGCCGACGCCCTCATGCGCCCCCTCGATCAGGCCCGGGATGTCGGCGAGCACGAATTCGCGGGTGTCGACCCGCACGACGCCGAGGCCCGGATGCAGGGTGGTGAAGGGATAGTCGGCGATCTTCGGTTTCGCCGCCGTGACGGCGGCGAGGAAGGTCGACTTGCCGGCATTCGGCAGCCCGACGAGGCCCGCATCGGCGATGAGCTTCAGCCGCAGCCAGAGCCAGTGCTCCTCGCCCTCGAGGCCCGGATTGGCGTGGCGGGGCGCGCGGTTGGTCGAGGTGGTGAAGTAGGCGTTGCCGAAGCCGCCGTTGCCGCCCTTGGCGAGCCGCACCCGCTGGCCGACCTGCGTCATGTCGGCGATCAGGGTCTCGCGGTCCTCCGACAGGATCTCGGTGCCGGCCGGAACCTTCAGCACCACGTCCTCGCCCTTGCCCCCGGCGCGGTTGCGGCCCGAGCCGTGCTCACCCTTGCGGGCCTTGAAGTGCTGCTGGTAGCGGTAGTCGATCAGGGTGTTCAGTCCCTCGACGCACTCGACCCAGACGTCGCCGCCCCGGCCGCCGTCGCCGCCGTCGGGCCCGCCGAACTCGATGAACTTCTCCCGCCGGAACGAGACGCAGCCGGCGCCGCCGTCTCCCGAGCGGACGTAGACCTTGGCCTCGTCGAGGAACTTCACGGGACAAACTCCAGAATGGGGTGAGGACGGCCGGGGAGGGCCCCGGCCGCCGGTCGCGGTCAGATCAGGCGCCGGCCCGGCATTCCGGCCGGTCGTGGCGCGCGAAGACGAGGCCCGCCGCGTGCCAGGTCTTCAGGCTGTCCCAGGCCCGCCGGTCGAGCCGGAAGCGGTCGACCGGGAAGACGCCGCCGCGGGCCGGGAACGCCTGCAGGCCGGAGCCGACCGAGGCGAAGCCGCACTTCTCCAACACCCGCCGCGAGGCGGGGTTCACCACCCGGGCCGACGCGCTGAGCTCGCTCCCCTCCGTATAGGCGAAGAAGGCGTCGATCATCGCCCGCGCGGCCTCCGTGGCGAGCCCCTGGCCCCAATGCGGCGTGCCGAGCCAGTAGCCGAGATGGGCTGAGCCGCCCTCCGGGTCGGGCTCGATGCTCACGACGCCGATCGCCTGCGTCGGCTGGCGCCGGGGCGTGATCGCCATGATCAGCGCATGCCCGTCCGCATTGGCCCGCCGCGACTCGAGGATGAACTGATCCACGGCCGGCGGGTCGAGCGGATGCGGAATGCGGGCGGTCATCCCGGCTACGGCTTTCTCACCGGCGAGGCGGACGAGGGCTTGCGCGTCGCCCTGGCGGGCCCAGCGCAGCCACAGCCTCCGGGTCTCGAGCCGGAAGACATCGTCGCGGGTGAGGTCGGGAAACATCGCCTGACTCCGATCCGAACCCAGAGCCTGCCGCTCGGGCGCGGTTACGAGAACGACGAAGGGGAAGGTGGTGCCCCACCTTCCCCTCGTGATCTCGCTCGGAGCTCGGCCGTATCGAGGCCTAAGATGAGCAGGAGTCGCCGGGTCGGTGTGGGGACACCGGCGGAGCTCCCTCGTCACTGGCTCCGTCGGGTTACTCAGCGGCCTCCAGGGCCGGGGCGGGGTCGTTGGCGACCACCGCTACGAAGGCGCGGCCTCGTTTCGTCACGAATTGCACGCGGCCATCGGTGAGGGCGAAGAGGGTATGGTCGGTGCCCATGCCGACATTGGTGCCGGGATGCCACTTGGTGCCGCGCTGACGCACGATAATGTTGCCGGCGATCACGGCTTCGCTGCCGAACTTCTTCACGCCGAGACGACGACCGGCCGAATCGCGACCGTTGCGGGACGAACCGCCTGCCTTCTTGTGAGCCATGGGGCTAACTCCTGAATCTGGGAAAAGGGCTCGCGGCCAGCTTTACGCGGCGCTGATGCCCGTGACGCGGACCACGGTGAGGTCCTGGCGATGACCGCGCTTGCGGCGCGAGTTCTGGCGGCGGCGCTTCTTGAAGGCGATGACCTTCGGGCCGCGGGTCTGCTCGACGATCTCGCCGGCGACGCTGACGCCCGAGACCAGCGGGGCGCCGACCTGGGTCGCGCCGGCGCCGTCGGTGAACAGCAGCACCTCGCCGAAGGTGACCGCGGTGCCGGCCTCGCCCTCGAGCTTCTCGATCGTGATGACGTCGTTGGCGGCGACGCGGTACTGCTTGCCGCCGGTCTTGATCACTGCGAACATCGTTCTCGTCCGTGTTCCATCCGGCCTCCGGCGCATGGCCGGGGTCGTCTTTTTGACAGTTGACGTCCGGGCGCCCGATTCGGCTGCCGCGAACGCGACGGCGCGCGGACCGGCCGGTCCGCGCGCCAGGCAACACCGTTACGGGCGCGGGCGGCGTCTGTCAACGCTCAGGTCCCCGGTTTCGGGGCCCGCCTTGATTTCCCGCCGGCCTTCGCCGAAGACCGCCCGGCGGCGTGCCGGCCGGCAGTCGCACGCTGACGTGCGGGAGACCACGATGGAAGAGCTTGTTGCCCGGGTGACGCAGGCCACGGGACTCGACGCGACCACGGCCCAGAAGGCGATCGGGCTCATCCTGGCCTTCCTGCAGAAGGAGGGCCCGCCCGAGGAGGTCGGCCGCCTGATCGCGGCGATGCCGGGTGCCGAGACGGCGATCGCCCAGTCCGGCGACGGCGGGCCCGGGGAGGGCGGCGGCGGCCTGATGGGCATGCTCGGCGGCATGATGGGCGGGGGCGTGATGGCGCTCGGCCAGAAGCTGATGTCGGCCGGCGTGCCGATGGGCCAGATGCAGCCGCTCGGCCGCGAGCTGTTCGCCTATGGCCGCGAGAAGGCCGGCGAGGACGTGATGGGCCCGATCGTCGGCTCGGTCCCGGGCCTCGGCCAGTTCGTCTGACCGTTCGACGCGGCGGGGCGGTGCCGCCCCGCCAACCGATTGTCGCTCAATGTAAACGTCTGTCATATTCCCGTGCCGGCTTCGTGGTGTCCTGTCGCCACGCGGGGGCGGTCGCGGCGACCGCCTCACGGGCGCCGGATCGGTCGGCGCCGCACGGGATGCCTCGACCATGGTTCCGTTCCTCACCCGCGGCCCCGCTGGCGACGGCCGCGCTGCTCCGCCCGGCATCCCCCTCGCGCGCCTCCTCGGCCGCGCCGCCGAAGGTGGCATCCACCTCAAGGGATTTGGCCAGAAGGGGCTTGGCCAGAAGGGCTTCGGCCAGCCCTCGCGGCTCTTCCCGCGCCTGAAGCATTTCCCCACCCCCGGGCTCGACCCGGTGCTCGGCCGGATCGGCTCCCTCGAGGTGCGCCTCGCGACGACGCCGAAGGAGGTCAAGCGGGCCCAGCGCCTGCGCTACCGCGTCTTCTACGAGGAGATGGCGGCGATCCCGACCGGCCTGGCGCTGATCAAGCGCCGCGACGCCGACGAGTACGACGCGGTCTGCGACCACCTCCTCGTCATCGATCACGCCGCCCAGGAAGCGAAGCCCTTCCGCAAGCCCAAGCCCCGGGTGGTGGGCACCTACCGGCTGCTGCGCCAGGAGCAGGCCGACCGCCATTTCGGCTTCTACACCGCCGGCGAGTACGACCTCGGCCCGGTGCTCGAGGCCAATGCCGGCAAGCGCGTGCTCGAGCTCGGCCGCTCCTGCGTGCTCAAGCCCTACCGCACCAAGCGCACCGTCGAGCTCTTGTGGCACGGCATCTGGACCTACGTCCTGCATCACCGCATCGACGCGATGCTCGGCTGCGCCAGCCTCGAGGGCACCGATCCGGACCGCCTCGCGCTGCCCCTGAGCTTCCTGCACCACTTCGCCCGCGCCCCCGAGGGCTGGCGCGCCCGCGCGCTGCCGGGCCGGCACGTCGCCATGGACCGCCTCAGCCGCGAGGCGATCGACCCCAAGGCCGCCCTCCAGGCGCTGCCGCCGCTGATCAAGGGATATCTCCGGGTCGGTGCCACCTTCGGCGACGGCGCGGTGGTCGATCACCAGTTCGGCACGACCGACGTCTTCGTGGTGCTCCCCGTCGAGGCGATCGCGCCGCGCTACATCGGCCATTTCGGCGCCGGGGCCGACCGCCACGCGGCGTGACCTTCCAGGGGCTCGTGCCTCGGGAAGGGCGTCGCGGCCCGGCGCAGCTGGCCGGCGCAAGCCTCAGGGCAGGGCGGCCCGGGTCCCCGTGCCGGCGGGCAGGGAGGCGAGGGCGCCGCGCAAGGACGCCTCGGTGAGGATCTGCGGCAGCACCGCGACGCCGCCCCGTCCGTCGTAGAGCAGGTAGAGCGGCACGCCCGAGCGGCCGTTCGCCTCGAGCACCCGGGTGATCTCTGGGTTCTGGTTGGTCCAGTCGCCCTTCATCTGGGCGACGTCGTGGGCCTTGAAGGCGGCCCGCACCGCGGCGCTTCGCAGGGTGGTGCGGTCGTTGACCTGGCAGGTGATGCACCACGCCGCCGTCATGTTGACGAAGACCGGCCGGCGCTCGGCCAGGAGCGCGTCGAGGCGGGCCTGGCTGAACGGCTCGATCCCGTCCGCGGCGGCCAGCGCCACCGGCCCGGCGCGGTCCCGGTCGAGCGCAGCCAGCAGGCCGAGAAGGGCGAGGAGGCCGACGACCAGGGCGGCCTGGCCCGCGCGCCGGGCGAGCCCGCCCATCGTCGCGGTGCGCGCAACGAGCCAGGCGCAGAACCCGACCAGCACCAGGCCGGTGAGCCCGGCCATCAGCCCGGCGGGCCCGACCTGCTGGCTCAGCACCCAGACCAGCCACGCCACGGTCAGGTAGAGCGGGAAGGCGAGGAGCCCCTTGAGGGTCTCCATCCAGGCGCCGGGCCGCGGCAGGCGGCGCAACAGCCCCGGCCAGGCCGCCAGCAGGGCGAAGGGGAGGGCGAGGCCGAGGCCCAGGGCCGCGAAGACCGCGAGCGCCACGGCAGGCCCCTGCGTCAGGCCGTAGCCGACCGCCGCGCCCATGAACGGCGCCGTGCAGGGGGTGGCGACCACGGTCGCCAGCACGCCGGTGAAGAACGAGCCCTCGAGCCCGGCGCGGCGGGCAAGCCCGTCGCCGAAGGACGCGGCCCCGAGATGCCAGACGCCGGACAGGCTCAACCCCATGGCGAACAGCCCGAAGGCGAGGCCCGCCACCACCAGGGGCGATTGCAGCTGGAAGCCCCAGCCGATCTGCGCACCCCCGGCCCGGAGCGCGATCAGCAGGCCGGCGAGGCCCAGGAACGTCGCCAGCACGCCGGCCGCGTAGGCGAGCCCGTGCAGCCGCACCCGGCCCGGGCTCTCGCCAGAATGGCGCACCAGGCTCAGGACCTTGATCGACAGGACCGGGAAGACGCAGGGCATCAGGTTGAGCAGCAGCCCGCCCAGGAAGGCGAGCAGCGCCGCCTGCCACAGGCCCTCGGCCTCCGCCGGCGCCGCGGCCGTCGCGACCGGTGCCGCCGCGGGCGCGGCGGCCGGAGGGGCGGGCGTCGCCTCGCCGAGGGCGTAGGCGCGCCGGACCGGGCCGGTTTCGGTCTCTTGCGTGAGCGTCAGCACGCCGTCGGCGCGGGGGGACGGCGCATCCGGAGCGGCCTGGCTGCTGCGCTGGAGCCGTAGATGAAGGCCGGTGGCATCGGTCGTCGCGACCTGCGCGGCGGCGTGCTCGAGGGCGGTCTCGGAATAGGGGAAGAACGCGACGTCGCGGGCCTTGAGGCCCGGCGCGTCGAGATGGAGCACCGGCGTCGCCCCATCCTGCACCATCCGGGCCGGCCAGGGCGCGGGCACCGGCAGCCGCTCCCGGGCCTGCGCGAAGGCCGCCGCCGCGCGGGGATCGGGCCGCGGGCTGGTGCCGGCCGGCGCCACCGGCAGGCTCGCCGCGAGGGCCGCCTCGCCCGGCACGCATTCGCGCTCGCAGACGAGGTAGGAGACCTTGGCGCGCAACGACACGGGCCCGGGCCCGACCGTCTCCGGCACGGTGAGCGGCACCGCCAGCAGCACCTCGCCCTCGTAGCCGAAATTCATCAGGTCGCCGACCGGGATCCGCTCCGGCGCCGGCCACGCCACGGTCCCGGCGGCGAAGCCCGGGGGCAGCGACCAGGCGATCTCCGGCGGCAGGCCCGAATCGCCCGGGTTGCG
Source organism: Methylobacterium nonmethylotrophicum (assembly GCF_004745635.1). Classification (GTDB taxonomy): domain Bacteria; phylum Pseudomonadota; class Alphaproteobacteria; order Rhizobiales; family Beijerinckiaceae; genus Methylobacterium; species Methylobacterium nonmethylotrophicum. The sequence goes on along the minus strand of NZ_SRLB01000018.1, from coordinate 85,952 downwards.
CCAGTAGACGTGCCAGCCCGGCTTCATCGTCAGCCGCACCCCGGCGGTGAGCGTGCCGCCCGGCGCGACCGCGCTCTCCTCGGTGAGAAGCTCGGCCCGGACGAGGTCGGCGTATTTCGAGGGGCGCGGCGCCTGCGCGTCGGCGGTCCCGACGGCGAGCCAGGCGGCCAGGAGCGCGAGGAGGAGGGCGGAAACGCGGGGCGGGCACATGCCCCTCCGGTTACCCGGACTCTGCGGCGCTGGCGAGGCCGGGCGGATCGCGTTCGCGTGAGGGGAGGCGGTCCCGGCAACGCGCCGGCCGGCTTTCCCTCCCGGCCGTCATGCTCTAGAGCAGCGCCCGATCGCGGCCGGGTCGGTCCAGGCCGCACGACGTTTTTGCCAGAGGCCCGGTTGCGCGATCGCTCGCCCTTCCCACCCGGATCGGACCGCTCGACCCGGATGAGCGCGCGCGACGACCGGGCGAAGATCTTTCTGCTCGACGAGCCGGACGAGTTCCTGCGGGTCTTCCTGGCGCAGGCGGCGGTGACGCGCGTCGCGCGCCCCGACGAGTGCGACGTGGCCGTCTATCCCCGGCTGGTGCGCGACATCCGGCACAATCACCGCTGCGACCTCGGCCCCTATGGCGGCCTCCGGGACGGCCTGCGCGGCCGGCCGCTGCTCGTCTTCTCCCAGAACGACTACGAGGGGGTCATCGATTGCGACGGCCTGCGGACGCTCGTCTACCGCACCGGTCTGTCGCGGCGCTGGCGGCTGCCGAACGAGTTCACGCTGCCGTTCCTCTGGATCGTGCATCCGGACGGCTTTTCCGAGCGGGTCCCCGGCGAGAGGCCGGTGATCGGGTTCTGCGGCACGCTCAAGAACCGCCGGCTGCGGCGCAGGACCCTGGACTACTTCGCGGGGCGACGCGACTTCACCAGCAACTACCTCGTCCGGGAGCGGTTCTGGGCCGAGGGCATCCCGGCCGACCAGGCGAAGGCCGAGTACGAGCAGAACATCGATTCCTCCGACTTCGTCATCTGCGACCGCGGCATCGGCAACTGGACGGTGCGGATGTACGAGGTCCTGTCTCGCGGCCGGATCCCGGTCCTCCTCGATACCGGCGCGGTCCTGCCCGGGATCCGCTCCGGGTCCTTCGACGACACGATCATCCTGGCGCGGACCCGCCGGCAATTGGCCGAGCGGATCCTGGAGGTCTGGCGCACCGACGACCTCGTCGCCCGCCAGCGCCGCTGCCGCGCGCTCTGGCTCGACAATTTCAGCATGGCGGGCTTCGCCGGTACCCTCTCGGCCCATCTGGCGCGCCTCGCGGCCGATCCGGACTATCGCGAGCAGGTTTTCGCGACCGGTCCGGCAAGCCGGGCGAAGGCCGCGATCCGGCGGGCGATCTACCGTTAGCCGGACCGCGACCGCCAGGGCGGCGGGTCGAGCGTGCCCGCCAGCGCCTCGAGGAAGCGTCCGGTTCGGGCGGCGCGGGCCCGGCGCGCGCCGAGGAGCGCCACGACGGGCGCGTCCGGCAGCGCGTAGGGGCCGAGGAGCCGGACGAGGCGCCCCGCCCGGAGGTCGTCCGCCACGTCCCATTCCGAGCGCAGGATGATCCCCCGCCCGGAGAGCGCCCAGCGGCGCACCACCTCGCCGTCGTTGCTGGCCAGGCGCGGCTCGACCCGGATCCGCTCCTCCGCTCCGTCCTCGCGCCGGAAGCGCCACAGGGTCACGTCCTCGTCGTTCTCCCGCAGGGCGATGCAGGCGTGGTCCCGCAGGTCGCCCGGCGTCGCCGGCGTGCCGCGGGCGGCGAGGTAGGCCGGCGCGGCGCAGACCAGCCGGGCGTTGGGGGCGAGGCGCCGCGCGATCAGCCCGGGCGCCGCCTGGGCGATCTCGCCGACATGGATGGCGAGGTCCCAGGTCCCGGACGGCACGCCGCCGATCCGGTCGGAGAGCAGGAGATCGATCGCGACCTGCGGATGCGCCTGCTGGAACGCCGCCGCGACGGGCGCCACGTGGCGGCGGCCGAAGCCGAGGGGGGCGACGATCCGCAGGTGCCCGACCACCTGCCCGCGCCGGGCGGCCAGCGCCTCGTCGAGGTCGCCGAGGGACTCGAGGACCGCCCGCCCGCGCTCGGCCAAGAGCTCGCCCTCGTCGGTCAGCGCGAGGTGCCGCCCGGCCCGGTCGACGAGGTGGACGCCCAGCCGCTCCTCGAGGGCGCGCAGGCGCTGCGTGACCGCCGGCGGCGACACGTCGAGGGCCCGCGACGCGGCCGCGAGCGAGGGCGCGTCCGCGATGGCGGCGAAGAAGCGGAGGTCGTCGGTGTTGAGCATTAAGCCGAAGCTTAATTCAGAAGGCAGGCGGCGTTAATGGCATTCGCCCTGCGGACGTGATCTCTACGATGAGAGACATCGTTGCGCGAGCGCCCTGACCCCATGGCCGAGACGAGCGGAGAGCCGCTGGACACGCTGCAGACCCCCTGCCTGCTCCTCGACGAGGCCCGCCTGCGCGCCAACGTCGCGCGGATGCGCGCCCACCTGACGGGGCTCGGCGTCGCGTTCCGGCCGCATCTCAAGACGGCAAAATCCCTCGACGTCGCCCGCCTCGCCATGACCGCGCCGGAGGGGCCCGCCACGGTCTCGACCCTGCGCGAGGCGGAGTATTTCGCGGCCGGCGGAGTGCGCGACATGATCTACGGCGTCGGCATCGCCCCGGCGAAGCTGCCCCGCGTCGCGGCGATCCGGGCGGGCGGTGCCGACCTCGCGGTGATCCTCGACAGCCTGGAGCAGGCCGAGACGGTGGCGGGCCACGCGAGACGCGGCGGCGACGCCCTTCCGGTCCTGATCGAGGTCGATGCCGACGGTCACCGCTCCGGCGTGGCGCCGCACGACCGCGACACCCTGGTGGCGATCGGCCGGTGCCTCACCGCCGGGGGGGCGACCCTGCGCGGCGTCCTGCTCCATGCCGGCGACAGCTACGCCTTGAGCGACCCCGACGCCCACGCGGCGGCGGCCGAGGCCGAGCGGGTCGCGGCGGTGACCGCGGCCGATGCCCTGCGGCAGGCCGGCCTGCCCTGTCCGGTCGTCAGCGTCGGCTCGACCCCGACCGCGCGCTTCGCCCGCGACCTCACCGGGATCACCGAGGTCCGGGCCGGCGTGTTCATGTTCGGCGACCTCTTCCAGGCCGGGACCGGCGCGGTCGAGGTGGAGGACATCGCCCTGTCGGTGCTCGCCACCGTGATCGGCCACCAGCGGGCGAAGGGCTGGATCGTCGTTGATGCCGGCTGGATGGCGCTCTCGCGCGACCGCGGCACCGCGCGCCAGGCGGTCGACCAGGGCTACGGCGTCGTCTGCGACCGGGCCGGTCGGCCCTATCCCGACCTCCTCGTCACGGACGCCAACCAGGAGCACGGCATCCTGGCGCTTCGGCCCGGCTCCGGCGCGGCCCTGCCGGACCTGCCGGTCGGCGCGCAGGTGCGCATCCTGCCCAACCACGCCTGCGCCACCGGCGCCCAGCACGACCGCTACCACGTCCTCGACGCGGCCGGCCGCGCCGCGGCCGTCTGGCCCCGCATCAACGGCTGGTAGGAGCGCCGCCATGACCGATCCGACATCCGATCCGACATCCGATCCGATCGCCCGCGTCGCCACGGCCGCCGCGCCGGCCCCGGCCGGGCATTACGCGCAGGCCACCGCGTGGCGCGACCTCGTCTTCGTCTCGGGCCAGCTCGCCGCCCGGCCGGACGGCAGCCACACGGCCGACCGGCCGTTCGAGGAGCAGGCGCGCCAGGCGCTGGCGAGCCTGCTCGCCATCCTGGCCGAGGCCGGGAGCGGGCCGGACCGCATCCTGCGGGTGACCGCCTACATCGTCGGTGTCGAGCACTGGCCGGACTTCAACCGGGTCTATGCCGAGATGCTGGGCGAGGCGCGGCCGGCCCGCACGGTCGTGCCGGTGCCGGAGCTGCACCACGGCTACCTGGTGGAGGTCGAGGCGACCGCCGTGCGGGGCCGGTGAGGATCGCCCCCGCCGTCACCGTCGCGTGTTGCCTGGAAAGGAAGAGACGATGCCCGCGAGAGCCTACGACGCCGTGCTGTTCGACTTGCTGACCGCGCTCCTCGACAGCTGGACCCTGTGGAACGCGATCGCCGGCGACGACGCTCTCGGCCGGCGCTGGCGGGCCGAGTACCTGCGGATCACCTACCGCACCGGCGGCTACCAGCCCTACGAGGACCTCGTCGCGCAGGCCGCCGAGGCGGTCGGGCTGCCGCGCGGCGCGGCGGCCGAGCTCGGCGAGCGCTACGGCGAGTTGCGGCCCTGGCCCGGCGTGACGCAGGCCCTGCGGGCGCTCATCCGCGCGTCCGTGCCGCTCGGCATCGTGACGAACTGCTCGGAGCGGCTCGGCCGCATCGCGGCGGAGTGCGTCGGCGTCGATGTGGCGGTCCTCGTCACGGCGGAGCGGGCCGGCTTCTACAAGCCCGATCCGCTTCCCTACCGGCTCGGCCTCCGGGAGATCGGCGTCGCCGCGCCGCGCTGCCTCTTCGTCGCCGGCTCACCCTACGACCTCGCCGGGACGGCGACGGTCGGGCTGCCAACCTACTGGCACGACCGCTCCGGCCTGACGCCGCCGCCCGGCACCCCCGCGCCGCTCGCCCGCGCGACGACGCTCGACGGGCTGCCGGCCTTCGTGCTCGGCTGAGCATCATTCCGCCGGTCGCGAATGACCGGTGCCGAAGCGGTCACCGGTTCGGCGGAGAAAATGATGCAAAAACAATAAGCTAAGCAGAATTGCGCCATGCGATTCTGCTTAGCCGGCATCCTCCGGCTCCGGGCCGCGGGTCAGGTCCAGGCGCCTGCCGGCCGCATCCTTGCCGGCCTGGTCCTTGGCCGGTTCCTTGTCGCCCCGGGCCACCACCCCTTCCGGCCCCTTCAGCGTCACGGTGGCGCCGGTGCGGGCGGCTTCGTAGATCGCCTCCATCAGGATCTGGTCCTGCAGGCCCTCCTCGCCCGGGGTGCGGGGCGTGCGGTTCTCCAGGATGCAGGTCGCCATGTGGTCGATCTCGAGGGCGAACTGGTTCCTCGCCCCGAGCACCCGCTCCTCCCTGGCCTCGGCCTTCCCCTCGCGGTGGCTGAGAAACAGGCGCTGGCCCTCATACGCGAAGGCGTTCTGGAGCTGGATCGCGCCGCCCTCGGCCTGGACGGTGAGCGAGCGGGTCTCGTGGGCGCCGTAGCTGGTGGAGCAGAGCGCGAGCGCGCCGGAGGGGAAGCGCAGGGTGAAGGCCACCGTATCCTCGACCTCGCGGAAGAGCGGATCGTCCGGCGAGTGGATCTGCGCCTGGACCGAGACCGGCTCCTCGCCCATCAGCGCCCGCACCCCGTTGAGGCAGTAGAGCCCGATATCCGGCAGGGCGCCGCCGCCGGCGAGCGCCTTCTTCAGGCGCCACTGCTCGGGCAGGCTCATGGTCTGGGTGTTCGTCGCCTCGATGAGCTTGACCTTGCCGTACTTGCCGCCGCGCGCGAGATGCACGACCTCGCGGTTGTAGGGCTCGTACTGGCAGCGATAGGCGATCATCAGCTTCACGTTCGCCTTGGCGCAGGCATCGATCATCACCCGGGCCTCCGCGGCGGAGGTCGCCATCGGCTTCTCGCAGAGCACGTGCTTGCCGGCGCCCGCCGCGGCGACGACCTGGTCGCGGTGCAGGGCGTTCGGGGTGACGATGTAGACCGCCTTCACGTCCGGGTTGCGCGACAGCGCGTCCCAGCCGTCGTAGCCGTAGACCGCCTCCGGCCTGATGCCGTGTTGCGCCGCCACCGCCTTGGCCTTGTCGGGCGAGCCCGACATGAGGGCGACGGCCTTCGCCTTGCGGCACTCGCCGAGCGCCGGAAGGATCTCCTCGAGGGACAGCCGCCCGAGCCCGACGATCGCGAAGCCGACCCGCTCGGCCGGCGGCAGGGGCGCGGGCGGGGGCGGGGAGGGGCGGTCGGAGGGGCCGCGCCAGTTCGGAAACGTCACCCGCCCGTTCTCGACCCTGCCGGTGTCGACCGGCCGCTCGGGCCCGGGCAGGCCCTGCGCCGACGCGCTGCCGAGGCCGACCAGGGTGGCGCCGCCCGCCATCATCAGGCTGCGGCGCGAGAGAGCGGTGACATCGTCCGGCATCGGCAACCATCCGTCATGGGGCGGGAGCCTGCGCAACGTATCCCGGGGGACAGGGTTCCTCCGCCGCCGGGCCCCGGCCCCTCCGCGGCGACGGCGCCTGCGATCCGACAACGGCCGATGACGCGAAAAAGGCCGGCCCTCGCGGGCCGGCCTTTCCGGAAGCGCGTCGCGGCGGGGCGGCTCACTCGCCCGCCATCATCTCCGGCGAGAAATGCCCGCACCAATCCTGGGCCGAGACCACCGGCCACAGGCCGTGGCCCTGCGGCTCCGGCTGGCTCACCGGCGGGTTGAAGCGGCACAGGCCCTCGTCGCCCTGCGGGGCGCCGGCGTTGAGCTTGTGGTCGTCGTAGTAGCGGCAGCTCCGGCAGTTCGCGGACGGGTTCGTCGCCATGCGGCCTCTCCTTGTGAATTAGAAGAACTCCAATCAGGCGGACAACGGCACGGCCCCGCCGCGGGTTCCGGGCTGTCCCGATGCGGCTTTCGACCACGGGGAATCCGGCGCTTCCGTCTTGAACAAATCAGGAACGGGAGCCAGGTTGCGGACATGGACGACGCCCTGAAGACGAAGCTCACGATCCTCGCCGACGCCGCGAAGTACGATGCCTCCTGCGCCTCGTCCGGCGCGCCGCGGCGCAAGGCCGAGGCCGGCGGGCTCGGCTCCACGACCGGGGCCGGCATCTGCCACGCCTACACGCCGGACGGGCGTTGCGTCTCGCTCTTGAAGATCCTGCTCACCAATTACTGCCTGTTCGACTGCGCCTATTGCGTCAACCGGCGCTCCTCGAACGTCCGGCGGGCCAAGTTCTCGGTCGACGAGGTGGTGACGCTGACGGTCGAGTTCTACAAGCGCAACTACATCGAGGGGCTGTTTCTCTCCTCCGGCATCATCCGCTCGCCCGACCACACGATGGAGCAGCTGATCCGGGTGGCGAAGGCCTTGCGCCAGCGCCACGGCTTTCGCGGCTACATCCACCTGAAGACGATCCCCGAGGCGAGCCCGTGGCTGATCGAGCAGGCCGGCCTCTACGCCGACCGGCTCTCGATCAACCTGGAGCTGCCGACCGAGGCGAGCCTGGAGCGGCTGGCGCCCGAGAAGGACGGCGCCGCGATCCAGACGGCGATGGGCCAGATGGGCGAGCGCATCCTGCAGGCCAAGGAGGAGCGCCGCCGCTTCGCCCCCGCCGGCCAGTCGACGCAGGTCATCGTCGGGGCGGATGCCAGCACCGACGAATCGCTGATCCGCACCAGCGCCCGGCTCTACGACCATTACGGCCTGAAGCGGATCTACTACTCGGCCTTCAGCCCGATTCCCGACGCGGCCTCGATCCTGCCGAGCCAATCCCCGCCGTTGCAGCGCGAGCACCGGCTGTACCAGGCCGACTGGCTGATGCGGTACTATGCGTTCTCGCCCGACGACGTCGCGGGGGCGACCGAATCCGGCATGCTCGCCCTCGACGTCGATCCCAAGCTCGCCTGGGCTTTGCGCCACCGCGACCGCTTCCCGGTCGACGTCAACCGGGCCGAGCGCGAGATGCTGCTGCGGGTGCCGGGCCTCGGGGTGCGGGCGGTCGACAAGATCGTGGCGGCGCGGCGCCACGCGACCTTGCGGCTCGACGACGTCGCCCGCCTGACCTCGGGGCTGAAGCGCGCCCGGCCGTTCCTCATCGCCGCCGACTACGCGCCGGTGCGGCTCACCGACCGGCTCGACCTGCGGGCGCGCCTCGCCGAGCCGCCGCGCCAGCTGAGCCTGTTCTAGATGCGCGCCCGCACGATCCGGCTGCGGCCCGGCGCCGACCTCGGCGGGTTTCGCGCGGCGATCCGGCACCTCGCCCAGGCGAACGTGCCGCCGGAGGCGGTGACCTGGGTCGAGGGCGATGCCGCATCGCTGTTTCCCGAGGAGGCCTCGGCCGCGGCGCCGGCGCTCGCCCTCCCGCGGGCGGTGGCCGCCCTCGTATCGCCGGTCGTGATGCACCGCGACCCGGAGCGCTACGGCCTGCTCCACCGCCTGGTCTGGCGTGTCTTGCAGGGTGAGCGCCACCTCGCCGAGGTGGCGAGCGACCCGCTGGTCCATCGCCTGTCCCTGATGCGCAAGGCGGTGGGGCGCGACCTGCACAAGATGCACGCCTTCCTGCGCTTCCGCCGCGCCGGGGCCGGGGAGGGCGGACGCGAGCGCTTCGCCGCCTGGTTCGAGCCCGAGCACCACATCCTGGCGGAGGCCGCGCCGTTCTTCGCCGCCCGCTTCCCGTCCTTCGACTGGTCGATCCTGACCCCGGACGGCTCGGCGCACTGGGACGGATCCTCCCTGAGCTTCGGGCCCCCCGGCCGGCGCGAGGACGTGCCGGAGGTCGACGCCTTCGAGGCCGGGTGGACCGACTACTATTCGAGCACCTTCAACCCCGCTCGCACCAACCTCGCGGCGATGCGGGCCGAGATGCCGAAGAAGTACTGGCACAACCTGCCCGAGACGGCGGCGATCCCCGGCCTCGTCCGCGAGGCCGGCCGCCGCGTCGGGCAGATGATCGCCCGCGCCCCCGAGCCGCCGGTCAAGCGCGTGCCGGCCCGGGCGCTCGCCGCCATGGCGGCGCAGGAGCCCGCCTCCCTCGCGGCGCTGAACGCGATCATCCGCGCCTCCGAGCCCCTGGTGCCGGGCGCGACGCAGGCGGTGCTGGGGGAAGGCCCGCTCGGGGCCGCCCTCGCCTTCGTGGGCGAGCAGCCGGGCGACCAGGAGGACCTGCAGGGCCGGCCCTTCGTCGGGCCGGCGGGCCAGCTCCTGTCCCGGGCCCTGCGGGAAGCGGGGATCGACCGCGACCGGGCCTACCTCACCAATGCGGTCAAGCACTTCAAGTTCGAGGTGCGCGGCAAGCGCCGCCTCCACCGGACGCCGACCGCCGGCGAGGTCGCGCATTACCGCTGGTGGCTCGAGCGCGAGCTCGCCTTCGTGGCCCCGCGTGTCGTGGTGGCGCTCGGCGCCACGGCCGCGCTGGCGCTCTCCGGCCGGCCGGTCCCGATCACCCGCGCCCGCGGCCCGGCCTCGTTCGGGGACAGGCCGTACCGGGGCTTCATCACCGTCCACCCCTCCTACCTGCTGCGCCTGCCCGACGAGGCGCGGAGCGAGGCCTATGCGGGCTTCCTCGACGACCTGCGGCGCGCCGCCGTCTCGGCAGCCGTCCTGGCCTCCGAAGCGGTGCCGGCCGCGGCGGGGCCGGTCCAGGATCGCGAGGACGCCTGCTGAGGAAACGCTGCACTGCGGCAACCAACCCCGTGCTGCCGAGTTTGTCGCCAGACCGAACCGGGAAACGAGGACCATGAGGCTGATCGTGTCCGCCCTCGCGGCGGGAGCTTGTCTGGCGGCCGCCGTCGCGCCCGCCCTCGCCGCCAAGGGCCGCGCCCAGGCACAGAACCGCTTCGACGGCACCTGGAGCGTCGAGGTCATCACCGAGAGCGGCTCCTGCGACCGGGCCTACCGCTACGGCGTCATCATCCAGAACGGCCAGGCCCGCTACGCGGGCGGCGGGGATTTCACCATCACGGGCCGGGTGCAGCCGAGCGGCGGCGTCCGGGCGACGATCAGCCGGGGCGACGCCGCCGCCCAGGTGGTCGGGCGCCTCGGCGACGGCACCGGCAACGGCACCTGGACCACCTCCGGCTCGACCGTCTGCAAGGGCCGCTGGAACGCCGAACGCCGCGGCTGATTCTCCCGGCCGCGCTCCGTCCGGCCAAGTTCCCGCAGACCGAATTTCTCCTGGCCTGGCTTCGCGGCAACACAGGCTCGGCCGGGACGCGTGTATATTTCTCCGTGTTTCGCCGCAGATCCGCCCATGATCGGCATGAGGCTTGCCCGGAACAAGGCGGTTGATTCGGCCGAGGCCCGGATGATGAGAGCTCTGCTTTACGGTGTGATCTGGACCCTCGCGGCGGTCGAGCTGGCCGCCGCGGCCCACCCGGCGGCGGCGGCGCCGGTCTCCCGGGCCGAGCACCGGCGCGCGGTGCTCGCGCCGCTGGAGCAGGCGGCGACCGACTGCTTCGCCGAGACGATCGGCAACAACCCGGCGGCCCTGGCCCATGCCCGGGCCGGCCGCTGGTACGAGGCGGCCGGGGTGATCGGCTTCCTGTGCCGGCCGGAGGTCGATGCGATGACCAAGGCCCGCGACCACCTCGAGGGCCGCGGCGCCGGCGGCCGCTACTTCACCGGCCCCTACGCCCGCCATCTCGGCCAGGAGCTGGCCCGCCGCCTCGAGCCGCTGCTCACCACCAAGGCCTTCGCCAACGCCGAGCCCCGTCCGGACAGCGAGGCGTCGGCGGTCGCGCCGGCCGCGGAGCCGTAAGGGACTCCGCGCGGTTCGACAGGGCCTGGATGGTCGTGCCGGTGCGGCGCCGCCGCGCGGCCTGCCCGCTGCGATGTCTTGCAGGGCCCGCAGCAAACCTCTCGCGCGCGAAGCGGGCCGGCGCGCCTCCCAGGACATCCCGTCTCCAGCCCCGCCGCATTTCATCCGATCCACTTAACTCCCCCGCAAGCCCGGACCGCTATCGAGGAGCCTCGCGCGGCGCGGGTTGGCGGAGCGGCGGGATGGCGGCCGGGGCTTCTCTCGGCGAGGCGGAGGCGGGCGGACGGGCCGGCACCGCGCTCGCGGTCTTCGGCGTGCGGATCGCCGCGGCGGCCTGCGCCTTCGTGGCCCAGGTGCTGATGGCGCGGCTGATGGGAGCCGGGGAATACGGGATCTTCGCCACGATCTGGGTCTGGACCGCGCTTCTCGGCCATGCCTCGACCTGGGGCCTGTCCCAGGCCGCCTGCCGGTTCCTGCCGACCTACCGGGCGAAGGAGGCCGGCGGGCCGGCGCGCGGCTTCCTCGTCTTCGGGGCCGTCTTCTCGCTCGCCGCCGCCGCGGCCCTGGCGGTGATCGGCGCCGCTGTACTGTGGTTTGTCCCGGGCCTCGTCACCGGTGCCCAGACGGCCGCGATCCTCGTCGCCGCGCTGGTGCTGCCGCTCTTCGCGCTCCAGGATTTCTGCGAGGGCGTGGCGCGCGGCCGCGACTGGACGCTGCTCGCCGTGGCGCCGCCCTACCTGCTGCGGCAGGGGCTGATCATGGGGCTGATGCTCGCGGCGGTCGGCATCGGCGCGCCGGCGGAGGCCTCCGTGGCCGTGGCCTGCACGCTCGCCGCCACCGCCCTGTCGCTCGCCTTCCAGGCCGCGATCCTGCTGCGGCGCCTTGCGGCCGAGGCGCGTCCCACCCGGGCGCTGTATCCGTGGCGCGACTGGATGCGGGCGGCGCTGCCGATGGCGCTGATCGACCTCGCCGGCTCCGGCTTCAACTTCGTCGACGTGCTGGTGCTCGGCTTCCTGCTGCCGCCCGCGGAGGTCGGCGCCTATTTCGCGGCGACGCGGCTTTTGCAATTCGTGGTCTTCGTCCAGTACGCCGCCTCCTCGGTCACCGCGCAGCGTTTCGCCGGGGCGCAGGCGCGCGGCGACCGGGCCGGGCTCGAGGCGCTGGTGCGGCGCTGGTCGCGGCTGACGTTCCTCGCCACGCTCGCCACCGGCCTCGCCGTGGTGGCGGCCGGCCCGCTGCTGCTCGGCCTGTTCGGGCCTGACTTCCGCGCCGCCCTGCCGCTCCTCGCCGTGCTGGTCGCCGGCCACGGCCTCGCCGCCGCCTGCGGGCCGGCGGAGGACCTCCTGACCATGCTGGGAGCCGAGCGCGCCTGCGCCGCCGTCACGGTCGCGCTCCTCGCGGCGGCGGTTCTCCTCACCCTGGCGCTGGTGCCGCTCCTCGGGCTCGGCGGGGCGGCGCTGGCCGCCGCCCTCGTCACCGCCGGCCGCGGCGGCGTGCTGGCCGTCCTCGCCCATCGCCGCCTCGGCCTTCTCACCCCGGCCTTCGCCCGATGAACGCCCACGCGATCCCCTTGCCCGGGCGGGCCGCGGACCTGGTCTGCGAGGTCACGGACCTGTCGCGGCTGAGCCGGGAGCCCGCCGCCTGGGACGCCCTGGCGGCCCGGGCCGCCGGATCGAATCCCGACTATTCCCGGCGGGTGCTGGAGGCGCATCGCGATCATCGCCTGGGGCCGGCGGATCTCGCCTGCCTCGCGGTGCGGGCCGGCCCGCAGCTCCTGGCCCTGCTGCCGTTCCGGACCGGGCGCGGCCCCCTCGGGCTCGGTCGTGTCGCCCGGCCCTTCGCCTCGCCCTACCTCACCGTGACGGCCCCGCTCGTCGCCGCGGGCCCCGAGGGCGCGCCGGCGCTCGCGAGCCTCGCCGCCGGCATGCGGGCGCTTGGCTGCCCGTGGTGGTGGCCGCTGCTGCCGACGGACGGGCCGGTCGGGCCGGCGCTCCTCGCGGCGCTTGCCCGCGACGGCTGGGGCCGGGCGGAGGTCGCGAGCGTCCTGCGCCCCGTGCTCGACCGGCGGGCGAGCCACGACGCCTTCCTGACGGCGCACCCGCACAAGGGCCGTCTCAAGGACCTGCGCCGGCGCCGGCGGCGCCTGGACGAGGCCGGCGCGGTGACGATCGAGGCCGTGGGGCCGGACGGCGATCTCGCCCGCGCGGTCGAGGCCTTCCTGGCGCTCGAGGCGAGCGGCTGGAAGGGGCGGGCCGGCACGGCGCTCGCGTGCCGCCGCGAGACCGCGGATTTCGCCCGGGACCTGTTTCGCGCCGGCGGCGGGCCGGTGACGGCGCGGGCCGACCTGCTGCGCCTCGACGGTCGGGTGGTCGCCGCGAGCCTCGCCCTCGTCGGCGGCGGCACCGCGACGCTCCTCAAGACGGCCTACGACGAGGCTCTGCGCCACCTCGCCCCCGGCGTGCTGCTCGAGGCCGAGATCGTGCGGGCCCTGCACGAGAGCCGCTTCGCCGACCGGCTCGATTCGGCGACCCTGGACAGTGCGGTCCTCGACGACCTGTACCCCGAGCGCACCCGCATCGCCGAGATCGTGCTCTCGCCCCCGGGCGGGCCGTCGCCGGAGCGCGTGGCGAACCGAGCCCGGCGCCAGCACGCCGCCAAGGGTTGGATCAAGGCGCGTCTCGCCCGCCTGCGGGGCCGCTGACCTCGGACGGGTCGGGCCCGCGGGCCGCGTCGGCTACGCGGGCGGCGTCCGCCTCGCGCCAGCCGACGCGGGCTTCCGGCCGCGCATCGGTCGAGGCGAAGTAGGGCTTGATGTCGAGGAGCGGCGTGCCGTCGAGGCAGTCGAGCCCGCGCACGCGCACCTGTCCGCCGGCGATGCCGAGGAGTTCCACCACCGAGACGGCGATCGGGTTGGGGCGGGCCGGCGAGCGCAGCGCGAAGGTGCCGCGCGGCTCGGGCGCGTGGCGGGGCTGCTGCGCCACCAGGTTCCGCGGCGCCCGGTCCATCCAGTAGAGGACGAGCAGGTGGGTGGTTCCGTCGAGGCGGCGCAGGGCCGGGGCGAAGCGGGGCTCGACCTCCAGGGTGCAGACCGCGTCCGACTGCGCCGAGTTGCGCGGGCACTCCTCCCGCCGGGTCCAGGGCGTGCGCACCCGGCCGACGAAGTAGAGCCCGGCATCGTAAGCCGCCGGCAGCGCGACCGCCTCCTCGCCCGGGCGCGGGCCGAACCCCGCGCCGGAATTCCCCGCATCCGCCTCGCTCATGCCTCACCTCGTCGAACCGTGCGGGATCCGGGTCGCCCCGCCGCCTCGCCCGGTATAGGCTGGCCCGCCGGGCATCAGGGAGACCGATCGACCGTGTTCGCCGACGAGCTGAGACCGATGGAGACCGTGGCCGACCCCGAGACGGCGGTCGACCGCCTGGCGGCGCTCCACGCCGCCGCCACCGGGAGCCTGCGGGACGCCCTGTCGCGCTTCCTCGCCGAGGGCGTCGCCCCGGACGCCGCCGAGCGGCTGACCTTCCGCTATCCCGAGCTGCGCCTGACCTATCGCCCCACGGGCCCGATGCCGCGCATCACCCGCGCCACCGCGAAGTTCCAGGGGCCGGGCGTCTACGCCACCACGCTCACCCAGCCGGCGCATTTCCGCGCCTACCTGCTCGAGCAGCTGCGCCCGCTGGTTCAGGATTACGGCGCCACGATCGAGGTGGGCCTGAGCGCCCAGGAGATCCCGTACCCCTACGTGGTCGAGCCCGGTGCGGAACTGGCCCGCGGCGTCACCTCGAGCGACCTCGCGCGCCACTTCCCGACCCCGATGCTGTCGAGCGTCGGCGACGAGATCGCCGACGGGCTGTGGCTCGACGCCGGCGACGAGCCCCGGCCGCTCGCCCTGTTCGACGGGCCGCGGGTCGACTACTCCCTGCGCCGCCTCGTGCACTATACCGGGGCCGACTGGCGCCAGATCCAGCCCTGGATCCTGCTCACCAACTATCACCGCTACGTCGACCAGTTCGTGCGGGTCGGCCTGAAGGCCTTGGCGGCGGAGCCGGAGCGCTACGCCCGCCTGGTCCTGCCCGGCGGGGTCTCGGTCGAGGCCGGGGAGGCGGCGGGCGCGCAGGCCGACGCGCTCATCGCCGCCTCGCCCTGGCACCGGTTCCAGATGCCGGCCTACCACCTCGTCGGCAGGGACGGCCAAGGACAAGGCACCAGCCTCGTCAATATCGGCGTCGGCCCCTCCAACGCCAAGACGATCACCGATCATCTCGCGGTGCTCCGCCCGCATTGCTGGCTGATGGTCGGCCATTGCGGGGGCCTGCGCCAGTCGCAGACCATCGGCGACTACGTGCTGGCGCATGCCTATCTGCGCCGCGACCGGATCCTCGACGAACTGGTGCCGCCGGACGTGCCGATCCCGGCGCTCGCCGAGGTCCAGGTGGCGCTGCAGGAGGCCGCCGCCAGCGTCACCGGCGAGCGGGCCGAGGCCCTCAAGCAGCGCCTGCGCACCGGCACCGTGGTGACGTACGACGACCGCAACTGGGAGCTGCGCTGGTCGCAGGAGCGCCGGCGGATCAACCTCTCGCGGGCGATCGGCGTCGACATGGAGAGCGGCACCATCGCGGCGCAGGGCTACCGGCTGCGGGTGCCCTACGGCACGCTGCTCTGCGTCTCCGACAAGCCGCTGCACGGCGAGATCAAGCTGCCGGGCGCCGCCAACGCGTTCTACGAGCGGGCGGTGGGCGAGCACCTGCTGATCGGGCTCGCGACCCTCGACGCCCTGCGGGGCAACCGGCACGGGCTGCACTCGCGCAAGCTGCGCAGCTTCGACGAGCCGCCGTTCCGGTAGGGCTCGGATGCCCCTGCCGATCTCGAACAGCCGCCACGTCGCCGTGGCGGAGGGCGCCGCCGCGCGCGTCGTGGCGGTGGCCGACCTCGCCGCCGCCTTGCGCGTCGACGCGCTGATCCGCCTGCACGAGGAGGATTTCTCCGGCCTCACCGAGATCGGCCGTGATCTCGTCCACTTCAACCTCGAGCGCACCATCAACCGGGTCGGGTCGCGCTACGCCCTGCTGCCGATCCTGCGGCCGGGACGGCGCGGTCCCGACGGCTCCGAGGAGCTGCCGGTCCTCGATCCGACCCGGTACCGCCGCGGCCTGTGCACGCAGGTGCGCCAGCGCGTCCCGGTCGCCGCCGTGACGCCGGACCTCTTCGCGGTCTCGCTGCCGGCGATCCGCGATGCCGGAGCCCTGGCGGCCGCCCTGATCCGCCGCTACGCCGGCCTGTTCCCGGACCTGGCCCCGAGCGAGATCGTCGCCCGCGGCTGTGCGATCACGCGGCTGCGGCTCGACGGAACATGACGATCCTCGGGGTTATCTGCTGGTGATGTCGCGTGGGGCTTCTCTGCGTCATCGGCCCCGTCGACAAGACGATCGTCCTGTCTGGACAATCACCCGCCCGGAGGGCTGCGGCGGGCCGGCCGCTTTCGGTCCCTTGACGGCGATGTTGACGCTGTTCGAGCCTGCCCGGCGGGGATTCGGCGGCGGCGTTTTTACCGGTTCGCAACCGCCCTTCGGTCAGGTTGCCCGAAGTCGAGGCCGGACGCGAACTTCCATGCTGCAGACCGCCGAAGCCCTGGTCTCTCTCCATGACGGGCGACTTGTCGGCCTGTCGCTCCTGATCGGCGTCCTCGCGGCGATCACCGCGATCGACCTGCTCCACCACGCCCGCGCCACCACCGGGACCAGCCGGGGGATCTGGCTGTCGGCCGCCGCGGTCGCGGGGGGCTTCGGCCTGTGGGCGAGCCAGGTCATCGCCCAGGTCTCGGTGCGCCCGGCCGACGACCTGCTGCGGCACCGCGAGTTCCTGCTGCTCAGCCTCGTCGTCATGACGCTCGTCGTCGGCGGCGGCCTGCGGGCTGCCGTCTCGGCGCCGCGCCGCATCGCGCCGGGACTCGGCGGCGGCCTGATCGGCTTCGGCCTCGCCGGAGTCGCCGCCGCGGTGTCGGTGGGCCTCCCGGGGGCGGGCGGGCCGGCCTGGCTCGCGGGGCTTTGCCTGTCCTTCGGCAGCGGCATGGTCCTGGCGGGCCTCGCCCTCGGCCTGAGCCTGCGGGAGAGCTCGGCGAGCCGGACCGCCGGCGCGCTGCTCCTCTCGGTCGCCGTGATACTGCCGCACGCCGTCGGGCTCCTGACGGCCGGCGGCGGGCTCGTCCCCGTGACCCTCGACGGTCAGTTCGCGGCCTCGCTGGGCTTTGCCAGCCTGACGCTCCTCGTCCTCGCCTTCACGGGCCTGACCCTCGACGGCCGGGCCCGCCGCCGGCGCGAGGCCCAGGAGCTGATGCGCAACCTCGCCGACGCTGCCGTGGAGGGCATCGCGGTCTGCGAGGGCGGGCGCATCGTGACGGTCAATACCAGCCTCGCCGAGCTGATCGGCCGGGCGCCGGCGGCGCTCGTCGGACGGCCGGTCACGGAGATCCTGCCGCAACCGGTGGCGCAGCGCCTCGACTCGGTTCCGGACGGCGTGGTCATCGAGGCCGAACTCGTGGGGGCCGACGGCGAGGCGCTGCCGGTCGACGTGATCCGCCGGCCGGTCGGCAGCCGGTCCTGCCACGCGGTGGCGATCCGCGACCTGCGGGCACGGCGCCAGGCCGAGCAGCACATCCAGTTCCTGGCCCATCACGACACGCTGACCGGACTGCCTAACCGGGCCAGTTTCCGCGCCCGTCTGGACGAGGCGATCGGGCAGGCGCGGAGCACCGGCCGTCTCGTGGCGGTGCTCTGCCTCGACCTCGACCGCTTCAAGGATGTCAACGACCTCTACGGGCACGCCATGGGCGACGGGCTCCTGCAGGCGCTGGCGCGCTGGGTCTCGCCGGTGCTGGGGCCGCGCCAGATGATGGCGCGCCTCGGCGGCGACGAGTTCGCGATCCTGATGCCGGACCTCGCCCGGCGAGAGGAGGCGGGCGACCTCGCCGAGGAGGTGCTGCGGGTGATCCGCGAGGGCAACGCCCGCGCCGGAAGCGGGCCGATCCTGGCGACCAGCATCGGCATCGCGCTCTGCCCGACCGATGCCGAGGACGGCCAGACGCTGCTCAACCACGCCGACGCCGCGCTCTACTGCGCCAAGAGCCACGGCCGCGGCGTCCACCGCTTCTTCGAGCCGGTCCTGGCCGCGCAGATCCGCGACCGGCGCTCCCTGGAGCACGACCTGCGCCACGCGGTGGAGCGGGGCGAGTTCCGGGTCGTCTACCAGCCGCAGATGGCGGTCGATACCGGCATCGTCGTCGGGTTCGAGGCTCTGCTGCGCTGGGAGCATCCGGAGCGCGGCAACGTCCCGCCCGACCTGTTCATCCCGATCTCCGAGGAGACCGGCAGCATCCTGGGCATCGGCGAGTGGGTGCTGCGCGAGACCTGCCGCGAGGCCGCCTCCTGGGAGAAGCCGCTGCGCATCGCCGTCAACGTCTCGGCGGTCCAGCTCCACGCCCCGGGCTTTTCCGAGCTCGTCCACGAGATCCTGTTCACCACCGGCCTGGCGCCGGCCCGGCTCGAGCTCGAGATCACCGAGACGGCGCTGATCCGCGACCTGCCGCGGGCGCTCGCGACCCTCAGGCGGGTCAAGGCCCTCGGCGTGCGGATCGCGATGGACGATTTCGGCACCGGCTACTCGTCGCTGTCGAACCTGCGGGCCTTCCCGTTCGACAAGATCAAGATCGACCGCTCGTTCATCCGCGCCGTCGACGTCAACCGGGAGACCGCCGCGATCATGCGGGCGGTTCTGGGCCTGGGACGAGGCCTCGGCCTGCCGGTCCTGGCCGAGGGCGTCGAGACCCGCGCCGAGCTCGCCTTCCTGGACGCCGAGAACTGCCACGAGGCGCAGGGCTACCTCCTCGGCCGCCCCGGCCCGATCGCCCTCTTCGCCGAGCACACCCGCGAGGCGCCCCGCGGCGGGACGGAGGCCGCTTGAGGGGCTGAGGCGCCGCCTGCTCGCGTGCGGCGGCACCCTTGATGGCTCGGTCGCCATCCCGGGATGGCGACGTCGGCGGGATGGCGGTCGGACGTGCGTCCGGTGCTCAGTCGACCCGCCGCAGCCCCTGCGCGAAGCGCCTCGCGTTCGCGACGTAGCGGTCCGCCGAGGCGCGCAAGCCCGCCACCGCCGCCTCGTCGAGCACCCGCACCGCCTTGGCGGGGGCGCCGACGATGAGGCTGTTGTCGGGGTACTCCTTGCCCTCGGTGACGAGCGCGTTGGCGCCGACGAGGCAGTTGCGGCCGATGCGGGCGCCGTTGAGGATCGTCGCGCCCATCCCGATCAGGGTGTTGTCGCCGACCGTGCAGCCATGCACGATGGCGCCGTGCCCGACCGTGATGCCCTCGCCCAGGGTGAGCGGAAAGCCCGCATCGGTGTGGAGCGTCGCCCCCTCCTGGATGTTGGTGCGGTCGCCGACGGCGATCGGCTCGTTGTCGCCGCGGATGACCGCGCCGAACCACACCCCGACCTCGCGCCCGAGCCGCACCCGCCCGATCACGTGGGCGCTCGGGGCGATCCAGGCGCTGCCGTCGTCCGGCAGGACCGGGCTGACGTCGTCGAGGGCGTAGAGCGGCATGGGCGTGTCCTCCGGTGTCGGTCGGCCTCTTTCGCACGCCCCGCCGGTCGCGTCAGCCCGCCGCCCGCGGCATCGGCGCGAGGCGGCCGCGCTACACCGAGCCGACGGTCTTCAGCCGGGCCCGCGGGTGGATCTCCGCCTGGCTCATCACCGGGGTCTCGCGGCGGAACCGCTCGATGATCGAGCGCACGAAGGGCCGGGCCTGGACCGAGGTGACGAGCACCGGCATCTCGCCGACCCGCGCCGCCTCCTCGAAGCGGTCGCGCACCGTGGTGACGAAGTCCGACAGCTTCGACGGCTGCATCGCCAGGTGGCGCTCGTCGCCGTGGCCGACGATCGCTTCGAGGAAGGCGCCCTCCCAGGCCGGCGACAGGGTGATGATCGGCAGGACGCCGCCCGGGCCCTGGTACTGGGCGCAGATCTGGCGGCCGAGGCGGGCGCGGACGTGCTCGACGATGTCGCGCGGGTTCTTGATGTGGCCGGCCACCTCGGCGATGCCCTCCACGATCGTGCCGAGGTCGCGGATCGAGACCCGCTCGGCCAGCAGGTATTGCAGGACGCGCTGGATGCCCGTGGTGGCGATCTGGCTCGGCACCACCTCCTTCAGGAGGTCGCCGTGCTCCTTCGGCAGTTCCTTCAGGAGCTTCTGCACCTCGACGTGGTTGAGGAGGTCGGCGACGTGGGCCTTGATCACCTCGGTGAGGTGGGTCGAGACCACGGTGGCGGCGTCGACCACGGTGTAGCCCTTGAGCTGGGCCTCGTCGCGCAAGGCCGCGTCGACCCAGGTCGCCGGCAGGCCGAAGGTCGGCTCCAGCATGTGCTGGCCCGGCAGCTGCACCTGGCCGCCCATCGGGTCCATCGCCATGAACTGGCCCGGGAAGACCTGGCCGGTCCCCGCCTCGATCTCCTTGACCCGCACCACGTAGGTGTTGGCGTCGAGCTGGACGTTGTCGAGGATGCGCACCGAGGGCATCACGAAGCCGAGCTCGGCGGCGAGCTGGCGGCGCAGGGCCCGGATCTGGTCCGTGAGCCGGTCCTGGCCGGCCGTGCCGTTGACGAGGGCGAGCAGCGCGTAGCCCATCTCGAGCTTCAGGTCGTCGAGCTTCAGGAGCTCGCCCGCCGTCTCCTCCTTGGCCGGGGCGGCCCCGCCCTCCGCCGCCGGCGCGCCGGCGATCTCCGCCTCCGTGGGCTTGGGCAGGAGGGCGATGCGGCGGGCGAGGTAGGCGGCGCCGAGGCCGAGGCTCAGGAACGGCAGCATCGGGATGCCGGGCAGGAGCGCGATGAGCAGCATCACGCCGGCCGACATGCCGAGCGCCTTCGGGTAGTTGGCGATCTGGCGCCCGAGCGCCCGGGCGGCGGCCCCGCGCACGCCGGCCTTGGAGACCAGCAGGCCCGCCGCGGTCGAGACGATCAGGGCCGGCACCTGGCTGACGAGGCCGTCCCCGACCGTGAGCAGGGTGTAGCTCTTGGCGGCGTCGGCAAAGCTCATGTTCTGCTGGGCGACGCCGATGATGATGCCGCCGACGACGTTGATGACCGTGATCAGCAGGGCCGCGATCGCGTCGCCGCGCACGAATTTCGAGGCGCCGTCCATGGCGCCGAAGAACGACGACTCGTCCTCGAGGGACTGGCGGCGGGTCCTGGCGGTCTTCTCGTCGATGAGGCCGGCCGAGAGGTCGGCATCGATCGCCATCTGCTTGCCCGGCATGGCGTCGAGGGTGAAGCGGGCCGCGACCTCGGCGATGCGGCCCGAGCCCTTGGTGATGACGACGAAGTTCACGATGATCAGGATCGCGAACACGATGATCCCGATCAGGAAGTTGCCGCCCATCACGAAGTGCCCGAAGGCCTCGATGACGTGGCCGGCCGCCGCCGTGCCCTCGTGGCCGTGGCCGAGGATCAGGCGGGTCGAGGCGAGGTTGAGCGCGAGCCGCAGCATCGTGGCGATGAGCAGCACCGTCGGGAAGACCGTGAACTCGAGCGGGTTCTCGATGAACAGCCCGGTCATCAGGATCAGGACCGACAGGATGATCGAGACCGCGAGCAGGAGGTCGAGGAGGAGCGCCGGCAGCGGGAAGATCAGCACCACCAGGATGGCGAGCACCGAGACGGCCAGCACCAGGTCGCTGCGGCGCGTGAGCCCGATCAGGTCGGCCCGCGACGGCAGCGCGAAGATGCGGCCCGCGCCGATGGCTCCCGTCTCGCTCATCCGATCCACCCCGCCGGCCGAACCCGCGCCGGCCCGGCAATTCCTGCCGGGTGCATGGTTAGGGATCGGTTAACGCGCGCCCGGGACCGGGTGCCGGTGCCCGGTTCATGGGCCTCGGCGCCTCACGATGAACGAATGTCCTGTTTCGGACAGGAACAATCATTCCGTTCTGTTTTTGTGCGACGCAGCACGGATTAAAAACAAAACTGCCGGCTTCAATGGTGAAGCTGAAACACAAGTGTCACGAGCGTGGCAGCGTTCGTGCGATCAACGTTCCTCCTGCGGAACCAAGCCGGCCGGCAATGATTGAGATGGCATCGATTGGTCAGACAAGGTTCGAGGAGACCATGCGCAAGACCCTCATCACCCTCGCGGCCCTCGGCGCTCTCGGAACCGGGATGGCGCAGGCCCAGACCACCGTGACGGGCGACCCGGCGCGCGACGCCAAGCCCAGCACCCAGTCCCAGGGCCAGGAGGCGGTGACCCGGCCCAACACCGACATGATGGACAAGAACAACCCGGGCACCACCGGCACCGTCGCCACCAACGCCAAGCTCGAGCCCGGCGCCAACAGCTTCACCGAGGCCCAGGCCCGCAGCCGGATGGAGCAGGCCGGCTTCAAGGACGTGAAGGACCTCAAGAAGGACGACCAGGGCATCTGGCGCGGTCAGGCGATGCAGTCCGGCAACACCGTGACGGTCGGCCTCGACTTCAAGGGCAACGTCTCGACCGCCCGCTGACGCAAAGCGCTCAGCACTCCCTCCTCTCGACCAGAAGGACGACGCCCATGGCGACCCGTACCATCACGGCCCTGTTCGACAGCTACGACGACGCCTCGGCGGCGGTGCGCAAGGTGGAGGCGGCCGGCGTGCCGCACGCCGACATCAGCATCGTGGCCAACAACCAGGACGATCGCTACTCGACCCATGTCGGCAAGACGCATGCCGGCGAGACCCATGCCGGCCATCGCGACGCGACCACCGGCGAGACCGCGCACGACGCCTCGAACGGCGCCGGGGCCGGGGCCTCGCTCGGCACCGTGCTCGGCGGCGGCGCCGGCCTGCTCACCGGCCTCGGCCTCCTCGCCATTCCGGGCGTCGGCCCGGTGGTCGCCGCGGGCTGGCTCGTCGCGACGCTCACCGGCGCCGGCGTCGGCGCGGCGGCGGGCGGCCTGATCGGCTCGCTCACCGGCGCGGGCCTCAGCGAGGAGCACGCCCATACCTACGCCGAGGGCGTGCGCCGGGGCGGCACCCTGGTGACCGTGCGGGCGGACGACGCCCATGCCGACCGCGTCACCGCGATCCTCAAGGAGCACGGCTCGGTCGACATGGACGACCGCACCCGCGGCTGGCGCCAGGAGGGCTGGACCGGCCGTCACGACGAGACCGCTCCCTCGCTGACCAACCCGGCGGCGGTCGCCGGCGGCTCGTCGGCGGTGGGCGCGGCCGGCAGCACCACCACCGGCCTCAACACCGGCGGCATGCCGTTCGCGGCCGGCGCCGCGCCGACCGCGCAGACCGTCGATCCCGGCCTGCCCGGCACCACCCGCGAGCGCCATCTCGGCATCGAGGACGAGCTGCCCCCGGCCCGTCAGCCCCTCGGCACCGAGCGGCGCTGAATCGGGCGGCGCTGATCCCAACCCAGACCGGACCTCTCGAACAACGATGCGGCGGCAGGGGCAACCCTGCCGCCGCTCCCTCATATCGGGTCCGGTATCGGCGGTGGGTGACCGTGACGGCGGCAATTCGGGTGGGCAGCCCGTCCCCCGTGCGAGAGCCCCACCCAATGCAGATCGAACCGTGACGTTGACGCCCTGCCGCTTCCCACTTCCCTCCAGGCCGTAAGTCCAAAGCGGCTTACCGGGCCAGGAGAGCGGTGTCTGGGGATTTTCGACGGGCGAGACTTGCTGGAATGAAATACTTCTTCGCCCCGGCCTCGTGCGCGATGATCGGCCGGCGAAATCCTCCGGATTGACATCTCTGGACTGTGCGGCGACGCACGTCACCTCCTTCAAGTGAACGACGCGCACCGCGCACATTTGGCATCTTTATGGATCCCGACCGGCGCTCGAGCCGCCCTTGCCCGAGCTGCCCCCTGGGGGATCCCTGATGTTCGATCACGAGACGTGGCCCGCCCTGCTCGGACCGCTCGTCACCACCTATGCGCCCGTCCTGGCCACGCCGGGGCCGAACCTGCTGGTGGTGGTAAGGGCGAGCGTCGCGGCGTCGGGGCAGGGGCCGGTCGCCGCCGCCCTCGGCGTCGCCTGCGGGGCCGGCCTCGCCGCGGCGATCGCCGGGCTCGGTGCTTCCCTGCTGCCGGCGAGCCGGCTCGTCACCGATCTCGGGACCGCCCTGTTCGTGCTGCTGATGCTGCGCGCCGCCTGCCGGCTCGTCAGGGACCGGGCCGGCCTCGCCGAGGATCGGGCCCGGATCGTGCGGGGGCGGGCCGCCGGGACCTTCGTGCTGGGCCTCGGGGCGGCGCTGACCAACCCGGTGAGCCTCGCCTTCTTCGCCGGGTTCTTCCTCGCCCATCCGAGCCGGGAGGCGATCCCGGCGGCGGGCGGGATCGTGTTCTGCATGGCGGCGACGTGGTTCGGCCTGATCGGGCTCGTCCTCGCCCGCCCCGCCTGCCGGGCGCGCCTGGCCGGGGGAGGGCGCCTCGCCCGCACCACCCTGGCGGCCGCCCTCGTCGCCTGCGCCGCCCTGGCGGTCTGGCGCGCGTTTCAAGGCTGAGCCCGGCAGCCCGGCACTGGCGCAGCCCGGTAAACCTCCCCTACACTGGACGGCAACGAATATCGGGAGGAACACCATGCGCTGGATCGCCGTCCTCGTCGCGCTCGTCTGCGCGGCGCCTGCCCTTGCGGAAGACCCTCCGACGTTCAAGGTCGATCCGTTCTGGCCGAAACCCCTGCCGAACAACTGGATCATGGGCCAGGCCGCGGGCGTGGCGGTGGATGCCGAGGACCACGTCTGGGTGATCCAGCGGCCCCGCACCCTCACCGACGACGAGAAGGCCGCGAGCCTCACCCCGCCCCGCAGCCGCTGCTGCGTGCCCGCCCCGCCGGTCCTGGTCTTCGACCAGGAGGGCAACCTCATCAAGTCGTGGGGCGGTCCCGGTCAGGGCTACGACTGGCCGCAGAACGAGCACGGCATCCACATCGACCACAAGGGCTTCGTCTGGCTTGCCGGCAACGGCGACCAGGACGGGCAGATCCTGAAGTTCACCCGGGACGGCCGCTTCGTGATGCAGATCGGGAAGTCCGGGCCGCAGACGAACAGCCAGGACACCACCCGGCTCGGCAAGCCGGCCAACATGCAGGTCGACCCGGAGACGAACGAGCTCTACGTCGCAGACGGCTACTACAACCACCGGGTCATCGTGTTCGACGCCGAGACCGGGGCGTTCAAGCGGATGTGGGGCGCCTACGGCGAGCCGCCGACCGACGAGGCGCTCGGCCCCTACGACCCGGCCGCGGCCCCGCCCCGGCAGTTCCGCAACCCGGTCCACTGCATCCAGGTGGCCCGCGACGGCCTCGTCTACGTGTGCGACCGCACCAACGACCGGGTCCAGGTGTTTCGCCGCGACGGCACCTTCGTCAAGGAGTTCAAGGTCGAGCCGCAGACCCGGGCCAACGGCTCGGTCTGGGAGCTGGCGCTCTGGCCGGACGAGGCGCAGAGCTACCTGATGAACGCCGACGGGGCCAACAACGAGGTCCGCACCCTGCGCCGCGAGGACGGCGCGGTTCTCGGCCGCTTCGGCCGCAACGGCCGCATGGCCGGCGACTTCCACTGGGTCCACAACCTCGCGATCGATTCCCGCGGCACCATCTTCACCACCGAGGTCGACACCGGCAAGCGGGCCCAGAAGTTCCTGCTCCAGGGCAACATGGTGCTGCGCAAGCGCACGCCGTGACGGGCCTAGGCGCCGGTCCCGGCCTCGGGCGCGGCGAAATCCGCCGCCCGTTCGGCGAGGTCGTCGAGGTTGCGCCTCAGCTGCTCCAGGCTGAAGGCGAGCCAGAAGATGCGGCCGACGCCGTCGGTGGACAGCGTCCGGGTCACCTGGCGCTGGCGCATGCCGTCGATGGCGTCGCGGTAGCCGGCGATCGCCGCCGCGAGGGCCGCGTCGTCGCCGGCGGGCCGGCGCCCGGACTCGAGGGCGTCGGCCGTCGCCCGCAGGCGTGAGGCGGCGGCCCTGGCGGCGGTGCCCCAGGCCTCGGCGAGATGGACCCGCAGCACGTCCTCGTCGGCTTCCGCGATGGCGCGGCGCAGGAGCACCAGATCGTGGCGCAGGCGCATCAGGGTGCGCAGCAGCGGGTCTGGATCGGGGGCGGCCGAGAGGCGGCTGCGGCGCTCCCGCGCCGCCTCGCCCGCCAGGGTCTCGAGGCGGGACAGCCCCCGGCGCACGGCCGGCGGCAGGGCCTTGGCCTCGGGCGTCTCGACCGCATCGAGGCGGGCCAGCGCGTCGAGCTGGTCGGCGAGCAGCCGGGCGAGGCTCGCGCCCTGCGCCGTCACCGCCCGGGCGGCCCGGGCCGGCGCCACCAGGAGCGAGACCGCGAGCCCGACGACGCAGCCGAGCCCGATCTCGAAGATCCGGTCGAGCGCGAAGGCGAGGGGGCCCAGCGTCGAGCCGGTGGTGGAGAGCAGCACGATGATGGCGGTGATCGGCGCGATCCGGAACCCCGCCGAGACCGCCGCCGCGAGCGTGAGCGGCGCCACCGCCACGAACAGGGCGGCGAGGGTCGCGGCGCCGCCGTGATGCGGGATCGCGAAGGCGACCGCGCCGCCGTAGCAGGCGCCGAGCACCGAGCCGAGGAAGCGGTCGAGCGCCGCCTTCAGCGATCCGCCGACGCTGCTCTGCGTCACGATGAGCGCCGTGATGACGGCCCAGTAGGCCTGCGGCAGGTCGAGGGATTCGGCCAGCACGAAGGTGGCGAGGCTCGCCGCGGTCATCCGCAGGGCCTGCGTCAGCCGCGACCGGTGGCGGGCGATGAGGCGCGGGACCCGCCGCAGGCTGTCCGGGAGTGAGGCCATGGCCGCGTAGGAGCCGGTGCGGGGCCCTCGAGTCAACCGCCGGAGGGCCGGTTCGCGTGTGGTCGAGCCGTCATGCTGGCTTTACCGGGCCCATGCGATATCCCTACGACAGACGCGTTAACGACAAGGCAGAGATCAGGGCGGTGACGATGCGCAAGCTCGCGGGTGTGATGGGGATCCTGGCCGTTGCGGCGGCGGTGCCGGCGGAGGCGCGGTCGCTGGCCGCGATCAGGCAGGACGGCACGCTGCGGGTCGGCCTGACCGGCGACTACGCGCCGTATTCCCTGCGCCTGCCCGACGGCACCATCAAGGGTGCCGACGTGACGATGGCGGGCGAGCTCGCCCGGGCCCTCGGCGTCAAGGTCGAGATCGTGCCGACCACCTGGAAGACCCTGAAGGACGACCTCCTCGCCGACCGCTACGACGTCGCCATGGGCGGCGTCAGCGTCACGCCCGACCGCGCGGCCGTGGCCGAGTTCTCGGTGCCTGTGCTGACCGACGGCAAGCGCCCGATCGTGCGCTGCGCCGACAAGGGCCGCTTCGTCTCGGTCAAGGACATCGACAAGCCGGAGGTGCGCGTCGTGGTCAATCCCGGCGGTACCAACCAGCGCTTCGCCGATGCCAACTTCCCGCACGCCTCGGTGCGGGTGTTTCCCGACAACCGCGCCATCTTCAAGGAGTTGGCCGAGGGCCGGGCCGACGTGATGGTCACCGACGGCGCCGAGGTCGACTACCAGTCGCGCCGCAATCCCGGCGTGCTCTGCCCGGCGGCCGTGCCCGACACCTTCGACAAGGCCGACAAGGCCTACTGGATGACCCGCGACCCGGCCCTGAAGGCGGCGGTCGACGGCTGGCTGACGAAGACGCTGAAGAGCGGCGCCTACCAGGCCGCCCTCGCCAAGGCGGCGGAGTAGGCGCGCGCGCCTCTGGGGTTCCTCGCGGACACTCCCCGTCTCACGTCATCCCGGGGCCGCGCGGCCCCGGGATGACGGTTGCCGGTCGAGAGAACCGGGTCCCCGACCCGCCTCAGCTCGCCAGGAATCCGATCGAGATCCACGGCACGAGGATCACCACCGCGAGGCCGACGAGCAGCGCCAGCATGTAGCCGACGATCGGCCGGATGCCGGCATCCGGGTGGATCCGGCTGATCGCGCAGGCGGCGTAGTACCCGACCCCGAAGGGCGGGGCGAACAGGCCGACGCCCATCGCCAGGATCACCACCATCGCGTAGTGCACCTCGTGCACGCCGACTTGGCGGGCGATCGGGAAGAGCAGCGGGCCGAACAGCACGATCGCCGGGATGCCCTCCAGCACCGAGCCGAGGATCACGAAGGCCACCGCCGACACGACCAGGAAGCCCAGCGCCCCGCCCGGCAGGCCCTTCATGATCACCGCCAGGCTCTGCGAGAAGCCCGATTGCGTCAGCGCCCAGGCCATGCCGGTCGCCGCGCCGATGATCAGCAGGATCGCCCCCGACAGCGACGCGGTCGAGACCAGCATCGGGTAGACCCGCCGCCAGTCGAACTGCCGGTAGATCAGGAGGCCGGCGAGGATCGCGTAGACGATGCCGATGGTCGAGACCTCGGTGGCCGTCGCCACGCCCTCCACGACCGCGGCGCGGATGACGAAGGGCAGGGCGATCGCCGGGAAGGCGATGACCAGCGCCCTGGCCACCTCGCCCTTGGTGGCGCGGCGCACGTGGCTGAGATCCTCGCCCCGGTAGCGCCACCACACCAGCAGGCAGAGCGTGATACCCAGCACGACGCCCGGCAGCAGGCCGCCGGTGAACAGGGCGGTGATCGACACCCCGGTGACCGACCCGATGGTGATGAGCACCAGCGAGGGCGGGATGGTCTCGGTCTGGGCGCCGGTGGCGGCGAGCAGCGCCACGAGGTCGCCCTCCTTGGCGCCGCGCTTCTTCATCTCGGGGAAGAGCACGGGCGCCACCGCCGCCATGTCAGCGGCCTTCGAGCCCGAGATGCCGGACACGAGGTACATGGCGCCGACCAGCACGTAGTGCAGGCCGCCGCGGACATGGCCGAGCATGCTGGCCAGGAAGCCCACCATGGCTTTCGCCATGCCGGTCATCTCGATCAGCAGGCCGAGGAACACGAAGAGCGGCACGGCGAGCAGGATGAGGTGGCTCATCCCCTCGTCCATGCGCCCGACCACCACCATGGCGGGGGCTCTCGTCGTCAGCATCAGGTAGCCGAAGGTGGCGAGCCCGAACGCGAAGGCGATCGGCACGCCGGTGAACACCAGGGCGCCGACGCCGAGGACGAAGAAGATCAGCAGGTTCCAGTTGCCGAGCGTGCGCAGGGTCGGCTCGGCCAGCATCAGGGCGGCGATGATGAGGCCGGTGAGCGCGACCGCGCCGACGGCGTGGCGCCAGTCGGCGCATTCGACGAGGCGGAGCGTCGCGATGACCAGCATCAGGGCGAAGCCGACCGGCAGGGCGGCGGCGCGCCAGGCATTGGTGATCTCGAGCGCCGGGGTCTGGACGAACACCTCCTCGGCCGCGAACTCGTAGGCCGGGTGGAGGAGGAGCAGCACGAAGGCGAGGCCGGCGGCGAGCGCCACGGCTTCCAGGAAGGCCTGGGTCTTCACTGAGGCCATGCTGACCAAAGCCGTCATCCGCATGTGCTCGGCGCGGCGATAGGCGACCACCGACCCCAGCATGGCGAGCCAGAGGAACAGGATCGAGGCGAGCTCGTCCGACCAGACGATGGGCGCGTGGAAGACGTAGCGGCTGACGACGCCGGCCAGCAGCACCACGATCTCGGCCACCACCAGGAGGGCGGCCGGGATCTCGATCAGCGGACCGAGCGCATGGTCGAGCGAGCGCGCCCAGGCGCGCTTGGCCGACGCCGCCGGCAAGGCAGGCGTCTCCGTCGCGATGTCGACATGCATGGTTGCCTCCCTCAGGCCAATTTGCCGGAGACGGCCTCGAGGTGCTCCCAAGCCGCGTCGCCGTACTTGTTCTTCCAGTCCTTGTAGAATGTCGTGCGGCCGAGCGCATCGCGAAATTTCTGGCGGTCGACCTCGACGAACGCGATTCCCTTGGCGGCGAGGTCCTGGCGCAGGGAGGCGCTGAGGCGGACGATGTCGGCGCGCTGGTCGTCGGCCGAGCGGTCGAGCTCGCGCGTCACGATGGCGCGCAGGTCCTCCGGCAGCCGCTGCCAGGCCTTCTTGTTGCCGAGGATCCAGTAGCCGTCCCAGACGTGGCCGGTGAGGCTGCAGCTCTTCTGCACCTCGTAGAGCCTCGTCGTCGCCGTGATGGCAAGCGGGTTCTCCTGGCCTTCGAAGATCTTGGTCTGCAGCGCCGAATACAGCTCGTTGAAGTTGAGCGGGGCGGCGCCGGCCTCGAGCGACTTGAACAGCGAGGTCAGCATCGGAGACGGGGGCACGCGGATCTTGAAGCCCTTGAGGTCCTCCGGCGTCTTGATCTCGCGGGTCGAGGAGGTGATGTGACGGAACCCGTTGTCCCAGACCTTCGAGACGGACTGGATCGGGGTCTTGGCGATCTGCTCGCGGACGTAAGTGCCCAGGCCCCCGTCCATCGCCTTCCAGACGTCGTCGTAATCCTTGAACGCGAAGCCGGTGTTCGGCAGCGCCGCGGCGGCCACGAAGGTCGACAGGATCGAGGTCGAGAGGTTGAAGAACTCCACGCTGCCGTTCCGGACCTGCGACAGCAGGTCGGTGTCGGAGCCGAGCTGGTTGGCCGGAAACAGCTTGATGTCGAGGCGGCCGTTCGAGGCCTCGCGGATGCGGGCGAGCGCCTCCTGGGCGCGGGTGTTGACCGGGTGGGTCGGGTCCTGGCCGGTGGCGAGCTTGTACTCGAACTCGGCGGCGCGGACCGGGCGGGTGAAGACCGTGGCGAGGGGGAATGCGGCGGCGCCGGCGAGCAACGTGCGGCGGGAGAGGGCGTGGCTCATGGATGTCTCCTCGGGAGGGGATACGGGCCGGTTCGGCCGGCTTCTGGAGCAGGTCTTCAGTATGTCCGAGGCACCGCCGCGGATTCGGAAAGAGTCGCGGACGTTCTCCTCTCCCCGACAGATCCCGGGCTTGCCCGGGATCTGCAAGCGGAGGGCGAAGTCGGGCAGGCCCGACTTCGCTGCGGGGAGAGGGGATGCGCACGACGCGACGCGTCAACGCACCCTCGGTCGGGCGATATGTTCGACTTACTTGCCGTTGAGGGCCCGGTACGACCCGATCACCTGGCTGTCGTCCTCCGCTCCGGCCCCACGGCTGGACGCCGCGAGGAAGAGCTGGTGGGCGAGCGCGGCGAGCGGCAGGGCCGCCTTCTCGCTGCGGCCGGCCTCGAGCACGATGCCGAGGTCCTTGACGAAGATGTCGACGGCGCTGGTGACCCGCGGGGTCTCCTCCAGCATCCGCGGGCCGCGGTCGCGCAGCATCCAGCTCGAGGCCGAGGAGCCCGAGACGATCTCGAGCGCGGTCGCGCCGTCGATCCCGACCTTGGCGGCGAGCGACAGGGCCTCGGCGGCCGCCGCGAGGTTCACCCCGCAGAGGAGCTGGTTGACCGCCTTCATGGTGGCGCCCTGGCCGGGCTCGGGCCCGACATGGAACACCTTGTCGCCCATCGCCGCGAGCAGCGGGCGCACCGCGGCGATCACCGCGGCGGGCGCCGCCGCCATGATGGTGAGGGTGCCGGCCTCGGCGCCGACGACCCCGCCGGAGACGGGGGCGTCGACGAAGGCCCGGCCCGTGGCGGTGACGCGCTTGGCCAGCGCCGCCACAGCGGCCGGCGGGCAGGTCGCCATCAGGACGACGGATGCGTCCGGGTCCAGGCGCTCGAGGGCGCCCTCGCCGAACAGCACGGCCTCCGCCTGATCGGCATTGACCACCATCAGCACCACGGTGCCGGCCCCGTCGCAGGCCGCCGCGATGGTCTCGGCGGGGGTGCCGCCGGCGCCCGCGAAGGCGCCGCGCCCCTCCGCCCGCACGTCGAAGCCGCGCACGGAGAAGCCGTGCCGCACCAGGTTGCGGGCCATCGGCAGGCCCATCGAGCCGAGGCCCACGAAAGCGACGGGATGGGCGGTGATCACAGCCATTCGCGGATGCTCCGGACCATGGCGTTCGTCGAGATGCCGTAGCGGTCGTGAAGGGTCGGCAGGGCGCCGGCATCCAGGAACTCGTCCGGCAGGCCGACCTGGCGGAAGGCCTTCGGGACCGTGCCGGAGCGCAGGAGCAGCCCCGCCACCGCCTCGCCGAGGCCCCCGACCACGGTGTGGTTCTCCGCCACGACCACCAGGCGCCCGCCCTTGCCGGCCTCGCGCAGGATCGTCTCGGTGTCGAGCGGCTTGATCGTCGGCACGTGCAGGACCGACACCTCGATCCTGTCGTCCCGCAGCGCCTCCGCCGCTTCGAGGGCCCGCATGGTCATCAGGCCGGTCGAGATGATCAGGACGTCGTTGCCGTCCCGGATCGTCTTCGCTTTCCCAAGTTCGAAGGTGTAGCCGTATTCGTCGAGCACCAGGGGCACGTTGCCGCGCAGGAGCCGCATGTAGACCGGCCCCTTGTGGTCGGCGATGGCCGGCACGGCCTGGGCGATCTCGTGCGCGTCGCAGGGGTCGAGGATCGTCATGTTGGGCAGGCCGCGGAAGATCGCGATGTCCTCCGTCGCCTGGTGGCTCGGGCCGTAGCCGGTGGTGAGGCCCGGCAGCGCGCAGACGATCTTGACGTCCAGGTTCTCCTCCGCGATCGCCATGCAGATGAAGTCGTAGGCGCGCCGCGCGGCGAACACCGCGTAGGTGGTGGCGAAGGGCTGGAAGCCCTCGCGGGCCATGCCGGCGGCGGCGCTGATCAGGAGCTGCTCGGCCATGCCCATCTGGTAGAAGCGCTCGGGGTGCTTCTGGGCGAAGATGTGCAGGTCGGTGTACTTGCCGAGATCGGCGGTGAGCCCGACGATCTCCGGCCGCTCCTCCGCGAGCTTCGCCAGCGCGTGGCCGAAGGGCGCGGGCGCGGTGCGCTGGTCGGGGCCGGCGAGGGATGCGATCATCGCCGAGGTGGTCAGTCGCTCACCGGTGCTGGCCTCGGAGAGCCAGGCCGGGCGCGTGTATTTCGAGCGTTTCATGCGGGCCTCCCGGCATCCAGGATCTTCAGGGCGTCCTGCCATTCCTGCGGCTCCACCCGCAGGAAGTGATTGCGCTCGCGCGCTTCCAGGAAGGGGATGCCCTTCGCCATCTTGGTGTCGCAGATGATGATGCGAGGCTTCGGCTCGGTGCAGGCCCGGGCCGCGTCGAAGGCCTGGACCAGGGCGTCGATGTCGTTGCCGTCGACCCGCTGGACGTGCCAGCCGAAGGCCTCGAAGCGGGAGGCGGCCGGCTCGAAGCCGGTGACCTGCTGGGCCGGGCCGTCGGCCTGCTGGTTGTTGACGTCGACGATCGCGATCAGGTTGTCGAGCTTCCAGTGGCTCGCCGACCAGGCGCCCTCCCAGATCGAGCCCTCGCCGAGCTCGCCGTCGGAGATGAGGCAGTAGACGAAGGAGTCCGACTTCTTGCGCTTGAGCCCGAGGCAGAATCCGACCGCCAGCGCGAGGCCGTGACCGAGCGAGCCGCCGGTGATCTCCATGCCGGGGGTGTAGGCGGCCATGCCGGACATCGGCAGCCGGCTGTCGTCGGCCCCGTAGCTCGTCAGCTCGTCCTCCGGCAGGATCCCGGCCTCGAGGAGCGCGGCGTAGAGCGCGATGGCATAGTGGCCGATCGAGAGCAGGAAGCGGTCGCGCCCCTCCCATTCCGGCTCGGCCGGCCGGTAGCGCATGGCGTGGAAGTACGACACCGCCAGCACGTCGGCGATGCCGAGCGCCTGGGCGATGTAGCCCTGGCCCTGGACCTCGCCCATCAAGAGGGCGTTGCGGCGGATGCGGTAGGCCCGCTCGGCGAGCGAGGGGCTGTTCTGCCGCGGCGGCGATTCGGCGTGGGACATGGGATCGCCTCCGTCAGTGGATCAGCATGCCGCCGTTCACGTCGATGACGGCGCCGGTGATGTAGGAGGACAGGTCGGAGGCCAGGAACAGGCAGGCCTTGGCGACGTCGTCGGCGACGCCGAGGCGGCCGAGCGGGATGCCCCTGGCGATCTCGACCTTCAGCTCGTCGGTGAGCTTGCCGCCGGTGATGTCGGTCTGGATCAGGCCCGGCGTGATGCTGTTGACCCGCACCGTGTCGGGGCCGAGCTCGCGGGCCATCGCCTTGCCGAGGCCGAGCACGCCGCCCTTGGCGGCGCTGTAATGCGGCCCGCCGAAGATGCCGCCGCCGCGCTGCGCCGAGACCGACGACATGCAGACGATCGAGCCGGATTGCTGCCGGCGCATCTGCGGCACCACCGCCTGGCTCATGTAGAGCGTGCCGCGAAGATTCACGTCGAGCACCGCGTCGTAGTTGCCGGGCTCGATCTCCATGAACTTCAGCGGCTGGGTGATGCCGGCATTGTTGACGAGCACGTCGATGCGACCGAAGCGTGAGACCACCTCGTCGGCGGCGGCCTGGCAGGCGGCCTTGTCGGTGACGTTGCAGGCCAGCCCCAGATGGCCTTCGCCGATCGCCCGGGCGGCCTCCTCGGCCTGGCCGGCATCGAGGTCGAGGATCACCACCGTGGCGCCGTGCTGCGCAAAGAGCTTCGCGGTCGCCCGGCCGATGCCCCGCAGCGATGCGGCGCCGGTGATCAGGCACACCTTGTCGGTCAGCAGCATGTCGTCCTCCCTGGCTGTTCCATGCACGAGGGAGCGACGCCGGCGCGCGGGGCTCAAGCCCCGCCTCGCCGCCCGTCTCTTCGACGGTGCCTCCCTCGTCTCGTTGGCGGCAGAGTGCCCGGGGAGAGGGGCGGCGACAAACGCGGAAATTGCAGGCTGAGGTGAATGGGATTCATCTGGGCGGGCGTCGGGTCTTGGCGCATGCCGGCCGTTCTCCCATCCTAGCCCTCATCCTGAGGTGCCCACGCAGTGGGCCTCGAAGGAGGGCTCCAGATACTACTGCGATCCCTGGAGCCCTCCTTCGAGGCCCGGCGATCTCCGATCGCCGGTCACCTCAGGATGAGGTCCGGGGTGGGAGAAGAGTGGCAGGCCGCTTCACGCCAGATCCTCCGGCAGCGCGATGCCCATCTCCTGCGCCAGCCACCGGGCGAAGACCCGCAAGGGCGCCCGCCGCCGGGTGGTCGCCGGGTAGACGAGGTGGTGGCCGACATACGTCACGTCCTGCGCGAGGCCCCGCAACGGCGCGACAAGGCGGCCGCTGGCGATCTCGCGCTCGGCGAGCAGGGTCGATTCGAGCGCCACCCCGAGCCCGTCGGCGGCGGCCGCGATGGCCAGGAAGCTGCGGTCGAAGCGCACGCCGAGGGGGCGGGGCGCCGGCAGGCCGTTGCGGGCGAACCAGAGCGGCCAGCGCACCTGCTTGTTGTCGCTCTGGATCAGCACCTGATCGAGGAGATCCGCCGGCTCGCGGATGCGGGCGGCGCGCTCGGGATCGCAGAGCGGCATCACCGTCTCGGTGCAGAGCGGCACCGCCACCAGGCCCTCGCCGCGGGGCGGGCCGTAGACGAGGTCGGCGTCGAACTCGTCGCTGACGAAGCGGGCATAGTCCATGCCGGCCGCCAAGCGCACCTCGAAGCCCGGATGGGCCGAGAGGAAGCGGGCGAGGCGCGGCGTCAGCCACTGCGCCGCGAGGCTCGGGGCGCAGTGCAGCCGCAGGAGCTGCGGGCCGCGCGCCGCCACGAGGTCGAGGCCGCGATGCAGCTCGTCGAAGGCGCGGCCGACATGCTCGAGCAGCGCCTCGCCGGCGGCGGTCGGCACCACGCCCTGGCCCTGACGCTCGAACAGGGTCACGCCGAGCGACGCCTCCATCTTGCGGATGGCGTGGCTGACGGCGCTCGCCGTCAGGTTCAGCTCGGCGGCCGCGTCCTTGAACGAGCGGCGGCGCGCCGCCGCCTCGAAGGAGCGCACGGCGGAGAGGGGGACGCGCAGGGACATGCCGCTACGATGCGGCGGTGCCGGCCGGATTGGCAACATCGACCGGCGACGGGTGGATGGCGGTCGGCCGTACGGTGCGGGCCGTGACGACGAGCGACGTCGTTCTGACCCGCCATCGCCAACACCACCGTCACGACACTGTCCGCGGAACGGGAACGACAGCCCTGAAACGGTCTTCGTCGTCAGGCGCGATCGTCGGTCATTTCGATGGTGCCATGGAAACAGATTGATACATTGCCCGTAACGGTTAATTTCTTGCCTGCGGCATGTCTGGTCGATGACGATATGTATGCGCAGGTGGTCCATTGCGCTGACAAGACGAAAAATCAAGCGGAGCAGATGCAATGTCGACCATGATTGCGAAGATCGGGAAGATCGAGGTGTTTCAGGACGACGACGGTCGGGTGCATTGGGAGTCGGGCGCGGCGATTGACGCCGACGGCGCCAACGGGCAGAAGAACGTCAAGCACTTCGCCTATCGCCGTGACGATCACGGTCTGGACCTGCTCCAGAACGCCGGTTATCCTGACGGGGATTGGCGAGGCGTCCTGCTCGATCGCGGCGATGGCGAGCCGCTCGATGACGGGCACGGCAACCTGTACTCCCAGACGACCTATGCCTGGAAGGGAAGGCCGATCGCGACGCGCTACGTCGATGCGAAGACGGTTCCTTACGTCGTCGTCAACCCGATCGTCCGGCATCACGCCGTCGGCGTCGTGATCGGGTGTCACGCGCAGGTCAGCTTCCAGGGGAAGACGATCGAGGCCGTCGTCGCAGACGTCAGCGGGGCGACGCGCATCGGCGAATTGTCCATCCGGGCGGCCGAGCTCCTGGAGATCCCCAGCAGTCCGAAGAACGGCGGCGTCTCGGCGGGCGTGAGGTTCGCAATGTGGCCTGGGCGCGCCGCCGTCATCGACGAGGAGACATACGAGCTTCAGCGGGCGTGATCGATCGGCCGGCCCGCGCGGGCGATGCTAAGCAGAATTGCGTCGCGCACTTCTGCTTGGTTCTCTGGTTTCGCATCATTTTTGGCACCGGACCGGTGACCACTTCGGCGAATGATGCTTAGGCGGCACGGTCGGGCAAGGCGATCCGGAACCGCGCCCCGCTGCGGGTCTCGTCGAGGCTCAGCGTGCCGCCGTTGAGCCGCACCAGCTCGGCCGCGATGGCGAGGCCGAGCCCGGTGCCGCCGGAGCGGCCGGAGCCCTGGAAGGCCTCGAACAGGTGGGTCCGGGCCCGCTCCGGCAGGCCGGGGCCGTTGTCGGCGACGAGGATCGTCACCGTGGCGCCCGCCCGCTCGGCCTCGATCGCGACCAGCGGGGGCCCGTCGCTGGCGCCGGCGAGGCCGAGGGCCTGGACGGCGTTGCGCACCAGGTTGACCAGGACCCGCGACAGCTGGTCGGGATCGGCGTCGACCATCACCCCCTCCGGCGTGCGGTCCTCGATGGTCACGGCGGCGCCCGGCGCCAGGCCGGCGAGGTCGAGGGCGTCGCGCAGGATCGGGCGCAGGGGCAGGAGGCGGCGCTCGGGCGGGCGCTCGGCGGCGCGGCCATAGGCCAGCGTGCCCTCGCAATAGCGGATCGCCCGGCCGAGGGTGGCGACGAGGCGCGGCGCCACCCGCTGCACCCCGGGATCCGTGACGTGCTCGAGCCGGTCGACGAGGAGCTGCGCGGTGGTGAGCAGGTTTCGCAACTCGTGATTGATCTTGCTCACCGACAGGCCGAGATCGGCGAGCCGCCGCTTCTGGCGCAGCTCGCCCGACAGGATCGTCTCCATGCGGGCGAGCGCCGTCTCGGCGGCGCCGATCTCGTCGTTGCGCCAGGAGGGGCTGATCCGCCGCGACAGGTCCTCCGGATCCTCCGCGAAGTTGGCGATGTTGCGCGCCAGCCGCCGCACCGGCCGCACGATCGAGAGCTGTAGCACCAGGAAGACGAGGCCGGCCGTGATGCCGGAGATCGCCAGCGACGCGAGCAGGATCCGGCCCGAGAAGGCGATCATCGCGTGGCGCAGCGGCGCGGGATCGAGGACGAGTTCCACGAAGTCGACGCCGTCCATGCCGTGGCCGACGACCCGCAGGGGCAGGGGGTTGACGTGCGTGAGCGTGCGCCACGCGCCGGCGATGCCCTCGATCCAGCCGGCCTCGCGCAGGTCGACGGTCTCGCCGACCTCCGGCGGCATGGGCGTCAGGTTGAGGAGCCGCCGCGCGCCCCCGGCCTTGAGGGCGATGGCCCGCGCCCCGACGCCCATCAGGAGCCGCCGCGCGAGGTCATCCGAGACCCGTTGCTGGGGGGCGGCGTCGAGGACGAGGGCGGCGACCTGGGCGGCGGCGACCCGGTCCGACAGCCAGGAGCGCCGGAAGGTCGCGACGCTCGGCACGTAGATCAGCACCTCGGCGATGAGGACGAACACCACCGTGAGCACGAGCAGGCGGCCGGACAGCCCGATCCGGCCGGCGAGCCGCCGGAGGCCACCCTGGCTCGCCGCGTCATCGGCCCCATGCACGTTCCCGACGTCCTCGCTTGCCCGCGCCCCCGCTTGCCCGACGCTCTGAGGCGCGACCAGGCCGACGCGACACTACCATGCTTGTCAGGCCTTGGCCCCCTCGCGCGCCGGCGGCCTCGGACAGTCGCCCGCCAGACTGCCAAAGATCCGGTAGACTGCCAAGGAATTGCGCGTGATGCAGCTTTGCGCCGCGGCGCTGTCAACCGGGATCACCGCGCCACCGCCGCCAGGCGACGGGCAAGAGCGCCAGGGCGCCGAGGCCCAGCAGGGTGGCGAGGAGCTGGGGCGTGACGACGGCGCGCAGCGACAGGGCGGCGTCGCAGGCGATGCCGCCGGCGACGACGCACGCCTCCTTGGCCGCCTGGTGGGCCGCGACCACATTCTCCACCCCGGCGCCGGCCGAGGCGTAGATGAAGGCTCCCGGGCTGATGCCGATGAGGGTGGCGAGGGCGAAGGTGCGCAGGCGCACCCCGAAGATCGCCGGCGCCAGGTTGGTCATCCAGAACGGGAAGACCGGCAGCAGCCGCAGCACCATCACGTACGAGAACGCGTCTCGGCGAAACCCCTCCGCCAGGCGGCCGAGGCGCGTGCCGGCGCGCCGCAGCAGCACCTCGCCCGCCGCCGTGCGGCCGATGGAGAAGACGATGACGGCGCCGGTCGTCGCGGCGCAGATCGACACCAGCGCGCCGGGGACCGGCCCGAACAGGAAGCCGCACAGGGTCGTCATCACCACCGAGACCGGCAGCGACACGACCACGGTGCCGACATAGGCCAGATAGGCGCACGCATAGGCGCGCCAGAACCCCTCCGCCACCCAAGCCTTGGCGAAGGCCCGGGAGGCCAGCAGCTGGTCGAGGCTGAACCAGCGGGTGATGCCGCCGACGAGGAGGCCCATCGAGAGCGCCACCAGGGCGACGAGCGGCAGCACCCGCAGCCAGCCGCGCCAGGCCGGGGCGGCCACGGCCTCGGGGCCGGTCCCGGGCGCAGGCTCCTCCGGCCGCTTCGGCGCGCTCACCCGGCCTTCTGCATGCGCAGGATCTTGAAGAACCCGCCCGGGAAGGTCGGCCGCACGCCGATGAAGGTGACGCCCTTCGACCTGGCCCAGGCCTCGATCCGGCCGGCCTTGAAGGCCGAGCTCCAGCCGATCTTCTCGCAGAGCGGGGCGACGATCTCCTCGACCCGGGCGACGGTGCCGTCCTCCTGGCCGAAATGGTTGGCGAGCACGATCATGCCGCCGGGCTTGAGCACCCGCAGGAACTCGTCGAGGGCGCCTTCCGGGTCCGGCACCAGGGTGATGAGGAACTGCGCCACCACCGCGTCGAAGCTGGCGTCGGCGTAGCCGAGGCGGCAGACATCCATCACCTGGAGGCCCCTGACATGGGTGAGGCCGCGCCGCGCCACCTTGCGGCTGGCGCGCCGCAGCATGTCCTCCGACAGGTCGACCCCGTAGACCTCGGCATCCTTCGGGTAGTAGCCCAGCGACAGGCCGGTGCCGACGCCGGCCTCCAGGATCCGCCGTCCGCCGACGAGCGCCGCCTCGACCGCGTCCCGGGCCGCCGGCTCGGTGAGCTTGTCGTAGACCACGTCGTAGACCGGCGCCCAGCGCGCGTAGGCCTTGCGCATCAAGGCGGTGGTGGGCCCCGCCTCTCGCGGCTCGCTCAGCATGTCCGTATCGTCTCCGAGGTGAGTCTTGTCCCAGTCCGCGCGCGGGCGCCGCGGGTCAGGCCGCCGCCAGGCGCTCGGCCGCGACCCGCCGGATGGTGCCGCCGCCGAGGACCCGTGCGCGGGGCCCGTCATCGGCATAGATGACGCAGGCCTGGCCGGGCGACACCCCGTCCTCGGGCGTCGCCAGGGTGATTTCCGCGCACAGCCCGTCCGGGTTCCAGGTCAGGGTGGCGGGGCGCGGCTCGCGGGTCGAGCGGACCCGCACCGCGACGGGCAGGTCGCGGGCCGCGTCGAGGGGGGCGTCGCCGAGCCAGTTCGGGTCGGCGAGCCGGATCACCGAGGTGGCCAGCGCCTCGCGCGGGCCGACCACCACCCGGGCCTCGCCGGGCTCGAGGCGCACGACGTAGAGCGGCTCGCCCGCCGCGACGTTGAGGCCGCGGCGCTGGCCGACCGTGAAGCCGATGATGCCGTCGTGGCGGCCGAGCCGCCGGCCGTCGAGATGGACGATCTCGCCCGGGCGCACCGCGTCGGGCCGCAGGCGCGCGATCACGTCCTGGTAGCGTCCCTGCGGCACGAAGCAGATGTCCTGGCTGTCGGGCTTGTCGGCGACGGCGAGGCCGAAGGCCTTGGCGAGCGCCCGGGTCTCGTCCTTCGGGCGCTCGCCGAGGGGGAAGCGCAGGAGATCGAGCTGCGCGGGCGTGGTCGCGTACAGGAAGTAGCTCTGGTCCCGGGCCGGGTCGAGGGCGCGGTGGAGCGCCCGGCCGCCATGCGCCAGCGCCCGGCTCGCGACGTAGTGGCCGGTGGCCAGCACGTCGGCGCCGAGGTCCTGGGCGGTGGAGAGCAGGTCGCGGAACTTGATCGACCGGTTGCACTCCACGCAGGGGATCGGCGTCTCGCCCTGGAGGTAGCTGTCGGCAAAGCGGTCGATCACCGCCTCGCGGAACCGGTCCTCGTAATCCAGCACGTAGTGCGGGATCCCGATGACCTCCGCGGCCCGGCGGGCGTCGTGGATGTCCTGGCCGGCGCAGCAGGCGCCGCGGCGGTGGGTGGCCGCCCCGTGGTCGTAGAGCTGCAGCGTGATCCCGACCACGTCGTAGCCCTCGCGCTTGAGCAGCGCGGCGACGACGGAGGAATCGACGCCCCCGGACATCGCCACGACGACGCGGGTGTCTTCCGGGGCCTTGGGCAGATCGAGCGAGTTCATGACCGTGCAGAGGGTTGGGGGCGGCATCCGGGGATCGCCCCCCGGCGCCGCACGCGGAGTCTATAGCGATCCGGCCGGGGTTCTGCCAGGGCGGCACGAGGGCGGGCCCGCAGGGAAGTTCTTGCCGGGATCCCGGCAGAAACCGACCGGGCGGCCCGTCGGCGGGGTCGAGTCTCCGAGAAAACAGCGTGAATCATCAGGCATTTGCGCGACCGCGGGCGCTGGCAGGCGGCTTGCTCTGGAGGCTCCAGGAGGTCGCCGATGCAGTTCAGCGGAGCGGGTGACGGGGGATGGACGACCGGCCGCGAGCCGGTCCGGTCGGCGGCTGCGGCGCGATCCGGCAACAGGGCCGACGCCAAGTCGGCCGGCAAGTCGGCCGGCAAGTCGGTCGCGAAGACGGCCGCCCACGAGCCGTTCCGCCCGGCCTCCGGCGAGGCCTCACGGAGCGCCCGGACGAGCCAGCGGCCGTGGTCCGATCCCGCCGCGCCGTCGCTCTCCCGCCCCGACGCGCATCGCGCCGCGACGAGGCGGAACGACGTGACCACCCCGAACCGGGACCCGGCTCGCGCGGCCGGCGATGCGCCGCGACCCGCGCAGCGGAGGAGCACCGACGCGCGCTCCGCCGCCCAGGGCGGACCGGACCGGTCCTCCCGCGCAGCCGGCACCGAGGCCTCCGCGATCAAGGCTTCCGACACCAGGACGCCGGCCGGGCCGCCCGCCGCCGCGCAGGCCGAGGCCGTCCGCGCGGCCGCCGTCGCGGCCGGCGAGGCGACGGCAGGCGGCTCCGCCGACGAGACGGACGCCGAGGGCGAGGCCGCCGGTGCCGAGGACCCCGATTCCGAAGCCACGCCGATCCTCTCCCTCCTGACGGCACCGGTCCCGACCGCGCCGGCGACGAGCGCGGGGGCGGCGCAAGGCGGCGCGGCCCAGACGGCCGGCACCGCGATCGCATCGGCGGCGGCGCCCATGCAGGGCGCCGACCCGCGGGCCGCCGCGACGCTCCTCGAGGCCGCGGCCGGGCGGGCCGAAGGCCGGCAGCCCGACGGGCCGGACCGAGCGCCAGACGATCTCGCGGCCCCCGATCCGTCCGCAACCGCCGCGCCGGCCCGCGGCACCATACCGGCGCCCGATCCGTCGGCGCCGGCGGAGGCCCGCCCGGCGGTCGCGGTCCCCGCCACCCTGAGCGCGGTGCCGATCGCCATCGGGATGCGGGCGCTCGCGGGCGCGAACCGGTTCGAGATCCGGCTCGACCCCTACGAGCTCGGACGCATCGACGTCAGCCTCGACATCGACCGGACGCACGGCGCCGTGAAGGCGCATCTGGTGGTGGAGCGCCCCGAGACCCTGGCGCTGCTCCAGCGCGACGCCGGCAGCCTGCAGCAGGCTCTCACGCAGGCGGGCCTCAATCCCGGCGAGGCCGGCCTGACCTTCTCGCTGCGCGACGGCGGCGGCCAGAACGCGCCGCAGCGCGACGAATCCGGCCGGCCGCAAGGCGCCGACCGCGTGAGGGCTGAGCCCGAGGGGGAGGGCGCCCTGCCGCCGCTGAAGGGCCTCGGCCAGCGCCTCGGCCTCGACCTGAGAATCTGACGACGATTTCCCATGATCCCCGCCCCGATGACGCTCGAACCCGCGAGGCCCCGATGACCGCCGGCATCAGCAGCCTGACCAACCTCTCCAGCAGCAGCGCCAGCAAGACCGCGAGCGACGCCAGCACCATCGCGGGCAACTTCAACCAGTTCCTGACCCTGCTGACGACGCAGCTGCAGAACCAGAACCCGCTCGATCCTCTCGACACCAACCAGTTCACCCAGCAGCTGGTGCAGTTCGCCTCGGTCGAGCAGCAGCTCAAGACCAACGACCGCCTCGGCAGCCTGCTCACCGCCAGCAAGGCCTCGGCGGCGGCGACCGCTTCCGGCCTCATCGGCAAGACCGTGACGGCGGACGGCGCCACGGCGTCGCTCAGCGAGGGCAGCGCCACCTGGACGCTCACCCCCGCGCGCGCCGCCGCAAAGGCGGTCCTGACCATCACGGACGCGAAGGGCAACGTCGTCGCCACACAGACCAAGGCGCTGCCCGCCGGCAGCCAGAGCTTCGCCTGGGACGGCCGGACCTCGACCGGGCAGCTCGCCCCGGACGGGAAGTACACCCTGAAGGTCCAGGCCCTCGACACCACCGGGTCGAGCGTCGGCGTCGACACCAAGATCAGCGGGACGATCACCAGCGTGGACGTCACCGGCGCCGAACCGGTCCTGACCGTGGGGGACCGCACCGTGGCTCTCAGCAGCGTCGAGGCGATCGGTGGCACCGGCGGCAACTGATTCGGTGGATTGCTGTGGATTACGAATCACATGCGAGGGAAATGATTCAAGCAATCTTAAGCGCGGGTGCCTAGCTTCGGTCTCGACAGGTCAGTCGAGTGTAGAGCGTATCATGACCGAACCGCATCGCCCGAGGGTGAAGTATGTCATCGGGCCAGATGGAAGTCCGCTGACCATCGCGGACCTTCCCCCGACCGACACGCGCCGATGGGTGATCCGCCGAAAGGCCGAGGTGGTGGCCGCGGTGCGCGGCGGGCTCCTGAGCCTTGAGGAAGCGTGCCAGCGTTACACGCTGACCACCGAGGAATTCCTGAGCTGGCAGTACTCGATCGAGCAGCACGGCCTCGCCGGCCTGCGCACGACGCGGATTCAGCACTACAGGCAATAGACCTCTTCTCGCACGAAGGTTCCGGCATCGGCGGACCGTTCGGGACGGAGACAAGCGTGGGATCTCGTCTCTCGTGTTCGAGAGGAATTCCATGCTCCATCCTGCGCGCGACGATCCCCGGAACCGCGCCGCGGCGTCAGTGACCGGGACACCGCCCGCTTCACGCGGGAGCGAGGTGTCCCGGCGCCGATTCATGCCCTGCCGCGCCCTGTTAACCACATCATAACCACGACCCGGCAATTTTTGCCCCGGGGCCGCCGTGGCCTCGGTTGGCGGGTGCGTGACGTCGTGAAGCCGGTCCTCGATCTGGTGGCGAAGCTCGGGCCCGCGCGGCTCGCCGCGATGGGCGCGGTGACCCTGGCGCTCATCGGGTTCTTCGCCTTCGTCATCCTGCGAGTCTCGCGCCCCGAGATGGGCGTTCTCTACACCGACCTGTCGGTGCAGGATGCCGGCGCGGTGATTCGCGACCTCGAGACCCGGGGCATCCGCTACGAGACCAAGGGCGAGGCCGGCCAGACCGTGCTGGCGCCCCGCGCCGACCTCGCCCGCCTGCGCATGGACCTCGCCGCCAAGGGCCTGCCGAGCGCCGGCGGCGTCGGCTACGAGATCTTCGACAAGGGCGACGCCTTCTCGTCGACGAGCTTCGTCCAGAACGTCAACCACCTGCGGGCGCTCGAGGGCGAGCTCGCCCGCTCGATCCGGGCGATCGGCCGGGTGCAGGCGGCCCGCGTCCACCTCGTCCTGCCCGAGAAGCGGCTGTTTTCCCGCGACCGCGAGGCGCCGAGCGCCGCGATCGTGGTGCGGCTCGCCGGCGAGCTCGATCCGGGCCAGGTCCGGGCGGTGCGCCACCTCGTCGCCTCGGCGGTCGAGGGCCTGAAGCCCGAGCGCATCTCGATCGTCGACGAGCGCGGCCGGCTCCTGGCCGACGGCGCCCGCGGGGCCGAGGACCGGGCCGGGATCGGCCTCGACGAGCGCCAGACCGGCCTCGAGCGGCGCCTGCGGGCGCAGGTCGAGGAGATCGTGGCCGGCATCGTCGGGGCGGGGCGGGCCCGGGTCCAGGTGACGGCCGAGCTCGACGCCAACCGGGTCGAGAGCCGGTCGGAGACCTTCGATCCCGAGAGCCGGGTGGTGCGCTCGACCCAGACCCGGAACGAGAGCCAGCAGTCCCAGAACACCGAGAACGGCGTCACCGTCGGCAACGAGCTGCCGGGAGCCAACCAGGGCCAGCAGAACCAGGG
Organism: Methylobacterium nonmethylotrophicum; assembly: GCF_004745635.1. GTDB lineage: Bacteria > Pseudomonadota > Alphaproteobacteria > Rhizobiales > Beijerinckiaceae > Methylobacterium > Methylobacterium nonmethylotrophicum. Next base: position 41,372 of record NZ_SRLB01000018.1, on the reverse strand, counting down.
CCCGCGCGAATCCTCGGCCAAGAACGAGGAGACCACGAACTACGAGATCTCCCGGGTCACCCGCACGGAGGTCAACGAGGGCGGCCGGGTCAAGCGCCTGTCGGTGGCGGTGCTGATCGACGGCACCTACGCGGCGGGCCCGGACGGCAAGCCGGCCTACGCCCCGCGGCCGGCGGCCGAGATCGAGCGGATCACCACCCTGGTGCGCACGGCGGTGGGCTACGACAAGGCCCGGGGCGACCAGGTCGAGGTGGTGAACCTGCGCTTCGCCGAGACGCCGGCGGTGCCGGAGCTGCAGGAGGCCGGCCTCCTCGCCTCCCTGCTCCAGCCGACCAAGGAGGACGTGCTGCGCATCGCCGAGATGACGGTGCTCCTGCTCCTCGGCCTCGTCGTGCTGATGACGGTGGTGCGGCCGCTGGTGCAGCGGGTCGTCGCCACGGACGAGCCCCCGATGGTGCCGCTCTCGGTGCTCGGCGAGCCCGGCCTGGTGATGGCGGTCGAAGGCGGTCCGTCCCCGGCCGCGGCCGAGCTCGCCGCCCCGGACAGCGCGGCCCGCCGCGTCGTCGAGTTCGCGACGCTCAACGGCAAGGTGCAGGCCGAGACGATCGAGCGCGTCGTCGACATCGTGAAGTCCAACCCGACCGAGACCGTCGAGGTGCTGCGCACCTGGATCAACGACCACTGAGCCGCTCCGCACGCCGCAACCCCGGCAGGACCCTCCCGGATCGGTGCCGCCGACGCACCGGCGACCTCCGCCGGCCCGGACCCGAGACGCCGCCGAGACCGACCCGAACCGCACGAGGATGAGCTGACGTCATGGCCGCGACCCCGCCGGTGCCCGTTCCCCTCGCCGGGACGAGCTTCTCCCAGATGCCCGGCGTCCATCGCGCCGCGGCCCTCCTGCTGCTGCTCGGGGAGCAGGAGGGCGCCCCGATCTGGCGGATGCTGGAGGAGGACGAGGTCAAGAAGGTCTCGCACGCCATGGTGCAGCTCGGCTCCCTCGAGGCCGAGGCGGTCGAGCACCTCATCATCGACTTCGTGTCGCGGCTCTCGGCGAGCGGCGGCATCACGTCGAGCTTCGAGCGCACCGAGACGCTGCTCCTGAAGATCTTCCCGCCCGAGCAGGTCGCGGTGATCATGGCGGAGGTGAAGGGCGCCTCGACCCGCCGGGTCTGGGCCAGCCTGACCCAGATCGATCCCGAGATCCTGGCCTCGTTCCTGCGCAACGAGTACCCGCAGACCGTCGCGGTGATCCTGTCGCGGGTGCGCTCGGACTACGCCGCCAAGGTCCTGACGATCCTGCCGGAGGACTTCGCCATCGACGTCCTCAACCGCATGCTCAGGATGGAGACGGTGCAGAAGGAGGCCCTGCGCCACATCGAGGAGATCCTGCGGGTCGAGTTCGTCTCGACCATCGCCCAGACCACCCGGCGCGACGCGCACGAATTGCTCGCCGACGTCTTCAACGCCTTCGACCGCCAGACCGAGATCCGGTTCCTGGCCGCCCTCGACCAGGGCAACCGCGGCTCGGCGAAGAAGATCCGCCAGCTGATGTTCACCTTCGACGACCTGATGAAGCTCGACGCCGGCAGCGTCCAGACCCTGATGCGCAGCGTCGACCGCGACGTGCTGGCGAGGGCGCTGAAGGGCGCGTCGGATCCGGTCAAGAACTACTTCTTCGCCAACATGTCGAAGCGCGCCGCCAAGAACATCCAGGACGAGATCGAATCCCTCGGCCCGATCCGGCTGAAGGAGGTCGACGAGGCACAGTCCAAGATGACCGACCTCGCCAAGGAGCTGGCCGAGAAGGGCGAGATCATGATCGCCAAGAACAGCGCCGAGGAGGAGCTGGTCTATTGATGCGCGCTCCCGAGAGCCCGACCCGAGACCGGAGCGCGGCCGTGCCTCCCGTCCGGACCCCGATGCGGCCCGCCGGACGCGGCCGGAAGGGACAAGCCTGATGGCGCAGATCCGCCGCTTCCTGTTCGACACCGACTTCCGGCATCCCCGGGGCCCCACCCCGCAGGAGGAGGTCGTGAATGCCGAGGCCGCGGCCGCCGCGGCGGCGCAAGCCGCGGAAGCCGCGGCCGCCGCCCTCGCGGCCGCCGAGGCGGCGGCCTATGCCGCCGGCCTGCACGAGGGCCGCGCCCAGGCCGAGGCGCAGGTGCAGGCGCGCCTCGCCGACGCCCTCAACCGGCTCGCCGCGGCGGCCTCCGGCATGATCGGTGCCGCCGACGCCCGGGACGCGGAGCGGGAGGCCCAGGCCCTCGATTTCGCCGTGGCGCTCGGGCGCAAGATCGCCGGGGCCGCCCTCGACAGCCAGCCGGTGGCGGCGATCGCGGAAGCCGCGGGCCGGGCCTTCCAGCATCTGCGCGGCGTGCCGCACCTGGCGATCCGGGTCCACGACGCGCTCGTCGAGGAGACCGAGCGCCAGGTGGCGCGGCTGGCCCGCGAGCGCGGCTACGAGGGCCGCCTGATCGTCCTCGGCGATCCCGGCATGGCGCCGGGCGACGCCCGCATCGAGTGGGCCGATGGCGGCGTGGTGCGCGAGCGCGCCGCCATCGAGGCCGCGGTGCTGGCCGCCCTGGCGCCCGCCGCGCCCCCTGCCTGACGCTCCCCTGCCCGACACCCTTTCCCACGAGGTGCCCGAATGACCTCCGACAACGATCTCGGCCTGCCGCAGCTCAGCGAGGAGGATCTCGCCTTCGACGCGGCGGCGTCCGGCACGATGCGCGACGCGCCGGCCGCCACCAAGTCGGCGGCCGACCTGGAGCAGGTCTTCGACGTGCCGGTGATGGTCTCGGCGGTGCTCGGCAGTTCCCGGATGCCGATCGGCGATCTCCTGCGCCTCGGTCCCGGCACGGTGCTGGAGCTCGACCGCAAGGTCGGCGAGGCGATCGACATCTTCGTCAACAACCGCCTCGTCGCCCGCGGCGAGGTGGTGCTGGTCGAGGAGCGCCTCGGCGTGACGATGACCGAGATCGTCAAGGCCGACGGCTGACGGCCGCCGTCACCCTCCTCGAACCCGTCACGGAGTGCCCGCCATGCGGCTGTTGATCATCGGACGCCTGAACGGCGAACTCGTCACCGCCTCCCGGATCGCGATGAACCGCGGCGCCGCCGTGACCCAGGCCGACGGGATCGAGCAGGGCCTGAACGCGCTGCGGGCGAAGGGCGCCGACCTCGTGATGGTCGACGTGTCGCTGCCGATCCGGACGCTGGTGGCGGCACTCGCCGAGGAGCGCATCCGCACCCCCGTGGTGGCCTGCGGCACCGGCACCGACGCCAAGGCGGCGGTGGCGGCGATCCAGGCGGGGGCCAAGGAATACATCCCGCTGCCGCCCGACCCCGAGCTGATCGCGGCGGTGCTGGAGGCGGTGGCGGCGGATGCCCGCAGCTTCGTGTGGCACGATCCCGCGATGGAGCGGGTCGTGAGGCTCGCCGAGCAGGTGGCGCGCTCCGACGCCTCGGTGCTGATCACCGGCGAGAGCGGCACCGGCAAGGAGGTGCTGGCCCGCCACGTCCATGCCCGGTCGAACCGGGCCCAGAAGCCGTTCGTCAGCGTGAACTGCGCGGCGATCCCCGACGCGCTGCTCGAATCCGAGCTGTTCGGCCATGAGAAGGGCGCCTTCACCGGGGCGGTGGCGCGGCGCATCGGCCGCTTCGAGGAGGCCAATGGCGGCACGCTGCTCCTCGACGAGATCTCCGAGATGGACGTCCGGCTGCAGGCCAAGCTCCTGCGGGCCCTGCAGGAGCGGGTGATCGACCGGGTTGGCGGTACCCAGCCGGTCAAGGTCGACATCCGGGTGCTCGCCACCTCGAACCGCAATCTCGCCGAGGAGGCGCGCAGGGGCACGTTCCGGGAGGATCTGCTCTACCGCCTCAACGTGGTGCAGCTGCGCCTGCCGCCCCTGCGCGACCGTCCCGCCGACATCCTGGAACTCGCCACCCACTTCGCCCGCAAATACGCCGAGGCGAACGGGCTGGCGGTCCGGCCGCTCTCGGCCGAGGCCCGGCGCCTCGTCGCGCAGGGCGCCTGGCCCGGCAACGTGCGCGAGCTGGAAAACACCCTGCACCGGGCGGTGCTGCTGGCGAGCGGCCCCGAGATCGACGTCGAGGCGATCCGCTCCCCCGACGGCGAGGCCCTGGGCGGGGGAGGCGCCGCCGGCGCGGCCGCCCGGGCGGTGCAGGCCGCCGAGGCGGTGGCGCGGGGCTTCGTCGGCCGCTCCCTGGCGGAGGTCGAGCGCGACCTGATCCTCGATACTCTCGACCACTGCCTCGGCAACCGCACCCACGCCGCCAAGATCCTGGGGATCTCGATCCGCACCCTGCGCAACAAGCTCAACGAGTATACCGGCGCCGGCATCCCGGTCGCCGAGCCGGGCCACACCCGGGCGCTCGCCGCCTATGGCTGAGCCGGGCGGCCCGGGCTTCAGGACCGGCGCCCAGGACAGCCATCGTCGTGTCGGTCACATCCTGAGCCGGCGAAAGGAGAGCGGCGCTACCGGTGGGTCTTCGTGACAGCACCCGACGCCGCTCTTCTTTAATCCTGCCTTAGCGGACGATGCCGCATCGTTGGTGCGAGGGCGGGTCGGAGCGGGATGATCGACCGATGCGGATGAGGATCAGGGGCGGGCGCCTGGCACGCCTGTCGATCAAGGCGCGGATACTTCTCGGATTCGGCGTCGTCCTGGCGACGACCGCCGGGGTGGCGGTCTCGGGTTATGGGCTGGTGACGCAGGTGAATGCGAGCTTCACCGAGTACCAGCACAACCGCGCCAAGACCGAGCACGTCCGGGCCGTCGACATGGCGATGATGCAGGCGCGGTTCGAGCTGAGCCGCTGGCTCCAGCGCTTCGATCCCGCGGCCTTCAAGGCGGCGCGCGACCTCCTCGACAAGTCGCTCGGCCTCATCGATCGCGGCGCCGCGATCGGGCTCTCGGCCGACGAGCAGGCGGTGAGCGCGACGATCGCCGCCGCCCTGCGCGGCTACGGCGACGCGTACGCGATCCTCGCCCGGCTCAAGGACGAGGAGACCGCGCTCCAGGGCCGCGAGGTCGACCAGGCCGGCGGCGAGATCGCCCAGGCCCTGTCGCAGCGGCGCATCCGCGCCTTCGAGGCCGGCGACCTCGACCAGGCCCGGATGCTGAACGGCGCGGCCGACGCGTTCCAGCTCGCCCGGGAGCAGGTCGCGCAGTTCAAGGTGACGGGCGAGGTTAAGCACCTGTCGGCGGCGGGGCAATCCGCGGCCTCCGGCCAGGCCAGGCTGCAGGGCAACGGCGACCTCGCCGCGAAGCTCTCCGCCTGGCGCGCCGCCCTCGACCGCGCCGTCCTCCTCTCGGCGGAGTGGGGCAAGCATCTGACGCTCTCCCGCGCCGCCCGCGACCGGTCGATCAAGGCCTCCGAGGCGTTGCTGGCGGCGGTGAACCGCGACGCCCTCGAGCACGAGCAGGATTTCGCCCGCAGCATCGCGCAGGGCACGACGGCCTTCCTCGCCAAGGCGGCCGGCATCGTGCTCCTCGGGCTCGTGATCTCGCTCCGGCTCGCCGGCTCGATCGCCGGGCCGCTGCAGCGCCTGTCGGGCGCGATCGCGGCGCTCGGCGGCGGCGCCCGGGACATCGCGGTGCCGGGCACCGAGCGGGCCGACGAGATCGGCGCCATGGCGCGCACCGTCGCGCAGTTCCGCGACGGGCTGGTCGAGGCCGAGCGGCGCGACGCGCTCCAGCGCCGGGACACCGACGCGAAGGTGGAGCGGGCGCGCCATCTCGAGGACCTGACGCGCGGCTTCGAGGGCAAGGTCTCGGCCCTGATCGCGACGCTGACGGCGGCGGCGGGCGAGATGGAGGGGGCGGCGCGCAACCTGTCGACCTCCGCCGCGCAGGCCGCGAGCCTGTCGGCCGGCGTCGCGCAGGCCGCGAGCCAGACCTCCGCCAACGTGAGCGGCGTGGCGGGCGCGACGGACGAGCTGTCCGCCAGCATCGCCGAGATCGTCCGCCAGGTCGGTCACTCCTCGGTCATCGCCGGCCGCGCGGAGGCCGAGGCGGTGCGCACCGAGGCGACGATCCGGGCGCTCGCGGCCGGCGCGCAGCAGATCGGCGACGTGGTGCAGCTCATCACCAGCATCGCCGGCCGCACCAACCTGCTCGCCTTGAATGCCACGATCGAGGCGGCGCGGGCCGGCGAGGCGGGGCGCGGCTTCGCGGTGGTGGCGGCCGAGGTCAAGGACCTGGCCACCCGCACCGCCCAGGCGACCGAGGCGATCGCCGGGCAGATCGGCGGCATCCAGGCCCAGACCGCCCAGGCGGTGCAGGCGATCGAGGGCATCGGCGGGACGATCCGCGACATGAACGCCATCGCGACCGGGGTGGCGACCGCGATGGAGCGCCAGAGCGCCGCCACCGGCGACATCGCCCGCAACGTGCAGGACGCCGCCCGCAGCACGCAGGTCGTCTCGGGCCACATCGACGCGGTGCAGCAGGGCGCCGACCGCACCGGCGGCACCGCCGACCAGGTGCTGCGCGCCGCCCTCGACTTCGCGCATCAGGCCGCGATGCTCGAGCGGGAGATCAGCGGGTTCGTGGCGGAGATCAAGGCGGCGTGAGGACGGCGATCGACGTGTCCGCAATCCGCAATGTCAGCCCGGAGCGAGGCTTGCCGAGAGGCCGGGATCGATCGACTGCTGAGGCTGAAGAACGAGGCGGATCGCGTCCCGCATCATCCTGAGCCTCCAGCGGCTGTGGATCTCCCGGGTTCCGCTGGGCGGACCCGGGATGACGCCGAGGGTGCAAGGGTCGTCGCGCGAGGGTTCCGGCATGGCGCGCTGCCGGCTGGGGTCAAAGCTCCTTCAAGGTGTCGCGCTGGTGAGAGAGATATGGCTCCAGGCGCCTCCCGGATGGAGGAGGCTATGGCAGAGCTGTTCTGGCTGTCGGACGAGCAATGGCAGGTGATCGCGCCGTTCATGCCCGCCAACCAGCCTGGCGCTCGTCGCAAGGACGGCCGAACGATCCTGTCGGGCATCTTGTCCGTCATGACGAGCGGCTGCCGCTGGAAGGACGGCCCAGGCGAGCAGGGTCCGCCCACCACGTTCTACAACCGCTTCAACAGATGGTCGCGCCGCGGTTTCTGGAGCGCCATGCTGGCGAGCCTGGCGAAAGCCGGGTGGTCCGGCGAGGCGGCAGCCCTCGACGCCACCTCTGTCAAAGCTCACCGCGCCGCTCACGGCGGAATAGGCGGGCCCGCGCGCAGGACATCGGTCCCTCGCGCGCCGGCCCGACCACCAAGATCCACGTCCTCACCGACGTGATCGGCCGCCCGGGCGTCATCGACCTCACCCCCGGCAATGCCAGCGACGTGAGGACCGCGCCCGCAACTTCGCATCGGCTCTCGCCCTGGCCGCCATCATCGCATTCTGGTGCTGATCGAATCTCGGCCCAAGGCCGCGCCCGCAAGATGCGGCGGAGCCACGTCCGCGTACTGGGCGATGCCGTTGCCGAAGGACCAGTTCTCCCGCGCGATCTCGACCAGCGTCACCAGCACGTCCTCGGGCCGCACCCCGACCACGCCGAGGTTCTGGGCGATCGCCGCGAACAGGGCCTTCTTCTGCGCGACGCTGCGCCCGGTCGAGAGGTGGACCTGGACCATCACCAGCCCGTCGCTGCGCGCGATGCCGAGATAGGCAGGGTCGTAGATCACCTCGTCGAACCGGCTCGATATGACCTGGAAGCGGTCGTCCGGCGGGATGCCGATGCTGCCGACGAGGGCGGCGTGGACGGCGTCGGCGATGGCGCGGCGCTCGTCCGGTGAACGGTCGCGCTTCAGGGTGAGGGTGACGAGGGGCATGGAAGGATCTCCTGGAGGGATCTCCGCGGCCACGGTGGGACCTCCATCCTCATACTGTACATACTAGTATGTATCAACGTGTCGCGGCTGCGCCCCAGCCCTGCGCTCCGCTCACCGCTCCAGGATCGTCGCCCCCGGCTCGTGCCGCGCCTGCCAGCCGTGCCGCACCAACTCCGGGTCCGCGTGCTCCTCTGCCGGGTAGCCGACGCACAGATAGGCGATCAGCCCCCATTCCGGCGGCACGTCGAGGACCGCCGTGACCTCCTCGGGGCACAGGATCGAGACCCAGCCGACGCCGAGGCCGCGGGTGCGGGCGGCGAGCCAGAAGGTGTGGACCGCCGTGACGGCGGAATAGCGCAGCATCTCCGGCATGGTGGCGCGGCCGAGCCCGTGGCCGGCCTCCGTCCCCTCGTCGCAGAAGACGGCCAGATGGACCGGCGCCTCGCGCAGGCCCGCGAGCTTGAGGCCGCGATAGGCGCTCGCGCGGGCGTCGTCGTAAGTGGCTGCAGCCGCCTCGTTGCAGCGAGAGAAGCTCGCCGTCACGGCCGCGCGCCGGTCCGGGTCCGAGACGCGCACGAAGCGCCAGGGCTGGCTGTTGCCGACCGAGGGGCTGAGGCAGGCGAGCCCCAGGCACTCCCTCAGGGCGTCCTCCGGCACCGGATCGGGGCGGAAGCGCCGCACGTCGCGGCGCCAGGCGACCAGATCGGCGAACCGGGCGCGGAACGCCTCCCCGAAATCCGGCGCATCGGCCGACGTCCGGCTCATGGCCGCCTCATGGCCGCGCGAGGTCGCCGAGCAGGCTCGCCGCCACCGACACCTTCGAGACCGTGAGCCCCGAGGCCGCGATGGCCGCGACCGCGGTGCGGATGCGGGCGAGGGAGGCGCCGCGGGCCTGGCTCCAGGCCTCGACCGCGGCCGCTCCTTCCGCCTCCGAGGCGGCGGCCTCGGCGGTGAGCGCCCGGTGGGCGGAGGCGATGCCGGCGACCGCGCGTTCGAGGGCGATGCGGTCGAAGGTGTCGGCCACCGGCACCGCCCGGGCGGCGGCCGCGAGCGCGTTGAGGCGGAAGAGGTCGGCGAGGGCGAAATGCGTCGCGGCGATCGCCGCCGGCGGGCGCCCGGTCGCCTCGGCGACCTGGACGATGTCGGGCGCGGCACCCAGCTCGCTCAAGGAGGCGAGACGGCCCGCCAGGGCCTCCGGCACCCCCTGGTCGACCAGGGCGCGGGTGCGCCGGGCCAAGGCCTCGGCAGCGGCAGGCGGCAGGGCACCCGGCAGGGCACCCGAGACCGCCGCGATCCCGTCGCGGTAGCGCTGCACCGCGGCCTCGATGGTCCCCGGCACGGCCTCGCCGTTGCGGATGAACCAGACCATGCGCTGGCGCAGCAGGTCCTGCAAGTCGGCGTAGAGGGCGAGCTGCTGGTCGCCGCCGATCGCCCCGTCGAGCCCGTCCACCGCCTTGTTGAGGTCGATCAGCCCGAAGGCGTCGCGGGTGACCGCGTAGGCCGCGGCGATCGCCGGGGCCTCGGCGCCGGTCTCGTCGGCGAGCCGGCTGACGATGGTCGGCCCGCCGCGGTTGACGATGGCGTTGGCCAGACTCGTGGCGATGATCTCGCGCCGCAGGCGGTGGCCCTGCACCGCGTCGGGATAGCGCGCGACCAGGACCGGCGGGAAAGCCCGCGCGAGCTCCCGGCCGAGGTAGGGATCGTCCGGTACCGCGCTGTCGAGGAGCGCGTCCTTGAGCGAGAGCTTGGCATAGGCGAGCAGCACCGCCAGTTCCGGCCGGGTCAGGCCCTCGCCGCCCTGCGCCCGCTCGGCGAGAGCGGCGTCGGAGGGCAGGAACTCGACGCTGCGGTCGAGGCGGCCGTCGGCCTCGAGCGCCTGCATCAGCCGGGAGGCGAAGCCGGTCTCGGTCGCGGCGGAGCGCTGGGCGAGCGACAGGGCGAGGGTCTGGAGCTGGTTGTTCCGCAGGACCAGGTCGGCCACCGCCTCGGTCATGCCGGAGAGGAGCGCGTTGCGGCTCTCCGGGCTCAGGCGGCCGTCGCGCTCGGGTGTGGCCAGCGCGATCTTGATGTTGACCTCGACGTCCGAGGTGTTGACGCCGGCCGAGTTGTCGATCGCGTCGGTGTTGAGGCGCACGCCCCGCCGCGCCGCCTCGATCCGTCCGCGCTGGGTCAGGCCGAGATTGGCGCCCTCGCCGACCACCCGGGCGCGCAGCTCCGCGCCGGTGATGCGGATGGCGTCGTTCGCCCGGTCGCCGGCCTCGTCGTCGCTCTCGGACGAGGCGCGCACGTAGGTGCCGATGCCGCCGAACCACAGGAGATCGACGGGGGCCCGCAGGATCGCCTGCATCACCTCCGCGGGCGTCGCCTCCGCCCGGTCGAGCCCGAGGCGGGCGCGCATCTGGGGTGAGAGCGGCACGGTCTTGGCCTGGCGCGAGAAGACGCCGCCGCCGGCCGAGATCTTCTGGCGGTCGTAATCGCCCCAGGACGAGCGCGGGAGATCGAACAGGCGCCGTCGCTCGGCGAAGGCCACGGCCGGATCGGGATCGGGGTCGAGGAAGATGTCGCGGTGGTCGAAGGCCGCGACGAGCCTCAGGCAGCGCGACAGGAGCATGCCGTTGCCGAAGACGTCGCCCGACATGTCGCCGACGCCCGCGACCGTGACCGGCTCGGCCTGGATGTCGATGTCGACCTCGCGGAAGTGGCGCTTGACCGCCTCCCAGGCGCCGCGGGCGGTGATGCCCATCTGCTTATGGTCGTAGCCCTGGCTGCCGCCGGACGCGAAGGCGTCGCCGAGCCAGTGATGCGCCTCGAGGGAGAGGGCGTTGGCGACGTCCGAGAAGGTGGCGGTGCCCTTGTCGGCCGCGACCACGAGGTAGGCGTCGTCCTCGTCGTGCCGCACGGTGGCGGGCGGCGGCACGATCTTGCCGTCGACGATGTTGTCGGTGAGCGAGAGCAGCGTGCGGATGAACACCCGGTAGCTCTCGGTGCCCTCCTGCATCCAGGCCTGGCGGTCGGATGCGGGCGGCAGGCGCTTCGGGAAGAACCCGCCCTTGGCGCCGACCGGCACGATCACGGCGTTCTTGACCTGCTGGGCCTTCACGAGGCCCAGCACCTCGGTGCGGAAATCCTCCGGCCGGTCCGACCAGCGCAGGCCGCCCCGGGCGATGTAGCCGAAGCGCAGGTGCACGCCCTCGACGCGAGGCGAGTAGACGAAGATCTCGAACAGGGGACGCGGCAGCGGCATGCCGTCGACCTTGGCGCAGCGGAACTTGAACGCGATGGTCTCAGGCGGCAGGCCGTTGCGGCCGAGCTGGAAGAAGTTCGTGCGCTGCGCGGCTTCCACCAGGTTGACGAACCGGCGCAGGATCCGGTCCTCGTCGAGGCTGGTGACCCCCGAGAGATCCGCCTCGATCTCGGCCCGCACGCTGCCTTCCGCCGCACTCCTGTCGCCGTCGCGGCGGGGATCGAAGCGGGCGTAGAACAGCGTGACGAGCCGCCGGGCGAGGGAGGGATGGCGCGCGAGCGTCGCCGCCAGGTAGTCCTGGCCGTAGCGGATGCGCAGCTGGCGCAGGTAGCGGCCGAGCGCCCGGACCAGGGCGACGTCGCGCCAGCCGAGCCCGGCCTCGAGCACCAGGCGATTGTAGGCGTCGGATTCGGCGAGGTCGCGGGCGAGGGCCAGGAGCGCGGCCTCGACCGGGCCCTCGACCGCCGCGACGTCGATGGCGCCGCCGCCGGCGCGCTCCAGCACCATGTCGTGCAGCCAGACCCGGGCGCCGGCACCCTCGGGCTTGAGGCGGTAGGAGCGCTCGTCGATGACCCGGAAGCCCAGATTCTCCAGCACCGGCACCCGCTCGGACAAGGGCAGCGCGGTCCCGCGGGAGAAGACCTTCAGGCCGATCCGGGTCTCGGGGTCGCCGGGCCGGCGGAAGAGGTCGACCGCCCGGGGCTGCGCCTCCGAGATCCGTTCCAGGATGGCGATGTCGGCCAGGGCCTGGGCGCCGGCGTACATCTCGCGGTAGCCGGCCGGGAAGGCCTCGGCATAGACCGCGGCGAGCCCGCGGGCATCGCCGCCCCGGGCCTCCGCCAGGGCCTCGCGCAGCGAATCGGCCCAGGTGCGGGAAAGCTCCGCGATGCCGGCCTCGAGCCGGCCCGCATCGATCTCCTCCGGGGGAGCGCCCGCGGTCGCCACGATGACGTGGAGGCGGGCGAGCGGTCCGTCCGGGTAGTCGGGATAGATCGCCGAGACGCGGCCGCCGAGGGCGTCGGCCAGGTAGGCGCCGATCCGGGCCTGGAGCCGGGCGTCGGTGCGGTCCTTCGGCAGGTAGGCGATCAGCGAGACGAAGCGGCCGAACTTGTCGGGCCGCGCCAGCACCCGCACCCGCGGCCGGTCGGCGAGCGACACGATGGCGAGCGCGAAGCGCAGGAGCAGGCCGGGCTCGATCTGGAAGAGGTCGTCGCGCGGATAGGTCTCGAGCACGTGGACGAGCGAGCGCCCGGCATGGCTCGTCGGGTCGAGGCCGGCCTTCGCCAGCACCGCCGCGATCTTGCGGCGCAGGTACGGCACCTCCTCGGCCCGGCTCGCATAGGCGCTGCCGGTGAACAGGCCGACGAGGCGCAACTCGCCCGGAAGCCCGCCCGACGCCTCGCCCTCGCGCCCGAACAGCTTGATCCCGACCATGTCGAGATGCGCCTGCCGCCGCACCCGCGAGCGCAGGCTGGCCTTGGTGACGAGGAGCGCCTCGGGCCCCTCCAGGAAGGCGCGGATCTCCGGCGTCACCGCCACCATGGCGTCGCCGCGCCGCAGCACCTCGACGGCGGGGTCGCGCAGCAGGCCGAGCCCGCTGCCCGGCACCCCGGCATGGTCGGCGCCGCCCTCGTCCCGGTACTCGCGCAGGCCGAGCAGCACGAAGTGCCCGTCCCGCAGCCAGTCGAGGAAGGCGCGGGCCTCCGCCGTCTCGTCCGGCGCCAGCGGCGTCGGCGCGGCATAGGCGTCCGAGGCCGCGGCGAGGCGCGCCATCATGGCCTCGTGATCCGCCGCCGCCACGGCGACGTCGGCGTAGACCCGGGTCAGGCTCGCGCCGAGCGCCGCGCGGGCCGCCTCGTCGTCGATGCGGTCGAGATGGACGTGGATGACGCTCTCGCGGACGAGGCCGCCGGCCTCCCCGCCGGCTTCCTGGGCGGTGGTCTCGCCGACCACCCGCACCAGGGCGCCCTCCTTATCGCGCTCGACGCCGAGGATCGGGTGGGCGACGAGGCGGGGCTGGTAGCCGCGCGCGACCAGCTCGGCCAGCGTCGACTCGAGCAGGAACGGCCGGTTGGCGTTGACGGCCTCCACGACCGTGAGGTCGCGCCGGCGCCCGGCCAGCACCACCTCGACGTCGGTGAGGCGCACGGCGCTGACCGTGCTGCCGGGCCGGGCGGCGGCGAGGTGCGCCCTCGCCGCGAGGGCGAGGTCGGCGAGCGCCTCGGGCGGGTAGGCGGTCAGGTCCTCCGGCGCCACGCGGCCGAAGAGGTCGCGGACGAAGCCGCCCGGGCCGCCCCGGTCCGCGGCGACCGCCGCCGCGGCGGCGATCAGGTCGGTGCGGCTGGCCTTCGCTTCGGGGGTCGCGGTCGCGGTCGAGGGTTCCACGTCTGCCCGTCCTCTTCTGCCCGTGCTCTGCCGAGGTTGGTGACCCGAGCGGTGGCACAGCGACTCGGACCCCGCAACCCCGGCCTCGCCTGGCCGGAGTAAACTGCCTATAGCTCGCCCAAGATGACAGTCGGCGACGATGACGGGGAGGGAGATCGCATGGCCGGGAGCGCGAAGCGGGGCAGGCCCGAGGTGGGCGAGCGGCCGGCGCCGCAGGAGACGGAGGGCACCGTGATGGCGCTCGACCTCCCGCCGTCCCCCGATCTGACGCCGGAGATGCGGGCCTATTTCGACAAGTGCCGGGAGAAGATCGGCTTCGTGCCGAACGTGCTCCTCGCCTACGCCCACGACAGCGCCAAGCTCGAGGCCTTCGCGACGCTCTACAACGACCTGATGCTGGCGCCCTCCGGCCTGTCGAAGCTCGAGCGCGAGATGATCGCGGTCGCGGTCTCGAGCGTGAACCGCTGCTACTACTGCCTCACCGCGCACGGGGCGGCGGTCCGCAGCCTCTCGGGCGATCCGGTGCTGGGCGAGATGATGGCGATGAACTACCGCGCCGCCGACCTCTCGCCGCGCCACCGCGCCATGCTCGACTTCGCGGTCGCCCTCACGGAGGCGCCCTGGACCATCGAGGAGGAGGACCGGGACGCTCTGCGCGACGCCGGCTTCTCCGAGCGCGACCTCTGGGATATCGCGGCCGTGGCGAGCTTCTTCAACATGTCGAACCGCATGGCCTCGGCCGTCGACATGCGCCCGAACCGCTCCTACCACGGCGAGGCCCGGACGCTGCCCGACCCGACGCAGGCCTGAGGCGAAGGGCTGGGAACGTCGGGCGCGCCGGCAGAGCCGGTCACCCGGTTGCCGCATTGTCGGCCTAGAGCGCGGCCGGCAGGGCGACGCCGGCCGGCGTCCCGCAGGAGCAGGACATGGCCTATCAGGCGAAATCGGCGCTCGACGTACAGTTGGATGTCCTCGGCGCGCTGATCCTGCGCGACATCAGAACCCGGTTCGGCGGCACGATGTGGGGCTACAGCCTCGCAGTCGGCTGGCCATGCGCGCACATCCTGGTCATCGCGAGCATCTACGGCATCAGGCACGTGCCCGTTCCGATGGGTGACAGCCTGATGCTGTTCGTGGTGACCGGTTTGGCGCCGTACATCATCTTCAACTATATGTCTCGGAAGATGATGGAAGGGCCGATGCAAAATAAGCAGCTTATTTATTTCCCACAGGTCAAGTTTCTCGATGTTGTATTTTCCAGAGCGCTCGTCGAAGTCTGCACGAGTTCTCTTAGTATCTCTTTGGTGTTTTTCATTGCGTGGTGCGTTGGGACTAATATCTTGCCGATTGATTCATTTAATTTCTGCATAGCAATGCTGCTATGCATCATATTTGCGATGTCGATGGGATTTGTCAATGTCGTTCTGACTCAGATCTTTCCGTTCTGGCAAGTGGCTTACATCGCCGTTGTCATCATGATTTATTTTACGAGCGGCGCCTTTTTCCTGGCCGAAACGATGCCGGGCATCGTCTACGATTATGTGCAGTGGAATCCGCTTCTGCATCTTGTCAGGATATGCCGATCCGGATTCTACCCCGGCTACGGAGCGGACGGATCCGTCATGTACGTCCTCGTCGTCAGCGGCACGCTTTCCGTGATCGGCCTTCTGGGAATCCGCTTCGTGGTCCCCCGCTTCCTGAACTGAGCCCGAGGCGGCGCCGTTCCTGAACGACGCAGCGCATCGTCGCGTCCCGATCGCGCGGCGCCCAGGATGCGGCGTCGCGACCGGGGGCCTGAGGCCGCGTTCGAGCGGGCTCATGCGAGACGGCCAAGGCGCCCGCTCACAATCCGCCCGCTCATACATGCGGGGCACCCTGGGCCGGGATGGCGGATGCGTTGCCGCCACCGCGTGTGGCGCCCCTCCCGCTTGCAGGGCGCGCCTCGGAACGGAGAGTCTGGGTTGTTCAGGCCCCTCGGCCGGTCATCTCTGCCGGGGTCAAGCTGGACGAGCGCAACGGCTGCGCCCGCCGGAATGCGGTGAGCCAAGTCCCGGGCGCGGTCTCGTGCGGCTGATCTCGAGGAGACAGGGTCGACGCGATGCGGCGTGTCGCGCATCACCCCCCGCAAAAACGCGAGGATGGTGCGGCCGAGAGGACTCGAACCTCCACTGGTTGCCCAACTAGCACCTCAAGCTAGCGCGTCTACCAATTCCGCCACGGCCGCGGATCATGTCAGGCCTAAGGGAAAAATGGCCCGGTCTGGAGCAAATCTCATCACTATATCTCGTCGCGAGGCCTGATCATCGGCCCGACGCATCGGCAACCTTCACCGGCAACCGCTTCGCATGGCGAAGCCTGCATCACGCCGATTCCGGTCCCATTCGAAACCTGTGCGAGGAGATCCTCCGCAAGGCGAATGGTGCGGCCGAGAGGACTCGAACCTCCACTGGTTGCCCAACTAGCACCTCAAGCTAGCGCGTCTACCAATTCCGCCACGGCCGCGGATCGCTTCATCTCGCCGAAGGCGGCGGGGCGGGGGTGAGACCCGTCCGAAGCGAGGCTGCGAATACCAGTCCCCTCCGGGGGACGCAAGCGCCCCGACGCGGGTCCGGCAAACATTCTCGCCAGGGAACGCCCGGCAGGAGGGCTACAGGGCGTCTGCCAGGGTGCCGAGCAGGGAGGCGGCGCCGTCGCCGATGCGGATGCCGGGCTCGCGCACCACCTCGGCCTTGCGGATCAGCTCCGTGACCTCCACGGAGATGCGGTTGCCCGTGACCACGATCTGGCCGCGGGCGATCGGGTGGTTGTTGGCCAGGATCTCGACCATATCGGAATCGGTGGAGTCCAGCTCGATCACCGCGCCGCGGCCCATGCGCAGCAGCATGTGGATCGGCATCCGGGTCCGCCCGAGCACGACCGCGAGGTCTACCTTGAGAACATCGAGTACCGCCAACGGACGCACCCACCCTGACAACGAACCGATGCGTGAACTCTCCGATCTTATGGTGAAGCCTTGGTAAACGACCGGCTCGGAACCGTCCCGGGCAGCCTCCGGCCCGCCCCCGGCAGTCCCCCCGTCGAGTGGGTGGTGCGCGACGCGCTCCTCGACTATCGCGAGGCCGAGGCGGCGATGGAGGCGCGGGCGGCGGCGATCGCCGAGGGCCGCGCCCCCGAGCGCGTCTGGCTCGTCGAGCATCCGCCGCTCTACACCGCCGGCACCTCGGCGCGGGACTCCGACCTGGTGGCGCCCGGCCGCTTCCCGGTCCACCGCACGGGCCGGGGCGGGCAGTACACCTATCACGGCCCCGGGCAGCGCGTGGCCTACGTGATGCTCGACCTCAACCGGCGGCGGCCGGACCTGCGCGCCTACGTGGCCGCCCTGGAGGCCTGGCTGATCGCGACCCTCGAGGCCTATACGGTGCGGGGCGAGCGCCGGGAGGACCGGGTCGGCGTCTGGGTGCGCCGGCCGGAGAAGGGCCCGGGCGTCGAGGACAAGATCGCGGCGATCGGCATCCGGGTGCGGCGCTGGGTGACGTTCCACGGCGTCAGCCTCAACGTCGAGCCGGACCTGTCGCATTTCTCCGGCATCGTGCCGTGCGGGGTGCGCGAGCACGGCGTCACCAGCCTGGTCGATCTCGGCCGGCCGGTGACCCTGCCGGAGGTCGACGCGGTGCTGCGGGCGCGATTCGAGGAGATTTTCGGCGCCACGATCCTCGTCGACGACGATGGCCGGGGTTAAGCCGCCCGGCGCGGGACCCGGGCGGTTTCCAGGCCGCCCGGACTTGCTTAGAGTGACGGCCGAGACCGCGGACCCGCCCTGGCCGCCGCGGGGCGAGCGGCCGCGGCCGCGCCACCACGGAGGCCCGCCCGTGCCGGTAATCCCAGCGCCGGCTGCCGAGACGCCCGAGGAGACCAAGGCCCTTCTCGCCGCCGCGCCGCTGCCGTCCCTGCTGGTCGCGGCCGGCCCGGAGGGCGCGGTGCGGTACGCCAACCCGGCCGCCGCCGCCCTGCTCGGGGAGGGGCCCGCCTCGGTCGCGGCCCTCGGCGCCGATCCCGAGGCCGAGGCGGCCTTGCGCGCGCTCCTCGCCGCCGGTCGGCCGGGCAGCGCCGAGGTGCTGCTGCGCCGGCAGGACGGGGCGACGCTGTGGGCGATGCTGCACCTCTCGCCGGTGCGGGAGGGGACGGTTCTGGTCCAGGTCGTCGAGACCTCCCGCTGCCGCGACCTCGAGGCGGCGCTCGGCCTGGCGCAACGGCGCGAAGCCCTCGGCCAGCTCACCAACGGCGTGGCGCACGAGTTCAACAACCTGCTGCAGATCCTGGTCGGCTACGTCGACGGCCTGCGCCGGCGCCTCGGCGAGCACCCGGACGCCTTCGTGCAGCGGGCGCTCAGCCGCTCCACCGACGCCGCCGAGCGCGCCTCCACGCTGACCCGTCACCTCCTGGCCTTCTCGCGCAAGCACCGGCCGGAGCCGCGCGCCGTCGACCTGAACGGGCTGCTGCACGGCTACCGGGAGCGGGCGGAGGGGCTTCTCGGCCCGCGCTGCATCCTCGCCCTCGACCTCGCGGAGGACCTGTGGGTCGCCTGCATCGACCCGATCCAGACCGAGCTGATCCTCCAGATCCTGCTGCGCAACGCCGGCGAGGCGATGCCGGCGGGCGGGCGCGTCGTCGTCGAGACCCGCAACCACGGCGGCGAGGGCGTGGCCGCCGACGGGGCGGCGGGGCGGCACGTCGCCCTCAGCGTCACCGATACCGGCGACGGCATGCCGCCGGAGGTGCTGGCCCGGGCGCTCGAGCCGTTCTTCACCACCCGCGAGCCCGGGCGCGGCACCGGCCTCGCCATCCTCAATGCCCTGGTCAAGCGCCAGAACGGCGCCGTCGCCCTGCGCAGCCGCCCGGGGGAGGGGACCTGCGTGCGCCTGACGTTCCCGGCCGCCGAGGCGCCGCGGTCGCGTATGCAACGAAGTGCCGCCGGCCGCTAATCCCGGTTAACTCAAAAATTTATCGCTTGGCAGAACCGGCGGCGATCGGAGACTCTTCATCGGGTGTAGTTATGGCCGGGTCGGCATCCGGCGCGATGCCTCCCTTCTACTGCGCCACCCGCGCCCCCATATGTGCGACAGGGGGCGGGACGCTCCCCACTGGTGATTGCGCGAGGCTTAGACGAACCGATGATGACCCCCTTCACCCGCGGCCGCCGGACGGCTCTGGCCGTCGGCCTGGCGGCCCTCATGGCCGTGGCGGCGACGCCCGGCGAGGCGCGTCCCGGCAGCGGCTCCTCGATGGGTTCCCGCGGCTCCAAGACCTTCTCGGCCCCGCCCCCGACCGCGACTGCCCCCGGTGCCCCGGCGCCGATGCAGCGCTCGATGACCCAGCCCGGTCCGCAGATGGGCGCGCCGGCCGCGCCGCAGCGGCGCTTCGGCGGCGGCTTCTTCGCCGGTCTGCTCGGTGCGGGCCTCCTCGGCGCGCTGATCGGCGGCGGCTTCTTCGGCGGCCTCGGCGGCATCGCGTCGTTCCTCGGCCTGCTCCTGCAGGTCGGCCTCCTGATCGGCGTGGTGCTCCTGGTGATGCGCTTCTTCCGCCGCCGCCAGGCCGAGCCGGCCATGGCGGGCGCCTACAACCGCAGCGGCCCGGCGGCCGGCCCCGGTCCCGGCGGTCCGCTCGGCGGCTTGGGCGGCGGCCTGGGCGGTCTCGGTGCGGGCCTGGGTGGCGGCGGCGCTGCCGCCGCGGCCCGTCCGGCCCAGCGCGACGAGGTCGGCATCGGTCCCCAGGACTTCGAGGCCTTCGAGCGCACGCTGGGCCAGGTCCAGCTCGCCTACGGCGCCGAGGACGTGGCGACCTTGCGCCGCCTCACCACCCCGGAGATGGCCGGCTACTTCACCGAGGAACTGCGCGCCAACGCCGCCCGCGGCGTGGTCAACCGCATCGCCGACGTGAAGCTGCAGCAGGGCGACCTCGCCGAGTCCTGGCGCGAGGGCCCCGTCGACTACGCCACGGTGGCGATGCGCTACACCCTGCGCGACGCCGTGATCAACCGCGCCAACGGTCAGGTCGTCGAGACCAACCCGCCGGAGGCGACGGAGGTCTGGACGTTCCTGCGCGAGCGCGGCGGCCCGTGGGTGGTCTCGGCGATCCAGCAGACGCGGTAACGCTCCCGCCTCGCGGGGCGCCGAGCGCCCCGCCTTTCCGGGTGCGCAGCCCTCGGCCCCTCCGGGCCGGGGGTTTTTTCGTCGCCGGGCGGCCGTGGGATCGGCTCCCGTCCCGCGGCCGCAGAGCTGAAGGCGACGGAGACGCAGCGATGCGAAGGCCTGTCCGTCTCGGCTCCATCCCATCCGGACCGCGCGCCGGCTCCACGCCCTACATCAGCTTCACGGTCTCCCGCCGGCTCTGCGCTCTCGCCTGGAGGCGCCGGCGACGGGCGGCGATGACCGTGCCGTTGATCTCGCCGCCGAACAGGAACATCGCGGCGAGCCAGTAGACGAAGACCAGGAACACCATCGCGGTGGCGAGGCCCCCGTAGGTCGACACGTAGGCGCTGGAGAACCGGTCGAGGTACATCCCGAAGCCGAGGCCGGCCAGCACCCACAGGCCGAGCGTCACGACGATGCCCGGCAGCACCAGAGCGACGGACCGGCGGCCGGCGGCGATGAACTTGTGGGCGATCACCAGCACGCCCGCGACGAGCAGCACCGTCACCCCCACCCGGCCGACCGCCACGGTGAGGCCGAGGGGTTCGAGCCCCGGCGCCACCAGCACCAGGCCGCGCCAGACCAGCGGCCCGAGCACGACCAGGAAGGTGAAGGCCAGCATCGCGAAGGCGGCGCAGATCACGTAGCCGATCGATTCGAGGCGCGTCAGCCACCATGGCCGCATCTCGCGCAGGCCGTAGGCCCGGTTGAGGCCGACCCGCAGGCTCTCGACCCCGCTCGACGAGAAGTAGAGCGCCAGCACCGCGCCGAGGGTGAGCAGACCCCCGCGCTGCTCGGTGAGCACCCGGTGGACCTCACCGGCGATCGGTCCCGCCACTTCGCTCGGCCAGATCTCGAACAGCAGGTTGCCGGCCTCGTCCGCGAGCGACTTGGTGCCGAACACGCCCGCAAGGGCAGTCAGCAGGATCAGGAACGGAAACAGCGAGGTCAGGAGCGAGAGCGCGATGTGGCTCGCGATCGCCCAGCCGTCATGGGCGACGAAGCGCTGGGCCGCGATGGCGGCGATCTCCAGGGCGGTGCGGGGACGGATCACGGCACGCAGGCTTTCCGGCTGGTCTTTCCGGCGGACCTGACGGTCCGGCGGACACGAGGGACGGCGAGGTGGGCAGGCGGCGGAAGGGGCGACTCGAGCGGGTGACGTGTCGCCTCAGGTAGAGCGCGACCGCCCGTCCTGGGAAGAAGCGGCGGCAGAATTCGGGCCCCCGCGTCCTTCCGGGCACGCGGGACGGCCGGACCGAGCCCTGCACGTCGAGCGGGGCCATCGTGCCCCGGGGCCGGTTGCGGAACGGCCGCGCTCGTGCTCCGTGCGCAGGCACGATGAACCGCCTCCTGCCTCTTTCCGATGCATCCTGGGCCGCGCGCCTGGCGCCGCGCCTGGCCCCCGGCCTGTTCGTGCTGATCTGGGCCACCGGCTTCATCGTGGCGCGCCTGATCGCGCCCCATGCCGAGCCGCTGACCTTCCTGTCCGTGCGCTTCGGCCTGACCGCCCTGGTGCTGACGGGAATCGCGCTCGCGGCCGGCGCGCCCTGGCCGAAGGGCTGGCGCGGCTGGCGCGACGCCATGGTGGCCGGCGTGCTGATCCACGGCGTCTACCTCGATGCGGTGTTCTTTGCGGTGAATCGCGGGCTGCCGGCCGGCATCGCCGCCCTGGTGGCGAGCCTGCAGCCGCTGCTGACCGCAGCGGTGGCGGGGCCGCTCCTCGGCGAGCGGGTCTCGGGCCTGCGCTGGCTCGGCATCGCGGTCGGTCTCGTCGGCGCCGGGCTGGTGCTGGCGCCGCGGATCGGGGCCTCGGGCGGCATCCCGCCGGCGGCGCTGGCGGTCTGCTTCTGCGGCACGGTCGGCATCACGCTCGGCACCCTGTGGCAGAAGCGCACGGCCGCCGCCGTGGACCTGCGCACCAACGCGGCCGCCCAGTTCGTCGGCGCGCTCCTGCTCACCCTGCCGCTGGCGCTCCTGAGCGAGCGGGGTGCCTTCGACCTCTCGGGCCCGCTGCTCCTCGGCCTCGCCTGGGCGGTGCTCGGCCTCTCCGTCGGCGGCATCCTGATCCTGCTCGGGCTGATCCGCCGCGGGGCGGTGGCGGGCGTCGCGGCCCTGTTCTACCTCGTGCCGCCGGTCTCGGCCGCGATGGCCTTCGGCCTGTTCGGCGAGACCCTGGCGCCGGTGCAACTCGTCGGCATGGCGGTGGCGGTGCTCGGCGTCGCGATCGCGAGCCGCGGTTAAGTCCCTGGTGGGACTCTGCGATTACGATGAGCGGGCCTCGGAGACCGCCCCATGCTGCGCCTCGCCCTGACCGCCGGACTGATGACCCTGGCGCTCGCCGCCCCCGCGGCGGCGGACGGGGATCCCGACGGCGGCCTCGCTCCGCCCGGCTACCGCCGCGGGCCCGTCGCGTACGGCCGGCCCCCCGGTTTCGACGAGGACCGGCTGCGCCCGCCCCCGGCCTACGCGCCGGTTCGTCGGCGCCACCGGCCCCATGCCGGGCTGCGCCGCGGCCCCTCCTGGGTCCAGCCGGTCTCCTACGGCGAGCCCGACGGCACGGTCTTCCACGCCTGGCTGCCGCGCAGCACCAGCCTGCCGATCTACAACATCCCGCCACCCTTCTTCCCCGAACCCTGACGCGGCGGGGTCGGGTTGGATCGAAGCGGGGCGCTGGACGTTAGGGCTAGCGTGGTGAACCGTCAGGGAGCCAGCCGTGCCCGATCCGACAATGCCCGAATCTTTCGCCGGTCCGCGCGCCTGCGCCCCCCACGCCGCCCTCGTGACCGATCCTGGCCCGTGCGCGATCGAGCTTGCCGGCCCGTCGGCCGGGGCGGCCGAGTTCCTCAATGCGGGGGAGCGCGAGCGCCTGGCGCTCGCCGGCCAGGACGCCCTCGAGGCCTGCCTGCGCCGCTTCGCCCACGAGGACCGCGAGGCGTTCTGGCGCGCGATCTGCCGTTGCTACAACCGGCCATACAATCCACCGGAACCGGCGCTGCCGGACCTCGCCCGCACAGCGATCCCGGCCTCCATCCCGGCCTCCGTTCCCGCCCCCCACGTGATCGAGGCCCTCCAGCCCCTCGTCGCGGGCGCCGTTCCGGACGCTCCTCTCCGCTGACCGCTCGACCTGCCCGGCGTGGGCGGGCCGCAGACGCCGCATGACCCATCCGCCCCTGATCCCCCTGGACACCCAATGGCAGCGGGTCCTCGCAGCCTCGCAGCTCTGGGCCGGGGAGATGTTTGTGTTCGGCCTTGCCGTTCAGATCGCCTGGATCGAGGGCTGGACGCAGCCGGTCATCGTCGCGGCGGAGGCCCGGTCGGCCCGCTTGGCGCGCCTCACGCGCCGCGACCGGCTGATGCGCCGCGGGGTGCCCGAGCACCTGGCCGGCAAGGGCCTGCACCTCGTCACGGGCGGAACCCGCCGGGCCGATCAGCCGCCGTAGCTCTGCACCAGCGAGCCGGCCACCAGGGTCCAGCCGTCGACCAGCACGAAGAAGATCAGCTTGAACGGCAGCGCCACGGTGGCGGGCGGCAGCATCATCATGCCGACCGACATCAGGATCGACGCCACCACGAGGTCGATGATCAGGAACGGGATGAACAGCAGGAAGCCGATCTCGAAGGCGCGGCGCAGTTCCGAGATCATGAAGGCCGGCGTCAGCACCTCGAGGCCGACCGCCTCAGGGGTCGCCGGCGTCCCGGCCCGGGCGAGGTCGAGGAAGAGCCGCAGGTCCTTCTCGCGCACGCTGCGCAGCATGAACGCCTTGAACGGCGCGCTCGCCCGCTCGAAGGCCTGGGCCTGCTGGATCTGCCCGGCGAGCAGCGGCTCGATGCCGGTCCGGTAGGCCTCTCGCGCCGTCGGCGCCATCACGAAGGCCGTGAGGAACAGGGACAGGCTGACGATCACGGCGTTCGGCGGGGCCGTCTGGGTGCCGAGCGCCGAGCGCAGGATCGACAGGACCACCACGATCCGGGTGAACGAGGTCGCCATCACCAGGACCGAGGGCGCCAGCGCCAGCACGGTGATGAGGGCGACGAGCTGCAGCGCCCGCTCGGTAACGCCGCCGCTCGGGCCGAGATCGAGCGTCACGCTCTGCGCGAGGGCCGCACCGCCCGACAGGGCCAGCACGAGCGCCGTCGCCCCGCCGAGACGGGCAGCCGTGCACCACGCGGCCGTGACCGGGGACGATCGGTCCGCTGACGAGCGATTCGGGGACGAGCGATTCGGGGACGCCATGGCGGCGCACCCTGGGCCGGGGGCTCCCGGCCCGCAAGCGCCGCGCCCGCCTCGCCCCATCAAGGGCGGGCGGGCGCGGTTCCGGTGCAACAGCGTCAGCGTTTGTCGAGGGGCCGACCGAGCAGGCGGGCGAACTCGGCCTCGATCTCCTCGACCGAGAACGGGTTCTGGACCGAGGGCGGCTTCGTGGCCGGTGCCGGCTCCTCCGGGGCTGGAGGCGGCGGGGGCGGCTCCGGGACGGGGTCCGGTTCCGGCAGAGGCGGTGGCGCAGGCTCGGGTTCCGGCGGCGGAGGCGGCGGCTCGGGCGCGGGCAGCGGCGCCGGTTGCGCCGGTTCAGGCAACGGTTCCGGCTCCGGCGGGGGCGGCGGGGGAGGGGCCGGTTCGGGGTCGGGCTCGGGCTGCGGTTGCGGCGGCGGTTCCGGCTCGGGCGGCGGGCTCATCACCGGGGCGGTCGGACGGGCCGGTGCCACCGCCGAGGAGGGACGCCGCAGGGCTTCCTCGAGCTGGCGGGCCATGTCGTTGAGGATCGCCGCGTCCACCGTCCGGGGCTCGCCGCCGCGGGTGCCCGCCGGCGCCGGCACCGGCTCGGGGGGCGGGACGGGTTCGGGCATTGGCGGCGGCACCGCCGCCACCGGGGGCACCGGCGCATCGAGGGGAGGCGGTGTCTGGCGGCTGGCGCGCAGGCTCGGCGGCTCGACCCGGCGCGAGGCGTTGAAGCGGGAGGCCGGCCGCGCCGGCTCGGGCGGAAGATCAGGGGCCGGGGGCTCGTATCGCGGCGGGTCCTGCCGAGGGAACGGCGGTCCCTGGGGCTCCGGTCGGTGCGGGGGCGGAACGGGCGCGAAGGCGGCCGCAGCCCGCTCGGGCTCGTGCACCGGAGGCGCCGCCGGGACCGGCATCTCGGGCTCCGGGAAGGGCGGCGGCAGCGGCGCGGGCTCGGTGCCGGGCGGGAGCGGCAGCGGCGCCTCGGCCGTCTCGGCCCGGTCCGTCAGCTCCGCCGGCATCCGGGCGCTGCCCGCCCGCACGATGTTGCGCTCGACCACCACGTCGTTCGGGCCGCCGACCAGCAGAAGATGCTCGACGTTGTCGCGCCGCAACAGGATCAGCTGGCGCTGCCGGTCCAGCTCGTAGATGTCGACGATGCCGAGCCGCGGCTGCCGGCTGCGGCCGGTGGCGCCGTTGCCTCCCAGGGTGAGGCGGCCCCGGGCGAACCGCTTCGCCCCGACAGCGAAGAGGCTGAGGAGCACCACCATGATCACGAAGACGATCAGGTAGGAGAGCAAGGGCGAACCGTCCGTCCCGAGGATCGAGGAGAGCAATGCACGGTCTCTCAAGTGAGGCGCGCGCGGGGGCGCCGACGATGGGGTGTCTTCTAGCACGGCCGTACCGGGCCTGCGCAGGGGACGTTTACATATCGTTAACAGCTTTGAGCGGTGTTGCGCCCAGCCGCCCGGGACCCGGCGGCCGGCTTCGTATTAACCGGGTTTTAACCATGCGCTAGGCAGATTGTGCCGGTCTAAACCGGAAGGCCCGCCCGTGTCGGTCACCGATCTCCCCCTCGTCGCGATGTTGCGCAACCGCATGCAGTGGCAGCAGACGCGCCAGAAGGTCCTGGCGGAGAACGTCGCCAATGCGGACACGCCGGGCTTCCGGGCCCGTGACCTGAAGGCCCCCCGGTTCCAGCGGGACGGCTCGCTCGCCGCGGCGGGCCTGCCGGGGATCGGGATGGAGCGCACCAGCAACCTGCATCTCGCCGGCGCGGGCCCGACCGGCCCGGCCGAGGAGCGCACCGGCACCCGCTTCGAGATGATGCCGAGCGGCAACGCGGTGAGCCTCGAGGACGAGATGCTGAAGGCCGGCGACAACCAGGCCGACTACCAGCTCGCCGCTTCGCTCTACCAGAAGAGCCTGCAGACGCTGCGCATCGCGGTCGGCAAGTAAGGCCCGCCCGGCAGGCAAGGCCCGTCATTCCCCGTTCCACCCCGTCCCCGCAGCACTGACCCGAGGCGGCCCCCATGGACTTCACGAAGGCGATCGGCATCGCGGCTTCCGGCCTCAAGGTCCAGTCGGGCCGGATGCGGGTGATCTCGGAGAACATCGCCAACGCGGATTCGGCGCCGACGAGCGCCACCGCCGAGCCCTACCGGCGCAAGATCCCGACCTTCACCAACCACCTCGACCGCACGCTCGACGCGACGGTGGTGGATCTGGGGCGTGTCCGCCGCGACCAGGGACCGCTCCGCTCCAAGCAGGATCCCGGCAATCCCGCCGCCGACGCCAACGGCATGGTGCGGATGCCCAACGTCAACGTCCTGGTCGAGACCGTCGACATGCGCGAGGCCCAGCGCTCCTACGAGGCGAACCTCAACATGGTCACGACCGCCCGCCGCATGATCTCCCGCACCCTCGACATCCTGAAGGCCTGACCCCATGACCACCAACGCCTTCGCGGCCGGCGCCTACGCCGCCATCCAGAACATGGGACGCGCGCCCGCCGCCGGCCTGACGGGCGCGGGGGAGGGCGGCTTCACCCAGCTCCTGACCTCGACCCTCGACGGCGTCGCCGAGGCCGGCAAGCGCGCCGACGGCCAGGCCCTGGCGGTCGCCGCCGGCAAGGCCAACGTCGTCGACGTGGTGACGGCGGTGGCCGAGAGCGAGACCGCGCTCCAGACCCTGGTGGCCGTGCGCGACCGGGTGATCTCGGCCTACGAGGACATCATGCGGATGCAGATTTAAGGAATCGTCGACGCCCATGACCGGCCTCGCCATCCTCGACGTCGCCCGCGACGGCATCGTCACCTTCCTGAAGGTCGCCGGCCCGCTGATGGTCGTCGCCCTGGTGGTCGGCCTCGCGGTCTCGCTGTTCCAGGCCCTGACCCAGATCCAGGAACAGACCCTGATCTACGTGCCCAAGATCGTCGCGGTCTTCGCCGCGATGCTGCTGATGCTGCCCTTCATGAGCGACGCGCTCGCCGGCTACATGGGCCGCATCGCCGCCCGGATCGCGGCGGGGGGGTGAGGAACGGGTGTCGTCTT
Source organism: Methylobacterium nonmethylotrophicum (assembly GCF_004745635.1). Taxonomy (GTDB): domain Bacteria; phylum Pseudomonadota; class Alphaproteobacteria; order Rhizobiales; family Beijerinckiaceae; genus Methylobacterium; species Methylobacterium nonmethylotrophicum. Next base: position 14,449 of record NZ_SRLB01000018.1, on the reverse strand, counting down.
TCGTCGCGCAGATCGCGTAGACTCCGCCATCCTGACCTGCCGCGGCCCGCCCCCGACGTGAACCTGCTCCTGCCCGGCCTCGCCGCGGCCTATCTCCTCACCTTCGCGCGGGTCGGCACGCTCGTCATGCTGATGCCGGGCATCGGCGAGGCGATGGTCAGCCCGCGCCTGCGGCTCGCCTTCGCGCTCCTGCTCTCCCTGGTGCTGTTTCCGGTCGCCCGCCCGCTCCTGCCCGGGGGCACCGGGCCGGAGCCCGGCGGCACCGGCACGGCGCTGATCGGGGTGCTGTTCGGCGAGATCGCGGTCGGGCTGGTGCTGGGCTTGAGCGTGCGGGCGGTGATCGCGGCGCTCCAGACCGCCGGGACCGTCATCGCCCAGCAGCTCGGGCTCGCCTACGCGATGACGGTCGACCCGTCGGTCGGCAACCAGCAGGCGACGCTCGGCAGTTTCCTGAGCCTGCTCGGCCTCACCCTGGTGCTCACCGCGGACCTGCATCATCTGGCGATCGCGGGCATCCGCGATTCCTACGCCCTGATGCCGCCGGTCGGCGTGCCGGCGACCGGGGACGCCGCCGCCTTCGCGGTGCGGGCGGTGGCCCGCGGCTTCGCCCTGGCGGTGCAGATCTCGGCCCCCTTCATCGCGTTCGGCATCCTGTTCAACCTCGGCCTCGGCGTGCTCTCGCGGCTGATGCCGCAGATGCAGGTGTTCTTCGTCGCGACGCCCGCCGCGATCCTGATCGGCATGCTGGTCTTCCTGGCGACGATCGGGGTGATCATGGGGGTGTTCGTCGACGATCTCGGCCGCTTCCTGGCCGATCTCGGGAGGTCGTGAGCGCATGGCGGAGCAGGCCGACCAGGAGGACCGCACCGAAGACCCGACCCAGCGACGCCTCGACGACGCGATCAAGCGCGGCGACGTCGCCACCAGCCAGGAGGTCAACACCTTCCTGATGCTCGGCGCCTTCACGCTGGTGCTGCTCGTCGGGGCCGGGCCCCTCGCCCGCGGCCTGGTGACCGACCTGCGCGGCTTCCTCGTCCACCTGCACGACGTGCCCGCCGACCCCGCCGCCTACCTCGCCCTCGGCCGCCGCGCCCTCGTGGCGGGGGTCCTCGCCCTCGCGGTGCCGATGGGCGCCGTGGCGGCGGCCGGCCTCTTCGGCGGCCTCGTCCAGCATCCGCTGGTCTGGACCACCGAGACGCTGGCGGCCAAATGGAACCGGGTCTCGCCGGTGGCGGGCCTCAAGCGGCTCTTCGGCCCGGAGGCCTGGTTCCAGTTCGGCAAGGGACTGGTCAAGATCCTGCTCGTCGGCGTCGCCGCCGGCCTGGTGCTGTGGGGCGACCGCGACCGGCTCGAGGCCTTCGCGCAGCTCGAGCCCGCGTCCGTCCTCCAGGGGACCCTCGCCCTCTGCCTGCGGCTGATGGGCGCGGTGCTGGCCTCCTTCGTCGTCATCACGGTCGGGGATGCGCTCTACCAGCGCTTCCGCTGGCGCGCCCGCCTGCGGATGTCGAAGCAGGAGGTGAAGGAGGAGCTGAAGGAGCAGGACGGCAACCCGGAGGTGAAGGGGCGCATGCGCCAGATCCGCTCGCAGCGGATCAAGAAGCGCATGATGGCGGCGGTGCCGAATGCCAGCGTGATCGTGACCAACCCGACCCACTTCGCGGTGGCGCTCCGCTACGAGGCCGGCATGCCGGCACCGATCTGCGTCGCCAAGGGCGTCGACGGGCTGGCGTTGCGCATCCGCGAGGTGGCGCGCGAGGCCGGCGTGCCGGTGGTCGAGAACCCCCCGCTCGCCCGCGCGCTCCACGCCACCGTGGAGATCGACGCGGCGGTGCCGCCCGAGCATTATCGCGCGGTGGCGGAGGTGATCGGCTACGTCCTGCGCCTGCGCAAGCGCCAGTGAGGCGGCCCGGACCGGGCGCAGGATCGCCGCACCGGAACGAACCGGGTTCATTCCACGGAAACGCCGCGCCTGCTAGGGAACGGGCGAGACCGGCCCGACCGCAGGTGGGCCGCAGCCAGGATCGGGGCCCGGACGCGGTGCGGGCCCCCGGGGAGTGTCGAGGCGACATGCCGGAGTTGAGCCCATCCGCGGCGGAGGCCGCCCTCGACCGCTCCGAGCGGCCCGGCCGGGTCAGCCTGCTCCTGCTGCTCGCCGGTCTCCTCGTCGGCGCGGCGGTGGGCCTGAGCTTCGTCGCCAACGAGCAGGCTCAGCCGATCATCCTCGGGCTGCTCGCGCTCCTCGCCATGGCGGGCGTGTTCTGCCTGTTCGCCTTCGCCATCGGGGCGATCCAGCTCACCGGCCAGGGCACCCGCAACGACGTCACCAAGGCGGTGGTCGACGCCGCCCCCGACGGCATGATCGCGGTGGAGGAGGGCGGCCGGCCGATCTACGCCAACGCCGCCTACCTCCAGCTCGCCGGCAGCGACACCTTCGCCAACCTGCGCCCCGTCGAGCGGGTCTTCGTCGGCTCGCCGGACGTCTCGGAGGCGGTCTACCGCCTCGCGCAGGCCGCGCGCGAGGGCCGCTCCCTGTCGGAGGAGATCCGCATGGCGCCCCCGCCCGGCGGCGCGGCGGAGCGCGACTTCGCGTGGTTCCGCATCGGCGTGCGGCCGCTGCCGCTGCCGCGCCGGCCGGTGGCGCTCTGGAGCGTCGCCGACATCACCCATGAGCGCGAGCGCCAGGAGAACGTCTTCCAGGAGCTCCAGCACGCGATCGACTATCTCGACCACGCGCCGGCGGGCTTCATGGCGGTCGATCCAAAGGGCTCGGTCGTCTACATGAACGCGACGCTGGCGGCCTGGCTCGGCCACGACCTGGCGCAGGTCGGCTCCGGGGGCCTGCGCCTGTCCGAGATCCTGCCCGACGATCTCGGGCCGGTGCTGATCGGCGGCAAGGGCCAGCCCGGCGAGGTCCGCACCGACCGCTTCGACCTGGATCTGCGCCGGCGCAACGGCCACCCGCTCTCGGCCCGGCTCTACCACCGGGTCGCCTACGGCCAGGACGGGCGGCCGGGCGATTCGCGCACCCTCGTGCTCAACCGTTCCGCCGGCGAGGAGAGCGACGATCCCCAGCAGGCGGCCGAATTGCGCTTCGACCGCTTCTTCAACACCAGCCCGGTCGCGGTGGCGACGCTCGCCGCCGACGGGCGGCTGGTTCGCGCCAACGCCTCCTTCGCGCGCCTGTTCGGCACCCTGCCGCGCACCGGCGACGGCTCCGAGGCCGGTCCGCCCGTGCGCGACTTCGTGGTCGAGCGCGACCGCCACGTCATCGAGGCGGCGGCCCGGGCGGCGGCGGAGGGGCGCGGCGACGTGCCCCCGGTCGAGATCGGGGTGTCGGCGCCGGTCAACCGCTCGGCCCGGATCTGGCTCAGCCCCGCCGGCAGCGCGGGCGGTGCCGAGGGCGCGGTGATCCTCTACGCCCTCGACACCACGGCCCAGCACCAGCTGCAGCAGCAGGTCAACCAGGCCCAGAAGATGGAGATGGTGGGCCAGCTCGCCGGCGGCATCGCGCACGACTTCAACAACGTGCTGCAGGCGATCATCGGCTATTCCGACCTGCTGCTCGCCAGCCACCGGCCGGCCGACCCGGCCTTCCAGGACATCATGCAGATCAAGCAGAACGCCAACCGGGCCGCGAGCCTGGTGCGGCAGCTGCTGGCCTTCTCGCGCCGCCAGACCCTGCGGCCGGAGGTGATCCATCTCGGCGAGGCGCTCTCGGACCTCACGCTGCTGCTCAAGCGCCTGCTCGGCGAGCGGGTCGAGCTCGACCTCAAGCACGGCCGCGACCTCTGGCCGGTCAAGGCCGACGTCAACCAGTTCGAGCAGGTGATCGTGAACCTCGCGGTCAACGCCCGCGACGCGATGCCGGAGGGCGGCCGCCTCCTGATCCGCACCGCCAACATGACCGCCGAGGTGGTCGGCGCGATGCGCCTCAACGGCCTGCCCGCCGCCGACCACGTGCTGATCGAGGTCAGCGACACCGGCACCGGCATGACGCCCGAGGTGATGGAGAAGATCTTCGAGCCGTTCTTCACCACCAAGGAGGTCAACAAGGGCACCGGCCTCGGCCTCTCGACGGTGTTCGGCATCGTCAAGCAGTCGGGCGGCTACATCGACGTGCGCTCGACCGTCGGCCAGGGCACCGTCTTCGCCATCTACCTGCCCCGCCATATCCCGGTACCCGAATCAGAGGCGCCGGAGGCCCCGCCCGAGACGGCGCTGCCCGCCCCGGGCGCTACCCCGGCCGCGGCCGCGGACGCCCCGAAGGCGCCGGCCCGCGACCTCACCGGGCGCGGCACGATCCTCCTCGTCGAGGACGAGGACCCGGTCCGCGCGGTCAACGCCCGGGCCCTCACCGCCCGGGGCTACACGGTGCTCGAGGCGGCCTCGGGCCTCGAGGCCCTGCAGATCATGGAGGGACGCGACGTGCCGGTCGACCTCGTCGTCTCCGACGTGGTGATGCCCGAGATGGACGGCCCGACCCTGCTGCGCGAGCTGCGCAAGGCCCATCCGGCCCTCAAGGTGATCTTCGTCTCCGGCTACGCCGAGGACGCCTTCCGCAAGAACCTGCCCGACGGCGAGGAATTCAACTTCCTGCCGAAGCCCTTCAGCCTGAAGCAGCTCGTCGAGACGGTGAAGACCACGATGGCGGGGTGAAGCGCCCGGATCGCATCCTTGTGGCCGCCGCCTGCCGGGCTTACATCCATGTATGTAACAAGGAGGCGGCCATGAAGAGCTTCATCAGCATGCGCGAACTCCAGAAGATGTCGGCGGGCGCCATCCAGGCCCTGCCGCACGCCGTGCCGATCAAGAACGGGACCGCGACCGTCGGCATCCTGCTGCCGCTTCACCGCGTGTCTCCAGAGTACATGCGGAAGGTCCTGGCGGACATTGACGCGGCAGCGGCACGCCGGACACCGGAAGAGAATGCCGTGATCGACCGATTGCTGGCGGAGCGTGGCATCGAATGACGATCTGATCGATCGTCTCCGTGGGAACGCCGCGTCCTCCCTCGCCCATCATCGTCGTCGATACCAACATCATTCTGAGCGTCGCGCTGGGGCGACGGTCCCGCCCTGCCTTCGAAACCATTCAGGCGCGCAGAGAGCTCGTGACATCGGCCCGATCCGTCGAGGAAGTCCTGGGCGTGTTGCGCGACCTCAAGGGCGTTCGCGAGACTATGACCGCTCAGACGGAAATAATCCTCAGCGATCTCGCGGTCGTCGAGGCCGCCGCCTATGCCGAACAGCTACCCGAGGCGGCCCGTGTCCTCTCCGACGCCGTCGCGTCCCGCAACGGGTCGACGAGCGACGCGCACGTCCTCGCCTGCGCCTGGCTTCTCGACGCCGACATCTGGAGCCACGACCGCGACTTCGCCGGGACCGGCTGGCCGTCCTGGTCGAACGCCAACCTGCTGCGCTTCCTCGGCGACGCCTGACAGTGCCGGCGATCCCCGCGAATCCCCTCGCACGCCCTTGCCGAACGAGAACAAAACGAGTACATGAAACCCAGCCGCGCGATTGAGACTTGCCGCCCCTCCTGCCATAAGGACCCGCCGAGATGGCTCAGCCCCAGATGCGACTGGTGGAAAACCCGACCATGGACAAAGACAAGTCGAAGGCGATCGACGCCGCCCTCGCCCAGATCGAGCGCGCCTTCGGCAAGGGCTCGATCATGCGGCTCGGCAAGGGCGACAAGGTGCAGGAGGTCGAGGTCGTCTCGACCGGCTCGCTCGGCCTCGACATCGCGCTCGGCGTCGGCGGCCTGCCGCGCGGGCGCGTGATCGAGATCTACGGGCCGGAATCCTCCGGCAAGACCACGCTCGCCCTCCACACCATCGCCGAGGCCCAGAAGAAGGGCGGCGTCTGCGCCTTCGTGGATGCCGAGCACGCCCTCGATCCGGTCTATGCCCGCAAGCTCGGCGTCAACCTCGACGACCTGCTGATCTCGCAGCCCGATACCGGCGAGCAGGCCCTCGAGATCACCGACACCCTGGTGCGCTCCGGCGCCATCGACGTGCTGGTGGTCGATTCGGTGGCGGCGCTCACCCCGCGGGCCGAGATCGAGGGCGAGATGGGCGACCAGCAGCCGGGCCTCCAGGCCCGCCTGATGAGCCAGGCCCTGCGCAAGCTCACCGGCTCGATCTCGCGCTCGAACTGCATGGTGATCTTCATCAACCAGATCCGGATGAAGATCGGCGTGATGTACGGCAGCCCCGAGACCACCACCGGCGGCAACGCGCTCAAGTTCTACGCCTCGGTGCGCCTCGACATCCGGCGCATCTCGACCCTCAAGGACCGCGACCAGCCGATCGGCAACAGCGTCCGGGTCAAGGTGGTGAAGAACAAGGTGGCGCCGCCGTTCAAGCAGGTCGAGTTCGACATCATGTTCGGCGAGGGCGTGTCGAAGGTCGGCGAGCTGATCGACCTCGGCGTCAAGGCCGGCATCGTCGAGAAGTCGGGCGCCTGGTTCTCCTACGACAGCCAGCGCCTCGGCCAGGGCCGCGAGAACTCGAAGGGCTTCCTGCGCGACAACCCCGACATCGCCAACAGGATCGAGGCCTCGATCCGGCAGAACTCGGGCCTCGTCGCCGACCGGATCCTCGAGAACGCCACGCCGACGGCCGACGACCTCGACGAGGGGTCGGCCTGATCCGACCGGATCGGAAGCGAAAGTGGGCCGCCGCGCGACGAGCGCGGCGGCCTTTTTTCGTTACGGGGAGCCTGGCCCGGCCCAGCCGAACAGCCCCGCGAACACGAAGCCGATGCCGACCATCGCCACTCCCCAGACCAGGGTGCGGATCCACGGGATGCCGAAGCCGTAGACCGGCAGGTAGAGGAGCCGCCCCCAGAAATAGAGCTCTGCGCCCCACGCCACCGCGCCGCCCTGCCGGCCCGACACCGCGGCGGCGAGCACCAGGGCGGAAAAGAGCGGGAAGGTCTCGAAGAAGTTCTTCGCGGCGCGGTCCAGCCGGGCGGCCGCGCCGGTGACCTGGCCGCCGCTCTCCCGGTTGCCCGCCGCCCAGGCGAGGCCGCCGCGCTGGCCGAGCCCGGCGGCGGAGGCGGCGACCACGTGGGCGAAGCCCAGGGCCGCCGAGAAGGCGAGAAGGCGGATTTCCTCGGTCATGGATCGGTGCAGTCCTGCGGGGCGGGCCGGCGGCCACGCTTCGTCACCGATGCGAGATAGCGGCTCAGCCCCGCCTCGACACGGGGGGAGCGCGTGACTAAAGACACCCGGATGCATCCGCGGGCCGCCCGCCGGTGCGCGACATCTCCCGTCCCGCCCTTCACCCGGCCCGCCTTCCGCAGAGACGATCCTTCCCATGAGTGGCGTCAACGAGATCCGGTCCACCTTCCTGGACTACTTCGCCAAGCACGGCCACGAAGCGGTGCCGTCCTCGCCGCTGGTGCCCCGCAACGACCCGACGTTGATGTTCACCAACGCCGGCATGGTGCAGTTCAAGAACGTCTTCACCGGCGTCGAGAAGCGGCCTTACCAGCGCGCCGTCACGGCCCAGAAATGCGTCCGCGCCGGCGGCAAGCACAACGATCTCGACAATGTCGGGTACACGGCGCGCCACCACACCTTCTTCGAGATGCTGGGCAATTTCTCGTTCGGCGACTATTTCAAGCCGCTGGCGATCGAGCTTGCCTGGAACCTCGTCACCAAGGAGTTCGGGCTCTCGCCCGAGAAGCTGCTGGTCACCGTCTACGCCGACGACGACGATGCGGCGACCCTGTGGCGCAAGATCGCCGGCTTCTCCGACGACCGCATCATCCGCATCGGCACCTCCGACAATTTCTGGCAGATGGGCGATACCGGCCCGTGCGGGCCGTGCTCGGAGATCTTCATCGACCAGGGCCCGGAGCTGTGGGGCGGTCCCCCCGGCAGCCCGGAGGAGGACGGCGACCGCTTCCTCGAGTTCTGGAACTTGGTGTTCATGCAGTACGAGCAGATCGAGCCGGGCAACCGGGTCGGCCTGCCGCGGCCCTCGATCGATACCGGCATGGGCCTCGAGCGCATGGCGGCGATCCTCCAGGGCGTGAAGAGCAACTACGACACCGACCTCTTCCGCAGCCTGATCGACGCGGTGGCTCATCAGGTCGGGCGGGCGCCGGAAGGCAGGGAGACCGCCTCCTACCGGGTGATCGCCGACCACCTGCGCGCCTCGTCCTTCCTCGTCGCCGACGGGGTGCTGCCGAGCAACGAGGGCCGCGGCTACGTCCTGCGCCGGATCATGCGCCGGGCCATGCGCCACGCCCAGCTCCTCGGCGCCCGCGACCCGATGATGGTCCGCCTCGTGCCGACCCTGGTGCGGGAGATGGGCCAGGCTTACCCTGAGCTGGTGCGGGCCGAGAGCCTGATCGCCGAGACCCTGCGGCTGGAGGAGACCCGGTTTCGCCGCACCCTCGAGCGCGGCCTGTCGATCCTCGACGCCGAGACCCGCGACCTCTCGGAGGGCGAGAGCCTGTCGGGCGAGACCGCCTTCACGCTCTACGACACCTACGGCTTCCCCCTCGACCTGACCCAGGACGCGCTGAAGTCCCGCGGCATCACCGTCGACACGGACGGGTTCTCGGCCGCCATGGAGCGCCAGCGTGCCGCGGCCCGCGCCGCCTGGTCGGGCTCCGGCGAGGCCGCCACCGAGACCCTGTGGTACGGGCTCCGTGAGCGCACCGGCGCCACCGAGTTCCTCGGCTACGACACGGAAGGCGCCGAGGCCGTCGTCACGGCGCTCGTGCGCGGCGGGGCCGAGGTCGAGGCGATCGCGGCCGGCGAGGAAGGCCTGCTCGTCGTCAGCCAGACGCCGTTCTACGGCGAGTCCGGCGGCCAGGTCGGCGACACCGGCACGGTGACCGGCCCGGGTCTCAAGGCCCGGGTGACCGCGACCGAGAAGAAGCTCGGCGACCTGTTCGTCCATCACGTCGCGGTAGAGGAGGGCGCCTTGAGCTTCGGCCAGGCGGTCGAGCTGAAGGTCGACCACGGGCGCCGCTCGGCGATCCGCGCCAACCACTCCGCCACCCACCTGCTGCACGAGGCCCTGCGCCAGGTGCTCGGCGACCACGTCGCCCAGAAGGGCTCGCTCGTCGCGCCGGAGCGCCTGCGCTTCGACATCAGCCATCCCAAGCCGATCGAGGCGGACGAACTCGCCAAGGTCGAGGAGATCGCCAACCGGGTGCTGCTGCAGAACGAGCCGGTGGTGACGAAGCTGATGGCGGTCGACGATGCCATCGCGTCGGGCGCCCGCGCGCTGTTCGGCGAGAAGTATGGCGAGGAGGTCCGGGTGGTGTCGATGGGCCGCGATGCCGCCGAGGACGGCCGGGCGAAGACCTTCTCGGTCGAGTTGTGCGGCGGCACCCATGTCGGGCGCACCGGCGACATCGGCGTCGTGACGATCCTCGGCGAGAGCGCGGTCGGCGCCGGCGTGCGCCGGATCGAGGCGATGACGGGCGACGCCGCCCGCCGGCACCTCGCCGGCGAGAGCCGCCAGCTTGCCGCGCTCGCAGGGCTCCTCAAGGTGCCGGTCGCCGAGGCGCCCGAGCGCCTGGCCGCCCTCCTCGACGAGCGCCGCCGGATGGAGCGGGAACTGGCGGAGGCGCGCCGCAGGCTCGCCATGGGCGGCGGCGCCGGCGGCGATGACCCGGTGCGCGAGGTCGCCGGCACGAAGCTGATGGCACGGGTCGTGCAGGGCGTCGAGATGCGCGACCTCAAGAGCCTGGCCGACGAGGGCAAGAAGCGGCTCGGCTCCGGGATCGTGGCGATCGTCGGCGTGGCGCCGGACGGCAAGGCCGGCCTCGTCGTCGGCGTGACCGAGGACCTGACCGGGCGATTCGACGCCGTCGCCCTGGTGCGGGCGGGCTCGGAGCGGCTCGGCGGCAAGGGCGGTGGCGGACGCCGCGACATGGCCCAGGCCGGCGGCCCGGACGGTGCGGCCGCCGAGGCGGCCCTGGACGCGATCGCGGCGGTGCTGTCGGCCGCGTGAGTCCTCTCCCATCCTCGACCATGGTCGAGGATGGGGCGGCGGCACGGCGCGGGCAGCCGATGGCAGGCATCGAAGCGTCGCAAGTGATGCTTTGGTGCAACAGACCGGTTGTCACGATCGCAACTGACGGTCTCGCCACGGCGCAGAGCGATATCGTGCCCTCCGGCCGACGTAAGTGCTTGATCGTCGGACGCTCGATGCGTGCCGTACCAAATATTTGCCCCCAAGTTCCGAAATCGCGGGCGGCCGATAGCGTTCCGCTCTCTCGTCAAGGGATGTGGCTGTACGGGCGCCTATTGCGGCTCGTCTGATCCGATCGCGCCGGTCCGGCCTCCGACCTTGCCCACCACGCGCCGACGAAGTAGAGGCTGCGGGCATGGCGGCCTCGGCAGGTCCGGCCGACGCCGTTGTGCCATGATTGCCGGGCATCAGCCCCGCATTCGTCAGGTCGCGCGATATCGGAAGGTGGGCAGCGATGCAGGTCATCGATCAGGCAATACCGGCGGTCAAGCTCGTGGTTCCGAAGCGGCACGGCGATGCCCGCGGCTGGTTCTCGGAGACCTACCGGGCCGACATCCTGGCGGCGAACGGGGTCGAGGATCATTTCATCCAGGACAACCAGTCCTTCTCGGCGCAGGTCGGCACCGTCCGCGGCCTGCACTTCCAGCGCCATCCCTTCGCCCAGGCCAAGCTGATCCGGGTGCTCGCCGGCGCGATCCTCGACGTTGCGGTCGACCTGCGGCGGGACTCGCCGACCTATGGCCGCCACGTCGCCGCCCGGCTCGATGCCGAGAACGGCCACCAGCTCTACGTGCCGATCGGCTTCGGCCACGGCTTCTGCACCCTCGAGCCGGACACCATGGTGGCCTACAAGGTCGCCGGCGGCGTCTACAACCCGCAAGCGGACGGCGCCGTGCTCTGGAACGACCCCGATCTCGGCATCGACTGGCCGGTGAGCGAGGCCGAGGCCCAGCTCTCCGCCAAGGACAAGGTCGCGCCCCGCCTCGCCGACCTGCCGCCGCTGTTCTGAACGCCCGCGGGCCCCACCCCTTTTCGGAGATCATCCATCCCATGCGCATCCTCGTCACGGGCGGCTGCGGCTTCATCGGCTCGGCCGTGGTCCTGCACCTGGTCCAAGACCTCGGCCACGAGGTCCTCACCCTCGACGCGCTCACCTACGCGGCGAACCCGATCTCGCTGATGCCGCTCAAGGGCAACAACCGGCACCGCTTCGCCGAAGCCGACATCTGCGACCACGAGGCGGTCTCGGGCCTGTTCTCCGAGTTCCGTCCGCAGGCCGTGATGCATCTGGCCGCCGAGAGCCACGTCGACCGCTCGATCACCGGCCCGGGCGCCTTCATCCGCACCAACGTGGTCGGCACCCAGGTGATGCTGGAGGCCGCCCGCGCCTACTACAACACGCTGTCGGGCGCGGAACGCGACGGGTTCCGCTTCCTCCACGTCTCGACCGACGAGGTCTACGGCTCCCTGCCCCCAGGCGGCTTCTTCACCGAGGAGAGCCGCTACGACCCGCGCTCGCCCTACTCGGCCTCGAAGGCGGCCTCCGACCACCTGGCGCGGGCCTGGCACGAGACCTACGGCCTGCCGGTGCTCGTGACCAACTGCTCGAACAATTACGGGCCGCGGCACTTCCCCGAGAAGCTGATCCCGCTGATGATCCTCAATGCCCTGGAGGGCAAGAACCTGCCGGTCTACGGCGACGGCCAGAACGAGCGCGACTGGATCCACGTCGAGGATCACGCCCGCGGCCTGGTCGCCGTGCTGGAGAAGGGCCGGGTCGGCGAGACCTACCTCCTCGGCGGCCGCTCGGTGCGCAACAACCTCGAGGTGGTGAAGACGCTCTGCGCGATCTTCGACCGCCTGCGCCCCGGAGCCGGCCCGCACGAGCGCCTGATCCAGTTCGTCACCGATCGTCCCGGCCACGACCGGCGCTACGCCATCGACCCGAGCAAGGCGGAGGCCGAGGTCGGCTACAAGCCGACCCGCACCTTCGAGCAGGCGCTCGAGGACACGGTGCGCTGGTACCTCGACAACGAGTCCTGGTGGCGCCCGATCCGCGAGGGCCGCTATTCCGGCGAGCGCCTCGGCCTGACGGGGGAGTGAGCCGATGATCCGCGAGATTCTCGTCCTCGGCGGCGGCGGGCAGGTCGGCACCGAGTTGCAGCGGCAGAGCTGGGGCGAGGGCGTGGCGATCCACGCTCCGACCCGGGAGGCCCTCGACATCACCGACGAGGCGGCGGTCGCCCGCGCGGTTGCCGAGCGGCCGTTCGCGGCGGTGATCAACACCGCGGCCTACACGGCGGTCGACAAGGCGGAGAGCGACGTCGCGGCGGCCTGGCGGCTCAACGCGCTGGCGCCCGCCTACCTGGCGGCGGAGACCGCGAAGGCCGGCATTCCGCTGATCCACGTCTCGACCGACTACGTCTTCGACGGGACCGGCACCGGGGCCTACGCGGCCGACGCGCCGGTGCACCCGGTCAGCGTCTACGGCGCCAGCAAGGCCGCCGGCGAGATGGCGGTGCGCACCGGCAACCCGCGCCACGCGGTGGTGCGCACGGCCTGGGTGGTGAGCCCGCACCGGGCGAACTTCGTCAAGACGATGCTGCGGCTCGCCGGCGAGCGCGACACGCTGACGGTGGTCGACGACCAGCGCGGCTGCCCGACCTCCGCCGGCGACCTCGCCGCGACCCTGGTGCGGATCGCGCTGCGCTTCGCCGAGGACGCGGCGGCGCCCGCCGGCACCTATCACTGCGTCAATGCCGGCGCGACGACCTGGTACGACTTCGCGGTCGCCATCATGGCGGGCGCAGGCGCGCGCGGCGCCCGCGCGGTGCCGGTCGCGCCGATCCCGAGCACGGCCTTCAAGACCCCGGTCACGCGGCCGGCCAATTCCGAGCTCTCGACCGAGACCCTGACCCGCGCCTTCGGCGTCACGCCGCGCCCGTGGCAGGCGGCCCTCGACGACATCCTGGACCAGCTGATCGGTCCCGCGGCGAAGCAAGCCTAGAGCACCATCCGATCGCGGTGCGATCGGATGGTGCTCTAAGTCTTTAATTTGCCGCATTTTCTTCGACGAACCGGCGTCCACTTCGTCGGAAAATGCTCTAGAGGAGTATCACATCATGAAGGGCATCGTGCTCGCCGGCGGATCCGGCACGCGGCTGCACCCGGCGACGCTGGCGATCAACAAGCAGCTGCTGCCGGTCTACGACAAGCCGATGATCTACTACCCGGTCTCGGTGCTGATGCTGGCCGGGATCCGCGACATCCTGCTGATCTCGTCGCCGGAGCACATCGACAACTACAAGCGCCTGTTCGGCACCGGCGAGCAGTTCGGGATCAAGATCTCCTACGCGCTGCAGCCCAAGCCGGAGGGACTGGCCCAGGCCTTCATCATCGGGCGCGAGTTCGTCGGCAACGATCCGGTCGCCCTGGTGCTCGGCGACAACCTGTTCTTCGGCGCCGGCATGCGCCAGCTCCTGAAGAAGGCCCGCACCCGCGAGACCGGCGCCACGGTGTTCGCCTACCACGTCGACCATCCGGAGGCCTACGGGGTCGTCACGCTCGACAAGGAGGGCCGCGCCACCAAGCTCGTCGAGAAGCCGAAGAACCCGGAATCGCCCTGGGCGGTGACTGGGCTGTACTTCTACGACAACCACGTGCTCGACATCGCGGCGGCGGTGAAGCCCTCGCCCCGCGGCGAGCTCGAGATCACCGACGTCAACCAGGCCTATCTCGACCGCGGTCAGCTCCACGTCGAGTGCATGTCCCGCGGCTATGCCTGGCTCGATACCGGGACCCACGACAACCTGCTCGAGGCCGGCGAGTTCGTGCGGGTGATCCAGCACCGGCAGGGCATGCAGGTCGCCTGCCTGGAGGAGATCGCCTACACGCAGGGCTTCATCAACCGCGAGCAGGTCGTGGCCCGCGGCCAGCTCTTCGCCAAGACCAATTACGGCCAGAACCTGCTGCGCCTTGCCCGCGAGCAGGAGCCCGGCCAGGACGCGCTCTGAAGACAGACGCGCCCGGAACGGTGGACCGCCCGTCTCCGCCGGCATCGAGGGCCGCGCCGTCCCCTGGGGGGAGGGCGCGGCCCTTCGCGTTCCGGCCCGGGCCGCCCTTTTCCCGCCCGAAAAGACCGAGTTTTCGCACGGCCCCGGCGCGTGCTAAGGCCGCAGGCACGGCCAAGCCTCCGGGCCTGGACTCTCCGGGCCGAGCGCCGTCCCGGGGCCGAGCCTCCCGGCGGGCGCGCCACTTTTCTTCAGGAACGGGCGACAGCATGAAGGACATCCTCGAACGGCTCGACCAGCGGCGCGCGCAGGCCCGGGTCGGCGGCGGCGAGAGCCGGGTGGCGGCGCAGCACAAGCGCGGCAAGCTCACGGCGCGCGAGCGCATCGAGCTCCTCCTCGACTCGGGGTCGTTCGAGGAGTTCGACATGTTCGTCCA
>NZ_SRLB01000017.1 GCF_004745635.1 Methylobacterium nonmethylotrophicum | reverse complement strand
GGGCGGTGATGCGCGAGCCCTGTAACCAAACCCCGCCCGCCCACGGACTCACCCCCAAAGGGAACCCACGGATGACCGCGACCGGCATGCGCTCGATGTCCGAGATGAAGCTGCCGCCCTTCGGGATCGCGCGCTTCCGGAAGCCGCGATGAGGCAATCATCCCCGACGAGGGCGGCGTCCCTGTCCGCGGAAGCGGCCGCCGGCATGCGAGGGGGGGTGCCGGGCGCCCTCGTCCTGCCTCGTCCCCGGCTGTTCCTCGTCCCGTGCGCGGCACTCCTCCTTTCATCCCCGGCGGTCGCCGTCGGGGGCGCGTCCGCCCCTACCGTAACGTCATCCGCGGGCGATGCGGCTCGCACGGCGTCGGATCAGGCCAGCTATCGGCGGATGCTCGCGCGCGAGGCCGAAGCGCGCGGAGTGCCCCCGGCCATCGCCGATGCCGTCGCGTACGTGGAGAGCGGGTACGATGCCGGCGCGGTCGGCGGGGTCGGCGAGCTCGGACTGATGCAGGTCCGGCCGACGACCGCGGCCATGCTCGGTCACACGGGTCCCGCCGGGGCCCTCCTCGATCCCGCGACCAACGTCCGCTTCGGCGTCGCCTACCTCGCACAAGCTTGGAAGCTCACGAAGGGCGATCTCTGCCGCACGCTGATGAAGTACAGGGCCGGTCACGGCGAGGAGCGGATGAGCCCGCGCTCCGCCACGTACTGCCAGCGGGTGCGGGTCCGCCTCGCGGCGACCGACGCTTCCCTCGCCGGGACCGCCTCACCCTCCTTCCGGGGGAGCGTCCGCGGGGTTTCCGCGGCACGCCTCACGGAAAGCGATCCCCGTTCGGCAATCGCTCGGCGCCTGTGGGCCGAGCATGCGGCGCGTGTCCGCGGCATCGGGGCGCGCATCGACCGCATCATGCGCGGCGGCTGAGAACCTGTCGGAGCAAGCCACGTGAACGTCCGCTCCAGCCCGGTCCCGCCCGCCGTCGGCGGCAGCTTGGAGGTCTGAACCCATGGCCCACGCCCACCACGCGCACCATGCCCACGGGAACCGTCACGGCCACGGCGCGGCGTGCGCTGCCGGGGAAACCGCGACGGACCCCGTCTGCGGCATGCAGGTCGACCCTTCGGTCACGCCCCACCATGCCGAGCACGAGCACGCGACCTACCACTTCTGCTCGGCGGGCTGCCGCGCGAAGTTCGTGGCCGAGCCGGCACGCTACCTGGCGGCTGACAAAGGGCCACCGGAAGCCCCTGGCGGGGCGATCTACACCTGTCCGATGCACCCGGAGATCCGCCGCGACCGACCGGGCAGCTGCCCGATCTGCGGGATGGCGCTGGAGCCGCTCACGCCGACGAGCGGTCCGGTCGAGAACGCCGAGCTCAAGGACATGAGCCGCCGCTTCTGGGTCGGCCTCGTCCTGACCCTGCCCGTCTTCGCCCTGGAGATGGGGGGACATCTGACCGGCCTCGTCGACCGCCTCGGCCTGCAAACCTCGAACTGGGTCCAGTTGCTGCTCGCCTCGCCGGTCGTCCTCTGGGCGGGGTGGCCGTTCTTCGAGCGGGGCTGGCAGTCGCTGGTGAACCGCCGCCTCAACATGTTCACCCTCATCGCCCTCGGGACCGGCGCGGCCTACCTCTACAGCGTCGCCGCGACCGTGGCGCCGGGGCTCTTCCCCGAAGGCCTGCGCGGCCATGACGGGGCGGTGCCGGCCTACTTCGAGGCCGCGGCGGTCATCACCGTCCTGGTGCTGCTCGGGCAGGTGCTGGAACACGGGGCCCGCGAGCGCACCTCGGGCGCGATCCGGGCGCTGCTCGACCTCGCCCCGCAGAAGGCCCTGCGTCTCGGGACGGGAGGGGCCGACGAGGAGGTGCTCGTCTCGGCGGTGGCTGTCGGGGACCACCTGCGCGTCCGGCCCGGCGAGAAGGTGCCGGTCGACGGCGAGGTCGTCGAAGGGCGCTCGGCGGTGGAGGAGTCGATGATCAGCGGCGAGCCTCTCCCCGTCTCGGTGGAGCCCGGTTCCCTCGTGGTGGGCGGGAGCCTGAACACGACCGGGGGCTTCGTCATGCGCGCAACGCGAGTCGGGTCCGAGACCACGCTGGCCCGCATCGTCGCGATGGTCGCCGAGGCCCAGCGCTCGCGCGCGCCCGTCCAGCGCCTGGTGGACGATGCGGCGGCCTGGTTCGTCCCCGTGGTCATCTCCGTCGCCGCCTTCGCCTTCGTCGCCTGGATGGCCTTCGGGCCGGAGCCACGCTTCACCTACGCGCTCCTCGGGGCGGTCGCGGTCCTCATCATCGCCTGCCCCTGCGCCCTCGGCCTGGCGACGCCGATGTCGATCATGGTCGGGGTCGGTCGCGGCGCCCGGGACGGGGTGCTGGTCAAGAACGCCGAGGCCCTGGAGCGGTTGGAGAAGGTCGACACGCTCGTCATCGACAAGACCGGGACCCTAACCGAGGGCAGGCCCAAGGTCACCGGCGTGCTCCCGGCCCCCGGTTTCACGGACGCCGACGTGCTGCGCCTCGCCGCCGCGGTCGAACGCGCGAGCGAGCATCCCCTGGCCCTCGCCATCGTCCGGGCCGCGGACGCGCGCGTCGTCCCGGGCGCCGTGGCGTCCGACTTCGAGGCACCGACCGGCAAGGGGGCGCTCGGCACGGTCGAGGGGCGTCGCGTAGCCATCGGCAACGCGCGTTTCCTGGAGGAGCATGCGACGGACGTGGCGCTTCTCCAGGCGCGGGCCGAGAAGGTGCGGAGCCGAGGCGCGACGGCGGTCCTCGTCGCCGTGGGCGGGAAGCCGGCCGGCGTCATCGCCATCGAGGACCCCATCAAGACGAGCACGTTCGAGGCCCTCCGACGGCTTCGGGAGGAAGGGTTGCGCATCGTCATGTTGACCGGCGACAGCCGGACGACGGCCGAGTTCGTCGCCAAGGCGCTCGGCATCGACGAGGTCGAGGCCGAGATTCTTCCCGACCGCAAGGCGGAGGTGGTCAGGACGCTCCAGGGTCACGGCGCGGTCGTGGCGATGGCTGGTGACGGAGTCAACGACGCGCCGGCCCTAGCCGCGGCGGACGTGGGCATAGCGATGGGCGGCGGCGCCGACGTGGCCATCGAGAGCGCGGGCGTTACGCTGCTCCGCGGGGACCTGTTCGGCATCGTCAGGGCCCGGGGCCTGTCCCGGGCAACGATGCGCAACATCCGCCAGAACCTGTTCTTCGCCTTCATCTACAACGCGCTGGGCGTGCCGGTCGCCGCCGGACTGCTCTACCCGTTCCTCGGCATCCTTCTCTCGCCGGTCATCGCGGCGGCCGCGATGGCGCTCTCGTCGGTCAGCGTGATCGGCAACGCCCTGCGCCTGCGCGCGGCGCGGTTCGGCTGAGACGCGGCCGTGACCTGCGCATCGCCATCCTTCGCCGACGGACCTCGCCCAACCCGCGGCGTGCAGGCCCGGCGCAGTCGAAGCCGGGGACGTGCCCCCTCCCCCTCCGAGCAACCGCATGAGCCCGTGGAGACCGTGACCACGCACCCGCTCGCACTCGGCGTCGCGGACGCCTACCTCGCCCTGGTCGATGCCGTCGTCCCGGAGTTCGTCGAGGCCTTGTACCTCGTCGGTTCCGCCGCCATGGGCGACTTCCGGCCCCCGCTCAGCGACGTGAATTTCGTGGCGGTGTCCCTGGCTCGCCCGGGGCGGGGGGGAGCTGGCCGCCCTCGCCGAGGCCCACGCCGACCTCGCGCTCGGTTGGCCGGCCCCGGCGCTCGACGGCATCTACCTGACCTGGAACGACCTGCGGGCCGGCCCGCTTGCCGTCCCGAACAGCCCCTGCGTCCAGCGGGGGCGACTTTTCGAGTCCGGGTGCCACGACCAGCATCCGCTCACTTGGAGCGTCCTAAGGGCCAGCGCAGTCACCGTTCGCGGTCCACTCTGCGCGGGCACCGGGCTCTGGCGTGGTGCGGCCCATCTCGAACGATGGGCCCTGGCCAGCGCCAATGGATGCTGGGGCATATGGCTCGGACCCGATATGGCGGACGAGACACTCCTCGCGGCGGACGGGGTCGAACGGTTCGTCCTCGGTATGTGCCGGCTCCATTACGTACTCGCAACCGGGGTCGTACCCTCGAAGAGCAACGCCGGCCTGTATGGGTTGATCACCTTCCAGCCGGAGTGGCATCGCATCATCGACGAAGCCCTACGCGTCCGTAGGGAGCCCGAGGCGGCCGGCCTCTACGGGACGCTTGGAGAGCGCGGCCGCGACGCGTTGGCTGTTGTCCGCATCGTCGCGGACGATGCACGAACGCTCGTCGTCAGTCCTGGCGGTTCCAGACCGGGCTGAAGGGGCTGGTCCCCAAATCGCCCGGTCGGGAACGGCCGCGCTGCGGTTCGCGGTAGCCTACGCCGTCCAGAGCTTGGCCGTTACGCCAGGCATGCGGGCGGGCCGCGGAAAGGGAGCCAACGTGATCGGCCTTCGTTCTGCCGGACGCCCC
Source organism: Methylobacterium nonmethylotrophicum (assembly GCF_004745635.1). GTDB lineage: Bacteria > Pseudomonadota > Alphaproteobacteria > Rhizobiales > Beijerinckiaceae > Methylobacterium > Methylobacterium nonmethylotrophicum. Next base: position 153,380 of record NZ_SRLB01000017.1, on the reverse strand, counting down.
TCCGGCGTTCCCGGGAGAGGCAGGCCTTAGCCTATTCGGAGGTATTCGGGCTAGGCGCGCTGCGCCCTTCTGCCCGAACAACCGCCAGAGCCTTGTCGCCAGGAGTACCCGTTGCTTACCCCGCCAATCATCCACGACCTGATCCATCAGACGTTGGGCCTCGACCACACCCGCACCCACTGGTGGGTGGACCTCGTCACCGTCCTGGTCCTCGTCGTGGCGCCTGGCTGGACCGCTTGGCTCGCTGCCCGGTCGGGCCTGCGCTGGGCCGCCGCCCGGTGGCATCGCACCCGCGGGATGGCGGCGCTTCCGCCACCCGCCGCGGCCATGGACGAGCCGGGACGGCCGAGCTCTCGTCCGGCCGTGGCGGCGCGGCTGGAGTCCTACGTCGTGCGTGCGACGTCGCGGCTGCAGGTCCGTCTCGTGCTCCTCTCCGTCCTGACGCTGCCGGCGGCCTGGCTCCTCCTTGAGATCCCCAAGCACATCATCAACCACGCCCTTGCCGATGACGCGGGCGACGGTCACCCGAAGATGGCCTTCGTCGGCCTCCATCTGGGCCGCATCGAGCTGCTGTTCGCGCTGTGCGCCAGCTACCTGGCCGTGCTCACGCTCAGCGGTCTCGCCAAGTACGCGGTCAGTCGGGTCCGGGGGCGCGTGAACGAGCGCCTCGTGCGCCGCCTCCGCCTCGCCGTCGTCCGTCGCGCGCGCGGCGAGCGCTCCCCCGAACGGGGGGCCACGCTAGCCGCCGTCGCGGTCCAGGAGATCGAGCCCATCGGCTACTTCGGCGGCAGCCTAGTGGTGGTGCCGCTCGTCCAAGGTGGCACGCTCGTGACCAGCATCGTGTTCCTCCTCCTGCAGAACGCCGCCCTGGCCATGGCAGCCCTGATCATGCTGCCGGTCCAGCTGAGTATCCTGCCGCGGTTGCAGGGGCGGTTGAACGCGAAGGTCCGGCAAAGGGTGCATGCCACGCGGGAGCTGGGGGCGCTCCTCACCGCTCCCGCGCTCGCGCGGCAGGCCGGCCGCGAGGCGTGCGAGCCCTCCGACCTGAGCCGGCAGATGCGGCAGGCCCGGAAGCTTGAGGGGGTGCGCATCGAGATCAACGACCTGAAGGGCCGGCTCAAGGGCCTCTACAACTACACCTCAAACCTCACCCCGTTCTTCTTCTTCTCGATCGGCGGCTACCTCGTCGTGCAGGGTCAGCTCTCGCTCGGCGCGCTCGTCGCAGCCCTGGCCGCCTACAAGGAGATCGCCCCGGCCATGCGCGAGCTGTTCGACTTCGCCCAGGCCTGGTCCGACGCGAGCGCGCGCTTCGAGGAGGTCACCAAGGCCCTCAGGCCGGCGGGGCATGGGGATCACGCGACGGAGAGGTCGGCGCGCGACCGGACCGTTCGGGCGGCCTGAGCGAAGCCGGCGAGCGCCGGAGCCTCGCGAGAAGGCGTCCGGCCCCGCGCGACGACGCCATCCCGCATGGCCGGGCGCCCCTGGGAGGCGGCACCTCCCTCACCCTCCGGCACGGCCGCTCCTACCGCAGCAGCGTCGCGCCGAGCTGTGCCAGCCCGCGCCCCAGGCCCGGCGCGATGCCGAGGCCCAGCGTCCCTGCCGTGCACAAGCCGAGCGCCCATGCGTAGCCGGAGCCGGATGCCGGCCCCTCGGCACGGTCCGGGTCCCTGAAGTACGTCTCCGCGATGACGGCCGCGTAGTAGAACAGCGCCACCGCCATGTTGGCGGCGGCCACCACGGCCAGCCAAGCGAAGCCGCCCTCGATGGCGGCCACGAGCAGGAAGACCTTGCCGGCGAAGCCCGCCAACGGCGGGACGCCCGCGAGCGACAGGAGGGCGAGCGCCAGCGCCGCCGCTGGCCCCGGCGCCCGCCGTCCGAGGCCGCGGATCGCGGCGAGGGCGTCGCTCCCGGTCATGCGCTCGACCTGCGCGACCACCGCGAACGCCGAGAGGTTCATCAGGAGATAGGCCGCGAGGTAATAGCCTATGGCCGGCAGGGCGTCCGGGGCCTGCCCGGCCACCGCAACCCCCATCAGCACGTAGCCGGCCTGGGCGATGCTCGAATAGGCCAGCAGGCGCTTCAGGCTCGCCTGGCGGAGGGCCACCAGGTTGCCGAAGGTCATCGTCGCGGCGGCCAGGAGCGCGAGCACGGTCGGCCAGGCGGCGAGGCCGTCCGGCATCGCTGCCAGCAGGAAGCGGATGAGGCCGGCGAAGGCTGCCACCTTCGGCACGACCGAGACGAAGCCCGAGGCGGGGGCCGTCCCGCCCTGGAACACGTCCGGGGCCCAGACGTGGAACGGCACCAGCGTCATCTCGAAGCCGTAGCCGACGAGGACCAAGCCGAAGGCCAGCGCCACCCAGGCCCGGTCGGCGCCGGCCAACCCCGCCCCAATGGCCCGCAGGTTCAGGCTGCCGGTGAGGCCGAACAGGAAGGTGAGGCCGTAGGCCATCACCGCCAGCGCGGCGGCGCCGTAGAGGAAGTACTTGAGCGTCGCCTCCTGGGCCGGTCCGTCGCTCCGCACGAGCAGGACGAGCAGGTAGGAGGGGAAGCTCACCATCTGCAGGAACAGGATGATGAGGCCGAGATCCGTCGCCGCCGTGAGCCCCATGCCACCGACGGTCGCCATGAGCAGCGCGACCGGGTGGTGCGGTTCCTGCTCGCTCCCGCGGAAGTGGGACCCGAGCGCGAGCAGGCTCACCAGGGCGCCGGCCTCGATGACCAACTGGTAGAAGCCCCGGAACGGATCGACGGCGTAGGTGCCGCAGAAGGCCTCGCGCGGCGGGGCCGTCAGCATCGGCGCGGTCAGGCCCATCGCGACGAGCAGGGCGAGGAGCGCGACGGCGGCGGGCAGGCGGCGCCACCGGCCCCGGACCCAGCCGGCAACCGGGACCAGCGCGAGGGCGCTTCCCGCCAGGACCATCTCGGGCGCGACGGCGCCGAGATCCATGCAGCCGCCCATCGTCTGCCCGCCGGTCATGGAAGGTGCGCCAGGGCTGCGGTCGTGCCGTCGAGCAGCGCGACGAGGACGGCCGGCAGGACGCCGATGCCGACCGCCAGGGCCGCGAGCGCCCCCGCCGCGCCCGCCTCGGCCGCCGTGAGGGGCGGCAGCGCCGGCATGTCGGGCGGCGCCCGACCCATCAGCAGGCCCGTCATCAACCGGAGGTAGACCGCGGTCGTCACGACGAGCGCGAGGACGGCGAGCGCGGCGACCCAGGCGGAGAGCTGCAGGGCGGCGCCGATGGCCTGGAACTCCGCGATGAAGCCGGACAGGCCCGGGAGCCCGAGCGAGCCGAAGGCGAGCAGGCCGAACAGCCCGCTGAAGGCCGGCATCGCGCCGATCAGGCCGCCGAAGCGGGCGAGTTCCCGCGTGCCGGCGCGGTGCTGGAGCATGCCCACGAGCAGGAACATGCCGCCGGTCAGGAAGCCGTGGCTGACCATCTGCACGGCGGCGCCGTTGAGCGCCAGCCGGCGCACGCCCTCGTTGCCGGCCAGCGCCGCCACCGCGACGCCGAGCGTGACGAAGCCCATATGGTTGACGGAGGTGTAGGCGACGAGCCGCTTCATGTCGGACTGCGCCAGCGCCGCCAGGGCGCCGTGAAGGAGCGAGGCGAGCGCCAGCGCGACGAGGAGCCAGCCGAACCGGGAGGCGGTTTCCGGCAGGACCGGCAGGAGGACGGCGAGCATGCCGTAGCCGCCCATCTTGAGCTGGAGACCGGCCAGCACGACGCTGCCCTCGGTCGGCGCCTCGACATGCGCGTCGGGCAACCAGTTGTGCAGCGGCACCACCGGGAGCTTCACCCCGAACCCGAGGAGGAGGGCCAGGAAGACGAGGCCGCCCGCGAGCGGGGTCCGGTCCAGCGGCCGCGCCTGGACGATGGCCGGAAGCGAGAAGGTGTGGGGCTCCATGGCGAGGTAGAGGGCGAGGAAACCGAGCAGCATGGCGAGGCTGCCGGCGCGGGTGTAGAGGAAGAACTTGAGCGCCGCGTACCGCCGCCGCTCCCCGCCCCAGATGCCGACGATGAAGTACATCGGTACCAGGCCGACCTCGAAGAACAGGTAGAACAGCAGCAGGTCCTGCGCCGCGAACAATCCGATCAGCCCGGTCGCGAGCAGGAGGAAGAGGAAGGCGTGGGCGTGCGCCCGGTCGTGCTCGCCCAGCACGTAGACCATCACCACCGTGAGCAGGAGGGCGGTGAGCAGGATCAGCGACAGGGAGAGGCCGCTGACGGCGACGTCGTACGCCGCCCCGACCGACGGGATCCACGGCAGGGTCGCCCGCCATTGCAGGCCTCCCCCTGGCTCGAATCCGGCCCAGAGCGCCAGCGCCGCGGCGAGCGTCAGGATCGCGCCGCCGAGAGCGACGTGACGCGCGAGACCCGGGCGGCCGCGCGGCAACGCCAGCACGACGAGGCCCGTCAGGAGGGGGAGGAAGATCGTCGCCGTGAGCATCGGGTCAACTCGGGTTCAGGGCCAGAGCAGGAGGGCGCCGGCCGCCAGGGCGGCCGTGGCCCAGGCGAACAGGCCGAGCGTGTAGAGGTAGAGGCGGCCGGCTTGGAGCGCGCGGAGCTGCTCGCCCCCGGCGGCCAGCCAAGCCGCGAGCCCGTCCCCCAGGCGTGCGAAGCCGCGCACCTCGATGCGACCGGCCGCCTCGCCGGCGCCCCAGGTCCACCCGGCGACGCGTCGGGCTGCCGCGTCGAGCGCGTCCTCAAGGGGTCCGAGGCGCCGGGCGAGCTGCGTCGTCCAGCGTGCCGGGGCCGCCGTGGCCGCCGAAAGCCCGGCGGCGAGCCGAGCCGGCCACGGGCCGAGCGCGGGTGATCCGCCCCTTCCCCTGGCAACCCCGATGCCGAGGCCGAGGAGGCCGGCCGCGATGCCGAGGTTCCGCCAGGAGACCTCCGCCCCGGGGTCGGCCTCGATCGGCAGGAGGGCGCCGAGGCTGCCGGCCAGCAGCCAGCCGAGTACCGCCGCGGCGAGCGCCAGCGCGAGCGTGCCCGCGCGCATCGTCCAGGCGGTCTTGCCGGTCCCGGCCCGGTCTCGGCGCCGGCCTAGGAAGGCTGCGGTCCCCGCGCGACCGATGTAGGTCCCGCCGAGAAGGACGAGCAGCACAACGAGCGCCCCCGCCCCCGGACCGTGTTGCGACGCGACGGCGAGGATGCCCTCCTCGCTCCAGAATCCGGAGAGCGGCGGAACGCCGGCGAGTGCGAGGGCCGCGACGAGGAAGGCGGCTCCCGCGAGGGGCAGGGCGCGGAAAAGGCCGCCCAGGCGGTCGAGCGCGCGCGTGCCCGCCCGCTCCTGCACGATGCCCGCCGCGAGGAACAGGGTTGACTTGAAGGCCGCATGCACCGCGAGGTGGAAGGCCGCGGCGCGGGCGCCGCCGAGGCCGAGCGCGACCATCATCTCTCCGAGTTGGGAGCAGGTGGACCAGGCGAGCACCCGCTTCAGGTCCGCCTCGGCGGTCGCGACGAGCGCCGCGAAGACCGCCGTGACCGCACCGACCCAGAACAGGGCAGCCATCGCGAGCGGGGCCGCGGCGAAGACCGCGTCGAGGCGAAGGACGAGGAACACGCCGGCGGCGACCATGGTGGCCGAATGCAGCAGGGCCGAGACCGGGGTGGGCCCGACCATTGCGTCGGGGAGCCACGCGGAGAACGGCAGCTGGGCGCTCTTGCCGAGCGCGGCGGCGAGCATGAGGAGCGCCATCGCGGTCACCGCGCCGGGAGCGACCCTGCCCGCCTCGACGGCCCCGGCGAGAGCGCCAATGTCCGTGGTCCCCGTGGCTGCGAGCGCCAGCAACCATCCGAGCAGGAGGCCGACGTCGCCGGCCCTCGTCATCAGGAACGCCTTGGAGGCTGCACCGGCGGCCCCCGGCGCGTCGTGCTCGAAGCCGATCAGCAGGAAGGACGCCAAACCGACCATCTCCCAGGCCGCGAACAGGAGCGCGAGGGAGTTCGCCAGGACGAGGGCCAGCATGGCCCCTACGAACAGGCCGAGTTCGGCGAAGAAGCGGGGCCGGTCCGGGCGGCCGCCCATGTAGCCGACCCCGTAGGTGGCGACGCATACGGCGACGCCGGCGACGACCATCGCGACGAACCGGGTGAGAGGGGTCGCCGCGAGCCCGACGGTCAGCCGGTAGTCCCCGCTCTCGAACCAGCTCACGGTCATCGTTGCCCCGGTCGGGACCAGCGCGAGCGCGACGAGGGAGAGGGCGACCCCGGCGACCACGAGTTCGCCGCCGCCCCATGGCAGGCGCCGGCCGGCGGCGAGGGCCGTGACTGCCGCGAGGAGCGGCAGGAGGGGGATGGCCAGGAGCGCCGTCATCCGTTCAGGTCGGTGTAGGCGTCGACCTCGACGGTCCGGCGCTGCCGGTAGAGCAGCAGTACGAGGGCGAGACCGATGGCCATCTCGATAGCCCCCACGGTGACGACCAGGATGGCGAGGACCTGCGCGGAGTAGTCGGTCGGCGCGGTGAAGCGCCAGAACGCGACGACGTTCAGGCCGATGGCGTTGAGGAGCACCTCGACCCCCATCAGGACCATGACCGCCGAGCGCTGGGCGACGACGGTGTAGACGCCGATGGCGAACAGGAGCGCGGCGACGACGAGATAGGCGGTCAGCGGCACGGTCATCCGACGTGGTCCTCGTGTCCGTGGTGGCTCCCGTGGTGCTCCGGTTCGGGCGCGCCGCCCGCTTCCGCGAGCGGAGCCAATCGGTCGTCCCGGATGGCCTCCGGCTTCGCGTCGACGGCGGCCTTTGCGGCGCGCGAGGGGTCGTCCGGGTGGGTCGAGGGCCGGGCAAGCAGCACGGCGCCGAAGATGCCGATCAGGATCAGGAAGCCTGCGCCCTCGAAAGCGACCATGTACTTGTCCATGAGAAGGTTGCCGACCCGCCGGGCCGAGTCGGGATCCGGTACCGCGTCGGTCACGGGCCAAGCCGGCCGCAGGAACAGCATGCCCACTAGGACGACCCCGGCGGCGGCTGCGAGCCAGGCCGCGAGGGGGCGCACGGGCGTCACCATGGACATGTCCATTCCGCCGTGGCCGCCATCCCCGTGCTGGTGGTCTGCGTGCCGGTGCTCCGCATGTCCGCCGTGGGCGCCGTGTGGCATGGCACCACCCCCGTGGTCGCGCGCGTGGCCGTGCCGTCCCTCGCCGTGCGGCATGGCATGGCCCTCGTGCCGGTTCCCGGCGTGGCTGCGGCCCTCGCCGCTCGCAGGGTCGTCCTGTCCCGCGCTTGTGGCCTCGTCGCGCGGCACCAGGCCCTTGCTGAACCAGCGCTCCAGCGGGGACAGCTCCATGCCGGCCATCATCGCCCCGCCGGGATCGTGCATGACCAGCACCATGAACAGGATCATGACGAGGAAGCCCCCGATGTACATCATGACCTGGAGCAGCCCGATCAGGTCGGCCGACAGCAGGATGAACAGGCCGGCGACGCCGATGAACGAGGCCATCAGGAAGATGCCGGAGCGGAACATACTCATCGTCGTCGCCATGCCGAGCGCGCCGGCGACGGCGACGAAGGAGCAGGCCCCGAAGGCAAGGATATCGAAGGCGGCCATCATGCGCCGGGCCCCACCCCGAGGAGGATCAGGCCGCCGACGAGGAGCACGTTGACGAGGCCGAGCGGGATCAGGATCTTCCAGGAGAGGGCCAGCGTCTCCGCCGTCGAGAGCGGGCGAACGAGGCGCCCGAGCCCGAGCATCAGCGCCATCAGGCCGTACGTCTTCGCGAGCATCCAGGCCCATCCCGGGAGCCAGGGACCCGAGGGACCTCCCAGATAGAGCACCGCCCCGACCGCGGCGACGACCAGGAGCACGCCGGCGAGCGCTACCCGCCAGACGAGCGCGGACCAGCCGCCAGCGACACCGAGCACGCCGCCGCCCAGCGAGGCCGCGAACGGCTCCAGGAACGGGGCGCGATACGACTGCATCAGCCCGGTGACGACGTAGAGCAGGAAGCCCAAGGGCTGCAGGACGACGAACCAGAGGCCGCGCTGCGCGTCGACCACCGCCACGGTCGACAACGAACGGGCCATCATGATCACGCCGACGTAGGCGAGCCCGAGCGGCACGACGTACGCCACGAGCTGGGCGACGATGCGGTAGCATGCCTCGACCCCCTCGGGGGTATTCGCGCCCCAGCCGGCGAGAGCCAGGCCCAGCACCACGAAATCCACGACGACGATGACGTAGAAGAGGCCGATGCCGAGGTCCCTCCCGATCAACCCGGGGCCGAGGGGCAGCACGACCATGGCGAGCGCGACGCCCGCGAGCGCCACGACCGGACCGGCCGGCAGCAGCCATCGGTCGGCGTTGGGCAGTTGGAGGTTGTGCCGCAGCTCGGTGTGCCGCGCCGGGCCGGCCTCCCGGTCGATGCGAACGAACGCGTGCTCGACCGCGAGCGTCAGGGCAGCCCCCCCGAGCAGGGCGCCCAGGACCGCCAAGGCCGCCGCTACTCCCATCGCAGCCCGCCCATGCCCCAGGCGTAGGCGATGCCAGCCGACAGGAGCGCGATGAAGACCAGCATGTCGAGGAAGGCGCTCATGCCGATGTCGGCGAAGACGACCGCCCACGGGTACATGAAGATCATCTCCATGTCGAAGGCGAGGAAGATCAGCGCGTAGACCGCGTAACCGAAGCGGAACTGCGCCCACGCGGGGGGAGCGCGGACGGTCCGCGTTGGCGCGCGCGCGAACGCGGCCACGGCCAGCAGCGCAAGGCCCATGGCCATGAGCAGCACGAGGGCCACGAACCCGAAATCACCCAGGACTGGGCTTTGCGCCGGCATCCGCTCCATTCCCTTCTCCTGCTGACCGCCCCCACCCGAGGCAGGGCCCCTCCGTGGCCTGGGACGCCTAGGCGACGTGGCCCGCATGTCGACGGCGTCAATCCTCCGCGAACGCCCGCCCCGCATGGTCGTCGACAGGCGGAGGAGGTTGGCGAAGGCGCTGAGCAGACCGACCGCGGGAAGCGCGGCTTCGGCCCCGCGGAGCGGGCCTTCCCCCCTCCTCCCCGACCTCGGCACCCCCGGGGGTGGACGAACTCTCGATGCGGCTCATCGTGGCGGCCCTGCTACGGGGTGGTCCGGGGATCCAGGCCGGCGTGGGAACGCACGGTCCGGCGGCTCGGGGAAGTGGTCGGGCGCTCGCGGCCGTGCCGCGGGCACCATCCTGCCTCAGACACCGTGGCAGGTGAGGCTCGCCAGCCGCAGGTATCGCCGGCTATTGAAAGATGAGCTGGGAGCCGACCGACGTGATGGCCGGGTCGTTCACGAAGGCGCCTGCCCGTCCGTCGTCCGCGTTGAACATGAAATCGTCCTGGGCCATCTGGCTCTTCGTCAGGCCTTCAAGGAAGATCGACCCGTTGCCCTGGTCCGTCTGCCAGCTGACCAGGAGGCCGGTGTGCCCGTCGTCGTGCGCCGAGACCCCGTCGGCAACGGTGACTTGGCTCGGCAGGATGTCCCGGAACGCGATATGGTCGAAGGCGCCCGGGCCGGCGTCGAAGCCGCCGGTGACGACGTCGTTCCCGGTATCGGGTCCCACGATGAAGGCGTCGGCGCCGTCGCCGCCGTTCAGCTCGTCGTTCCCCTTGCCGCCGTCGAGCATGTCGTGGCCGGCGCCGGCGTAGAGCTTGTCGTTGCCGTCCTCGCCCATGAGGTTGTCGGCCTGATCGCCGCCGTACAACCGGTCCGAGCCGGCGCCGCCCCTGAGGTCGTCCTGGCCCGCACCGCCGTCGAGGACGTCGTCGCCGGCATCGCCGCGTAGATCGTCGTCCCCGGCAGCCCCGAACAGCAGGTCGTTCCCGCCTAGGCCAAAGTAGTAGTCCCGCTCGCCGGTGCCTTGGAATGTATCGGCTTGGCTGGAGCCTTCCCTTACGTTGAACTCGTCGAAGCGGAACGTGTTTGCGGAACCGGTGTCACTCCCCGGGTTCGGGGCGCCGAGGTTGAAGCCCTCGTCCTTCGCGTAGCTCAAGGCGGTGACGTGGTCCGCGTCCGCGCTCGTCGGCTGAATGAGCATCCTGTCGTCCGTGAACATGAAATCGTCCTGCGCGAGGTCCGTCTTCCGGACGCCCGCCAGCAGGACCGAGCCCTCGCCCCCGGTCACGTCCCAGCTGATCTTCACACCGGCGGAAGTGTCTTGGAACCTGAGGTCCTCGGGCGCGAGGTCCCGTACCGCGAGGTGGTCCAGGATGCCGGGACCGGCGGAGAAGTCGGTGATGACGTCGTTGCCGCTGTCGGGCGAGATGACGAAGGCATCGCCTCCCGGACCGCCTGTCAGGATGTCGTTGCCGGGACCGCCCTCAAGATCGCCGTGTCCGACGCCCTCGTTGAGATAGTCGTTCCCTTCGGCGCCACGCAATGCGTCCGCGGCCCCGCCGCCGATCAGGACGTCGTTTCCCTTGCCGCCGTCGAGGTGGTCCATGCCGGCGCCCCCCAGGAGGACGTCGTTGCCCTTGCCGCCCTGCAGGTCATCGTCTTGGCCTCGGCCGGCGAGATAGTCGCTCCCGCCTCGGCCGAAGGCGATGTCCATCCGGCCGGTGCCGGGGTAGGCGTCGGGATCTCGCTCTCCGATGAGCAATCGGTAGTCGCCGAAGTCCTCCTGAACGTTGTGGTCGTTCGCAGGGACTTGGTGGTGCGAGCGATGCGACATGAGGGGTCTCCTGCCGATGAGCCAAGAATCGGAAGCCAACCCGCCCGGGTTGCGCATCCGCCTATACCCCATCGGGGTAGGCAGGCTTCCAACACCCCGCCCGCGAAGCTGTTTCATCCCTACCGCGGCGCGGGGCGGTTTGACGCAGGCCCCGCCGTGCGCTCCGCGTCGGAACGGATTGCCACGGTCCCGCCGCTCCGGACGCCTTGACACCTGGTTCCAGGAAACGGGCAGGTGTTCGGAATACGTGTCCCGAACCCCCTCGGGGTATATCCCACTCCCGAGTGGGCCCTTCGTCGCGGCGGGGTGCTGACGGCGTCGACCACCGGGGTGGATGCCCGATCAGGTTGACCGCGGAAAGCTGGCCACCGGCCCAAGGCGGTAGTTGTCCGCATCCCCCGCGATTTGCCCGGATGCGCCTTACGAAGCAGCCGGGGCCAAGCGTAAGTCAGCGTCGTCGAGGGGACGGGGTGCCCGAGTCGGCTTTGGCCGGCGCGGCCGGCACGAACGCTCGTGATGTCTCACTAGGCCGGAGAGAGGGGCCGCGCGGCCTGGACATCACCTGGGCGCGCCGACCGGCCGTGCGATGGCCAGCACTCCCTTGAGGCCGGTTCCGAAGCGCGCGATGGTCTCGCGATGCCCCCGCAGCTCGCTGTACGGCAGGTAACGAAGATCCAGCTCGCTCACACGCGAGAAGGCAGGTCTGGCGAACTGCGCCCGGACGTCCTCCTCCCTGTTGTCGGGCGCGACGAGGAAGAGGTTGCGGGCCGTCCCGCCCTCGACGCCGAGCGCCAAGTCGAGCATCCGCACGATCCCGGAGTATATGCTCGTCGTATGCTCGACCTCGAAGGCCGCCGCCACGTCCCCGCTCGCCTTTTCGAGCCAGATCACGTCGATGAGCCGGACCGTTTCGGCCGTTCCGTTGGCGGTGAGCCGTTCGGGTAACCGGTCGAGGCAGCCGTCGGACAGCCTGCCGCCTGCGTAAGGACGGCCCCCGTCATTCGAGGCGACCCAGACGTCGAAACCGAGCGCGAGCCCGAGGTCCCGGAGCCAGCCCTGGATCTCGGTGTGGGTATGGTCGGCCTCGCTTGCGGCCTGGGCCGCCTTCGAGGCGGCGCCGGCCGCCTCCGCCCGCACGCGTTCGAGATCCTCCCGCCATCGCTCCAGCGCCCCGGTGGCATCCCGCTCGGGAAGCGGGTAGCGCCCCGACCCGACGTCGAACAGGAAGCCGGCTACGGCGCCGAGGTCGTTCGACAGGAGCGTCCGGTGGGCGGCGTTGAGGGCAAGGATGCCTTGGCGCATCGCGAGGTACTCGTCCCACCTGCCGAGCTTCACGTTGGCGCCCATGAGCGCGTTGAAGCCCTTGACGATGGCGGTGTTGAACGGGGAGGCCACGGTCGGATGCAGGAAGTACAGCAGGTTCGCCGCGGCCGGGCCAAGCCCTTTAATGCGCGACTGGTCGAGCGTTCGGATGGCCGCCAGGACCTGCGCCTCGGCGTTGCAGCAAAGGCAGGCGTCGAGGAAGCGCCCAAAGGCCAGCTGGTTGGCCCGATCCTCGTAGATGTCAGGGATGCGAAGCTTGGGCTTCCAGAGGAAGGCATGGTCGGCGCCCTTGAACACCTGGCGCTGCTCGGCGATGGAGGAGACGATGGTCTCCAGCGAGGAGCCGCGGTAGGCGTTGCCGAAGGTGTCGGACCGGATCTCGTCTATGACCGCCTGGATGCCGCGCCGGATCGAGCGGAAGTTCTTGATGCGCTCCTCCCACAGGAACCACGTTCTGTAGGAGGCGCCTGGGTCCTCGCGCCAGTGCCGGATGAGATTGACGATCCAGGCGTCGTTCACGTTCGTCATATTCGGGGGCTTGGTGGTCGTGGCTCCCGAATATGCCTGGTCGGGGTATCAGGCACCACAGGGCCGTGGACGCGCAGGCAGGGTTTCCGATGATGGCGGGAGGGTGTCGCAACCGTGCAACAGATGCGAGAGGCGTCGGTGATGGCGGGGCGCACGCGCCCAGGCGGCATGCCGATAGCAGCTCCCGGAGATCAGTGCCGCGGCTCATCCCGTGAAGCTTTTCCTAACCGGCGGTCCCGCACACATGAGAAGCGGACTGCCGTGGGCGAGTCCGCGGCGCAAGGTGACGGGCGCACTGCGGCCTGCGTCCGTTGCGCATCAAGGCCGGGGCCGACGGCGCGAGACCCGGGGGCCGCCCACGGCGACCGCCACGCAGGCGAGGCGGTCCCGCCGCGCCGATTGGTCCCGCCCATCCGCATGTTCTGGGCCCGGGCGCTGACGGTCCGGCACCGTGCCTGTACGTGCATCGTCGGCATGCGGGGATCTCGCCCCGCGCGGGCCGGCGGTGCGCTGGCCGTGGCGACGCCGTTCGAGGACGCTGCGCCGCCAGTGGTCCCAGCGGCACGCGGCACGAGCTGGTCGGCCTTCCTCGCAATTCCTCCACGCCCATGAAGGCGAGCGGGGAGCCTCTGGGATGCCGGAGAGCCTGGCGCAGCCCGGGGCCAGCCCGGCCCCGACAAGGATGGCGTCCGACGAACCGATGAACTCGCCGCGAAGCCTGGTGGATCCCTCCGGCGGACTGGCCGGCTCGGCTGTCCGGGCGCGGGGGCAGTGATATGTGCCATGAGGCCCGACGCGATTGCACCTGACACCTCCCAAGCCGGCCCGGGCAGGGCATCGGTCAGAAGGGCCGGCGGGACAACCGGGACGAGGCGGCGCGCAGGGAATGCCGCCGAGCGGCCGTGTCCTGAGCCGCCCCGGACGAGCGGTTCAGGCCGCCATCTTCCGACAGCTTTCCGCGCAGCGGCGGCACTGGTCGACGCAGTGCTGCATATCGCCCACCTGCTCGCAGCTCCGCGCGCAATCCTCGCACACGTCGGCGCACTCGCGGCAGGTGTGCTTATGATGGCTCGTGCCGAGGAGCATGAAGTGCGCCGAGGTGCGGCAGATCTCGGCGCAGGCGAGCATGAGGCGAAGATGCTCCGCCTCGACGTGCTTCCCGCCGGCGGGCAGGCAGTGGTTGGATGCCATGCCGAGGCAGGTCTGGTAGCAGCGCAGGCACTCGTCGATGCATGCCTGCATGTCCGGTCTCATCTGGTGCATTGTGTCGCTCGCATTGTTGGACGTTCGGCCAAGCCTTACTATGGCTGCGTGGGCCCGCCCGCGCGGAGCGGGCCCACGACGAAGAGGCAACATACCCAGGCAGGGTATGGTTCCAAAACCCTGGGCCGGCGGCCGCCCGTCCCATCAGAGGCGCAAGGCAGCATGTCGGGTTCCGAAAAGGACCACGGTGGGGTCACGGTCAACCACAAGCAGCAACTCCCCCGGCTGCGTCGCATCGAAGGGCAGGTGCGTGGCATCCAGCAAATGATCGAGACGGAGCGATACTGCGTCGACGTCGCGCACCAGATCGATGCCGTCATCGCCGCGTTGCGCCGAGTGCAGTCCGACATGATCCGCGACCATATGCACGGGTTGGTGCAAGCCTCCGTCGCGAGCAACCTCTCGCAGGAGGAGCGGCAGCGCCTGGCCGACGAGATCGGCAGCCTTATCGGCAGGATCGTGTAGCCGAGGGCAGGACTGTCGGATGTCAGGCGCTGCGAGCGCCCTGCCACGACCGGGTCGCCCCTCGTGCCGCATCCCGGCGTTGCGGCCCGGACGCATGCGCGGTCCCGAAGGCCGACCGGCGCCGCGGGACCGCGGGCGGCACAACCTGTACGCCCCCTGGCGTCCAAGCGCGATGCGGCCCTGGAACGGCCGCGGGCCTTGGGCCATGCATAGCGATGGTCGGCTCGGTCCTGGCAGGCCGACCAGCCGCCGCGGACTGGGGGGATCGGTCCCGGCACACCTCCAGGCGGCGGAAGCCGGCGCATGGCCGACAAGGCCCGCCCTGTCCCTCGCCCTCAAGAGTGGCGGTGAGGCAACACTTCGGCCCGATGAGAACCGCCCAAGGGATCACGGGTGAATAGCCTTTGACCCCGGTTCCCGACGGTTTTACCCCATTGGGGTATAATCTTGGAGGGGACAAATGAGGATGGCGACGCGGAGAGCGTTCCTGGGTGGCGCCGCGGCATCCGCGGTCGCACTGGCGGCGCAAGGAGCGGGCGCGAGGCGGGCGTTCGCGCTCGAACAGCGCAACGGCGTCGACTTCCTGCGAGGCCCCTACAACCTGGCATTCTTCTACCGGCACAACCTGGCCTACCGCATCGGGGCCGGCATGCACTTCTTCCACTCGAAGCAACACGACCTGCTGCAGTTGACGCGCTTCGAGGACCACGCCGCGGTCGACGCGCGCTTCGACCGGGAAGCTCTGGAGTGGCTGCTCAACCCGCCGGCGACCGAGCCGGAGATGCCGTACTACTCGTCCTATGTCGACCGGGCGATGCACACGCTGTTTCGGACCATCGACTGGACGCATATGCACCACGAGCAGACCTACGACGTGATGGCCTTTCGTGAGATCCCGTGGGCCGAGAAGAAGGCTTGGACAGACCGTGCGGTCAAGTATTACTTGACCATGCAGACCGAGGGTATCCCGCGTAGTCCGGCGCCACTGGAGCTGACGATGCGGCGCGCGGGCATCATGATGAAGCCCTACTTCAATTACTTCCGGAATTTTTATCCACTCGACCAAAGCCTATTCTACGTCGCGCACTGGTGGCACCCGGCGGTTTACGAGGCGCAGATGATCTCGGGCAACCAGGACCAGGAGGCCGCCATCAAGGGCGTGGAGGACGTCATGCATCGCGAGGTCATCCCGAACCGCCCGGGCCGGATGGTGCTCTCGCGCGAGATCATGCCGCGCTACTCTCGCATGAGCCCGGAGAGCGCGAACATCTTCGACAATCTGCACATGCTCCACGGCATCGCCTACTCGATCCTCGCCTACAAGGGCTGGTCCGTCGAGGAGAAGCGGGCCGAGATGTACCGCGTCATCCAGGCCATGGGGTACCAACCGGGGGACGAGGCTTACGCCCGCAAGTTCGGCGAGCCCCATCCAACATACGACCCGCGCACCTACCCGAACTGGGTGCGTTCGCCACAGGGCGCCATGGGCATGATCATGATGGACATGCTTATGGAGATGCTGCCCATGATGTACCCTGGGGGGCTATCCAAGGTGGAGAAGTCCGCCGTCATGCAGCAGATGATGAAGAACGGGCGGCTCGGCATTGAGCCGGGCGAGATCCCGGGCTCTCTGCACGACGCCATCATGCGTGTCGCGCCCGGGATGAGGATGATGCCCGGCGCGACCGAACCGGGCGAGACGCCGCGGATGATGACCGAGACGATGGAGGCGAACTGGCGACGGAAGGCCGAGCGCATGCCCGACATCGCTCCCATCGACATGGGCGTCGAGCCCTCGCTGGGCGCCGCCCGCATCGCCTCCCGCTGACCGCCCCGACGCCCGACAGGAACTCCGTCATGAAGCATCACGTGCGCCTGGCCGCCGGGGCCGCCGCGTTCGCCATCATTGCCTGCGACGCCCTCCCGGTGCGCGCCGCCGACCATACGAACCTCGAACAGGGCCTGCCCGTCGTCATCGAGGATGCCTACCCGATCAAGGAGAACGGACTGGAGATCCAGGGGTACCTCCGCTACGACAGGGCTCCCCGGAGTGACCCTGACGGCCGGAATCGCCTGTTCGTGGTCCCGCGCGTGGAGTGGGGCGCGACCAAGAACTTCCAACTGTCAGTCGAGACGCCATACGCGGTTGGCGATGCGAGCGAGACGAAGCAGGGTGCCGCCACGGTTCAGGGCCTCTACAACCTCAACACGGAAGGCCTCTATCTGCCGGCCTTCGCGGTGGCGGCCGGCGTGAGCCAACCCTATGGGTACCGCAACGGCGGGACCGAGACCGAGCTGAAGTTCCTCGCGACGAAGTCGCTGGGAACGCCGGACCCCGAAGGCACGTCGCCATTCTCCTACGTGCCGCGTCAGATCCACTTCAACGCGTCTTGGTTCCACAACTTCGACCCGCTCACGGGTCGCGATGCCGAGAGGACGGACCGCTACCGCGTCGGCGTCGCCTACAGCCAGCCCGTGACGAACGAGTTGGTCGTCGTCGCGGATGTCTACCGTGAGACGGACAGGGACCGCAGGCGCGCGTCGAACATGGCCGAGGTCGGTGTCCGCTACCTGCTGACGCCCCAAACCGTCCTCTCGGGCAGCGCCGGCGTCGGGTTCGGCGGCGACCGCAACCAGGATTTCCGGTTCGTGGCAGGCATCCAGCACACGCTGAGCTACCCGTTCAGCTTCGACCCGCCCCGATGAGCGGCCGCGCCGGTACGAGTTCCGCCCACCGCGGGACCTGCTCGGCCCTACGTACCGGGTCGCCTTCGCCCAACGCCGGAGCCATCGTGAAGAGGACGAAGGCGCCGACCCTGGCCATCACGCAAGCCAATTCCGATACCTGAAGAGCTGCGTCGCGGATGCGTCGCCAAGCCTCCCGAGAAGCTCGCCTCCGTGGAGCGGGAGGCCATCGCCGTAGCCTCGCGATGCAACAGGCCGAATGGGTGGGGCACTGAGCGGGCCGGCGCCTGACCCTGCATGTGCCGTGCGCTCCGGCAGCCGGATGCGGTCGATGGACATCACCCTGCCCAAAGGGCAAACGCCCATGAGGCGCCGCCCGGGACCTGCGTTTGGCAAGTCAAACGGACCAAGGCGTAGAACGCTGTGCCGTCACCGCTCGGGTCGGGAACCTGGTCGCGAGAGCGTCCTGGCAAGCGGTAGACGGATGATGACGGCCATTGGCCAGCAACTGCGAACGCCTTCGGGCGGCCCTCGCGCTCTGTTCGACCGATGATCTCCAGCGCCTCGTGCGTGACATTCCGTCAAGGTGCAGGCGCCCGGCATCGACGGCGGCATGATGGCAGCGTCTCAGCGCCTGGATGCCCGGACGACGGCCACTCTTGCGACGAGCACCGAATGCGAGCCGAGGCGCTTGACGCGCGCGAAGCCAGCTTCGGAAAGGATGTCGGGCCACGTTCCGTCCATGTGTTGTCGGAGGCGCGTCTCGCCGAGCATCATGGACGCGACCTTGACCAAGGCGCCTTCCTGCGCCCCACGCGCCGCATCAAGATCCGAGGCGAGCAGGCTTCCTTGCCGCCGCAGGACGCGCAACAACTCGCGCGCGATCCGAAGCTTTCCTTCCTGCGGCTCGCAATGCAGGGCCATCACCGAAGCCGCCTTGTCGAAGGAGGCGGGAGGGAACGGCATGCGACCGCGGGCCTCGTACGCGAACGCCTTCACGTTCGCGAGACCCGCCGCCGCCGCATCGGCCCGGGTCGCGGCGGCGCGCTCTGCATCCGCTTCCAAGCCGACGAACCCAGTGCCCGGAAACCTCCTCGCGAGCCCGAGCACGGGTTCGGCCTGTGGCCCCCTGACATAGAGGATGCGCTCGCCGGCCTCGGGAGCAAGGGCGGCTATAAGGGGCTCGGTGCAGGCCGGGTCCCGCATCAGGACGGGATAGGTCCGCTCGAAGCCGCGCCTGGCTATCCACCGGCGCGCGCCAAGGATGAGGTTCATTGTCGAAGAAACCGTTCAGGTCGACGCCAATGGCTACGTCGGCCCTGGGCGTGTCGGCCCCAGGGTGACGGCGGCCATTCCGACCATAGCCGCTTTCGGCCATGGGTGTACCACTACCGGGTAAGGGTACATGGCAGGCACTGCAAGCGGGGAACTCGGACCATGTCCTCCGCCCACCTCATGCGCTAAGGTCCACGGCCTCGGAAGTGGAAGAGGCCTTCGGGTGACGATCTCAATCGGTGAACTGTCGCGACGCTCGGGCGTGCGCATACCTACAATAAGGTACTATGAGCAGAATCGCCTCATTTCGGCCCCGGCTCGAACCGAGGGCCAGCAGCGACGCTACACTGAGGAGGATGTGGTTCGGTTGAGCTTCGTCCGACAGGCCAGAGAACTCGGATTGGAGGTCGATGCGATCCGCGAACTCCTCGAACTGGGAACAGGGCATAGTGGCTCGCCCGAGGAAGCTGCCAGGCTGGCCCTGCGCCACAGGGATGAAACGGACCGGCGGATCGCCCTGCTCACGGCACTCCGGTCCGAGCTTGGGCGTCTTGTGGCCGAATACGGCCGTGGACGTCTCCACGGAGGGCGTCTCCTTGAGGTGCTTGCGCAACCGGATATCGCGGATGGCGAACGCTGACCGTCTTGGCGCACGGGTATTCCGAAGGACCAGGGGCTCCTCCCCTGCCCCGGTGCTCCCAAGCGGGCAGCCCATCCCACCCGGTCCGCGCGGGGCACAACGCTCATCCTAGCAGCCGACCGGACCATCGAACACGTTCGTGGCCTTCGTGCCGCCGCAGGTGTACCGTTGCTCCGCGCCGAGCGCGATGAGCGCACTCGTTCATCAAGGAGCCCCCGATGTCCGGTGCAGTGCAGGGAAGCCTCGCGGGCCTCGTCTTGCTTGCACAAGGGAGTATGGCGCCCGTCCCGGACCCCCGTGTTGACCTGCTCGTTCCCGGTCTCCTGGCGCACCAACTTGGTACCCTGTGTGCGAGCCGGAACCCGGGTTTCCTGCCATCGACCGGTGACGCCAAAAGCCTGCTGTTCGCTTATGCCATGCACCTGAAGCAGGAGGTGTTCTCGTCCAACCCTGCGGAGTAAGCCGAGCGTCTGTTCGTCCGAGCCGCACAAGCCGCGCGCGATGCCGCGCGCCAGGAGGTTCGCCCCTTTTCGGCGCTGCCGCCCAAGGATGCGGGCGAAGCTCTCGACCGCTGGTGCGCGCTCACGGTGAGGACATTTGTGCTCACGACGTTGAGCGAGCATGGCGATGACCACGCGGCGTACATGAGGCAGCTCGGACAGGCGCCGTGAGGTGCATGCGTGCCCCGCCCCGGCTACCAAGATACCTCGGCTTGTGCCCGGCGTACCGTCGCCTGGCGGCTCAAAGACGTGAAGCCCTCACAAACAGGCGGGAGCACCATGGGCCAACCAACTGCGGCGCTAGCAATGCAAGCCCTGCCGGAAAGAGTTAGGACGGTCCCTGCTGCGGAGGCCGTTGTCCTGCAACTCGGCAGCGAGCCGCTCAGCAGCCGCAACCAGACAGGGTCCCGAGCAATATGGGTGTAAACTAGCGAGTGGATGAGCGTTTTGGGTGAAAAACAGCTCCCGTTGCAGCCCAATTGGGTCAAACGGGAGCTGTTATGGGTACAGGCAGAGCCAACCGGTATCACACGTCGAGATTGGCCACGTTCAGCGCGTTCTCCTGGATGAACTCCCGGCGCGGCTCGACCACGTCGCCCATCAGCTTGACGAAGAGGTCGTCGGCGTCGGTCGTGTCCTTGACCTTCACCTGCAGGAGCGAGCGCACGTCGCGGTCGAGGGTGGTCTCCCAGAGCTGCTGGGCGGTCATCTCGCCCAAGCCCTTGTAGCGCTGCAGCTGCAGGCCCTTGCGGCCGAGCGCCATCATGCCCTCGAACAGGGCGACCGGGCCGTAGAGCGTGGTCTGGTCGCCCCGGCGCACCAGGGTGACGGGGGCGCCGTAGATCTCGCTCAGGGTCTCGGCCCGCTCGTCGAGGCGGCGCGCCTCCTGCGAGGAGATCAAGGCCTCGTCCAGCACCGCGACCTGGCGCACGCCTCTGAGCGTCCGCGACAGCACGTAGCCGCCGTCCCGGGCCTCGCCCTCCCAGCCGCGCTCGATCTCGTCCGCGATGGCGTTGAGGCGCCGCGCGATCTCGTCGGCCACCACCTCGGCCTCGGCCGGGTTGCCGGCCACCGATGGCCGCAGGGCGCCGGCGATCGCCGCCTGCTCGACCACGACGCGGTCGTAGCGCGAATGCATCCCGTGCAGGACCTGGCGCACGCCCCGCGCCTCGTCGACAAGCGCCTTGAGCTGCGCCCCGCCGAACTCGGTGCCGGTGGCGAGCTTGAGCACCGCCCCCTCGACGCCGCCGTCGATCAGGTAATCCTCGAGGGCTCGGTCGTCTTTCAGGTAGATCGCGGTCTTGCCCTTCTGGGCTTTGTAGAGCGGCGGCTGGGCGATGTAGAGGTGGCCGCGGTCGATCAGCTCCGGCATCTGGCGGAAGAAGAACGTCAGGAGCAGCGTGCGGATGTGCGAGCCGTCGACATCCGCATCCGTCATGATGATGATGCGGTGATAGCGCAGCTTGTCGGGGTTGAACTCCTCGCGGCCGATGCCGGTGCCGAGCGCGGTGATCAGCGTGCCGATCTCCTGGCTCGACAGCATCTTGTCGAAGCGCGCCCGCTCGACGTTGAGGATCTTTCCGCGCAGCGGCAGGACCGCCTGGAACGTCCGGTCGCGACCCTGCTTCGCCGAGCCGCCGGCCGAGTCGCCCTCGACCAGGAGGATCTCGCATTTCGAGGGGTCGCGCTCCTGGCAGTCGGCGAGCTTGCCGGGGAGCGAGGCGATGTCGAGCGCGCCCTTGCGCCGGGTCAGCTCGCGCGCCTTGCGGGCGGCCTCGCGGGCGGCCGCCGCCTCGGCCACCTTGCCGACGATGGTCTTCGCTTCGGACGGGTGCTCCTCGAGCCAGGTCGACAGGCCCTCGTTGAGGACGTTCTCGACCACCGGGCGCACCTCGGACGAGACCAGCTTGTCCTTGGTCTGCGACGAGAATTTGGGGTCCGGCACCTTGACCGAGATGATCGCGGTCAGGCCTTCGCGGCAATCGTCGCCGGTGAGCGAGACCTTCTCGCGCTTGGCGATGCCGGAGGATTCGGCGTAGCCGGTGATCTGGCGGGTGAGCGCCGCCCGGAACCCCGCCATGTGCGTGCCGCCGTCGCGCTGCGGGATGTTGTTGGTGAAGGGCAGCACCGTCTCGTGATAGCTGTCGTTCCACCACAGGGCGACCTCGACGCCGATGCCGTCGCGCTCGGCGCGCACCACCACCGGCTGGGTCACCAGCGGAGTCTTGGTCCGGTCGAGGTAGCGCACGAAGGCCTCGACGCCGCCCTCGTAGACCAGCTCCTCGCGCTTGTGCTCGGCGTGGCGGGCGTCGGTCAGCACGATGCGCACGCCGGAATTGAGGAAGGCGAGCTCGCGCAGGCGCTTCTCCAGCGTCGCGTAGTCGAACTCGACCATCGTGAAGGTGTCGGTCGAGGGCAGGAACGTCACCTCGGTGCCGCGGCGGTCGCCCGCCGGGCCGACCGCCGCGAGGGGCGAGACCGCGTCGCCGTGGCGGAACTCCATCGCGTGCTCCTGGCCGGCGCGCCAGATACGCAGGCGCAGCCAGGTCGAGAGGGCGTTCACCACCGAGACGCCCACGCCGTGCAGGCCGCCCGAGACCTTGTAGGAGTTCTGGTCGAACTTACCCCCGGCGTGGAGCTGGGTCATGATGACCTCGGCCGCCGAGACGCCCTCCTCCGGGTGGATGTCGGTCGGGATGCCGCGGCCGTTGTCGGAGACCGTGCAGGAGCCGTCCGGGTTGAGGGTGACGGTGACGAGGGTGGCGTGGCCGGCCAGCGCCTCGTCGATGGCGTTGTCGACGACCTCGTACACCATGTGGTGCAGGCCCGAGCCGTCGTCGGTGTCGCCGATATACATGCCCGGCCGCTTGCGCACCGCGTCCAGGCCCTTGAGGACCTTGATCGAGTCGGCGCCGTAGGTGTCGGGGGTCAGATCGCGGGCGGGTTCGGCCATGTCGGTTCCTGATGCGGGCGGGCGCGCGTCACGGGGTGCCGCGGTCCGCGCCGGCGCCGGATCGGATCCGGCACCGTCTGGGTCTCTTCGTGTCTCACGGGGCCCGGGTCGCGGAAAGCCACGGCCCGGTCGATGCGTGATGTAAGCATTCCGCCTTGAAATTGCATCGTTTTCGGCGCCACAGGGGGGCGCTTTTCGGTGCCCGGCGGGTGCCCCGTCCGCCCCGGCGGCACGATACCGGGAGTTACGTTTCGCCGCACCCCGTTAAGGATCCGCCAACGGGCATTGTTAGCTCTTGAGCGAGCCGCGGCTCGCCTCGTCGAGCCGCGCGGCCGCCGCCGGATCGAGGGCGAGGCGCACGCCGCCCAGGATCTCGTCGAGCTGGGCCACCGAGGTGGCGCTGGCGATCGGCGCGGTGAGGCCGGGCCGCGCGACGAGCCAGGCGATGGCGATCTGGGCCGGGCTGGCGCCGTGCTCCCGGGCGACCGCGTCGAGGACGTCGAGGAAGGCGAAGCCGCGCGGGTTGAGGTAGCCCGACACGCGGGCCTCCCGGGCCCGGCCCGCGGCGGCGCCGGCCTGCCGGTACTTGCCGGTCAGGAAGCCCGCCGCGAGGGAGAAGTAGGAGATCACCCCGATCCCCTCCTCCCGGCACAGGGGCTCCAGCTCCGCCTCGTAGCCGCCCCGCTCGGCCAGGCTGTATTCGGGCTGGAGGCACTCGTAGCGCGGCAGGCCCTCGCGGGCGGAGACCGCAAAAGCCTCGCGCAGGCGGGCGGCGGAATAGTTCGAGGCGCCGATCGCCCGCACCTTGCCGGCGCGGATCAGGCGGTCATAGGCCGCGAGCGTCTCCGCGAGCGGCGTCTCCGTGTCGTCGAGATGGGACTGGTAGAGGTCGATCCGGTCAGTCTGGAGCCGGCGCAGCGAATCCTCCACCGCCCGCTCGATGTAGGCGGCCTTCAGCCCCTTGCGGCCCTCACCCATATCCATGCCGACCTTGGTGGCGATGGTCATCCGGTCGCGGGCCCTGCTCGCCTTGAGCCAGCGGCCGATCACCTCTTCCGATTCCCCGCCCCGGTGGCCCGGGGCCCAGCGCGAGTAGACGTCGGCGGTGTCGACGAAGGTGAAGCCGGCCTCGAGCAGCCGGTCGAGCAGGGCGAAGGAGGTCGCCTCGTCGGCGGTCCAGCCGAAGACGTTGCCGCCGAAGCAGAAGGGCGGGACCGAGAGGCCGGAGCGGCCGAGGGGACGCAGGTCCATGGGGAAGCTCCTACTGAAGGAACATGTTCGACAGCCGCTCCTGGCCGATCGTGCCGGTCGGCCCGTGGCCGGGGATGAAGGCGACGTCGTCGCCGAGCGGCAGGAGCTTGGTCTTGATCGCGGAGATCAGGGCTTCGTGGTCGCCCCCCGGCAGGTCGGTGCGACCGACCGAGCCCCGGAACAGCACGTCGCCCACCTGCGCGAAGCGGGCGTCCCGGCTCACCAGCACGATGCTGCCGGGGGAGTGGCCGGGGCAGTGGAGCACGCCGAAGGTGAGGCCGCCGACCGTCACCGTGTCGCCCTCGTCGAGCCAGCGGTCGGGCGTGATCGCCTTCGCGCCGTCGAGTCCGTAGGCGGCCCCGGTCTCGGGCAGGCTGTCGAGAAGCGGCTTGTCGGCCCGGTGCGGCCCCTCGACCGGCACGTTCAGGGCGTCGCGCAGGTCCGCCGCGCCGCCGGCATGGTCGATATGGCCGTGGGTGAGCAGGATCTTCTCGACCGTGACGCCCGTCTTGGCGATCGCCGCCTGGATCCGGTCGAGGTCGCCGCCCGGATCGACCACCGCGGCCCGCTTCGTCGCCTCGCACCACAGGAGCGTGCAGTTCTGCTGGAACGGCGTCACCGGGATGATCGCGGCGCGGGGCGTGCTCGGCATGGTCGGCCTTGGATGAGAACGGGGGTGAGACGGAAGGCGGCTCCTTGTAGCGTGGAACCGGGCGGCGCGGCACCCCGGCCCTCACCCCAGCCACCAGCCCTCGCCCGCGACGAAGGCCCCCGGTCCCGGCCTCCCGCCCCGATGCAGGGCGCGCACCTGGCGCCAGTCCCGGTCACGGAAGGCCAGGCCGAGGCGGGCCGCCTCCCCGGGCCGGCGGGCGCCCGTGCAGGGCACGAAGCTCACCAGCGACAGGAACCGGGCCGGCCAGGCCGCCGCATCCCCCGCCGGGCGGCGCGCCAGCAGCATCCCGCCGCCGCCCCGGTCGGCGGTCAGCGGCACCAGCAGGCGGCCGCCGGGGACGAGCGCGTCGAGCCAGACCGGCAGCGGCGCCGTGGCGCCGGCCGCCACCGTGACGAGGTCGGCCGGGGGCAGCGGGCCTTGCGCACCGGAGCGCGCATGCACGCGCACCTGCGCGGTGCCGTCGAGCGCGGCGCGGGCGGCGGCCGCGAGGCCCGGCTCGATCTCGTAGGCGTCGACCCGGCCCGAGCGCCCGACCAGCTCGGCCAGGATGGCGGTGTAGTAGCCGCCCCCCGCCCCCACCTGCACCACCCGCTCGCCGGGCCGCACCCCGGCCGCGGCGAGGCAGAGGGCGTGCAGGCTCGGCTCGCCGTTGTTGAGGCCGGCCTCCGGCCGCAGGACCACCAGCGCGTCGCGGTAGAGCCCGGCCGGGTCCGTCACCCTGGCCACGCCGTCCTCGGCCAGGACCGTCCAGGGGCCGGGGCCGCAATAGGCCTCGCGCGGCACGCGCGCGAAGGCGCGGATCAGGGCCGGGTCGTCGCTGCCGGCCCGGGCGACGATGCGGGCCGCGTAGGCGGCGCGGTGCTGCGGGAGGTCGGTCATGCCTGGGTCGCTCATGCCTGGTCGGCCCCCGCGTCCCGGATACCGGGCGAACGGGCCGGGGCCCGGGCCGGTTCCGCCCCGCTCACCGTCCCGCGATCAGGCCCGCCACCCCCTTGGCGGCCGGGCCGGCCCCGCGTTACCCTCGCGGCGTGCGGCGGGGATCTCCCCGCCCGGTGCGAGTAGAACAGGTTTGATGCGACCCAATCGTCCGGCGCCCTCGCGGGCCGGACCGGGCGCCTGAGGACCGCCGTCAGACGGCCCGAACGCGGCCCGGCCTCCCCGTCGCGGGCGCCTCCCTCCGGAGGAAGCGCGATGACGAGTTCGTCCACCCTCATCCATGGCTACGCCGCCGCCCGACCGGCCGTGCGGCGGATCGGCGTCCAGGACCTCAAGGCGGCCCTGTCGCGGGGCTTCGACGACTTCCTGGCGATGCCGACCCACGTGCTGTTCGTGGTGCTGATCTATCCGATCGCCGGCGTGGTGATCGCGGCGGCGACCTTCGAGCGCGACCTGATCCCGATCCTGTTCCCGCTCGCCGCCGGCTTCGCGCTGATCGGGCCGTTCGCGGCGCTCGGCCTCTACGAGCTCAGCCGGCGGCGGGAATGGGGCCTGCCGGCGACCTGGGCCGATGCCTACGCCCCCCTGCAGGGCCGCTCGGCCAAGGCGGTCGTGGCGGTCGGCGTGGTGCTGGCGGTGATCTTCCTCGCCTGGCTCTGCACCGCCATGGGGCTGTACTGGGCGCTGTTCGGCGAGGTCAGCGAGCCCTCGCTGCTGGCCTTCCTGGACGACGTGCTGACCACGCCCCGGGGCTGGGGCCTGATCCTCGTCGGCAACCTCGTGGGCGCGGCCTTCTCGCTCCTGGCGCTCGCCGTGAGCGCGGTCTCGATCCCGCTCATCATCGACAAGGACGCGGATGCCGGCACCGCGATCGAGACGTCCCTGGCGCTGATGCGCGAGAACCCCGGCACGATGCTCGCCTGGGGCGCCATCGTGGCGGGGCTCCTGGTCCTCGGCATGGTGTCGCTGTTCGTCGGGCTCGCGGTGGTGCTGCCGGTGCTCGGCCACGCCACCTGGCACCTCTACCGCCGGGCGGTGGCGTGACGATCTCTCCGTGATCGCGAGGCTCGCCCGATGCGCGCGGCGCTCAGTCGGTCAGCGCCGCGCTTACTCCGTGAGCGCCGCGTAGGTCAGCACCCGCAATTCGCGCCGGATCGGCCAGGTCGAGGACGGCATGAGCTGCGTCAGCATGATCACGAACAGCTCCTCGGCGGGGTCGATCCAGAACGCCGTCGAGGCCGCCCCGCCCCAGGCGACCTCGCCCGGGGTGCCGAGGATCTGGGCCTTGGCCGGGTCGAGCATCACCGAGAAGCCTAAGCCGAAGCCGATGCCGCTGTAGCTCGATTCCGAGAAGCGCGGCTGGCCCATATCGGCGAGGTCGCCGCGCAGGTGGTTCATCGTCATCAGCGCCACGGTCTTGCGGCCCAAGAGCCGCACGCCGTCGAGCGCCCCGCCGTTGAGGATGAAGCGGCAGAACCGGGCGTAGTCGGCCGCGGTCGAGACGAGGCCGCCGCCCCCCGACGGCACGGCGCGGGGGCGCGTGTAGCGGCCCTCGCGGGCGTCGTCGATGAGCGTCAGCCGGCCGCCCTCGCCGAGCGCGTAGTTCGAGGCGAAGCGGGAGATCTTCTCCGGCGGGACGTGGAAGTCGGTGTCGACCATGCCGAGCGGCCGGATGATCCGCTCGCGCAGGAAGGCGTCGAAGGGCATCCCTGAGATCACCGCCACGAGGTGGCCCAGCACGTCGGTGGCGATGCTGTAGTTCCACTCCGCCCCCGGCTGGGCCAGCAGCGGCTGCCGGGCGGCCTTGGCCACCACGTCGGCGAGCGAGGTTTCGGCGGTCTGGAAGTCGACGCCCTCCTCCCGGTACATCCGGTCGACGAGCGTCGCGTCCATGAAGCCGTAGGAGAGGCCCGAGGTGTGGGTCAGGAGATCGCGGACGGTGATGTCGCGCTCGGCCGGCACCGTCTCGGGCCGCAGCCGGCTGCCGCCGACCAGCACCCGCATGTCGCGGAACTCCGGCAGGAATCGGGTGATCGGGTCGTCGAGCTGAAACAGGCCCTCCTCGTACAGCATCAGGATCGCCGTCGAGGTGAGCGGCTTCGTCATCGAGTAGATGCGCACGATGGTGTCGTCCTCCATCGGCAGGTCCCGGGCGAGGTCGCGCAGGCCCTCCTGGCGGGAGAAGACCACCTGGCCGCGCCGGGCCACGGTCACCGACAGGCCCGGCAGCTTGCCGGCCTCGACGTAGCCCCGCATCCACGGGACGATCCGTTCCAGCCGCTCCGACGAGAGGCCGACCGCCTCCGGGGTTCCGATCTCAGCCTGCACGCCGTGACTCCTGGTCGTCCGTGGAGACGCGAACAGGAGAGCCGGCGCAGGCGCGCGTCAAGGGGGCGGTTGCGAGGCCCGTTGACCGCTCCCGGGCCTCGGTGCGATGCGGTAGCGTAACGGTACCTCGTGAACGAGACCCTCAGAACGCGTCCTTGGGAGCCACGCCGCCGATGTCCCTGCCCGACAGCCTCTCCTCCGCCCTCGCCCTGCCGGTGATCGCCTCGCCGATGTTCATCGTCTCGGGGCCGGAACTGGTCATCGCCCAGTGCGTCAACGGCATCGTCGGCTCCTTCCCGGCCCTCAACGCCCGGCCCAAGGAAGCCCTCGACGAATGGCTGACCCGGATCACCGGGGCGCTCAGCCAGGCCAAGGCGGCGGAGCCCGACCGGATCGTCGCGCCTTTCGCCGTCAACCAGATCGTCCACGCCTCGAACGACCGGCTCGAGCACGACATGACGGTCTGCGCCAAGCACAAGGTCCCGATCATCATCACGTCGCTGCGCGCACCCGACGCGGTGGTGTCGGCGGCGCATGGCTGGGGCGGCCTCGTCTTCCACGACGTCACCACGGTGCGCCACGCCGAGAAGGCGCTGGAGGCCGGCGTCGACGGGCTGATCCTGGTCTGCGCCGGGGCCGGGGGCCATGCCGGCACGCTCTCGCCCTTCGCCCTCGTCGGCGAGATGCGCCGCTTCTACGACGGGCCGCTGATCCTGTCGGGCGCGATCACCACCGGCGACGCGATCCTCGCGGCCCAGGCGATGGGGGCGGACCTGGCCTATATGGGCACCCGCTTCATCGCCACGCAGGAGGCCAACGCCGCCCCGGCCTACAAGGAGATGATCGTCGGCACGACGGCGGCGGACGTCATGTACACCCCCTACTTCACCGGCGTGCCGGGCAACTACCTGCGCCCCAGCGTGACCGCCGCCGGCCTCGACCCCAACGCCCTGCCGGAGGTCGACAAGACCAAGATGAATTTCGGCTCGGGCACGACCAAGGCCTGGCGCGACATCTGGGGCGCCGGCCAGGGCGTCGGCACCATCGACGACGCGCCGGCGACCGCGGTGGTGATCGACCGGCTCAAGGCGGAATACGCGGCGGCCCGGGCCCGGCTGGGGTGAGGGCGACCCTCCCCCCGTCTCGGGACCGGCACTGAGGTAATCGCTCCAGATTGGTCGCGCGCCTCCCCTTCCGGGCCCGGCAGGGCTGTCGGGAGAAAGAAGAGGCACATCTCCCCCTCTCCCGTGTGGGAGAGGGGCCGGGGGTGAGGGTGGCGACGGTTCAGAACGAGACTGGACTGTTGAGCCGCGCATTTGGACGCTCAGTGCTTAATCCTGAACCCGAGCCACCCTCACCCCTACCCCTCTCCCACACGGGAGAGGGGATCCCGCGCCTCGTCTTCAAACGATTGTCCCCGGACAGCCCTGCGGGCGTGGATAGAGGAAGGCGCACGACGTGTTTCCCGGTTCGGCTCCGGGCCATCCACATGATGACCTGTGCCCTCTCGCGTGCGCCATGTAGGCAAACCGATCTCGCGCCCTAAGATCTCACAGCCGTAGAACGCCGCCCGAGACGAGGCGGCGCGGCGGGAGGAGAAGGGCCCATGATCGTTCGTTCGCGCCGGCTTGGCCGGCGGAGGCTTGGCCGGTGGAGTGGGGTGCTGGCCGGGTGGCTCGCCATCGCGTCCGCAGGGGCTCAGGAATCCCCCCAGGCCCCGCCCCTCCAGGTGCCGGCCAAGAGCGTCCCGGTGCCGGCCGATGTCAGCCCGCAGATGGCGAAGATCATCGGCGCGCCGCTGCGCAGCAACTGGAACATCCATCCCAAGACCGGCGAGGAGTGGAAGCCGGTCGCCGAAGCCGGCGCGGCCGCGCTCGGGAAGCTGGTGCCGGGCATGCTCGAGCGCCTGAAGGTGAAGGTCGAGCGCACCACCATCGACGGCGTGCGGGCCTTCATCCTCACCCCCGCGGAGATCCCGCCCGAGAACCGCGACCGGCTCCTCGTGCACGTCCATGGCGGCTGCTACGTGCTCAATCCCGGCGAGGCCGGCCTGCCCGAGGCCATCTTCATGGCCGGGTTCGGCCGCTTCAAGGTCATCTCCGTCGATTACCGCATGCCGCCGGAGGCCTACTACCCGGCCGCCCACGACGACGCCATGACGGTCTGGAAGGCGGCCACCAAGATGGCCGACCCGAAGAAGACGGCGATCTTCGGCACCTCGGCCGGCGGGGCGCTGACCCTCGCGATGGTGCTGCGCGCCAAGCAGGAGGGGCTGCCGCTCCCGGCCGCGATCGCCCCCGGGACGCCGATGTCGGACACCACCAAGGTCGGCGACAGCTTCGTCACCAACGCGATGCTCGACAACGTGCTGGTCTCGCCCGACGGCTTCTGCGACGACGGCGCCAAGGTCTACGCCAACGGCCACGACCTCAAGGACCCGATGCTGTCGCCGGTCTACGGCGACATGCACGGCTTCCCGCCGACGATCCTGACCACCGGCACCCGCGACCTGCTCCTGTCGAACACCGTGCGGGTGCACCGCAGGCTGCGGGATGCCGGCGTCGAGGCCGCCCTGCAGGTGGGCGAGGGCCAGTCGCATGCCCACTACATCCGCGACGACACCGCGCCGGAGACCCGCAAGGTGTTCGAGGAGATCGCCGGGTTCTTCGACAAGCATCTGGGCAAGTGATCGTCCGGGAGCCTGTTTGATCAATCGATAACATTTGTCCCAACCACAGCCTCATCCTGAGGCGTCATACCAACGGTCGTTGAAAACGACCTTTGGTTCCGTTCTCGAATTTTCGCCAAGCCTCTGGCTTGACATCGAAAATTCGAGATGGGTCATCGGCCCGATGCGTCAGCATCCTGGGCCGATGGTATCAGTCGATTGAAAATCGACTGACCTCGAAGGAGGCCTCCAGAAATTTCGAAGATCTCTGGAGGCCTCCTTCGAGGCTCTCTGCGATCGCACCTCAGGATGAGGTCGCGTATGGGACAGAAGATTTCTTCGCGGTGGTATCCTCTTACCTCGAATAGGCTTTCAATCGGTTTCAAATCGGTCGCAGCGAGTCAGACAGGCTCTGAGCAAGGGGTCATCCGTCCCCGGCGTCACAGCCGCGGATCGACCGGCTCCGATTCCAGGGCCAGCACCGCGAACACGCATTCGTGCACGCGCCGCAGCGGCTCGCGGGCCACGAACCGCTCCAGGGCCTCGAGACCGAGGGCGAATTCGCGGAAGGCGAGCGAGCGCTTCGCCCCGAGCCCGCGCTGGCGCAGCCGCGCGAGGTGCTCGGGCGTGTCGTAATCCGGGCCGTAGATCAGGCGCAGGTACTCCCGGCCCCGGCACTTCACCGCCGGCTGCGTGATCCCGCGGCGGCCGCGGGCGACGAAGCCGGCGGGCTTGACCACCATGCCCTCGCCGCCCCCGGCGGTGAGGTCGAGCCACCAGGCGAGCGCCGCCTCGACCTCCACCGCTTTGTCGAGATCCACCGCGACCGTCGCGGTCGCCCGAAACAGCGGGTCCGCGGTCGCGAGCCGCGCGAGATGGCCCATATGCCAGGCATGCGGCTTGTCGGCGTGGACCTGCCCCTCGCTGGCCAGAAGATGGAACGGCGCGATCCTGAGGTCGTCGACCGTCGTCACCGGCCAGGCGTAGCGGCGCAGGACCGCGGCGAAGCGCTCCGCCCGGCCGAGGCGGTCCGTCGTGCCCGAGAGGAGGTCGCCGATCTCGGTGCCGTTGGCCTCGGCGCGCCGGAGCGCGTCCGCGAGGGCGTGAAGCCCGATCCGGGCCGCGGCCGCGGTCGGCGCGTACTGGCCGGCGATGAGCGCCTGGGCCTTGGCCGACCACGGCATGATCTCGGCGTCGAGCAGCACCCAGTCGGTGTCGAGGTCGGCGAGCAGACCGCTTCCCGCGAGCGCGGCCCCGGTCCGGGCCAGGACCTCGTCCTGCTGCCGCGCGTCGCCGAAGAAGGCGCGCCCGGTGCGGGTATGGACCGCCCCGAGGCCGCCCGCGACGCCGAACCGGCGCCGCGCCGTGTCCTCGTCGCGGCACACGACGATGAGCGCGCGCGAGCCCATGTGCTTCTCCTGGCAAAGCACCTGCCGCACGCCCTCGCGGCGGTAGAAGTCCAGCGCCTCACGCGGGTGTTCCAGGTAGCCGTCCTCCGTCGCGGTCTCGCAGGGCGACATGGTCGGCGGCAGGTAGATCAGCCATTTCGGGTCGATGGCGAAGCGGCTCATCACCTCCAGGGCCGCCGCATTGTTCTCCTCCCGGATCGTCAGGGAGGGCAGGAGCCGCGTCGTGACGATCCGCTTGCCCGACACGTCCGAAAGGTCGAGGAGGTTGTCCGCCTCGGCCTGCGCGCCGACCGCCGGCCCGAGGAGCCGCGCCGGCTCGGCGTGGACCCGGTTTGCCGGAACCGAGACGATCTCCCGCTCGGGGTAGCGCAGGGCGGTGAGCCGGCCGCCGAACACGCAGCCGGTGTCGATGCAGAGCGTGTTGTTGAGCCAGGCCGGCTCGATCACGGGCGTGTGGCCGTACACCACGATCGTGTCGCCCCGGTACGCGGTCGCCCAGTTCTGGCGCACCGGCAGGCCGAACTCGTCGACCTCGCCCGTGGTCTCCCCGAACAGGCAGAAGCCCCGGATCGCCCCCGAGGCGCGACCCATCATCTCGGCCTTGATTCCCGCATGCGCCACCGCGAGCCGGCCCGCATCGAGCAGGTAGTGGCTCACGAGCCCGCCGATGAAGCGCCGGGCGCGGGCCCGGAAGGCCGCGCTCTCGGCCGAGAGGCCGTCGATGCTCGCCTGGAGCCCGTGGCCGACCTTCACGTCGCGGCCGTCGAGCCACTTCTCCAGCTTGGCCTCGTGGTTGCCCATGACGCAGAGGGCGTGGCCGTCCTCGACCATGTCCATGACGAGGCGCAGCGCGTCGGCGACCCGGGGCCCGCGATCGACGAGGTCGCCGACGAACACCGCCTTGCGCCCGGGCGGCGGCACCACGCGGTAGCGCGACTCCCCGTCCCGGCTCTCGCGAGTCACGGCGTAGCCGAGCCGGTCCAGCAGCGCCTCCAGCTCGTCGGCGCAGCCATGCACGTCGCCGATGACGTCGAAGGGCCCCGCCTCGTCCCGGCGATCGGTCCAGAGCCGCTCCCGGGCCACGGTGACGGCGGCGATCTCGGCCTCCGAGCGCAATGCGTGCACCTGCCGGAAGCCCTCCCGGTCGAGGCCGCGCAGGCCGCGGCGCAGGGCCGCCATCTGGTTGCGGATCACGTGCGGGCCGAAGGCGCGGTCGGGCCGGGCGGCGTTGCGCGCCCGGCAGACCTCCTCGCCCGGATCGAGCACGATGGCGACGCAGCGCGCGTGCCAGCGCCGGGCGGTCTCGACGAGCTTCCGGCGGTCCTCCGGCCGGACATTCGTTGCGTCCACCACCGTGAGGCGGCGGTTCTTGAGGCGCAGGTCGAGGATGGCGGCCAGCAGCGCGAAGGCGTCCGGCGTGGCGCCCTGGTCGTTCTCGTCATCCGCGACGATGCCCCGGCAGACATCCGAGGACACGATCTCGGTTGCCCGGAAGTGGCGGCGCGCGAAGGTCGACTTGCCGGAGCCGGAGGCGCCGATCAGCACCACCAGCGCGAAATCCGGCACCGTGATCGCGGAAGCACCCGCAAGGGAAGGCATGGCGTCGCGGCTCATCGGGAAAACACCGCCATCTGGCTCGGCGCGCCGTAATCGGGATGCGCGTCGCCTATGCCCTCGATGCGCACGGCGTAGCCGTGATCGGAGGCGACGCGCCCGGCCCAGGCCGCGAACTCGGCCCGGCTCCACTCGAAGCGGTGGTCGGGATGCCGGAGCCGGTCCGCCGGCAGGCCCGGAAACAGCGCGTTGTGGTCGCGGTTCGGGGTGGTGACCACGATCGTCGCCGGCTTTGCGTCGCCGAACAGGGCGCGCTCGAGATGCGGCAGGCGGTCGGGCTCGACATGCTCGATCACCTCGACGAGGGCGGCGGCGTCGAACCCGCGCAGGCGCGCGTCGCGGTAGATGAGCGAGCCCTGGAGCAGCGCGAGCTTCCGGTGCAGCGCCTCCGGCAGCGTCTCGAACCGGCGCGCGGCGCGGGCGAGCTCGGCGCTCGACACCTCGACGCCGACCACCTGCGCGATCGCGGGATCGCGGATCAGCCGGGCGATCAGCTTGCCGTCGCCGCAGCCGAGATCGAGCACGCGCAGCGTGCCACCCTTGGTGCCGCTCTCGGCGATCACCTGCGCCACCCGGTCGAGGCGCCGCTCGTGCAGGCGCAGCGGCCGCTCGATCGCCGCCTCGGTCTCCTCCTGCCCGGCCGGATCGAGGGCCGCGTCGGGCTCCGACGCGGCCTCCGCCAGCTGCGCCAGCGCCTGCCGGACCAGGGCCCCGCGCCGCTTGAGGTAGCGCGCGACGATCAGGTCCCGCTCGGGGTGGTCCGGAAGCCAGCCCTCGCCGCGGGCGAGGAGCTTCCCGATCTCGTCCTCGCCGACGAAGTAGTGCTTGCGGTCGTCGAGCACCGGCATGAGCACGGTGAGGTGGGTGAGGAGGTCGGCG
The DNA here is from genome assembly GCF_004745635.1 of Methylobacterium nonmethylotrophicum. Classification (GTDB taxonomy): domain Bacteria; phylum Pseudomonadota; class Alphaproteobacteria; order Rhizobiales; family Beijerinckiaceae; genus Methylobacterium; species Methylobacterium nonmethylotrophicum. The sequence continues at coordinate 119,346 of NZ_SRLB01000017.1, read as the reverse complement.
AGCCGGGCGGTGCCGGAGAGCCGCAAGGTGACATAGGGCGCCTCGCCCCAGTCCGGGCGCTCGGGGTCGAGCGGGTGGCGCGTGACCTCGACCGCGTAGCCGAGCGGCGAGAACAGCCGCTCGACGAGATCGGGCCGGCCGCGCACCGGCAGGGGTGCCACCGTGACGGAGAGCGGGATTTTCGTCTGCGCGAGGGCGGGACGCTCCTTGCTGCGCCCGCCCATGGCCGCGCCGAGGCAGCGGCCGATCGCGACGCTGAGGAAGGACGAGGCCGCGTAGGGCCGGTCGTTGACGTACTGGTCGAGCAGCCCCTCGCTGCCTGAGCGCCCGCGCACCAGGGCGACCGGGTCGATGTCGAGCGTCAGCACGAACTCGCAGCGCGCGTCGTTCGCCTCGGGATAGAGCATCACGGCCCGCCCGAAGCCGAGATCGAGGTCCTGCATCCGGGCCGGGTTCTTGTGGAGCAGGAAGCCGAGGTCGGTGGCAGGTCGATGCGCGGTGGCGACCGAGAGGAACACGGGCGTGGATCCTGACGACGGGAGCGGGATCACCCGCGCGGGACAATGCAGCGGGGGCGATCATCCATAGCGATGAACGCCGCCGCGTCCATCGGCTCCGGTGCCCCAATGCCGGCTCCCCGGCCACGGGCGTCACCGTGGCCGCCTCCGCCATTGTGACCGCGGCCCGCGCACGGGCGGACTCGCGCGCGACGCCGGCCTCCCCCTACCCCTGGCGCGGATCGATCCCGGATGCCGTCGGCCCGCGCGCGGCCTCGCCGGCCTCGCCGGCGCCCCGCGCGAGCTGGTCCGACAGAGCGGCGGCGGCCGACCTGATGGCGGCCTCCGCCCGGTCGAGGTCGAGCGCCGACAGGGCGACGACGCCGATCGACAGCTCCAACCCGGGATAGCCGGCCCTCGGCATGCGGATCGGGCTCGCGGCCCCGACGGCGCCGTCCTGAAGCTCGTTGCGCGTCACGCAGTAGCCCTGCCGCCGCGCCACCTTCACGGCCTCCGGGTCGTCGCTCCGTTCCGGCCGCCCCGCGAGGAGCGCCAGGCCGGGCGCGCCCTTGTCGAGGGGAGAGCGCGAGCCGACGCGGTAGTGGATGCTGAGGCGCTGCCCGGGCGGCTCGGCGCTCAGCAGGGCGACGCAGTCCGACCCCTGCGCCATCGACAGGAACGCCGTCGCGCCGGTCTGCGCCGCCAGGCGCTCGACGATCGGCCGGCCGAGGACCCGCACGTTGCCCTCCGCGTGGACCGCGAGGGCGATGGCGCCGCTGCCCAGGATGATGCGGTTGTCCGGCAGCCGGAAGGTCATCCCGTGGTCGGCCAGCGTCGCGACGATCCGGTACGCGATGGCGCGGTGGACGCCGAGCGCGTCGGCCAGCTCCGCGATCTTCAGCCCGCGCGGGTGGCGCGCGAGGATCCACAGAGCGGCCAGCCCCCGGTCGAGCGTCTGCAACCGTCCATCCGCCATCCCGTCCCCTCCGGTTCGTCCCCGCGACCCCGGGGCGCCGGGCGTCCGGGCAAACGGGCCTCACATTGACGAAGCACCGTCACCCTTTACACTATGAGGGAACAGATGTGCGATAATCGTAAAATACGCGGGAGGACCCCATGAGCGCATCCGAGAGGACGGCCCAAGCGGCCGGCGGCTGCCCGTTCCACGCTGCCGGGGGGCCCGCCGCGGGCGAGCCCGCCGCGGGTTCGCCCGCCGCGATGGCGGAGGCGTTCGATCCCTTCGATGGGCCCTACCAGCTGGACCCGGCCGAGGCGCTGCGCTGGTCGCGCGACCAGCTGCCGGTCTTCTACAGCCCCAAGCTCGGCTACTGGGTCGTCAGCCGCTATGACGACGTGAAGGCGGTGTTTCGCGACGCCATCCTGTTCTCGCCGCGCAACGTCCTCGAGCCGATCACCCCGCCCTGCGCCGAGGCCCGGGAGGTGCTCACGCGCTACGGATACGCGATGAACCGCACCCTCGTGAACGAGGACGAGCCCGCCCACATGGAGCGGCGGCGGGTGCTGTCCGAGCATTTCCTCCCGGCGAATGTCGAAGCCCACCAGGCGATGATCCGCCGGCTCACCCGCGAGAAGGTCGACCGCTTCATCGACGAGGGCCGCATCGATCTCGTCGACGCGATGCTGTACGAGATCCCGCTGACCGTCGCGCTGCATTTCCTGGGCGTGCCGGAGGACGAGCTCGAGCGCCTGCGCCGCTTCTCCGTCGCCCATGCGGTGAACGCCTTCGGCCGCCCGACGCCCGCGCACCAGATCGACGTCGCCCACGCGGTCGGCCGCTTCTGGCAATATGCCGGGGGCGTGATCGAGACGATGCGGGCCGATCCCGACGGCACCGGCTGGATGCATCACACGATCCGCAAGAACGCGGAGCTGCCGGCCATCGTCACCGACAGCTACGTCCACTCGATGATGATGGCGATCATCGTGGCGGCGCACGAGACGACGGCGCTGGCCTCCGCCGGCATGTTCAAGACGCTGCTGACGCACCGCGACGCCTGGGAGGCGATCTGCGCCGACCCGGCGCTCATCCCCAACGCCGTCGAGGAATCCTTGCGCGTCGCCGGCTCGGCGGCGGCGTGGCGCCGCCAGACCACCGCACCGACGCGGCTCGGCGGCATCGACCTGCCGGAGGGCGCGAAGCTCCTCATCGTCCAGGCCTCCGCCAACCAGGACGAGCGCCATTTCGAGCATGCCGAGCAGTTCGACATCTACCGCGACAACGCGGTCGATCACCTGACCTTCGGCTACGGCAGCCATCAATGCATGGGGAAGAACATCGGCCGGATGGAGATGCGGATCTTCCTCGAGGAGGTGTCGCGCCGCCTGCCGCATCTGCGCCTCGCCGACCAGACCTTCACCTACCTCCCCAACACGACGTTCCGCGGACCCGAAGCGGTCTGGGTCGAGTGGGATCCGGCGCGGAACCCGGAGCGTAGCGATCCGCAGGTCAGGACCGCCTCGGTCGACTTCGCCGTCGGCGCGCCGGCCCGCCGGGACATCGCCCGGTCCGTGCGCGTCGCCCGCATCGTGCGCGAGGCCGACGACGTCCTGGGCCTGACCCTCGTCGACGCCAGGGGCCGGGCGCTGCCGCGCTGGAGCGCCGGGGCGCATGTCGAGCTCTGCCTCGGCGGCTACGACCGGAAATACTCGCTCTGCGGCGCGCCGGACGCCGCTTGCTACCAGGTCGCGATCCTGCACCAGGCCGACGGGCGCGGCGGGTCGCGCCACATCCACGAGACCGTCCGCGAGGGGATGGAGCTGAAGCTGCGCGGCCCCCACAACCTGTTCCGGCTCGACGAGGGGGCGCCGGCCTACCTGCTGGTCGCGGGCGGCATCGGCATCACGCCGATCCTGGCGATGGCCGACCGCCTGAAGGCCCTCGGCCGCCCCTACGCGATCCACTATCTCGGTCGCGCGCGGTCGTCGATGGCCTTCCTCGACCGGCTCGAGGCGGACCACCGGGGCCGCCTCGCCGTCCATGCCCGGCAGGACGGGGCGCGGGCCGACCTTCCGGCCATCGTCGCCGGGCTGCCGCCGGGGGCGCAGGTCTATGCCTGCGGGCCGGACCGCATGCTTGCCGCGCTGGAGGAGCTGACGGTTGGGCATCCCGACGGGACCCTGCATGTCGAGCGCTTCGCGGGCGCGACCGGGATCCTCGATCCGAGCAAGGAGACGGCGTTCGCGGTCGTCCTGAAGGATTCCGGGCTCACCCTGACCGTCGCGCAGGACCAGACGCTGCTCGACGCGATCCAGGCGGCCGGCATCGACCTCGCCTGCGATTGCCGGGAGGGCTTGTGCGGAAGCTGCGAGGTGGAGCTGGTGGCGGGCGAGGTCGACCATCGCGACCGGGTCCTGTCCCGGGCCGAGCGGGCCGAGGGCCGGCGCATGATGGCGTGCTGCTCCCGCTCCCGGGATGGCGGCCCGCTCACGCTCGCCCTCTGACGGGCCTCGCGCGGTCACCGGCTCCCCCGCCCCGGGTCGAATCCCCTGGCGATTCCGGAGGACGGGGGCGCAGGCCTATCGCGGGCCGCCCGGGCGACGTAGCGTGCGCGCCATCACGACGAGACACCCCACGGGAGGACCGCATGCGCTACGATTTCGACCATCTCCACCTGCGCAGCCGGGACGCGGTGGCGGCGGCGCGGTTCTACGGCGAGGTGCTGGGGGCGCGGGAGATCGGGCGCGAGGGCGGAGAGGCGCCGAGCCGGATCATCCTCGATCTCGGCGGGCTCCGGATGTTCATCGAGCAGGCGCCAGAGGGCACCGGGCCGGCGGCGGTGCCGCCCCATCGCGGCATCGAGCATATCGGCCTCAGGGTCGAGGACATCGAGGCGACGGTGGCGGATCTCGCCGGACGCGGCATCCCGCTGGTCTCCGGCATCACCGACATCAAGCCGGGCCTGCGCATCGCCTTCTTCGAGGGGCCGGACGGCGTGCGCATCGAGGTGCTGCAGCGGGGCTGAGACCGCTACTCCGCGACGTGGACCGTGATCGGCTGGCTGCGGCCGCGCAGGGTCAGGGGGAGCGTGCGGGTGAAGCGGCCCGCCGCCTGCGGCCCCGCGGCGGTCACGCAGGCTTCCGAGGCGACGATGCGGCCGCCGAGCTCGCGGGTGGCGGCCTCCAGCCGGCTCGCCACGTTGACGACGTCGCCGATCACCGTGAACTCGACCCGCTGGTCGGCGCCGATATTGCCGATCACCACCGGGCCGCAATGCACCCCGACCGCGACCCGCACGGGCTCCGCCCCCCGGGCCTGGCGCTTGGCGTTCCAGGCGTCGATCTCGTGCTGGAGGTCGAGGGCGCAGGCGACCGCCCGGGCGGCGGCGTCGCCGCGCCCGTCGAGGCCGCCGAAGGTCGCCATGAAGCCGTCGCCCAGGAACTTGTCGAGGGTGCCGGCGTGGCGGAAGACCACCTTGCAGCTGCGCTCGCGAAAGCCGCGCAGCAGCGCGAAGGCGCGCTCGGGGCCCAGGCCCTCGCTCATGCCGGTGAAGCCGACGACGTCGGCGAACAGGACCGCCACCACCCGGGTCTGCGGCGCCCCGAAGCCGGCATGGGCCCGGGCGGTCAGCGCGTCGGCGACGTCGGGCGAGACGTAGCGGGCGAGGTCGGCCCGCACCACCTCGGCGCGCACCTGCGCCAGCAGCAGCCCCCGGCCGCGCCACACCGCGATGGCGAGGAGCAGCGTGAACAGCCCGGTGGCGATCCCTTGCGTCCAGGCCGGGGTCAGGCCGACGAAGGCCGGGTCGAGGAAGACCCGGAGCGCGGCCTCGGCGCTCAAGGACCCGTCGTGGACGATGTCGGCGAAGCGCACGCTGTCCTCGCGGCGATAGACCAGCCAGACGCCGAGCGACCAGATCGCCGCGATCCAGGTCCCGGTCCAGAGCACCGCCAGCGGCCGGTAGGTCAGCGCCGCCTCGCCGAGGAGGAGCAGCAGGTAGAGGAATTCCGGGGTGCGCAGCCGGGTCTGGATCGGCCAGTCGATCCCGAGGCCCGCCGGCGGCGGCAGGATGATGACGGCGGTCATCAGCGCGACGTCGAGCACCGTGAAGGCGAGCTTGATCGCCCAGGCGCGGCGCGCCTTGCGCAGGGCGTACGGGATCGTGCCGAGGATGAAGAACAGGCCGGCGGCGGCGAGGTAGTAGAGGTCGCGCGGCCAGGGCACCAGCACCAGCAGCCACAGCGACACCACCACGATGGCGATCGCCCGGGCCCGGAACGCGAAGGCGAGGCCGGCGAGCTCGGCGGAGCGGACGTTCTCGGCCAGCCGGCCGCGCGCCCGGGGCGGCAGCCGCCCGGCGAGCCAGTGGCGCAGGCGCGCGACCCTGAGGCCGGCCCGGAAGACGAGCGCGCGGGCAAGGGTCGCGCGGGCGAAGCCCGACGCTCTCGGCTGGTGCGGCGCGGCCGCCGCGATGGGCTCACTCACGGATCCGGACGCCAGGCTCCCGCTGCCATACTCATGGTAGGGCGGATTGTCGCGAGGCGAAGCCCCCCGAGGTTGAACACCCCGTGAGTGCCGGCGAACGCGGCCCAAGAGCTCAGCCAACGGCTCAGCTCAGCCGGCCAGGGCCCGCCCCTCGGCCGGCATTCCCTCAAGAAAATTCTCCGCGTAGTGGCAGGCCACCGCGCGGCCCGCCAAAGGCCGAGGCGCCGGCCGCTCCGTGCGGCAGCGGTCGGTGGCGTGGGGGCAGCGGGTCGAGAACACGCAGCCCTGCGGGGGATTGAGCGGCGAGGGCAACTCGCCCCGCAGCACGATCCGCTCGCGGGTGCGCGGGCCGACGCCCGGCGTCGCCGCCATCAGGGCCTGGGTGTAGGGGTGGAGGGGCCGGGCGTAGATCGCCTCCTTCGGCCCCTGCTCCATGGCGAGGCCGAGATACATCACCAGCACGTCGTGGGCGATGTGCCGGACGACGCCGAGGTCGTGCGAGATGAACAGGTAGGCGAGGCCGAGCTCCTGTTGCAGGTCGCCCAGGAGATTCAGCACCTGGGCCTGGATCGACACGTCGAGGGCCGAGACCGGCTCGTCGGCCACCACGAGCTTGGGCGACAGCATCAGGGCGCGGGCGATGGCGATGCGCTGGCGCTGGCCGCCGGAGAACATGTGGGGGTAGCGCGCGTCGTGCTCCGGGCGCAGGCCCACCTTGGCCATCATCGCCCGCACCCGCTCGCGGCGCTCGACTCCCGACAGGCCGGTATTGATGGTGAGCGGCTGCTCCAGGATCGCCCCGATGCGCTTGCGCGGATTGAGCGAGCCGTAAGGGTTCTGGAACACCAGCTGCACCGTGCGGCGCAGGCGGCGGCGCTCGGAGGCCGGCGGGTCGACGGCATTGATCCCGTCGAGGGTGAGCGACCCGTCGCTCGGCGGCTCGATCAGCGTCACCATGCGGGCGAGGGTCGACTTGCCGCAGCCGGATTCGCCGACCACCGCCAGGGTCCGGCCGGGCTCGATCGCGAACGAGATGCCGCCGACCGCCTGGAGCCGGGCCGGCGCGCGGAAGAGCCCGCGGCGGATCTCGTAGGTCTGGCGGAGAGCGTCCGCGACGACGACGGGGGCGCTCACGGGGCCGCCTCCGCGGTGGTGGGAGCCTCGGCGCGCGCGCCGGCGTCGGCGCTCGCGCCCGCATCGGCGCTTGCGCCGACAGGGTGGTCCTGGCGGATGCGGGCGTCGCGGGAGGGATCGCCGAGAGGATAGTGGCAGCGCACGAAGCCGTCCTGCCAGGGGCGCAAGGCCGGGCGCTCGTCGCGGGAATGCGCGGTGGCGTAGGCGCAGCGCGGCGAGAACAGGCAGCCGCGCGGGCGGTCGTAGAGCCCCGGCACCACGCCCGGGATCGTGGCGAGGCGCCCGCCCGCGCTGCGCTCCGGCAGCGCCGCGAGCAGGGCTGCGGTGTAGGGGTGCTGGGGATGGGCGAAGAGCGCGTCGGCGCGCTGCTCCTCCATCACCTGGCCGGCATACATCACCATCATCCGGTCGGCGGTCTCGGCGACGACGCCCATGTTGTGGGTGATGAGCACCAGCGCCATGCCGCGCTCGCGCTGGAGCGAGAGCAGGAGGTCGAGGATCTGGGCCTGGATCGTGACGTCCAGCGCCGTGGTCGGCTCGTCGGCGATGAGGAGCTTCGGGTTGCAGGCGATCGCCATGGCGATCATCACCCGCTGGTTCATGCCGCCGGAGAGCTGGTGCGGATAGGCCGAGAGCCGGCTCTCGGCGGCCGGGATGCCGACCTGCTCCAGCAACTCGATCGCCCGGCGCTTGGCCGCCTTGCGGTCGAGGCCGAGATGCTGGCGCAGGGATTCGGTGATCTGGAAGCCGATCGTGAAGCAGGGGTTCAGGCTGGTGGTCGGCTCCTGGAAGATCATCGCCACGTCGTGGCCGGTGAGGCGGCGGCGCTCGCGGGCGGGCATCCCCAGGAGGTCTCTCCCCGCGAAGGCGAGGCGGTCGGCCTGCACCCGGCCCGGATAGGCGACGAGGCCCATCAAGGCCATCATGGTCACGCTCTTGCCCGAGCCCGACTCGCCGACGACGCCGAGCACCTCCCCCTCCTCAAGGGTCAGGCTGACGCCGTCGACGGCGCGGAGCGTCCCGCCGGCGGACGGGAACTCGACGGAGAGGTTTTGTATGTCGAGGAGCGGCACGGGTGGCCTCACCGCTTCAGCTTGGGGTCGAGGGCGTCGCGCAGGCCGTCCCCGACGAGGTTGAAGGCCAGCACCGTGACCAGGATGATCAGCCCCGGGAAGGTCACCACCCACCAGGCCCGCAGCACGAACTCGCGGGCATCGGCCAGCATCGTGCCCCATTCCGGCGAGGGTGGCTGGGCGCCGAGGCCCAGGAAGCCGAGGGCCGCCGCATCGAGGATCGCGGTCGAGACGCCCAGCGAGGCCTGGACGATGAGGGGGGCGGCGCAGTTCGGCAGCACCTCCCCCAGCATCAGGCGCAGCGGCCCCGCCCCGCTGACCCGGGCGGCGGTGACGTAGTCCTTCGATTTTTCCGCGATCACCGCCGCGCGGGCGATGCGGACGTAATGCGGCAGCACCACCACGGCGACCGCCAGCATCGCGTTCATCAGCCCGGGACCGAGGATCGCCACGATGACGATGGCGAGCAGCAGCGACGGCAGGGTCAGGATGATGTCCATCACCCGCATGATGACGATGCCGGTGGCGCCGCCGACGAAGCCCGCGACCAGCCCCAGCATCGTCCCGACCAGGATCGACACCGCCACGACCGCGATGCCGATCGAGAGCGACAGCCGGGCGCCGTGGATCAGGCGCGAGAGGATGTCGCGGCCGATCGCGTCGGTGCCGAGCGGATAGGTGAGCGAGCCGCCCTCCTGCCAGAACGGGGGCTTGAGGAAGGCGGCGTTGTTGGTGAGGTTCGGCGGGTGCGGGGCGATGAGGTCGGCAAAGACCGCCATCAGCAGCACGAGCACGATCAGGACGAGGCCGATCACCGCGCCCTGGTTGGCGCGAAAGCTCGTCCAGAACTCGGCGAGCGGGTGCGGCGGGCCGGCGGGTGCGGCGGACGCGGCGGGGGTATCGAGGAGTTCGGCGCTCATTGGCGTTCGGCGCTCATCGGGCGTGCCGGATGCGGGGGTTCACGAGGCCGTAGGCGAGGTCGACGATCAGGTTCACCGCCATCACCACCGCGCCGATCAAGAGGATGCCGCCCTGCAGGACGGGGTAGTCGCGCCGGCCGATCGCCTCGATCAGCCACTTGCCGATCCCGGGCCAGGAGAAGATCGTCTCGGTCAGGATCGCGCCGGTGAACAGCACCCCGACCTGGAGGCCGATCACGGTGACGACCGGGATGAGCGCGTTGCGCAGCGCATGCAGCCCGACGATGCGCCAGGCTGGCAGGCCCTTGGCGCGGGCGGTGCGCATGTAGTCCTCGCCGAGCACCTCGAGCATCGCCGAGCGGGTCATGCGGGCGATGACCGCGAGCGGCACCGTGCCGAGCACCACCGCCGGCAGGATCAGGTGCGACAGCGCCGAGCCGAAGGCACCGGATTCGTCCGACAGCAGGGTGTCGATCAAGAGGAAGCCGGTCACCGGCTCGACGAAGTACTGCACGTCGATGCGGCCCGAGACCGGGGTCCAGCCGAGCTGGACCGAGAACAGCAGGATCAGCAGCAGGCCCCACCAGAAGATCGGCATCGAGTAGCCGGTGAGCGAGAGCCCCATCACCCCGTGGTCGAGGACCGAGTTGCGCCTGAGGGCGGCCAGGATGCCGGCCGGCAGGCCGACGAGGAGCGCGAACAGGATCGCGCAGACGCCGAGCTCGACGGTGGCCGGAAACAGGCTGGTGAACTCGGCGATCACCGGCTCCTTGGTGCTGATCGAGCGGCCGAGATCGCCGTGGGCGAGCCGCTCGAGGTAGACGCCGTACTGCACCAGCAGCGGCTTGTCGAAGCCGTACTCGGCGCGCAGGGCCGCGTGCCGCGCGGGATCGATGCCCCGCTCCCCCGCCATCGTCTCGATCGGGTCGCCGGGCACCAGGCGGATCAGGAAGAACGCCACCAGGGTGATCCCCAGGAAGGTCGGGATCACCAGGGACGCGCGGGTCAGGAGGAAGCGGAGCACGGGCGGGATCTTACTTCAGGCTGACGCCGTAGAAGGTGTGGCGGCTGAACGGCGAGATCTTGAAGTCGACCACCTCCTTGCGCACCGGCTTGAGCTGCACCGCGTGCGCGATGGTGAACCAGGGCGCCTGCTCCTTGAACACCACCTGCGCCTGCTCGTAGAGCTTGGTGCGCTCGGCCTTGTCGCTGATGGTCTTGGCCTTGTTGACGAGGTCGTCGTAGCTCTTGTCGCACCACTTGGCGGTGTTGCCGCCGCCGGGCTGCGCCGCGGCGCAGCCGAGGAGGGTGTGCAGGAAGTTGTCGGGATCGCCGTTGTCGCCGGTCCAGCCCAGCATCGCGGTCTGGTGCTCGCCCTCCTGGACCCGCTTGCGGTACTCGCCCCACTCGTAGGTCTTGATCTCGGCCTTGACCCCGACCTTGGCGAGGTCGGCCTGCATCAGCTCGGCGATGCGGCGGGCGTTGGGGTTGTAGGGCCGCTGCACCGGCATCGCCCACAGGTCGGTCGTGAAGCCGTTGGCCAGGCCGGCCTCGGCGAGCAGCTTCTTGGCGGCTTCCGGATCGTACGGATCGTCCTTGATCGCCTCGTTGTAGGACCAGATCGTCGGCGGGATCGGGTTCGTGGCGGCGATGCCGGTCGAGAGGTAGACCGCGTCGATGATGGCCTTCTTGTTGATGGCCATGTTCATCGCCTTGCGCACGCGCACGTCGTCGAACGGCTTCTTCTGGGTGTTGTAGGCGAGGTAGCCGATGTTGAGGCCGGGCTGCTCGAGCACCTGGACGTTCGCGTCCTTGCGCATCGCGTCGACGTCGGCCGGGTTCGGATACGGCATGACGTGGCACTCGCCCTTCTGGAGCTTGGCCCAGCGCACCGAGGAATCCGGCGTGATCGCGAAGACGAGGTCGTCGAGGCTGGCCTTGCCGGCGTAGTATTGCGGGAAGGCGCGGTACCGGATGATCGCGTCCTTCTGGTACTGCAGCAGGTAGAACGGGCCGGTGCCGATCGGCTCCTGGTCGAGCTTGTCGGGCGTGCCGGCCTTCATCATCGCGTCGGCGTATTCCTTCGACTGGATCGCCGCGAAGGACATCGCGAGGTCGGAGAGGAACGGCGCCTCGGGCTTGGTCAGGGTGAAGCGGACGGTGTAGTCGTCGACCTTGTCGAGCGAGGCCAGCAGCTTGGGCAGCCCCATGTCGTTGAAGTAGGTGTGGTTGGCGCTGGTCACCCGGAAGTACGGGTGGTTCTCCTTCCACTGCCGCTCGAACGAGAACACCACGTCATCGGCGTTGAAGTCGCGGGTCGGCTTGAAGCCCTTGTTGGAATGCCACTTCACGCCCTTGCGCAGGTGGAAGGTGTAGGTCTTGCCGTCCTCCGAGATGTCCCATGTCTCGGCGAGGTCCGGTACCACGTTGGTGGTGCCGCGCTCGAAGCCGACGATGTTGGAGTAGATCTGGGCGCTGGCGTCGAACGAGGTGCCGGTGGTGTTCACCGCCGGATAAAAGTTCTCCGGGCTGCCCTCGGAGCAGTAGACCAGCGTCTTGGCGCCGGCCGGCAGGCTTGCCGTCAGGGCGGTCGCGGCACCGAGAACCACCGCCAGGGACGCGCGCTTCATGCTCTGCTCTCCACTGCTGCGGGCCTGAAGGCCCGTTTGCGCCACTTCTGACCGTTTCCCCCCCTTGTCCGCAAGGCCCCGGCGAATCGGACGCACAGTCGCCTAACCCCCCGGGTGCTTGTCCTCGGGCACGGAGTCGTGTCTGGTTCCAGACAGAGGGCGCGCCGCATATGCTCCCCGGATGTATGAGTTGGAGGCTGCGTGGAGCCGCAGGGGACGCCGACGACGGACGACCCGACGATCGCGGAGGCCTGCCGGGGCGTCGAGCGCCAGCTCATGCTGCTGGACGAGCGCCGGCGCCAGGGGCTGCCGACAGGGACCATCGAGGAGGCTCTCCGCGCCCTCTGGATCGATCTCGGCCTCGCCTATGCCCGCGAGGCGGTGCGTGTGGCGGAGCTGCGTCACCGGGTGGCGGGGCCGGAGTGAGATCCGGATTTCTTCCGGGTCTTTCGATAATTAGCGCCCGAACCCTCCCCGCTCTGCGGGGGGGCCCACGAAGTGGGGCGGGAGAGGGGAGCCACGCTTCCGGAGAGGCCGCAACCATCCTGACGAGCGCTTCCTGGATCAGCGTCGCGCTGCCCGTCTCGGCGGGACTGTATCCCGCTGGGCTCGCCACCCTCCCCCGCAGAGGGGGAGGGTTTGGGCGTTGTCTCACCCCTCCGGCGCCACCCCGCAGGCCTGCGCGATCTCCCGCGTCAGCGCCTCCTGCAAGGCCCGCACCGCCGGATGCCCGGCGCTCGAGAAATCCCGCTCCCCGATCCGCCGCACCGGCGCGATCAGCCGCAGGGAGTTGGTGACGAACACCGCCTCGGCCCCCGCGAGGTCCGAGGTCGACATCGGGCGCTCGGCGGGCTCGAAGCCGAGGCCGGGGGCGAGGGCGAGCACCCGGGCGCGGACGATGCCGGCGAGCACCCCCTCCTCCAGGGGCGGCGTGACGACCGCGCGGCCGAAGACCGCCCACAGGGTGCCGGTGCCGGCGCAGGCCACCCGGCCCCGCATGTTGAGGAACAGGGCTTCGTCGTGACCGTCCCGCGCCGCCGCCTCGGCGGCCAGCACCGCGTCGAGGTAGCCGAGCGTCTTGTGGCGCGCGGCCGGCGAGGTCTCGTTGCGACGGATCGCGCTCCAGCCGAGGGAGAGTTCCGAGAAGACCGTGCCGAGCCGCAGCGGCGCGGCGCTCGCCCACAGGACAGGGCGCGGCGCCGACGGCGGGCGCAGGCCCCGCGGTCCGGGGCCGCGGGTCACGGTGGTGCGGATCGCCGCCCGCTCGCAGCGCGCGGCCAGGGTCCGCATCGCGGCGCGGGCCTCCTCGATATCGAAGGCGAAGCCGAGCGCCGCGGCGGCCTCGCACAGGCGCGCGAGATGCGCAGCCTCCGCCACCACCGTGCCGCGAAGCGACAGCGCGGTGTCGAACACCCCGTCGCCGAGCAGGAGGCCGCGGTCGGACAAGTCGAAGGGCGCGCGCGTCCCCTCCTGCACCGCCCCGTCACGCCACAGCACGGCGCGGTCCCCCTTCCGCGTGCCAGCGCCGGGCGAGGCCCAGGAAATTGCCGAGCAGGGCGTGGCCGTGCGCGGTCAGCACCGATTCCGGGTGGAACTGCACCCCGTAGGTCGGGTGCCGGCGGTGGGAGAGCGCCATCACCTCGCCCTCGGGCGAGACGGCGTCGACCGTGAGGTGTTCCGCCATCGCCGGCTCCGGCGCCACGATCAGCGAGTGGTAGCGCCCGACCGTGAGCGGCGCCGGCAGGCCCTCGAACAGGCCCCGCCCGCCATGGTCGATGGCCGCTGCCTGGCCGTGGAGCGGGCGGACGGCGCGCGCGACCCGGCCGCCGAAGGCCGCCCCGATGCATTGATGCCCGAGGCAGATTCCGAGCAGGGGCACCTCCCCCGACAGCGCGCGGATCGCCGGCAGCGACACCCCGGCCTCCGCCGGGCTGCACGGCCCGGGCGAGATCACCACGGCCTGCGCGCCTGAGGCCCGGATGCCCGCGACGTCGAGGGCGTCGTTGCGCGCCACCCGCACCGGGGCGCCGAGCTCCTCGAGGTAGCGCACCACGTTGAAGACGAAGGAATCGTAATTGTCGATGACGAGGATCATGGCGCCTCCCCGCTCGCGAAGGCCGAGAAGACCCGCTCGGCCTTGGTCAGGGTCTCGCGGTACTCGGCCTCCGGGTCCGAGAGCAGCGTGACCCCGCCCCCGGCCTGCAGCACCGCGCGCCCCTCGCCGATCAGCACGGTGCGGATCGCGATGCTGGTGTCGAGGCTCCCGTCGAAGCCGATCCAGCCGATCGCCCCGCAATACAGCTCGCGGGCGTCGCCCTCGATCTCCGTGATGATGTCCATGGCGCGCAGCTTCGGCGCCCCGGTGATCGAGCCGCCCGGGAAGGTCGCGGCGAGGAGGTCGAGACCGTCCGTCCCCTCCTTGAGCGTGCCGGTGACCGCCGAGACGAGGTGGTGGACCCCCGCATAGGTCTCGAGCCCGCACAGGGACGGCACCGCGACGCTGTGGGGGGCGCAGATCCGCGACAGGTCGTTGCGCAGGAGATCGACGATCATCACGTTCTCGGCCCGCTCCTTGGCACTCGCCACGAGCGCCTCGGCCCGGGCCCGGTCCTCGGCCGGATCCGCGGCGCGCGGGGCCGTGCCCTTGATCGGCCTCGTCTCGACGTGCCGGCCGTCGAGGCGCAGGAACCGCTCGGGCGAGGAGGAGGCCACCGTGACCCCCGCGCATTCGAGATAGGCCGCGAACGGCGCGGGGTTGCGCGCCCGCAGGTGCCGGTAGAACGCGAAGGCGTCGAAGCCCGGCGGCAGGGCCGCCTCGAAGCGCTGGGCGATGTTGGCCTGGTAGATGTCGCCGGCCCGGATGTAGTCCCGCACCCGCTCGACCGCCAGGGCGTAGCGCTCCGCCGTGAAGTTCGAGCGCCAGGCGAGGGCCGCGACCGGGGCGGGTTCGGCCGCCGGCTCGGGCCGGCCCAGGGCCTCCTCCAGGGCGTCGAGGTCGGCCTCGGCCTTGCGCGCCCGGGCGCCCGGGCCGGTCTCGGGAAAGCCGGTGGCGATCAGGTGGCAGGTCCCGGCCCTGTGATCGAAGGCGACCACGCTGGCGTAGAGGTTGAAGGCCATGTCGTCGGTCAGGCCGGCCCGCCGGGCCGGCGGCGCCACCCGCTCGAGGTTCGCGCCGAAATCATAGGCCACGTAGCCGATCGCTCCGCCCTGGAACGGCGGCAGGCCGGGCTGCGGCGCGCTGCGGAAGGGCGCCAGCACCGCCCGCAGGGCGTCGAGGGGGGCGCCCGGCACCGGGTCGCCGTTCCAGAACGCCTGGTTGCCGCGCACCCGGAACGACCCGAACGGGTCGGCGGCGAGATAGGACGAGCGCCCGACGGCGTCGTGCCGCATGGCGCTGTCGAGGAGCGCGAGGCCAGGCCTGCCGCGCAGGCGGGCGGCCGCGGCGGCGGGATCGAGCGGGGGGACGAGGCGGCTCCACATGGCGCCGTGATAGCGGAGGCCGAGGCCGCAGCGGAAGCCGGTTCGCCGGGGCGGACGGCCCGTGGAAGGGGACGTCCGGAGGCGTCAGGAGCCTTTCGTCGTCTCCGCCTTCCCGCCATAGGCGGAGCTCTCATCCACCGCCCGGCTCATCCGCCGCACCGCGTCGCCCAGCGACCGGGCGGCGAAGATCGTCTCCGCGCCGGACGAGAGGGACGACGTGGTCGGCTTGCCTTGCTTGACGACGAAGCGCGGCACGTTGCCTAGCCCGAGGCTCTCCAGCTTGCGGATCACCTTGTCGTCGAAGACGTCACTCATCGCCTCTCTCCAACCTGACTCGTGGCGTGCCGCCGTCCCGGCCAACCAGGTCGAAGGCGTTCCGTTCCGCCAACCAGCCGATCAGCCTGGCCGAGCGCCATAGCTCGAACTCATTGACTGCCAGGATCCCGGTCGCATCCGGCGGCGGCGGCGCGTCTGCGAGATCGGCAGTGTCGTCCTTGAACCATAGCACGCCTGCGCGCTTCGGTCCCGCATCGCGGGCGGCCCGCACGAAATCGTCGAGACCTTTCGCACCGCCGACCTGCTCGGCGGCCGCCGCGACGATATCGCGATCGAAGCCGAGAGCCGCAAGGGCGGCGACGAAGGCCCAGCGCGGCGGCTGCGGGACGCTGCTGTCCAGGTTCTCGTCGTCCGGGCCGCCTTCGACCGGAAAAGGGGATGCACGCTGGGCCAGCGCGCTCCATTCCGCGACGGTAACCGTGCCGAGGCGGCGGCGCAGAAGGCCGCCGGGCCATGTTCCATGCACGGCCTGCACGACGTCCTCGAGTGAGACGGCGCCGGGTGACGGTTCGGGCTCGGCGAGGAAGCTCAGGACGCGCGGCCGCCAGGCCTCCCACCGCTCGATATCGTTTCCGTCGCGCGGCGGGGCGACGAGGGCCCGTCCCGCGCCACGAATCCTCTCCCGCCAGTCCCGCACGCTCCCGGGATCTGCCGCGAAGGGCGGCGGCACGGTCACGCCGGGTGGGACGTCGTTCAGGATACCGTCCAGCAGCGTGTCCAGGGAGGCGCCGGCTGCGGCGCGGTCCACCTCGTCGATGCGCAGGTGCCGCAGGACGGCGCGCAATCCGTCCTCGGTCTTGCCGCTCGTCCCGACGACCGTCCGGGCCAGGAGGATCGTCCATCCCAGAATATCGCCCGCCGCGACGCAGGTCTCCACGAACGCCCTGACCAGCGACCCGTCTTCCGCCTCCGCGCGGCCGGCGCGGATCCGGGTCGACGCCTCGGCGAGGGGCTGCTCCGCCGCCGATGCCGCCAGCACCCCCGCGTCGATCAGCGCCGCGGGCGTGACTCCCAGATCCGCGAAGCTATCCAGCAGCGCGTCGGCCGTCTCCAGCAAGGCCGCCGCATCCGCCGTGACCGCCTCCTGAGACCTCCTGGCATGCCGCGCGCCGTAGCGGTCGACCTGGAAGGCGTACCGGCCGTTCGCCACCTTCTCGACGAGGCCGGTGATGCCCTCGGGCATCAGCCCGGCGCCGACGATGCCCTCGAAGGCCGCGAGCCCGGCGGCGACGAACGTGTCGTCCGGCCCGATGCCGGCCAGAAGCTCCCGGCGGTGCGGCGTCCAGTACCCGGCAGCCGCCTTCTTCAGGGCGTCGAAATCCGCCAGGAGATCGGCCAGACCGATCGCCGAGCGCGACAGCAAGGCGAGGTCCTCGGGGGAGAGGGCGTCGGTGGTCGCCACGCCCCGCGGGGCCGCCCGTGCGGGAGGCGGGTCGGGCGGTTCGCTCGGCGGGTCGGCCTCGGCCGGCGCCGGGGCGTCGCTGCGCGTCCTGAGATAGGCGGCGAGGGCCACGGGGCCGAGGCTTACGTCCTCCTCGCCGCTCTCCCACGCGGCGGAGAGCCGGTAGAGCGCGTCGACGGCGAGTTGCGCGAAGAGCGGGTCCGCGGCGATGCGCACCGACAATTCGGGCCCGTCGAGGCAGAGGTCGACCGCGACCTGCACGCTGGCCTGAAGCCGGCCCTGCACGCTGGCGGCGATTCGCTCGGGCGAGACCCGCATCGCTCCGGCCTCGTCGAAGGCGAGCGACAGCTCGCGCATCAGCGCGATGGAGTTCAGGCGCGAGCGGTGGCGCGCCGCGAACGCGAAGGTCATCCAGGCGGCCGCTTCCTGCGTCGGGCGGGCGGTCTCCGCCGGCTGCACGATCCGCAGGAGGTAGCGCAGGACCTCCGGGGCGCCGTAGTGCACGAACAGGAGGTTGCTGAAATAGGTGAATTCCCGTGGATAGGCCGACTGGCGCATCCGCCACCAGACGTCCTCGTAGTAGGCCCGATTGGTCAGGAAGCAGAAGAAGCCGTAATCGGTGGTCAGGTTCTTCAGCTGGCCGATCAGCTCCTCGACGCAGGCGCGGGTGTCGTCGAGCTTGTCGAGCTCGTCGATGACGAAGACCGGGGCGAGGCCGGCCTCGCGCAGGCGCTGGATCACCTCGGGCAGGTCGCGGTCGAGGGTGGCGAGGGAGAAGTCCCGGATGAAGCGGTACTCGGCCGATTCGTCCCGCCGGTCGGCGCGCGTCGCGGCGAACGAGAAGGTCAGGGCCGAGACGAGGCCGCCGACGAGTCCCGCCGTCGCCGCGTTCGCCGCGCTGCCGCTGACGGCGCCCACCCCGGTCCCGACCGCCGCGCCGACGAGCAGGCCGGACAGCCGATCGAGCACGCCCTTCAGGTTCGCCTCGCCCTTCGCCTCCGCCTTCACGGATTGCTCGCCGGTCCCCTTGCTGACGTGCTGATAGCTGACCGCCCCGATGCAGACCTGGAACGACTGGGCGGCGGTGGCGACCGCCACGATCTCGCGCACGCCCTGGTCGAGGCGGGCAGCCCCGACCTCCGGCCACAGCACGCCCTGGCGCAGCCGCCCGGCGCGCCGGTAGACGGCACGCAGCGCGCCGGGGCCGGGCGCCGTGTCGAGCTCGAGCCGCAGGCGGGCGGCCAGTTCGAGCCCCTCGGCGAGGCGCGCCGTCGCGGCGGGCGAGGCCGGCTGGCCGCCGCGGAGGGCCTGCGTGCGGAACCGCCGGGCCACTTCCGTGGCGAGGGCGCGGTAGAGCGCCGCCATGATCTGGGCCAGGGCCGCCCGGGTGCGGTCGTGCGTCGACGGTTGCGCCGGCTTGGCTGTCGTCGTCTCGGCCTTCGCGGACTCGGCCGCCGCGCTCCCGTCCGTCTTCGGCACGCTCCCCTGTTCCGGCAGCCGGCCCGAGAACAGGCTCGGGCCGTGCAGCCTGACCAGGAGCGGGCGCTGCCGCGCCGGCAGGGGCTGGCCCGCGGCGGCGGCGATCAGGACCTCGTCGGCGACGCTGGCGACCGCCCGGTGCACCAGGGTCGTCTTCCCGGCCCCGCGATGGCCCGCGATCAGGAACGAGCGGCCCTCGACCTCCTCGCGCAGGTAGCGCCAGAGCTCGCGCTCGAGGATCGTCTCGGGAACCGACGCGATGGCGAGCGTCCGGGCCGCGGGGATCCAGGCATCGGGCCCGTATTGCGGGCCGGTCCGGGCGACGTCGATGTCGAGGAGGTGCAGCGGCATCGGTTCACTTCGCCCGGGCCGCGGGCGGTGCGGCACCCGGTGCCGGTGGGGCCGGTGCGACGCCGGGCTTGGCCGTCGCGTCCCCCTTTGCGGCGGGGTCCGCGACCCTGGCATGGAGCGCGACCGCCCCCACCGTCATGCCCCCGAAGGCGAGGGCGCAGAGCAGCAGGGCCGCGGGGGTCGAGAGCTGCCAGCCGCCGACCCCGTGCCCCAAGCCGCCCCAGTCGCTCTCGAGCCGGACCGGCTCGTCCGACGTCCAGATCCGGTGCAGGGCCATCGCAAGGGCGGCCACGGAGGCCGCCCCGAAGGCGAGCCCCAGGAGCGTCGGCAGGAGGCCGATCAGGGGGGTCGAGGCCAGCCCGATCGCGGCGACCGGGATCAGGCCGAGCCCGTACCCGGCGAGGGCGCCCGGCACCAGGCCGCCCCGGACCGGCGTCAGCGCGAGCCCGAGCAGGAGACCGGCGACCGCGAAGCCGGCCATTCGGAGGCCGGCCGGAAGCGCATCGCCCCACGCGGCGGTCGCCGCGCCCAGGATGGCGGCCACCGCGAGGAGAGCGGCGATGAGGAAGACCTGCCCTGGCGACATGCGACCCTCGGCCCGCGAACGCCGCATGGTGCCGCAGATCCGGCGCGCCGCAAACCGCCGGCCCGTGACGCCCGCCCTCCCCTGTGCTAGAGGCCTGCCCCAGCACCCTTCCCTAAATCCTTGATCCCGCTCGCGCCGCCTCGGCCGCGGGCCGGCGTCGCTCCCCTTCCTGCCATGAACGCACCCGCCCCAAAGATCTCCTTCGTGTCGCTCGGCTGTCCCAAGGCGCTGGTCGATTCCGAGCGCATCCTCACCCACCTGCGGGCGGAGGGCTACGAGCTGGCGCGCAAGCACGACGGTGCCGACGTGGTGATCGTCAACACCTGCGGCTTCCTCGATTCGGCGAAGGCCGAATCGCTGCAGGCGATCGGCGAGGCGATGGCGGAGAACGGCCGGGTGATCGTCACCGGCTGCATGGGCGCGCAGCCAGAGGAGATCCGCGAGAAGTACCCGAACCTGCTCGCCGTCACCGGGCCGCAGGCCTACGAGTCGGTGGTGGCGGCGGTCCACGAGGCGGTGCCCCCGGCCCACGACCCCTTCCTCGACCTGATCCCGCCGCAGGGGGTCAAGCTGACGCCGCGGCACTACGCGTATCTGAAGATCTCGGAGGGCTGCAACAACCGCTGCACGTTCTGCATCATCCCGCAGCTGCGCGGCGACCTCGTCAGCCGACCGGCGGCGGACGTGCTGCGCGAGGCCGAGAAGCTGGTGAAGGCCGGCGTCAAGGAACTGCTCGTCGTCTCGCAGGACACCAGCGCCTACGGCATCGACACCCGCTACGCCACGAGCGTCTGGCGCGACCGCGAGGTGCGGGCGCGGTTCTACGACCTGGCCAAGGAGTTGGGCGAACTCGGCGCCTGGGTGCGCCTGCACTACGTCTACCCCTACCCCCACGTCGACGAGGTCATCCCGCTGATGGCCGAGGGCAAGGTCCTGCCCTACCTCGACATGCCGCTCCAGCACGCGAGCCCGACGGTGCTCAGGCGCATGCGCCGCCCGGGCAACCAGGAGAAGATGCTGGAGCGCATCCGCTCCTGGCGCACCACCTGCCCGGACCTCGCCATCCGCTCGACCTTCATCGTCGGCTTCCCGGGCGAGACCGACAACGAGTTCGGGGAGCTGCTGGCCTGGCTCAAGGAGGCCAAGCTCGAGCGCGTCGGCTGCTTCCAGTACGAGCCGGTCCGCGGCGCCCCCGCCAACGCGATGGCCGAGGCGGTGCCGGACGCGGTGAAGGCCGAGCGCCAGCGCCGCTTCATGGAGACCCAGCAGGCGGTGTCATTGAGGCTCCAGAAGGCCAAGGTCGGCAAGCGCCTGCCGGTCCTCATCGACGCCGCCGGCCCGACCGTCGCCAAGGGCCGCTCGAAATACGACGCGCCCGAGATCGACGGCAATGTCCACGTCGCCTTCCGCCGCCCGGTCCGGGTCGGCGACATCGTGACGGTGAAGATCGAGTCGGCGGATGCCTACGACCTGCACGGGGTGGCGGTGTAAAACGCACTGCATCGTGCGCATCTCCCCTCTCCCGCCCGCGGGGAGAGGGGGAAACCCGCGCCTTTGGCACGACGTGAAGCTGTTGGTCCGTGCGTGCGCCTCTGCGACCTGGGCTGCATTCACCCCCCGATCGCCCCGCTCTCCACCCGCTCCACCCCCGCCGCCGCCATCGCGTCCCAGGCCCGCGCCAGCGACCCGCCGAGGTCGATCGCCCGGCAGGCATCCTCGACCACCACCGCCTGGAAACCCGCCTCCCGCGCGTCGAGGGCGCTCCAGCCGACGCAGTAATCGGTGGCGAGCCCGCACAGGACGACCCGGGTGAGGCCGCGCTCGCGCAGGTAGCCGGCAAGCCCGGTCGGGGTGGTGCGGTCGGCCTCGCGGAAGGCCGAGTAGCTGTCGATCCCGCGCCGGTAGCCCTTGCGGAGGACCAGCTCGGCGTGGGGCAGGTCGAGCTTCGGCGACAGCGCGGCGCCGGGCGTGCCCTGGACGCAGTGCTCCGGCCACAGCACCTGCTCGCCGTAAGGCAGCCGCACCGTCTCGAAGGGCTGCCTGCCCGGGTGGCTCGTGGCGAAGGAGGCGTGGCCCGCCGGGTGCCAGTCCTGGGTCAGGACGACGTGGTTGAATTGGCGGGCGAGCGCGTTGATCGGCGCGATCACCGCGTCCCCGTCCGGCACCGCGAGCGCGCCGCCGGGCAGGAAATCGGCCTGGACGTCGATGACGAGGAGCAGGTCGGTCTCTGTCGGGCGCATCACGCTCAAGGTCTCCGCCGATCCGGGGCGCGAATCGCCCCGGATGCCGCTGCGTCAGGCTATCAGGGATGCATCACCGTGGCGCCGGTCGTCTGGCGCCCGGCGAGGTCGGCGTGGACCTTGGGCGCGTCGGCGAGCTTGGCGCGGGTGTGGACCGGGATCTTCACCGCGCCGCTGCCCACCACGTCGAACAGGTCGGCAGCCATCTCCTCCAGCGTCGCGCGGTCGGCGGCGTGGGTGAACAGGGTCGGCCGCGTGGCGTAGAGCGAGCCCTTCTGGGCGAGGAGGCCGATGTCGAAGGCGGCGACCGGGCCGGACGCACTGCCGAAATTCACGAAATAGCCGAACGGCCTGAGGCAATCGAGGGAGGCCGGGAAGGTCGCCTTGCCGACGCCGTCATAGACCACCTGGCAGCCCTTGCCGCCGGTGATCTCCTTGACCCGGGCGGCGAAATCCTCGTCGCGGTACAGGATGACGTGGTCGCAGCCGTGCTCGCGGGCGAGCGACACCTTGTCCTGCGAGCCGACGGTGCCGATCACCGTGGCGCCGAGGTGCTTGGCCCATTGCGTCGCGATCAGCCCGACGCCGCCGGCGGCGGCGTGGAACAGGATCGTGTCGCCGGGCTGGACCCGGTAGGTGCGCCGCAGCAGGTACTGGGTGGTCAGGCCTTTGAGCATCATCGCGGCGGCGGTGTTGTCGTCGATGCTGTCCGGCAGGCGCACCACGGACTTCGCGTCGATCACCACCTCCTCGGCATAGGTGCCGGAGGCCGAGCCGTAGGCGACCCGCTCGCCCGGCCTGAAGCCGGTCACGCCCTCGCCCACCGACACCACGGTGCCGGCGCCCTCGTTGCCGGGGGTGAAGGGGAGCTGGGGCGCCTTGTACTGGCCGGAACGGAAGTAGATGTCGATGAAGTTGACGCCGATCGCGCTCTGGCGCACCCGGATCTGGCCGGGGCCGGGCTCGGCCACCGTGACGTCCTCGTAGCGCATCACCTCGGGGCCGCCGTACTCGTGAATCCGGATCGCCTTGGGCATCGCCCGCTCCCATGTCGCTCTTGGTGGCGGGCGGGATCATAGGTGGCGGCGGCGCTTCGGCAATGGCCGGGATGGCGGACGAGCCCTGCATGACCCAGATCTGACCCAGGATCGTTCGAGGAGAGCCCGTGTCGTGAGTGAGACCGCCGCTTCCACGCCCGAGGGCGACATCTACGACGTGGCGGTGGTCGGGGCCGGCGCGGTCGGCCTGGCGGCCGCCCTGGCGCTCGCCCGCGAGGGCCTGCGCACGGCGCTCGTCGGCCGCCACGCCCCCGTGGCCGACGGGCGCACCGTGGCGCTCCTCGACGGCTCGGTGAGGCTGCTGCGCGCCCTCGGCGCCTGGGAGGCGCTGGAACCGCAGGCGGCGGCGCTCGCCGAGATGCACCTGATCGACGACACCGGCAGCCTGTTTCGCCCGCCGCCGGCCCGCTTCGTCGCCCGCGAGATCGGCCTCGACGCCTTCGGGTGGAACGTCGAGAGCGCGCGCCTCGTCGAGACCCTGCGGGCCCGCGCCCGGGCGGTGCCGGGGCTGACGCTGATCGAGCACGACGCCGCCGGGCGCACGCTGCAGGAGGACCGGGCGGTGCTGGCCCTGGAAGGCGGCGGGAGCGTCGCGGCGCGCCTCGTGGTCGCGGCGGATGGCGGCGGCTCGCCGTTGCGCGAGGCGGCGGGCCTGACGGCGCAGCGCTGGACCTACCCGCAGAAGGCGCTGACCACGATCCTGGCGCATACCCGCGACCACCGCGAGATCTCGACCGAGTTCCACACCCGCGAGGGGCCCTTCACCCTGGTGCCGCTGCCGGGCGGACGCCGCTCCAGCCTGGTCTGGGTCTCGGCCGAGGCGCGGGCGGAGCGCCTGATCGCCCTCGACGACGCCGCGCTCGCCGCCGCGATCGAGCGCCAGGCGCAGTCGATGCTGGGCGCGATGCGGATCGATGGGCCGCGGGGCCTGGTGCCGATGCGCGGCCTCTCGGTGCCCCGGCCGGTGGGCCCCCGCCTCGCGCTCGTCGGCGAGGCCGCCCATGTCTTCCCGCCGATCGGCGCGCAGGGGTTGAACCTGGGGCTGCGCGACGCCGCCGCCCTGCGGGACGCGGTGGCGGGCGCCCGCGATCCCGGTGCCGAATCGGTGCTGTCCGGCTTCGCCCGCGGCCGGGCCCTCGATGCCCGCCTGCGCACGACGGCGGTCGACACCCTCAACCGCAGCCTGCTGACCGCCTTCCTGCCCGGCGACCTCGCCCGCGGCATCGGGCTGCTGGCCCTCTCGACCATCGCGCCGTTGCGCCGCCTGGTGATGCGCGAGGGCGTGACGCCGCGGCTGGGCACGCCGACTCTGATGCGGGGGTGAGCCGCACAAGGTCCACCCCACCCACACCCTCATCCTGAGGTGCGAGCTTAGCGAGCCTCGGAGGCCTCCAGATCCCACCGAGATGACTGGAGCCCTCCTTCGAGGCCGGTCGATCGCAGATCATGCGATCTGCGATCGACCGGCACCTCAGGATGAGGTCGTGGGTGGGATGATGTGAATTCGGGACATAACCTGACAAATACTTGAAACGTATCACGGCGCGCTGCTGGCACTCCGCCGGGTCGAGCTGGTGGCCAGCGTGTCGGGCGACCAGTCGAAGGCGGTGCCGGCCTTCCCCAGCCGCTCGCCATGGGCGAACAGCGCCCGCATGTAGCCCTGCTCGAAGGGCGCCTGCGAGGTCTGGGGGAAGCGCTGGTCGATGGTGGCGACGTGGATCGCCGTGCCGGTGCGCGCCGCGAAGGCCCTGGTCACCGCGATGGCGCCGGCGGTCTGGGCCTTGATCATCGCCGAGAGCGAGCGGCCGAGGATGCTCAGCATCGAGCGCTGGGCGACCTGGAAGTCCGGCGCCTGCGCGGTGTTGACGACGACGTAGATCGCCGGCGCCGG
Organism: Methylobacterium nonmethylotrophicum; assembly: GCF_004745635.1. Classification (GTDB taxonomy): domain Bacteria; phylum Pseudomonadota; class Alphaproteobacteria; order Rhizobiales; family Beijerinckiaceae; genus Methylobacterium; species Methylobacterium nonmethylotrophicum. The sequence goes on along the minus strand of NZ_SRLB01000017.1, from coordinate 94,826 downwards.
GAGCTTGTCCTCCTCGGCCGGCGCGCCGGCGATCGGCCCGAGCAGGGTCCGGCCGGGGGCGACGAAGAACGGCGCGGTGGCGCCGCCGTCGGCGTGCATCTCCTGGAAGCGCTTCGCCCCGGGGCCGACCGAATCGATCATCACCGGCGGGAAGATGCCGGGGATCGCCGCCGAGGCCAGCATCACCTCGCGGAAGAGCTTGAGCCCGGCCGGGCCGCCCGCGGCCGCGATGGCGCCCATGTCCCACAGGGTGGGGCGCAACGAGTCGAGCTCGGTGGTCACGACGAGGAGGCGCCGGCCCTTCCGGTGCTCCGCCGCCACCGCCGCGAGCAAGGCCGGGGTGACGCTGCGCTCGATGCCACGCTTGAGCGGCCAGGTGTCGGTCAGGCTCTCCGGGCCGCCGCCGAACTCGAACACGTCCGCGGCCGAGGTCTCGGTATAGGCCTTCTCCAGGGCCGCGTCCTGCGCGGCGCCCAGGAAGGCGAAGGGCGCGATCAGCGCGCCGGTCGAGACGCCGGTGACGACGCCGAAATCCGGCCGGTTGCCGGCCCGGGTCCAGCCCTTCAGGAGGCCGGCCGCGAAGGCGCCGTTCTCGCCGCCGCCGGAGAGGGCGAGCCAGGGCTCCCGCGCCGCCATCGGCGCCCCGTCGAGAAAGGCCCGGAACGCGGCGGGGTCGTCGCCGGGAAGCCGCACCGTCGCGGCCAGGCCCTCCGGCCGCGCCGCCGCGAGGTCCGCGGCCGTGAAGCTCGCCCGCACGGTCGAGCGCTGGCGGTCCGCGACGGTGCCGGCCTGCGCCGGCATCGTGCCGAGAGCGAGCGCCAGCATCGCGGCGCCGGCCAACCCGCGCCGATTCATCACTCGGGACATGGTGTGTGTCCTCCGCCGCCCGCCTCGCCCGGTGAACGCCGTGTGTGCGCCTGCGTTCCCCTGCCGCATGTGCGAAACGGCACCCGCGCGCAGGGCTCCCCCGGATCCGTGCCGGGTCCCGGCGCGGAGGTTCCGGCCTGCAATCAATCCGGCCGCCGCACCGTTCGGGATTGTCTGTCCCTTCCCAACGCTCTTGATGATAACGCCGAAATCAATCCCCGCAAGTCGACATGCGGTGACTTGCGGGGATTGATCCCAAGACAAGTTCTGGCGCGTGTCCGGCCGCTCCCGACGAAGCCGGACGCCGGGCCACTGCCCGGAGGCAGGCGCCGCCGCGGCGTCCGACGGGGAGGCGCAGCCGTTGCAGGCCGGCACCGCGCGGGCGATCCGGCGCCGGCCTCGGTCCGGAGCCCGACCATCTGCCGAGCCGCCGCCCCTTTACGGCCGCGCCGCCCCTGCACTACCCCTCCGTCACGGCCGGGACCCCGCGACGCGGGCTCGCCGGTGGCCGGCCGTGCCGGAAGGTTGGAGATCCGCCCCATGAAACTGCCGCGCCGCTTCTTCCAGCCCCTGGCCACCGGGGCGCCGGCTCCGTTTCGCGAGCTGCCGGTGCGGCTCGAGCGGATGATCCACTTCGTGCCGCCGCACAACGACAAGGTCCGGGCCCGGGTGCCGGAGCTGGCGGCCCAGGTCGACGTGGTGCTGGGCAACCTTGAGGACGCGGTCCCGGCCGACCAGAAGCTGAACGCCCGCAAGGGCTTCATCGCCATGGCGCGGGACACCGACTTCTCCCGCCACGGCACCGGCCTGTGGACCCGCGTCAACGCCCTCAACTCACCCTGGCTGCTCGACGACCTGATCGAGATCGTGGCCGAGGTCGGGACCAAGCTCGACGTCGTGATGGTGCCGAAGGTCGAGGGCCCCTGGGACATCCACTATGTCGACCAGCTGCTGGCCCAGCTCGAGGCGAAGGCCGGCGTCACCAAGCCGATCCTGGTCCACGCCATCCTGGAGACGGCCGAGGGTGTCGCCAATGTCGACGCCATCGCCTGCGCCTCGCCGCGCATGCACGGCATGAGCCTGGGGCCCGCGGACCTGGCGGCGTCGCGCGGCATGAAGACCACCCGGGTCGGCGGCGGCCACCCCGACTACCGCGTCATCGCCGATCCCACGCCCGGCGCCTCCGAGCGGGCGAGCGTGCAGCAGGACCTCTGGCACTACACCATCGCCCGCATGGTCGATGCCTGCCAGGCCAACGGCATCAAGGCGTTCTACGGCCCGTTCGGCGACTTTTCGGATGCCGCCGCCTGCGAGGTGCAGTTCCGCAACGCCTTCCTGATGGGCTGCGCCGGGGCCTGGACCCTGCATCCGAGCCAGGTCGCGATCGCGAAGAGCGTCTTTGCCCCCGATCCGGGCGAGGTCGCCTTCGCCCGGCGCATCCTCGAGGCGATGCCCGACGGCACCGGCGCGGTGATGCTCGACGGCAAGATGCAGGACGACGCCACCTGGAAGCAGGCCAGCGTGATCGTGAACCTCGCCCGGCTGGTGGCGGCCAAGGACCCCGACCTCGCCCGGGCCTATGGCCTTGAGGGGTGAGAGCCCTCCCGGCATCGTGAGATCAAGGGCGCGGGTCCCGCATCGCGCGGGCCCCGCGCCGGTGCAAACCCACCCCCGTCATCCTATGTGACGCCCGATCCTATCTGAAGCTCTTGCCTCTCGGACAGACCGCCTCCGCCATGCCCGCCCCGCAGCCCGTCGTCGCGCCGTCCGGCGCCGTCATCCGCCTCGCCAAGTTCAACATCGGCGATGTCGTGCGCCACCGGATCTACCCGTTCCGCGGCATCATCTTCGACGTCGACCCGGTCTTCGCCAATACCGAGGAATGGTGGCAGGCGATTCCCGAGGAGGTGCGGCCGTCCAAGGACCAGCCGTTCTACCACCTGCTCGCCGAGAACCAGGACACCGAGTACGTGGCCTACGTCTCGGAGCAGAACCTGGTGCCGGACCGCTCCGGCGAGGCCCTGCGCCACGCCCGCATCCCCGAGATGTTCGAGCGCGACGCCGACGGGGGCTACCGCATGCGGGGCGACGCGGCGAATTGAGGCGCTGGACGCTATCGTCGTCCGTCCGCAGCCTCTTGGGATCCCGTGGCGGGAGCGCGGCGCCTTCGTCGCGCCTCTGCCGGGTCCGTTCCGGCTGACCCAGCGGCGCCCGGCTGTCTCCGCCCTGGCCGATGGCGCCGTGCAACTTATGTGAACGAATGTCGATCGCGTTCTCATAAGATGCCGTCAGTCGATGCAGTCGCTCTTGCAAGCATCCAACTGTCAGTCCCCCATCGTGACGATCGGCCGATCGTCTCGATGATGCTTCCTGCGCGAACGGGAGGTCGTCATGAGCAGCGGGATCCAGCCTCACAATGCCAGGCCGGCCGGCATCTGGAACTCCGGCGGCGGTCGTTACGATGAGATCAGCCGGGGCATCGCCGACAGCATCGCGCATTGCGTGCTGCGCCTGGCCCCGCAGCCCGGCGAGCGGATTCTCGATCTCGCCACCGGGACCGGCTGGACCTCGCGCCTGGTCGCCCGGCGCGGCGCGCAGGTCGTCGGCGTCGACCTTGGCCCCGACCTGATCGCCTTCGCGGCCGAGCAGGCCAGGGCCGAGAACCTCGCCATCGACTACCGGGTCGGCGATGCGGAGAGCCTGCCCTTCGACGACGGCGCGTTCGATGCGGTGATCTCCACCTGCGGTGTGATGTTCGCCAGCCGGCCGGAGGCCGCGGCGGCGGAGCTGGCGCGGGTCTGCCGGCGGGGCGGCCGCATCGCCCTGACCACCTGGACGCCCGACGGCGCCGTGTTCGAGATGTTCACGGTGATGAAGCCCTACATGCCGGCGCCGCCTGTGCCGGCGCCGCCCTCGCCGTTCGAGTGGGGCCGCACCGAGCGCATCGCCGCGCTGCTGGGCCGGGACTTCGACCTGTCGTTCGAGAAGGGCGTCTCGTTCTATCGTGAGCCGAGTCCGGAGGCGGCGTGGGAGACCTTCTCCACCAGCTACGGTCCGACCAAGGCCCTGGCCGCTAGCCTGGACGAAGACCGCCGCGCCGCGCTGCGCCGCGACTTCATCGCCTTCCACGCCGGCTTCCCGACCTCGCTCGGCATCTGCGTGCCGCGTGAGTATTGGGTCACCCGCGGCCTGCGCCGGTAGGCGTCCTGCCACAGGGGTCCTGCCACGCGGAACGCCCCGGCATCGGCGCGGCGATACCGGGGAGTTCGGATGATTCCCGACCTGTCGTCGAGCCGCCGGTCCGGGGCCGGCGCCCCGATGCGGCCTCCCGCGTCTCAGGCCGGCGGCCTCGCTCGGCCGGAGAGTGCTTGACCGAGTATTACTTGGCCGAGGGTTACTTGGCCGAGGGTTACTTGGCCGAGGGTTACTTGGCCGGAGCCGCGGCGGTCGGGGTGCCGCTCTTCTGCTCGAGCTGCTTGCGCATCTCCTCGCTGCGCTTCTCGAGCTCGGCCTGGAGCTTCTTCTGCTGCTCCTCGAGCACCTTCGGGTCGATCGGGGCGCCGTCGAAGGCCTTGCCGAAGCCGGCCAGCGGCACCGCGAAGGTGACCTCGCGCTGCATCTGGTTCTGCACGCTGACGTTGAGGGTCGTGCCCTTCTTCATCGCCGCGATGACGTCGTCCTTCAGGCCCGGCGCCTCGGCGAAGCAGCCGTTCGGGAAGCAGACGGCGTAGCGGCCGGGGGTCGGCTGGCCGCCATCGACCGTGAAGCGGATGCCGGGCTGCAGCAGCAGGCCGAGCGGCATCAGGAAGCGCACGACCTTGGCGCCCTGCGGGCCCTTCATGTCGTAGACCGCCACGGCGAGGACCGCCTGGCCCTGGTCGGAGACGAAGTCGCGGGTGGTGTAGCAGACCTCGTTGCCGCTGCCCTGGTCCTTGCCGCAGACCTTGGTCCAGTCGGCCTGGGACGGCTCGGCCTTCACCTGCACGACCATCGGGCCGGTCTGCTGCGCCTGGGCGGCCGGGGCAGCCTGCTGGGCGGGGGCGGCCGGCGCCGGGGCAGCGGGCTTCTTGGGCTGGGCGAGCGCCGGGGCGGTCGCGAGACCGAGCCCGAGGCCGGCCAGGGCGAAGGCGATGGCGGCCTGGTTCGGGCGCGCGGGACGATTCGCGAAGAACATCAGGAGTGGACCCCTCAAACGGCAAGAACGTCGGTGGCTTTTGCGCGCGAAGCCCGCTGGTGCGGGTGCGCCGGCAGCAAGCGGAGCGCGGCCGAAGGGCTCCGCCCGGCCTCCGGGGCGCCTGCTTTCCCCCGGATTGAGGCGAAGGCAAGGCCTCGGCCGCCGACCGAGGGGCCCCTTAGCCGATCCCATCGCGGACCGCGAGAGGTCCCGGAGGATTAAAACGCCCTTAACCATGTCGGGGCAGGATGCGGGGTGAAAAAGCGCGGGCGGGGTTACGGCGGTGGCGGCTCAGGCGACGGTGAGACGAGACGACGCGCCGTTCCTGCGGGCCGCCACGGCGGCGCCGGGCCGCGAGGCGCCGGCGATCCCGGCCGATCGCGCCGCCGCCATGGGCCTCTGCGCCCTCCTTGCCGCCGTCGCCGACCGGCACCCGACCCGCATCGCCTTCGTCGACCAGGCGAGCAAGCCCGCCTGGTGCGGCCGGCCCGCCATCGCCTGGACCTACGCCGCCGCCCGGGAGATCGTGGCGCGCCTGGCCGAGGGGCTGCAGCAGCTGCGCCTGCCGCCGCGGAGCCCCGTCGGCCTCTGCATGGCCGGCATGGCCGAGGCGCACCTCGCCTACCTGGCGATCGAGCAGGCCGGCCACGTTCCCTGCCTCCTGCCGGTCACCTGGCACGAGGGGCGCCTGCTCCAGGCCGTCGAGGCGGCGCAGGTGCTGGCCGTCCTGACCCAGGGCGTGCTCGGGGCCGAGCGCCCGGCGGAGCGGCTGTGCCGGGTCGCGGCGCGCTACTTCCCCTTGCGCTTCATCGCGGCCTTCGGGCCGCACGTGCCGGACGGCGTGCTGAGCCTCGACCAGATCGTGCTCGACCACCGCGGCGATGCCGCCTCGCTCGGCGCCGGATCGGTGGCGGGGCTCGTGACCTTCGCGGTGCCGGGTCCCGCGCCGGCGGGCCGGCCGGGGGCCGCCGGTCCTCTCCCCGAGCCCGAGGGCGCGCCCCAGGCGGTCTTGCGCGAGGCCGAGGCGCTGACGGCAGCGGCCGCCGCCTTCCTGGTGCCCCTGCGGGCCGAGGCGGGCGATCGGATCCTCAGCCTGCTGCCGCCGAGCGACCTCAAGGGCCTCGCCACCGGGCTTGCCGCCGCCCTGCTCGCCGGAGCGGCCCTCGAGTGCCATCCGGTCTTCGATGCCGGCGCCCTCTCCTCCGCCCTCGACCAGCCGCAGCCGACCCACCTCGTCGCGCCCGCCTGGATGGAGGCGGGTTTTGCCCGCACCACGGTTCCGGGCCGCGTGCGCACCCTCGCCTACGTCCACCGGGCGCCCTGCCGCCTCAGCACCCGCCTGCCGGGACGGCCCGGCGTGGTCGACACGGTCGCCTTCGACGAGGTCGCCCTGCTGTGCGGCCGCCGCGACGCCCAGGATGTCGGGCTCGTGCTGGCGTCCCCCGAGCGGGCCGCATCGGCTCCGGAACGAGCCGCATCGGCCCCCGAGCGGACCGGCCTGCTCCAGCTTCGCCGCGATCCCGACGGCCGCCTGAGCTTCCGCGGTCCGGCCTGCGCGACCCGGATGTTGCGCCGCAGCACCACTCAGGACGAAAATCACGACGGGTGGTCGGCCTCGCGCTTCCGGGCCTCGCTCTTCGCCGGCGTCGCCACGGCGGTGACGGAGATCTGACACCGCGCCGGCACATTTTTCGGCCGGCCCGTCCTGCGGAAAAGTGCGAATGTTCTGAGCCTCTTGCCGGAGGCCGGGCCGGGCCGGGCCGGGATGGGCCGCCCGCCCCGGCCCCGCGACGGCGGTGAACCTTTGTCGGCTCACGGCGTTACTGCCCCGGTGCCTTCACGAGAGGCGCGCGATCGGCTAACGCTTGAACATGGGTGCGCTGCAAAAAGTCCTCGTCGTCGATGACGGCCACCGCGCCGTCGACCGGGCCCTCTCCGCAGAGCTGGCCGAGCTGGGCTATGCCAGCGTCACCGCCTCCCTCGAGGCGGCGGACGACGTCCTGGCGATGATGCCGCGCCCGGCGGCGGTCCTGCTGCATGTTCCGCCCCGCGACACCGGCGGCGCCTTCCGGATGCTGTCGGAGCGCCTGCGCGAGCAGATGCGCAGCGCCGGCGTCCCGGTGATCGAGGTTGACGCCGCGGGCCACCAGACTGGCGCGCCGGTCGATCTGCAGAGCCGGATCGGCACGCGGGTGCTGAACGAGCCGGAATTCTGAGAAGGCCTGCCGAGACCCTCGGGTCTCGCCCTGCCATCCCTCGATCTCATCCTGAGGTCGGGCGGTCGGAGTTGGACGTTCACGTCCGATGCGAGCCCCGCTTCCCCTTCACCCCGCCTGCAGCAGCTTCACCGCTGCATCCCGCTCGAACAGGTAGAGCAGCGCCCGCAGGGCGTGGCCCCGCTCCGTCTCGAGCCCCGGATCGCGCTCGACGATCAGCCTCGCATCGTCGCGCGCCGCCACGATCAGGTCGCCGTCGGCCTCCGGCCGGGCGAGGCGGAAGGCGGCCAGCCCCGACTGGCGGGTTCCCAGCACCTCGCCCTCGCCGCGCAGGCGCAGATCCTCCTCGGCGATGCGAAAACCGTCCTCGGTCTCGCGCATCATCTCGAGCCGGGCGCGAGCGACCTGGCCGAGCGGCCCCTTGAACAGCAGCAGGCAGGTCGAGGCGCCCGCGCCCCGGCCGACCCGGCCGCGCAGCTGGTGCAGCTGCGCCAGGCCGAAGCGCTCGGCGTGCTCGATCACCATGACGGTGGCCGCCGGCACGTCCACCCCGACCTCCACCACGGTGGTCGAGACCAGGATCTTGGTGTCACCGGCCACGAAGCGCTCCATCGCCTCGTCCTTGTCCTTGCCGGCCATCTTGCCGTGGACGAGCCCGACCGCGTCGCCGAAGCGCTCGCGCAACCCTGAGAACCGCTCCTCGGCGGCGGCGAGGTCGACGTATTCGGATTCGGCGACGAGCGGGCAGATCCAGTAGACCCGGTCGCCCCTGGCGAGAGCCCGCTCGAGGCCGAGCACCACCTCCTCGAGGCGGTCGGTCGAGACCAGCACCGTCTTGATCGGCTGGCGCCCGGCCGGCTTCTCGTCGAGGACCGAGACCTCCATGTCGCCGAAACAGGTCAGCGCCAGGGTGCGGGGGATCGGCGTGGCGGTCATCACCAGGATGTCGACCGCCGCGCCCTTGCCCCCGAGCGCGAGGCGCTGGTGCACGCCGAAGCGGTGTTGCTCGTCGACCACCGCGAGACCGAGGTCGTGGAACGCCACGTCGTCCTGGAACAGGGCGTGGGTGCCGACCACGATGTGGATCGACCCGTCGGCGAGGCCGGCGAGCGTCGCGCGGCGCTCCGCCACCCGGTCGCGGCCGGTCAGCAGCGCGAGCGTGAGGCCCGCTTCCTCCACCATCGGCCGCAGGCGCTCGGCGTGCTGGCGGGCCAGGATCTCGGTCGGCGCCATCATCGCCGCCTGGCGCCCGGCCTCGATCGCCGAGGCCATGGCGAGCAACGCCACCGCGGTCTTGCCGGAGCCGACATCGCCCTGGAGCAGGCGCAGCATGCGCCGCTCCGAGCCCATGTCGCCGCGGATCTCGGCGAGCGCCCGGGTCTGCGCTCCGGTGAGCCCGAACGGCAGCGCCGCCTCGATCCGCCGCGACAGGGCGCCGTCGCCGACATTCGTACGCCCGGGCGGGCGGTGCATCCGGCTGCGCACGAGAGCGAGCGCCAGCTGCGAGGCCAGAAGCTCGTCGTAGGCGAGGCGCCGGCGGGCCGGGGTCTTCAGGTCCTCCTCGGTCGCGGCGGCCTCCGCCGGGCGATGCTCGGTGCGGAGTGCCTCGGCGAAGGCCGGCCAGCCCTGGCGGTCGAGCCAGGCCCGGTCCTGCCACTCGGGGAGGGCCGGGAGACGGTCGAGGGCCGCGAGCGCGAGCTTGCCGATCGCCCGCGAGGTCAGCCCCTCCGTGGCGCCATAGATCGGCTCCACCGCCGGCAGGTCGGCCAGGCCCTTCTCGTCGAGGATGCGGGAGGGATGCACCATCTGGCGAAAGCCGTCCCACAGCTCGATCCGCCCCGAGACGTAGCGGTGGCTGCCGAGCGGCAGCATCTTCTCGATGCGGGCGCGGGGCAGGTTGAAGAACACCAGGGTGATGTCGCCGGTCTGGTCCTCGACCAGCACCCGGAACGGCTTTCGCCCGCCCACCGTCTGCGGCGGCCGGTGGGCCACGACCGTGACCCCGAGCGTCACCGGCTCGCCGGGCGGCGCCTCGGCGATCGAGCCGCGCAATTGCCGGGCGATGCCGCGCTGCGGCAGGTGGAACAGCAGGTCGACGACCCGGGCGGGGCGCTCCGGCGTGCCGACGAGCTTGTCGATCAGCACGGCGGCCTTGGGACCGGCCCCCGGCAGCACGGTCGCGGGGGCGAACAGGGGATCGAGCAGGGAGGGACGCAGCGACATCGGAACGGGGGCGGGGAGGATCCGCGGGCTCTATACACGACACCGTCGTGCTTGCGGGCCCGCGCGTGCCGCCGCAGGCGATAATTCGCCACGCCGGGCCAACGGCAGCGGCGCTCGCACCGCGGCTGCCGTCTCGTCCACCCGGGATGTCGGCCGCCCGGTCCGGTTACGTCCCTCCCCCGGCAGGATTTATGTCTCGCAAGACACGCGACTCCAAGTCACTCGACTCCAAGACACTCTACTCATCGAGATCGTCGCGCCATCCAATAAGAGACTCTTTCCTGTTCAGCCATATCGCGGGACCGGTGGCCTGGATGGCACTGCCGGTTCTGTCGTTGCTGACGGAGCAGTGTACAATGGATGTCACGGCTGCAATGCCGGTCTTGCTGTCATCGACCTCAAGGACGATCCCCATGTGGCCATCGTGGACCTTCCCATCGCTCCCCTTGTAATCGGGATAGACGAGGATGCAGCCGACTTTAGGCTTGCTGATTTGAGAGAAATACCCGACCGACGAACCAACGTCGGCATGGATGCCCGTCGTCTCGAACCATCCGCCATTAACTTTCTTGTAAAGGGGATGATCGACCTTTCGTGATACGCGGAAGCACCATGCCACGAACCCCGAACAGTCGATCGACACTTCCGACGATGGCCACTTGTTCGCCGAGAGACTGGGGGTGACGCCAGGGCTCTTGTACTTGACGTTCTGGTCGATGGCGGACGTTGCCCTTAGGATCAGGGTCTTCACATTCATGGCCGTATCCCCATGATGGCGAGTTGGCACGAGTTTTGAATTGTTATCATCCTCTGAATTCGTCCTTGAGTCCTCTGATCAATTTGTTATATACTTTTGCGGATGCCTCAGCTTTTGTTATCGTTCCGTCTTTGTTGGCGTCAAGTCCTTTGTTTTGCTGATAGGCTTTGGCTGGAGATTTAAACAAAATATGTGCGGCGCTCTTGCCGACGGCAGCAGGATACAGTATCGTCATGTAAACATCGGAAATGTTGTGCATTTTGTTGGTATACGGCTTCAGATACAATTCTACGAAGTCCAACTGCTGAACGGCTGTCATCTGTGCCAGTTGAGTGGTCGTCGTCCCAAGTCCGACCGCAGTATCCGGCATGAACTGGATAAGTCCGGTGGCCCCGCTTTGTTGATTCACGATATCCGGTCGAAATGTTTCACCCGTTTCGAAGGCCATGGCGGCCATCAGGTAGCTGGGATCGCAGCCAAGATGGCCCGAGATCGCAATCACCTTGTTTTTAAATGAAGGCGATATCTTTTTGTGTTTTCCGAAAGCGATTTCCATGGCCGGACCTCTCCGATCGTCTTATTTGGCCAGAGACCTCGCCTTTCGTCAAGATATTGGCAGCTCGCTCACGGACATCACGTCTAAAATCTTCAACTATTGGATGTTTATAGTGCGTAGTTAATTCGTATTCAGACTTCAAGCATTGGTTTATGGGATCTTCGCTTGGGATTTCATTGTTTATGCACTATTATTAGGCAGGGGTTATGAAGGGTTATATGCTGTATTGGGCAGATTTAATCTATCAAATATTATTGCTATGCCGACAATCATTTTCGTGCATCGTTGTTCGGTGAAATGCAGCGTGACCAGGCGTCGGCGATGTCGGATTGGGTTTCCCGGTGCGCGGTCAGGCGCTACATCCGTCGCGGGATCATCCTCGAGCCAGGAAAGCCACGGGCGATATGACCGGCACCACCCGCACCAGCGCCGACCTCGATCCGCGCCGCCGCCGCACCCTCTACCGCTCCTGGCACCGGGGCATCCGCGAGATGGACCTGATCATGGGCCGCTTCGCCGATGCCGAGATCGGCACGCTGACCGACGCGGAGCTCGACGATTTCGAGCTGCTGATCGAGGTGCCGGACCGCGACCTCTTCCGCTGGATCACCGACGAGGCCGAGACGCCGTCGAACTACGACACCCCTGTTTTCCGGCGCCTCAAGGCGTTCCACCAGCACGGGGCGCCGGTGGATCTGTGAGGTGGCGCTGACGAGCGAGAGGCTTCGAAGCGGGGAGCGGGATGAACCCTCCCCCCACTGCGGGGGAGGGTGTCCTGCGGAGCAGGACGGGAGAGGGGCAGCGCGACGGCGCAGGATATGGCGCCTTCACCGCGGTCTCGACCTCTCCGGAAGCGGCGTCCCCTCTCCCGACCCCTGCTGACGCAGGGGCCACCCTCCCCCGCAGAGGGGGGAGGGTTGCGCGCCTCGTTCTGGCGCGTTGATTGATCCTGAGCCTACCGACTGACGACCCCTGCCCCAGCCCGATCTGAACGCCGAAGACTCCGAAAAACCCTTATGGCCAAGCCTGCCCCCAAGCCCCCCGCTCCGCCCGCGGCTCCGAAAAAGCCCCCGGCCGCCCGCTTTGCCCTGCCGAAATCCGCGGCGCTGACGAAGGCCGTGGAGGCGCTGAAGGCCGGTGACAGCGCGACGCTGGCGCGGGTGCCGGACGGGTTCGACGCCCTGGTGGTGGCCGACCTCGCCCGCGCCCTCTCGCAGGTGGCGGAAGGCCCGGCGGTGCTGGTCCACGTCGCCCGGGACGGCACCCGCTCGGCGGCCTTCGCCAGCGCGCTCGCCTTCGTGGCCCCCGAGATCGAGGTGATGAGCGTCCCGGCCTGGGACTGCCAGCCCTATGACCGCGTCTCGCCCAACGCCGCCATCGCGGCGCAGCGCATGACGGCGCTCTCGCGGCTTGCCCGCACCCGCTCCTCGGCCGAGAAGCCGCGCATCGTCCTGACCACGGTCAACGCCCTGGTGCAGCGGGTGCCGCCGAAGTCCCGCATCGCTGTCGAGACCTTCTCGGCGGCGCCCGGCAACGCGCTGGACACCGACCAGATCGTCGCCTGGCTCGAGGCCAACGGCTTCCTGCGCACCGGCACCGTGCGCGACACCGGCGAGTACGCGGTGCGCGGCGGCATCATCGACCTGTCCCCGCCCGGCTTGGCCAACCCGGTCCGCCTCGACTTCTTCGGCGACACCCTCGAGTCGATCCGCGCCTTCGACCCCGAGACCCAGCGCACCATCGGGCAGCTGCGCGCCCTCGACCTCGTGCCGATGAGCGAGGTGCAGCTCACCACCGAGACGATCCGGCGCTTCCGCCAGGGCTATGTCACCGCCTTCGGCGCCGCGACCCGCGACGACCGGCTCTACGAGACGATCAGCGAAGGCCGCCGCTATGCCGGCCTCGAGCACTGGATGCCGCTGTTCTACGACCATCTCGACACCCTGTTCGACTATCTCGCCGGGGTGCCGCTCGTCCTCGACCACCAGGTCGACGACGCGGTGGCCGAGCGCCTGTCCCAGGTCCAGGAATACTACGACGCCCGCTGCGAGGCCTTGCGGGAGCGCCAGAGCGGCACCGCCCCCTACAAGCCGCTCAAGCCCGACGCGCTCTACCTCTCGCCGAACGAGTGGGCGAAGCGCATCGAGGCTGCCACGGTCGCCCGCCTCGCGCCCTTCGACGTGCCGGAAGTCTCCGGGCGGCGGCTGATCGACTGCGAGGGCGTGCCCGGCCGCAGCTTCGCGCCGGAGCGCGCGCAGGAGGACGTCAACGTCTTCGACGCGGCGGTCAGCCACGTCCGCGACCTGCAGGCCTCCGGCCATCACGTCGTCCTGGCGGCGTGGTCGGAGGGCTCGCGCGACCGGCTCTGCGGCGTGCTGACCGAGCACGGGCTGCAAAAGCCCAAGAGCATCACGCGGCTCTCCGACATCCTGGCGATGAAGCGCGGCCAGGATCTCGGCGTCGCGGTCTGGGGCCTGGAGGCCGGGTTCTCCGCCGGCCAGCTGGCCGTGGTGGCGGAGGGCGACATCCTCGGCGACCGGCTGGTACGGCCCAAGCGCAAGGCCAAGCGCCCCCAGGACGTGATCCTGGAGGTGCAGGCGCTCGCACCCGGCGACCTCGTGGTCCACGCCGATCACGGCATCGGACGCTTCGTCGGCCTCAAGACCGTGACGGCGGCGGGCGCGCCCCACGACTGCCTGGAGATCCAGTACAGCGGCGGCCTGCTCTTGCTGCCGGTCGAGAACATCGAGCTCCTGACCCGCTACGGCTCGGAGGATGCCGATGTCGCCCTCGACAAGCTCGGCGGCGGCGCCTGGCAGGCGCGCAAGGCCAAGCTCAAGCGCCGGATCATGGAGATGGCCGGCGCCCTCATCAAGGTCGCGGCCGAGCGCTTCCTGAAGTCGGCGCCCAGGATGGCGCCGCCGGAAGGCACCTACGGCGAGTTCGCCGCCCGCTTCCCCTACGAGGAGACCGAGGACCAGGAGGCGGCGATCGCCGCCACCCTCGGCGACCTCACCTCCGGCCGACCGATGGACCGGCTGATCTGCGGCGATGTCGGCTTCGGCAAGACCGAGGTGGCGCTCCGCGCCGCCTTCGTCACTGCCTTGTCCGGCAAGCAGGTGGCGGTGGTGGTGCCGACCACGCTCTTGGCGCGCCAGCACGCCCGCACCTTCGAGACCCGGTTCAAGGGCCTGCCGGTCAACGTCGCCCAGGCCTCCCGCTTCGTCAGCAGCGCCGAATTGAAGAAGGTCCGCGAGGGCCTCGCCGACGGCTCGATCGACATCGTGGTCGGCACCCACGCGCTGCTCGCGAAAAACATCACCTTCAAGGATCTCGGCCTCATCATCATCGACGAGGAGCAGCATTTCGGCGTCGCCCACAAGGAGCGGCTGAAGGCGCTGAAGGCCGAGGTCCACGTGCTGACGCTCTCGGCGACGCCGATCCCGCGCACGCTCCAGCTCGCGATGACGGGGGTGCGCGAGCTCTCGATCATCGCGACGCCGCCGGTCGATCGCCTCGCGGTGCGCACCTTCGTGATGCCGTTCGATCCGCTCTCGATCCGCGAGGCGCTCCTGCGCGAGCGCTACCGCGGCGGCCAGGCCTTCTACGTCGTGCCGCGCATCGAGCACCTGGAGGAGGTCAAGCGCTTCCTCGACCGCGAGGTGCCGGAGGCCAAGGTGGCGGTGGCCCACGGCCAGATGGCGGCGGGCCAGCTCGAGGACGTGATGACGGCCTTCTACGAGGGCCAGTACGACATCCTGCTCGCCACCACGATCGTCGAGTCGGGCCTCGACATCCCGACCGCCAACACGCTGATCGTCCACCGCGCCGACATGTTCGGCCTCGCCCAGCTCTACCAGCTGCGCGGCCGGGTCGGCCGCTCCAAGGCCCGGGCCTACGCCCTGTTCACCACGCCCGAGGGCAAGACCCTGACGGTGCAGGCCGAGCGGCGCCTCTCGGTGCTGCAATCCCTCGACACGCTGGGGGCCGGCTTCCAGCTCGCGAGCCACGACCTCGACATCCGCGGCGCCGGCAACCTTCTGGGCGATGAGCAGTCCGGCCACGTTAGGGAAGTCGGCTACGAGCTCTACCAGCAGATGCTCGAGGACGCGGTGGCGGCGCTCAAGTCCGGCAACACCCTGCCGACCGACGAGCAATGGTCGCCCACGATCGCGCTCGGCGCCCCGGTCACCATGCCGGAGGACTACGTCGCGGATCTCTCGGTGCGCCTCGGCCTCTACCGCCGCCTCGCGACGCTCGAGAACGACCAGGAGCTCGAGAGCTTCGGCGCCGAGCTGATCGACCGCTTCGGCCCGATGCCGCCGGAGGTCGAGCAGCTGCTCAAGATCGTGACGATCAAGATCCTGTGCCGCGAGACCAACGTCGAGAAGGTCGAGGCCGGCCCGAAGGGCGTCGTCATGCACTTCCGCGACCGCGCCTTCGCCAACCCGGCCAGGCTCGCCGGCTACATCGCCGAGCAGCGCTCCTTCGCCAAGGTGCGTCCGGACATGAGCGTGGTCTTCATCCGCGACCTCGCCACGGTGGCCGAGCGGCTGAAGGAGACCACCGCCATCCTGCGGGACCTGGTGAAGCTGACCACGAAGAAGAAGGCGGCGTGACCCGGAACGGCGCGTGCCGAACGAGCGGACCGGGGGGCGACGGGCCCCGACCGGTTCCTCAGAGCGCCGCGATCAGCGCCCTCGCCTTGGCGGCGACGGCGTCGGCGGTGTCGCCGGGCCGGTAGAGCGAGGAGCCGCAGCCGTAGCCGCTGGCGCCGGCCTCGCGCCAGGCCGGCAGGCTGCGGGCATCGACCCCGCCGACCGGCAGGAGCGGCGTGCCCTTCGGCAGCACCGCCCGCAGGGCCTTCAGCATCGGCGGGCCGCCGGCCTCGGCCGGGAAGAGCTTGAGGGCGTCGGCCCCGGCATCGAGGAGCCCGAAGGCCTCGGCCGGGGTCAGGAAGCCCGGCATCGCCACCATGCCGCGGGCCTTGGCGGCGCGCACGAGGGCCGGGTCGGCGTGGGGCGTCACCAGCAGGCGCCCGCCGGCCTCGGCCACCGCCTCGACCTCGGCCTCGCGGCGAAACGTGCCGGCGCCGACGAGCGCCCGGTCGCCGAGGCGCGCCGCCAGACGGCGCACGCTCTCGACCGGCTCGGGCGAGTTGAGCGGCACCTCCAGGATCACCACGCCCTCGGCCACCAGCGCCTCGCCGATCGCCTCGACCTCGTCCGGCCGCACGCCGCGCAGGATCGCCACCAGCGGGCAGCGCGACAGCCACTCCGTCACATCCAGGCGGCTCACATCCATGCGGTTCTCTCCCCGATCAGCGCCAGGCCGCGGGCGGCGGCGTCCGGATCGCCCGCGATCGCCTCGCCGCCCCTGAGGACGATCGCCCGGCCGTAGAGCGCCATCAGCGGGCCCGAGCCGACGAGGCGCACCGAGGCCGGTGTCGTCATGGCGGCGGAGACCTCGTGCCCGATCAGCAGGCCCGACAGGTAGCTCGCCGCGTCCTCCGCCGCGAGCCGGCCGAACAGCCCGAGGGTCCGGGTGCCGAACAGGTGGTGGAGCAGGCCGCCCTCCTCGCCGGCGCGGGCGATTCCCGCCTCGAAGGCCGGGCCGATCTCGGCCGTCCCGGTCATCATCCGGCCCAGGATGGTGTGGTCCTTGAGGGCCGCGAAGGCCTCGCCGGTCAGGCTGGTCGAGAAGCCGGCGATGCGCCCGCCCGCGACCCGCACCCACTTGGCGTGGCTGCCGGGCAGGCACAGGAGCGCGTCCTCGTCGCTTCGCGCCAGCGCGCCGAAGACCTGGACCTCCTCGCCGCGCATCACCTCCGGCACGCCGGACGCGTCCTCGGCGCTCAGGCCCGGGACCAGCCGCACCGTCGCCTCCGCGAACGGGACCGGCTCCACGGCCCCCGCGAGGTCGTCGAGCCCCGCCGGGCAGGCGAGGTACGGCGCCTCCTGCCAGCCCTGCCGGCTGCCGACCATGCCGGAGAGCAGCACCCGCGTCTCGCCATCCGCCAGCCAGGGGCCGACCATGCCGGCGAGGGCCGCCGGAAAGCCGCCCTCCGGCACCCGCAGGATGCCGCCCGCGCCCTCGCGCCGCTCCAGCACCGCCCCGTCCGGCGCGAGCCGGTAGGCCCGGGCGCTGCTCGTTCCCCAATCCACCGCGATCATGCCGGACGCTGTGCCCCAGGGGCGGCGCCCGCGCAACCGCCGCGCGGCTTGACGCCGGTCCGGGCCCCTCCTATCCAGGACGGAACGGTTGCAAACGAAACCAATCGGCAGGGCAGGCAATCGACGGGGCAGGAAGGGGTCGTCGCCATGACGAGCGAGGCGAATGTCCGGGCGCCGTCCGGACCCCACCCCGCCACCGGGTCCGGTCCCGCCCCTGGAACTCCGCCGTCGGGCCGCCGCCCCGTCTGGCCGCAACGGGACGCCCGCCAGACGGAGGTGCGGTGATGGCGGATCTCGACCACACCCACGATCCGTCGGTCCGCTCCTGCGTGCCCGGCGCGGACGGGCACCCCGACTTTCCGATCCAGAACCTGCCGTTCGGCGTGTTCTCGCCTGAGGGCGGCGGGAAGCGGATCGGCGTCGCGATCGGCGACCACGTCCTCGATCTCGCGGCGGCGCAGGCGGCGGGGCTCCTCACCGGCGAGGCGGCGCGGGCGGTCGCGGCGGCCGGGGACGGCGCCCTCAACGGCCTCCTCGCCCTCGGCGCCGGCCCGCGGCGGGCCCTGCGGGCGCAGCTCTTCCGGCTCCTGCGGGCGGACGGCCCGGACCGCGACCGGGTGCCGCCGCTCCTGCACGCCGCCGCCTCCTGCACGCTGCACCTGCCGGCGCGGATCGGCGACTACACCGACTTCTTCGTCGGCATCCACCACGCCACCAACACGGGCCGCCAGTTCCGGCCCGACCAGCCGCTCCTGCCCAACTACAAGCACGTGCCGGTGGGCTATCACGGCCGGGCCTCGTCGATCCGGCCGTCCGGGACCCCGGTGCGCCGCCCGCACGGCCAGGCCAAGCCCCCTCATCGTGACGCACCGGTCTTCGGCCCGTCCCGCCGGCTCGATTACGAGCTCGAGCTCGGGGTGTGGATCGGGCCCGGCAACGACCTCGGCGCGCCGGTCCCGGTCGGCGAGGCGGATGCGCAGATCGCGGGCTTCTGCCTGCTCAACGACTGGTCGGCCCGGGACATCCAGGGCTGGGAGTACCAGCCCCTCGGGCCGTTCCTGGCCAAGAGCTTCGCCACCACGATCTCGCCCTGGATCGTCACGCCCGAGGCGCTGGCGCCGTTCCGCGTGCCCCAGGCGCCACGGCCGGAGGGCGATCCTGCGCCCCTGCCCTACCTCCTCGATCCGGCCGACCAGGCCGGCGGCGCCCTCGACCTCGCCCTCGAGATTCGGCTCTCGACCGCTTCCTCCCGCGCGGCCGGCCTCGCGCCGGACGTCGTCGCCCGCTCGAATGCGCGGCACATGTACTGGACGGTGGCCCAGATGGTGGCCCACCACACCAGCGGCGGCTGCAACCTGCGGCCCGGCGACCTCCTCGGCACCGGCACGCTCTCGGGCCCGGATCCGGAATCCTGCGGCAGCCTGCTCGAGACCACGAACGGCGGCAAGGCGCCGATCCGCCTCATGAGCGGCGAGGAGCGCCGCTTCCTCGAGGACGGCGACGAGGTGATCCTGACGGCGCGGGGCCTGCGCGACGGCTTCGCGCCGATCGGCTTCGGACCCTGCCGCGCCGTGGTGCTGGGGGCCGCATGACCTGGCACGCCGTCGCCGCGCTCGCGGAGTTCGAGGACAGACCGGTCCTCGCCCGCGAGGCCGAAGGACAGGCCCTCGCCCTCTACCGCCTCGACGGCGCGGTCTACGCCACGCAAGCCCGGTGCACCCATGCGGGCGCCCTCCTCACGGAGGGCGAGGTGGTGGAGGGCTACATCGAGTGCCCGCTGCATTACGGCCTGTTCGAGATCGCCACCGGCCGGGCGCAGGGCGGGCCGGTCTGCCGCGACCTCGCGACCTACCCGGTCCGGGTCGAGGACGGCCAGGTCTGGGTCGAGATCGCGCCCGTCGGGGCCTGAACGCCGCGGCCGCCGCTGCGGGCCGGGTGCTGCCATGCGCGTGCTGCATCCCGCTCACGGAATGATGAAGTGCCATTCCGTCCGTGCATTGTTAGATCAAGACCACCGTTCGATAGTCGAAGCGGTCGCTCCGAACCCGGAGGCACGCATGAAACGACTCTTTCTCGCCGGTCTCTCATTGTTTCTGGTCTTGCCGGCCTCCGCGCAGACCGGTGCCAATCCTGCGGAAATCAGGGAGCCGGGGCCGCCCAGGATCACGACACCGTTCGAAGGTCAGGAAGAGGTCTTCGAGGGCAGCCGGACGCAGGTCGACAATGCGGGTCCGGGCTCGACCGGGACGCTGGCCCGCAGCGGGCTCGGCGCCGACAACTGGACCAACGACAGCGCCAACACCTCGAACTCGTCGGATCCCGAGCGGGGCCTCCCGAACACCGGAAGCGGCGGCGGCGATCCCGGCGGCGGGTCGTAGAAGGATGCCGGCCCTGCCCCGATCCTGCCGGGGCCGGGCCGGCGCTGCCTCTCAGCGGGACCGGACGAAGCGCGCGCCGTTCCAGGTCAGCGTCATCGGGCAGGGCTCGGCGCCCGCCTTGCCGCATGCGCTGCCGTGCAGGTTGAGCACCATGGCGGGCCTGCCGTTCACGGTGCGGAACTTCAGGTTCCGGACGTTCTCGTCGAGGACCTTCACGTAGCCGCCCCGTCCGGTCGAGGCGAACACCGTCGTGTTGCACCCGGCCGAACCGCAAAACGGCGCCCCCTGGTCCCCGCACTTGTATGCGCCGTAATCCAGGATGACGTCCGGGATCCCGTCGCCGTTCACGTCCTTGCGCGAGACGAAACCGCGCCCGAACACCCGCTCGCGCGGCCTGCAATCCTGAACGGTGGTGTTGATCTCATCCTGGACCTGGCGCGGCAGGTCGTGGGTCTGGGCCTGTGCATGCGCGGACAGAAGCGACAAGACGAGGGCTGCCGATGCGGCAACCCCCGTGCGGACGAGAACGCGCATCGAGTGTATCCGGCTTGCCCACTTGCGTTCGAGCCCGACGGCTCCTCTCGCGCAGGTCTCGGGTGCTCACGCCGCCCATGCCGGGAGGCTGGCCGGATCGGCGCGCCGCCGTCAACATCACCCTGCGCGGGAGGCGTGGATGGGCGCGCGTCCGTCGCCATGGTCAACGTCCGAAGTCGCCCGCATCCCTGACAATCCGAAGGCCCAGCCCGTGAACTCGGCCGAAGGTTCGAGGAGCGGCAGTTTAATGGCTCTGCCGCTCGCGGCAGCCCGCACGATCCCATCGGTGAACGTAGTTTTGCAGGCGGTCGCGGGCACTGACAAGCGGCCCCGCCCCTCCCAGATCGCCGCCGTGAAATGCGCGATCCGCTCCGCCGGGAGAACCGAGCGCGCCAGTGGGATCATCTCGCAGACAAACGGTTTGTCCCCGGGGCCGAAGCTCTCACGGGGAGCGCGCTGCAGCACGCGGTTCATCCTGTGTCTGTGCCCGCTGCCACGACATCGTCACCGCCGTCCCGGGTTGGCGCATGCGAAGACCCGATGAACCACGATCGCTCGTCCTGTCAGCATACCCATCCCAAGTAAGAACCGAGGGTGCATCATTGCACGGAGCTTTCGCAGAAACGTCGGCGTTACGTTCAAGAGTGTTCCGGCGAACCAGGGCCTTTGGTCCCCCGATTACCCTGCAAGGTGATCCTCTCGAACGTGCATTGCTCTAACACTGCATCATCAATATTGCCGACGGGGAAAAATGCCCTTCTCTAATCCGTCCAATAAAGTATGTATTGTACATACGCGATTATCTGTTGACTGCAAGCTTAGGCCGACCATATGATTGGCCGCAAGCAAAGGGAGGCCATGATGGCATATACATTTTTTTCGTCAAATTCCTATAATGTTAATAATTTTTATAACACATTTTATAATACGCAATCAAATCCAGCATCTTATCTTTACACGAGCACAGCAAATCCTTTCTCATTTCCCAGCAGTGGCCCAGTTACTGTAGACACTGTTTTGGAGTTTGGTTTAAACTTTGGATTGGTCCAAATCAGAGCGCCAGTGCCCGGCGTTCCGGGCGCATTCTATAGCAATACCTACAGGCAAACCGGTTACCAGTCACCAACTGGCATTGTTTTCAACAGCACTTCCGGATCGGGCTCACCGATTTATCTTGATACCAGCTCGTCAAACCAGTCATACACGTTTCACACTCTCATCAATACAAATCAAGCGCTCTTTCCGTACAGCCCACCTTTAGTTCCGCTGGCGATCACACCGGCCACTTCTCGACTTCCGTTGCAAGTTACGGACGCGGCACCAGGACAAGCCAACTCCTTCCTTGCAAGATCTCCTTCAGATGCCATATCGTATGCCAACTCACCGCGAGGCGTCATTGTAGATCTTGGTGGTCAGATCAGTTGGGACGGCGTGGCGAATGACAGAATTACAAACTTTATGAATGTCATTGGATCCACGTTCAATGACATATTGCAAGGAAACAATTTCGATAATGTGATCGAAGGGTATGGCGGTACAGATACAATCAGGGGCGGTCTCGGCAGTGACACCGTCAGTTTCTCAAGTATCGGACGAAGCGTCACCATTGATCTGGCAAGTTTATATACTTATGACGGAGTGAATTATTCGTTTTTACAAAGTATTGAAAACGCGATTGGATCGAACAGAAATGATTCTATTTTCGGCGATAGCGGTAATAATGTATTGGATGGACACGGTGGCGCTGATTTAATCAACGGAGAACTTGGAAGTGATACTGTAAGCTTTGCAAGTACAAGCAGAGGTGTCATCATCGATCTTGTCAACCAGCTGACCTGGGATGGCGTCGACAATTCCCGACTGGTAAGTATCGAAAATGCAATCGGTACGACAGCGAACGACATCCTCGTTGGCGACAACGGTGACAACATCCTTGAGGGGTATGGTGGCAGGGACACCGTCCGAGGTGGCAACGGAAGCGACACGATCAGCTTTGCCAGCTCAGAGCGAAGTGTTATTATTGATTTGGCAAACCAAGTTACCTGGGATTTCACAAATAATACATTCCTCGAGAGTATCGAGAACGCAGTCGGATCGACGGGAAATGATACTTTGTCCGGGGATTCGGGCAACAATGTCTTGGATGGGCATGGAGGGGCGGATCTCATCAGAGGCGGCAGCGGCAGCGATACCGTAAGCTTCGCAAGCACCGATCGAGGGGTGATTGTCGACTTGAGCAGCCAGCGGACATGGGATGGCGTTAATAACTCTGATCTACAAAGCATAGAAAATGCAATAGGTACAAGATCAAACGATATCTTTGGCGGCAACAGCGGCGATAACGTGTTTGACGGGTTTGGTGGACAAGATACAATTCGCGGCGGGAGTGGAAACGATACAGTGAGCTTTGCCAGTGCGTCGCGGGGAGTAATTATTGATCTTGGAAGTCAAGTAACTTGGGATTATTCAAATAACAGCTATCTTACTGGTATTGAAAGCGCAATCGGATCTGCGTATGACGATATAATTGGTCCTGCTGATTTCCGGACCGGAAGCCCCAGCGGCTTCCTCACTGGTAATGGTGGTTCCGACACATTCTCCTTCACCTATCGCGGCTTTGGAACTCAGACTATTACCGATTTCCAGGCCACGTCAGGGCAGGGGCACGATACGTTGCAGTACGCCCGTGGCCTGTTTACAAACGATAATCCGTTGACCTCTGCGATCGCCTTCGATGGTGGTACTTTGCTCGCTGCGACCGATCAGAGTCAGATCGTTCTGCTGGGCGTAAGACTGAGCGATCTGGATAGTTCGGACTTCCGGCTCGTGTGAAGCTTGCTGCAAAGACGGGGCGGCCATTACTGGCCGCCCCTGTCGCATTGATGCTGACCCACCCGCGCGAAGCCCTTCCGGCGTTCGCACGAGGTGCTTTCGATCACCGCATGCCGCCATCCCGCTGAGTTCCGGTTTCAGGTCGTCGAACTGATCCGCGCCCAACGCGATCCACCCGGTCTTACCCGTGAGTTCGGGCCCCTCGACCAGGCCACCCGGACTGGGTTGCTCGGGCGGATCGGACCGAAGATCGCAAGGCGAAAGCCGGGATCCTCACGGCCGCCGAGCGTGAAGAACTGGATCCTCCGCGCCGCGAGGTCTTTCAGTTGCGGCTGGAGCGGGATCCAGTCAAGAAGCCGCGGCCTGGTTCGCGCGGGAGACTGCCGACGTGCTGTCGGGAACTTCCGGACCGTGAGCGCTCGCCAGACCACTATCCCATCTCTGTCATGGTCCCCAGCGGGCCCCGATCGCGCTGTCGCGAGGGGGTTCCTCTTCGGCGTTTCGGAAGCAGGCGATCATGCTCCGTGGCCGGGAAAGCCCTCCCCACGCCGCAGGCCGATGCCGCATTGCTGGCAGGGGATCAGGATGATCCAGGCGGATCAGTCCTTCGCGTCGAAGCCCCGCCCGCTCACCGCGCCGGCGAGGGCCAGGATCGCCCGGTTGAGCGGCACGTCGATGCCGTGGCGCTCGGCGGCCGCCACGACGGCGCCGGTGATGTGATCGTGCTCGAGCGGACGCCCGGCGAGGCGGTCGTAGAGCATCGAGCTGCCGCCGTCGCCGCCCATGCGCAGGTAGCCGTCGAGGACGCGCTCGCCGTCCGCTTCGGTCAGCCGGGCGCCCTCGGCATTGGCGACCCGGATCACCTCGGCCATCACCCCGCGGGCGAGGGCCTGGACCGCCGGATCGGCGAAGACCGGGAGGCGGCGCAGGGTGAGCGCCGTGATCGGGTTGGCGACCGCGTTGCTGAGGAGCTTGCGCCACGCGACCGTGACGAAGTCGCTCTCCTGGGTGATCGCGAACGGCGTGCCGGAGAAGAGCCGCGCGAAGGCGGACCCGTCCTCGCCCGCCGGGACGCTCATCCGGGTGCTGCCGTGATGCACGATGCGGCCGGGGGCCGTGCGCTCGACCGAGCAGTAGATGATGGCCGGCATGACCGGCACGCCCGCCGGCAGGTGCGGCCGCGCCCGTTCCGCCTGGCCGACGCCGTTCTGCACCACCACCACCCGGGTGCCCGGGCCGACGAGGGTGCGAAACCACGGCGCTGCGCTTCCCGTGTCCTGCGCCTTGGTGGTCACCAGCACCCAGTCGGCCGCCGCCACCGCATCCGGGCTGGCGACGATGCGCACAGGCACCTCGCGCTCGCCCGCCGCATCGACCACGACGAGGCGCTCGAAGGGCGTGCGCACGCACAGAGTGACGGCGCGCCCCGCTCCCTCCAGCGCCCCCGCCAGGTAGCCGCCGATGCCGCCGCTGCCGATCACCGCGACGCTGCCCGTGCCGTCCGCCATCGTTTCGCCCACCGTCAGTCTCTGTCGCCGAGAGAAGTAGCCGGGCGCCTCCCCGCGGGAAAGCCGCCGGGAACGCGGGTGGGGGCTGCACCCAAGTGGTGAAGGGCGCTTGCGAAGGACGCTCTTGTCCGCTGCAATGCGGGATATAGCTTCACCGCCGTCGCGCCCCTTCGGCAAGGAGAGCCCCATGACGTCGCACGTCCCGGTGGAGGGGCACGCCGCCTCCGGAAACCGGCCGGCCCCGCCCTGCACCATCGTGATCTTCGGCGCCGGCGGCGACCTGACCAAGCGCCTGCTGATGCCGGCGCTCTACAACCTCGCCGGCAGCCACCTGCTCGACGCTACGACGACGATCTGGGGCGTCGACCACGGCGAGGGCTCGGACGAGAGCTGGCGCCAGACCCTCTCCGACACGATGCAGTCCTTCACCGAGGACGAGACGGCGGAGTTCCACGCCAAGCACATCGACCCGACCGCCTGGGGCTTCGTGCGCGAGCGCCTGCACTACCTCGAGGGCGATTTCCTGGCTCCGGAGACCTACCGGCAGGTCGCTGAAAAAATTCCCGGCAACGCCGTGTTCTACCTCGCGGTGGCGGCGCGCTTCTTCGCGCCGATCGTCGAGCATCTCGGGGCCGCCGGGCTTCTGAAGCAGGCGGACGGTGCCTTCCGCCGGGTGGTGATCGAGAAGCCGTTCGGCAGCGACCTCGCCTCGGCGCAGGAGCTGAACAAGCGGCTCCTCACCGTGGCCGACGAGTCGCAGCTCTACCGGATCGACCATTTCCTGGGGAAGGAGACGGTGCAGAGCATCATGGCGATCCGCTTCGCCAACGGGATGTTCGAGCCGATCTGGCGCCGGGACTTCGTCGACCATGTCCAGATCACCGCCGCCGAGACGATCGGCGTCGAGGAGCGCGGCGCCTTCTACGAGCCCACGGGCGCCCTGCGGGACATGGTGCCCAACCACCTCTTCCAGCTCCTGTGCATGACCGCGATGGAGCCGCCGGTCTCCTTCGACGCCGAGGCGGTCAGGACCGAGAAGGCGAAGCTCGTCCAGGCGGTGCAGCCGGTCCAGCCCGGGGACGCGGTCCGCGGCCAGTACCGGGCCGGCACCGTGCAGGGCCGTGCCGTCCCGGCCTACCGGGACGAGCCGCACGTGGCGCCCGACAGCCGCACCGAGACCTACGCGGCGCTCAAGCTCACCATCGACAACTGGCGCTGGGGCGGCGTGCCGTTCTACCTGCGCACCGGCAAGCGGATGACCAGTCGGCGCACCGAGATCGCGATCCACTTCAAGCCGGCGCCCTATCGGCTGTTTCGCGACACTGCCGTCGACCAGATCGCCCCCAACATCCTGCGGATCATGGTCGATCCGGTCCAGGGCATGGTGACCGAGTTCAACGCCAAGGTGCCGGGCCCGTCGATGCGCCTCGGCGCGGTGCGCTCGACCTTCCGGGAGGGCGACTTCTTCCCGCAGGAGCCGAAGGTCGGCTACGAGACCTTGCTCTACGACTGCCTGTGCGGCGACGCGACCCTGTTTCAGCGCGCCGACAACATCGAGGCGTCCTGGGCCGCGGTCGACCCGCTGGTGAAGGCCTGGGGCGCCGGCGGCGAGCCGGACTTCTACGAATCCGGCAGCGCCGGCCCGGCGGCGGCCGACGCGCTGCTCGCCCGGGACGGCCGGCACTGGCTGCCCCTCGACGGCGAGTAGGAGGCCGTGGATGGTCCGGCGGACGGCCGCGAGTGGCTCGAGGCCGACGGCCTCGGCGGCTTCGCCTCCGGTCCCGCCTTCGGGCCCCGCACCCGGCGCTACCACGCCCTTCTCCTCACCGCCACGACCCCGCCGACCGGCCGCGTGGTGCTGGTCAACGGGATCGAGGCCGCGGTCGCGACGGCGGGCGGGGCCTTCCCGCTCTCGACGCAACGATACGCCCCGGACGTGCTCCACCCCGACGGCTGGCGCCACGTCACGGCGTTCTCAAACCGGCCCTGGCCGCGCTGGACCTTTGCCCTGCCTGACGGCACGACGATCCTGCACGAGGTGCTGGTCGAGCCCGATTCCTGCGAGACGCTGCTGCGCTGGCAACGCCTGGCCGGCGACGGGCCCTGCACGCTGAGCGTGCGCCCGCTCCTGTCGGGCCGCGACTACCACGCCCTCCACCACGAGAACCCGGCCTTCGCCTTCGCGGCGACGGTGCGCGGCGGAAACGTCGCCTGGCGGCCCTATCCCGACCTGCCGGCGGTCGCGGCGCTGACCAACGGCACCTACGCGCACGCGCCGGACTGGTACCGGAATTTTCTGTACGTCGCGGAGCGTGAGCGCGGCCTCGACGATACCGAGGACCTGGCGAGCCCGGGATCCTTCGCCTTCGACCTCGCGGCGGGCGCCGGCGTGATGATCCTGCGCAGCGGCGACGGCCTCACTGTCCGCGCCGGGCCCCATGCCGAGCGCCTGGTCGCGGCCGAGCGGGCGCGCCGCGCGGCGCTGACGCCGCTCGCTCTGGCGGCGGGCGCCTACCGCGTCGACCGGCCGGGCGGCCGCACCCTGGTGGCGGGCTTCCCGTGGTTCACCGACTGGGGCCGGGACACCTTCATCGCCCTGCGCGGGCTCCTCGTCGCCACCGGCGCCCTGGCGCAGGCGCGGGCGATCCTGCTCGCCTGGGCCGGCGCGGTGAGCGAGGGCATGATGCCGAACCGCTTCCCCGATCGCGGCGAGGCGCCCGAGTACAACGCCGTCGACGCCTCGCTCTGGTACGTGGTGGCGGTCCACGACGTGCTCGCGGCCCACGCGGCGGCCGGGCACCCGGTGCCCGAGGCGGAGGCTGCGCGCCTGGCAGAGGCCTGCGCGGCGATCCTCGACGGCTACGCCGCCGGCACGCGCTACGGCATCGCGGCCGATGCGGACGGTCTCCTGCGCGCCGGCGTGCCGGGGGTGCAGCTCACCTGGATGGACGCCAAGGTCGGCGACCGGGTGATCACCCCGCGGATCGGCAAGCCGGTCGAGATCCAGGCGCTGTGGATCAACGCCCTCAGGATCGGCATCGCCCGCTGGTCGCCGCGCTGGCGCGCGCTGGAGCAGCGCGCCTCCGCCGGCTTCGCGCGCTTCGTGTCGCCGTCCGGCGCCCTCTACGACGTGATCGACGCCGACCACGTCCCGGGGGCGGTCGACCCGCGCGTTCGGCCGAACCAGATCCTGGCGGTCGGCGGGCTGCCCCACCCGCTGCTGGCGGGCGCGCAGGCCCGGGCGGTGGTCGACACGGTCGAGGCGCGCCTCCTCACGCCGCTCGGCCTGCGCTCCCTCGACCCCGCCGATCCGGATTATCGCGGACGCTATGGCGGCGGGCCGGCGGAGCGGGACGGCGCCTATCACCAGGGCACCGTCTGGCCCTGGCTGATCGGCCCGTTCGTCGATGCCTGGCTCGGGGTGCGCGGCCGCTCGGCCGAGGCCCGGGCCGAGGCTAGGTCGCGCTTCCTGCCGCCGCTCGCCGCCCACCTGGAAGAGGCCGGCCTCGGCCACGTCAGCGAGGTGGTCGACGGCGACCCGCCCCACCGCCCCGGCGGCTGCCCGTTCCAGGCCTGGTCCCTCGGCGAGCTGATCCGCGTGCGGCGGATGCTCGACCTCGACCCGGTGTGAGGACGAGGATGGTCCTTCCATGGGAGATTGCTTGGCTCGGAGCCATCTGACGCGCCGACAGGGTCATCGCCCTCCTTGTCGTCCCTGTGCGGCTGCGCGGCTCCGGGATGATAGGAAGGAGTCGACGCCGTCGCGGCGACAGACCCTTGGCGCCTGGGCCCACCCCGTCGCGAACCGGGTCCGACAGGCTCACAGCGAGCGGATCTTCTCCTCGATGCGCCGCGCCTCCTCCTCGTCGATCTCGACCGGGCTGCTGGTGTCGTTCGGCAGGCCGGGGCCGGTCTGGGCGATCGTCGCGTCGCGCGGGCGGGCGTTGGGGCCGTTCGAGATCTTGGTCGGGCGGGGCTCTCTCGTGTCGTCGTCGGCCATCGGTGCCTCCTGGGGCGAGTCTGTCGGAGGCAATCGGCCGGGCGTGCCATCGTTCCGGCACGGCCCCGGCCGGAGGGACGTCAGATCACCATGACCTTGGTGCCGACGGGCACGAAGCGGTAGAGCTCCATCACGTCCTCGTTCAGCATCCGGAAGCATCCCGCCGAGGCGGCGCGCCCGATCGAGCTCGGATCGGTCGTGCCGTGGATGCGGTAGAGCGTGGAGCCGAGATAGAGCGCCCGCGCCCCGAGGGGGTTGCGCGGTCCCCCGGCGACGGTTTGGGGCAGCCCGGGCCGCTTCCGGCGCATCTCCGGCGTCGGCGTCCATTGCGGCCATTCCTGCTTGGCGGTCACGGTCTGGACGCCCTTCCAGGTCGTGCCGGGACGCCCGACCGCCACCCGGTAGCGGATCGCCGTGCCGTCGCCGCGCACGAGGTAGAGGAGGCGCGACGCGGTGTTGACCACGATGGTCCCGGGCGCCTCGGCGCCCGGATAGCCGATCACCGTGCCCCGCTTCACCGAGGGCAGCGCCGGCAGGCTCGACGCGGCCGGCGGCGGCGGGCTCGGCGCGGCGGGCACCGGCAGCGGCTCGGCGGGGAGCGCCGCGAGACCGATGGGAATGCCCGGCGCGAGGGCGAGGCTCGGCACCGAGGGCGCGCGCGCCGGCTCGGCCGGGAGCGCGGCGAGGCGCAGGGGCGCGTCGGGCAGCGACAGGGGCGTCGGCGCGGGCGCGGGTGCGTCGCTTGCGGCGACGCGGCGGGGTGCGTCGGCGGTCGCGGCGGGCCGGGAGCGGCAGCGATAGACCCGCTGGCCGTCCGCCCGCATGGTCTGCGGCCCGATCGCGTCGACGACGATCTGCCGGGCCTCGGCATGCGCGTCGGCCCGCAGATCCGCGACCGAGCGGTAGCAGCGCATGTGGAGGCGGTAGCCGATCGCCGTGTCGGAGACCCGGTCGATCCGGCAGTGCAGCTCGTGCGCCTCGAGCCGCGCCTCCGCGGACGGCTTCAGACGGATCTCGAAGGCCCGCGGGCTCGCCGGGTCGGCGCAGTCCTTCAGGCTCGGCGCCCACCAGCCGGTCGGCGATTCGTCGGCATCGATCGCGTGGGCGGCGCCGGTGCCGCAGAGGAGGATCAGGGGCAGGAGCCGGCCGAGACGTCGCATCGTGAGGGGCTTTCGGGCGGGAAAACAGTCGGCGGGGCGGTGTTCAGCGCGGCGGGCTGCCCGCCTCGGCGACGGGGCGGAAGCCGCCCGCGGCCGGGGCGGCACCGATCACCACGAACCCGCTCCAGCCCGCCCGGTGCGCCGGGCCGAAGCCGGGGACCGCCCCGTGCATCGTGATCGGCCCGCGGCCGGCCTCGCGCGGGACCGAGCCCGTTTCCGACGGGCCGGGGGCATCCGCGACCAGCGCGACCCGGACGGCCCGGCCTGGGTTCGGGAGCGGTTCCGATCGGGCACGGGGCGCCGGCACCGCCGGCCGTGCGGCCGGCCGGACCTCCGCTTCCTCCTCGAACAGCCCCGCCCGCAGGCGCAGCGGACCCTCCTCGCTCGCGACCACGACGCGCGACGGCTGCCCGGCCCGGGCGACCGGCCCGGGGGCGGCCGTGCCGTCGGGCGCGCGGGCCGCCATCCGCACCGCCTCCATCCGGGTCCCGAGCCGGTCGAGGGCCAGGCGGATCGGCCCCGCCTGCGGGGTGTCGAGGGCCGCGAGGGCGGCCTGGGTGTCGGCCTGCGCCGGCACCACGTGGACGACGCGGTAGTTGCGCGCCTTCAGGGCCCGCAGCAGGTCCGGCAGGATCGCGACGGTCCGGGGCTGGATGTCGTGGAGCAGGATGATCCCGCGCCCCGCCGCGTCGAGGCGCTTGAGCACCCGCTCGAGCACCTC
The DNA here is from genome assembly GCF_004745635.1 of Methylobacterium nonmethylotrophicum. Lineage (GTDB taxonomy): Bacteria > Pseudomonadota > Alphaproteobacteria > Rhizobiales > Beijerinckiaceae > Methylobacterium > Methylobacterium nonmethylotrophicum. The sequence continues at coordinate 64,727 of NZ_SRLB01000017.1, read as the reverse complement.
CGCCGGGGTGATCCGCTTCCAGTCGTCGCCGTCGACGTCGACGCTGAACGGCATCAGCCGCTGGGCGGCGGCGGTGCGGTCGAGGGCGGCGGTGTGGCCGAGGCCGGGGAAGCGGAAGAACGGCGACAGGGCCGGGTCGCTCTCGTCCAGGACGGTGCGGGCGGCCTGGAGCCCGGCATTGATCTGCTCGCGATGCACCGCCTGGCTGCGCACGCGGTCGAGGTAGCGGTGCGACCAGGTATGGGTCGCGATGGTGTGGCCCTCGGCGGCGGTCCGGCGCAGGGTGTCGGGGAACTGCGCCACCATGGTGCCGACGACGAAGAAGGTCGCCTTGACGCATTCCGCCTTCAGGGCGTCGAGCACGGCGGCGGTGCGCCGCGGCATCGGCCCGTCATCGAAGGTCAGCACCACCTCGCCGCGCGCGAGCGGCAGGGTGCGCCCGTAGCTCGCCCGCCCGACCGGGCCCTGCGAGAACGGCACTTCGAGGACCCGCGCGGTGCCCAGCGCCTCCGGCCGGCACTCCTCCGCCGCCGCCGCGGCCGGCGGCAGAAACAGGAATCCGGACAGGAGCAGGGGCCTGAAGCAACGCACAAACACACTCCACCACGACCGCCGGTCATGAACCGATTTATCTCACGCAAACCTGAGTCGCAGGTAAACGCATCGGCTTCGTGGTGCAGTCTCTCCGGGACGGAATGACGACGATGCGTCTAAATCTGTCGTCGTGATATGTTGCAACCGCGCAGAATAACAGGGTTAACGGTCGTATAATCTTGGTTATTGGTCGGAAATTGCCTTGAGGCCGACGTCATCACCAGACCGTCGCATGCAATCCGCCCGCGTATTCGTCGCGTTCGACCCGCGATGGAAGCGGGCCGGCGGGTGCGCTTGGCCGAACCGGCCTGGCGGCGTGGCGCGCGAGGCCGGCCCGCATCGCGCGCAACACGATCACCGCGACGGTGATGCCGGTCATGTCCGGGATCCGCGCGGCGGACACCGCCGAGCGCGCGACCCGAGCCAGGTTCGCTCCGGCTCCCCCGGCTCAGGCCGGGGGCGGAGTCCGGGCTCGACTCTCATCCCCTTGCGCCTTCGACCGAGTCCGTTCGAAGGCGCGGCGGCATCAGGCCGTCGACAGGCCGTTGCGGCGGCGGATCTCGCGGATCACCGCGCTGTGGTCGAGGTCGCCGTCGCCCTGCGCCACCATCTCGGAAAACAGGCGATCGACGAGGGACAGGACCGGCAAGGTCAGGCCGAGCGTCGCGGCATGGGACAGGGCGGTGCCGGTATCCTTGACCTGGTACTTGGCCGGGCCGCCCGGGGCGAAGTCCCGGGCGATCATCCGCAAGGCATGCTGCTTGAGGATCGTCGAATCGGCGAAGCCGCCGAGGAGCGCCTCGCGGACCTTGGCCGGATCGGCCCCGCCGCGCTCCACGAAGGTGATCGCCTCCGCCACCGTGACGAGGGTCGAGGCGACGATGGCCTGGTTGGCGAGCTTGGCCAATTGCCCGCTTCCGGCCGGCCCGACATGGGTCACCCGCCCCATCGCCGCCAGAATCGGCTCCGCCCGGCCGAACGCCTCCGGGGTGCCGCCCGCCATGATCGCGAGGGTGCCGGCGACCGCGCCGCGCTCGCCGCCGGAGACGGGTGCGTCGACGGCGTGGATCCCGGCCGCGGCGGCGGCCTCGGCCTGGCGCTGCGCGGTCTCGACCGGGATCGAGCTCATCACCGCGAGCACGCTGCCGGGCGACATCGCCGCGATGACGCCCCGGGAGCCGAGCAGGATCTCGTCGCAGGCCGGGCCGGAGCTCAGCATGCAGATCACCGCGTCGGCGCCGCGGGCCGCCTCGCGCGGGTCGGCCGCGACCGTCGCCCCGTCCTCCGCCAGGGCGGCCGCCTTGGCCGGCGAGCGGTTCCAGGCGCGGACGGCGTGGCCGGCCCGGCAGAGGTGGCGCGCCATCGGCGCGCCCATGATGCCGGTGCCGAGGAAGCCGATCGTCAGGGGCGCGGTCATGCCGCCTCCGCGCCGCTGAAGGTCCGGTGAAGGAACCGCACCGGCCGCTCCTCCGCGATCAGCGCCGGGAAGCCGGCCCGGAACCGGGCGAGGTGCGGCGTCTCGAGATGCGCGTCGAAGGCGGCGCGGTCGTCGTAGACCTCGTAGAACACCACCGTGAGCGGGTCGCTCCCGCTCACCGCGACGTCGAAGGCGCGGCAGCCGGGCTCGTGCGCCACCGAGGCGCGGGCATCGTCATGGGCGAGGTCGAGGAACGCGTCGAGGGAGCCGGGCTTCACCCGGAACTCGGCGATGACCACGAAGGGCCGGGATGTCAGAGGCATGGGCGGGCTCGCGCGGCGCCGGCCCGTCCGGCGCCGGATGGACGGATCCGGTGAGGGACGCCGCCGGCCGGACGGGCCGGCCGGCGACGCTTCAACTCAGGCCGCCTTCTGCGGCGCCGTCCGGCGGGTCTCGTCCTCCATCTGCCGGCGCAAGCCCACCACGTCGAGGTCGCTGGTGAGCTCGACGTCGTCGACGCTCACGATCTGGTCCTTTCCGACCGGGCGCTTGAGCTTGACGTTGTGGGCGAGCCCGATCGGCAGGGCGTTGAGCGCCAGGCTCTTCGTCGCCGGGATCGCGTTCGCCCACACCGCGTAGCCGCCCTCGCCGTCGAGCATCTCGCCGGGCTTGAGGTCGCGCTTGGCGGTCGCCACGGCGTCGCCGCGGAACTCCTTCGAGCAGCCGGTCGGCTCGCCCCGCAGCACCGCCGAGAGCACGCTGACGCTGGTCTCCAGCCCGATCATGTGGAAGGGGCGCCACATCGAGCCGTACCAGCCGGACGGGTCGGTGAGCAGGCCGTACTGGCGGAAGCAGGCCCGGGTGTACTCGCTCGTCGCCTTGAAGGTGACGAAGACGCCGTACCGGATGTTGTTGAACACCTCGCGCCCGTCCGGCTCCTGGCTCGCCGCGATGTCGACGAGGCCCGACCGCGGCAGCCTGCCGCCGTCGCTCACCGGGCGGAAGACCCGGGCGAGGTCGTGCAGGCCGGTCGGCGGGAAGGCGAGGCCGTCGTCGGGGCAGTCGAGCCCGGTGCCGTTGGCCACCGCCGCCATCTCGATCGCCGCCTTGGTGCCGTCGGTGAACGAGTTGTACATCTTCGGGTTGAAGTCGCCCTTCTTCACCTCCTCCTCGGACCAGCCGAAGAAGCCCCACACGGTGTCGGGGGTGGAGTAGCGGTAGCGCGGCTCGAAGTTCATGCCCTTGCCGGCCGAGGTCAGCTCGAAGCCGCAGGAGCGGGCCCAGTCGACCAGTTCGCAGATGATCGCCGGCTGGTCGCCATAGGCCATGGAGTAGACGACGCCCTTGCGGCGGGCCCGCTCGGCGAGCAGGGGGCCGCACAGCACGTCGGCCTCGACGTTGACCATCACGACGTGCTTGCCGGCATCGATCGCCTGGATGGCGTGGCGGATTCCGGCGATCGGGTGCCCGGTCGCCTCGATGATGCACTCGACCTCGTCGCAGGCGCTGAGCGCGCCGGCATCGTCGGTGACGCAGGTGCGGCCGGTCCTGATCGCGTCGCCCAGCGAGGTCGCGGCGTAGCGCTCCGCCGGCCAGCCGACGCGGGCGAGGGAGTCGCGGGCGCGGCCGACATTGAGGTCGGCGACGCCGACGACGTGCATTCCCTCGATGCGCTGGGCCTGGGCGAGCACCATCGAGCCGAACTTGCCGGCGCCGATCAGGCCGACGCGGACCGGCCGGCCGGCCGAGGCGCGGGCGAGGAGCAGGGTGGACAGGTTCATCGTTTCCTCCGTTTTCCGCCGACCGGGCTCTCGTCCGCTCGCTCCGGGCTGGATGCCGGAGGGCGGGGCCGGTCTCGGGGCGCGACCGTGGCGGGCGCCTGGAGCGGCCCGGCGCGGTCGTGACGGCCGAAACGCTAGAAGCGCGCTTCGTGAAGGACAATCCAGATTTCCAGCGCCACCGTGAAGCGCCGCTAAAGGTTCGTCTCGGCCCGCTCCGGCGCCCAGGCGTCGCGCTCCCTCGCCCAGGCATCCCGTTCCCGGCGGATCCAGTCCAGGAAGGCCCGAACCTTGCGGTGCCGCAGGTGGTCGGGCGGGCAGGTCACCCACTGGGTGACGAGGGTGATCCGCGGGGGCGTCCGCAGCGGGCAGGCGAGCCGCCCCGCCCGGAGGTCGCCCCACAGCATCAGGTCGCTCTCCAGCGCGATGCCGAGGCCGGCGGCGGCGGCGTCGATCGCCATGTGGGTGCGGTCGAACAGGAGCCGGCGCCAGCGCGAAGCCGGCACCACGCCGGCGAGCTTGAACCAGTGCGCCCACTGCACCTGGGATTTCACCGAGTGGATCAGCAGGTGGCGGGGCAGGTCCTCGGCCGCGAGGCTGCCGGGAGCGGCGAGGGAGGCGGCGCAGACCGGCCGGAAGCTCTCCTCGACCAGGCCCTCGGCGAACAGCCCCGGCCAGCCGCCGGTGCCGTGCCGGATCTCGATGTCGACGCTCTCCTTCTGGAACGCCGTCGGCTCGTTGGTGCCGTCGAGGCGCAGCTCGATGTCGGGATGCGCCTCGATGAAGCCGGCGAGCCGCGGCAGCAGCCACTTGGTCGACAGGCTCGGGGTCGCCCGCACGGTGAGCGTCGTCACCGACCGGAAGCCCTGGATGCGCTGGGTCGCCTCCATGATCCGGTCGATCTCGGTCCCGATCATCTCGAAGTAGCGCTCGCCCGCCTCGGTCAGCACGACGTTGCGGCCGGCCTTGCCGATGAGGGCGGTACCGAGGCTGACCTCGAGCGCCTGGATCTGCTGGCTCACCGCCGAGGGCGTGACGCCGAGATCCTCCGCCGCCCGGGTGACGCTGCCGGAGCGGGCGACGGCGTGGAAGACCGTGATGGCGCGAAGCGGGACCGACATCCCGACAGTTTAGCGACGCTACACGAACATGCAAATATTCTGGATTGTCCTACAAGAAGCCGGTTCCTAGTGTCGTCCGATAGCGAGACGAGCCGCCCCGCGCCCACCCGAGAGGTGCGCTGCCAGCGAGGGCGCCGACAGGGAGGACGACGAGCGCGAGACCGCGCTTCACGCCGTGCGCCATCCGGCCCGCCCCGGCTCACGCCATGACCGACGGGGCGGCGCCCAACGCCGACACGCCACATTACCCCGACGAAACGATGCCGCACCGCAGCAAGCGCGGATGCCGGCGCAGTGGAGGAAACCCATGACGTCGAAGACCGGATTCACCACCGGACCGTCGCGCCGCCTCGTCCTGGCCGGCGCGGCCGCGTTCCCGCTCGTCGCGATCCGCACCGGCCCGGCGCGCGCCGCCGAGTTCACCTACAAGCTCGCGACCGGCCAGTCCCTGACCCAGCCGATCAACGCGCGGCTCGAGCAGGCCTGCGGGCGCATCCGCGAGGCCTCGGGCGGGCGGATGGAGCTGCGCTTCTTCCCGGCGAGCCAGCTCGGCTCCGACACCGACCTGATCACGCAGGTGCGCTCCGGCGGCATCGAGTTCCTCAACATCGCCGGATCGGTGATCTCGACCGTCGCGGCCGGCGCGGCGATCACCAATGTCGGCTTCGCCTTCTCGGATTACGACCAGGTCTGGCGCGGGGTCGACGGGCCGATCGGCCAGTACGTCCGCACGCAGATCGAGAAGGCCGGCCTCATCGTCGCCGCCAAGGCCGCCGACAACAGCTTCCGGCAGATCACCTCGGCGGCCAAGCCGATCCGCACCCCCGACGACCTCAAGGGCTACCGCATCCGCGTGCCGGTGGCGCCGATCTTCACCTCGCTGTTCTCGGCCCTCGGGGCGAGCCCGACCTCGATCAACTTCAACGAGCTCTACACCGCGCTGCAGACCCGGCTGGTCGACGGCCAGGAGAACGGGCTCGTGGCGATCGATTCCGGCAAGCTCTACGAGGTCCAGAAATACGTCTCCGAGACCAACCACATCTGGGACCCGTTCTGGCTCGTGGCCAACCGGCGCGCGCTCTCCCGCCTGCCCGATCCGCTGCAGGAGATCGTCCGGCGCGAGCTCGACCGCGCCGCGGCGGAGCAGCGCGAGGACGTGGTGCGCCTCAGCGGCACGTTGAAGTCGCAGCTCACCGCCCGCGGGCTGGTCTTCGAGGCCCCCGACAAGGAGGCGTTCCGCAAGGCCCTGAGCCAGGCGGGCTTCTACCGCGACTGGAAGGAGAAGTTCGGGCCCGAGGCGTGGAAGGCCCTCGAGGCGGTGACCGGGGGGCTCGCATGAGCGCCCTCGCCGACACCCACGGGCGGCCGGCCGCCGCCGCCCCTCCCTCGGACTGGCTCTCGGCGGCCGAGCGGGCCTTGCGCCTCGCCGTCGAGGTCCCGGCCGCGATCCTGGTCGCCGCCGAGGCGGTCATCCTGTTCGCCGGCATCGTCTCGCGGGCGATCGGGCACTCGATCATCTGGAGCGACGAGCTCGCCTCGATCCTGTTCCTGTGGCTCGCCATGCTCGGCAGCGTCGTGGCGGTGCAACGGGCTGAGCACATGCGGCTGACCTTCGTGGTCGGGTCGCTGTCGCCGCGGGCGCGGGGCTGGTGCGAGGCGCTCGCCGTCGGGACGGTGTTCGTCTTCCTGGCCCTGCTGATGCACGCCGCCTACGACTACACCGAGGACCAGTCCTTCGTGGAGACGCCGGCTCTCGGCTGGTCGGGCACGGTGCGGGCGCTGGCGGTGCCGGTCGGCTTCGTGCTGGCGCTCCTGGCCTGCGCCCTGCGCCTCGCCCGCCACCGCCTCGCCGACCTCCTGGGCGTCGGCGCGGTGCTCGCCGGGATCGCGGTGCTCCTCGCCCTCGCGGCTCCCCTGCTCGCCGGGATCGGCAACTGGGCGCTCCTGGTGTTCTTCGTCGGCCTGCTCGGTGTCGGCATCCTGGCCGGCGTGCCGATCGCGTTCTCGTTCGCGCTCGCCACCTCGGCCTACCTGCTGACCACGACCTCGACCCCGCTCACCATCGTGGTCGGGCGGATGGACGAGGGGATGAGCAGCCTGATCCTGCTCGCGATTCCCCTCTTCGTGCTGCTCGGCCAGCTCGTCGACGCGACCGGGATGGCGCGGGTGATGGTGGCGTTCCTGGCCTCGCTCCTCGGCCACGTGAAGGCCGGCATGTCCTACGTGCTGCTCGGCGCGATGCTCCTCGTGTCGGGCATCTCCGGCTCGAAGACCGCCGACATGGCGGCGGTCGCCCCCGTCCTGTTTCCCGAGATGCGCCGGCGCGGGATGAAGGACGGCGAATTGCTGTCGATCCTGGCGGCGTCGGGCGCGATGAGCGAGACGATCCCGCCCTCGATCGTGCTCATCGCCATCGCGTCGGCGACGGGGGTGTCGATCGCCGCCCTGTTCACCGCCGGGATCCTGCCCGCCCTGGTGCTCGCCCTCGTCCTCGCGGCGGTCGCCCGCTACCGGGCCGGAAAGGAGGAGGACGCCGTCGTGATCGCCCGCGCCCCCGTCTCGGTGGTGAAGAAGACGCTCCTCGTCGCGCTGCCCGCCCTGCTGCTGCCGTTCCTGATCCGCACGGCGGTGGTCGAGGGGGTCGCGACCGCCACCGAGGTCTCGACGATCGGTATCGCCTACTCGCTGGTCCTCGGCCTCGTGATCTATCGCGGCGGGCTCAAGCGGCGGGAGATCCTGCCGATGCTGGCGCGCACGGCCTCGTTGTCCGGCGCGATCCTGTTCATCGTCGGAGCGGCGAGCGCCATGGCCTGGGCCCTGACCCAGTCCGGCTTCTCGCACGACCTCGCCCGGGCGATGGCGGCGGTGCCGGGCGGCCAGGTCGGCTTCCTGCTGATCTCGGTCGTCGCCTTCATCGTGCTCGGCAGCCTGCTCGAAGGCATTCCGGCGATCGTGCTGTTCGGCCCGCTGCTGTTTCCGATCGCGCACCAGTTCGGGATCCACGAGGTGCATTACAGCATGATCGTGATCCTCGCGATGGGACTGGGCCTCTTCGCCCCGCCCTTCGGCCTCTGCTACTACGCCGCCTGCATCATCGGCGACGTCGCGCCCGAGGCCGGGATGCGCCGGATCTGGATCTATCTCGGCGCGCTGTTCCTCGGCCTCCTGGTGCTGACCTTCGTGCCGTGGTTCTCGACCGGCTTCCTGTGATGTCGCAGCGCCTTCGAACGGGTCCGTTCGAAGGCGCTGGCTTCGAGCCCGGAACGTCGCCGAGCAGCCGCGAGCGATGACGGTCAGGTCGCGGCGGGTGTGTCCGGATCGCGCGTGAACATCAGGCCCGCCTCGCGGAAGCCGCCATCGACGTTGAGGGTGTGGCCGTGGATGTAGCCCGCCTCGTCCGAGCACAGGAACACCGCGGCGTCGGCGATCTCCTCCGGCGTGCCGTAGCGGCTCATCGGGATCAGGCGGTGATAGGCCGCCCGCGTCGCCCGGTCGTGCATCGCCTTCGCGATCTCGGTCTCGATCGCGCCGGGGGCGATGGTGTTGACGTTGATATTGGCTTGCGCCAGCTCGACCGCCATCACCTTGGTGAGGAGTTCCAGCCCCGCCTTGGCCGCGCCGTAGGCCGCCCGTCCGTTGCCGCCGCGCTGGCCCGACAGCGACCCGATGTTGACGATCTTGCCGCCGCCGACGCGCACCATCTCCCGGGCGCAGGCCTGCGCCACCATGAAGGCGCCGGTCAGGTTGACGCCGATGATGCGGTTCCAGTCGGCGAGGCTCGTCTCGAGGAACGGGGTGTTCGCGCCGATCCCCGCATTGTTGACCAGGATGTCGACGCGCCCGTGGGCGGCGAGGATCCGCTCCATCATGGCGGCGACCGAGGCCGGGTCGGCGACGTCGACGGAGAGCGGCATCGCCGCCGGGCCGATCCCGGCGGCGGCCTCCGCCGCGCCCGCCCCGTCGAGGTCGGCGATGACGACCTTCGCGCCCTCGCGGGCGAAGGCCGTCGCGACCGCGAACCCGATGCCCCGCGCGCTGCCGGTCACGAGGGCGATCTTGCCTGCGAGCCTCTGCGTCATGCCATCGGTCTCCTCACGCGGGGGCGCGGCCGCCCTGCTTGACGGCCGGGAAGAAGTCGGGCCGGCCGACCTGGCCGCCCTTGAGGGCCAGTTCGAGCCCGTCGAGCGGCGTGTCGGCGCCGTGGGCGCGGCAGAGCGGCGAGCCCGGATCGAGGGGGCTGAGCGCCGTGAGCGCGTCGATCCCGAGCTGCATCGCGGCATGGCCCGAGGTGTCGCCGCCCGCGATCACCGCCCGGGTCAGGCGGGCCGAGAGGACGATCTCGCGCAGGGCCCGCCCGAGCCCCGATCCCAGCCGCTCGCTCGCCAGAACCGGATCGAGCCCTGCAGCCTGCACGGCCTCGCGCAGGGCGGCGACGGCCGGGTCGTCGGGACCCGCCGCGCTGTAGATCAGGGGGTCGCGGCCGGCATCGAGCGCGGCCCGCGCCTCCGCGACGGCCCGGCCGATCTCCTGCGCGAAGGCCGCCGCGTCGACGACCCGCCTCGCATCGAGCCGGATGCCCGCGAATCCGTGGTCGAGGGCGTGCGCGATCTGCCCGGCCGTCGCCGGCGAGACCGAGCCGGACACCACCGCGATCCGGGTGGCCGCCGCGCGCCGGGCGACCGGCGCCTCCACCGGCAGGAGGCCGGCGGCGCGCCAATAGGCGACGAGGGCGGCCTCGACCCCCTGCGACCCGACCGCGAAGACAGGGTCGCCACCCCGCTCCCAGATCAGCCGGCCGGCCTCCGCCAGGGTCTCGGAATCGAGCACGTCGAGGGAGACGATCGCCGCGCCCTCCTCCCGGGCCCGGGCGAGGGCCGCGTCGGCCTCGCCCCGCTTCATCGCCACGAAGTCGACGAGGCCGATCGGCAGCGCGGTCTGGCGCGCGAGGTGGCGCCCGAGATCCGCCTCGTCCATCGGCGTCACCGGGTGGCGGGCCATGGTCGGGTGGCGGTCGAGGCGGTAGCCGGTGCCGCCCGCCATCGCGAACAGGTGGCCGAAGCTCTGGTAGCGCCCCATCCCCGGATCGGCGACGACCATCGGGGTCCAGTCGCCCGGAAAGATCCCGCGGGCGATCTCCGTCGCCCGGCCGATCGAGCCGACATGCGGGGCCGAATCGAAGGTCGAGCAGGCCTTGTAATGCGCGACCGGCGCGCCGAGCGTGGCGAGGAGCCGGAAGGCCGGGGGCAGCTCCCGGTCCATCCAGGCCGGCGGCTGCGAGCGCGCGACCCCGGCGATGCCGACGGCGCGATGATCCCGGAACGCCCGGAGGCGCTCCGCGCTCGGGGGTGCGAGGAAGAGCACGGTCTTCAGCCCCGCGAAGGCCAGCACCTCCATCGCCGCCGAGGAGCCGGTGAAGTCGTCGCCGTAGAAGGCGACGAGGGGGCCGTCGGGCAAGGGGCGCGGCAGGGAGCGGGGCGCGCTCACGCCGCGCCCTCGAGCGCCCGGGCCAGCGCCGGATGGGTGCGGGCATGGGCGTTAAGGTCGATGCCGGCGACCGCCGCCTCCCAGGCCTGGCGCAGGGCCGCGACGCCCTCCCCCGGCCCGCCCGGATGGGCGACGATGCCGCCGCCCGCCGTGACGATGAGATCGGTGGAGCCGAGGGCCGCGAAGGTGCCCGGCGCCTGCCGCACCGTCTGGCCGGAGGAGAAGACCGGCATCGCCAGGCACGGCTTGTCGGGAAAGAGCGGGGTCAGGCAGGTGCGCGCCGAGGTGACGACGCTGTCGTCGTCCTCCGCGAACTTGTTGTCGAGGCCGTTGACGTGCATGTGGTCGGCGCCGGCGAGGCGCCAGATCTTCTGCCAGGCGACGTAGGACCAGCCGAGCAGCGGGTGGCGGGTGAGGTAGCCCCAGCCGTTGCGGTGGGCGTGGATCGGCAATTCGGTCATGCGGGCCAGCGCGATCATGCCGACGAGGCCGACCGAGTTGAGGCTCGCCATGATGCAGGTGCCGCCGAGATCCCGCACGAGGTCGTGGCGCTTGCGCATCTCGTCGATCTCGCCGGTGAGGTTGAAGGCGACCATCACCTTCTTGCCGGTGCGCTCGGCGTGATCGTTGACGACGCGCATCACCGCGCGGGCCCGCGCCTCGAAGGGGCAGTGCGGCCCGTCCGCCTGCAACTCGTCGTCCTTGATGAAGTCGATGCCGCCCTCGCACAGGGTCCTGACCAGGGCGGCGGTCTCCTCGGGCCCGAAGCCGACGCTCGGCTTGATGATCGTGCCGATGAGCGGGCGCCCCTCCACCCCGGCGAGGCGGCGCGTGCCGGGAATCCCGAAGCGGGGTCCCGGATAGGCCGCCGCGAAGGCCTGGGGCAGGCGGATGTCGAGGAGGCGCAGGCCCGTGAGCGGGCGCAGCTCGAACAGGTTGCCGGCCACCGTGGCGAGGAGGTTCGGCAGGGAGGGGCCGAGATTCTCGATCGGCCAGGACAGGGTGACGCGCGCCCGGCGCAAGCTCTCCGTCGCGACCCGGGCGGTCGTCGGCAGGGACGGGGCGTCGACCGGCTCGTCCAGCACCTCCAGGCGCTCGACCCGGGCGGCCGAGCGCGCCTTGAGCTCGGGAGTCTCGCCGGGGACGGGCACGAAGGTGCCGCTCGACTGCTCGCCGGCCATCGTCTCCGCCACCCGGCGGGGATCGCTCGCGGTCTCGAGGAGGTAATCCGCCTCGATCCGGATCGGGGGCGCCGTCACGCGGCCCGCCGGGCGTCGAGGGGGCGGAACGGGGCGGCGTTCGTGCGCGCGTCGGGCGCGAGTCCGGTTGCGGCCTGCACGGATTCCTCCCAGTCTCCTCCCGGGGCGGCGCCGGCCCGTCTCCAGGATCCGGCTCTCCGCCTCCCGCGCGCCGGTTGCCGGCGTCGGCCCGGTTCGCGCCCCCGCATCGTCGGGGGCGCTTCCGGCGATGGGCAGCCTAGCGGAGGGCGGGGTCCGCGCAAACGCGACTTCGCCGCACCGGCCTGTGAGGAAAACTCATGCGCTCCTCCCCGCGCGCATGGCCGCCCTCAGACCCTCCGGCCCCCGATTCCGAGCCGTCGGATCAGCAGGAAGGCCGCCGCGGCGGACAGGGCCGCGATCAGGATCGCGATCGTCGAGCCCTCCTCCAGCTCGGCCAGCGGCAGGCCCTTGGTGTTCATCCCGAACAGCCCGGTGACCAGGGTCGGCGGCAGGAAGAGGGCGGTCAGGACCGACAGGGTGTGGAGCTGCCGGTTCGATTGCCGGGCGAGCAGGCCTGACAGCTCCTCCTGCAGGAGCCGGCTGCGGTCGGCCAGCACGACCATGTCACGGTCGAGGGCGTCGAGGCGCTGGGCGATGCGGGCGGCCGCCTCGCGGGTCGCCTCCGGCAGGTCCTCCCCGTCCTCCTCCAGGCGGTGAAACACCGCCCTGAGGCCGTGGAGCTGGCGGTGCAGCCGCACCGCGTCGCGGCGGATCGGCCCGAGCTGGCGGGTCTCGTCGCGGATGCGCTCGTCGAGGATGTGGTCCTCGATCCCGTCGAGGCGCTCGGACAGGGCGGTGCCGCGGGCGCCGATCGCCGCCGCGACCCGGCCGATCAGCGTCTCGAGGAGCGCCACCGGCCCGGCGAGCGACCGCCCCTCCGCCACCGCGTCGCGCACGGCGTCGGGGCCGAGGATCGGGTGCCGGCGCCCGCTGACGAGGTAGTTCGCGCCGAGCACGAAGTGCAGCCGGCCCGTCGCGTCGGGCAGCCGCTCCGGTGCGGCCGGAGCGTCGGCGTCGCGGGAGAGGTCGGCGATGACGCCGCCGACCTGGCCGTCCTCGACCGCGACCCGCTGGTGGGGATCGCTGGCGAAGGCCACCGCGGCGAGGTCCGGCGGGCCGAGGCGCCCCTCCGCCACGAGGCCCGGCACCCGCGCGTCGTTGAGGTTGACGTGGAGCCAGACGAAGCCCTCGCCGAAGCGGCCGAGCCCCGGGACGTCCTCGCCGGGCGCGACGAGGCGCCCGCGCCCGGCGGCGTCGAACCGCATCGCCCAGATCAGGCCCGGCAGGGCGGGCTCGTCGCTGAGGAGAGGGGCCATCCGGGCGTCCTTCGCGTCCCCGCCTGTCCGAGGGGGAACGACCGGGGACGCCGCCGCACCCGGCGGCCGTGGCTAGGGGGCAGGCGCGACGGTTCGATGACGGGTCCTCACCCTTCCATCGCCTCCAGCTCCGCGATCATCCCCTCGATCATCGACAGGCCGATCTGCCAGAAGGCCGGATCGCGGGCATCGAGCCCGAACGGTGCCAGCAGCTCGCCGTAGGGCTTGCTGCCGCCGGCGGCCAGCAGCGCGAAGTAGCGCTCGACGAAGCCTTCTTCCGCCGCCGGGTCGCCGCTCGCCCGCTGGTAGACGCCGTAGAGCGAGTTCACCAGGCAGTCGCCGAACGCGTAGGCGTAGACGTAGAACGGCGAGTGGATGAAGTGCGGGATGTAGGCCCAGTACGGCTCGTAGCCCTCGTCGAGGCGGATCGCGGGTCCCAGGCTCTCGGCCTGCACCGACATCCAGAGGGCGCAGATCGTCTCGGCGGTCAGCTCGCCCTCGCGGCGGGCCAGGTGGACCTTGCGCTCGAAGGAGTAGAACGCGATCTGGCGCACCACCGTGTTGATCATGTCCTCGACCTTGGCGGCCAGCATCGCCCGGCGCTGCACCGGGTCGGTCGTGGCTTCGAGCACCCGGCGGAAGGTCAGCATCTCGCCGAACACGCTGGCGGTCTCGGCGAGCGTCAGGGGCGTCGGCGCCATCAGGGCGCCGTTGGGGCCGGCCAGCACCTGGTGCACGCCGTGGCCGAGCTCGTGGGCGAGCGTCATCACGTCCCGCGGCTTGCCCTGGTAGTTGACCAGCACGAAGGGATGGGCCGAGGGCACCGTCGGGTGCGCGAAGGCGCCCGGCGCCTTGCCGGGGCGCACGGGCGCGTCGATCCACCCGCCGTCGAAGAAGCGCCGGGCGATCTCGGCCATCTTCGGCGAGAACGCGCCGTAGGCCGACAGCACGGTCTCGCGCGCCTCGGCCCAGGGGATCGTGCGCTGCTCGACCTTCGGCAGCGGCGCGTTGCGGTCCCAGTAGGCCAGGCTGTCACGCCCGAACCAGCGCGCCTTCAACCTGTAGTAGCGGTGCGACAGGCGCGGATAGGCCGCCTGCACGGCGGCGACCAGGGCCTCGACGGTGTCGCGCTCGACACGGTTGGCGAGGTGGCGGGCATCCGACACGTCCGAGAAGCCACGCCAGCGGTCGGAGATCTCCTTGTCCTTGGCGAGCGTGTTGGTGATGAGGGTGAAGACCCGCAGGTTCGACCGGAAGACGCTGCTGAGCGCGCCCGCCGCGTCCCGTCGCACGGTCTCGTCGGGGTCCTGGAGCTTGTTGAGGGTGGGCTCCAGCGTCAGCTCCTCGCCCCGCAGGGGGAAGCGTAAGGACGCGATGGTCTCGTCGAACAGCCGGTTCCAGGCCGAGCGGCCGGTCACCGACTTCTCGAGGAAGAGCTTTTCCGCCTCGTCGCTCAGCTGGTGCGGCTTCTCGCGCCGGATGTCCTCGAGCCAGGGGCGGTAGCGCGCGAGCGGCGGGTGGGCGGCGGCGGCGTCGATGCTCGCGTCCTCGATCCGGTTGAGCTCGAGGGTGAAGAACAGGAGGTCGCTGGCCGCGTTGGTCAGCCGCTCCTGGGTGTCGCCGTAGAACTTCGCCCGGCCCGAGTCGGTGGTGTCGCCGGAATAGACCAGGCCCGCATAGGACATCAGCCGGCCGAGGCGGTCCTCGATCGCCTCGTAGGCGGCGACCGCGGTGCCGAGGTTGTCCGAGGCCTCGGTGCCCGCCGCCAGGTCCCTGACGCGGCCGCGATAGCTCTCCGCGAAGGCGCGGCACTCGGCCTCGGCCTGCGCGAGATCGTCGGCGAAGGCGGGATCGTCCAGGCCGGCATAGAGGTCCGACAGGTCCCATTCCGGCAGCGGCCCGAGATCGACGGCGCGGGCCGTGGCCTGGGCGGTGCTCAGGGCGCTGTCCGACGGCGCGGCGGCACTCAGCGGCATGGACGATGTTCCTCTCGGGGTCGCAAGGCGGGGTCGCAAGGCGGGATCGCAAGGGATGCGCGTGCGCCCGGACATATCGGACGGCAGGCGCCCGCGATCAACCGACACGGCCGCGACGGCGACGCCTTGCGGCGCTGCGGCCCCACCCTGGCGTAACCTTCCGTTGGCGTTAAGGGCCACTTCACGGTTGTGGCGCAGCATACGGGTCGAAACGAAACACCCGCGCGATTCGCGCTGCGCCCCCGACCCGCTCGCAGGGATCGGGGCGCACGGCGCGGGAGAGCGGTCCCGCCCGGGGAGCCGGAAGGCTCCGGTTCCCCGCCGCGGTGCCGATCCCTCGAGGAGAACAGATGACCACCACGGTCCTCATCGTCGACGACGATCCCGTGCAGCGCCGGCTGGCGGAGGCCATGGTGCGGCGCCTCGGGTTCGAGCCCGTGACGGCCGAGAGCGGGGCGGCGGGGCTCGACGCGCTGCGCGCGCCCGATTCCAGCATCGACGTGGTGCTGCTCGACCTCGCGATGCCGGGCGGCCTCGACGGGCTGGGCGTGCTGTCCGAGCTGCGCAAGGCCGGCATCGACACGCCCGTCATCGTCCAGACCGCCAACGGCTCGATCGACGCCGTCGTCAACGCCATGCGGGCCGGCGCCGTCGATTTCGTGGTCAAGCCCGCCGGCCCCGAGCGGCTGCAGGTCTCGATCCGCAACGCCCTCCAGGTCGACCAGCTCCAGGACGAGATCCGGCGGATGCGCCGGCGGGCGTCCGGCGCCCTCAGCTTCCGCGACCTGACCTCGAAGAGCCCGGATATGGGCCGGGTGATGCGGCTCGCCGAGCGGGCGGCGAAATCCACCATCCCGGTGCTGATCGAGGGCGAATCCGGCGTCGGCAAGGAGGTGCTGGCCCGCGCGATCCAGGGCTCGGGCGAGCGCCGCGGCAAGCCCTTCGTCACCGTCAATTGCGGGGCGATCCCCGACAACCTCGTCGAATCGACCCTGTTCGGCCACGAGAAGGGCGCCTTCACGGGCGCGACCGAGCGCCATCTCGGCAAGTTCGTGGAGGCGTCGGGCGGCACGCTGTTCCTCGACGAGATCGGCGAACTGCCCCTCGACGCGCAGGTCAAGCTCCTGCGGGCGCTGCAGGAGGGCGAGGTCGATCCGGTCGGCGGGCGCAAGAGCGTGCGGGTCGACATCCGGCTGATCTCGGCGACCAACCGCTCGCTCCTCGACCTCGTCAAGCAGGGCCGCTTCCGCGAGGACCTGTACTACCGCCTCAACGTCTTCCCGATGACCCTGCCGCCCCTGCGGGCGAGGCGCGAGGACATCCCGGACCTCGCCCGCTCGTTCTGCGCCCGGTTCGCGGCGGAGGAGGGCAAGCGGGTGCGGGGCATCGCGGCGGAAGCGATGGCGCTGATCACCCGCTACGACTGGCCCGGCAACGTGCGCCAGCTCGAGAACGCGCTGTTTCGGGCCGTGGTCCTGGCGGACGGCGACGAGCTGACGGTGGCGGAATTCCCGCAGATCGCCGCCCAGGTCCAGGGCTTCGACGTGCGCATTCCGCCATTGCCGGCGGCGCCCGAGCCCGGCACCGGGCCCGCCCCGGTGCGGGAGATCGTCCGGGTCGAGGTGCGCGACCCCCACGCCCTCTCGCTGGTCGCCGAGGAGACCGGCGAGATGAAGACCATGGAAGGGCTCGAGGGCGAGATCATCCGCTACGCCCTGCAATTCTACCGCGGTCGGATGTCGGAGGTCTCCCGCCGCCTCGGCATCGGCCGCTCGACCCTCTATCGCAAGTTGAAGGAACTCGGTCTCGACGACGAGAAGGCGGAGGACGCCGCCTGATCCGGGTCTGCGTGACCCGTCGTGGTCCGAAGAAAACCGCATTTGGCGAGTCTTCAGCCGGAATCCGGCCGCATCCCGTGCGGCGATCACTGACCCTGCGGCAGGCCGGTCTGGCCGAACGCTCCGGCGGCATGCCGCCGGAGTGTGGCAGGTGTGCGATGGCACGGCATCCGATTCCGTGTTGACTAACCTAGATTACCAGCGTGGCCGCTCCTTCGGCCGCGGCTTCGAGGAGAGGACCATGGCTCCCAGGCGCAAGGTCGGCAGGAACGCGGGTGCGGCGGCCACCCTCGCGGTGCTGCTGGCCGCACAGGCCGGCCTGCCGGGGCCCCGGGCCGAGGGCGTCGCCGCCGGCAGCCCGGCCGCGCGCGCGCCGGCCGCGCCCGCCCCGGCGGTCGTCCCCCTGCCGGGACCGCCGGCTCCCGAGGCAGGCACCCCGAAGACCGTCTCCGCCACGGCCTCCCCCGACGCCGTCCCGGTTCCGCCCGCCAGCCCGCCGGGCGCCGCGGCTCTTCCAAGCGCCGCGGCTCTTCCAAGCGCCGCGGCTCTTCCAAGCGCCGCGGCTCTTCCAAGCGCCGCGGCCCTGCCAGGCGCTGCGGCCCCTTCGCCCACCGCAACCCCTTCGCCCGCCGAGGCATCGCCCGCGCCGGCCGAGACGGCGGCCCCCGCCCTGCCCCCGCCCGCCCCCGGCGACCCGGTCGCCGAGGCGGTGGCGGCGCGCCTCGCCGACCCGGGCTTCACCCTGATCCGGCGCCTCACCGCCAAGCAGCGCGAGGCGATGCAGGCCTTCTACGCGCTCGGGGCGTTCAAGGCGGTCTGGCTCACCGAGGCCGGCTGGAGCGACGCCGCCAAGGCGGTGATCGCCCGGCTGCAGGCGGCGGGCGAGGACGGGCTCGACCCCCTCGCCTACCCGATCCCGCTCCTCGACCCGCCCAATGCCACCGCGGCCGACCGGGCCGAGGCCGACCTGAAGCTCTCCGCCGCCGCCGTGCTCTACGCCCGCGACGCCCGCGGCGGGCGCATCGACCCGCCGCGGCTGTCGCGCTTCGTCACCCCGAAGCTCGACCTGCCCGGCGCCGACACGGTGCTGACCCGGCTCACCCCGGCGGGCGCGACGGCCGGCGGCCTGCTCCAGGCCTACAACCCCGCGCAACCCGGCTACCTCGCCCTCAAGGCGAAGCTCGCCTCGCTGCGCGCCCAGCAGCCGAACCGCGCCGTGCCGATGGTGCGCCTCCCCAAGGGCCCGGCGCTCAAGACCGGGATGCGCGACCCCCGCGTGCCGCTGATCCGCGCCCGCTTCGGCCTCGGCGGCGCCCGCGACGCCACCGCCTACGACGACGGCGTGGCGACCGCCGTCGCGAGCTTCCAGCGCGAGCGCGGCCTGAAGGCGAGCGGCGTCCTCGACCCCGCCACGGTGGCGGCGCTCGCCGGGCCGACGCCGGGCAAGCAGGAGGCCGACCTCCTCGCCAACATGGAGCGCTGGCGCTGGCTGCCGGCGGAACTCGGCCGCACCCACATCTTCGTCAACATCCCCGACTACAAGGTGCGGGTGATGCGCGACGGACGGGTGCTCGACGAGGCCCGGGTGATCGTCGGCAAGCCCGAATCCCCGACCCCGATCTTCTCCGGCGAGATGACCTACGCGGTGGTCAACCCGTCCTGGACGGTGCCGCCCTCGATCCTCAAGAGCCAGTTCCTGCCCGGCCTCGCCCGCGACCCGAACTACGCGGCGCGCCTCGGCTACCAGGTGGTGCGGCGCGGCAACGGCATCGCCATCCGGCAGCCGCCGGGCGAGCGCAACGCGCTCGGCTTCATCAAGTTCATGTTCCCCAACGACCATGCGGTCTACCTGCACGACACGCCGAACCGCAGCCTGTTCTCCCGCTCCGAGCGGGCGCTCAGCCACGGCTGCGTGCGCGTCGACGATCCGTTCCGGTTCGCGCAGGTCGTGCTCGGGCCGAACTGGCCGACCGAGCGGCTGCAGAAGCTGATCGGCAAGGGCGAGCGCACCGTGATGCTGCCCGAGAAACTGCCGGTCCACCTCGCCTACTTCACCCTGGAGGCGGACGGCTATGGCGGCTTGCGCAGCCTGCCCGACCTCTACGGCGTCAACGCCCGGGTGAAGGTGGCGCTCGGCCTCTCCACCGAGGCCCTGCCGCCCGAGGCCGGCCAGAAGCCGAAGACCGCCGGACCGAAGCCGCCCGGTACGGCGCCCCATCACCGCGACGTCGCGCAGCAGCAGGGCGCCCCCCGTCCGGCCCCGCGCCGGCCGGTGGCGACGGCGACGGAGCCGCCCGAGCCGGCCGTGGTGCAGCCGGCGCCGGACTACTTCGGGGAGACCGGGGCGATCCGGCGGGGATGGTGGTAGGAGGCGGGCGCTGGGATTGCCCCGGATCGCATGGCACGGGCGATCCCGAGCAGGGGCTCGCCGCCGGCGTGCCGGCGGCGGACCTCGTCGTAGGACAGCCTGCCATCGCATCCGGCTCTGTGCCCCCGCTTCCAGCTCTGGCTTGGAGCGGGCGAAGGCGCGGTCGCGCCGGGCGGGACGAGCGGTCGAGCCAGGGAGGGGCGGCAGGCTGCGCAATCGGGCATGGGCATCGTGGAGCCAGCGTTCGACGGGCTGCCGCATGTTGGTGAGCAGCTGCCATCGATCGGCGACCTGCTGCGCCTGGGGAGCGCCGAGGCTTGCGCCTCGGGCATACTCGGTCGAGCGATCCCGGGCGACGAGTTCGACGCTGGCTGGCTGCGTCCAGTTGCACGGGGATGATGAGGTGATCCTCGTGATGCTCTACGAACCGCGCGACACGGCGCTCGGGGATGGCGAGGGGAATATCCATGCCGCCCACGATGGGGAGGGCAGGCCTCCCCATCAGCGGCCCGAGTCGATTCACCGCCATCCACGCAAAACGAGCAAGAACCCGATCCGGGGCAATCCCAAGGCTCTGGCCTGACTGGCCCGGGCGCGGCATACCGCTCACCGATGACGCGGGGCTATCCGGGATGGAGGAGACCCGCGCCTCTTCCCTGTTCCGGACAGCCTCGGCGGCGACAGGAGACAGGACGTGCCGCGGCAGGGATCATCGAAGCGCGAGGCGATCGTCGCGGCCACGAAGGCGCTGCTGTGGGAGCGCGGCTACGAGGCGACGAGCCCGCGGGACGTGCTCGAGCGCAGCGGCGCCGGCCAGGGCAGCCTCTACCATCACTTCCCGGGCAAGCGGGAGGTGGCGGCCGCGGCGCTCGCCGAGATGGCCGAGGAGGAGATCGCGGTCGTCGACGGGCTGTTTGCCGCCGGCACCCCGCCCCTCGACCGCGTCCGGGCCTATCTGACCCGCGAGCGGCAGGCCCTGCGCGGCTGCCGCCTCGGCCGCCTCGCCAACGAATCCGCCATGGAGGAGCCGGCCCTGCGCGAACCGGTCGCGGCCTATCTCGGCCACATCCAGGCGTCCCTGCGCGCGAGCCTTCGGGAAGCGGAGGCGGCCGGGAGCCTGTCGCCCGGGATCGAGCCCGGCCCGCTCGCCGCCGCGCTGATCGCGGTGATCGAGGGCGGCTACGTGCTCGCCCGGGTGCATTGGGACGAGGCCGCGATGCGCGAGGCGATCGACGGCGCCGTTCAGCTGCTCGCCGCGGTGACCCGCCCTCAGGCGTGAGCCTGGGCCGCCGCCAGGATGCCGACGCCGAGCGCGATCACCCCGATGCCGAGGATCATCAGCGGCGTGACCGGCTCGCCGAACAGGATGGCACCGCCGACCGCCGCCCCGACCATGCCGATCCCGGCCCAGATCGCGTAGACGACCCCGATCGGCAGCATGTCCATGCTGGTCGACATCAGCCAGAGCGCGGTGCCGTAGCCGAGCACGACCAGCAGGGTCGGGCCCGGGCGGGTGAGGCCGTCGGCGGCCTTGAGCGCGAGGGTCGCGGTGATCTCGGCGCCGATCGCCACCGCGAGGGTCAGGAACGGGTTCATGCGCTCGCCGTCAGCGGCAGGGACGGGGCCGGCGGCACGAACATGTCGAGGTCGTCGGCGAACTGCTCGGTGATCTCCGGCGCGTTGGCGAGGCAGACCTTGAGGTAGTCGGCGAAGGCGGGCGGGGGCGGGAGGCCTTCCGCGAGGAGCCGCGCGTTCGAGAAGGTCAGGTCGAGGGACGAGAAGGCGTAGTAGGCCCGCACCGCCCGCAGCATCGCCTGCTTCAGGGAGCCGTCGAGGCCGAAGGTCTCGGCGAAGCGCCGGCGCAGCAGCGCCCGGTCGGCGGCGAGGTCGAACCGGGTGAAAGTCCGGACGCCGCCCGCCGGATCGGCGGCCTCGAAGGCCCGCATCAGGTCGTGCCAGGTGGCCCGCGCGCGAGCGCCGGCCGAGACGTGGTAGAGGTCGTGGGCGAGCTGCGACTTGCGCAGGAGCCCGAGCAGGCTGTCGGCGACCCAGTCGACCGGGACGACGTCGACGGCGCTGTCCGGATCGCACGGCACCAGGCGCAGCCGGTCGGCGGCGCGGATCACCCACAGGATGCTCGAGCTCGGCGCCGCGCCGAGCGTCGAGTGCCCGACGACGATCGACGGGCGGGCCACCACGATCGGCAGGTCCGAGAAGGTGCCGGCGAGGGATGTCTCGGCCGCCGCCTTCGAGACCGTGTAGGCGACGAGGTGGCGGGCGTCGCGGGACGGGTAGGCCGCCTCCTCGACGAGGGACGGCGCCTCGGCCCCGCAGATCATCGCGGTGCTGACATGGAGGAAGCGGGCGAGGCGCGGCATGGTCCGCGCGCGGCGGGCGAGCGCCAGGGTGCCGTCGTGGTTGGTGCGGCTGACGCGCTCCTCGCCCCACCACGAGGTGTCGGCGGCGAGATGCAGCACGTGGGTGACGGAATCGAGCCGCGGGTCGGCGTCGAGGTCGGCCCGGGTGAAGTCGCCCGGCACCACCTCGACGGAGCGGGCGAGGCGCTGGGCGGTGAACGGGTCGGTGAAGCGGGACAGCCGCGCGGCGATACGCTGCCGGCCCTGCTCGGCGCTGGGGCAGCGCACGAGGCAGACCCACTCGGTCCCGTCGCGCCGGCTCAACGCCTGATGAAGAACGGCGCCGCCCAGAAAGCCGGTTGCGCCTGTCAGTAGTATCCGTCCCACGCTGGACCTCCCCGCGTTCAGGAGAGATGCCACATGCGAGCGGACAGATAATCCCTTCCAGCGGCACCAAACTCGTATTGATGCTGTATGTTGCGTGCGCGCAACCGTCCATGTCTCATTGTGCTTAGATCATTCGTGCCATTCACCGAGGAAATCTCGAGAGATGGTCCTTCGCGATCGTCCACGTGGCCTAAGACTGAGCGAAGGCCATCATTCTCCCGCCTGCGGGACATCTTTCGGAAACAATCGCGGAGCGCTCAGCCCCGGCTCAGGAGGTGGGCGAGCAGCGCCCGCAGCTGGGCGGGCTTCAGCGGCTTGTGGACGAGTTCGCAGCGGGCGGCCCGCACCCGCGCCTCGACCTCGGCCGAATGGTCGGCGGTGGTGATGACCGCCGGGATGTCATGGCCGTGGACCGAGCGCAGCCAGGCCACGGTGTCGAGGCCGCAGGCGCCGCCGTCGAGGTGGTAGTCGGCCACGACCACGTCGGGGCTCCAGGTGGTCCCGAGGAGCCGCACCAGGCTCAGGTGGTCGCGGGCCGCGAAGGCGTTGGCATCCCAGCCGTGGAAGAGCCGCGCCAGGGCCTCCAGGGCCGCCTTGTCGTTCTCGATGAGGGCGATGCGGGCGCCGGTGAGGCTCGTCGGCGGCACCAGCGAGGGGGCGGGCCGGGGCGGCTCGGGGGCGCAAGGCGTCAGGTGCAGGCTGAAGCGCGAGCCGTGGCCGACGCGGGAATCGAGGCTCAGGTGATGCCCGAGCGCCTGGGCCGAGCGGCGCACGATCGCCAGGCCGAGGCCCAGCGCGATCTCGCCGTCGACGCTCTCCCGCCCGCCGCGATGGAATTCCTCGAAGATCAGCTCCTGCTCGCCCTCCGGGATGCCGGAGCCGGAATCGACCACGTCGATCCGGATCTCGGCCCCGCGCTTGCGCGCCGCCACCAGCACGCCGCCGGCGGCGGTGTAGCGGATCGCGTTCGAGACGAGGTTCTGGAGGATGCGCTGGAGCAGCACCAGGTCGCTCGCCACCCAGGCTTGCCCGCCCCGCACCGAGAGGCGCAGGCCCTTGCGGGCGGCGAGCGGCCCGAAGCTCGCCTCCAGGCTCTCGAGCACGTCGGCGACGCGCACCGGCCGCACCACCGGCTGGATCAGCCCGGCATCGAGCTTCGAGATGTCGAGGAGCGTCTTGATCAGGTCCTCGATGGTCTGCAGGCCCCGCTCGACCTGTCCGACGATGCCGCGGGCCTCCGGCCCGACCGGCATGTCGGCGAGCGCCGAGAGCGACAGCCGGGCGGCATTGAGGGGCTGGAGCAGGTCGTGGCTCGCGGCCGTCAGGAAGCGGGTCTTCGAGCGGTTGGCCTGCTCGGCCTCCTCCTTGGCGGCGGTGAGCGCCTGGTTCGACCGCTCCAGGCTGCGCATCAGCGCCGTCAGCTCCTCGGTGCGGGCGCGGACCTGGCCCTCGAGGGTGATGGCGGTCTGGAACAGCGAGTAGGCGCTGCCGCGCTGGTCCATCGTGCGCTCGACCTGGGACATCAGGGCGGCGTTGATGCGCTCCAGCTTGGCGATGCGGCGGTGCAAGGTCGCGACGTCCTTGGTCGCGACGTCCTCGGCGGCGACGGCGTCGCCCGCCGGCCCCGCCTTCGCCTCGTCCGTCCCGGTCACGGGCCGGCGGGCCGGCCGATGGCGATGCCCGTGAAGGTCTGGTTCAGGTGCATCGACCGGTACTGCTCGCCGTAGGTCTCGAAGCCGACGACGTTGTAGTGCCGGTAGAGCTCGGCGATGCTGTGGCGGGCCTGGTGGATCTCGGCGTCGAGGCGGCGCAGCACGCATTCGAAGCCGATCACCAGGTCGACGCCACCGAGCCGCGCGTCGAGCCGCGCGAGCTCCTCGCGGGTCGCCTCGACCAGGTCCTTCTGGCGCGCCAGGGTCAGGACCACGCCGCTCTCGATCGCGCAGTGGAAGCTGAGCGACAGATCCGGGTTGAGGTGGCGGATCGAGCGGCAGAAATAGTCGCCGCCGACCCGCACCACCAGCGGGTGCGCGGCGAAGCTCGTCGGCGTGAGCGCGTCGGGATCGAGGCCGAGCGCGTTGGCGTACTCGACCGCCGCCGGCTCGGCGTTGAGCTCGCGCACCGTGCGCTGCTCGTGGTCGGTGTCGGTGACCACGAACTTGACGCCGGTCGGCTCGAAATTGTCGTTCTTGAAGATCTCGACCGGGAAGTCGGACTCGACCAGCAGCAGGATCGCGGCCCGGCGGTGCACCCGCCCGTCATGGATCAGCGCCGTCTCGGAGAAGGTCAGCTCGTCGCCCGCCGAGCCGCCGACCAGCGGCACCCCGTCGAGCCCGTAGCCGATCGCGGCGATCACCGTCTCCTCCGCGTTGGCGAGCCCGTCGATCAGCGAGATGGCGAAACGCTGCCCGCCGCGAGCGATCGTCTCGAGCGCGCAGCGTAAGGAGCGGATCGAGGCGGCGGCCCGCTCGGCGTCGAGGTGGTCGACGGATTCCAGCACCGTCGAGGCGATGCGAAAGCCCTCGTGCGGGAAGGCGATCGCCACGAGGCCGCGGTCGAGCCCGGCCATCGGGCTGATCTCGCCCGAGGAGGTGCAGCCGGCGACCCGCACGCCCGGGAAGGCGCGGGCCAGCGCGGCGTTCAGCGCCTCGACCCCGTAGGCCGGCGAGAAGAAGATCACCAGATGAGCGATGCGGGTGACGTCGAGGGAGGACGCGAGCGCCGCCACGGCGGCCTCGGCCCCGGCGGCCTCGGTCCAGGCCGTCTGAATCCCGCAACGATGCGAGCGCGTGCGCGTGCCGTGCGCCGAATCTCCCCGCGCCAAGGACTCCCTCCCGTCTCGCCGGCTCCGCCGCGGCGTTGCCGCATTATGCGACGAGGGGTTGCGCAAGGCAACGGCAGCGGACGGACCTGCGGGTGCGCAGGCGCGGCCGGTGCGGCGGCCGCGCCTGCGCTGGGAAGCGGACGGGCGATCGCCCCCGCGATCGGTGGCCGCGCCGCCCCACGCGACGCGGCCACCGGATGCCACGCTCCGCTCCCGCCCGTTCCGCGGTGACGATGTCCTTGATCCGCCTCCGAGGTCGGGTGACGATAGGACCGGTTCGGCGCACGCCACCATTGGACCAAGGTGCAGCCGGCGGGATCTTCGCCGCGGCTCCGTACCAAAGCACGGTGGCTGTTGGCGCGGCCGCGTGATAACTCTTCCGTCGACTTCTGGGTGCGGCGGCGTTGCTGTGCCCGATCTGCGTTTGCGTGCGCCACGGGTCGGCGCCCTGGTGAGAGGATGATCCGCAGCGATGGTGGGATTGACCGGTCCGGCCCCTGAGGTGTCTCTTCCGCGGCCGGACGGGACGCCCGTCGCGGAGGGGTCGGACATGCACCTGATCATCGTCGACGATCACCCGCTGTTTCGCGATGCCCTGAGCAGCGCGGTCCGCCTCGCCTTCCCGGCCGCCGAGGTCGAGGAGGCGGACGGCATCGAGAGCGCCTGCGCGGCCCTGTCCCGGGCCCGCTCGATCGACCTGACGCTCCTCGACCTCACCATGCAGGGCGTCAACGGCTTCGATGGGCTGATCGCCATCCGCACCCGCTTCCCGCGCATCCCGGTGCTGGTCGTGTCGGGCCTCGACGATCCGCGCATCGTGCGCGAGGCGCTCGCCCATGGCGCCGCCGGCTTCGTGCCGAAGGCCGCCGGCAAGCCGGTCCTGATCCGTGCCATCACCGACGTGCTCAACGGCGCGGTCTTCGTGCCGGAGGGCCTCTCCGGCCCGGCCGAGGCCCCCGGCCGCAAGACCGGCAAGGCGCCGATCGCCCAGCGCATCGCCGAGCTGACCCCGCAGCAGGTCCGGGTGCTGCTGATGATCCGCCAGGGCAAGCTCAACAAGCAGATCGCCCACGAGCTCGGCGTCGGCGATTCCACCGTCAAGGCCCACGTCTCGGAGATCCTGCGCAAGCTCGGGGTCATCAGCCGGACCCAGATCGTGATCGAGACCGCGAACCTCGATTACGACCACATCCTGGCGGGCTTGCCGTCGAACTGAGCAGGGCCGCGGATCGCGCGAGCGGCCGCCAAGTCTATCCACGGAGTTTGTCCCACGCGTGACCGCGTCCTGAGGTGCCGTGGAGCGGCCTCAGGATGCGGTCGCGCGTGGGATGAGCATGCCTCTGCGAGCAGTGTGCACAAACGGAAGTCGACGACTGTCAAGGTCGAGGCTCGTCGGCACCAGAACGCGATGACGGCGACCAGTGTGATAGCCGAGACGTGTCACGGGCGAGCTTGTCATAGCGGGTGGCGATGTTACGGATGTCCTTCAGGCGGCACTATGCGTCCCCGCCCCGCCAGCATGAGCGCCACGATGCAAGCATTCCTATGGTCTGGCCAATGAAGAGCGGACACTCGCTTCGTCAGATCAGGTTTTTGTTTTGCCGCAGGTTTCTTGCGAAACCGGCGGCCACCTATGCGAGATCTGCTTAGGCCTGCGATCACCGCCACCCGCGGTAGTCTAGGTACATCCGGTAGCCCACGGCCCCCGCGAATGCAGCGACGAGGAGCAGCAGACCACCGTTGGCTTCATCAAGTTCGTCTAGGCTCAGCTCGCCTGTGTCCGCGTGCTGCTCTTCGGTCTGCGGCACGAGCTTGAATTCGGCAGAGTTGCGACGATCGGTTTCGAAAGCGACATCCGACATGGGTCTTCTCCAAGATGACAGGAACAACAAGGCTCAGATCGGTGGCTGTAATTCACCGAATCTAGATCGATTTTGGTTCGATCTGCAGTGTTAGACAGCCAGACTTCCATGACGTTTAAGATATTGGGATTATGCCCTCAAAGATACCGGGAGCCGCCAAGCAGGACCCGCGCGCCATACGCCGTTAAAAGACTTGCGATGAGGAGCGCAGGCAAGCCCCCATTGATCTCATCGAGTTCTTGCAGGCTTAGTTGATCGCTGTCCGGGCGCTGATCCTCGGTCTGTGACGTGATTCCAGGTTCTGCAGAATTGCTGCGATCGATTTTGAGAACGACATCCGACATTGATCCTCTCCATCACAGTCAGCGTAACCACAGGCTTCAGATCGGCACCTGTCCTGTCTTTTTGATAGATCGGCTTCGGTTCGCGCTGCGGTGCCGAACGGCACACTTCGCCTCGCTGCAGTCCTCGCTCGGCGAGGATGCGAGCTTGGCTACCCGTTCAGAACTCTACCGAGAGAAGCGTATGCCGAGAGCCCGGACGGCAAGCCTCCGGCCGTCAGACCACGGCTCGTGATGCCGCCAACGATGATGATCCCTCCGGCGACGGCGTCGAGATCGGCGTCAGACAAGGCATCGAGGACAGCCATGTCGATATCCGGCTCCTGCGAGGGAGCAGAGTCCTTCGTCGCGCTGATCAAAGACTTCACGGGTGCCGCTCCTTTGGCCGGAGGTTCGGTGAACGGGATGCGGCACAGGCTACCCGCGGCACGCTCCAGGTCCGTGCGCTGAGACACAGTGCCCTGCTCCGCGACGATCGCCCGGACACCCGAGCACTGCTCCGCATCTCCTCAGCGGCTTACCGCCAGCAGGACGGCGATGGTGCGAGGAGCAGGGCGAACCCGGAGGGGATGGCGGAGGCGAGCATCGTGATCGGTCCTTGGGCCGTTCACCGAACCCACCGGTACGCGTCAGATCGCGGCCTTGCGCGCCTGAACCAGCCGTCATCCCGTCCTGCGACGAAAGTATAATTCTCCACTATCACCGCCGGCCCGCCGCCGCATTGGCAGCCCTGGGCGTTTCCGTTACCCGAAAGTCGAAGAAGCCGCCGACGCATTGTCCCGCCCGGCGGCGTAGCCGGGAGGAATGCCTCATGACTGCCGTCCGGAAGCACGGGCCCTGGGCCCTCGTCGGGGCGCTCGGGGCCGCCGCCCTCGCCGTCGTGGCGACGCAGCGCGGCGAGACCGTCAACGCCCTCTGGATCGTCGTCGCGGCGGTCTCGGTCTACCTGATCGCCTACCGCTACTACTCGCTGTTCATCGCCGACCGCATCATGCGGCTCGACCCGAACCGCCAGACCCCGGCGGTGCGCCACAACGACGGGCTCGACTACGTCCCGACCGACAAGTACGTCCTGTTCGGCCACCACTTCGCGGCGATCGCGGGCGCCGGCCCGCTGGTCGGCCCGGTGCTGGCCGCGCAGATGGGCTACCTGCCGGGCCTGCTGTGGATCCTGTCCGGCGTCGTGCTGGCCGGCGCCGTGCAGGACTTCATGGTGCTGTTCGTCTCGATGCGCCGCGACGGCCGCTCGCTCGGCGAGCTGATCCGGGCCGAGCTCGGCACGATTCCCGGCATCGTCGCGCTGTTCGGCGCCTTCCTGATCATGGTCATCATCCTGGCGGTGCTGGCGCTGATCGTCGTCAAGGCGCTGGCCGAGAGCCCCTGGGGCACCTTCACGGTGATGGCGACGATCCCGATCGCGCTGCTGATGGGCGTCTACTCGCGCTGGATCCGCCCGGGCCGCATCGGCGAGGTCTCGATCCTCGGCTTCGTGCTGCTGATGGCCGCGATCATCTTCGGCCAGAACGTCGCCGACGACCCGACGCTCTCGGCGATGTTCACCTTCACCGGCACCCAGCTGTGCTGGATGCTGATCGGTTACGGCTTCGTCGCCTCGATCCTGCCGGTCTGGCTCCTGCTCGCCCCGCGCGACTACCTCTCGACCTTCCTCAAGATCGGCACGATCGTCGGCCTGGCCCTCGGCATCCTGGTCCTGGCGCCGCACCTGCAGATGCCGGCGGTGACGAAGTTCGTCGACGGCACCGGCCCGGTCTGGTCGGGCTCGCTGTTCCCGTTCCTGTTCATCACCATCGCGTGCGGCGCGGTGTCGGGCTTCCACAGCCTGATCTCGTCCGGCACGACCCCGAAGCTGATCGACAACGAGGTCAATGCCCGCTTCATCGGCTATGGCGGCATGCTGATGGAATCCTTCGTCGCCGTGATGGCGCTCGTCGCCGCCAGCGTCATCGATCCGGGCGTGTACTTCACCATGAACTCGCCCGGCGCCGTCGTCGGCACCACGGCGGAGAGCGCCTCGACCGCGGTCACCGCCATGGGCTTCCCGATCTCGCCGGACACGATCAAGCAGACCGCTTCCGATGTCGGCGAGCACACCGTGATCTCGCGGGCCGGCGGTGCGCCGACGCTGGCGGTCGGCATGGCCCACATCATCTCGAACGTCATCGGCGGCAAGGCGATGATGGCGTTCTGGTACCACTTCGCCATCCTGTTCGAGGCGCTGTTCATCCTCACCGCCGTCGACGCGGGCACCCGAGCCGGGCGCTTCATGCTCCAGGACCTGATCGGCGTCGCGGTGCCGGCCTTCAAGGACACGGCATCCTGGGGTCCGAGCATCGTCGCGACCGCGCTCTGCGTCGCCTTCTGGGGCTTCTTCCTCTACCAGGGCGTGACCGATCCGCTGGGCGGCGTGAACACCCTGTGGCCGCTCTTCGGCATCTCGAACCAGATGCTGGCGGCGATCGCGCTCACGCTGTGCACCGTGGTGATCTTCAAGATGAAGCGGGAGCGCTACGCCCTCGTCACCATCGTGCCGACGCTCTGGCTCGTCGCCTGCACCCTCACGGCCGGCCTGCAGAAGGTCTTTTCCGCCGACCCGCGGGTGGGATTCCTGGCGCATGCCGAGCGCTATTCCTCGGCGCTCGCCGAGGGCAAGGTGCTGGCCCCGGCCAAGACCGCCGATCAGATGAGCCAGATCGTCTTCAACGACCGCATCGACGCGGTGCTGGCGCTGCTCTTCGTCGGCGTCGTGGTGGCGATCATCGCCTTCGGCGTCCAGGCCTGCCTCAAGGCCTACCGCACCGAAAGCTGGACCGCCATGGAGGCGGATCCGCGGGCCGTGCCGGCGGCGGCGGAGTGAGGCGATGCCGAACGCCGCCGAGAGCTTGCGGGAGCGCTGGGCGACCCTGACGCGCTGCGTCTGCGACGGGGCGCGGCTGATGGTCGGCCAGGGCAACTACGACACCTACGTCGCCCATATCCGCAAGACCCATCCCGACCAGCAGCCGATGACCGCGACGGAGTTCTTCCGCGAGCGCCAGAACGCCCGCTACGGCGTGGGCGGCCGCGGCGGCTTCCGCTGCTGCTGACATTCTCGCCCGCGCAGGCTCCCGCGACCCTGCGCGGGCGAGACAACACGCAAGCCGCAAACCGGTTCCGCTGAAGACGAAACGTCTTCATGCTTCATTCAGGACACACCGGTAACGCTTGCGGCCGGATGATGGCCGTGATCTCGCCAGTCGCCGCTCCCCCACCACGATTGCGTAAAGCCCGCCTTAACTAGGGCTGATCCGGCAGCATGGCCGTAACGCGCAATCGGCACGGCTTGAACGGCCGAGGCGGTGC
This sequence comes from Methylobacterium nonmethylotrophicum, assembly GCF_004745635.1. Taxonomy (GTDB): domain Bacteria; phylum Pseudomonadota; class Alphaproteobacteria; order Rhizobiales; family Beijerinckiaceae; genus Methylobacterium; species Methylobacterium nonmethylotrophicum. The sequence continues at coordinate 34,424 of NZ_SRLB01000017.1, read as the reverse complement.
TAAGGATGAGGCCCCTCATCCGCACCCGCCGTGACACCCGTGGCCACCCTCACTCTTCCCGCCGCCGCCCCCTCAACCCGCCCGGCCCTGCCGGCTTTGCTCGGGGACCAGCCCCTGCGGGGCATCGCGCTGGTGGTGATCTCCACCATCTTCCTGTCGAGCTCCGACGCGACGGCGAAGTACCTCACCGGCCAGCTCGCCGGCATCGAGGTGGCGTGGCTGCGCTACACCGGCTTCGTCGCCGTGATGCTGGTGGCGGCCCTGGTCAGGGCGCATCTCAAGCGCGGTGCCTCGCCGTTCCGCAGCGCGCGGCCGGGCCTGCAGGTGGTGCGCGGGATCGCCCTCGTGGGCTCCGCCCTCCTCTTCCTCGCCGGCCTGCGCGTCCTGCCGGTGGCCGAGATCACCGCGATCGCCTTCGTGTCGCCGATCTTCGTCACCGCCCTCTCGATCCCGGTGCTCGGCGAGACGGTCGGCGCGCGGCGCTGGATCGCCTCCCTGGTCGGGCTCCTCGGCGTCCTCATCATCGTGCGCCCGGGCACCAGCGCGTTCCAGGCCGCGGCGATCCTGCCGATCGTCTCGGCCCTGTTCTGGGCCGCCGCCCTGGTCGTGACCCGCAAGATCAACGGCTACGACGCGCCCCAGACCACCATGACCTGGTCGGCCCTCGTCGGCTTCGCGGTGCTCTCGGCCGTCGTGCCCTTCGTGTGGGAGACCCCGAACCTGACCCAGGTCGCGATCGGCGCCGCGATCGGCTTCATCTCGACCGCCGGGCACTGGCTCGTCACCATCGCCTACCGCCACGCCCCGGCCTCGACCCTGGTGCCGTTCTCCTACACCCAGATCGTCTGGGCCGGCCTCCTCGGCTTCCTGTTCTTCGGCACCGTGCCGGATGCCACGATGGGCCTCGGCGTCCTGGTGATCTGCGGCAGCGGCCTCTACACCGCCCACCGCGAGCGGATGCGCCGGATCCCGGCCCCGACCGGGGTGCTGCCGGCGGGCGGGGTGCGCTGAGGGCCACGCACCGAGCACCGACCCTGTTCAGCGGGCGGCCTCCCTCGACGGCCGCCCGCTTCGGCGTCCGGACGTGTGCGTCCGGGCACCGCGCCCCTCGGTTGACCGTGGAATCGTGCGGTGTGACAGTCGCGGCGGCGGAACCGCCCGCGAGGGAGCCAGGCATGCCCCGTTTCCTCTTCCTGCTCGGCGCGGGCTTGGCCGGTGCCGCCCTCTTCCACATCCTGCGGTTCGTGCTCACCGGCACGCTCGAGCCGGCCCTGGTGCCCCTGGTGGCCGGTCTGGTGGCCTGGTCCGTCATCGTCGTCGCGGTGACGCTGCCCTGGGCCGAGCGGAACGTGCCGCCCGGCCAGCGCTACGGCTGGCTCATGGGCGGCCAGCTGAGCCTGGTCCTGGCGATCCTCGACGGCTCGGCCCTCTGGAGCCTGCCCGGCGGTCTCGGCAAGCTGGCCCTCGGCTTCATCCTGCTCGTGCCCGTCGTCGCCCTCACCCAGGTGACGTCCTTTGCCCTGTTCAGCCGCGCCGAGCGCGACGCCTGGTCGAGGCGCCCGCGCGCGCAGGCCGGGCAGGCGCCGGGCCTCCCGAACGGCTGACGCGGCCGACCGCGCCCGCCCTTCCAACCCGCCCCCAACCCCTCTAAGGACACGCCTCCCCGTCGCCCCCGAATCGCGGAGTCGTCATGTCCAGCATCACCCAGCGCATCGCCACGGAGCTCGGCGCGCAGGACTGGCAGGTCAAGGCGGCGGTGGAGCTGCTCGACGGCGGCGCGACGGTGCCGTTCATCGCCCGCTACCGCAAGGAGGCGACCGGCACCCTCGACGACGCCCAGCTGCGCACGCTCGAGGAGCGCCTGCGCTACCTGCGCGAGCTCGAGGCCCGCCGCGCCGCGATCCTCGAGAGCGTGGGGGCGCAGGGCAAGCTCGACGACGCGCTGAAAGGCCAGATCCTCGCCGCCGACACCAAGGCGCGCCTGGAGGACCTCTACCTGCCGTTCAAGCCGAAGCGCCGCACCAAGGCGCAGATCGCCCGCGAGGCCGGCCTCGGGCCGCTGGCCGAAGCTTTGCTCTCGCGCCCCGACCAGGTGCCGCTCACCGCCGCCGCCGCCTTCGTCGACGAGGGAAAGGGCGTCGCGACGCCGGAGGCGGCGCTCGAAGGTGCGCGCGCCATCCTGGTCGAGCGCTTCTCCGAAAATGCCGAGCTGGTGGGGCAACTGCGCGAGGCGGTCTGGAGCCGCGGCCGGCTCGTCTCGCGGGTGCGCGAGGGCAAGCAGCAGGCCGGCGCCAAGTTCTCGGACTATTTCGACTTCTCCGAGCCGCTGACCCGCCTCCCCTCCCACCGGGTGCTCGCCCTGTTCCGGGGCGAGAAGGAGGAGGTGCTGGACCTGCGCCTCGACGAGGCCCCCGAGGGGGCCGACGCCCAGAGCCTCTACGACGGCCGCATCGCCCTCGCGGCCGGGATCCAGGACCGCGGCCGGCCCGGCGACCGCTGGCTGATGGAGGTGGTGCGCTTCGCCTGGCGCACCAAGCTGAAGCTCTCGATCGAGCTCGACCTGCGCGCCCGGCTGTGGGAGGCGGCCGAGGAGGCCGGCGTCAAGGTCTTCGCCGGCAACCTGCGCGACCTGCTGCTTGCCGCGCCCGCCGGCGCCCGGACGACGCTCGGCCTCGACCCGGGCTTCCGCACCGGCGTGAAGGTCGCGGTGGTGGACGCCACCGGCAAGGTGGTGGCGACGGACACGATCTACCCGCACGAGCCGCGCCGCGACTGGAACGGCGCGCTGATCACGCTCGCCCGGCTGTGCCGGGCCCACAAGGTCGAGCTGGTGGCGATCGGCAACGGCACCGCCTCTCGGGAGACCGACCGGCTCGCCGCCGAGCTGATCGCCAAGCAGCCGGAGCTGACGCTCACCAAGGTGATGGTCTCGGAGGCCGGAGCCTCGGTCTACTCGGCCTCGGCCTATGCCAGCCAGGAGCTGCCGGGGCTCGACGTGTCGCTGCGCGGCGCCGTCTCGATCGCCCGGCGCCTGCAGGACCCGCTGGCGGAACTCGTGAAGATCGAGCCGAAGGCGATCGGCGTCGGCCAGTACCAGCACGACCTGGCGGAGGGGAAGCTGTCGCGCTCCCTCGACGCGGTGGTGGAGGATTGCGTGAACGGCGTCGGGGTCGACGTCAACACGGCCTCGGGCCCGCTGCTCGCCCGGGTGTCGGGGCTCACCGAGCGGGTGGCGCAGAACATCGTCGCGCACCGCGACGCCAACGGCCCGTTCCGCAGCCGTTCCGCCCTCAAGAAGGTCGCGGGCCTCGGGCCGAAGGCGTTCGAATTGTCGGCGGGCTTCCTGCGGATCCAGAACGGCGACGATCCCCTCGACGCCTCCGGCGTGCATCCGGAGGCCTATCCGGTGGTGCGCCGGATCCTCCAGGCGACGAAGAGCGACATCAAGGCGGTGATCGGCAACGGCACGGTGCTGAAGAGCCTGAACCCGACGTCCTTCACCGACGAGACCTTCGGCCTGCCGACCGTCACCGACATCATCGCCGAGCTGGAGAAGCCCGGCCGCGACCCGCGCCCGACCTTCAAGACCGCGACCTTCCAGGAGGGCGTCGAGAGCATTGGCGACCTGAGGCCCGGCATGGTGCTGGAGGGCGTGGTGACCAACGTCGCGGCCTTCGGGGCCTTCGTCGACATCGGCGTCCACCAGGACGGCCTCGTCCACATCTCGGCCCTGTCCAGGACCTTCGTGAAGGACCCGCGGGCGGTGGTGAAGCCCGGCGACGTGGTGCGGGTGAAGGTGCTGGACGTCGACGCGCCCCGCAAGCGCATCGCGCTCACGATGCGCCTCGACGACGAGGTCGGCGCGCGGGCGCCCCGCGACCAGGGCGCCCCCCGCCGCGACGCCCCGCGCCCGCCGGCGCGCCGCGAGGAGCCCGCCGGCGGCGGGGCGCTCGCCGACGCGCTGCGCAAAGCGGGGCTCGACCGGGGGCCGCGGCGGTGAGGGCCGGCGGGGCATCATGACCTCGGCAGGATCCTCGAGATCTCGGATCGCGAGCCGCGCGTGAGAATGCGGCCGAGAGCCGAATGGACACGAAGAGAGGGAGGAAGCGATGAGCGACGATCTCAAGACGGCCGCAGACGCGATCCTGCGGCGCGGGGTGGACCGGGCCCCTCACCTGCCCGGGGTGGTGGCGATGGCGACCGACCGGGCGCGCACGCTCTATGCCGGCGCCGCCGGGCGGCGGGTCGCGGGCGAGGACGCGCCGATGACCACCGACACGGTCCTGGCGATCTTCTCGACCACCAAGGCGGTCACCGCCACCGCGGCCTTGCAGCTCGCGGAGGAGGGCCGGCTCGACCTCGACGCCCCGGCCGCCAGCTACGTGCCGGCGCTGGGCGAGGTCCAGGTGCTGGAGGGCTTCGCCAAGGACGGCAGCCCGCGCCTGCGGGCGCCGGCGCGCCCGGTCACCACCCGCATGCTGCTGCTCCACACCGCCGGCTTCGGCTACGACATCTTCAACGAATCCTATGCCCGCCTCCTGCGCGAGAGCGGGCGGGCGAGCGTGACCAGCGGCACCCGCGCCTCGCTGATGACCCCGCTGCTGTTCGATCCGGGCGAGTCCTGGGAGTACGGCAGCAACATCGACTGGGCCGGCCAGGTGGTCGAGGCGGTGACGGGCCAGCGCCTCGGCGCCGTGATGCGGGAGCGGATCTTCTCGCCCCTCGGCATGGACTCGACCGGCTTCGTGCTGACGCCCGGCATGCGCACCCGCCTCGCCCGGGTGCACCAGCGGGGCGAGGACGGCGCGCTGACGGCGCTCGCCGGCTTCGAGCTGCCGCAGGAGCCGGAGGTCGAGATGGGCGGCCACGGCCTCTATTCCACCGCCGAGGACTACCTGCGCTTCATCCGGATGTGGCTTAACGACGGCGCCGGCCCGCACGGGCCGGTGCTGCGGCCGGAGACCGTCGCGATGGCGGCGACGAACGGGCTGGGGCCGACGCTGAAGATCCGCGCCCTGCCCGGCGTGAAGCGCCACCTCTCGCACGACGCCGAGTTCTTCCCCGGCATGCCGAAATCCTGGTCCTTGAGCTTCATGATCAACGACGAGGCGGCGCCGACAGGCCGCTCCGCCGGGTCCCTGGCCTGGGCGGGGCTCGCCAACCTGTATTTCTGGATCGACCGGCATGCCGGGGTCGGGGGTTTCTGGGGCACGCAGGTCTTCCCCTTCGCCGATCCGGCCTCGGTCGAGAACTACCTCGACTTCGAGACGGCGGTGTACCGGAGCCGGGCCTGAGGACCGGGTGGCGGTTCCCGGCTCATCCGAACCCTCGACCTCATCCTGAGGTACTGGCGATCAAGAATCACTGGCGATCAAGGATCGCCGGCGATCAAAGTCGCGCCGCAGGATGAGGGCGCGGGCGGGATTCCCGTATCGACCCATCATGACCCAGAGCCTCACGCCCCGATGAACACCCCGGCGATCGCCGCGCTCGTCAGGTTCGAGAGCGTGCCGGCGAGGATCGCCCTGAGGCCGAAGGCCGCGACCTCGGCCCGGCGCTCCGGCACCAGGCTGCCGAAGCTCGCGAGCTGGATCGCGATCGACGACAGGTTGGCGAAGCCGCACAGCGCGAAGCACAGGATCGCGGTGGTGCGAGACCCGAGCTCGCCGCTCTTCAGCACCGGCGAGAGGTTGGCGTAGGCCAGGAACTCGTTGAAGGCGAGCTTCTGGCCGATGGCGCCGCCGACGAGCGTCGCCTGGTCCCAGGGCACGCCCAGGAGCCAGGCGAGGGGCGCCAGCACCGCGCCGAGCATCCCCTCGATCGAGGCGCCGGGCAGGCCGAAGAGGCCGCCCGCATAGCTGACGATCCCGTTGACGAGCGCGATCAGCCCCACGAAGGCGATCAGCATGGCGCCGACCGCGACCGCCACGGCGAGGCCCTTCTGGGTGCCGTCGGCGGCAGCCTCGATCACGTTGACGGCCCGGGTCTCGCCGAACTCGACCCGCATCGTCTTGACCCGGCTCGGCTCGGTCGAGGGCACCAGGATCTTGGCGTAGAGGAGCCCGCCGGGGATCGCCATGAACGAGGCGGCCAGCAGGTAGGGCATCGGCACGCCGAGGCCGGCATAGCCGGCCAGGATCGAGCCGGCGGTGGAGGCCGCGCCGCTCGTCATCACGGCGAAGAGTTCGGCCCCGGTCAGCAGCGCCAGGAACGGCCGGAGCGCCACCGCGATCTCGCTCTGGCCGATGAAGATCGTGATCACGGCCGAGAAGGTCTCGATCCGCGAGGTACCGAGCACCCGCTGCAAAGCCGCCCCCAGGGCCCGCGCCAGCGCCTGCATGATTCCGAAATGGTAGAGCACCGCGATCAGCGCCGAGACGTAGATGATCTGCGGCAGCACCCGCAGCGCCAGCACGAAGCCGCCGCCGCCGAACAATTCGAACATCTTCGGCTCGACGAGGCCGCCGAACAGGAACGCCACGCCCTTGTCGCCGTAGGACAGGACGGCCTGCACCGCGTCGGCGACGGCCCCGAGGCCGGCACGGCCGGCGGGCCAGAACAGCACCAGGGCGCCGAGGGCGACCTGCACCGCCAGCGCCGACAGCACCACCCGCGGCCGGATCGCCCGCCGGTTCGTCGAGAACAGCACCGCGATCGCGATCAGGAACGCGATGCTGGCGGCGGCGTGGATCAGGCGGTCCGGCATGCAGGCTTCCCCATCGGCAGCGTCGAGCAAGCCTGATGCCGCATCGTACCGGGCCGGTTCAAGCACGACGGCTCGCGTTGGGGCACGCCTTGGTCCTGCCCAGAAGAGCGGCGATCTCACGGGACAGCTCCGGGGGGCCCGCTCCCGATCGTCGCCGTCACGGGAGGGCAACGCCATGCCGCCGCTCCGCCACCTCGCCCTCGTCCTCGCGGCGCTGGCCGGCCTCGTGGTCTCGGCCCTTCCCTCGCGGGCCGCGCCGGCGGAGCGCCGGATCGCCCTCGTGGTCGGCAACGGTGCCTATGCGGGCGGACCGATCCCGACCGCCGCCAACGACGCGGGCCTCGTCGCCCAGACCCTCCAGGCGGCGGGGTTCGACGTGGTGGGCGCCCGCGACCTCGACGAGGAGTCCCTGCGGCGCGCCCTGCGCGACTTCACCGACAAGGCCGCGGCGGCGGGCGCGGATGCCGTGGCGTTCGTGTATCTCGCGGGCTACGGCCTGCAGCTCGAGAACGAGGCCTATTTCGCGCCGGTCGATGCCCGGATCGCGACCGCCTCCGACGTGCCGCTCCAGGCCCTGCGGGTCTCCGACTACGTCAAGCGCCTCGCCGCCCTGCCGCTCAAGGCCCGCTTCGTGGTGCTCGACGCGGCCCGCACGGCCCCGTTCCGCCTCACGGGCGATCCGCTGGCCGGCGGCCTGCCGCTCGTCGAGGCGGAGCCCGGCAGCCTGATCGCCACCAACGCCGCCCCCGGCACCGTCGGCCCGGCCGAGACCGGTCCCTACGGCGCCTATGCGCTGGCGCTGGTCGAGATGATCCGCGAGGGCGGCCTCGTCCCCGCCGCCCTGTTCGAGCGGGTGCGCCTGCGGGTGGCCGAAGTCACCCGCGGGGCCGCGGTGCCGTGGAGCGCGTCGCGCATCGCGGCGCCGTTCGTCTTCCTGGAGCGCGAGGCCGGGGCGCCCTCGCTCGCCGGCTTCGAGCCGCCGGCAAGACCGCTCGGCGAGATCGGCGCCCGCGAGGCCTACGCCGCCTGCCTCGCCCGCGACACCCTGCCGGCCTACGAGGAGTTCGTCGCCGCCTATCCGCGCGACCCGCTGGCCAGGCGCGTGCGGGCCATCATCGCGGCGCGGCGCGAGGCCCTCACCTGGCGGCGCAGCGCGCTTGCCAACACGCCGGAGGCCTACTGGTCCTACCTCGCCCGCTATCCCCGCGGGCCCCATGCCTGGGACGCCCGCCGGCGCCTCTCGGCACTCGCCGCCGCCGTCGAGCCGCCGCCGGATTACCGCGTGCTCACCTACGACGTGCCGCCGCCTCTTCCCGAGGAGGTGGTCTATGTCGAGCGGCCTGCGCTCCTTCTCGACGATCCGGCCTACGCCCTGCCGCCGCCGCCGGTCGCCTTCCTGCCGCCGCGCCCGACCGTGCTGGTGGAGCTGGCCCCGCCCCCGCCGCCGGTCGAGGCCTACCTGCTGCCGACCCCGGTCTACGTGCCGGTGCCTCCTTACGTGGTCGCGCCGCCGGCGGTGGTGCCGCCGCCCAACCCCGCGCTGTTCCACAACCTCCACGCCCGGACCCCCGACGGGCCCGAGCCGGCGGGGGCGGCCCGCCTCGCGCCGGTCGCCGGCGCCGTCGCGGGCGCGGCGCTCGGGGCCGCGGCGTCCCGCGTCGCCCTGCCGCCGGCCCTCGCCCAGAAGGCGGCCCTGCGGCCGGATCCGCGCGGGGCGCCGGGGCAGATCCCGCGCCCGAACGGCCCGGCAGGAGGACCGGTCGGCGGGCCGGTGGCCCTGCGGCCGAGCCTGCCCGGGCAGATCCCGGCGCCGGCAGGCCCGCGCGCCCCGGGGCCTAATCCCGGCCAGGCCGTTCCTCCAGGCCAGGCGCTCCCCGGAGCGGGCGGCGCCCCGCTGCCGGCCGTCGCCGGCCGTCCCGGCATGCTCCCCGGACAGCCACCGGCCGGGCGCGCGCCCGGCCTCGGCCAGATCCCGCCCGCAGCCGCGCCGCCCGCAGGCCCGCCCGCCGCGGCTGGCCGGCCAGGCCAGCCGGCCCTGGCGGCCCGTCCGCCGCAGGCGCCGGCCCCGGCCCCGCAGGGCCTGCAGCCGCAGGGGGTGCGGCCGCCGATCTCGCCGCTGCGCCCGACGCAGCCGCCGCGGATGGCCGTGCCGGCCCAGCCGCCCCGGCCGGCAGCCCAGGCGATGCAGCCGCCCCGCATGGCCGCTCCCACCCGCGCGCCACGGCCGGATGACGGTTTGCAGCGGATGCGGATGGAGCAGGCGGTGCGACAGCAGGCCATGCAGCAGCAGGCGATGCAGCGGCAGCAGGCGATGCAGGCGCAGCAGGCCCAGGCCCGCCAGCGCTTCGAGGCGCAGCAGATGATGCAGCGCCAGCACCAGGAGATGCAGGACGCGATGCGGCGCCAGCAGGCCCAGGCGATGCGCCAGCCGCAGATGATGGCGCCAAGGCCGCAGCCGATGCAGCCGCATCCGCTGCAGGTCGGGCCGCGCCCCACGCCCCACGCCCCGTCGCCGGGCCGCGGCTGCGGCCGCCCGGGCGAGCCGCCCTGCCGCTGAGGCAAGGCGGGGCCGACCTCACGCGCGACGGAACGGACGATCGCCCCATCCGGGGTTCTCGGCCGCTCCGGGCCCCGGGCCGGCGCCGGAGGGTTGCGGCTGTGTCGCGGGAACGGGCCGGGCTGTCCGCCCGACCCTCTCAGGTCTCACGCCGCCAGGGCGTAGCCCGGCTCCGGCGTCGCCGCCATGAACTGCGCCCGGGCGAGCTCGGCGAAGCGGCCGCCCTCGGCCACCAGTTCCTCGAAAGTCCCGCTCTCGACGATGCGGCCCTGGTGGAAGACCAGGATGCGGTCGGCGTCGCGGATCGTCGAGAGGCGGTGGGCGATCACGAAGGTGGTCCGCCCCTCCATCACGGCTTCGAGCGCGCCCTGGAGCTTGCGCTCGGTGGCGGCGTCGAGGGCGCTCGTCGCCTCGTCGAGGATCAGCACCGGCGGGTTCTTCAGGAGCGCCCGGGCGATCGACAGCCGCTGGCGCTCGCCGCCCGAGAGCGAGCGGCCGCGCTCGCCGATGACCGTGTCGAGCCCTTCGGGCTGGCGCGCCATGAATTCGGAGGCCTGGGCCCGCTCGAGGGCGTCGAGCATCTCGGCGTCGGTGGCGTCGGGGCGGCCGACCTGGAGGTTCTCGCGGATCGAGCGGGCGAACAGCATCGGCTCCTGGAACACCACCCCGATGTTGTGGCGCAAGGACGAGAGGCCGATGTCGCGCAGGTCCTCGCCGTCGATGCGGATCGTGCCGGATTCCGGATCGAAGGCGCGATGGAGGAGGCCGAGCGTCGTCGACTTGCCGGAACCCGTGGTGCCGACGAGGGCCACGGTCTCGCCGGCCCGGGCCGTGAACGAGATCCCGTCGAGGGCCGGGCGGCGGCCGTCATAGGAGAAGCGCACGTCCTCGAACGAGACGTCGCCGGACAGCCGCGCCACCGCCTTGGCGCCGGGCCGGTCGTGGACGGCCGGAGCGGTGTCGAGAATGTCGAAGAATTCCTGCATCTTCGGCGCCTGCAGGAAGACCCCGTTGACGAAGGCGACGACCTGGTCGAGCCGGGCGACCAGCATGGTGGCGAGGCTCATGAACGAGACCACGTCGCCGACCGTCGCCAGGCCGTGGCCGTGCAGCACGATGCCGGTGACGAAGATCGCCGTCATGGTGAGCGTCGCCGAGGCGCGGGTGGCGACCGAGGCGAGCGCCCACCACGACAGGACCGGGATCTGGGCCGCGAGCAGGTCGCGGATGATGCCGTGCATCGCCTCCTTCTCGGCCTTGGCGCGGGTGAAGGACTGGATCACCGCGACGTTGCCGAGGGCGTCCGAGGCATGCGCCGCGAGGCCCGAATGGTACTCCTCCACTTTCCCCTGCAGCGTCTCGGTGCGGCGCAGGACGAAGGTGGTGAGCCCGGTGAACACCACCATCAGGGCGACCAGGATCGAGCCGAGCTGCCAGTTGAGGAAGAGCGTCATCGGCAGCAGCACGACGAGGGAGACGAGCGCGGCGCAATGGTCGCGGAAGAAGCCGAGCCAGGTCGCCGCCATGCCGCTCGTGCCCTCCAGCATCGCCTTCAGCACCCGGCCGGAATGGTTGGCGGAGTGGAAGGCGAGCGGCAGGTCGAGGACGTGCTCGAAGTAGTTCGCCATCGCGGCGAGCCGGCTGCGATGCGCGAGCCGGTCGGCGTGGAGCGCGATCAGCACGCCGGCGGCGATCGAGAACAGCCCGAAGCCCACCCAGGCCCCGACGAGGACGAGCAGGTCCTGCGTGCCGGTGCCCCCGGCCGACGGATGGGTGAGGCGGTCGATGATGCGGCCGAACAGCACCGGCTCGGCGAAGGCCGCGACCGCCAGCGCCACGTTGGCGGCGGCCAGGAGCGCCCCGAGGCGCAGATCGGACCCGAGCTGGCCCATGACCCGGACGTAGAGCCTGATCAGCCGCATGGCTTGTGAACCCTAGACAGAGATGCCCTTGTGTGCGGCCCGGGCGCCCGCCCGCCGCCTGCCCCGCGCGCGGCCGTCTGCGGCGGCCGTTCGATCGCATGGTGGCCGGTATGCCCGATCCTCGCTGAACGGCGCATGACGGCACCGGGGCGGGACGCGGCTTTTTACCCTTCGTTGAGCCTGTCGGCGTTAGCCTGCTGCGCAGGAAGCACGCGACGAGCCCGGCGCGAGGCGGCCCCGCGATCGGGGACGCGGCCGGACCGGACGCGCGACGGCGCACGAAGGGGCCGACCACAGATGGATATCGCAACCGGCGCCGGCCTCGTCGGCGGCATCGCGGTCGTGTTCGTGCTCATCATGATCGATGGCGGCAACTTCGCCGCGTATTTCGACAAGCACGCGGTGATCGTGATCTTCGGCGGCGCCACCGCCGCCACCATGCTGCGCTTCCCGTTCTCGGTCATCCTGCACGGCGTGCCGATGGGCCTGCGCTTCGTCTTCAACATGCGCTCGGTCAAGCCGCGCGAGCTGATCGACGAGATCACCAAGATCGCCGACGTGGTGAAGCGGCAGGGCCCGATGGCGCTCGAGAACCTCGACATCTCGGACCCGTTCCTGGCGCAGGGCGTGCGCTACATCGCCGACGGCTACGACCGCGAGTTCATCCGCGACACGATGGAGCGTGACCGCGACAACTTCCTGATGCACCTCGACGAGGGCTCGAAGGTCTACCGCGCCTTCGGCGACTGCGCGCCGGCCTGGGGCATGATCGGCACGATCCTCGGCATGGTGACGATGTTCGCCAACATGTCGGACCCCTCGAAGCTCGGGCCCGCCATGGCGACCGCGCTGCTGGCCACGCTCTACGGCGCGCTCATCGCCAACATGGTCGCCCTGCCGATCGCCGACAAGCTGCACGTCAAGCTCGAGGAGGAGGACGTGTCGCGCACCCTGATCATCGACGGGGTGCTGCTGATCCGCGACTCCAAGAGCGCCTCGCTGGTGCGCGAGATGCTGATCGCCTACCTGCCCCACAATCACCGCGACGAGATGGCCGCCGAAGCGGCCTGATGCACCACGACGAGATGGCCGCCGAGGCGGCCTGATGCACCGCGACGCGATGGCCGCCGAGGCGGCCGGAGCGGACGCCGGCGTGCCCTTCCGAGGAGACCTGAGCGGTGGCTAGAAAGAAGCGCGGGGCGCATGGCGGCCACGGCTGGTTCGTGACCTTCGCGGACCTGATGGCGCTGTTGATGAGCTTCTTCGTGATGATCGCCGCCTACTCGACCCAGGACCAGAAGAAGCTCCAGGCGGTGGCGGGCTCGATGCGCGACGCCTTCGGCAACAACCGGGAATCGCGCTTCAACGGCATCATCGAGCGGGACGGCCTGCCCTCGGCCAGCAAGCTGCGCGACACCCGCGACATCCCGCCGGAAAAGTCCTCCGACCGGGCCGAGCCGCCGAACCCGGACGAGATCCTGTCCGACGGGCTCCAGCACAACGCCTACAAGGACGGCTTCGGCCTCGCCATGACGTCGTTGCGCCAGGCCCTGCAGGACCTGCCGGAGATCGCCGAACTGTCGAAGAGCATCGTGATCGAGGTGACGGCGCGCGGCCTCGACATCTCGCTCGTCGACCAGGACAACCGCTCGATGTTCCCGGAGGGCTCGACCCGGCCGAACGACCGCACCCGGCAGGTGCTCGAGCGGATCGCCCCGACCCTGCGGCGGATGCCGAACCGCATCGCGGTGACCGGCTACACCTCCGCCGACCGCCCGGGCCGCCGCCCCGCCGCCCCGCCCTGGGAACTCTCCGCCGGCCGCGCGATCAGCGTGCGCGAGGTCCTGGCCGGCAGCGGCCTGCCGGGCGACCGCTTCGCCTCGGTGTCCGGCAAGGCCGACACGGAGCCGCTGTTTCCGGACAATCCCTACCTCCCGGCCAACCGGCGGGTGACGGTGACGCTGCTCAACGAGGCGCCGCCGACGCCGCGGGGGGTCGGCTTTCCATAGGGCGTCCCCGCGGGGACCGAAACAACCTCCGCCTGATCCGTTCGTGCAGACATCGAGCGCGTCTCCCCTGTCCCACACCTTGCAGCGATCCCGGGGCGGACCGGGATCGCTTGGAGAGGGGATCCCGCGCCCTGTTCGCGTCGGCACCGATCAGGTGGGGCTCGCAGGAGCCCTTCGATCGCGGCACGTCAGGTCCGAGAACGTCCGAAAAGGTGTGATCCACGACCGGACCGGGAGGCCGGCGAGGCGCCTTCGGTCGGCGTCGCGCGTCCGTCTCGCGGGACGAGGTCCCGCGCCGCATCCCGGCCCCTGAGGACCGGCGCCGCCTTCAGGCCGAGATCGCCCGGTCGGACTCGCCGTCCTCGCCGAAGCCGAACTCGTCGAACACGGCCGCGGCTGCGCGGATCATCGCCTGCACCGAAGGGAGGTCGCGGATGTCCGGGCTCGCGGTGTGTTGCAGGTCGAGGATGCCGGCGGCGAGGCGCAGGGCCTGGATCTCGGCCCGGGCGGCCTGGGAGAGAGCGGATTGCGACAGGGGGGAATGGATCGCGGTCGCCATGGTGTGTGCCTGGTGGAGTACGGAACGGTTCTGGGGGTGAGCCGGCCCCGAGCGGGGACGGAAGGCGGAGGACCCGCGGAGAGTCACGACCAATGCTCCTCCAGGGGCGCGAGGCCGGACGGCGGGTAGGTGTGGCCGACATGCCAGAGCGCGAGGCGGATCAGGTCGAGGGCGACCGGATCCTCGCAGGCGGCGGCCTGCCGGTAGGCCTCGATCAGGTGCTCGGCCAGGCGGTCGGCCGGGGGACGTCCGCTGTCCGGCGGCCGGCCGGAGGGGAGCGCCGACGGGACGGAGAAGCGGGTGCCGTTCTGATGCGCCATCGCGTCGGCCTTCAGGCTGCCAGGCCGCGGCCGCCCGGAGCCCGGGCGCGGTCCGGCGGGGGCGCCGGCCGGGGACGGGCCAGGACGGACGTCGCGATCCCGTAGGCGGCCCGGGTGCCGCTCAAGGCGCTCTCGGTCATCGCGATCGTGACGGCGCAGAGCGAGGCGCCCGCATAGGCGACCGGCAGGCCGAGGGGCCGCGGGCGCCAGCCGAGCTCCGCCATCCTGGGGATCCAGTAGGTCTCGCTGACGAGGTTCAGCCGCGGGATCCCCTGCTCGAGGCAGTGCTCGATCAGGCCGGCCGCCACCACGCCGGCCGCCCGCGACAAAGGCCTGTCCTCGCGGAAGCGCGGGGAGAGCAGGAACCGCGTGCATTCCCAGGTTCCTGGGCTGCGCTCGAACCCCCGCAGGTCGGCGAGGTGCGAGAACACCTCGGAGAGCGGGGTCGGGCGCTCGGCGGGCAGCAGGCGTGTCCCGCCCGCCACCCGGCCGGCGCCGTCGAGGGCCAGGAGGTAACGCGTGGCCTCGGTGTCGAACGGATCGCACGCCGTGCCGCCGTCGCCCGCCCGCAGCACCCGGCGGCAGGTCTCCTCGACGATGCCGAGGCGCAAGGCACGGTGCTGATCGAGCGCGTCCGCGTAGGCCGCGCGGCTCGCCCGGTCGATGACGTGGAGGCGGATCATGCGCTGACGTCCCTCGGTCCGGCCTCCATAAGGCCAGAGGCGAATGACCTCAGGTATCCCCGAAAACCGGTAGGGCGGCGCTGGCGCGCGCAATTGGCGCAGTTTTGTCGGGCGCAACCTTGCGGTGATCGCGGCGGCGCGACGCCGCCGGGCCGGAGTTCAGAGTACGATCTCGCGCAGGCGCAGGGCCTCGATCACCGTATGGGTGGTGTTGCGGGTGCCGATCTTGCTGCGGGCATTGCGCAGGTGGGTCGCGACGGTCTCGCTCGACACGCCGAGGAGGTCGGCGATCTCCTCGCGGGTGCGCCCCTGCGCGGCCCAGGACAGGACGTCCCGCTCGCGCGCGCTCAGGAGCCGCCCGGTCGGCTTGCGCCGCCGGGCGGTGGTGCGGGTCGCCGCCGACCAGGCATAGAGCCCGAGCAGGTGGATTGCCCGGCGCACCCGGGGCGGCATCTCGATCCGCTCGCCGGCGAGCGAGATCCCGCCCTGGAACCCGTGGGCGTCGTGGATCGGCACGCAGAAGCCCGCCCCCATGCCGTGCTCGCGGGCCTCCTCCATCACCCGGTGGGCCTGGGGGGCGACCGCCGCCTCGTAGGGCACCTCGCTCCAGGCGAAGGGCTCGGTGGTGCGGAAGCAGTGCCGCACCACCGGATCATAACGGTAATGGCCGACCCGGTCGTAGTGCGACAGCCAGCCCTCCGGCCACACGTTGAGCAGCAGGTTGGGGCCGAGCCGCTCGCTCGGCTGCGGCAGCCGCGTGATCGCGAAGTAGGAGAAGCCGCAGCGGGCGACGAGATCGAGGATGGTTTTCTGCACGTCGAGGGGGTCCGACAGGCCCTCGAGGCCGTCGATCAGGTCGAATGCTTGATGAATGAACGCGTCATCGGCGTCCGCCATGACCCACCCCTGAAGCCCACGCCGCCCTCGCGCGAAGCGAACCGGTTCCGTGCCGCGATGCCCGTGAGCCCGCGCCAGTATTAGAATCCTACCAGCAAAGATCAATGCGCGCGCGAGCGCCCGCGGTCACCGTCCCCGGCGTTGCCTCAGGCCAGATTACGCACTATCGGGAGCGGCACGAAGCCCTCCGCTGTCGAAGGTCTGGCCGATGAAAGCGCGCGTCACCGTCACCCTGAAGACCGGCGTCCTCGACCCCCAGGGCAAGGCGATCGAAGGGGCGCTGCGCTCGCTCGGCATCGCCGGCATCGCCGGGGTGCGCCAGGGCAAGTTCTTCGAGGTCGACGTCGAGGCTGCCGACGAGGCCGCCGCGGAGGCCACCGTGAAGGCGGCCTGCGACCGGCTGCTCGCCAACACCGTGGTCGAGAACTACCGCGTCGAGATCGCCCGATGAAGGCCGCCATCGTCGTCTTCCCGGGCTCGAACCGCGACGCCGACGTCGCCCGCGCGCTGCGGCTGTCCGGCGCCGAGGTCACCTCGGTCTGGCACACCGAGACCGCGCTTCCCGCCGGCACCGACCTCGCGGTCCTGCCCGGCGGCTTCTCGTACGGCGACTACCTGCGCTGCGGCGCCATCGCGGGCCGCGCGCACGCCATGGATGCGGTGCGGGCCCACGCCGCCCGCGGCGGCCTGGTGCTCGGGATCTGCAACGGCTTCCAGATCCTGTGCGAATCCGGCCTGCTGCCGGGCGTGCTGATGCGCAACGTCAACCGCCGCTTCATCTGCCATCGCCAGACCCTTCGGGTCGAGCGCACGGACACCGCCTTCACGCGGGCCTACGGCCAGCACCAGGTGATCGACGTCTGCGTCGCCCATGGCGAGGGCAACTACTTCGCCGATCCCGACACGCTCGCGCGGATCGAGGGCGAGGGCCGGGTGGCGTTCCGCTACTGCGACGAGGCCGGGCAGCTCACCGTCGCGGCCAACCGCAACGGCTCGCTCAACTCCATCGCCGGCATCTACTCCGAGACCCGCAACGTGCTCGGGCTGATGCCGCATCCGGAGAATTTCGTCGAGGGCCTGGTCGGCGGCACCGACGGGCGCGGCCTGTTCGAGAGCCTGGCCAAGGCCGCCTGAGCCGTCACGGTCCGGGACGGACACATGAGAGGGCGGGCCTTGACGGGCCCGCCTTTCTCGTCAGTGCCCCTCGAACTCGATCAGGGTGCGCACCGGCAGGTCGAGGGCGCGCAGGCGGTCGGCGCCGCCGAGTTCCGGCAGGTCGATGACGAAGCAGGCCGCCACCACCTCGGCGCCGATCTGGCGCAGGAGGTTCACCGCCGCGGTGGCGGTGCCGCCGGTGGCGATCAGGTCGTCGACGAGGATCACCCGGTCGCCGGGCCGCACCGCGTCGGAATGGATCTCCATCTCGTCGGTGCCGTATTCGAGCGCGTAGGCGATCGAGACCGTGGTGTGGGGCAGCTTGCCCTTCTTGCGGATCGGCACGAAGCCCGAGGAGAGCTGGTGGGCGATGGCGCCGCCGAGGATGAAGCCCCGCGCCTCGATGCCGGCGACCTGGTCGATCCGGCCCCCCGCGAAGGGGTGGACCAGCTCGTCCACCGCGCGCCGGAAGGCGCGGGCGTCGCCGAGCAGCGTGGTGATGTCGCGGAAGACGATGCCGGGCTTCGGGTAGTCCGGGATCGAGCGGATCGCGTCCTTGAGCGCGGACAGGGTGCGCGGGTCCATGCGGGGCCTTCCGGTGATGCGTGAGCGGGGACTTTAGACCAGATCGGGGGCCGGCCGGAGGGCCGACCCTGGGGGCCTTGCGGCGCCGTCAGCCGCCGACCTTGCGCAGGATGGCGACGAGCTCGCGGTGCAGGACCTCGTTGCCGCAGGCGACCGAGCGGGCGGTCATCGGGTCGGCGCCGCCGTCGGCGCTGCTGGCGAAGCCCCCGGCCTCGCGCACCAGGAGCAGGCCCGCGGCCATGTCCCAGGTCTGGATGTCGCGCTCCCAGTACAGGTCGGCCCGGCCGCAGGCGACTGCCGCGAGGTCGAGGGCGGCCGAGCCGGTCTGGCGCACGCCGCCGGTCACCGCCATCACGGCGGCGAGTTCCTTGAGCAGGCGCGGATGGCTGCCGCGGCCGAGATAAGGCGAGCCGTAGAGCGCCAGGCTGTCGGCGAGATCCTGCCGCCCGGCGACCCGCAGGCGCTTGTTGTTGAGGAAGGCGCCCTTGCCGCGCTCGGCGATGTAGAGCTCGTCCTTGATCGGCTCGTAGATCACCGCGGCGACGATCGTGCCCTCGCGCTCGAGCCCGACCGAGATGCAGAAATGCGGCACGCCGTGCAGGAAGTTGGTGGTGCCGTCGAGGGGGTCGACGTGCCAGGTATGGGTCTTGTCCTGGCCCTCGATGGTCCCGCTCTCCTCCATCACCAGGCCATAGCCCGGCCGCGCCTTCATCAGCGCCTCGCGCAAGGTCGCCTCGGCCTTGCGGTCGGCGGCGGAGACGAAGTCGCCCGGCCCCTTGCGGGAGACCTGCAGGTTCTCGATCTCGCCGAAGTCGCGCTTGAGGCCGCGCGCCGCCTTGCGCACCGCGTCGACCATCACGGTCATCAGGGGGGAGACGATCATCGGGCGGCGGCTCCCGGGATGCGGGTCGGGGTCATGGACGAATCCTTCGAGGGCGGGCGCGAGCGGCCCGGCATGACAAAGAACGGGGACGCGCCCGCACCGGGGTGCGGGCGGCGGCCTTCTGGCGATTGCCTCTAAGCCGCATCGCGCGGCATGTCACATCGGTTCGCGGAGAAAATCCTGCCGGGGGCCAGACCCGTGCGTCCGGCCGTCGGCGGCAGGGTCTATTGCTCGGAGGACCCGGGCAGGCCAAGCGGCGCCCGATGCCGGCGGGTCTCGCGGGTCAAGGCGGCGAAGCAGGGGCCAGCCAAGATCGGGGCGCGACCGGCGTGACGGTGGGCCGGATCGTCGGGGCTCAGGCCTCCGGCCTGCGGTCGCGTGTCAGGGCGCCTGACCCTCGACGATGAAGATGCGGAAATCGGCGTAACGGTCGCCGATCTTGCGCGCCTCGCGGTAGGCGTCCGACGCGAAGGTCGCGACCGCGATCTCGCGCGTCTCGAACCGGATGACCGCGACCCGGCCGGGCGGAGCGCCGTCGACGGCGGTGGGGGCGCCGGGCCGCGCCAGGAAGGTTCCGCCCGCCTTCGCGAACACCTCCGCCGCGCGGGGGAAGAACTCGCGCGCGAATTCCTGCGGCTGCCGCACGTCGAGTTCCACGATCGCGTAGGCCGGCGGCTTGCCGTCCGCCGCCAGCGGCGGCGCGGTGCCGGCGGTCGAGGCCAGGCCGACGAGTCCGCCCGAGAGCAAGGCAGCGACGCGGACATGTCGAGTCATCGGATGCCTCATCGAGCACGGCGGCCCTCGAACAGAGAGCGCAGATCACCGCCTGCCGCAAGATCCGGCATCCGACCAGGATGGCGAAGTCGCGGTTACATGTAGAAATATCCGGGGGGCGAAGGCGGCGGAACAGCGGCATCCGCGCGGGACGTCAGGTCACGCGGCCGTTGCTCGCCGGGGCGATCACGGTGCGCCGGGCCTGCGAGCCGGCGCACCGGCACCGCGAGGAGGAACGCGGCCTCGATCACGTCCAGGGCCGCTCCCGGACCGGGCGGCGCGATCCACCCATCGTCGTGGACCGTGCGCGTCGATCCACAGTCCACGACACTGCGATCGACCGGGGTCACGGACCTCCGATCCTCGAACCTCATCCAGAGGTGCCGGCGATCGGAGATCGCCCACGATCGAAGATCGCCGGCCACCTCAGGATGAGGGTGTGGGTTGGAGATGCGTCGCCGCAGACAGATCGGCAGCGGCGTGTCCCGTGGCGTCGATGACGTAGCTCTGCCCATCTTGTTTTTTTATCTTTCTGTCCGCCCAACTGGCGGCCGTCTGCGGCCGGCGGGATGGCTCTCAGAACGGCGACCCGACGCTCATCCGCAGGGCCCGTGGATCGCCCTTCACCCGGGCCGGGTACGCGATCGTGCGGGCGCGGGCCGGCCGGGTCCCGAGGGCGATCATGCGGACCAGGCTCGCCCGGGCGAGGTCGTGCTCGGTCAGGGCCGTCTCGCCCGGCGCCCGGGACTGGGCGAGGCAGGCGGTGAACGGGAACGGCGCCAGGGCTGCCAGGGGATAGGGGTGCCAGCCATCGGCGCCCGGCGGGCTCGGGCGTTCCAGGATCCACTCCGCGCTCGCGCCGGAGACATGCCGCCCCCCGGGCGCCGCGACGTCGAAGGGCTGGAGCAGCGTGCCGGTGGTCTCGTTCTTCAGGTTGAAGCGCACCGTCGCGGGGTCGAGGAGCGTCACGATCGCGCTCACCGCGTCGCCCGGCGCCACGGCGAGGCCGAGGGGAAGGGGGGCATTGGCCTCGCCGCGGGCCCACCACTGGACCCAGGTTTCATAGCGGGCGCGCTGGCCGTCCCAGGTCTGCAGCGTGCCGATCTGCGGCAGGCTGGCGTTGCGGTAGAAGCCCTGCCCGTCGAGGCCGATCCAGGTCGAGGCGCGGGCCGGCGGGCCCCCGCCCGTGACCGCCGGCACGCGCCAGCGCGCCATCACGCCGACGAAGCTGCGGCCATGGCCGGCGGTGAGCGTGCCGCCCGCCCAGTTGGCGCTCCGGCGCACCGGCACCGCGGCGTGGGTGAAGGCCCTCAACCGCGGGGCGACGCTCGCCCGCGGCAAAGCCGGCACGAGGCGCAACGGGCGGTCCGGCGGCGGTTCCAGGATCGCACGGCGGAAGGCCGACGCCGCCGGACCGTCCCCGGGCCGCGGGACGGGCAGGCCGTAGCGGGCGAGGGTCCGCGCATCGGTCCGCGCCAGGTCGAGATCGGCCGGCGGCAGCGGGTGGAGCCGGAGGGCGAGGCCCCCGGCCAGGATCTCGGTGGCACCTGTCTCCGTCGCGCTCTGCGTCTCGCGCTCCTGCGGCTCACCCGTCATCGCGCCCTCCCCCCTCACGGCGTCTCCGGCGGCAGGACCAGGTCCGGGTTGAACTCCCGGGCGGCCTTGATCACCGCGTCGCCGAAGGCCGGCAGGGCGTAGTGCCGGCGGCTCAGGCCGTCGCCGGAATGCCGCGCCAGGGTCTCGAACACGGCGTTCGCGAGCCGGCGGCCGGCGACCGAGTCGCTGGGATAATGCAGCCCGGCGATCTCGCGGTTGCGGGCGACGCGCCGGGCGAGCGCCTTCAGGGTCTCGTTGACCGGGCGGCGCTCGGCATGGGGCAGGCCGGAGAGGCGCAACGCGAAGGCGACGCAGCGCGCCATCAGGCGCGACTGGGTGGCGTGGCCGCTCGGGAAGGAGGCGTGCCCCGGCACCGGCACCGGCGGCATGAGGGCCGGGCAGAGGAAGGAGGGGCGCGGCCGGTCGAAGGCCTCCTTGAAGCGCAGGGCCGCGAAGGAGCCGACGAGGCTCGCGGCGTGCAGCACCCGGTAGGTCCGGGGATGGGAGCCCGGCGTCATCGACAGGGCCTCCATGAAGGCGGTGATGAACTCGACGTCCTGGGCCAGGATCTCGGCCATGGCCGAGGCGCGCTCGTCGCGGGCCAGCACGACGAGGGTCTCGAGTTCGAGTTCCTGGCCGGTCGGGCCGCCCGCCGGGCCGCGCAGGTCGAGGAGGATCTGCGCCAGGGCGTCGTTGAGGCCGTCGGTGTCCCAAGGAGTGGCGGCGAACTCCCGCAGCACCCGGTAGGCGTACCAGCGCCCGGCCCAGGCGCGGTTCTCGAAGGCGAGCGGGCGCCCGGTCGGCGCGTCGGCGCTGCGGAAGGCGATCCTCTTGCGCGTCGCACCCGCCGGGGTCTCGTCGCGGATGAAGACCGGGCGCCGCAGGGTGCCGATCTCGATCTCGTCCTGCGTCACCTCCAGGGAGAACGGGAAGTCGGCCCGGTCGGGCACGAACCAGCCGCCGCCGGCATCGCCGTTGATGCCGGCATTGCCGGTATTCCCCGTGTTCCCGGTATTTCCCGTATTGCCGGTGTTGCCCGTGTTGCCGGTCATCGCTCACCTCCCCCGGCGCGCCACGCGAGGATGTCGGCGCGCTCCCGCCTCGCGGCCAGACCCGATTTCGGAGCGCAGGCCCGCCCCGAAAGGCGTATCCGGCGATCCCGCTCAGTCCGGCAGCCCCGCCATCCGCAGGTGCCCGAGCCAGCGCGCCAGGACCGGGGGCGCGAAAGGGCAGCGCGGCGCGTAAGAGGCGAGCCGGAAATCCGGCTGCAGCCGCATCAGCTCCGCCGCCGCCTCGCGGGCCTCGGCCGCACGGCCCGCCGCGGCGAGGCTCGCCGCGAGGATGCGCAGGGTGAAGCGAATGGCGCGGTTGCGGGCGACGGCGCTGAGCGCCCAGGCGGCGGCCTCGTCGTGATCGCCCGCGATGTAGTGGGCCTGGGCGAGCAGGCCCTCGTGCCAGAAGGTGTAGGGGTCGCTCGGCGCCAGGCGCTGCCCGGTCGCGGCATGCGCGATCGCCAGCCTTCCGTCGCCGGAGAAGCCGTGGGCGGCGCTGCTCATCGTCCAGGCCATGGCGACGCTCGGGCCGGCCTCGATCGCCCGGTCGAGGAAGCGCCGCGCCGTGATCCGATCGCGCAGGAGGTAGGCCTGGACGTGGCCGTAGATCGCGAGCGCCAGGGGGTCGTTGCCGTCGCGCTCGACCGCCGCGCGGGCCCGGTCGGCGGCGGCGCGCCCGTCGCCGTCGGGATCGGGCGAGCCCATCTCGCCGACCCGGAGGACGTGCCACCAGGCCGCGTAGGCGAAGGGCGGCGCGTAGGACGGGTCGAGGGCGATCGCCTGCTGCAGCAGGCCGCCGGCGCGGGCGAAGCTCTCGGCATCCATCCGGGTCAGCTGGTCGAGGGCCTGGAGCAGCAGGTCGTAGCTCGTCAGGCTCGCGGGGTGCTTGCGCAGGGCCCGCTGCAATTCGCGCTCGCGCACGTGCGGGGCGATGGTGCGGATCAGCTTGAGGGCGATGGTGTCCTGAAGGGCGAAGACCTGGTCGATCACGCCCTCGTAATGGTCGGCGCTGACCACCGCGCCGGTCCCGCACTCGATCAGCGCGGTGCAGACCCGCAGCCGGCCGCCGTCGCGCTGGATCGCCCCATCCATGACGTAGCGCACCCCGAGGCGGCGGCCGAAGGCCGCCGGGTCGGGGCGCCGGCGGCGATAGGCCAGGGTCGAGCCGCGGGAGATCACGAACAGGTCGCGCAGCGACGACAGCGCCCGGACGATCCAGTCGGTGAAGCCGTCCGCCAGGGTATCCCTCAGGGTGTCCGGGTCCGGCTCGCCGGTCCGGAACGGCAGCACCGCGATCGAGGCGCGCGCCTCGGCCCCGGGCGCGGTCTCGCCGGTGCGCGCCGCGCCGGCCAGGGGCCGCAGGGCGAAGACCCGCACCGGCCGGGCGTGGTTGCGCAAGGGAAGCGGCCCGAGATCGATCGCCCGCGACGTCGCCTCGGCGCTCGCCTCCGAGAAGACCGCCTCGGACACGATCACGTCGCCCGCTTCGGCATAGGCCTGGAGCCGGGCCGCCACGTTGACCCCGTCGCCGAACACGTCGCCGTCCTCGACGATGACCTCCGCGAGGTTGAGGCCCATCCGGAAGGCGAGGCGCGAGGCCTCGGGCTCGCCCTCGGTCGCCCGGGCGATCCCGCGCTGCAGGGCGAGCGCGCAATCGGCGGCCGCGGCGGCCTGCGCGAAGGTGGCGATGAAGCCGTCGCCGGTATTCTTGACGATTCGGCCGCCGCATCCCGCGACCCGCGGATCGATGATGCCGGTGCGCAGCGCCTTCAGGCGGCGGTGGGTCTCCTCCTCCGCCGCCTCGCTGAGCCTCGTGTAGCCGACGACGTCGGCGACCAGGATGGCGGCGAGGCGGCGCTCCATCGCCGGACCCTCAACCCATGGCGGAGCGCCGGCCGGGCCCCGTCTCCAGCCTACAGCCATGGTTTCGCATCATGACCCGCCTCGAACGACCGGAGAGCGAACAGCCCGCTTCAATGCAGAAAACCCTCTGCTTTGATAAATATCAATATCCCCGCGCAGGCTTGGCGCGAATACTGTCATAGGTGGAAGCAGAGGTCCAGCCTCGGGTGCGGACGGGCCAGCGCGTGCGGCATGCCCGAAGGTCGGGCCCGGCGCAGCGGGACGCCCCTCGCGCCGCGGGCCAAACCACCCTATAAGCCCGGCTTCCGCGACCGACCTGACCGGTTATCGAAGAGGTGCGCGAGGAGAGGACGATGAGCGAGCGTTGGACCCCCACGAGCTGGCGGCGGCTGCCGATTCAGCAGGTTCCGGACTATCCGGATGCCGCGGCCCTGGCCGCGGTGGAGCGGCAGCTCGCGAGCTTTCCTCCGCTGGTTTTTGCAGGCGAGGCGCGCAAGCTGAAGCAGGGGCTCGCCAAGGTCGCGGCCGGCGAGGCGTTCCTGCTCCAGGGCGGCGACTGCGCCGAGAGCTTCGACGAGCATTCCGCCGACAACATCCGCGACTTCTTCCGCGTCTTCCTGCAGATGGCGCTGGTGCTGACCTTCGCGGGCGGTTCGCCGGTGGTGAAGGTCGGCCGCATCGCCGGTCAGTTCGCCAAGCCGCGCTCCTCGCCGGTCGAGATCGTGGACGGCGTCTCGCTGCCGAGCTACCGCGGCGACATCGTCAACGGCATCGGCTTCACGGAGGCCGAGCGCGTGCCCGACCCGCGCCGGCAGGCCGAGGCCTACCGCCAGTCGGCCGCGACGCTCAACCTGCTGCGCGCCTTCGCGACCGGCGGCTATGCCAACCTCGAGAACGCGCATCGCTGGATGCTCGGCTTCGTCAAGGACTCGCCCCAGTCCTCGGCCTATGCCGACCTGGCGCAACGCATGACCGAGACCCTCGACTTCATGCGGGCGATCGGCATCAACCCGGAGACGCACCAGGAGGTGCGCCAGACCGACTTCTATACCAGCCACGAGGCGCTGCTGCTCGGCTACGAGGAGGCCCTGACCCGGGTCGATTCGACGAGCGGCGACTGGTACGCCACCTCGGGCCACATGCTGTGGATCGGCGACCGCACCCGGCAGGCCGACCATGCCCATGTCGAGTTCGCCCGCGGCATCAGGAACCCGATCGGGCTCAAGTGCGGCCCGTCGCTCAAGGCCGACGACCTGATCCGGCTCGTGGACCTGCTGAACCCGACGAACGAGGCCGGCCGCCTGACCCTGATCTGCCGCTTCGGCGCCGACAAGGTCGGCGAGCACCTGCCCGGGCTGATCCGGGCGGTGGAGCGCGAGGGCCGGACTGTCGTGTGGTCCTGCGACCCGATGCACGGCAACACCGTGACGGCGAGCGGCTACAAGACCCGGCCGTTCGAGCGGGTGATGAAGGAGATCCAGGGCTTCTTCGACATCCACCAGGCGGAAGGGACCCATGCCGGCGGCATCCACCTCGAGATGACGGGCAAGAACGTCACCGAGTGCACCGGCGGCGCCCGGGCCCTGACGGCCGAGGACCTGCACGACCGCTACCACACCTATTGCGACCCGCGCCTCAACGCCGAGCAGGCGCTCGAGGTGGCGTTCCTGACCGCCGATCTCGTCAAGCGCGAGCGCCGGCAGCACGAGCGCCCGCGGATCGAGGCCGCCGAATAGGCCGTTTCCGCGGGGCGGGACCATCGACGGCCCCCAGAGGGGCGCCGCTTCGGGCGGTGCCCCTCCGAGGCCTTCGCGCTACAGGGGATGCGGTGGTTCGGGGCGAGGCGTCAACGCACCCGGTCATCCGAAATCCGATTGATCGCTTCGCGATGCGGATTGCGGCGTCGCTCAGGCGTGCGGAGCGAAGCTCCGCCGTCGCGGGCTGGTGAGACCGGCCGCCCGGGCAAGCGGCGGAGGGCGTGCCTGCCCGTGTGACGGTGCAGGCCTCGTGCGCGTCAGAAGCGGCCGGCCTGGATCCCCCATCCTCGGAGGACGGAGGACGCGGTGGCGCGCGATCCGGAGCGCCGGATCACGGCGGCCGCGGCGAGACCAGGGAACCGGGAAAGGGGATGTCACGCCGATCGATGGCGGCGGTAGACCGTCACCGTCCCGGCGCGATAACCGCATAACCCGAATCTCGCGCCATCCCGAACCATTCTTCCATCAATCCTGTCAGTGCAGGTACCCCAGGAAGAACAGGATAAGAATGATCGGGATCGGGATCCCGATCAGCCAGAGAAGCCCACCTTTCAGCATCGTTGCCTCCATTACTCCGCGAATACTCTGTTAGAGCATAAACGGAGCTTGGCGCGATTCGGTTCCGCCCGGGCCGTCGTCCGGGGCGGGGATGCCGTCGATGCTTACGCCGCCCGCTCGACCGCCTCAGCCGTCGCCGCGACGCTGATCCGGTCGCGCCCCCGCGCCTTGGCCTCGTAGAGCGCCGCGTCGGCGCGGGCGATGGCCGCCTGGATGTCCGGGTCCCGCGGGGACAACGTCGCGACCCCGATGCTGACCGTGACCGGGATCGTGCCGCCGGCATGGGGGATCTCCGCCGCCCGCACCGCGGCGCAGAGGCGCTCGGCGATGAGCGCCGCCTCGGGCCCTCCGAGGCCGACGAGCAGCACCACGAATTCCTCGCCGCCGAAGCGCGCCACGGTGTCGGTGCTCCGCACCGCCTCCGCCAGGAGGGCGCCGACATGGCGGATCACGGCGTCGCCCGCATCGTGGCCGTTCTGGTCGTTGACGTGCTTGAAGTGGTCGATGTCGACGACCAGCACGGCGATCCCGCAGCGGCCGCTGCGGGCCTGGGCGAAGGCGTCCTCGGCCGGCGCCGCAAAGCCGCGCCGGTTGAGGAGGCCGGTGAGCGCGTCCGTGCCGGCGACCTGGCGCAGATCCTCGATCTGGCGCCGGTAGAAGGCGGCGACGCGGGTCGAGCGGGCGGCGACGTCGTTGAGCTCGCGCTCGGCGGTGCCGATCCGCCGCAGGAGCGAGCGCAGCGCCGCCGAGAGCGCGACGAATTCCCGGGATCCGTCGAGGCGCGGCAGCGTCGTGGCATCGGCGTCGCGGCCGATCCGGTCCGCGGCGGCGGTCATCCGCCGGAGCGGCGCCGCGGCGCGGCGGCCGAGGCACAATGCCAGCGCCACGCCGATCATCGCGACGGCGGCGCCGAGGCCCATCAGCGCCTCAACCGAGCGCCGCACCGGCGCGAGGACCTGCGCCTCGGGCCGGGTCGCGACCACGAGCCAGCCGAGGCCGGGATCACCGCCGGCGATCTCGCTCCGCTCGCCCTTGGCCGCCGAGGCGAAGCCCGCCAGCAGCGTCTCGCCCCCGATCGCCGCCGCGAACCGGCCGCTCCCCTGCTCGACCATGGCGCCGACCCGGCCCGGCCCGAACGGCGTGGCGCCGAGATGCGGCCCCAGGATCACCCGCCCGCGCCGGTCGAGTACCCACAGGTCGGTGCCGGACAGCCCCTCGTCGAGGAAGCGGCGGCGCACCCGGATCGCCCAATCCCAGCTCAGGTGACCGCCGAGCACCCCGATGACGTGGCCGGCCGGGTCGCGCACCGGCGCGGCGAGGTCGACGAGCCGCAGGGGCTCCGGCTCGGCACGCACGAGAAGGCGGTTCAGGAGGCTCGCCTCGTGCACGTCGCCGACATTGGGCCGGGTCAGCCCGGTCTCGAACCAGGCCCGGCCGGTCATCGCCAGGCCCTCGAGCATGCCCTCGGTCCCGACCCGCACGCGGCCGTCCGGCGCGACGAAGCCGAGCCAGGCGTAATCCGGCGCCGTCGTGCGGATGGCCGAGAGGACGCCGCGGATCGCCGTCGGATCGCCCCCCCAGCGCTCGCGCAACGGTTCGAGGCCGGCGAGAACCTGGATCTCGCGGAACCGCTCGCGCAGGGTGGCGTCGAGGCTCTCGGCCATGCCGGCGGCGAGACGGGCGAGACGGGCCTCGGCGAGCGCGAGGGCGCTGCGGCGCTCGAGCCAGACGGCGCCGGTCACCGTCGCCCCCACGAGGGCGAGGCAGAGCAGGCCGACCAGCGCGGCGATCTGGTGCTCGAACCGGAATCGATTCCTGAACGACACGCCCCACCTCCGCGATCGGAGGCCCGTTCTCGCCGGTGCCCCTCAACGATCGGTTCGGCGGATCGCTTGCATTCGAACGATCGCCCATCATCCTGGGGGCTGCACCCCTTCGCCCCTTGCCTACGCCTCCGGGCTCGGGCGGCGCCCCTGGCTGTGGAGGCGCCGCTCCTGGGCTCCGCGCTCGGCGGCGTCGGTGAGCTGGGTGATCAGGGCGCCGGCGGCGCCGAGGGGGATCAGCAGGAAGATGGTGCCGCCATCCGGCCCGCTCACCTCGGCCGCCAGGGTGTCGCCGCCGTCGATCGTGCTGACGGCGGTCACGCTGGCGATGGCCAGAACCTGGGGTCGTGCGTCGTCGGTCATACCCGCCACTCCTGCGGCACAGATGCCACGAAAGCGGCCCTGAACAACTCCTAACATGCATCAATATAGAGCAAATTTGCTCGCATTGGTAAGCAATCCGTCTTAGGCCGGTCGGCTCGGCATCGCGTTACGGCACCGCGCAGGTGAGCCCGGCCCCGTCGGTGCCCGGACGGGGGACCTGCGGGTAGGCGCAGACCGGCCGCGACCAGAGCACCGCCCCGCCGGCGTCGCGCTTCGTCGCCACGAGCTCGCGCGGCGCCTCGCCGGCCTCGACCCAGCGCTCCAGCGCCGTCAGCGGATCGATGCCGGTGTCGCTGATCCCCGGCCCCGCGGTGCCGATGCCGCAATGATCCATGCCCGGCACCATGAACAGGCGCGCCGTGTCCTTGAGCGTGTCGAGCGTCCCCGCCCCTCTGGCGAGGGCCTCGTAGAAGGCGACGGTCATGAACGGCGTGACCAGCGGGTCGCCCCAGCCGTGATAGAGCAGGAGCTTGCCGCCGGCGTCGCGGAAGGCAGCGAGGTCGGCGACCGGGCGCACCGCCTCGGCCGCGGGATCGTAGGTGGCGGCGTTGTAGATCTGCGCCTGGGGCGCCATCCGGGCCGGATCGGCGGCAAAATCGAAATCCGTGACCCGGTAGGACGGCCCGGGCGAGGGCCAGAACGCCATGTAGCGCAGGAAATCGGCGGCGAAGAGCGGCAGGATCGCCGGCGCATTCCCCAAGCCCGTGAGCCAGCGCGGCCAATGCGCCTCCGAGCCGAAGGGCACGCCCCCCGGATAGAGCGGCCGGCCGCCGGCATCGGTCGGCCCGGCATACCACTTCTCCAGCACACCGATCTCGGCCTCGCTCAGGCACTCGGGTGAGGCCGGGCCGGTGCAGCGCAGGGAGGACGGCTTGAAATTGCATTGCCGCGGGTCTGCGACGAGGCCGGCCTGGTCCTTCGTCCCGCAGGACGCCGCGACCGCGTCGGCGACGAGCTTGACCCGCGGCGTCGTCAGGATCGGCTTGCCGTCGGCGCCGGTATTCGCCTTCGTCACCCAGGCGAAGGTTGTGGCGACGAGGCCGGTATAGTCGAGGGCCGGGGCGCCGCTGATGATCCCGTCGAAGTCCTTGGGATACTTCAGCGCCTCCATCGCGGCCATGCGGCCGCCGGTGGAGCAGCCGGCGAAGTAGGACTTCTGTTGCGGCCGGTCGTAGAAGGCACGGACCAGCGCCTTGGCGGCCCGGGCGGTCTCGGTCACGGCGCGCTGTCCCCAATCCATCCGGGCGACGAGATCGCCGGCGGCCCAGCGGCCGTCGGCCGCACCGGTGCCCCAGTGCCCCCCGTCCATCGTCGAGGCGGCGTAGCCCCGGCGCAGGCCGTGATTCATCGCGTTGGTGAAGCCGGGCTGGTCCGAGAGGAGGCTGCCGCAGAAGCCGCCGCAGCCGGTGCCGTAATACTTGCCGTTCCAGTTCTGCAGCGGCAGCCGCACCTCGAAGCTGGTCGCCGGCCGCACCGTGCCGAGCACCCGGCAATAGGCCGGCAGGTCGCCGGTCGCCGGCACCTCGGCGGCGGAGTGGAGATTCACGGCCTCGATCTTGAGGTTGGCGAGCGCCCCGCACTCGCCGGCGATGGCCGGTGCCGCCGCCAGGCCGGCCGCCACCCCGACCGCGATCCCGAATCGTCGCCGCATCATCCCGCCTCCCCGCTTTTCGCGCAGCTTAGCGGCAACCCCTTGCGCCGTCGCCAGCGGAATGCGCTAAACCCGCCGCCAGACCAAGAGAGATCAGGCGGGGAACGCGATGGCAGGCAGCACGGCCGGCACCGGGCGGGATTTCGGGGATTTCGGCACCTACGACTACATCGTGGTCGGGGCGGGCTCGGCGGGCTGCGTGCTCGCCAACCGCCTCTCGGCCGAGCCGCGTCGCCGCGTGCTGGTGCTGGAGGCGGGCGGGCGCGACAACTGGATCTGGTTCCACATCCCGGCCGGCTACCTCTTCGCCATCGGCAACAAGCGGGCCGACTGGCTCTTCACCACCCAGGCCGAGGCGGGGCTGAACGGGCGCCAGCTCGCCTATCCGCGCGGCAAGGTCATCGGCGGGTCGTCGGCCATCAACGCGATGATCTACATGCGCGGCCAGGCGGCCGATTACGACGGCTGGCGCCAGCTCGGCCTCGCGGGCTGGGGCTGGGACGACGTGCTGCCCTACTTCCTCAAGCACGAGGACCACATCGCGCCGCCCAACGGCTTCCACCGCTCCGGCGGCGAGTGGCGGGTCGAGCCGCCGCGGATCCGCTGGGCGATCCTCGACGCGATCCGCGACGCGGCCGAGGCCGCCGGCATCCCCAAGATCCCGGACTTCAACACCGGCGACAACGAGGGTTCTTCGTATTTTCAGGTCAACCAGCGCCGCGGCCGGCGCTGGAGCGCGGCCCGCGGCTTCCTCAAGCCGGCGCTCAACCGTCCGAACCTGCGGCTCGAGACCGGGGTGCATGTCGAGCGGGTGCTGATCGAGGACGGCCGCGCCGCCGGCGTGGTGTTCGAACGCGGCGGGCAGCGCTACCTGGCGCGGGCGCAGGGCGAGGTGGTGCTCTCGGCGGGCGCCGTCGCGAGCCCGAAGCTGCTCGAGCTCTCCGGCATCGGCGACGGGGCGCGGCTCCAGGCCCTCGGCGTCGCGGTCGCGCATCACGCGCCGGGCGTCGGCGAGAACCTGCAGGACCACCTGCAGATCCGCCCCGTCTACAAGGTGACGGGGGTGCCGACGCTCAACCTCACCTACGCCAACCTGATCAAGCGCGGCTGGATGGGGGTGGAATACGCGCTGTTCCGCACCGGGCCGCTCACCATGGCGCCGAGCCAGGTCGGGGTGTTCACCCGCTCCTCGCCCGACTACGCCACCGCCAACCTCGAATACCACTTCCAGCCGCTCTCTCTCGACAAGTGGGGCGAGGGCCTGCACCCGTTCGGCGCCTTCACGGCGAGCGTCTGCAACCTGCGCCCGTCGAGCCGCGGCAGCGTGCACGCCGCGAGCCCCGACCCGCTCGCGCCTCCCGAGATCCGGCCGAACTACCTGTCGACCGAGGAGGATCGGCGGGTGGCGGTGGATTCGCTCAAGCTCACCCGCCGCATCGTCGCGCAGGCGCCGCTCGCCCGCTACCGGCCGGAGGAGCACCTGCCCGGCCCCGGCATCACCGACGACGCGGCCCTCTTGAGGGCCGCGGGCGACCTCGGCACCACGATCTTCCACCCCGTCGGCACCGCCCGGATGGGAGCCGACCACGATGCGGGCGCGGTGCTGGACGCACGGCTGCGGGTGCGCGGGGTGCGGGGCCTGCGGGTGGCCGACGCCTCGGCGATGCCGCGCATCACCTCCGGCAACACCAACTCGCCGACGATCATGCTGGCCGAGAAGGGCGCCGCGATGATCCTGGAGGATGCCGGATGAGGGCGCGGCCCCCGGACTATTCCGCCGCCATCAGGACCGGGGCGCGGTCACCCTGGGACAGGTAGATCAGGCAGGAGCAGCGCAGCAGCGAGGCGAAGTTGCGCACCTCGCCGTGGCGCTCCAGCACCTCGTCGTGCAGCTTGGTGGCGAATTTCGCGACGCTGAGACCCTCCTGCCGGGCGATCTCCTCCAGGATGGCCCAGAAGGCCGCCTCGAGCCGCAGCGAGGTGCAGTGCCCGCCGATCCGCAGCGAGCGCGTCTCGCAGGCGTAGCGCTCCGGCGTCTGCTCGGCGAAGATCCGGCACATGGGGCTCCTCCCTGGTTATGAGGCCAGAGTATTGAAGCGGGGGCGCGGTCGGCAAGCGGCTGATGCGTCGCGGGCGAGGCAATCGCGGCGCAGCGATCCCTGAGTGCGAGGGCTGCCGAAAGGGAACGTCTCGGGATCGGGCTTGCAGCCTCGGCGTGAGCGCCGCGTTGAGACCTCAACGGCAAGGGAGGTACGCGATGGCGCAGGAGAGCGTGCAGGAGACAGCGTCCGGCGGATTGATGCGCACGAAGCCGATCGACCGCCTGCGGCAGGACGCGGAGGGCGGCGGCCACGGCCTCGAGCGGACGCTGGGTCCCTGGAGCCTGGTCGGGCTCGGCATCGGGGCGATCATCGGGGCCGGCCTGTTCTCGCTCACCGGCATCGCGGCGGCGGAGAATGCCGGGCCGGCAGTGGTGATCTCGTTTGCCATCGCGGCGATCGGCTGCGCCCTCGCCGGCATGTGCTACAGCGAGCTCGCCAGCATGATCCCGGTCTCGGGCAGCGCCTACACTTACGCCTACGCCACGATGGGCGAGTTCGTTGCCTGGATCATCGGCTGGGACCTGGTGCTCGAATACGCCGTCGGCGCCGCCACGGTGTCGGTGAGCTGGTCGAAATACGTCGCCACCCTGCTGCAGGACTGGGGCGTGACGCTGCCGCCGCGCCTCCTCCACTCGCCGTTCGAGACCGTGACTCTCGCCGACGGTTCAAGTGTCCACGGCCTCGTCAACCTCCCGGCCGTGCTGATCCTGTGCCTGATCTCGCTGCTCTTGATGCGCGGCGTGCGCGAATCGGCGCGGGTCAACGGCGTGATCGTGGTGGTGAAGGTCGCCGTGGTGCTGGCCGTGGTCGGGGTCGGCCTGTTCTACGTCAAGGCGCAGAACTACGTGCCGTTCATCCCCGACAACACCGGCACCTTCGGCGAGTACGGATGGAGCGGCATCATGCGGGCGGCCGGCGTGGTGTTCTTCGCCTATATCGGCTTCGATGCGGTCTCGACGGCGGCGCAGGAGGTGAAGAATCCCCAGCGCACGATGATGACCGGCATCCTCGGCTCGCTGGCGATCTGCACCGTGCTCTACATCGCCTTCGCGGCGGTGCTGACCGGCCTCGTTCCCTACGCGCAGATGAAGGGCGACGCGGCGCCGGTCGCCACCGCCATCAAGCAGACGCCGTTCCCGTGGCTCCAGAGCCTGGTGACGCTCGGCGTCATCGCGGGCTTCACCACCGTGATGCTGGTGCTGCTCTACGGCCAGTCGCGGGTCTTTTACGCCATGGCTAACGACCGGCTGCTGCCGAAATTCTTCGCCGCCATTCACCCGACCTGGCGCACGCCGTACCGCTCGAACCTGTTCTTCATGGTGTTCGCGGCCTTGCTCGGCGGGTTGACGCCGATCAGCACGCTCGGCCACATGA
The DNA here is from genome assembly GCF_004745635.1 of Methylobacterium nonmethylotrophicum. Taxonomy (GTDB): domain Bacteria; phylum Pseudomonadota; class Alphaproteobacteria; order Rhizobiales; family Beijerinckiaceae; genus Methylobacterium; species Methylobacterium nonmethylotrophicum. The sequence goes on along the minus strand of NZ_SRLB01000017.1, from coordinate 1,214 downwards.
CCAGCATCGGCACGCTGCTCGCTTTCATCATCGTCTGCGCCGGCGTCGTCATCATGCGGCGCACCCACCCGGACGAGCCGCGGGGCTACCGCACGCCGCTGGTGCCGATCGTGCCGGTGGCCGGCATCCTGGTCTGCCTGGCGATGATGCTGTCCCTCGACGGCGAGACCTGGCTGCGCCTGGTGATCTGGCTCGGGATCGGGCTCGCGATCTATTTCGGCTATGGCCGGCGCCACAGCCGGGTCGGGCGCGAGGCGGCGCGCTGAGGAAGGCCCTCTCCCCTGGCGGCGGCGCGCGGGACTGGGCTAGATCACGTCCGATCCCGCGCGAAGGCGCGCGCCAGGAGGGTTTTGGCATGGAGATCCACCGGAGCGGGTCCCGCCCGTCGCAGACGGGCTCCGCGGAGTATTTTACCGGCCGGGTGCGGATCGACCCGCTGCTCAGCCCGCCGGACCCGGCCCGGGTCGCCGGCGCCCACGTCACCTTCGAGCCGGGCGCGCGCACGGCCTGGCATACCCATCCCCTCGGCCAGACCCTGATCGTGACGGCGGGGCTCGGCTGGGCCCAGACCGAGGGCGGTCCGCGCGAGGAGATCCGGCCCGGCGACGTGGTGTGGTTTCCCCCCGGCGTGCGGCACTGGCACGGCGCCACCGCCACCACCGGCATGAGCCACATCGCCATCCAGGAGAAGCAGGGCGGCAGCGCCGTGACCTGGCTCGAGCCGGTCACCGACGCCCAGTACGGCGCCCGCTAGACGAGGGACCGATCCCATGCCGCACGTCATCGTCAAGCTCTATGCCGGCCGGAGCGACGAGCAGAAGCAGCGCATCGCCGACGCGATCACGAAGGCGCTGATGAGCGCGACGGGTTGCTCCGAGGGCGCGGTCTCGGTCGGCGTCGAGGACGTCGAGCCGAGCGCCTGGACAGCCACCGTCTACGAGCCCGACATCGTCGCCAAGGCCGAGACGATCCTCAAGAAGCCGGGTTACGCGCCGCCCTGAACGCGAACAAGCCCGCCAGGGTGACCGGGCGGGCTTGTTCGTTTCGGTTGGTTGCGGGGACAGGATTTGAACCTGTGACCTTCAGGTTATGAGCCTGACGAGCTACCGGGCTGCTCCACCCCGCGCCAGGGTGTCGTCGTGATGAGGGAACGTTGCGTGCTTGGCAGGTCTGGCGGTGACCGACTCTCCCGTGTCTTGAGACACAGTACCATG